>NZ_CP019626.1:0-1392500 GCF_001999205.1 Bacillus sp. 275
GTTCGGTGTTCAGGTGCCGTTACAGGACATCTTCGCCCGGCCGACGGTGGAAGAGCTCGCTTCGGTCATTCAGGATTTGGAAGAGAGCCCGTATGAAGCGATTCAGCCTGCGAAAAAACAGGACACCTATCCGGTGTCTTCGGCGCAGAAACGGATGTATGTGCTCCAGCAGCTTGAAGACGGCGGTGTCGGCTACAATATGCCGGCTGTGCTGGAACTGACGGGCCCGCTTGACCGCATCCGGCTGGAGGAGACGTTCCGGGAGCTTGTGGAGCGGCACGAGTCGCTTAGAACGTCCTTTGAAACGGGGCCTGACGGCGAACCGGTGCAGCGCATCCATGACAGCGTGCCGTTTCAGCTGGATGAGGCCGAGTCAGCTGACGCATTCGTCCGGCCGTTTTGTCTGGAGGAAGCGCCGCTCTTCCGTGCGGCCCTCGTGAAAGAATCGGACGAACGTCATCTTTTATTAACGGATATGCATCATATTATTTCTGACGGTGTGTCCGTCAACACCTTGATTAAAGAATTCGGCGAGCTGTACGCAGGCCGTTCGCTTGCGCCGATGCGCCTTCAATATAAAGACTATGCCGTCTGGCAGCGGTCATTTCAGGAGAAAGAAGGGTATCAGAAGCAGGAAGCCTATTGGCTGAAGCGGCTTGAAGGAGAGCTTCCGGTGCTTGAGCTTCCGGCTGACAAGCCCCGTCCGGCTGTCAGAAGCTTTGCGGGCGGCAGCGTATCGTGCACGCTTGACGCTGAAACGGCATCCGGCCTTCACCGCATCGCCCGGGATCACGGCTCCACTTTGTATATGGTGCTTCTCGCCGCGTACAATACGTTACTCGCGAGATTGAGCGGGCAGGAAGACATCATCGTCGGCTCGCCGATTGCCGGGCGTCCGCACAAAGACCTTGAACCGATTCTCGGCATGTTCGTCAACACGCTGGCCATCAGAACGGAGCCGAAAGGAGACAAACAGTTTACCGATTACTTGGCGGAAGTCCGCCAGGCCGCGCTTGAAGCGTATGAGCATCAGGACTACCCGTTTGAAGAGCTTGTGGAACGGCTCGGCGTGCAGCGGGACACAAGCCGAAATCCGCTGTTTGATGTGATGTTTGTGCTCCAAAATATGGAGCGTGAATCCCTGGTGTTAAATAAACTGCATTTGGCTCAAGCTGCGGATACAAGTCATAAAACCGCAAAGTTTGATGCCACGCTTTACGCGTCAGAAGGGTCTGACGGTTCCATCAGCTTTGATTTTGAATTCAATACAGATATCTATCAAAAACAGACAATTGAAAAATGGCTTTCTTATTTTACCCGTATTCTTACAAAAGTAATTGAAAACCAAGCGATACCGCTTGGTGACATTCACGTACTGGATAATGCTGAAACAAATCGCGTCATTTATCAGTTTAATCAGACGAAAAGCGATTACCCAAGACACGAAACCATCAGCCGTTTATTTGAGCGTCAGGCAAAAGAAACCCCCGATGCCCGGGCAGTTGTATATGATGGACAAATCTTGACATACCGTGAGCTGAACGAACGGGCTAACAGAATAGCGGCGGCTCTCCGATCAAATGGCGTCGGTCCGGAAAGCGTTGTCGCATTATTAACCGGCCGCACAACAGAGCTTGCTTCCGGAATCCTCGGAATATTAAAAGCGGGAGGCGCCTACTTGCCTATCGGTGACGATGTGCCGCGAGAACGGGCTGAATGGATGCTTAAAGACTGTAAAGCTGATATTCTTCTCCAATCTGATAAACTTGACGGTCTGCCGCTTTCAGGAAAACGTTTATTCATAGAGGATATTCAAACAAAGGCCGGATTGAGTTCGGAAAATCCCGAACCGCTCGGAGGACCTGAATCATTGGCCTACATGATTTATACGTCCGGGTCAACAGGTGCGCCAAAAGGCGTCATGATTGAACAGCGAAGCGTGATCCGCCTTGTGAAAAACAGCAATTATATTGATTTTACGCCGGAAGACAGACTATTGTTTACTTCATCATTAGGATTTGACGTTACGACATTTGAAATATTCGGTCCGCTCTTAAACGGCGCTTCTTTATATGTAAGTGACCAGGAAACCTATCTCGACTCGGATGTTCTGGAAACATTTATACAGCAAAACGGCATTACGACACTGTGGCTGACATCGTCTCTGTTCAACCATTTATCAGAACAAAATGAACACGTGTTTTCCGGATTATCCCGATTGATTATCGGCGGGGAAGCACTGTCCCCGAGCCATGTAAACCGGGTTCGGAATGCGCTGCCGCATCTCTCAGTATGGAATGGATACGGACCGACTGAAAACACGACGTTCTCGACTTGCTTTTTGATTGAACAATCATACGATCATTCAATCCCGATCGGCCGCCCTGTCGGAAATTCAACCGCATATATCATAAACAGCAGGGGAACACCGCAGCCGATCGGCGTCATCGGCGAATTATGCACGGGCGGAGACGGTGTGGCAAGAGGATATTTCGGCCGCCCTGAGCTGACGGAAGAAAAATTTGTCCCTAATCCTTTTGTTCCCGGAGAACGGATGTACCGCACCGGAGATTTAGCCCGCTGGCTGCCGGACGGAACGATCGAATATGCCGGGCGGATGGATGATCAAGTGAAAATCCGCGGTTATCGGGTCGAGCTGGGAGAGATTGAAGCCGCACTGAGGAGCCTGGACGGCGTGAAAGAAGCTGCCGTGTCAGTCAGAACCGGGCAGTCCGGCAATAAAGAACTGATCGCATATATGAGTCTGCAGGCGGACATGGATACAGAAAAAGTGCGTTCTTCACTGTCTAAGCAACTGCCGAATTACATGGTTCCGGCCTATATGATGGAACTTGAGAAGCTGCCGCTTACGCCGAACGGTAAATTGGATCGGAAAAATCTGCCCGAACCGGAGCTCGCGCTTCAAACCGCGTACACAGCTCCCCGCAATGAGCTTGAAGAACAGCTTTCCGTGATCTGGCAGGAAGTGCTCGGCACAAAACAAGTCGGGATTGAGGACTCATTTTTTGAGTTGGGCGGCGATTCAATCAAAGCGCTGCAAGTTTCCGCACGGCTCGGACGCTATGGGTGGAAAATGACGGCAAGCGACTTATTCCGGCATCCGTCCATTAAGGAGCTCGCGCCGCTTATCCGGAAAGCGGAAAGAGTCATCGATCAGCGGCCGGTGGAAGGAGACATACCTTGGACACCCGTTCAGCACTGGTTTTTATCACAGCGGATGGAAAACAGAAATCATTTCAATCAGTCCGTCATGATGTTCAGCTCTGACGCATTGCATAAACAGCCGCTCAAAGAAGCCTTGGAGTATCTTGTCATTCATCATGATGCACTCCGGATCACCGTCAGTGCAGAAAACGAAAGTTTCAGACAAATCAATCACGGTATTCAAAAAGACGAACTGTACACCTTGGACATTTGGGATATGTCTGGGACAGATACTTGGGAAAGAGAAATAGAAACTGAAGTGGCTGCGCTCCAACAGCGGATGGATATTGAAAAAGGCCCGTTATTAAAAGCCGGCTGGTTCAAAACCCGGTCCGGAGATTATTTATTCATCACCGTACATCACCTGGCGGTTGACGGAGTGTCATGGCGTATTTTGCTGGAGGATTTATCTGCCGCTTACACTCAAGCCGTAAAAGGTCAGCCGGTCCAGCTTCCGCCAAAGACCGATTCGTTTAAGCAATACGCTGAAAGGCTTTCAGAATACGCAAAAAGCAGCAAGCTGATGCGTGAAGAGGAATATTGGCGTTTTATTGAAGAAGAAACAGCCGCCGAACTTCCTTATGAAAAACCGCAGCATCAGACGGGAGCCGACAGCATTCGGCAAACGGTAAGCTTTACGCTTACAGAAGAAGAAACGTCCGTTTTGCTTCAGCAGGTCAACCGGGCCTACCATACCGATACGCAAGATATTCTTCTGACTGCCGCAGCTTTGGCTTTACGGGACTGGACAGGGGGCGGCAGACTGCGCATCGCGATGGAAGGGCACGGGAGAGAGCACATCATGCCGGAGCTCGACATCAGCCGCACCGTAGGCTGGTTTACCTCCATGTATCCGGTGCTCATTGACTTGAACACAGCAGGCGCTGAGCTTGGAACGGCGGTAAAAACGGTCAAAGACACACTCGGAAGAATACCGGATAAAGGAATAGGCTACGGCATTTTAAAATACATGACACCGCCTGAACAAAAAACAATCCGCTTCAGACAAGCGCCTGAAATCAGCTTTAACTATTTAGGGCAATTCAATGATACAGAAGATCAGCACACGTTCAGTCTGTCCGGTCTTGCAAGCGGGCACGACATCACGCCGACATGGCAGCGGGAACAAGCGGTGGAAATGAGCGCGATGGCCGCACAAAACAAACTTCACTTCAGTTTGAGCTATCCGCCGAGCCGCTTCCGCAAAGAAACGATGGAACAGCTGCTGCAAACTTTACAGCAATATTTGCGTGATATTATGGCGCACTGCACCGGCAAAGAGGAAGCAGAAAAAACCGTTAGTGATTTTAGCAGCAAAACGTTAACATCTGATGATTTGGACAGCATAGCGAGTTTTGTCGAGGAACTGTAGAAAAAGGCGACGGGGAGATTATAACATGACAAAAAAGAATGCAATTCAGGATATTTATCCGCTGTCTTATATGCAGGAAGGAATGCTTTTTCATTCCCTCCTGCAAAAGGAATCACAGGCTTACGCCGAGCAGGCCTCCTTTTCAATAACGGGGAAGGTTGACACCCGCGTGTTTGAAGAGAGCGTTCATGCCCTTTTCGAAAGACATGATATTTTCAGAACGATCTTTATCAGCCAGAACGTGTCAGTGCCGCAGCAGGTCGTATTAAAAGAGCGGAACGTCAGCATCATTGAGGAAAATCTCACCAATTTAAACAAGGCTGATCAAATCAAGCATATTGAAGAAGCCAAACGAAGAGACCGTAAGAAAGGGTTTCATCTGCAAAAAGACATGCTGATGCGGGTGACGCTGCTTCAAACCGGTGAATGTGAATATACGTGCATATGGAGTTTCCATCACATCATTATGGATGGCTGGTGTCTCGGAATCGTGCTGAAAGAGTTCTTCCAGATATACGCCTCGCGGCTCCGCCGGACACCGTTAACGCTTGAGCCCGCTGTGCCGTACGGGACCTACATCAAGTGGCTGATGGAGCAAGATAAAGAAAAAGCCGCTTCGTACTGGGAGCGGTACCTTGAAGGCTTTGAGCAGCAGACTGTTCTGCCGAAGCAGAAAAAATCCGGCGAAAGCAGACAAGAGGAAGTGACGTTTTCCTTTTCAAAAGAGGACACGGCTAAGCTGAAAGAGCTGGCCGTAAAAGAAGAGGTCACGCTGAGCACCATTTTCCACACGCTCTGGGGCATTTTGCTTCAGGCGTATAACCAGACAGAAGATGCGGTTTTTGGTTCTGTCATTTCCGGAAGGCCGTCTGAAATCGAAGGCATCGAGCGAATGATCGGCCTGTTTATTAATACCGTGCCTGTCCGGATCAGCGGGGCAAACATCCCGTTTCAAAAGCTGATCAAAAACGTGCAAAAGGACGCTTTGAAAGGACAGGCATACAGCTATCATCCGCTTTATGACATACAGGCGAATTCACAGGTAAAACAAGGCTTAATTGATCATATTCTTGTCTTTGAGAATTATCCGGTTGAACAGGAGCTTGATGTGCTGAACAGCAAGGGGGACACGAAAGACCTTTTTCACATCCATGATTTCAGCATGGAAGACGAAACCAACTACAGTTTTTACCTGATGGTGGCGCCGGGTGACGAGATTCATTTGAAAATGAGATACGATTCAAGCGTGTATGACCGCCAATTTATTGAAAATATCAAAGGCCATTTGGCACATATCGTCTCCCAAGTTCTCGACAAACCGGACATCACGCCGGACAAGCTTGCAATCATCACTCCAGGGGAAAAAGCGCAGCTGCTTGCGCCGATTTCTGAAGAGACCGAAAAGCCTGAATATGACACGGTTCATGCGATGTTTGAACGGCAGGCCGCAAAAACGCCGGATCAAATCGCGATTCGGTATGAAGGCGAGTCAGTAACGTACAAAGAGTTGAACGAATCGGCTAATAAGCTGGCCCGCCTGCTGCAAAAGCGCGGATTAAAGCGGGAGGAACCGGTAGGCGTCATGCTCGGCCGTTCCCCTTCTTTAGCGGCGGCCGTTCTCGGTATTTTAAAAGCGGGCGGCGCCTTTGTCCCGATAGATCCGGGCAGTCCAAAGGAGCGTATTCGATATGTCATTGAAAACAGCGGCTGCGTCCATGTTGTAACAGAGCGGCATCAGTCAGTGCCCGCGGAACAAACGCTGCAGGTTACATACATAGAAGACGCCGGGACGGAAGCGGACGGAAGCAATGTGCAATCCATTAATACGGCCGATGACCTTCTTTATATGATTTATACATCGGGAACGACAGGGAAACCGAAGGGTGTGCTGCTCGAACATAAAAATATGGCCAACCTGCTTTCTCACCAATTGACGAACACAGACATTGATTTTTGCACAAATGTGCTGCAGTACGCATCTGTGGCGTTTGACGTCTGCTATCAGGAGTTATTTTCAGTACTCTTGAGCGGCGGCACCCTTTGTATCGTGCCCGAATCAATCAAACGAGACGTTTCTCAGCTGTTTTCGTTTATTGATCAGCACAACACGGAAGTTGTGTTTTTCCCGACTGCGTTTGTCAAAATGCTTTTCAATGAAGAAGGTTATGCACAGTCTTTTCCCCGCTGTGTGAAGCATGTCATTACGGCCGGGGAGCAGCTGACCGTTTCGCGTTTGTTCAGGCAGACGCTCCGTTTACACGGTATGCATCTGCATAATCATTACGGCCCGTCAGAAACTCATGTGGTTTCAACGTATACGATTTCTGCGGGAGATGACATACCTGAACATCCGCCGATCGGGAAACCGATCCATCATAACAAGATGTATATTCTCAGCAAAAATAGGCAGCTTCAGCCTCTCGGAATTGCGGGAGAATTGTATATTTCCGGCGCGAATACAGGAAGAGGCTATGTGAACAATCCGGCGCTGACCGAAGAGAAATTTTTGCCGGATCCGTTCAGAACGGACGCCGTCATGTACCGGACCGGAGATTTGGCAAGACTGCGTGCGGACGGCCAAATTGAATACATCGGCCGGACAGATGATCAAGTGAAGATCAGAGGGTACCGGATTGAACCGAAGGAAATTGAAACCGTCCTGGCAAATCATCATGCCGTGAAAGAAGCTGCCGTTCTGATTCAAACGAATGAGTCGGGCGAAAATGAATTATGCGCCTACTGCAGCGTCTCACAAGCGACTGATCCTTCTCAGCTGCGAAGTGATTTGGCGAAAGAGCTGCCTGATTATATGATTCCGGTCAAATGGGCTTTTGTTGACTCGATTCCGCTCACTGCGAACGGAAAAGTCGATCAGCGGGCCCTTCCGGAAGCTTCGGCATACGCAGCGGGCCGTCAATATACAGCTCCCCGGAATGTGACGGAGCTGAGGCTTACCCGCATATGGGAAGAAGTGCTTCAAAGCGGCCCGATCGGCGTTCACGATCACTTTTTCGAGCTTGGCGGCCATTCATTAAAGGCGACGGCACTCGTTGCAAAAATAGCTAAAGAGTGCAGTGTGCAAATCCCGCTGAGCGATGTCTTCAGCCATCCGACTGTAGAAGAACTCGCCAAAATCATCAGTGAAGCAGAAGAGAACCCGTTCGCATCCATAGAAAAGACAGAAACGAAAGAAACATATCCTGTCTCATCCGCCCAAAAACGGATGTACGTCCTTCACCAGCTTGAAAATGGCGGTGTCAGCTATAACATTCCAGCCGTTTTAGAGGTGAAGGGGCCGTTTGACCGAGACAGGATGGAAGCCGTGTTCAAGGAACTGATCCGGCGGCATGAACCGCTCAGAACATCCTTTGAAGAACAAAACGGCCTGCCCGTGCAGAGGATTCATGACGACGTGCCGTTTGCATTTACAAAAGAACAATCAGCCGAAGCGTTTATCCGGCCGTTCGATCTCGGCAAAGCGCCCCTTTTCCGGGCGGGATTTGTCCAAATAGAAAAAGACCGGCATCTGCTTTTAGCTGATATGCATCATATTATTTCAGACGGCGTATCCGTCAATCTTTTGATACGTGAATTCAGTGAGCTGTATGCTGAGAGAAGTCTGCCGCCGTTACGGATTCAATACAAAGATTATGCCGTCTGGCAGCAATCATTTATGGCGGGCGCCGCATATCGGAAACAAGAGGAGTACTGGCTGAACCGGCTTGCCGATGAGATTCCCGTGCTTGAATTGCCGGCTGATAAGCCGCGTCCCCCGGTGCGGAGCTTTTCCGGAGACAGGGTGTCATTTGTCATCAATGAAAAACATACAGCTCAGTTGAAAAAGCTGGCGAAAGAAAACAAATGCACACTGTATATGACGCTGCTTGGTGTGTACACAGTTCTGTTAGCCCGTTTAAGCGGACAGGAAGATATGATTGTCGGGTCTCCGATTGCAGGAAGGCCTCATGCCGACCTTGACGCCGTTCTGGGCATGTTTGTCAATACGCTTGCTTTCAGGACGCGTCCCGACGGAAGCATGACATTCAAAGAATATTTAAAGGAAATTCGCCAAACAGCGCTTGAGGCTTACGAACATCAGGATTACCCGTTAGAAGAGCTCGTCGATAAGCTCGGTGTGCCGCGTGACATGTCCCGAAATCCGCTGTTTGACACAACATTTGCGCTGCAAAATATGGAACAGCAGAAGCTTAGGGCAGCCGGACTTGAACTGCAGCCGGCAGACGTCAGCCTGCCGATTTCTAAATTTGACTTATCGCTGTACATCTCTGAAAACGCCGGTGAATTGTACTGCCAGTTTGAATACAGCACCGATTTGTTTAAGAGAAAAACGATTCAAAAATGGGCGGGATTTTTTACGACACTTGCCGAAAACGCCGCGGCTGATCCGGGCTTGGAATTAGACGATATTTCTGTTTTGACAGAAAAAGAAGAAGCGTCTCTGCTTCAAGATTTCAGCCCCTTGCAGAAAACAGCGTTTCCGCTTCATCAGCCTCTTCATGATCTGCTGGAACAGCAGGCGGAAAAAACGCCGGACCGTCCGGCAATTTTAACTGATGACATTTCGATTACGTATCAGGAACTGAACGAAAGGGCAAACGAGCTTGCGCACCAGCTGATCAAGCGCGGGATAAGGCTGGAGGATAAAACTGCCATTATGGGCCGGCGTTCTCCTGACATGCTGATCGGCATTTACGCTGTCTTAAAAGCAGGCGGTGCATATCTGCCGATTGATCCGGATTACCCGGAAGAGCGGATTCGCTTTTTACTGAAAGACAGCGGCGTGAAATTCTTACTGGCAGAACCAGAACTTTTCGCACCAGATCTTTTTGAGGGAGAAACGATCTCTCTGAAAAGCGGACAAACAGGAAACCCTGAAGCTGCGGCCAACCCTAACGTTCCGGTAAAACCTGATTCGTTGGCTTATATCATCTATACATCCGGTTCTACGGGACTCCCAAAAGGCGTGCAGGTTGAACATCGGTCAGCCGTAAACTTTTTATACTCACTGCAAACGCGTTATGGATTAAGTGATTCTGACATCATTTTGCATAAAACATCATACTCTTTCGACGCTTCGATTTGGGAGCTGTTTTGGTGGCCGATCGCGGGAGCTTCTGTTTTCCTCCTTCCGCAAGGCGGCGAGAAAGACCCTGAAATGATACTGAACGCATTGGAGAATAACCGCATAACGGCGGCTCATTTTGTGCCATCCATGCTTCATGCTTTCTTGGAATATATAAATTCCAGAAAACAGCCGATCAAAAAAACCTGCTTAAAAAGGGTTTTTGCCGGCGGCGAACAACTGGGCCCGCACCTGGTTTCCCGTTTTCATGACCTTCTTGCGGGAACGGAATTGACAAATTCCTACGGTCCGACGGAAGCGACAGTAGAAGCGGCGTACTTTGATTTGCCGCAAGGAAAAGAATTTCATAATGTTCCGATCGGCATTTCCGGGCATAACATGCGGCTTTATATTTTAAATCAAAAGAAACAGCTTCTGCCGCCGGGCTGTATCGGAGAGCTGTACATCGCGGGGACAGGGGTGGCTCGGGGCTATCTGAACCGGCCTGAGCTGACGGAGGAGCGCTTTCTCAATGATCCGTTTTACCCGGGAGAACGCATGTATCAGACGGGCGATATCGCACGCTGGACAGAAGACGGCCTAGTCGAATGGCTCGGACGTTCAGACGGACAGGTGAAAGTCCGCGGCTACCGGATTGAACCGGGAGAAATCGAAGCGGCGATCCGGCGCATCGGCGGCATTCGTGAGGCGGCCGTCACCGCCCGGACCGAACACGGCGAAACCGCGCTTTACGCCTATATCGAAGGACGGGAAAGCGATGACGTGCGGGCGGAGCTTGCGACACGCCTTCCGGCCTACATGATGCCGGCTCAGTTTATAGAGATGAGCGAATGGCCGGTCACGCCGAGCGGAAAACTTGACCGCCGCGCGCTTCCGGCTCCCGGCGGAGCGGCAGACAGACAGGCGTACACCGCCCCGCGGAACGTCACGGAAATGAAGCTTTGCGCCCTTTGGGAAGAGGTGCTGAAAAACGGCCCCGTCGGCATCCGGGATCACTTTTTTGAGCGGGGCGGCCATTCGTTAAAAGCGACGGCTCTCGTCTCCCGCATCGCCAAAGAGTTCGGTGTTCAGGTGCCGTTACAGGACATCTTCGCCCGGCCGACGGTGGAAGAGCTCGCTTCGGTTATTCAGGACTTGGAAGAAAGCCCGTATGAAGCGATTCAGCCTGCGCAAACACAGGACACCTACCCGGTGTCTTCGGCGCAGAAACGGATGTATGTGCTCCAGCAGCTTGAAGACGGCGGTGTCGGCTACAATATGCCGGCTGTGCTGGAACTGGCGGGCCCGCTTGACCGCGGCCGGCTGGAGGAGACGTTCCGGCAGCTTGTTGAGCGACATGAGTCGCTCAGAACGTCCTTTGAAACGGGGCCTGACGGCGAACCGGTGCAGCGCATCCATGACAGCGTGCCGTTTCAGCTGGATGAGGCCGAGTCAGCTGACGCATTCGTCCGGCCGTTTTGTCTGGAGGAAGCGCCGCTCTTCCGTGCGGCCCTCGTGAAAGAATCAGACGAACGTCATCTTTTATTAACGGATATGCATCATATTATTTCTGACGGTGTGTCCGTCAACACCTTGATTAAAGAATTCGGCGAGCTGTACGCAGGCCGTTCGCTTGCGCCGATGCGCCTTCAATATAAAGACTATGCCGTCTGGCAGCGGTCGTTTCAGGAGAAAGAAGGGTACCAGAAGCAGGAAGCTTATTGGCTGACGCGGCTTGAAGGAGAGCTTCCGGTGCTTGAGCTTCCGGCTGACAAGCCCCGTCCGGCTGTCAGAAGCTTTGCGGGCGGCAGCGTATCGTGCACGCTTGACGCTGAAACGGCATCCGGCCTTCACCGCATCGCCCGGGATCACGGATCCACTTTGTATATGGTGCTTCTCGCCGCGTACAATACGTTACTCGCGAGATTGAGCGGGCAGGAAGACATCATCGTCGGCTCGCCGATTGCCGGGCGTCCGCACAAAGACCTTGAACCGATTCTCGGCATGTTCGTCAACACGCTGGCCATCAGAACGGAGCCGAAAGGAGACAAACGGTTCACCGATTACTTGACGGAAGTCCGCCAGGCGGCGCTTGAAGCGTATGAGCATCAGGACTACCCGTTTGAAGAGCTTGTGGAACGGCTCGGGGTGCAGCGGGACACAAGCCGCAATCCGCTGTTTGACGCCATGCTTGTCGTCCAGAATATAGAGCATGAGGAACTGCTGTTGGACGGTTTGCATATTCAGAATGCGGACGTGTCCCGTCCGGTTTCCAAATTTGATGTCACTTTGCAGGCTTCTGAAGGCGGGGGACAGATTCATTTTCTGTTTGAATATGCGGCGTCTTTATTCCGGAAAGAAACGATGCAGCGCTGGGCTTCCCACTTTATGACGATGCTTGAACACATTGTCCGTGAACCGGAAACTTCTTTACAAGCGATCAGCATGCTGACTGCTCCGGAACGGAATCGGATTCTTTCGGACTTTAACGGCATGACGGATCAACAGCTGCCTGAAAAAACAGTTCATGAACTGTTCATCACCCAGGCGCGAAAAACACCTGATGCCGCGGCCCTTATCAGCGGGGAAACATTGATCACATACAAAGAATTAGATGACTGGTCGAATAAAATCGCCAGAGCCCTGCAAAAACGGCAGATCGGACCTGATGCAGCCGTCGGCATTGTGATACCAAGATCGCCGGAACAAGTAGCGGCAGTCTTCGGGGTGTGGAAAGCCGGAGGAGCCTACGTCCCGATAGATCCTGAATATCCGGAGGAACGCAAGCAATATATCATCTCAGACAGCGGCACAGCGCTTCTCCTTACCGCACACGGTGCGATAGAACAAGTGCCTGATCGTTTTAACGGTGAAGTGCTCGCACTGGAGGATATCCAAGAACAGGATGCTTCGCCGGTCCAGTCATTATCAGCACCGGAAGATTTGGCTTACATCATTTATACATCGGGAACGACAGGCAGGCCGAAAGGGGTCATGGTCGAACATCGATCCGTCAGCCAAACCCTTCAATGGCGAAGCGGATTTTATGATCTGAATGAGAAAGATACGATTCTTCAGCTCTTTTCATTTTCATTTGACGGGTTTGTAACAAGCATGTTCACACCGCTGATTTCCGGTGCGAAAGCGGCCGTTTTAGCCGAAGACGAAGCAAGAGATATTCTTGCTATTAAACACTATCTTGCATCTTACCGCATCACTCACATGATCATTGTTCCCGTACTGTACCGTACACTGCTTGACGTACTGGAGCCGGGGGATGCAGAGTCTCTCAGAATTGTCACATTAGCCGGAGAAGCCGTCGACCAAAACATTATCAGCCGCAGTTTATCAGTTTGTCCACACACTGAGCTTGCCAATGAGTACGGCCCGACGGAAAACAGCGTCGCCACTACAGCGGCAAGACATATAGAACAAAGTGAGAACATTACGATCGGCCGTCCGATTGAGCATTCACACGTTTATATTTTAAACGGAGATCATCCGCAGCCGATCGGTGTAACGGGAGAACTTTGCATCTCGGGTTCCGGCCTTGCAAGAGGGTACCGCAATCTTCCTAAGCAAACGGCCCAAGCCTTTGTCCAAGACCCGTTCCAGAAGAACCGGCGCATGTACCGCACGGGCGACATGGCAAAATGGCTGCCGGACGGCACGCTGCAATATATCGGCCGAATAGACGAGCAAGTCAAAATCAGAGGCTACCGGGTGGAACTGAAAGAAATTGAATCCGCCTTAACAGGCATAAAAGGTGTCAAAGAAGCAGCCGTCACCGCTCTGCCCGCATCAGCAGGCCAAACGGAACTATGCGCTTATATCGTGACAGAAGAAGGAACAGAAAGTGAAACTGTGCAGCAAGCACTCAGAAATGAAATGCCCGCTTATATGGTGCCGGCGTTCTTTGAAACACTTGAAGCCCTGCCTGTCACACCGAACGGGAAGCTTGACCGCCGCGCGCTTCCTGAGCCGCGGAAAAAAGCGCACACCGGACGGGCATTTACCGAGCCTGAAAGCGACATGGAAAAAGAGCTGTCCGCGATTTGGAGCGAAGTGCTCGGAACTGAAAACATTGCCGCGGATCAATCATTTTTTGAACTGGGCGGCGATTCCATCAAAGCCCTGCAAGTATCAGCCCGATTACATCAGGCAGGAAAACAGATCGCCGTAAAAGATATTTTCAGCCGGCCGACAATTAGGGAGCTGGCGCCTTATGTCCGTACAGAGCGGCAGCCGGTCAGCCAAGCTCCTGCAGAAGGAGAAGTGAAGTGGTCGCCGATTCACAAATGGTTCTTCACACAAGACATGAAGGAAGCAAATCATTTTAACCAGTCTGTCATGCTGACGAGAGCAAATTCAATAGATGAAGAGGCTCTGAGGAAAACGTTAAAAGCCATTACCGTTCATCATGATGCCTTGCGCATTGTCTGCAAAAAAGACGAAGAGAAAGGTCTTCTCCTCTTCAACAGACCGGCTGACCTCGCAGATGAGCAGCTTTACAGCCTGACCATATTAGAAATGGAAGGCGATGAGCATGAGAAGGAACGTTTTGTAAAACGCCGCGTCGCAGAGCTTCAGAGAAACATGGATTTAGAGAACGGGCCGCTTGTACAGGCGGGGCTGTTCCGCTCTGAAGCAGAAGATTACTTGTTTCTGACGGTCCATCATCTCGCTGTTGACGGGATATCATGGCGGATTTTATTGGAAGACTTGGCTTCTGCTTATGAACAGGCCGTCTCTGGACAGGGAATCAAACTCCCTTCGAAAACCATGTCATTCAAAACATATACGGAGCAGCTGGCCGATTATGCCGAAAGTAAACAGCTTCTTCAGCAGGCGGAGTATTGGCGGGAGATTGAACACTATGAAACAGAAAGTCTTCCTTACGAACAGGCAGATTTATCTCAAACTCCTGCAAAAAAACGGAACACGGTATCCTTCACTCTGACAGAAAGTGAAACGGACGCCCTGTTGAAAGATGTACACAGCGCCTACAATACGGATACGCAAGATGTGCTTTTGGCTTCCGCCGTGCTTGCCATTCAAAAGTGGTCGCCGCGGCACGCTTTGAAAATCGCCCTGGAAGGACACGGACGCCAATCGGAGCAGGCAGGTACGGACATCAGCAGGACAGTGGGGTGGTTCACTTCCATTTACCCGGTGCTTCTCCGGAGCGGAGTTTATGAACCTCTTGAAGAATATGAAATTCGCACATTGAAAACCGTCAAAGACACATTGCGGCGCATTCCGGATAAAGGCAACGGATACGGCGTCCTCAAATATTTAACACCGCCGAAGCTTGCCGGGATGACTTTCGGGAAAGCACCGGAGATCAGCTTTAATTATCTCGGACAATTCGATGCGCCCGGCGGGAACCCGGCAGAAACGGAACAGCCTGACGCGTTTCAGTTTTCTCCTTTGGGAGGCGGAGATGATGTGACAGATACATGGAAACGGGAGCAGTCACTTGAAATCAGCGCGATTGCGGCAAAAGGCCGGATGACCGTCAGCATTTCCTATGAAACGGAGCGCTTCCGGCAAGATACGATCGAACGGCTGTCCGAAAGCTGCCGATATTATCTCCTGAAACTGTCGGAACACTGCCTCAGCAAAACCGATACGGAGAAGACCGTCAGTGACTTTGATGATCGGGAGCTGACTGAGGAAGCATTGCAGGATATTGCCGACTTACTCAGCTTCCACTAAACCGAGCGGGAGGAACACATGGACAAAACAAAAAATATCCAAAATATTTATCCCCTCAGCCGAATGCAGGAAGGAATGCTTTTTCATTCCTTTCTGCAAAAGGAGGGGGCTGCATATATCGAGCAATCCGTCTTCACCATAAAAGGCCGGCTTCGTCCGGAATTGTTTGAGCAAAGCGTACAGTCTGTCATCAGCCGTCACGATATTTTCAGAACGGTTTTTTTACCTCATGTCGCTCAGCTGAACGGCCCCCGCCAAGTTGTGCTGCGTGAGCGGGAATTCCGGCTGCACCGCGAAGATCTTACACATTTGGACGAAGCGGAACAGAGCGCCTACTTACAGCGATTTAAGGAACGTGACCGCTTAAAAGGCTTTGACTTGCAAAAGGATATGCTGATGCGCGTTTCTTTGTTTAAAACGGCTGACGAAAAATATATATGCGTCTGGAGTCACCATCACATCCTTATGGACGGCTGGTGCCTCGGCATCGTCCTTCAGGAATTCATGCATATGTACCGGGCGATTGAATCAGGCTCACCCGTCACACTGGCGCCCGCAAAGCCTTACAGCACTTATATTACATGGCTGACTGATCAGGACAAAGACGCGGCTTCTGAATATTGGAAAGGATATTTAGCAGGCTGCGAGACACCCTCAGGACTCCCGAAAATATCGGCCCGTCCCCAGGAAAAAGGCTACCGCAAGGAAGAGCTGCTGTTTTCTTTAGATCAAAACCTGACGGACAAGCTGAAAACCATCGCCAAAGAAGAGGGCGCTACGCTCGCTGTTCTTATGCAGACTGTATGGGGTCTGATGCTGCAGCGCTACAACCGGACGGACGATGCCGTATTCGGCGCCGTCGTATCAGGGCGGCCTTCCGTCATTGACGGCGTGGAAAGCATGATCGGGCTGTTTATCAATACCGTTCCGGTACGCATTAAAACGGGTGACGAAAGCTTTAGAGAACTGCTGGGCCGCTTGCAGAAAGAAATGCTTGACTCAGAGGCGTTCAGCTATCATCCGCTTGCTGACATCCAATCGCAGACTGAGCTGAAACAGGATTTAATCCACCATATTATCGTGTTTGAAAATTATCCGATTCAGCAGCAGATGAAAGACGCGGAAAAGGAATCGGATGCACCATTCCGGATCGGGAATGTCAACGTTTCGGAACAATCGGGCTACGATTTTAACCTCATCATAGCGCCTGGCGATGAGCTGCTCATCAAATTCAGCTACAATGCGAACGTTTATGACGAAGTATGGATAGAGAGCGTAAAAGGACACTTGGAAGAAGCTCTGCGCGGCGCCGCCTTCAATCCCGATGTTCCCGCTGATCGGCTTCCGATGCTCGGACAAAAGGAAAAATCAAGAATAATCGGCGAATTTAATGACACGAAAACAACTTATGAAAGAGATGAAAGCATCATCAGCCTGTTCAGCCGACAGGTGAAGAAAACCCCGAACCATCAGGCGCTTCACGCCGGCGGGCTGACGATGACGTACCGGGAGCTCGATGAACGGTCAACTGCATTCGCCCGCACCCTGCTGGAAAACGGTCTGGCGCCAAAGGGAATTGCCGGGATTCTGGCCGAACGCTCACCGGAATTTATCATCGCTGTTCTCGCTGTATTGAAAGCGGGAGGGACGTACCTTCCCCTTGATGCAGAACTGCCAACCGACAGGATCGCCGATATGCTCACTGAGAGCGGAGCACAGCTGTTAACGGTACAAAAAGGAATTGAGACTGACATTGACTTTTCTCACATCATCTCTATCCCGGCTGCAGCTGAAAAACAAACACCTGATGCGGGAAAACTGAATACCGATACAGCACCTGATGACCTTGCCTATATTATGTATACATCCGGTTCAACAGGAAAACCGAAGGGCGTGATGATTTCCAACCGAAACGTCATATCGCTCGTGTCAAACAGCAATTACACGTCGGCTGGCATGTCGGACCGTCTCATTCTGACAGGGTCCATCGGTTTTGACGCAGTGACGTTTGAAATCTTCGGAGCACTTTTGAACGGAGCATGTCTTCATGTGGTTGACCGCTCGACAATGCTTGCCCCTGAGAGGTTCGGCAATTATCTTTCTTCCAACCGGATTACGATTCTGTTTTTGACGACGGCGCTCTTTAACCAGTTCGCCCAGGCAGATCCGGAGATGTTTTCTGGGTTGCACACCTTATATGTCGGCGGAGAAGCTTTGTCCCCGGCGCTCATCAATAAGGTCAGACACCGCTGTCCGAATCTCAGCCTTTATAACATATACGGACCGACGGAAAATACGACATTTTCTACCTTTTACGAAATCAGGCACGATTTTTCTCAGCCGATCCCGATCGGAAAACCGATCAGCAATTCAACTGCGTATATCATTGATAAAAATGGCGGACTTGCGCCGATCGGCGTGCCCGGTGAGCTTTGTGTCGGCGGTGACGGGGTTGCCAAAGGCTATTTAAACAGGCCTGACTTAACAAGTGAAGCATTTGTCAGCCACCCGGTTCATCCTGAAGAAAAGATCTACAAAACAGGCGACTTGGCACACTGGCTGCCTGATGGAAGCATCGGATACATCAGCCGTATCGACCGCCAATTCAAGATTCGCGGGAAGCGGATTGAGCCGGCCGAAATCGAAGCGCGCTTGACTGAAATTGATGGAATCAGGGAAGCGGCAGTCATCGTGTCAGATGAAGGACAAGAAGCAATCCTTTGTGCGTATTATACGGGCGCACATGTTGAAGAAAGAGCCATTCGATCCCTGTTGGCCAGGTCGCTTCCCGACTATATGATTCCTCAGTATGTGATGAAGCTTGACCGTATGCCGCTTACCGCAAACGGCAAAGTGGACCGCCGCGGGCTGCCTGCGCCGGAACGGAAAAAAACGTCATCAAAAGCCGTTCCGCCACGAAACTGGGTAGAGCGTGAGCTGATCGACATTTGGACGCCGATCCTCGGCTGCAGGGAGCTGGGCATACAAGATGACTTCTTTGAGCTGGGCGGCCATTCTTTGAAAGCATTGCAAGTGATTCATCAGCTGAAGACCAGGCAGCAGATGGATGTGCCGATTGAAATGATATTTGAATATCCGACAATTGAACAATTGGCTGAAAAGCTGTATTCAAACACACTGACAGAAGCTGCAGAGCAGCATATCAGCAGACTGAACCAGCCGAAAGGCCGAAATCTTTTCTGTTTTCCGCCTATCTCAGGTTTCGGGATTTTCTTTAAAGATCTTGCGGCGGCATTAAACGAACGGGCTGCTGTGTACGGTTTTAACTTTATTGAAGAAGACAACAGAATGGAACAATACATTGATAAAATGCTGGAAATCCAGCCGGAAGGCCCTTATATTCTCTTCGGATATTCGGCAGGCGGCAATACGGCATTCGAGGCGGCAAAAGCGATGGAAAAGCGCGGCTTAGAAATCAGCGACGTCATTATCGCAGACGCGTACAGAAAGCTTGACACATTTCCGCCGCAGCCAACAAACGCAACAGCGGAAAATGTCCCGGAAGCCGTCAGGGAAGCGGTCATCCGAAAAACAGAGCGCTATCAAACGTACTGGGCGGAACTGATAAATGACGGCCAAATCGCGGCAAACCTCCATTTTATCGAGGCCGGCATAAAGGAAGAGCCCAGTGATAAGACCGAGCCGATGAAATGGGAAGGCGCCACAACGGGACTCTATCAGGAATATCAAGGCGGGGGCGCCCACAAAGATATGTTTGAACCCGCCTTTGCACAGCAAAATGCTGAGGTCATACTCGACATCATTGCAAACAGCGGAAGACGCTTGGCGCGGAATCTGTAACATCCGGCAGAATGGTTCAGGATGACAGAGGGCAAGATAGGGGAATCAAACCAGTTTTTTGGAGGCTTTGACATGACGAACCTATCTTGGCTTACGTATGTAATGATCATTCTTGCCAGCTACCGGCTGACCCATTTGATCGTATTTGATAAGATTACGGAATTCATAAGAAAACCCTTTATAAAGCAAGAAAAAACCGTCGATCAAAACGGGCGCGCCGTCCAAAAAAAAGTCCCTTCCTCCGCATTCGGTTATATGCTGCAATGTTATTGGTGTGCGGGCGTCTGGTGCGCCATATTGATCGGCATCTGCTACTTGGTCTGGCCCCGCTATGCACATCCGGTTATTTTCATTTTGTCCATCGCCGGAGCGCAGGCCATTCTTGAAACGTGTGTCGGCGTCGGAACGAAGGTCATTGACGTGCTCGCCGCCATGAAACATAAAAAGTCCTGAAGCGTTTTGATTCGCTTTAGGACTTTTTTCTTTCCCTTTTAGGCTGAGAGGAGCAAAGCAGGCTTTCTGATTCACCGCCCGGAATGCTTCGGAATACCGTAAAGCAGAGAGGGGGAAAAACATGAAAAGCTGCCGTTTTAGCATGATATGGTTTTTGGCCGTTGTACTGACAGCCGGCATCTTTACATTCTCAGCATCCGCACAAGCAAGCGGCACTCAGCCGGAGAGAGAAATGAGAGCCGTATGGATCGCGTCTGTCACCAATATCGACTGGCCCTCTAAAAAAGGGCTGTCACCGGAAGAGCAAAAAAGAGAATACAGCAAGCTGCTGGATGACGTTCAGGAGATGGGGATGAACGCCGTTATCGTCCAAATTAAGCCTGCGGCTGATGCTTTTTATCCATCAGATTACGGGCCTTGGTCAGAGTATCTGACAGGAACACAAGGCAAAAATCCCGGCTACGATCCGCTTGCTTTTTTAGTTGAAGAGACACATAAACGGAATCTTGAATTTCACGCTTGGTTCAATCCTTACCGGATCACGATGAATCACACAAATTTGAATGCGCTTTCAGATGATCATCCCGCTCGTTCGCATCCGGACTGGGTCGCTGCATACGGAAAACAGCTGTACTATAATCCGGGCATTCCGGAAGTAAGACAATTTATAACGGATGGAATCAAAGAGGTGGTCAGCCGTTATGACATTGATGCGGTTCATATGGATGATTATTTTTATCCTTATAAAATTGCCGGACAGGAATTCCCCGATCAGGCGGAATACGAACGGTACGGAAAAGCTCACTTTGCATCAGTTGATGACTGGCGCAGGGATAACGTCAACCGGCTTGTAAAAGAAATCAACCAAACCATCAAACGAGAAAAACCTTATGTCAAATTCGGAATCAGCCCGTTCGGCGTATGGAGAAATGCCGCAGATGACCCGACAGGCTCCGAAACGGCCGCAGGGGTGCGGAACTACGATGATTTATATGCTGATACGAGAGAATGGATCCAAAAAGGATACATTGATTACATCGCTCCGCAAATTTACTGGAGCATCGGATTTAAAGCGGCGGCATATGACGTCTTAGCGGATTGGTGGGGAAAAGAAGTGAACAATCGGCCGGTGCATTTATATATCGGGCAGGCAGCTTATAAAATCAACAACAACGCTGATCCGGCCTGGGCCGACCCGGGGGAATACGGAAGACAGATTGCTCTTAACAGGGGATCAGCTTGGATTAAAGGCAGCATGCATTTCAGTTTAAAGGATTTAAACCGTAATCCGCTCGATGTGAAAAACCGTTTGATCAAAGACATGTACAGCCGGCCCGCATTAATTCCGGAGATGCCTTGGCTCGGACATTCCGCTTTAAAAAAACCGGCTGTCAAACGGGCGGAGAAGAACGCTTCAGGCCATACACTCTATATCGAAGATGCGAAATCCAACGGTAAAAAAACGGCTTATTACGCCATTTACCGCGCAGAAAAGGGAAAGCAGCCTTATTTAGTGGATACAGTCAGAAAAACATCGTCACGGACGCAGACATTTTCAGATACTGATATTCGGGCGAAAGAAGCCTGCACCTATTTCGTTACTTCCGTTGACAGGCTTCACCATGAGAGCCGTCCCTCCGCAAAACGGACAATTAAATAGCCATTATTAATAAAACTGACAGTTGCGGCGCTGTCAGTTTTTTTGTGGCGGATGAGTCCGAATGTTCAGACTTTATTTGGATGGAATGAATAAAGACCCCCATTAATAAAATGTAGAAAGCAGCAGAAGGAGGAAGGTTAATGAATTTTCAACTGACAAAAGAACAGCAGATGGTGCGCGAAATGGTCAGAGATTTCGCCAAAAATGAAATTGCCCCGAAAGCCCATGAGGTTGATCAATCAGCCGTCTTCCCGATAGACACATTTAAAAAAATAGGCGAACTCGGGCTGCTCGGAATTCCGTTTCCGGAAGAATACGGCGGGGCGGGCGGTGACACCATTTCATATGCAGCAGCGGTCGAAGAAATCGGAAAAGCCTGCGGCAGCACGGGGCTGAGCTACGCGGCGGCCGTGTCACTCGGTGCAAGCCCATTATACTATTTCGGTACTGAACAGCAAAAGCAAGAACATCTTATTCCGCTTGCTTCGGGAAAAGCGCTCGGATCATTCGGGCTGACAGAGCCGAATGCAGGTTCCGATGCCGGCGGAACCCAGACAAAAGCCGAGAAAAAGGGCGATGACTATGTGATAAACGGAGAGAAATGCTGGATCACAAACGCAAATTACGCCCGCACGGTCATTGTCACCGCCGTTACGGGAAAGAACTCCGCCGGAAAACCTATCATTTCAGCTCTCATCGTCCCGACAGACACACCGGGATTTACGATCACAAATCCGTACGACAAGATGGGTGTGAGAGGGTCGGATACGGCCGAGCTTGTGCTGGAGGATGTCAGGGTGCCTGCCGATAACCTGCTCGGTGATCCTGAAAAAGGTTTTAAACAATTTTTATATACATTAGACGGCGGGCGGATCTCGATTGCGGCACTGGCTGTCGGTATCGCTCAAGGCGCACTGGAGGCGTCGCTGTCATATGCGAAGGAACGCAAGCAGTTCGGCAGTCCGATATCGTCATTTCAAGCCATTCAATTTAAGCTGGCCGATATGGCGATGGAAATTGACCTTGCCAGACAGATGGTGCTTAAAGCGGCATGGCTGAAGGATCAAAACCTGCCATTTACGAAAGAAGCTGCATTCGCCAAGCTTTATGCTTCAGAAATGGCCGTCAGAACATGTCTTCAGGCCATCCAAATTCATGGCGGTTCCGGTTATATGAAGGAATGCGGTGTTGAGCGCATGCTTCGTGACGCAAAGCTGATGGAGATTGGCGAAGGAACGTCAGAAATTCAAAGAATGGTCATCGCAAGACAGCTTTTGAAGTGAAATGAAAACGTTTACTAAGACAGAGATGGAAGGGGGGCAGGTCATATGGCTGAACTTATCCATTTAACAGCCGGAAAGCTGCTTGAGCGGACCGCGAAGCTTTTTCCGGATCGTGAAGCGGTTGTTTACCCTGAGCGCGGCCTTCGTTATACGTATGCCGAGTTTGACCGGTTATGCCGGCAAACCGCAAAAGGGCTGATGAAGCTGGGAGTTGAAAAAGGAGATCATGTGGCCATTTGGGCATCCAACATTCCGGAATGGCTCGCGGCGCAATTTGCAACAGCGAAAATCGGCGCCGTTCTGGTCACCATTAATACCAATTTTCAAATCGCAGAGCTCGATTACCTGCTGGCACATTCAGACGTCTCGGCCCTGATAATCATGGATTCCTATCGGCAGACATCTTATGTTGAAATCGTGAATAAGCTGATTCCGGAGCTGAAAACTTGTAAGCGCGGCAGGCTGCGTTCGAAACGTTATCCATTTTTACGGACGGTGTTATATATCGGTGATAAAAGCCCGCCCGGGATGCACCGTTGGGATTCATTGCTGGATAATGCCGAGTCTGAAACGGATGCAGCGCTTGACGGAAGGATGGACAGCCTGAAAAAGGATGATTGCATTCATATGCAATATACATCAGGTACGACCGGATTTCCGAAAGGCGTCATGCTCTCACATTTTAATATCGTAAATAACGCAGCCAATATCGCAGAATGCATGAAGCTTACTTCATGTGACCGTTTATGTATTCCCGTGCCGTTTTTCCACTGCTTTGGGTGCGTGCTCGGCGTGCTGGCATGTGTTTCCGCGGGTGCGGCGATGATTCCGATCGAACAGTTTTCTCCGCCGGCCGTTCTGAAAACGGTGGAGCAAGAAGCCTGCACCGCTCTGCACGGTGTACCGACGATGTTTATCGCCCTCCTAAATGACAGCCGTTTTTCTGAATATGACCTTTCCCACGTCCGAACCGGGATTATGGCAGGCTCGCCATGCCCGGCGGAAGTCATGAGAGAAGTGATCGGCAAAATGGGGATGACCGGCATTACAATTGCCTACGGACAGACCGAAGCATCACCTGTTATTACGCAGACAAGAACGGATGATTCATTTGAAAGAAGAGTGGAAACAGCGGGGCGCGCGCTTCCCCATATCGAAGTCAGAATCGTTCGGCCCGGAACATCCCAAGAAGCCGCCAGGGGCGAACAAGGAGAGCTCTGCACCCGCGGATATCATGTCATGAAAGGCTATTATAAAAATCAAGAAGCGACCGAAGAAGCGATAGACAAAGACGGCTGGCTGCATACCGGTGATTTGGCGGTCATGGACGAGGACGGATACTGCAAAATCACGGGCCGTCTGAAAGACATGCTGATCAGGGGCGGCGAAAATATCTATCCGCGCGAGATTGAGGAAATGTTATATCGGCATCCCGCGGTAGCAGACGTTCAGGTCGTCGGCGTTCCTGATCCGAAATACGGAGAAGAGGCCGCGGCGTGGATCAGGCTCAAAGACGGACAAACCGCTTCCGCAGAAGACATCAGAACCTTTTGCAAAGAACATATCGCCCGCTATAAAGTCCCCAGGTACGTTTTGTTTACAGATGAATATCCAATGACAGCCTCAGGAAAAATTCAGAAATTCAAGCTGCGGGAAAAAACGATTGAAGAGCTCAAGTTAACTTAATGAAAAAGGAGTGCTTCACATTTGTTTAAAAAAGTCCTGATTGCCAACAGAGGAGAAATCGCCTTACGAATTATCCGCACCTGCAAACGTCTCGGCATCCCCTCGGCAGCTGTGTATTCAGAAGCCGACCGGGACGCGCTGCATGTAAAAGCGGCTGATGAGGCCTATCCGATCGGTAAATCGAGAGTAAATGAAAGCTATTTACATATCGACAGAATCATAGAAGCCGCCAAATCCGCCGGAGCGGACGCCATTCATCCGGGCTACGGGCTGCTGTCAGAAAACAGCCTGTTCGCCGAACGCTGCCGGAAGGAACAAATCACATTTATCGGTCCGCCCGGTGATATCATCGCCAAGATGGGCAGCAAGATTGAAGCCCGAAAAACGATGCAAAAAGCAAAGGTCCCGATCGTTCCCGGTGTTTCAGAGCCATTGCCCGATGTTCACTCCGCCTTAGCCGAAGCCCGTGCCATCGGTTTTCCGGTCATGCTGAAAGCGTCCGCAGGAGGAGGCGGAATCGGCATGCAGATCGTACAGTCAGAAGAAGAGCTGGCCAAAGCGTTTGAAGGCAATCAAAAGCGGGCCGCCTCCTTTTTTGGAGACGGCGCAATGTATATGGAAAAGGTCATTGAAAATGCCCGTCATATTGAAATTCAGATACTCGCAGATTCTTTCGGCAACACCGTTCATCTGTTTGAACGTGACTGTTCAGTCCAAAGGCGCCACCAAAAAGTGATAGAAGAAGCGCCGTCGCCGTTTGTTGACGATGAATTAAGACAAAGACTCGGTGAAACCGCCGTTAAAGCCGCTAAATCGATCGGCTACCAAAATGCAGGCACAATAGAATTTCTCGTCGACCAAAAGAAACAAATCTATTTTTTAGAGATGAACACAAGACTGCAGGTGGAGCATCCGGTGACAGAAGAAATTACAGGACTGGATCTTGTGGAAGAACAGCTGAAAATTGCCGCCGGGCAGGCGCTGCCTTTCTCGCAGAAAGATATCAACCACCGCGGTCATGCGATTGAAGTGCGGATCTATGCGGAAGATCCGGTCACCTTTTACCCGTCACCCGGTACCATCTCGTCTTTTTCCGTTTTAAGACACCCGTCAGTGCGACACGAATGCGCCGTCGAAAAGGGAAGCGTCATTTCTCCGTTTTACGATCCGATGATTGCCAAAATGGTCGTCACGGCGAATACGAGAAAACAAGCCATTGAACAACTGAAAACCGCCCTTGGCGAATATCATGTAGAAGGGATTAAAACCAACATTCCGCTGCTGACAAAAATTGCTCATTCAGAAGTGTTTGAAAAGGGCGAGGCAACAACCGGTTTTTTACAAACAATGAACGAGGGGGCGTCCAAATGAGCGTCATAAAAATTCAAATGGCGGGAAACCTGTGGAAAATTCATGTGAAGCCCGGTGATGTCATTGAAGAAGGACAGGAAGTGGCCATCTTGGAATCTATGAAAATGGAAATTCCGATTATCGCTGATGCAGCGGGTACGGTGAAAGAAGTGAAAAAATCAGAAGGTGATTTCACTGATGAAGGAGAGGTCCTGATTGAACTTCAATAAAACGGGAGGTGCAGCATGAACTGTCCGAAACATGTCCGCATCAATGAAGTAGGACCGCGTGACGGCTTGCAGAATGAATCGGCGTGGGTGGATACAGAAGATAAGATTGAGTGGATCAATATGCTGTCAAAAACAGGCCTTCCCTATATCGAAGTGACATCATTCGTGCATCCGAGATGGATTCCGGCTCTTCGTGACAGCCTGGACGTCGCAAAAGGCATTGTCAGATCTGAACATACGGTCTACGCGGCTCTCGTTCCGAACCTCATCGGACTGGAGCATGCGGCAGAGGGCGGAATCGATCAGGCATGTGTATTTTTATCTGCAAGCGAAACCCATAACCAAAAAAACGTAAACAAACCGATTGACCGGACCGTTCAAGAGCTCAGGCGGGTTATTACTGAAGCAAAAGCTGAAAAAATGGCGACGAGAGCTTATCTGTCCACTGTGTTCGGCTGTCCGTACGAACAGAACGTGCCGATCGAACAAGTCATCCGCCTGTCAGACACCCTGCTCGAAATGGGTGTTGATGAAATATCGCTCGGCGACACGATCGGCGCGGCAAACCCCTTGCAGGTTATAGCCGTGCTTGAAGCCCTTTTGCCGAGAATTCCCGCCTCAAAAATCGCACTCCATTTCCATGATACAAGAGGAACGGCTCTAGCGAATATCATCCCCGCTCTTGATATGGGCATCACATCCTTTGATACTTCCTCAGGCGGGCTTGGCGGCTGCCCGTACGCCCCTGGATCAGCAGGAAACGCTGCCACAGAAGACGTCATTTATATGCTCGAACAAATGGGGATTGATACCGGGACGGACATGAATAAACTTCTTTATGCCGCAGGCTGGATCGCGGATAAAATAGGCAAAGACCTGCCAAGCAGAAACCTGCAGGCATTCAGAACGAAATGAGAAAGGAGAAGCCATGGGAGATTGCGTCTTGTATTCCGTCTGTCAAGAAACGATCGGTCTGATCACGCTGAACCGCCCGCATGCGGCCAACTCGCTGTCTTCAGACATGATTGATCATTTACAGCGTGTGATTGAAGACATCAAAAACTCGCCATCCATTCGTTGTGTCATTCTCACCGGCACCGGGAACACATTTTGCGCCGGTGCTGATTTAAAAGAAAGAGCGGGGATGAATCATGAACAAGTTAAGCAAAGCGTCAGGCGTATCGGTGAAACGGCCGCATCCATTGAAGCTCTCCCGCAGCCGGTCATTGCAGCGCTGAACGGAACCGCTGTCGGAGGAGGCCTTGAACTCGCTCTCGCCTGCGATATCAGAACAGCCGTCAGCCAGGCGGGCCTCGGCCTTCCTGAAACAGGGCTTGCGATCATTCCCGGAGCGGGCGGAACGCAGAGACTGCCCCGGCTTATCGGCCCCGGCGCGGCAAAAGAATTGATCTATACCGGCCGAAGGCTTTCTGCCGAAGAGGGAAAAGACATGAAGCTGATCGAGCATGTTTGTAAAGCCGATGAACTAATGGAAAAAGCAAAAGCACTGGCCGGCCGCATCGCCGCTAATGGGCCGATCGCCGTCAGACAAGCAAAAGCCGCGATAAACAAGGGTCTGGAGACAGATCTCAATACAGGGCTCGAAATCGAACGAAAAGCATATGAACAAGTCATCCCCACACTTGACAGAGAAGAGGGCCTGCGCGCTTTTAAAGAAAAAAGACCCCCTGAATACAAAGGAAAATAAAACATGGAGGGACTCGGATGGATTACGAAAAAGAACGGCAGACACGCAGCAAAACGATTGAAAAGGGAGGAGCCGCGAAATATCACGCAAGCAACGAAAAGAAGGGAAAACTTTTTGTAAGAGACAGGCTGAAGCTTTTATTCGATGACGGCATATCCGTTGAAGACGCTTTTTTCGCCGAGTGCATGTCAGACGGACTTCCGGCAGACGGGGTCGTTACCGGGATCGGCACCATCGGCGGCAGAACCGTTTGTGTGATGGCAAACGACTCAACCGTAAAGGCGGGCTCGTGGGGCGCGAAAACGGTGGAAAAAATCATCCGCATTCAGGAGACGGCGGAAAAGCTTCAGTGTCCGCTCTTGTACTTAGTCGATTCCGCAGGTGCGAGAATTACGGATCAGGTCGACATGTTCCCGGGCAGAAGGGGAGCCGGCCGCATCTTTTATAATCAAGTAAAGCTGTCGGGCCGCATTCCGCAAATCTGTTTATTGTTCGGCCCTTCCGCTGCGGGCGGCGCTTACATTCCGGCCTTTTGCGACATTGTCATTATGGTTGAGGGCAATGCATCCATGTACTTAGGTTCCCCGCGTATGGCAGAAATGGTGATCGGCGAGAAAGTATCGCTTGAAGAAATGGGCGGCGCCCGTATGCATTGTTCCGTATCAGGCTGCGGTGATCTCCTCGCCCGGACGGAACAGGAAGCAATCATGATGGCGCAGACATATCTCAGCTACTTTCCGGCAAATTATACTGAAAAAGCGCCCGTCAACAAATCTAAGAACCCGAAAGCTTTTGAAAAACCGCTCTCAGATGTCATCCCGGCACATCAAAACGCACCGTTCAACATGATGGATTTAATTGAACGTGTCATTGATGAAGACTCATTTTTTGAGATTAAACCGTTATTTGCGCAGGAATTAATAACGGGGCTTGCGCGGATTCACGGACAGCCGGTCGGCATTATCGCCAATCAGCCGCGTGTAAAAGGCGGGGTTTTATTTCTCGATTCGGCGGATAAAGCCGCAAAATTTATCGCTTTGTGCGACGCATTCCATATTCCGCTTCTGTTTTTAGCAGACATTCCCGGATTCATGATCGGAACGAAGGTTGAGCAGGCGGGCATCATCAGGCATGGCGCAAAAATGATCTCCGCAATGGCGGAAGCGACTGTTCCGAAGCTTTCCGTTATCGTCAGAAAAGCCTACGGTGCCGGATTATACGCGATGGCGGGGCCTGCTTTTGAACCGGACTGCTGTTTAGCGCTTCCGACTGCGCAAATTGCCGTAATGGGTCCTGAAGCAGCGGTGAATGCGGTCTACGCAAACAAAATCAGCGAGCTAGCCCCTGAAGAAAGGCCGGCTTTTATTCAAGAAAAGCGTGATGAATATAAGGAAGACATTAACCTTTACCGGCTTGCTTCTGAAATGGTGATTGACGGCATTGTTCCTGCTGATTCCTTGCGGGAAGAACTCAATAAACGCCTCACTGCTTACATGTCCAAACAACTGACATTCACACACCGGAAACACCCCGTATACCCGGTATAAATAAAAAAAGACTGCATAGATCCGGCTCGCAGCCGCTCTTATGCAGTCTTTTTTCACAGTCTTGATCTCATTTTCTTCACAACAAAATAAACAACAATAAATACGAGAGCCAATATAATGATCGGAGTTGTATACATTCCGGCATAGCTGTCTACGTCTTTCCACTGTCCCCCGAGCTGATACCCGAGATAAACGAAAATGACAGACCACGGAATAATGGCAAGCGTCGTCAATATGACAAACTTGGAAAGAGGCATTTTCGCAAGGCCGGCCGGGATGGAAATTGCATGTCTGACGACCGGGATAAACCGCGCCGAGAACACAACGCCGGCGCCGTAACGGCGAAACCAGTTTTCCGCAACATCAACATGATGCTTTTTCAGAAGTAAGTACTTGCCGTACTTGTCCAAAAACGGCCGTCCCCCATAACGGGCGATCCAGTAAATAAAGCACTGCGCGATCGTTCCCCCGATCACACCGGCGACAATGGCGCCGATAAAGCTGAGCGTGCCTTCTGACACCATATAGCCTCCGTAAGCCAGAACGATTTCACTCGGAATGATTTCGATCATTAATCCGAGCGCAATCCCTAAATAGCCCATACTTGTCAGCCAGGATAATATTTCACTAATAAAATTGCCCACACTGTTCACAACCTCTTTATCTTTTTACCCAATTATATGACTGATTGACAAGCAAAATGGTTACAAATTATTTTTTAACGCACGATTTCTTCAGATTCTCTTTTTAACACCTCTTCTAAATAAGCTAAAAGTTTCGGTCTCATTTCTTCCCGCAGAAGCCCGATCTCCGTGCCGGCCTTAAAACAGCCGAACTTATCTCCTATATCAAACCGGCTTCCTTCAAGCTCCCGCGCGTAAATGCTTCGGGTGCGGCACACTTCGCGCAGCGCGTCTGTCAATTGGATTTCGTTGCCCGCGCCTCTTCCGATCGTCTTCAGCGTTTTAAAAATAGCAGGGGTTAATATGTAGCGGCCCATCACGGCAATATGAGAGGGCGCCTTTTCAACAGCCGGCTTCTCAATCAGATCCTCAACCTCGTACACATGACCGCTCTGCCGCCCCGTCTGTATAATACCATATTTGCTGACATCAGCAGGATCGACGGGCTGTACGCCGATCGTTTCTGTGCCGTGTTGGTTATAGACGTCGATGAGCTGTGAAAGAGCGGGAGTGTCAGATACCATAATATCATCACCTAATAGAACGGCAAAAGGCTCATCTCCGATAAAATGCTCCGCACACAGCACCGCATGTCCTAGTCCGAGCGGTTCTTTCTGACGGATGTAATGAATATTGGCCAAATCGGCAATCCGCTGCATTTCCTTCAGCGTCTCCGTTTTGCCTTTTTCCTGCAGATCGAATTCCAATTCCGCCGACCGGCCAAAATGATCTTCAATCGAGCGTTTGTTTCTTCCTGTAATAATCAATATATCTTCAATTCCTGACGCTGCGGCCTCTTCGACAATATATTGGATGGCCGGTTTGTCGACAATCGGCAGCATTTCTTTCGGCTGCGCCTTAGTCGCCGGCAGAAATCTCGTTCCTAAACCGGCTGCGGGAATGACCGCTTTTCTCACTTTTTTTCTCATTCATCTTCACTCCTGATCCTGTAGTTTTTCAGCGAATCTCCAAATACCCAGATTCGGTTTCCGATAAAATTCATCATCATCCCGCCGATAGTGGCGGCGAACTTACTCACCAATAGCGAACAGCCGCCTTTTTGAAACGCGTAAAGCAGCAAAAAGGTGATTCCCGACGCGGCAAGATTAATCATGAGAAATCGCATGATCTCTTTCCCGTCAGCCTTGCGTTTTACACGAAACGTCCACTTCCGGTTCCATACATAGCTGTTGATGATCCCTGCCGAATAGGAGCAGATCTGCGCCGGAAGATAGGGGACATGACAAGCGGCGAGAAGAAAGAAGACACAAAAATCGATCAGCGTATTGCCGACGCCTACAGTGCAAAAACGGCCTGCTGTCTTTACTTTTTCTTTCAGCATAACGGCATCCGGTGCTGACCTCCCTTCATAAAAAAATCAGATGGCTGTCATATTTGTTGATATGGATTACTTTAGCGGACAGTGTTGAATAAACAATTACTAAAATATGAACAAAACATGAAAACGTAATGAGGCTTTGCAAAACTCATTAAGTTAACATTTTGATAGTTTAGGTTGACATATTCCGCGGAGGGCACTAATATTCTGTATAAGAGTTAACCTTAAATTCATTTTGGTTAACATTAATTTTCAAAGTATGAGAAAGGAGGGGAATATATGCGGGAAGAAACCTATTACAGCGTCAGAATGAGAGCTTCCCGAAACGCCCCCCATGAGCAGGGCGGAAAACACATTTCCGGCGGAGAACGGCTCATCACTTACAGCGGTTTACAGGAAGCGGTAGATGGCTTATTACATAAAGGCTTCTCGCACTCAAGAGGGATACCTGATTTTATGCAGATTCAGCTTGAAAGCATTAATGAACCGATCGAAACGATCCGCCCTTTGCCGGTTGCTTTCCATCAAACAGACACGCCGGAAAAAGGACAAGCAATCGCCCGCAAGCTTCTGCAAAAGGCGGGGATTCCCCCGCACATGATAGAGAAAGCGTACGAAAACATTGCGGAATATGCAGAAGCAAGAGGAGCGGTCCTGTTTGATATCCGGGCAGGAAAACGCATTGACGGCAGAGGAAATAGAGGTGTGCGGGTATCCCGAGTGGATTGGCCGTCACATGATTTTCAAAAATGGGCTTTTACGCACAACATGCCGGAACATTCACGAATAAAAGAAGCACATGCCATCGCGGCAAAAGTTTGCGCACATCCGGGGATTATTGCTGAATTGTGCTGGTCGGATGACCCTGATTACATAACAGGCTACGTTGCCGCAAAGAAGCTGGGATATCAGCGGATTGCCAAGATGAAGAATGCCGGAGATGAAAGCGGATGCCGGATTTTCTTTACAGATGGCTCCATAGATACGGAGAGCTGTATCCATTTTTTAGAGAAGCAGCCTGTATTCATTCAGCGGGAGGGGAACATATGAAACAATCAATGATTGAAAAAAGCAAACAGCATCTTTGGCTGCCTTTCACACAAATGAAAGATTACGATGAAGATCCGTTAATCATTGAAAGCGGAAACGGGATCATGCTGAAAGACATCAGCGGCAAAGAATATTATGACGGCTTTTCTTCAGTATGGCTCAATGTACACGGCCACCGCAAAAAAGAAATGGATGAAGCGATTCAAAAACAGCTTGAAAAAATCGCTCATTCGACCTTGCTGGGTATGACGAACGTTCCCGCAACAGAACTTGCCGAGATGCTGACAGGCATCACACCGGAAAAGCTGACACGCGTTTTTTACTCCGACAGCGGAGCGGAAGCAATGGAAATCGCTCTGAAAATGGCCTTTCAATACTGGAAAAACATAGGGAGACCCGAGAAACAGACGTTTATTTCTATGCAGAACGGCTATCACGGCGATACGATCGGAGCCGTCAGCGTCGGCTCCATTGAACTCTTCCACCATGTGTACGGCCCGCTGATGTTTGAAAGCTACAAAGCCCCGATTCCGTATGTATACAGATCTGAAAGCGGCGACCCCGTACAGTGCCGGGATGAATGCCTTCACGCGCTCGAACAGCTGCTTGCAAAGCATCACGAAGAGATTGCCGCACTTACGATTGAATCGATGGTGCAAGGCGCATCCGGCATGATCGTCATGCCTGAAGGCTTTCTGGCAGGCGTACGAGAGCTGTGTACGGCATATGATGTGTTAATGATCGTTGACGAAGTGGCGACGGGGTTCGGCCGCACCGGAAAAATGTTTGCCTGTGAGCATGAAAATGTCCAGCCGGACTTGATGGCGGCAGGGAAAGGCATTACGGGAGGCTATTTGCCGATCGCTGTGACGTTTGCCACAGAAGCCATTTATGAAGCCTTCTACGATGACTACGACAAAATGAAAACATTTTTCCACGGCCATTCCTATACAGGAAATCAGCTTGGCTGTGCCGCGGCAATTGAAAATCTGCGTTTATTCGAATCAGAGCGCATTGTTGAACAAGTCGCCGAAAAATCAAAAACGGCAGCGGAATTTCTTCATGATCTGAAGCAGCTTCCTCATGTCGGCGATGTCCGCCAGCTCGGTTTCATGTGCGGCATAGAGCTTGTGCGGGATAAGGGGACAAAACAGCCTTATCCGCCTGAAAAGCGGATGGGATACAAGGTGTCCTTGAAAATGAGAGAGCTTGGTATGCTGACACGGCCGCTCGGAGACGTCATCGCCTTTCTGCCGCCGCTAGCCAGCACAACCGATCAGTTACAAGCCATGATCTCCATTATGAAAGAAGCGATAGCCGAGGTGACCGGCCGTGGATTTTGACGGATGGCTCCTCGGAAGGCTCGATGCGGTGAAAAGAGACGGGCTGTATCGGACGCTGCGAACACAGGAAATCGCTCTCAAAACCAAGGGGCAAAAGCGGCAGACCTGGGCGTCCAATGACTATTTAGGCCTGTCAAAAGATGAGCGGCTGATCACAGCCGCGCAAACGGCGCTGAGCCGGTTCGGAGCGGGAAGCGGCGGCTCACGGTTAACGACAGGAAATACTGTGTGGCACGAAAAACTTGAACAAACAATCGCGGACTTTAAACAGACGGAAGCGGCTTTATTGTTTTCAAGCGGTTACTTGGCGAATATCGGCGTGCTTGCCTCACTGCCTCAAAAAGGCGATATCATTTTAAGCGATCAACTGAACCATGCGAGCATTGTTGACGGCTGCCGTTTATCAAAAGCGGAAACCATCGTGTACCGCCATATTGATATGGCTGATCTTGAGAAAAAACTTGCTTCCGTCCAGGCTTGGAACCGCCGCTTCATCGTCACAGACGGCGTCTTCAGCATGGACGGCACCATCGCGCCTCTTGACCGCATAATGGCGCTTGCAAAGCAGTACCAGGCATTTGTGATAGCAGATGACGCGCATGCAACCGGTGTACTCGGGGAAAACGGCGGGGGAACCAGTGACTATTTCGGTGTTTGTCCTGATGTTGTCATCGGCACATTAAGCAAAGCTGTAGGAACGGAAGGCGGTTTTGCCGCGGGATCAAACATTTTCATTGATTTTTTGCTGAATCAGGCGCGGACGTTTATTTTTCAGACGGCCCTCCCGCCGTCAATTTGTGCGGCTTCGCATACGGCATTTGACATCATATCAGATATGCACGATACGCGCCGTGAGCTGCAGTCGTCTGTCAAAATGATAAAAACGCGTCTGGCCGATATGGGCTTTACCGTAAGAGGCGGAGATACACCGATTATCCCCGTTATCATCGGTGATGCAAAAACAGCGGTTTCAGCCGCTGCACTGCTGGAGAAAAAGGGTATCTGCGCCCCGGCCATCCGCCCGCCCGCCGTTCCGGAAGGCGAAAGCAGAATCAGGCTGACCGTTACGGCGGATCGCAGCTTACAGGATATAGACGAGCTGACAGAAGCATTTGATTCCATTAGAAAAGAGCTGAATATAAACAAATGAGAAGTTTTTTTGTTACAGGAACAGATACCGGCGTCGGAAAAACCATCGTTTCTTGCGGACTTGCCGCGGCATTCCGGCAGAAACAGGCGGATATCGGAGTGTTTAAGCCGTTTTTAAGCGGCGTGCCGCGGACTCATCCGGAAAGTGACACCTCGCTGTTGAAAGACATGTCACAAACCCCACTGTCTCATGAAGAAATCACGCCATTTGAATGGAAAGAGCCGCTTGCGCCGTACACGGCCGCCATGCTTGAGGGGAAATCCGTGAGCATGGCGGATGTCATGGCCCACTGGAGTAAGATTAAAAATCGTCATGAGTGTTTCATCGTTGAGGGGGCAGGCGGCATTTCCGTCCCGCTTGGTGAAAATTACTTAGTCAGTGATCTGATAAAAGCCATGGAATTGCCGGCGGTGATTGTCACCAGGCCTGATCTCGGAACCATCAACCACACATATTTAACCGTTGAATATGCGAAAAACATGGGGATAGAGGTTCTCGGCATTATTATCAACGGCGTAAGGAGCAGGCCGGGGCTGGACGAAAAGACAAACCCGAGCATGATTGAAACATTATGCAAAGTTCCGATTTTGGGAATCACACCGAAGCTGGATCACGTTTCATCGGAAAACATTCAAAACATGATTGAGAAACATATAGATGTTTCCTCTTTCATGAATCTGACACAAATGGGGAGATAAACATGAATCAATGGATGGATCTTGCAGAGAGAGTGCTGGACGGGGCGGAAGTAACGAATCAAGAAGCGCTGGCCATTTTAAATTGTCCTGATGAGGATCTTTTATTGCTGATGCATGCCGCTTTTCATATCAGAAAACGATTTTACGGAAAAAAAGTAAAGCTGAATATGATTATGAATGCCAAATCAGGCCTGTGTCCGGAAAATTGCGGGTACTGTTCACAATCTTCAATATCAAAAGCGCCGATTGAGTCTTACCGGATGGTGGATAAGCATATATTGCTTAAAGGGGCAAAACGCGCCCACGACCTGAATATAGGGACATACTGTATCGTCGCCAGCGGGCGGGGACCGTCAAACAGAGAAGTAGATCAAGTTGTTGATGCTGTCAAAGAAATTAAAGAAACGTACGGTTTAAAAATCTGCGCATGCCTCGGTCTGCTGAAGCCGGAACAGGCAGAGCGGCTGAAACAGGCAGGAGTAGACCGGTACAATCATAACATCAATACATCACAAAGGAATCACTCAAACATTACGACCTCCCACACGTATGACGACAGGGTCAATACAGTGGAAACGGCGAAACAATCGGGGATGTCACCTTGTTCTGGTGTCATCGTCGGCATGAAAGAGACGAAACAGGACGTCATTGATATGGCGAACAGCTTAAAAGTGCTTGACGCCGACAGCATCCCGGTTAATTTTCTGCATGCGATTGACGGAACTCCGTTAGAAGGGGTAAGCGAATTACATCCGGTGTATTGCCTGAAAGTGCTTGCCTTGTTCCGTTTTATCAATCCGTCAAAAGAAATCCGTATCTCAGGAGGCCGGGAAGTCAACCTTCGTTCGCTGCAGCCGCTGGGACTTTACGCCGCAAATTCGATTTTCGTCGGAGATTACTTAACGACAGCAGGGCAGCATGAAACAGAGGATCATCAAATGCTCCATGATTTAGGTTTTGAAGTCGAATCCGTTGAAGAAATGAAAGCCGGCCTGCAATCCGCCTGCAATACGGAGGTATAAGATGACGGCGGACCTATCGATTGCACATCCGTCTCTCCATGCGGATTCGGATTTTTGGAATGACCCTTACCCGTTTTATGACAAACTGCGATCCATTGATCCTGTTTATAAAGGAACCGTATTAAAATATCCGGGCTGGTATGTCACCGGGTACAAAGAAGCGGCAGCGATTCTGAAAGACATTCGGTTTAAAAACCGCATTCCTCTTCCGGAAGCTTCAACGAAATATCAAAATCTATCGCATATCCAGCACGATATGCTGTTATTTAAAAATCAATCAGACCATAAACGGATGCGGATGCTTATCGGTAAAGAATTTACCGCAAAGACGGCGGAATCACTTCGCCCCTGTATAAAAGAAACGGTTCATGACTTGTTGGATCAAGTCCAAATCAAAAAAACCGCGGACCTTGTTTCAGAGTTTGCCTTTCCATTGGCAAGCCTTATCATTGCGGAGATACTCGGAGTGCCGAAAGAGGAGAGATATCAATTCAGACAATGGACGGCAGACGTCATTCACGCCATTGATCTTACCCGATCAAGAAAGACGTTAGTCAGAGCAAGCGACACCGCAGGCAGGCTGACGTCATATTTCAGAGATTTGATTCACAAGCGGAAAGCGCACCCTCAGCAAGACTTGATCAGCAGGTTTATTATGGAGGAGCAGCTTTCAAAAGAGGAAGTGCTCGCGACATGTATCTTACTTGTCATAGCCGGACACGAGACGACGGTAAACCTCATAAGCAACGGTGTGTTTACTTTATTGAAACACCCTGAACAGCTTAGCGCACTGAGAGAAAACCCCTCGCTTATTGAAACTGCAGTTGAGGAATGTCTGCGCTACGACAGCCCCACGCAGCTGACGGCACGCACCGCCTCAGAAGACTGCGAAATAAATGCGAAGACCATAAAAAAAGGAGAGCAGGTATATATCCTTTTAGGGGCAGCCAATCGCGATCCAAGCATATTCGATCAATCTCACAAAATGGATATCCAAAGAAAACCGAACCCGCATCTTGCATTCGGAAAGAACGCCCATTTTTGCATAGGCTCCTCATTAGCGCGCATCGAAGCACAAATTGCAATTCTCACACTGTTTGAGCGGATGCCTAAGCTTCGGCTGGCTGCACACCGCCTTGAATACCGCAAGCTCATTGGTTTTAGGTCGCTCAAAGAGCTCCCGGTTGTCATTGGCTGAATGACCATGCAGGAGGGCCGGATTTTATCGGTTCCTCTTGCAGGAAATAAATGAAAGAAAAAAGAATACATATTTATAAAGCAAAAATCCTCTCTGATCCATCTCACTATCCCTAAAAAAACTCACTGCTCAGCCAATCAATCTAATACAGCAAGAGTCTCCCTTTCTTTCGCCAAAACAGAACATTCACCATGATGCACATTTTTTCAGCCTCAGAAACTGTGCAAAACCGGCATGTTTTTGCTTTATTTTCTCGATTTTTTGTAAGCGCTTACTAATATTGAGCAGAAAAGAGGGGGATTTGTGGACATTGTTATTATTTTATTGGCATTAGGCATGCTGATGTTTGCGGCTTACCGGGGCTTTTCAGTCATTTTATTCGCCCCGATTTGTGCGCTGTTTGCCGTGCTCCTGACAGATCCAAGCTTCGTACTTCCTTTCTTCTCGAATATATTTATGGAGAAGATGGTAGGATTTATTAAGCTGTATTTTCCCGTATTTCTTTTAGGGGCCGTTTTTGGCAAGGTTGTTGAAATATCCGGGCTCGCCGAGTCGATTGCAAAAACAATCGTCAAGCTTGTGGGAGCAAAAAGAGCCATTCTCGCCATCGTCTTAATGGGTGCGATTTTAACGTACAGCGGCGTCAGTCTCTTCGTAGCGGTGTTTGCCATTTATCCGTTTGCTAAAAACCTATTTATTAAAGCTGATATTCCCAAGCGTCTGATACCCGGTACGATTGCATTGGGCGCCTTTACATTTACAATGGATGCGCTTCCCGGCACACCGCAAATTCAAAATGTCATTCCGACCGCTTTTTTTAAAACAAACATTTATGCCGCTCCCTGGCTCGGACTGATTGGTGCAGCATTTGTGCTTACGGCCGGAATGATTTATTTAGAATCCCGGCGCAAAAAAGCGGCCAATGCCGGAGAAGGCTATGCTGGATTTCAATCTGAAGTTTCCGCTGCAGAGGAATCCTCAAGTCTGGCTAATGAAACACATACGCCTGTTTTACCCCAACCCAGCCCCGCGCGGCAAGTGCTCGCCTTTGTTCCGCTTATCCTTGTGGGAGTCATGAACAAATGCTTCACGATGTGGCTCCCGCATTGGTACCCTGACGGATTTGATTTTGCGCCGCTAGGCTTAGAAGCGTTCGGGAAGATTGACCTTTCCTCCGTCACTGCGATCTGGTCAGTAGAACTCGCACTGTTCATCGGAATCATGACCACGATTTTGTTCGATTGGAAAAAAGTCCTCTTCAATTTGAAAGAAGGACTGAATGAGGGTATCGGGGGTGCCTTGCTGGCGTCAATGAATACAGGAGCCGAATACGGATTTGGCGGCATCATTGCGGCGCTTCCCGGCTTTAAAATGGTCAGCAGCGGCATATCGCAGACGTTTACTGATCCGCTCGTCAACGGAGCGGTGACGACCACTGCGCTTGCCGGGATTACAGGATCGGCATCAGGAGGAATGGGCATCGCTTTAAGCACGATGTCAGCAGCGTATACAGAAGCAATCAATACATTCCACATCCCGCCGGAGGTCATGCACCGGGTGATCTCGATGGCCTCCGGCGGGATGGACACTCTTCCGCATAATGGCGCCGTCATTACGCTGCTCGCGGTCACCGGGTTGACCCACCGCCAATCCTACAGGGATATCTTTGCCATTACCGTCATTAAAACAGCCGCTGTGTTTGTCATCATCGCCATTTACAGTCTGACGGGCCTTGTGTAGCCAAAACAGAAAGGGGAAACGAATATGGGAAAAGGAAAAGTGATGGACTCTTATCAAGATGCTGCTGCACTGATCAAGGACGGAGACACCCTCATCGCAGGAGGCTTCGGCCTGTGCGGCATTCCGGAACAATTAATTCTCGCGATCAGGGACAGCGGCGTAAAAAACTTGACCGTTGTCAGTAATAACTGCGGTGTTGATGATTGGGGGTTAGGCCTCTTGCTTGCAAACCGGCAGATCAAAAAAATGGTCGCATCCTATGTGGGAGAAAACAAAACCTTTGAACGGCAGTTTTTAAGCGGAGAGCTGGAAGTCGAATTGGTGCCCCAAGGAACGCTCGCAGAAAGAATTCGCGCGGGAGGGGCGGGCATTCCGGCGTTTTACACACCTGCGGGCGTCGGAACATCAGTAGCCGAGGGAAAAGAACATAAGACATTTGACGGACGCACCTATCTTCTGGAGAAAGGGATTACAGGGGACACCGCCATCGTAAAGGCCTGGAAAGCCGATCCTCTGGGCAACCTGATGTTCAGAAAGACGGCGAGAAATTTCAATCCGCTCGCTGCAATGGCGGGAAAAGTGACGATTGCAGAGGCTGAAGAAATCGTCGATGCCGGAGAGCTTGAGCCGGATCAAATTCATACGCCGGGTATTTTTGTGCAGCACGTGCTGCTCGGCGGGATTCATGAAAAACGGATTGAACGCCGCACCGTCCGGCAAGCATGATAAAGGAGGCTGACAGAATGAGAGATAGCAGAAAACGAATGATCAAACGGGCTGTAAAAGAAATTAAGGACGGAATGAATGTGAACTTGGGGATAGGGATGCCGACGCTTGTAGCCAATGAGATACCGAATGATTATAACGTCCTGCTTCAGTCTGAAAACGGCTTGCTCGGGATCGGGCCTTATCCGGCGGAAGGAACGGAGGACCCTGATCTGATCAACGCGGGAAAAGAAACCATCACCGAAGTAAAGGGAGCCTCGTATTTTGACAGTGCCGAATCCTTTGCCATGATTCGCGGCGGCCACATTGATGTAGCGATCCTCGGCGGGATGGAAGTGTCCGAACGGGGAGATTTGGCGAACTGGATGATCCCAGGAAAAATGATCAAAGGAATGGGCGGCGCCATGGACTTGGTCCACGGAGCAAAACGGATTATTGTCATTATGGAGCACGTTAATAAATATGGGGAATCTAAAGTGAGAACGGAATGTACGCTGCCTTTAACCGGCAGGCAGGTGGTCGATCGGCTGATCACAGATTTGGCTGTATTCGATTTTCATGATGGCCGTATGACGCTCACCGAACTGCAGGAAGGTGTAACAATGGAGGAGGTCTTTGAGAAAACAGAAGGTCATTTTACTGTCAGCCAGTCGTTAAAAAACGGGGTCAGACCAAAATGAGGAGGTGCCGTCATGCATTCATTGCTTATTGAAAAAACAGCCGTTGTAACAGGAGCAGCCGGAGGAATCGGGCTTGAAATCGCAAAAGAATTCGCCCGTGAAGGAGCAGCCGTCATCATCTCTGATATAAACGAACAAGCGGGGAAAGAAGCGGCGGCAAGACTGAAAGAAGAAGGCTGTGAAGCAGTCAGCATCACATGCGATGTAACAAATGAAAAGCAAGTGGCCGACATGCTGCAGACGGTCGAGAAACAATTCGGGCGCCTCGATATCTTGTGAATAATGCGGGCATTCAGTATGTCGCGCCCATCGAGGAATTTCCCACCGAACAGTTTGAACGGCTCATTCGTCTCATGCTGACTGCGCCATTTATCGCAATGAAGCATGCATTCCCCATTATGAAAAAACAGCAATTCGGTCGAATCATTAATATGGCGTCTGTCAACGGGCTGATCGGTTTTCACGGGAAAGCGGCATATAACAGCGCCAAGCACGGCGTCATCGGTTTAACGAAAGTCGGCGCACTTGAAGGCGCGGCTGACGGCATTACCGTCAATGCGCTTTGTCCGGGATATGTGGACACTCAGCTTGTCCGCAATCAGTTAAAGGACATTTCCGCAACAAGGAATGTACCGTACGAACGGGTGCTTGAGGACGTCATCTTTCCGCTCGTTCCCCAACAACGGCTGCTGTCAGTGAAAGAAATCGCTGATTACGCCGTATTTTTGGCCAGCGACAAAGCAAAAGGGGTCACAGGTCAGGCCGTAGTCATGGATGGCGGGTATACCGCTCAATAGTTCTTATATTTTTTTAAAAACAGCCGCTCTGAACGGCTGTTTTTTTATGCCTGAAAACCTTGTTCAGTCAAAAGGCCAATTTACTGCGTCAATCGGTATCCGGGCAGGGTCATTCGCATGTTCTGCGGCGTATTTCGTCCTTGCGGATTTTCCCCATCCAGATCCATCTCTTGCACCGCATTTATAATCAAGCGCAATCAGTTTACAATCCTTCACAGATATACAAATGGATTTTTACAATAAACAGAAAATATGTAATTTCTGACACAATAATGCCAATAGCCCTAAAACATATGAAACATGAAGAGCGCGACCTAAGTGAAGAAGAGCCGGTAACAGGCTCCACCCCGGCTTTCATCATCTCTCTTTAAGACTGATTTTCGGTGAAATCCCCATGTTTTATTTTATGAATAAATATATCTAATTCGTTTGTGAAAACGAACAATAACTCCTCCGAAAGTATTCTATACACATTTGTTATAATCATGCTAGGATGTTAGATAAAGGGATAATTTGTAGGATATTGTATTTTTGCTCAATATGATCGGAGGAATCTCATGAACAATCTTGCCTTTTTATTTCCTGGACAAGGGTCTCAATTTGTAGGAATGGGCAAACAATTTTGGAATGATTTTGTGCTCGCAAAGAGATTGTTTGAAGAAGCGAGCGATGCGATCTCCTTGGATGTAAAAAAACTGTGTTTTAACGGAGATATGAATGAATTGACAAAGACAATGAACGCGCAGCCCGCTATTTTAACGGTCAGTGTGATTGCTTTTCAAGTGTATATGCAGGAAATAGGGGTGGAGCCCCGCTTCCTGGCAGGCCATAGCTTAGGCGAATATTCAGCGCTTGTCTGTGCCGGCGCCCTTTCTTTTCAGGATGCCGTTACACTTGTAAGGGAGCGGGGAATTCTTATGCAAAATGCGGATCCCCATCAGCAGGGGACGATGGCCGCCGTGACACAGCTCTCTCTCCAAACGTTGCAGGAAATATGTTCGAAAGTATCGACGGAAGACTTTCCGGCAGGTGTAGCCTGCATGAATTCAGAACAGCAGCATGTGATTTCCGGACACCGGCAAGCTGTGGAACGTGTCATCAAGATGGCGGAGGAAAAGGGTGCGGCATACACTTATTTGAATGTCAGTGCGCCTTTTCACAGTTCGATGATACGATCAGCCTCCGAACAATTCCAGACTGTTTTACACCGGTATTCTTTCCGGGATGCCGCATGGCCGATCATTTCAAATGTCACCGCGCGCCCTTACAGCAGCGGAAATTCGATCAGCGAACATCTCAAGCAGCACATGACGATGCCGGTTAGATGGACAGAATCGATGCATTATTTGCTTTTACATGGAGTCACAGAAGTTATCGAAATGGGTCCGAACAATGTCTTAGCCGGTCTGCTGAGAAAAACAACGAATCACATTGTACCTTATCCCTTAGGACAGACATCTGATGTTCACTTGCTTTCCAATTCAGCGGAAAGAAAGAAACATATTGTCCGTTTACGCAAAAAACAACTGAATAAATTGATGATTCAATCCGTCATTGCGCGAAATTACAACAAGGATTCAGCGGCTTATTCCAATATGACGACGCCATTATTTACGCAAATCCAAGAGCTGAAAGAGAGAATGGAAAGACATGAAAATGAGCTCTCAGAACAAGAGCTCGAACATTCGATCCATTTATGCAAATTAATTTGCGAGGCTAAACAGCTTCCGGATTGGGAAGAATTGCGGATTTTAAAATAAAACGCCCAGGAGGGGACCTATGTATACCAGTCAATTCCAAACCTTAGTAGATGTCATTCGGGAAAGAAGCAATATCTCTGATCGCGGGATCCGTTTTATCGAATCCGATAAAAACGAGACGGTTGTCTCTTATCGCCAATTGTTTGAAGAGGCGCAAGGGTATCTTGGCTATTTACAGCATCTCGGCATTAAGCCGAAGCAGGAAATTGTATTTCAAATCCAAGAAAACAAATCATTTGTCGTTGCTTTTTGGGCTTGTATATTAGGAGGAATGATTCCGGTGCCGGTCAGTATCGGAGAAGATGATGACCATAAGCTGAAGGTCTGGCGCATTTGGAATATATTAAATCATCCGTTTCTGATTGCCTCTGAAAAAGTATTGGACAAAATAAAGAAATACGCTGCAGAACACGATTTACAGGATTTCCATCATCAATTAAACGAAAAATCTAACGTCATTCAAGATCAAACCTACGATTACCCCGCTTCATTTTATGAACCTGATGCGGATGAACTCGCCTTTATCCAATTTTCTTCAGGATCGACAGGAGATCCAAAAGGAGTCATGTTAACGCATCACAACTTAATACATAACACGTGTGCCATTGGGACTGCCCTACACGTTCATTCGAAAGACTCTTTCTTATCATGGATGCCCTTAACGCATGATATGGGGCTCATCGCCTGCCACCTTGTTCCCTTCATAACCGGAATCAATCAAAATCTGATGCCTACAGAGTTATTTATTCGCAGACCTATTCTTTGGATGAAAAAAGCTCATGAACATAAAGCCAGTATTCTATCCTCTCCTAATTTCGGATACAACTACTTCCTTAAATTTCTGAAAAACGAACCAGACTGGGATTTATCCCACATCAAGGTCATCGCAAACGGTGCAGAACCGATATTGCCGGAGCTCTGTGACGAATTTTTGAAAAGATGCGCAGCATTCAATCTGAAAAGATCCGCCATTTTGAATGTTTACGGTTTAGCGGAAGCGTCGGTCGGCGCAGCATTCTCTAAATTAGGTGAAGAATTCGTTCCCGTTTATTTGCATCGTGACTATTTAAATCTTGGTGAAAGAGCTGTAAAAGTCAGCAAAGAAGACCAAAATTGCGCTTCATTCGTCGAGGTGGGACAACCTATTGACTATTGTCAGCTTCGGATCTCCGATGAAACAAATGAAAGAGTAGAAGACGGAATCATCGGCCATATCCAGATCAAAGGAGACAATGTAACGCAAGGGTATTATAACAACCCAGAGAGTACGGAAAAAGCGCTGACTTCTGACGGCTGGGTAAAAACGGGAGACCTCGGATTCATTAGTGAAAGTGGTAACTTAGTCGTAACCGGAAGAGAAAAGGACATTATTTTCGTGAACGGAAAAAATATCTACCCGCACGATATTGAACGGGTCGCGATTGAAATGGAAGAGGTTGACTTAGGAAGGGTTGCCGCCTGCGGTGTATATGATCAAAAGACGCAAAGCGGAGAAATTGTGCTCTTTGTTGTTTACAAAAAATCACCTGAAAAATTCGCACCGCTTGTCAAAGAGATAAAAAAGCATTTGTACAAGCGGGGCGGCTGGAGCATAAAAGAAGTCCTTCCGATCCGAAAACTCCCTAAAACAACCAGCGGAAAGGTTAAACGCTACGAACTTGCCAGACAGTATGAGGCAGGGAATTTTTCAACAGAGTCTGCCGCCATCAATGAATGTTTGGAGAGCAGTCCGGAAACATCCGGACAGACACCCATTCATGAGATAGAAACGGAATTGCTGTCTATCTTTTCCGATGTGCTCAACGGGAAAAAGGTTCACCTCGCTGACAGTTATTTTGATATGGGAGCAAATTCATTACAGTTATCGCAGATTGCCGAGCGCATAGAACAGAAATTCGGACGCGAGCTTGCCGTTTCAGATCTCTTTACGTATCCTTCTATCACTGATTTAGCGGCATATCTGTCTGAAAGCCGGGCTGAAATCAAGCAGGACGCGGCAGCGAAACCAAGCCATGTGACACCGAAAGATATCGCCATTATCGGGATGTCGCTCAATGTCCCGGGAGCGTCAACGAAAAGTGATTTTTGGAATCTGCTTGAAAAAGGTGAGCACAGCATTCGAGAATACCCCGAATCCCGGCTGAAAGATGCGGCGGATTATTTAAAATCCATCCAAAGCGAGTTCAATGAGAGTCAGTTTGTGAAGGGCGGCTATTTAGATGAAATCGACCGCTTTGATTATTCGTTCTTCGGTTTAGCCCCTAAAGCGGCTCAGTTTATGGACCCTAACCAAAGACTGTTTTTGCAGTCTGCATGGCATGCGATTGAAGATGCGGGCTATGCCGGCGGCAGCATGAACGGGAGCCGTGTCGGGGTATATGCGGGGTACTCGAAGGTGGGCTACGATTATGAACGTCTCCTTTCTGCGAATTATCCGGAGGAACTTCATCAATATATCGTGGGCAATCTCCCTTCCGTGCTAGCCAGCCGAATCGCTTATTTCTTAAATTTAAAAGGGCCGGCGGTCACAGTGGATACGGCATGCTCCTCATCGCTTGCCGCCGTTCATATGGCATGCAAATCTTTAATATCCGGCGATTGTGAAATGGCCCTTGCCGGAGGTATCCGAACATCGCTCTTGCCGATCTGTATCGGACTTGATATGGAATCTTCGGACGGGTACACGAAAACGTTCAGCAAAGATTCAGACGGCACGGGCACAGGTGAAGGCGCGGCCGCAGTCCTGCTAAAACCTTTGCAGGATGCTGTTCGCGACGGAGACCATATTTACAGCGTAATCAAGGGAAGCGCGCTGAATCAAGACGGAACAACCGCCGGGATTACAGCACCGAATCCGGCAGCTCAGACTGAGGTCATTGAAACGGCTTGGAAAGACGCGGGCATTGCTCCTGAAACACTGTCTTTCATTGAAGCGCATGGCACCGGAACGAAGCTCGGTGATCCGGTTGAATTTAACGGACTTTGTAAAGCGTTTGAAAAGTATACGGCAAAAAAACAATTTTGTGCGATTGGTTCTGTTAAATCGAACATCGGTCATTCGTTTGAAGCGGCAGGCATCGTCGGGCTGATCAAATCTGTCCTCATGCTGAATCACAAGAAAAATCCGCCGTTAGCGCACTTTAATGAACCTAATCCGCTCATTCATTTTCACTCATCACCATTTTATGTGAATCAGGAAGTTTCGGAGTTCACATCGGGTGATGAGCCGCTGCGAGGCGGAGTCAGCTCATTTGGCTTTAGCGGAACGAACGCTCATGTGGTACTGGAAGAATATATTTCTCAAAGTGAGTATGCACCCGAGGATGAACATGGGCCGCACCTGTTTGTTTTATCCGCTCATACTGAAAAATCACTCTATGAACTCGCACAGCAGTACCGGCAATATGTATCGGATGACAGCCAAGCTTCATTAAAGTCCATTTGCTATACAGCAAGTACGGGCAGGGCTCATTTGGATCATGGCATTGCCATGATTGTATCCGGTAAACAAGAACTATCGGATAAGCTGACCTGCCTGATTCAGGGAGACAGAAACCTTCCCGGTGTATACATCGGTTACAAGAATATGAAGGAAATGCTGCCTGCCCATAAAGAAGAGCTGAATCAACAAGCAGCCGCTCTGATTAAGCAGCGTTTACGTACGCAAGATGAACGGATCACATGGCTGCATCGCGCAGCCGAATTATTTGTGCAAGGAGCCGTTATCGATTGGCGCGCGCTTTATTCCGGTGAAACTGTACAAAAGACGCCATTGCCCCTGTATCCGTTTGAACGGAACCGATGCTGGGCTGAAGCTGACCAATTGCGCTTAAACGAGGGCGAAAAGAAAGGAGGAGCAGCATTGAATATCAATCAATCGAAGGCGCATATTGAATCCTTCCTGAAAACTGTAATCAGCAATGCTTCGGGGATCAGGGGAGAGGAACTCGATCTGAATGCTCATTTTATCGGGCTCGGAATGGATTCTATCATGCTGTCACAGGTCAAAAAAGCCATCGCGGACGAATTTGGGGCAGATATCCCGATGGATCGTTTTTTTGATACGTTGACCAACCTTCAAAATGTCATAGATTACTTGGCTGATACCGTTCCATCGTCCTTTGCATCCGCTCCGCCTCAAGAGAATGTTCCGGCGCAGGAAAAACAGGTCATTTTAGAAGCGCAGCCTGAATCGGATCGCAGAGATGGTCATCAAGAGCATACGCTCGAAAAAATAATCGCTTCTCAGAATCAATTAATTCAGGATACCTTGCAAGCTCAATTAAATAGCTTTAATTTGTTGAGAAACAGCGGACATCATTCCGATGAGAAAGAATACGCTAAAGCGCAAGAGAAATCAATTCCTTCTGTCAAGCAGGGGCCTCCGACCGTCACTGCAGAAAAGAAAGCGGCTCAAGAAGCGAAACCCTATGTTCCTTTCCAGCCTCAGAACCTGAATGATCAGGGACACTATACCGCACGGCAAAAACAATACTTAGAAGATTTCATCAAGAAATACGCCGATAAAACGAAAGGTTCCAAACAATATACGGACAACACCCGATTTGCTCATGCAAACAACCGCAATTTGTCCAGCTTCCGTTCGTATTGGAAGGAAATCGTATACCCGATTATCGCCGAACGTTCTGACGGTTCTAAAATGTGGGATATTGACGGAAATGAATATATCGATATCACCATGGGATTCGGGGTTAACCTGTTCGGGCATCATCCTTCCTTTATTACACAGGTTATCGATGATTCAACCCGTTCATCATTGCCTCCGCTCGGCCCGATGTCAGATGTCGCCGGTGAAGTTGCCGACCGGATCCGCACATGTACCGGAGTGGAAAGGGTCGCTTTCTATAATTCCGGAACAGAGGCCGTCATGGTTGCCCTGCGTTTGGCGCGGGCGGCAACAGGAAGAAAGAAAGTCGTGGCGTTCTCGGGATCTTATCACGGCACGTTTGACGGCGTATTAGGGGTAGCCGGCACAAAAGGCGGGGCTGCGTCTGCGAATCCGCTGGCTCCGGGCATACCGCAGAGCTTTATGGATGATTTGATTATTTTACATTACAACAATCCCGATTCGCTGGACGTGATCCGCAGTCTTGGTGATGAATTGGCAGCCGTACTGGTAGAACCGGTACAAAGCCGCAGACCGGATTTGCAGCCGCGGGCATTTTTGAAAGAATTGCGGGCGATCACGCAGCAATCCGGAACAGCTCTCATTATGGATGAAATTATTACCGGATTTCGGATCGGTCTTGGCGGCGCACAGGAATGGTTCGGCATTCAGGCTGATTTAGTGACCTACGGAAAAATCATCGGCGGCGGACAGCCGTTAGGGGCAGTTGCCGGAAAAGCTGAGTTCATGAATGCGATCGACGGGGGTACCTGGCAGTATGGGGACGATTCCTACCCGCAAGACGAGGCGAAACGCACGTTTGTGGCCGGCACCTTCAATACTCACCCGCTTACCATGAGGATGTCATTAGCCGTCCTTCGCCATTTACAAACCGAAGGAGAACATCTGTATGAGCAGCTTAATCAAAAAACAGCCTACCTGGTCGATGAGCTGAATCGCTGCTTCGAACAAGCGCAAGTGCCTATCCGCATGGTTCGATTCGGTTCTTTATTCCGGTTTGTCTCATCGCTTGATAATGACTTGTTCTTTTACCATCTCAACTATAAAGGGGTCTATGTATGGGAGGGACGCAACTGCTTCTTGTCTGCAGCGCATACCGCGGATGATATCGAAAATATTATTCAAGCGGTGAAAGACACGGTGGAGGATCTTCGCCGAGGCGGATTTATTCCGGAAGGCCCGGATTCCCCTGATGGCGGAGGCCGTAAAAAGTCCGGGACGCGCGAGCTTTCACCTGAACAAAAGCAGTTGGTTATGGCATCCCATTACGGGAATGAAGCTTCCGCCGCTTTAAACCAGTCCATTATGCTGAAAGTGAAGGGCGAACTGCAGCATACACCATTAAAACAAGCCGTCCGGCATATCGTTGACCGTCATGAAGCTTTACGTACGGTGATTCATCCCGATGACGAGGTGCAGCAAGTGCAGGAACGGATGAATATAGATATACCTGTCATTGATTTTACCGGTCTCCCGCATGAACATCGGGAGCCGGAAATCCAAAAATGGCTGACAGAAGATGCCAAGCGGCCGTTTCATTTCCATGAACAAAAGCCTTTGTTTAGAATCCATGTGCTTACATCGGCTCACAATGAACATCTGATTGTGCTCACGTTCCATCACATCATTGCCGATGGATGGTCAATCGCCGTTTTTGTTCAAGAACTGGAGAGCAACTACGCGGCAATCGTACAAGGAAAACCGATTTCACCGAAAGAGGCAGATGTTTCGTTTCGCCAATACTTAGACTGGCAGCAGGCACAGATTGACAGCGGCCAGTATGAAGAAGGGGTCCGTTATTGGCGGCGTCATTTCTCTGAACCGATACAGCAGCCAATTCTGCCGAGCACAGCTTCTGTCCGTTATCCGAACGGGTATGAGGGAGACCGGTGTACCGTCAGGCTTGGACGGCCATTGAGCGAGGCTTTAAGGTCATTAAGCATTCAGATGAAAAATAGCGTATTTGTGACGATGCTGGGTGCATTTCATCTTTTTCTGCACCGGCTTACCAAACAGTCAGGCCTTGTGATCGGGGTCCCCGCAGCAGGTCAATCGCATATGAAACAGCATGATCTGATTGGAAATTGCGTCAATATGATTCCGGTGAAGAACACGTCTTCTTCAGAAAGCACTTTATCCGGTTATCTTGGCAGTATGAAAGAAAGCGTGAATCTTGCAATGCGGCACCAAGCCGTCCCGATGACACTGGTGGCCAGAGAGCTTCCGCACGATCAAGTGCCGGATATGCGTATTATCTTTAATTTAGACAGGCCTTTTCGAAAGCTGCATTTCGGAAAGGCGGAGGCGGAGCCCGTTGCATACCCGGTAAAATGCACCCTGTACGATTTATTTCTTAACATAACTGACGCGCATCAAGAATATGTTCTTGATTTCGACTTTAATACGAACGTCATCAGTCCGGAAATCATGAAAAAGTGGGGAGCGGGTTTTACAAAATTGCTGCAAAAAATGGTTGAGGGAGATTCAATCCCTCTTAACGCCATGATAATGTTTTCCGATGAAGAACAGCATGCTTTACAAGCACTTTACGCCGAACACCAGAAGCGGGTCTCTTCAATAGGAAGCAATACGGCAAATTTTACTGAAGCCTATGAGGCGCCGGTAAATGAAACGGAACGGCAGCTGGCGCGGATTTGGGAGGAACTTTTCGGCCTTGAACGGGTTGGCAGATCAGATCGCTTCCTGGCTCTGGGGGGAAACTCACTCCAGGCAACGCTTATGCTTTCCAAAGTTCAGAAGACATTTCATCAAAAGGTTTCCATCGGACAATTTTTCAATCACCAGACTGTTAAGGAATTAGCACGTTTCATTCAGAACGAAACGAAAGTCGTGCACCTCCCGATGAAGGCTGCCGAGAAAAAAGCGTATTACCCGACATCGCCGGCACAGCAAAGAGTATATTTCGTGCACCAACTGGAACCGGATCAGCTGGCGCAAAATATGTTCGGCCACATATCAATAACAGGGAAGTACGATGAGCAGGCCCTGATCTCATCTCTTCAACAAGTGATGCAGCGGCACGAAGCGTTTCGCACGTATTTCGACATTATAGATGGCGATATCGTTCAGAAACTTGAAAACGAAGTTGATTTTAACGTTCATGTCCGGGCAATGAGCCGGGAAGAATTTGATGCCTATTCAGACCGGTTTGTAAAACCGTTCCGCCTGGATCAAGCTCCGTTAGTTCGTGCAGAGCTGATCAAGATTGAAAACGAGCAGGCCGAACTGCTCATCGATATGCATCATATCATTTCGGACGGTTATTCCGTCAACATCCTTACAAATGAATTGCTGGCTTTATATCATCAGAAACCATTACCGGACATTGAATTTGAATATAAAGATTTCGCAGAATGGCAAAACCAACGGCTGAATGACGATGCCATGAAGCGGCAGGAGACATATTGGCTGGAACAATTTCAAGACGAAATTCCCATCCTTGACCTGCCGACAGACGGTTCAAAAGCGGCAGAACGGTCTTCTGAGGGACAGCGTGTGACATGCTCCTTACAGCCGGATGTCATCCGTTCGCTTCAAGACTTGGCGCAAAAGGCGGAAACGACTCTCTATACGGTGCTTCTGGCCGCCTATAATGTGCTGCTTCATAAATATACGGGACAAGAAGACATTGTCGTAGGCACGCCTGCTTCAGGAAGAAATCATCCGGATATCGAAAAAATCATCGGTATTTTCATACAAACCATCGGAATCCGGACGAAGCCGCACGCCAATAGAACGTTTACGGATTATCTGGAAGAAGTAAAGCGGCAGACGCTTGACGCTTTCGAAAACCAAGACTATCCATTCGACCGGCTTGTGGAGAAATTAAATGTACAGCGGGAAACAACCGGAAAGTCTCTGTTTAACACGATGTTTGTGTTTCAAAACATTGAATTTCATGAAATCCGGCACAATGAATGTACATTTAAAGTGAAAGAACGAAATCCAGGGGTCTCTTTATATGATTTGATGCTCACGATCGAAGATGCCGGTCAACAGATAGAGATGCATTTTGATTATAAACCGGGACGATTCACAAAAGACACCATTGAACAGATCACCAGACACTATACCGCCATTTTAAACAGCCTTGTTGAGCAGCCGGAGGTGACATTGTCTTCCGTTCCTATGCTGTCTGAAACCGAACGGCATCAACTGCTGACGGAGTGTAATGGCACAAAGACGCCGTATCCGCATAAGGAAACGGTATATCGGTGGTTTGAAATGCAGGCGGAACAGAGTCCCGATCATGAAGCCGTTATTTTTGGCAATGAGCGGTATACGTACAGACAGCTCAATGAACGGTCGAACCGATTGGCGCGGACGTTACGGACAAAAGGCGTACAAGCGGATCAATTCGTTGCCGTCATCTGCCCGCATCGGATCGAGCTGATTGTCGGAATTTTGGCTGTTCTGAAAGCCGGCGGCGCATACGTGCCCATTGATCCTGAATATCCGGAAGATCGGATCCAATATATGCTGAGAGATTCAAGGGCGGAGGTTGTGTTGACACAGCGCAGCCTGCTGGATCAATTACCGTATGATGGTGACGTTGTGCTTTTGGATGAGGAAAACTCATACCATGAGGATCACTCGAATCTTGAATCGGACAGCGATGTGCATGATTTGGCCTATATGATCTATACGTCAGGTTCGACGGGAAACCCAAAAGGTGTACTCATTGAGCATCAGGGACTGGCTGATTATATTTGGTGGGCGAAAGAGGTTTATGTAAGAGGTGAGAAAACCAACTTCCCATTATACTCTTCCATCTCTTTCGATCTGACTGTGACCTCGATATTTACACCGCTGGTTACGGGAAATACCATCATTGTCTTTGACGGCGAAGATAAAAGCGCTGTGCTTTCTGAGATTATGCGGGACTCAAGAATAGACATGATCAAATTGACCCCGGCACATCTGCACGTCATCAAGGAGATGAATATCGCTGGCGGCACCGCAATACGGAAAATGATTGTCGGCGGAGAAAATTTAAGCACCCGTCTGGCCAAAAGTGTCAGCGAGCAGTTTAAAGGCCGGCTGGACATTTTCAATGAATACGGACCGACGGAAGCTGTCGTCGGATGTATGATTTATCAGTTCGACGCAGAACGGGACAAGCGGGAATTTGTACCGATCGGCACTCCGGCTGCCAACACGGATATTTATGTGGCCGATGCAAGCAGAAACCTGGTTCCCATCGGGGTAATCGGCGAAATATATATCAGCGGACCGGGTGTTGCCAGAGGGTATTGGAACCGCCCGGATTTAACGGCAGAGAAATTTGTTGAAAACCCGTATGTCCCGGGAGCGAAGATGTACAAATCAGGGGATTTGGCTAAGCGATTGAAGGACGGAAATCTTGTATATATCGGGCGCGTTGATGAACAAGTCAAAATCAGGGGACACCGAATCGAGCTTGGTGAAATTGAAGCAGCGATGCATAACGCGGAAGCGGTGCAAAAAGCCGCGGTTACAGTGAAAGAAGAAGAAGACGGCTTAAAACAATTATGCGCGTATTACGTAAGCGACAAGCCTATAGCGGCTGCGCAGCTTAGGGAACAATTGTCATCGGGGCTTCCGGACTACATGGTTCCGTCCTATTTTGTCCGTCTGGAGCATATGCCGTTAACGTCCAACGGGAAAATAAACCGTAAGGCACTGCCTGCACCGGAATCGAGTCTGCAGCAGACAGCTGAATATGTTCCGCCGGGTAATGAGACGGAGTCCAAACTGACAGATTTATGGAAGGAAGTGCTTGGAATAAGCCATGCGGGGATCAAACATAATTTCTTTGATCTCGGAGGCAACTCCATCCGAGCGGCTGCCTTAGCCGCCAGAATTCACAAAGAGCTGGATGTGAATCTGTCTCTCAAAGACATATTCAAGTTTCCTACCATTGAACAATTGGCTGACAAGGCGTTACACATGGACAAAAATCGATATGTACCGATTCCGGCTGCAAAGGAAATGCCATATTATCCGGTTTCTTCAGCTCAGAGGCGGATGTATTTATTAAGTCACACAGAAGGCGGCGAGCTGACTTACAATATGACGGGTGCCATGAATGTGGAAGGGACGATCGATCCCGAACGGTTAAACGCCGCTTTCCGAAAATTAATCGCGCGTCATGAAGCGTTGCGGACCAGCTTTGATTTATATGAAGGCGAGCCGGCACAGCGTATTCATCAGTACGTCGACTTTACGATAGAACGGATTCAAGCAAGCGAAGAAGAAGCGGAAGACCGTGTGCTTGATTTCATCAAAGCGTTTGACTTAGCCAAACCGCCGCTGATGCGGGCCGGACTGATTGAAATTGAACCTGCGCGGCACGTGCTTGTGGTTGATATGCATCATATCATTTCTGACGGCGTGTCCGTCAATATTCTGATGAAAGATTTAAGCCGAATCTACGAGAGGAACGAACCGGGCCCGCTCTCTATTCAATATAAAGACTTTGCAGTTTGGCAGCAATCGGACCTTCAGAAACGGAACATCAAGAGCCAGGAAGCGTATTGGCTGGATCAGTTTCACGGTGATATTCCTGTACTGGATATGCCTGCGGATTATGAGCGACCTGCCATACGCGATTACGAAGGCGAATCATTTGAATTTCTTATACCCGAACACTTGAAACAGCGTTTAAGCCAAATGGAAGAAGACACAGGAGCAACACTGTATATGATTTTATTGGCAGCCTATACGATTCTTTTATCCAAATACAGCGGACAAGAAGATATTATCGTAGGAACGCCATCTGCCGGGCGGACTCATTTAGATGTAGAGCCGGTCGTGGGAATGTTCGTCAATACGTTAGTCATTCGCAATCACCCGGCGGGCCGTAAAACATTTGATGCCTACTTAAATGAAGTAAAAGAAAACATGCTGAACGCCTATAAAAATCAAGACTATCCGTTGGAAGAATTAATTCAGCATCTGCATCTTCCAAAAGATTCAAGCCGCAATCCTTTATTCGATACGATGTTTGTGCTGCAAAATCTTGATCATGCTGAATTGACTTTCGATTCCCTTCAACTCAAGCCGTATCCATTTCATCATCCGGTTGCCAAATTCGATTTGACCTTGTCGATTCAGGCGGACCGCGACAACTATCACGGACTGTTTGAATATTCGAAAAAACTGTTTAAGAAAAGCAGAATCGAGGTTTTATCAAACGACTACTTACACATCCTATCGGAGATTTTGGAACAGCCAAGCATTCTAATCGAACATATCGGATTGAGCGGAAGCAATGAGGAAGAAGAGAACGCGCTTGATTCTATTCAATTGAACTTTTAGGGAAAAGCATTATTTCTTTAAAATATATAAAATGAGGTGCTCCAATGTCGGTATTTAAAACTCAAGAAACGTACTGGGAAAACCTGTTTGATGAAGAAGACGGCCTAAGCGCATTCCCTTACTTTAAAGCAGCGGATAAAGCGTCGTTGGCCCGTACCGGCTACCAGGAAAAATGCATCTGCCGTTCCTTATCTCCGGAAGTATCTCAAAGAATCATGACAATGGCGAATCATTCCGATATGGCGGCCTATCTGATTTTATTGGCGGGTATTGAATGCTTGTTATATAAATATACGGATCGAACGAGCCTGATTCTTGGCATTCCAACGGTATCGAAGCAAAAAGCCGGCCAGTCAGCCGTTAACAACATTGTCCTCTTAAAAAATACGCTTTCAAACGAGAGCACATTTAAAACCGTATTCGGGCAGCTGAAAGAAGCCGTTAATGATTCTCTGAAAAATCAAAACCTGCCGTTTAGAAAAATGGCCCGGCATCTGAGCGTGCAATACAATGACGAGCATATGCCTTTGGTTCATACCGTCGTTTCGCTTAACGAAATTCATTCCTTGCAATGTAAAGAAGATACTGCAACCGATACGCTGTTTCACTTTAATTTGGAGAACAACGGGATTCATTTGAAGCTTTTTTATAACGGCAATCTGTACGATGAGCGCTATATCAATCAAATTGTATCCCATTTGGATCAGCTGCTGTCTGTGATCCTGTTTCAGCCTCAAGCCGCGATCCATACGGCAGAGATCTTACCGGAAGCGGAAAAACAGAAGCTATTGTTTGATTTTAACGACACCGTCAGAGATTTCTCCGGGAGCAGAACAGTCTATCAATTATTTGAAGAGCAGGCAGAAAGAACGCCTGAGCATGCGGCCGTCAAGTTTAAAAACGACCATTTGACGTACAGGGAACTGAATGAGAAGGCGAGCCGTTTGGCAAGAACATTGCGTAATTGCGGGGTTCAACCCGATACGTTAGTCGCCATTCTCGCTGATCGTTCATTAGAGATGATCGTATCCATTATAGCTGTTTGGAAGGCAGGGGGCGCTTATGTGCCCCTGGATCCTGAATATCCAAAAGAGCGGCTTCAATATTTGCTTCATGATGCGGATGCAGACGTTCTCCTTGTTCAGCATCATTTAAAAAACAGCCTCGCCTTTGACGGCCCGGTGATTGATTTGAATGATGAAGCATCATACCATGCCGATTGCTCATTGTTATCACCAGTAGCGGAACACAGCCATTTAGCCTATGTCATTTATACGTCGGGTACAACAGGAAAGCCGAAAGGGGTCATGGTTGAACACGGCGGCATTGTGAACTCGCTTCAGTGGAAGAAGTCGTTTTTCAAGCATTCTCCGGCGGATCGCGTGCTTGTCTTGTACCCGTATGTTTTTGATGCGTTCATTTTAAATTTCTTCGGCCCGCTCATCTCAGGAGCAACTTTGCACCTTTTGCCTAATAAAGAGAATAAAGAAACTTTCGCCATTCAAAATGCCATAAAACAAGAAAGAATTACCCATTTTTCAACTTCCCCCCGTCTTCTGAAAACGATGATCGAACAGATGAACAGAGAGGATTTCATCCATGTTCAGCATGTTGTTGTAGGCGGTGAGCAGCTGGAAACAGATACAGTTGAGAAGCTGCATTCTCTGCAGCCTCGCATTCGGATCAATAATGAATACGGACCGACAGAAAACAGCGTGGTATCTTCATTTCACCCTGTTCAGTCCGCTGATGAACAGATCACAATCGGCAGCCCGGTGGCCAACCATCAAGCTTATATTTTAGGAGCGCACCATCAAATCCAGCCGATCGGCGTACCGGGAGAGCTGTATGTCGGAGGAGCGGGAGTGGCCCGCGGCTACCTCAATCGGCCTGAATTGACGGAGGAAAAATTTGTGGAGCATCTGCATGTCCCTAGTCAAAAGATGTATAAAACGGGGGATCTCGCAAGATGGCTGCCGGATGGAAGAATCGAATATTTAGGGCGGATTGATCATCAAGTGAAAATTCGCGGCTACCGGATTGAGATCGGCGAGGTAGAGGCAGCCATGTTCAATCTGGAAAACGTTCGTGAAGCCGCAGTCGTCGCGCGGGAAGACGCAGACGGGGCCAAACAATTGTATGCCTATTATGTCGGCGAGCCTTCTTTGACCGCTGCGCAGTTCAGAGAAGAATTATCCCGGGAACTGCCTAATTATATGATTCCCTCCCGCTTTATCCCATTGGAACGCATTCCGCTCACTTCCAATGGGAAGATTGATCTGAAAGCTTTGCCTGCTGCTGACGAAAATACGCGGGCGGAAAACGAATACATAGCCCCGCGGAACACAATAGAAGAACTGCTGGCGTCTATCTGGCAAGAAGTATTAGGGGCAGAACGTATAGGAATTTTGGATAATTTCTTTGATTTTGGCGGAGATTCGATTAAATCAATTCAGGTGTCATCCAGATTGTATCAAGCCGGATACAAGGTTGATATGAAGCATTTGTTTAAACACCCCTCGATTGCTGAACTCAGTCAGTTTGTAGCACCGGTCAGCAGGGTGGCTGATCAAGGAGAAGTGAATGGCGGAACCAAGCTGACCCCGATACAGCATTGGTTTTTTGAGCAAAAAATGCCGCATGCACACCATTACAATCAGGCCGTCATGTTATATTCGGCGGAAGGCTTTAAAGAGGGCCCCCTTCGCCGGACGATGGAACGGATCGCGTCACATCACGATGCCTTGAGGATGATTTTTGAAAAAACGCCGGATGGATACGCTCCGCGAATTACAGGAACAGATGAAAGTGAACTATACCATCTGGAAGTGATGAATTATAAAGAGGAAACCGATCCGGCTCAAGCGATTGCCGATAAAGCGAATGAGATTCAAAGCAGCATGGTATTAGACAAAGGGCCATTGATGAAGCTCGGTTTGTTCCAATGTCCGGACGGAGATCATTTGCTGATTGCAATTCATCATTTGCTGATTGACGGAGTATCCTGGCGTATTTTACTCGAAGATTTTGCAAGCGGTTATGAGCAGGCAGAACGCGGACAAACGATCCAGCTCCCGCAAAAAACAGACTCGTTTCCATCCTGGGCCGATCAATTGTCCAAATATGCGGCGGAAACCGATATGGAAGAGGAGATTGCGTATTGGGCCGAGCTTTCAAGTATAAAGCCTCAGCCATTGCCTAAGGACACTATCAGCGAAGGATCGTTATTAAGAGACAGCGAAGAAGTGACGATTCAATGGACAAAAGAGGAAACGGAGCAATTATTAAAACATGCGAACCGCGCCTACAACACGGATATCAACGATCTGCTGCTGACTTCGTTAGGGCTGGCTGTTCACAAGTGGACTGGCACGGAAAACATTGTCGTGAATTTGGAAGGCCACGGGAGAGAACCGATTATTCCGGATGCTGACATTTCCCGCACGATAGGATGGTTCACAAGCCAGTACCCTGTCGTCCTGAGGATGGAAGCCGGAAAAAACCTGTCGCAGCGGATCAAGATCGTAAAAGAAGGGCTGCGCCGCATCCCTGACAAAGGAATGAATTACAGCATCATCAAATATATATCCGGGCATCCGGAAGCCGACAGCCTGCAGCTGAAACCGGAGATATCGTTTAACTATTTGGGACAATTTGACCAAGACCTGAAGCATCAGGCTTTGCGCATCTCGCCTTTTTCCACAGGGTTATCAATGAACGAAAAACAAGAGAGAACGGCCGTGCTTGATTTGAACGGAATGATTGCCGAAGGGACATTATCACTGACACTGAGCTACAGCAGCAAACAATACGAAAGATCTACTATGGCTCAATTTGCCCGGGGGTTGAAAGAAAGTCTGCAAGAAGTCATTGCACATTGCGTAAGCCGGCAGCAGACTTCTCTCACACCAAGTGACATCCTGTTAAAAGACATCTCAATCGACGAACTGGAACAGCTTTTGGAGCAGACGCGTGAATTAGGCGAAGCGGAAAATATTTATCCATTAACGCCGATGCAGAAGGGCATGCTGTTTCACAGCTTATTTGATCCGAATTCAGGTGCTTATTTTCAGCAAACGATGTTTGATCTGCATGGAGATCTGGAAATTGATTCATTTTCAAAAAGCTTGGACGGCTTATCGCAAAAATATGATATTTTCCGCACGAATTTTTACAGAGGCTGGAAGGATCAGCCGCTCCAAATCATATTCAAAACGAAAAAAATCGGTTTTCAATTCAATGACTTACGAGAGATGAAGGAATCACAAAAAGAAGCGATGATTCAGCAGTATGCCAGAGAAGATAAGATGCGGGGGTTCGACTTAGAAAAAGGCGCGTTAATGCGGTTATTCATCCTTCGTACGGATGAAAAGACATACCGTTTTATCTGGAGTTTCCACCATATTTTGATGGACGGCTGGTGTCTGCCGCTCATTACAAAAGAAATTTTCGAGAATTACTTTGCTTTGCTTCAGCAAAAGCAGCCTGAACAATCGTCAATTACTCCGTACAGTCAATATATTGAATGGCTCGGCCGGCAAGATGCGAAAGAGGCCGCGGCTTATTGGGATAAGTACTTGGAAGGATATGAGGAGCAAACCGGCCTTCCTAAGGATCACCATGCAACGGAAGACGGACGATACGTTCCTGAAAAAGTGACGTGTGACATAAGCTCCGATCTCACTTCGAAAATGAAGCGGACGGCCGGCAAGCATCATGTCACGCTGAACACGCTGCTGCAGACGGCATGGGCGGTTTTGCTGCAGAAATATAACCGCAGCCGGGACGTTGTGTTTGGAAGTGTTGTATCCGGAAGACCTGCTGGAATTCCAAACGTGGAAACCATGATCGGCTTATTCATTAACACCATTCCCGTCCGGTTCCGATGTGAAGCCGGGACAACGTTTGCCGGGCTTATGAAAGAGGCGCAGGAAAGGGCTGTAGCGTCTCAACAATTTGAGACACACCCGCTGTACGATATTCAAGCGCGTACAACGCAAAAGCAAGATTTAATTACACATTTAATGATATTCGAAAATTATCCGGTTGATCAGTATATGGAAAGTATAGGCCGCCAAAACGGAACATCCATCACGATTTCCAACGTACAAATGGAAGAACAGACCAACTACGATTTTAATTTGACTGTTATTCCGGGCGACGAGATGAACATCTCTTTTGAATACAACGCAAATGTGTATGAGCGGGCAAGCATAGAGCGGGTTCGGGAACATTTCATGCAAATCCTGCATCAAGTCGTGACAGATGCGGATATCCGGGTGGATCAAGCGGAATTGTTAACGGAAGGCGAAAGAAGAACCCTTCTGCAGACGCTTAACGACACGGCCGCGCCGTTCCCGCAGACGCCGGTTCATCAATTATTTGAAGAGCAATCGCAGCGTACGCCCGATCAAGCAGCCGTCATTGATAAGGACAGGCAGCTCACGTACGGAGAGCTCAATAAGCGGGCCAACCGACTGGCGCGAACGTTAAGAGCGAAAGGAGTGCAGGCGGATCAGCCTGTAGCCATCATCACAAGAAACAGCATCGAATCGGTGGTCGGAATCCTTGCCGTTTTAAAATCAGGCGGAGCCTATGTACCTATAGATCCGGAATATCCGCAAGACCGCATCCGGTATATGCTGGATGACTCCCAAGCCGGAATCGTTTTAATGCAGCGGGACGTCAGGAAACAGCTTGCCTATGAAGGCGCCACGGTTTTACTTGATGATGAAAGTTCTTATCACCATGATGGCTCTGACCTTGCTCCGATAAAAGATGTGAGTCATTTGGCATATGTCATTTATACGTCAGGTTCCACAGGCCGTCCAAAAGGCGTACTAATCGAGCACGAAGGCTTGACCAATTATATTTGGTGGGCGAAAGAAGTTTATGTAAAAGGCGAGAAAGCCAACTTCCCATTGTATTCGTCAATTTCTTTTGATCTGACGGTGACTTCTATTTTCACGCCGCTTGTCACAGGCAATGCAATCATCGTCTATGACGGAGAGGATAAAACAGCTCTGCTTGAATCGATTGTGCGGGACCCGAGGGTGGATATCATTAAATTGACCCCGGCCCATTTGCAGGTTTTGAAAGAAATGAACATTGCCGATCAAACGGCTGTCAGAAGAATGATTGTGGGCGGGGAAAACTTAAGCACCCGGTTAGCCCGCAGCATTCATGAACAGTTCGAAGGCCGGATTGAAATATGCAATGAGTACGGACCGACGGAAACCGTTGTCGGCTGCATGATTTACCGTTATGATCCCGCAAAGGACAGGCGGGAATCAGTACCGATCGGAACCGCTGCGGCAAACACGAGCATTTACGTTCTTGATGAGAATATGAAACCCGCGCCGATCGGTGTCCCGGGGGAGATCTATATCAGCGGCGCCGGTGTGGCAAGAGGATATTTGAACCGTCCCGAATTAACGGCAGAGAAATTTGTCGATGACCCGTTTGAACCCAGAGCGAAGATGTATAAGACCGGAGATTTGGCGAAGTGGCTGGCGGACGGAAACATTGAATATGCGGGCAGAATAGATGAACAAGTGAAAATCAGAGGCTATCGTATCGAATTAGGCGAGATCGAGGCGGCACTGCTTCAAGAAGAAGCGATCAAGAAAGCTGTCGTCACAGCCAGAGAGGATGTCCACGGGTTTAAACAATTGTGTGCATATTACGTGAGCGGCGGACAAATAACGGCAGCCCGGCTCCGGAAACAATTGTCACACAGCCTGGCGGGTTATATGGTTCCGGCTTATTTTATCGAGCTTGATGAAATGCCTTTAACTTCTAACGGAAAAATAAACAGAAAAGGGCTGCCGGCTCCGGATTTCGAGCTGCAGGACAGAGCAGAGTATAAAGCTCCCCGAACAAAAGCTGAAGAAATATTAGTTTCTGCCTGGGAATCGGTATTAGGCGCTGAAAACGTCAGTATTCTTGATAATTTCTTTGACCTTGGCGGAGATTCCATTAAATCCATTCAAGTATCCTCCAGATTAAATCAGCAAGGATACAAAATGGAAATCAAAGACTTGTTTCAATATGCAACAATTGCTGAATTGAGTCCGCATATCAAGCAGAATCTGCGTATAGCCGATCAAGGTGAGGTCAAAGGAAAAGTAAGCCTGACTCCTATTCAGCATTGGTTCTTCGAACAAACAACGACAGATCAGCATTATTACAATCAAGCCGTCATGCTGCATGCGCCGGAAGGTTTTCAGGAAACGCAGCTTCATCAAACCCTGCAAAAGCTTGCTGAACATCACGATGCGCTCCGCATGACATTCCGGACTACGGAAAATGGCTGTGAGGCACAGAATGAAGAAATTGCCCAAAGCGGACTGTACCGCTTAGAAGTCCTGAATCTGAAAGAAGATCCCGATCCGGGACGTACAATTGAAGCCAAAGCTGATGAGATACAAAGCAGTATGCATTTAAGTGATGGGCCGTTAATGAAAGCCGGGTTGTTTCAATGCGCAAATGGAGATCATCTGCTCATTGCCATCCATCATTTGATTATAGACGGGATTTCATGGCGCATTTTACTGGAAGATATCGTTAGCGGCTACAAACAAGCCGAGAACGGGCGAGTGATTCAACTGCCGCAAAAAACAGACTCTTTCCAATTATGGGCTAAGAGACTCTCAGAATATGCGCAAAGTGAAAGCATAAAACAAGAACAGGAATATTGGACAAAAATCGAACAAACCGAAGTCAAACCGCTGCCTAAAGATTTTCATGAAACCCATACAACTGCAAAAGACAGCAAAACAGCAACTGTGGAATGGACGAAAGAGGAAACGGAGCTCTTATTAAAACAAGCGAATCGCGCTTATCACACGGAAATAAACGATTTGCTTTTAACTTCTCTGGGTCTTTCCATATCGCATTGGTCAGGACTGGAACAAATTCCGATTCATTTAGAGGGACACGGCCGAGAACAGATTATACAAGATATAGATATCTCCCGCACGATCGGGTGGTTTACAAGTCTGTATCCGGTTGTGCTGCACGCGCAGCCGGGCAAAGAAATCTCTGATTATATCAAGACGACCAAAGAAGGATTGCGCCAAATTCCGTTTAAAGGGATCGGATATGGAATAGCAAGGTACTTAAGCGGCGGAATGCCATCGAAACTCAATCCCGAGATCAGCTTTAACTACCTTGGACAGTTTGACCAAGATTTACAGCAGCATGGGGTTCAATTATCTTCTTATTCTTGCGGTTCAGACTCAAGCGGACATCAAGAAAGACCGTATGTATTGAATATAAACGGAATGATCACCGAGGGCCGGCTGAAGCTTACGATCAGCTACAGCAGCAAACAGTACGCAAAAGAAACGATCATGCGGTTATCGGAAACGATTCAAAGCCGCCTGCGGACAATCATTACGCATTGCGTCCATAAAGAACAATCGGAACTGACGCCAAGCGATATTTTGTTAAAAGGCATGTCCATTGACGAATTGGATCAGCTCCTCATTCAACTGCCGCATGCAGGTGAGGTTGAAAACGTGTATCCGCTCACTCCGATGCAGAAAGGAATGCTCTTTCACAGCCTGCTGGACGAGGCCTCAAGTTCTTATTTTGAACAAGCATCGTTCGATTTGCAGGGAGAGTTAAAGATTGATTGGTTTAAAGCAAGCCTTGAACGATTATTTGAAACATACGCCGTGCTCAGAACCCGTTTTTACAGCGGCTGGAACGATACTCCTTTACAAATTGTCTATAAAACGCAAACACCGCAAATTCATTTTGCAGATTTGCGTGATAGAGAGGAGCACCTGAGAGAGGATGCAATCGCAGCCTATCAAAGAGAAGACAAGGCAAAAGGATTTGACTTGGCTCGGGATCCGCTGATGCGCATAGCGATTTTCCGTATGGAAGACCGCAAATATCATTTGATTTGGAGCTTCCATCATATTGTGATGGATGGCTGGTGCCTGTCTCTTATCACGAAGGAAGTGTTTGATCATTATAGCGCCTTACAGGAAGGAAGGGAACCAGAACCGCCATCGGCAGCTCCTTACAGCGACTATATCGAGTGGCTTGACCGCCAAGATCAGGGAGCGGCAAAGCGGTACTGGAGCGGGTATCTTGAAGGATATAAAGGTGAAACCACGCTTCTTCATAAAATAGCGCAGCATGAACAAAAAGAATACGCCTATGCCAATGTGATCTGCCGATTTGATCACGAACAGACAAAACAATTACAGCAGATCGCAAATCAGTATCAGGTTACGTTAAATACGTTGATCCAAACGTTATGGGGAATTTTATTACAGAAATACAGCGGGTCCGCAGATGTTGTCTTCGGCAGTGTCGTGTCGGGAAGGCCGGCGGAAATTCCTGATGTGGAACAGATGATCGGTCTGTTCATCAATACGATTCCGGTTCGCATCCGCTGCGATGAGGACAGCACTTTTGCTGATACGATGCAAATGGTTCAACAAAACGCGCTGGCTTCCCAATCGTACGATACCTATCCTTTATACGAAATACAGGCCCAAACGGAACAAAAGCAAAATTTAATTGATCATATCATGATCTTTGAAAATTATCTGATAGGGCAGCAAGTCGAAGAGACGGGACATCATGGTACGGAGCTGAACATTACGAATTTTCATATGCAGGAACACTCCCACTATGATTTGAATGTGGTTGTCATACCTGGCAAACAGCTGGCCGTTCATTTCGGTTTTAATGAAAACGAATATGAAAAATCAGAAGTGGAGCGGCTCCGAGGTCATTTTGAAAAACTCATGCAGCAAGTATTGCGGCAGCCGTCTGTCAAAATAGAAGATTTGGAGCTTCTCACTCAGCAAGAAAAAGAATATCTGCTCAGCCGCTTTCAGTCTAATGACATGCATTACCCGCGTGAAAAAACGATTCATGAGTTGTTCGAGGAACAGGCGCATCGTACTCCGGACAATACAGCGGTTGTATTCGAGGGTAAACAATTCACCTACGAAGAACTGAACCGGCGTGCCAATCAGCTTGCTCGAACCTTGCAGGCAAAAGGAGTGCAGGCGGATCAGCTTGTCGGCATTATGACTGAACGCTCGCTTGAGATGGTTGTAGGCATCTTGGGAGTTTTAAAAGCGGGCGGTGCATATTTGCCGATAGATCCTGATTTTCCGTCTGAACGCATCCGTTATATTTTAAATGATTCAAGCATCAGCGTATTGCTTTACTGCGGGAAGCTGCAGGATGACATCGGCTTCTCAGGAACATGTATCGATCTCATGGAGGAACATTTCTATCACGAAAAAGACAGCAGTCTTGCACTCTCTTATCAGTCCAGTCAACTGGCCTATGCCATTTATACTTCCGGCACGACAGGCAAGCCTAAAGGCACGTTAATTGAACATCGCCAGGTCATCCACCTGATAGAAGGGCTGAGCCGCCAAGTATACTCTGCCTATGATGCGGAGCTGAATATAGCCATGCTCGCTCCATATTATTTCGATGCTTCTGTTCAGCAAATGTATGCTTCCTTGCTGTCAGGCCATACCTTGTTTATTGTTCCGAAAGAGATAGTGTCAGACGGTGCTGCCTTATGCCGTTACTATCGGCTGCATTCGATTGACATCACTGACGGAACACCTGCCCACTTAAAGCTTTTGATAGCTGCAGGTGATTTGCAGGGAGTCACGCTTCAGCATCTTTTAATCGGAGGAGAGGCTCTTTCCAAAACGACGGTAAATAAGCTCAAGCAATTATTCGGCGAGCATGACGCTGCGCCTGGGATTACTAATGTATATGGGCCTACGGAGACTTGCGTAGACGCGTCTCTGTTCAACATTGAATGTTCTTCCGATGCTTGGGCACGCAGCCAAAACTATGTCCCTATAGGCAAGCCGTTAGGCAGAAACCGAATGTACATTCTTGATTCAAAAAAACGGCTGCAGCCGAAGGGCGTCCAAGGCGAGCTGTATATTGCAGGGGACGGTGTCGGGCGGGGTTACTTGAACCTGCCGGAACTGACGGACGAAAAATTTGTTGCCGATCCGTTTGTACCGGAGGACCGAATGTACAGAACCGGTGATCTGGCCCGCCTTCTGCCGGATGGAAATATTGAATATATCGGCCGGATTGATCATCAGGTGAAAATTCAAGGTTTTCGGATTGAACTCGGTGAAATCGAATCGGTGATGCTGAACGTTCCTGATATTCAAGAAGCCGCCGCAGCTGCCCTTAAAGATGCAGATGATGAATATTACTTGTGCGGATACTTTGCAGCAGATAAGACAATACAGATCAGTGAACTTCGCGAAAGAATGGCCCGGCATTTACCCGGATATATGATCCCGGCTCATTTTGTGCAACTGGATAAGATGCCGCTGACGCCAAACGGGAAGTTGAATCGCCAGTTATTGCCGGCTCCGGTCAAAAAGCGTGACAGCGGCATAGAGTACGTCCCGCCGCAAACTTCGGCAGAAATCCAGCTGACAGCAATTTGGGAGGATGTCCTTGGACTAGAGCAGGTGGGGATCAGAGATCACTTTTTTGAGATCGGCGGACACTCCCTGCGGGCAACGGCGCTGATTGCAAAAATACAAAAGCAAATGCATGTCCAAATTCCTTTGCGGGACGTCTTCCGTTTCCCAACCATTGAACAGCTCGCACGGACGATCACGAAGACGGAGCTGACCGGGTATGCCGCGATTCCTGCAATTGAAAAAAGACCTTATTATCCGGTATCCTCAGCACAAAAACGGTTGTACATCCTGAATCACTTGGAAGGCGGAGAACTCAGTTACAACATGCTGGGACTGATGACTGTGGAAGGAAAGCTTGATCGTGACAAGCTGCAGCAAGCCTTCCGCACGCTGATTTTGCGCCATGAATCTTTGCGCACCGGTTTTAAAATGGCTGACGGAGAACCTGTTCAGTATGTCTTGGATCACGCGGCGTTTGAAGCAGAGTGGTACCAAGGGGAAGAAGTTGATGCGGACCTTTATATCCGCCAATTTATTCGTCCTTTTCACCTGGATGAGCCGCCGCTGCTTCGCGTAGGGCTGATTGAACTTCAATCTGACCGCGGAATTCTGATGTTTGATATGCACCACATTATTTCTGACGGAACATCCATGAGCGTATTGATCAAAGAATTTATCCGGATTTATGAAGGAGAGACATTACCGCCCCTGCGCATCCAGTACAAGGACTACGCGGTATGGCAGACCGGCGAAGCGAGATTACAGCAGATTCAAAAACAAGAAGCCTATTGGTTAGAGCTGTACAGCGGCGACGTTCCTGTCCTTCATCTGCCGGCCGATTATATCCGGCCGTCGGCACGGGATTTTGCGGGAGCCACAATGCATTTTACGCTTGATAAGCAAAAAAGCGACGGATTAAAGCAGCTGGCATCCCAAACTGAATCGACTTTATATATGGTGCTCCTTGCGTCTTATACATTATTGCTTTCAAAATACAGCGGCCAGGAAGACATTATTGTCGGCAGTCCTATAGCGGGAAGACCGCACGCCGATTTGGAACCGATTATCGGAATGTTTGTCAATACATTGGCGATGAGAAATTACCCTGAAAAAGGGAAGACGTTCTCTCAGTATCTGTCCGAAGTGAAGGAGAATGCATTAAAAGCTTATGAACATCAGGATTATCCGTTCGAAGCGCTGATCGATCAACTGAATATCGCCAGAGACTTGAGCCGCAATCCATTGTTTGACACCATGTTTGTGCTTCAAAACACGGAGCAGGAACAGTTAGAGATAAATGACGTCACTTTCAAACCATATCCAAACGGACATACGATGGCGAAATTTGATCTAACTTTAACTGCTGTGGAAGAAGGGGCGGGTATTCAGTTCACGATGGAATACTTGACGGCTCTGTTTAAACCGGAAACGATCGAACGGATGATGGGGCATTTTGAACAGCTGGTTGATTCGATTATTAAACAGCCTGAGGCCGAGCTGGCTCGTTTAAATATGATGACCAAGGAAGAGGAAAGAGACATTCAGCAACTCTTTAACGATACTGCAGTTGGGGAAAAACGAATTCCGACACCGATTCATCAGCTTTTTGAGCAGCAGGTTGAGCGTAACCCGGATCATGAAGCCGTCATGTTTGGAAATCAGACGCTGACTTATCGTCAGCTGAATGAACGTTCCAATCAGCTGGCGCGCGTTCTTCAAGATAAGGGTGCCTGCACTGATCAGGTTGTTGCCGTTCTCACGGATCGCTCAGCACATATGATCATCGGCATTTTAGCCATATTAAAGGCCGGCGCAGCATTTCTCCCTATCGATCCGGAGCTTCCCGAAAAACGGCGGGCTTTTATGCTAAAAGACAGCGGTGCCGATGTGCTTTTGACTTGTGCAGGTCACGCTATTCCGCCGCTCTTTGAAGGAGAAGTGCTTCTGCTTGATGATCCGTTACTATATCAAGGCAGAACAGACAATCTTAACCTTTCCTGCTCGGAAAATGATTTAATGTATGTTATTTACACGTCAGGCACAACAGGGCAGCCGAAAGGCGTTCAGCTGGAGCACAAGACGATGACGAATCTGCTCGCTTATGAGCAGGATCATACGCAGCTTCGCTTTGACAGAGTGCTGCAATTTGCCGCAATGAGCTTTGATGTCTGCTATCAAGAAATGTTCTCCGCGCTTTCAAGCGGAGGAACACTCTTTATCATCGGCAATGAGGCAAAACGTGACATACGGCAGCTCAATGATTTTGTCAGAACGCACGGGATACAAACAGCATTTCTCCCGACAGCGTTCCTTAAGCTCCTTGCCTCAGAGAAACACTATTTCGAACCGTTTGCCGAGTGCGTGGATCACATCATCGCTGCGGGAGAACAGCTCATCGCAACAAGGATGCTGCGTGACATGCTGGCACGACACCAAGTCACATTGCATAATCATTACGGTCCGTCGGAGACGCATGTTGTGACCATGTATACCGTCGATCCTGATACAGATCAGGAGCTTCAGCCGATCGGAAAACCGATTTCAAATACGGAGATTTTCATTTTGAATGAAGCCGGAACGCTTCAGCCTGTCGGAATCGTCGGTGAACTTTGTATTTCAGGAGTGAGCTTGGCCAGAGGCTATCATAACAGGGAGTCTCTGACGCTCGAAACTTTTGTTCCGCACCCATATGACTCGAATCAACGGATGTATAAAACAGGCGATCTGGCTCGTTACCTTCCCGAGGGAAACATTGAATATGCGGGAAGGAGGGACCATCAAGTCAAAATCCGCGGTTATCGGGTTGAACTCGGTGAGGTGGAAGCCGCTCTTCTCAAGCACGTACAGGAAGCAGTTGTCCTAGCAAAAGAAAATACCGATGGCCAAAGCGATTTGTATGCCTATTTTACAGCAGAGCAATCACTCTCGATCAGTCAGCTGAAAGAAAAACTTGCTGGCCAAATACCGGGATATATGATCCCTTCATACTTCATCCAGCTGGAGAAACTGCCGCTAACCGGCAATGGAAAAGTAAATCGAAGAGCATTACCGATGCCTGAAGCAGGTTTGCAAACGGGGACTGACTACGTTGCTCCGCGGACGAATATGGAAGAGCAGCTGATATGCATCTGGCAAGACGTTTTGAAGGTAAAAGAAATAGGTGTAAAAGATAACTTTTTCGATTTGGGCGGCCACTCGTTGCGAGGGATGACGCTCATCGCCAAAATTCATAAGCAATTCAGCAAAAACATTTCATTAAGAGAAGTCTTTCAATGTCCGACAGTTGAAGAAATGGCACAGGCTATTGCAGAAGCTGAAACCAACGGACCGGACTATATTCCGAAAGCCAAAGCAAAAGATGTCTATCCCGTATCGTCCGTGCAGAAGATGGTTTACCTGTCAACACAAATAGAAGGCGGAGAACTGAGCTACAATATGCCGGGAATTCTTACATTAGAAGGAAAACTCGACATGAATCGCTTGCAAACCGCTTTCCAAAGACTGATCCAGCGCCATGAATCGCTGCGTACCGGTTTTGAAATGGTCCGCGGAGAACCGGTGCAGGTGATCAAATCGCAAGTGGAGTTTTCGATGGAAAGATACAAAGCAACAGCCGACGAGGTTGAGGAATGTTTCCGGGCCTTCGTGCGGCCGTTCGATCTCAGCCAAGCTCCATTACTCAGGGTCGGACTCATCGAGTTAGAACAAGACCTGCATATTTTCATGTTTGACATGCACCACATTATCACGGACGGCGCCTCCATGAATATTTTTGTCGAAGAACTGATTCAATTGTATGACGGCAAAGAGTTAGCTCCGCTCCGTATTCAGTACAAAGACTTTACGGAATGGAAACATCAAAAAGAACAAAGAGAACGAATCAAGAGCCAGGAAGAGTATTGGCTTGGTGTATTTCATGAAGAGCTCCCGTCATTCGAGCTGCCGAAAGATTTTGCGAGACCGCCGGTTAGAAGCTTTGATGGGAAAAGGCACAATTTTACGCTCGATAAGACTGTCACCCAAGGGATAAAGCAGCTGGAAGAATTGACCGGAACGACCGCTTACATGATTCTATTCTCGGCCTATTCCATACTGCTGGCAAAATACAGCGGTCAGGATGATATCGTTGTCGGTACACCTATTGCAGGGAGACCGCATGCGGATTTGGAACCCATTATCGGAATGTTTGTCAATACATTAGCCATCCGCACCGCTCCAATGGCGGAAAAGACATTTTTGGATTATATAACGGAAACGAAAGAAACCATGCTGAAGGCTTTTGAACATCAAGAGTATCCTTTTGAAGAATTAGTTGAAAAACTGGGTGTGAAACGGGACTTAAGCCGCAATCCATTGTTTGATACGATGTTTGTCCTGCAAAATACCGAACAAACAGATATTGAAGTGGACTCTCTCGCAGTCAGGCCTTATGAACAAACAGAGACGGCAGCCAAGTTTGATTTACAGCTGAACTTCTTAATAGATCAAGATGAGATTCAGGGCAGTTTTGATTACTGTACGAAACTGTTTAAAAAGAAAACCATTGCTGTATTGGCCAAGGATTACGTCATGATCCTTTCGGCGATTATGAGAAACCCATCCATTCCTTTAAAAGACATTCAATTAAGCGAAAAAGTAAACAAAAGTAAACATCTCGCAAGCACAATCGAATTGGATTTCTAATCACAGGGGCAGCGGCTGTCCCGGCATGAATGCCGCGGCTGCCGCCAGTCGCCTGAAAACAGGAATGAAACCAACTGGAGGGATATGAGTGTCAGAATTCAAACAACAGGAGTTGTTCTGGGGCCGAATGTTTCACACGGAAGACCGTCCTAGTGCATTCCCTTCGTTTCAAATGTCCGACTCAACAGTAAAGCGTGATATAACAAGTGGATCTGACTGTATTCACAGTTCATTGAGTGCGGATGTATCACGGCGCATCCTGACCATGACGAACCAAACGCCAATGGCCGTCTATCTGGTTCTCCTGATCGGAATTGAATCCCTTTTATACAAATACACGGGGGAAGAAGGCGTGATTACAGGGGTTCCAACCTTTGAAGACGAAACTGATGAAGATCTTCGTTCAGACCAGCTCATGTTAATCAAACAGCATATCAATTCCGGCAGTACGTTTAAATCAATTTTCCATGAATTGAAACATACGCTGGACGAAGCGATCTTATATCAGGACGTTCCCTTTGATAAAATGGCCGGACAGCTGAGGCTGAACTACAATGCAAATCATTTGCCAATCATCGATACAGTCGTTTCACTAGAGCAAATTCATCCTGATGGTTTCATAGAAACGGCTGCTGCAGATGCTTTATTCCAGTTTGCTATGGGTGAAGACTTGATTGACATAAAGTTATGTTTTAATGAACAAGTCTATGACCGTCAGTATATGATGCAGGTGCTCGGACATTTAAACCGGCTATTTTCTGTCATATTATTTCAGCCTGAGCTCCCCCTCGGTCAAGTGAATATTTTGCCAGAATCGGAGACACATTCACTTCTCGTTGACAATCAAACTGCGAAAACTGAATATCCGCGGGATAAGACGGTTTATCAGTTATTCGAAGAACAGATGAAACGAACACCGGATCAAGCAGCCGTTATTTACGGAGAAAAGCAATTCACATATCGTCAGCTCAATGAACGTGCCAATCAATTAGCCCGAACGTTAAGGAAAAAGGGGGTAAAGACGGATCGGCTCACTGCGATTATCTGCGAACATGAGATCGAACTGGTCGTGGGAATACTGGCCGTTTTAAAAGCGGGAGGGGCCTATGTGCCAATTGATCCGGATTATCCGAAGCATCGCATACAGTATATAGTAGAAGACTCCCAAGCTGATATCGTCCTGACGCAGAGCCATCTTCAAAAACAGTTGGAACTTGCGGGCACAATGGTTTTCCTCGATCAGGAAAGCTCTTACCACGAAGACGGCTCTGACCTGGAACCGATCAGCAGTACGAAGGATTTGGCCTATGTCATTTATACGTCAGGCTCCACAGGCAAGCCTAAAGGAGTGGCAATTGAGCATCAGGGCTTAACCAATTATATTTGGTGGGCCCGCCGGGTCTATGTCAAAGGGGAAAAAACCAACTTTCCCCTATATTCGTCCATCGCTTTTGATCTGACGATAACGTCTGTTTTTACTCCGCTCATTACAGGAAATGCCATTATTGTCTACGGAGGAGAAAACAGTGCTGCCTTGCTTGATTCCATTATTCAGGATTCAAGGGCGGATATTATCAAGCTGACCCCGGCGCACTTGCAGTTATTGAAGGAGATAAATATCCCTGCTGAGTGCACCATTCGGAAATTCATTGTCGGCGGTGACAATTTAAGCACGCGGCTCGCCCGAAGCATCAGCGGGAAATTCGGCGGAAAAATCGAAATTTTTAACGAATACGGGCCTACAGAGACAGTCGTCGGCTGTATGATTTATTCCTTTGATCCGCAATACGACAGACGGGAATCAGTGCCGATAGGAACCGCCGCGGACAACATGAACATTTTTGTGCTGGATAAGAACATGAAGCCGGTGCCGGCCGGCGTCCCGGGAGAAATATATATCAGCGGGGACGGCATCGCCAGAGGATACTTGAACAGAGCGGAATTAACGGCGGAAAGATTTTTGCAGCACCCCTTTGTACCAGAGGTGAAAATGTACCGGACGGGAGACTTAGCAAGACGGCTGCCGGACGGAAATATCGAATATTTAGGCCGGATCGACCACCAGGTGAAAATCCGCGGTTACCGCATTGAAATCGGGGAAGTCGAATCCGCATTTTTCCAAATACCGCCGATTCAAGAAGCTCTCGTTACGGCACAAGAAACCAACGGGGAAACATCCTTGTGCGCCTATTATACCGCACAGCATTCTTTAACCGCAGGCGAAATTCGGGAGCACCTGTCCCGGCAGCTTCCGTCCTATATGATCCCTGCTTATTTTGTACAGCTGGCAGCGATGCCGCTTACTTCCAACGGAAAAATAGATCGTCAGGCGCTGCCTGCTCCAACGGGAAATCTCACCGGCAATCCTTATACAGCTCCGCGGACAGAACTGGAAAAAATACTGGCCGGGGTGTGGGAATCGGTATTAGGCGCAGAACAGGTCGGAATCGATGACCATTTCTTTGAGCTGGGAGGAGATTCGATTAAGTCGATTCAGGTAACCTCAAGCTTATATCAAGCCGGGTATAAGCTTGACATCAAACACTTGTTCAAACACCCGACGATCTCCGGGCTTGCTCCTTTTATTAAGCCCGTTACCCGAATCGCAGAACAAGGGGAAATCAAAGGCCGTACCTTATTGACGCCGATTCAGCATTGGTTTTTCGCCCGGCAATACCCTGATCCGCACCATTATAATCAATCTGTCATGCTTTATTTTAAAGAGGGGTTGGACGAATCGAAGCTTCAGAAAGTCATGAAGAAGATTGCCGAGCATCACGATGCTTTGCGCATGGTCTATGTTCAGGGAGATCATGAATACGAAGCCAGAACCCGCGGGATCAGTGAAGGAGAATTATTCAGCCTCGACGTATTCTCTTTACTCGAAGAAAACAACCCTGCCGAAACGATAGAAATGATAGCCAATGACATTCAGCAATCCATCCATTTAGCCGATGGTCCGCTCATGAAACTGGGATTGTTTCAATGTCAGGATGGCGATCATTTGCTGATTGCGATTCATCATCTGGTTGTAGATGGCGTATCGTGGAGGATTTTACTTGAGGATATAACGTCAGCTTATGAGCAGCTCCAAAACGGAGAAGCGATCACGCTCTCTAAGAAGACGGATTCCTATCTGTTATGGGCTGAACGATTGAAACGTTATGCAGAAAGCCCGGAATTTGAAGCGAAAAATCAATATTGGCTTGAGCAGAAACATATCTCGCAACACAAATTGCCAGAGGATAATGAGCAGGAGACCGGTCTGGCCGAAGACCGGGAAACGATCATCGTCCAATGGACAGAGGAAGAAACCGAGCGTTTATTAAAAAAATCGAACCGTGCCTATACGACTGACATTAATGATTTATTGCTGACCGGACTCGGAATGGCTGTTCATCGCTGGACGGGGCATGAAGAAATTCATGTTCATCTGGAAGGACACGGCAGGGAATCTGTTTTTCAAGACGTTGATATTTCACGTACGGTGGGCTGGTTCACAACCCAATACCCGGTTTCTCTTCAAATCCAGGCGGACCGGGACATCTCCCAGCGGATTAGGACGGTGAAAGAACAGCTGCGTCAGATTCCCCAAAAAGGAATAGGATATGGCCTGATGAAATATTTGTCCGATCATCCGAAGGCATCAGAATGGACCGGACATCCGGAAATCAGCTTCAATTACCTCGGACAATTTGATCAAGATTTCGAAAATGGAGGAATCGAGGTATCTCCTTACTCCGGAGGGAAAATTGCGAGCGACAGGCACCCCATTGCCTATACGCTTGACATTAACGGCATGATCTCAGACGGTCGGCTGTCATTGGCCATCAGTTACAGCGGTAAACAATATCGAAGAGAAACAATGGAAACATGTGCAGCTCTCTTAAAGAAAAGCCTAAAAGAAGTCATCGAACATTGCGCAGCTCAAGAACACATTCACCTGACGCCAAGCGATATTTCGCTGAAGGACATAACAATCGAGGAATTAGATCAATTTGTTAAGCAAACACAGCATATCGGCGACATTGAAAATATATATCCTTTAACTCCCATGCAGAAAGGTATGCTGTTCCATAGTTTAATCGATTCGGCTTCCAGAGCTTACTTTGAACAAGCCGCTTTTGACCTCAAAGGCGACTTGGATATTGAGGCATTTACAATGAGTTTGTCGCAGCTGGCGGAAAGACACGAGATTCTCCGGACTCATTTTTATACGGAATGGAAAGATCAGCCTTTACAGATCGTATTCCGAAAAAAACCGATCGAAATAACTGTTGAAGATATTCGAAGCATGAAGAATAAACAACGAAACGTGTTCATTGCCGGCTTTGTACAAAAAGATAAGGCAAGAGGATTCGACCTTACCCAAGATGCGTTAATGCGCGTATCAATCCTTCGTACAGAGGACGACCAAGTCCGATTGATATGGAGCTTCCATCATATTTTAATGGATGGCTGGTGTCTGCCTCTTATTACGAAAGAAGTGTTTGAAACCTATTATGAGCTTCTTGAGAGAAGAAAACCGGAGCGGGAAGCCGTCACCCCGTACAGCCGATATATCGAATGGCTAAAAGACCAGGATCATCAGAACGCTTTGGCCTATTGGCAAAAATATTTGGACGGTTATGAAGGACAAACCGTTTTACTGAAAGAACCTGTCTCAAACCAAGCCAAGAAATATCAAAAACAAAGGCTTGCATGCCGGCTCGGAAAGCAGCTGTCAGAAGAAATCAGACAGACTGCAAGCAAGCATCACGTCACCGTGAATACATTCATTCAAAGTGCGTGGGGGCTATTGCTGCAAAGATACAACAACAGTCAGGATGTCGTTTTCGGGTCGGTTGTATCCGGACGCCCGGCAGAAATTCCGGGTATTGAATCCATGGTCGGCTTATTTATCAACACCATTCCCGTACGTATTACCGCTCAGCCTGGAATGACTGTGGAACAAGTGTTGAAAATGAGCCAGGAGCAGGCATTGGCTTCTCAGGCGTATGATACATTTCCGTTGTATGAAATTCAGGCTCAAACCGAACAAAAGCAGCAGCTGATCAGTCATATCATGGTATTTGAAAATTATCCGGTCGAGAAACAAATGGAGCATATGAAACCGAATCGTGACGCGCTGGACATTATCAATTTCCATATGGAAGAGCATACCCATTACGATTTCAATTTCATTGTCATGCCGGCTGGAGAAATCGACATTCATTTTGTATACAATAGCAACGTCTATGATCATGCAAGTGTCAAGCGGATGGAAGAGTATTTTATGCAAATCATTAAGCAGATGGTGAACAGTCAGGCGATTCGCGTCCAAGACTTGGATATACTTACGGGAGATGAACGTTCGCTCCTTATAGAGGCATTTAATGATACGGAAGCAGATTATCCAAAGGAAAAGACGCTTCATCAATTGTTTGAGGAACAAGCACAGCGTACGCCTGATCAAACGGCTGTCGTATACGGGGAAAGCCAGCTGACATACCGGGAACTGAATGAAAGAGCGAATCAACTTGCCCGGACATTGCAATCAGAAGGCGTGCAGCCGGATCAGCCGGTCGGGATTATGGCCGAACGTTCCTTGGAAATGATCGTAGGACTCTTCGGAATCCTAAAAGCCGGCGGCGCGTATATGCCGATCGACCCGAGCTATCCGGTAGAACGGATTCACTATATATTGGAGGATTCGGATACGAAGCTGTTGTTAGCACAGAGTCACTTGAGGAAAAGCGTGCCTTTTACGGGAAAAGTGCTTGACCTGGAAGATCCGCGATTCTCTTGGGAAGATGGTTCAAACTTGAAACAGACGGCCGGACCGAATCACTTAGCTTATGTTATCTATACTTCGGGATCAACAGGCCGACCGAAAGGGGTTATGGTGGAACACCGATCCGTAATCAACCGTCTCGTTTGGATGCAGGAACATTACCCGCTGGATAAGCAGGATGTCATTCTGCAAAAAACCCCAATCACCTTTGATGTATCGGTGTGGGAATTGTTCTGGTGGTCGATGACTGGTTCTAAAGCGGTATTGCTGTCAAACGGAGGAGAAAAGAACCCTGACGTCATTTTAGATACGATTGCGCAGAAAAATGTCACCATTATGCATTTTGTGCCTGCGATGCTGCATGCTTTTCTTGAGTCCATGGAGCAGAAATCCGACGAGGAATTAAAGAGAAAGCTGGCGTCATTAAAATATGTATTTGCAAGCGGCGAGGCTTTGACGCCTGCGCACGTTGCCGGGTTTCATCGCATGATCACACCGGCGGGCGAGGCTCAAATCATTAATTTATACGGACCGACCGAAGCGACGATCGATGTATCGTATTTTGAATGTGAAGCGGGAGAAACGCTTAACTCCGTTCCGATAGGTAAACCGATTTCCAACATTCAATTGTACATCGTACAGCCCGGATCGGAATATTTCCAGCCGCTCGGTGTGGCAGGAGAGCTGTGTATCGCCGGAGACGGGCTCGCTCGGGGCTATTTGAACCGTCCGGAGCTGACAGCTGAGAAGTTTGCAGCTCACCCATTTGAAGCAGGGAAGCGGATGTACCGGACAGGCGACTTGGCAAGATGGCTGCCGGACGGAAATATCGAGTATTTGGGACGAATCGATCATCAAGTGAAAATCCGAGGCTACCGGATAGAACTCGGCGAGATTGAAGCATCTTTATTACAACTCGATGCTGTCAAAGAAGCGGTCGTCATCGCGATTGAAAAAGAGGGCTCAAAGCAGCTGTGCGCTTACTTGTCAGGAGACGAGTCATTAAATACGGCGCAGCTGAAGCGTCATTTGCTGAACAAACTGCCTGCGTATATGATTCCGGCTTATTTTGTACAAGTAGAGAAGATGCCGATAACTGCTAATGGAAAAATCGATCGAAAAGCTTTGCCGGCTCCTGAGGGAAATAGGCTTACCGGAACCGAATACACAGCGCCAGGAACGTTAATTGAAAAGCAGCTGGCCGATATATGGAAGGATATTTTAGCTCTGCCTGACCCCGGGATTAAAGATCACTTCTTTGACGTTGGCGGCCATTCACTTAAAGTATTGCAGCTCATTCATCAAATTAACGCCGGTATGGGACTCAACATGCATTATCAAGCCGTATACGATTTTCCTACCATCGAAACAATGGCACGCGCCATTCAAGCGGCAGTTTTCGAATCCGAGACGGATCATAACGTATTCGTCAAGCTGAACCAGGAAGATTCAATCCCTGTGTTCTGTTTCCCGCCTTTAATCGGATATGGACTCGTTTATAATGAAATGGCGAAAAGACTTGACGGCGTCAGCACCGTCTATGCTGCTGATTTCTTAGAAGAGCCGTCTCATGAGAAAGAAATCGTTGACCGATATGCAGAAAGCATGATACGCATTCAGGAACAAGGGCCTTTTGTTTTGCTTGGTTACTCTTCGGGATCGAATTTGGCTTTTGAGGCTGCTAAAGCTTTGGAGAAGCGAGGCCGCACCGTATCTGATGTGATTATGCTGGATTCTAAAATAACCACTTCTGTAACTCATTTATCGGAAGAGGAAATCGAAGAGATCGTCCATCTGAATATGGACATTATTCCGGACTATTACAGAGAAATATTAACCATTCCTTCGATTAAGGATAAAATCAGAGGCTATCTTGCGTACCACAATGAAGTGATCAATTCCGGCGCCGTTAACGCCAACATCCATCATTTGCTATGCGGCGATGTAACCGATGATAGGGGCTGGACACAATCAACAGCACAGCATTATCTTGAGTACAAATTAAAAGGAGATCACGTGACGATCTTTGAACCTCACAATATCGAAGAAAATGCGGAAGCCATTCGATCTATTATTAAACGGATTGAAGAACGGCATCATCACGGACTTGTTCTTGAAGAACAACTGTCAATGGGATCGTTTGCGGGGGACGCAAAGTTTGACAAAATGTAAATGATCAAGTGTAAAACGCCGCTGGCCTGGCACTCAGCGGCGTTTTTATTAAAAAGGCGAGAGTCATACTCCTGTGTTCGCAAGGTTTACTCCAGAGCCGTTCTCCATGACCTGTTGTCATCAAATGGTAAAAAAATCATCATACATTTTAAGGAAAAAGGAGGATGTCAAGTTATTAGAAAAAAGTGTAGCGTATGTTTATAGGTACTAGCTCTATTATTGAGTTGCTTAACTGCGGAGTCTGCTTTTTACTGCCGGTACGGCAATTTGTTCTCAAATGGTAAAAGTTACTTAAATTTAAAGAAAAAGGAGGAGTGTAAAGTTATGTGTAAAAAATGTTGCGTATGCCTATGGGTCCTAGCTTTATTATTGAGTTGCTTCACTGGGAAGTCTGCGTATGCTGCCAGCACTCCAATTGCAAAACATGTTGGGAATTCAAATCCGCTTATAGACCATCATCTGGGCGCAGATCCGTTTGCGCTGACCTATAACGGAAGAGTCTACATCTATATGTCAAGCGATGACTATGAATATAACAGCGACGGCACGATTAAGGATAATTCATTTGCCAATTTGAATAAAATATCCGTCATATCTTCAGCGGATATGGTGAACTGGACAGATCACGGAGCGATTCCAGCAGCGGGTGCCAATGGGATGAATGGCGGCCGGGGGATTGCCAAATGGGCAGGAGCATCATGGGCCCCGTCAGCCGCGGTGAAAAAGATCAACGGTAAGGATAAATTTTTCCTTTATTTCGCAAACGGCGGCGGAGGTATCGGGGTTCTCACCGCAGACAGCCCGACCGGCCCATGGACAGATCCGATCGGAAAACCGCTGGTGACGCCAAGTACACCAGGAATGTCCGGCGTTGTATGGCTTTTTGATCCGGCAGTATTCGTAGATGATGACGGTACCGGTTACCTATATGCCGGCGGAGGCATCCCTGGAGGTTCAAATCCAACGCAGGAGCAATGGGCAAACCCTAAAACAGCAAGAGTCATGAAATTAGGGCCTGATATGACCAGTGTTGCCGGAAGTGCATCTACGATCGATGCGCCTTTCATGTTTGAAGATTCGGGAATGCACAAATATAACGGGACATATTACTATTCCTATTGCATCAATTTCAGCGGCGCGCACCCGGCCGATAAACCCCCAGGTGAGATCGGCTACATGACCAGCTCAAGTCCCATGGGTCCCTTTACATATAGAGGGCACTTCCTGAAAAATCCGGGTGCATTTTTCGGAGGCGGCGGAAACAACCATCATGCCGTTTTCAATTTTAAAAACGAGTGGTACACGGTGTATCATACTCAAACTGTCAGCTCCGCTCTGTTCGGGGCCGGCAAAGGATACCGTTCTCCCCATATTAATAAGCTTGTGCATAATCCAGACGGATCGATTCAAGAGGTGGCGGCAAATTATACAGGCGTAAAACAGCTTTCTAACTTGAATCCATACAACCGGGTAGAAGCGGAAACGTTTGCCTGGAATGGACGGATTTTGACAGAGAATTCCTCTGCACCCGGCGGGCCGTTCAATAATCAACATGTCACAAACATTCATAACGGAGACTGGATTGCTGTAGGAAATGCAGACTTCGGGTCAGGCGGTGCAAGGACGTTTAAAGCAAATGTAGCATCCGCTCTTGGCGGAAAAATAGAAGTGCGTCTCGATAGTCCAACAGGTAAGCTTGCGGGAACACTGAATGTCCCTTCCACAGGCGGAACGCAATCTTGGAGAGAAATAGAAACTGCGGTAAGCGGCGCAACAGGTGTTCACAACGTATTCTTTGTATTTACGGGAACTGGTACCGGAAACTTGTTTAACGTTGATTACTGGCAGTTTACACAAAGATAAGCAAAGAAACGTTTTCTAAGTCCATAAAAGACATATGAAAGAGAGGAAAAAATGATGTCGAGCGTAAAAAAAACAATTTGTGTATTATTGGTATGTTTCACAATGCTGTCCGTCATGCTCTTAGGACCGGGAGTTACTGAAGTTTCAGCAGCAAGTGATGCAACAGTTAATATATCTGCAGAAAGACAAGTGATTCGCGGTTTTGGAGGAATGAACCACCCGGCTTGGATTGGAGACTTGACTGCGGCTCAACGGGAGACCGCTTTTGGCAATGGACAGAATCAGTTAGGTTTTTCGGTCTTAAGAATTCATGTAGATGAAAATAGAAATAATTGGTACAAGGAAGTGGAGACTGCAAAAAGTGCGATCAAACATGGAGCAATCGTTTTTGCTTCCCCTTGGAATCCGCCAAACGATATGGTTGAGACTTTCAATCATAATGGTGACACAACAGCTAAGCGGCTGAGATACGATAAGTACGCCGCATACGCGCAGCATCTTAACGATTTCGTTAATTTCATGAAGAGTAATGGTGTGAATCTGTATGCGATTTCTATGCAAAACGAGCCTGATTACGCTCACGAATGGACATGGTGGACGCCCCAGGAAATCCTGCGTTTCATGAGAGAGAATGCCGGTTCCATTAATGCCCGCGTGATTGCGCCGGAATCATTTCAATACCTGAAAAATATATCGGACCCCATTTTGAATGATCCGCAGGCGCTTAGGAATATGGATATCCTCGGAACCCACCTGTACGGCACTCAGGTCAGTCAGTTTCCTTATCCTCTTTTCAAACAAAAAGGAGGAGGGAAAGAGCTATGGATGACGGAGGTATACTATCCGAATAGTGACAACAATTCAGCGGATCGCTGGCCTGAGGCTTTAGGTGTTTCAGAGCATATTCATCATTCAATGGTAGAGGGAGATTTTCAAGCTTATGTGTGGTGGTACATCCGCAGATCATACGGCCCTATGAAAGAAGATGGGATGATCAGCAAACGCGGATACAATATGGCTCATTTCTCAAAATTTGTGCGCCCTGGCTATGTAAGGATTGATGCAACGAAAAATCCTGAACCGAATGTTTACGTGTCAGCCTATAAAGGAGACAATAAAGTCGTGATTGTTGCCATTAATAAAAATAACACAGGGGTCAACCAAAACTTTGTGTTGCAGAATGGAACTGCTTCGCAAGTATCCAGATGGATCACGAGCAGCAGCAGCAATCTTCAACCTGGAACGGATCTCAAAGTAACGGACAATCATTTTTGGTCCCATCTTCCGGCTCAAAGCGTGACAACATTTGTTGTAAAGCGTTAAAGGCATCAGCATCGCAATAAGCCAATTTTCTTACTCAATAAAGAAAATTGGCTTATTTTCTGTGGGAGAGAAGTGTTGATTTTTAACGATACACGGACATTGGGTATAATAATGACAATGACTTCAAGGAGTGATCAATATATGTCACGGCTTCACAGCAAAGTATTAATCATAGACGATGAAAAAGAAATTTTGGAACTGATCAAAACCGTATTAATAAGAGAAGGCATTGATCGCGTAGTGACCGCTTCGACTGCCCGTGACGGATTGGCTCAATTTCATCAAGAAAATCCCGATCTGGTGATATTGGATATCATGCTGCCAGACGGTGAAGGCTATGATATCTGCAAGCAAATAAGAGACATTTCACACGTTCCTATTATCTTTTTGTCTGCAAAGGGGGAGGAAACGGATAAAATTGTAGGACTTGCCATCGGCGGGGACGACTACATTACAAAACCCTTCAGCCCTAAGGAAGTTGCATACCGGGTCAAAGCGCAGCTGAGACGGGTCTCTTACTTACAGCCTTCTCAAACCGGAACCGTAATAAAAAAAGGGCCATTTGAATTAAACCAACAACAAGCCGAGCTCACCAAAAATGGAGCGGCTATTGAGTTAACACCTAAAGAACTTATGCTTATGACCTATTTTCTGCAGCATCCCAATCGGGTGATCAGTAAAGAAACACTCTATCAAGCTGTATGGGGAGAAGATTTCTTCGGTTCTGACAACACGGTGATGGTTCATATACGCAGGCTCCGTGAGAAAATAGAAAACACCCCGTCAAAACCAGACTTTCTCGTCACTGTGAAAGGGTTAGGCTACAAATTTGTTGTAAAGGATGCATAAGGATGAATTGGCGATTAACAGGCAGATATATGGTCTCTGTCATTATCGTGACCATCATTACAGTCTTCATTAATTTATTTATTTTTATGTTTTGGCTCGTTTTCCAGGCGAACAGCCAACATGACGAAGAAAGTACACCGGAAACTTTCACAAGATCATTCCGACAATATGTCACGTTATCGAACAATGGTATCACGGTAAACAAAGAGGGCCAAAAAGCTTTAAAAGAGCAGAATGCATGGATTCAAATATTAGATGAAAACGGACAGGATGTTTATCATGATAGAGAACCTAAAGGACTGAAGAAAAAATATACGCCTATTGAAATTGTAAATTTACATAAATATAAGGATGAACAATTATTATCAACCATTTACGCCGGCGAAAAAAAAGTAAACGGCAAGGAGTACAGTTACTTTATAGGGTTTAAAAATCCCTCTCTCGGAAAATTTGTCCTCTCATATGATACCAAGGAATTTGTGACGAAGTTCAATGCAGGGACCATCATATTATTATCAATAGATGCATTGATCGCGTTAGTCATTGGCTATCTATTCAGCCGGCAGCTCACAAAACCGCTCGGCCGTGTCATTCAAGGAATCCAGCGGTTAGCTAATGGAGATTATACGATCAAAATGAAATCCAAAGGCATTTATAAAGATGTCTTCTATAATGTCAATCATTTATCGGAACAACTATCTTCAAGCAAAAAAGAAAAAGATAAATTAGAGCAAATGCGTGAAGAGTGGATCAGTCATATTTCTCATGACATTAAAACACCATTAGCATCTATTCAAGGCTATGCAGAAATCATCCAAGATCCAAATTACCATCTCACAGCCGAACAGATCAGAGAGTACGCCCAGATCATTGAGAGTAAATCCCTCTATATGAAAGATGTGATGGAAGATTTAAATTTAACGACAAGGCTGAAAAACAACGATGTGATGTTACATACAGAACGGGTAAACCTTGTATCGCTGCTGCGGGAAACGTTAATTGATATGTTAAACGATTCTAGATATGCGGATAAGTCCATTGAACTTCAAACGAACGTGGAAAAGCTGATGCTGAACCTTGATGCGATATTGATTAGGAGAGCGGTCACGAATCTCATTTTAAATGCCCTCGTTCACAATGATCCTGATGTGAAGATCGTTGTACAGCTTGAACAAAAAGAACGGACTCATGTGACAATTAAGGACAATGGCAAAGGGATAGAAGAAGAGGAGCTGGAAAAAGTGTTTGATCGCTATTACAGGGGGACAAATACAGGAACGACGCATGCAGGCTCTGGTCTTGGAATGGCCATAGCAAAGGATATTATCCAAAAGCACGGAGGGGACATCACCATTCACAGCACCGCGGGAGAAGGGACAACGATAGATATACAATTATCATAATGGCTATACAAAAAAACGGTTCTGCTGATTAAAAACAGAACCGTTTTTTCCTATTGTTCCGAAAACACTTTGATTCCTTTGACAATGTTCCAAATGAAAAAATAGATCGCCACAAGGAATGTAACAGCATACGTCGCAAGCAGGAAAGGCCCGGCGTGCCTGATGTCATTCATACCAAGTAAACCTGAAGCGATGATGCCAATTCCAAAAATCAAATAAGGAATCAGATGCGTCCACAAAGATTTTTTCGCATGATATTTCACATCGTCCTGGCCTAAGAAATAGACGATAATCGGAAACAGAAACGGCGCAAAAAATATACTGAAGTAACATAATGAAGACAACATTTTATTTTCTCTCAAACCTTTTCACCTCTATGATTTATTGAAGGGGGAATTCTTCTGGCTGAATCCCTCACTGAAGTACAACCTTATTGTACAACTCGAACCTTAACCCGTATTAATCCGAACCTTACATCAACCTTAAATTAACAAGGACTCGTCTTCTTACAGCAATCATAAGATTCAATGCCATACTGAGACTCATCACATTCAGCGTGTCTACGTTGGAAATACATTTAATTTTTCGATTCGATTGAAAAATGACGTGTAAAGTCCCGATTCAGCCCGGTTTTCTTTGTTCTATATGTGTCAGGTGTGTCTTATTCAATAGAGATAGGGCAAATTGACAGGCTTTTACACCTCCCAAAAACAAGAAATTAGGTTGATAGACAATCATGAGAAAGATTTTTACAATGAGTTCGAGCTCATAAGAAAGAGCCAAAATGATGCGAAGGAGGAAAAGATCAGATATGAAACGGTCAATTTCTATTTTTATTACGTGTTTATTGATTGCGGTATTGACAATGGGCGGCTTGCTGCCTTCGCCGGCATCAGCAGCAGGGACAAAAACGCCAGCAGCCAAGAATGGTCAGCTCAGCATAAAAGGTACACAGCTCGTAAACCGAGACGGCAAAGCGGTACAATTGAAAGGGATCAGTTCACATGGATTGCAATGGTATGGCGATTTCGTCAATAAAGACAGCTTAAAATGGCTGAGAGACGATTGGGGCATAACCGTTTTCCGCGCGGCGATGTATACGGCAGATGGCGGTTATATTGACAACCCGTCCGTGAAAAATAAAGTAAAAGAAGCGGTTGAAGCGGCAAAAGAACTTGGGATATATGTCATCATTGACTGGCATATTTTAAATGACGGCAACCCAAACCAAAATAAAGAGAAGGCAAAAGAATTTTTCAAGGAGATGTCAAGTCTTTACGGAAACACGCCGAACGTCATTTATGAAATTGCAAACGAACCAAACGGTGACGTGAACTGGAAGCGTGATATTAAACCGTATGCGGAAGAAGTGATTTCCGTTATCCGCAAAAATGATCCAGACAACATCATCATTGTCGGCACCGGTACATGGAGCCAGGATGTGAATGATGCTGCCGATGACCAGTTAAAAGATGCAAACGTCATGTACGCGCTTCATTTTTATGCCGGCACACACGGGCAATTTTTACGGGATAAAGCAAACTACGCACTCAGCAAAGGAGCGCCTATTTTCGTGACGGAATGGGGAACAAGCGACGCGTCTGGAAATGGCGGTGTATTCCTAGACCAGTCGCGGGAATGGCTGAATTATCTCGACAGCAAGAACATCAGCTGGGTGAACTGGAATCTTTCTGATAAGCAGGAATCATCTTCGGCTTTAAAGCCGGGAGCATCTAAAACAGGCGGCTGGCCGCTTACAGATTTAACTGCTTCAGGAACATTCGTAAGAGAAAACATTCGCGGCAACAAAGATTCAACGAAGGACGGCCCTGAAACGCCAGCACAAGATAACCCCACACAGGAAAAAGGCATTTCCGTACAATACAAAGCAGGGGATGGGAGTGTGAACAGCAACCAAATCCGCCCGCAGCTTCACATAAAAAATAACGGCAATGCGACGGTTGATTTAAAAGATGTCACTGCCCGTTATTGGTATAACGCGAAAAACAAAGGCCAAAACGTTGACTGTGACTACGCGCAGATGGGATGCGGCAATCTGACCCACAAGTTTGTGACGCTGCATAAACCTAAGCAAGGTGCAGATACCTATCTGGAACTGGGGTTTAAAACAGGAACGCTGTCACCGGGAGCAAGCACAGGGAATATTCAGCTTCGTCTTCACAATGATGACTGGAGCAATTATGCACAAAGCGGCGATTATTCCTTTTTCCAATCAAATACGTTTAAAACAACGAAAAAAATCACATTATATCATCAAGGAAAACTGATTTGGGGAACAGAACCCAATTAGTTAAGTGGCGGACATCAGAAACGATGTCCGCTTTTGTCATCTTAAACAGCAATACAAGGAGGTTTACGGGGCGGATGAAACTCTGAAACAGTATATGGGCCTGTACAAATGTTGTTAGCAATCTCAAGAAAGCCAAGGAGTAGCTATGATTCACTGAACATATGATGTAATCGTTTCACAGTTTTGAAAAGCGTTTATAGCGCAATGTGTGTATTTCACATCCGCCACTTTTATTACGTAAGGGGGAACAAGAGAATGAAAAAGTATGAGCATTTCCAGAGCCAATTGGCGGCTATACTGTCGGCCGAACCCAGATGGATTTTGAGTACACGGCATCAGATCATACAAAAAGAGAACTGACGGCGTTTGTGTACTATCCGTCCGACAGCAGCGAAGGGAAGACTACATCAGCGTACATGTTTCCTGAAGTCTGCGAAATGCTTGATGAGCAGCCGCTTCTCACTGCGTTGAAGGATGCTTACTCTATAGATATCAAGACCCAATGTTACGACGGCCTTGCTCTCTCCGGGAAGGAAAAACGCTATCCGGTGTTATTCTATGTTTGCGGCGGGAGCGGTTCTCCAGAATGGGGTACAGTGATCTGTACAGACTTGGCAAGCATGGGATATGTTGTAGTAAGCATCGGCCATCAAAATAGCACGATGTATAAGCGTAAAGATGGGCGCCTGTTTAATGTATCAAAGGATTTTTCGGATGTCATTATGGCGTTTTCTGAAGATCCGGAGATGCTGGCTTTGGCTGGTAAGATGGAGATGCGGCCCGACGATGAAACTGCCATTGAGATGTGTCAAAACGTGCTTACACTGCCGATACTTGACAAGTTAACAGAGTATAGTGAATTACAGGCAGAAGATGTAAGGTATGTAGCCGATTATCTTGTCAAATTGGACTCTGGAGAGCTGAATTCCATCTTTAAGGGCAGATTGTTGCTTGACATCGGCATGGGCATAGTCGGACATTCTTATGGAGGGCCTACGACGGCGATTGTTTGCCGGGACGACGAACGGTTCATCTGCGGGATTGGCTTGGATAGCGGAGCGTTCGGCCTTCAGGGCAGCGACCTTAAGAAACCCTTTTTGCTGCTGTTTTCTGAACCGAACTATAACATGAATGCGATCATTGGCGCTAACAATAGCATGGATACCTATTATTTCTCTGTTGATCGTGCTGCGCATTTAGATTACTGCGACATCGTGTTTACCAGTGTGAATAAGGAACTTAGAGGTGAACGGGATGCCATGGAGATGCGAAATCTTGTTACAGACTATACGAAGAACTTTTTTGATCATTACATACTGCAGAAGGCTGCAAGTATGGAAAGTCTGGCATACGATGGCGTGGACTTGATCAAGAAGACCAGCAACAAGTGACATAACCGATTAAAATACTCAAACTGAAAAACCTTTATGACCAATTTAATTTATTAAGGACGTAGAGGTTTTTTAATATTACCTTACAAAAAGGGGATGTTCTTAGAATATGGATCCACTTTTATATTCTCTTCACAATTTCTAGTTTACATAATATATATTCTAGGAAGTTGAATAGTAAATAAAAAATTTTGTCTCATTATCCTAAGTATACTTAGATATTGAGACAAAATGAGAAAAAATAGGACTTATTACGATTTATCTTCGCTATATACTATGAATAAGACTTATTCATTCATATACGTAACAAACTCCGCCTTCTGTAGTTACACACTCAAAATCTTCCCAATAATATTTTCCTTCACTGTCTCTAAAGAAAATTCTAACAGTATCATTACCAAGCCATCTGTATTCTTCAACCTTATCATCAAATTGTTTGTTTCGAATTGGGATTAAATTTCCTGGTTTAGTTGCTGCATCAGCCGTTTGTACTCCAGATACTAGCAAGGCCCCCACCAGTGCTGTAGCTCCTGCTATCTTCTTGAATTTACTTTTTAACATTTTTATTGCCCCCTTTTGATTTGTTGCCTGCTGCTTACTCACTTAGCAGGCAACCTGATTTTATCACCTTGCAAGAGGGTAATTTGTCATATTTTGTAGATGAGAGTATTATTTTTGGAAAAAATAAAAAATTATGGCGATTCTTTTCCATTCTTGAATTCTGAAACTTTTCGAAGGGCTTCTGATAGCGATTCTTTTTGCAAATATGCTTACATAAAAAAACCGGCGTGTTGGCCGGTCCTTTCTTCTAGAACAAAATGTACCCTTCTTGATACTTCGTGAGGAAGCATTAAAGCCTTTATTAAGCCTCGTAATTTCTGCTGTTTGAACCTAAATTTCTAAAGAGTAAAGAAGAAAGCAGAGCTAACACAAAATAAACAACTACAAATCCGCCCCAGAAAATTATTGCTTGATCAAAAGGTAAGCCAAACATTCTAAAGATTACTCTATGAACGACCCCTGTAATAATAATCAGGACACTTGTAGACAGTGCAAAAGTAATATGTTTCATTTAGAACCTCTCCTTATGAAAGATTGATCACTCTATCCGAACCATTGGCGATTTCTTGATCATGAGTAACACAAATAATCGTTTTCCCCATGTCTTTTAACTGATGGAATAAAGACAAAATAATGCTTTTGTTATATTCGTCTAAGTTTCCTGTCGGTTCATCAGCCAGGATAATATCACAAGGCTTCAAAATAATTCTTGCGATGGCCACACGCTGTTGTTCTCCACCACTCAGTTGATAAACCTTTTTCTTTAAAAAGCTTTTATCCAGGCCAACCATTTCTAAAGCTTCTGTCAACTTTTCTTTCTTGAAGTCTTTTGCATAAGCCGTCGAAAGCTGTAAATTTGTTAATACTGTTTCGTTGTCCATAAGCACGTAATTTTGAAAGATATACCCTAAGTTCTCTCTCCGTAGTTTCATCACGTCGTTAGATTTAGGGTTTCGAAAACCTGAAATTTCAATATCTCCTGAGTGTGGAGTATCAAGAAGGCCTATTATATTTAGAAGGGTTGTCTTTCCTGAACCACTCTTACCAACAATTGAAACAAATTCATTTTCTTTTATCTGAAGAGAGAAATTCGAAAGAACAGATTTTTCATCAAACGTCTTTGATATGTTGTTGAGTGTAATCATATTCTATCTCCTTTTAAGATCCTATTCATGTTTCTCCTGTTTAAATAGACACTCAGAAAATAAAGAATAAGCAGCTCGATTACAATAAACAGCGCGATGAAAATTGTTAATTCAAAGATTTTGTAATAAATACTGCATCCTAAACCTATAAGGCAATTGGTTAAAAGGGAAAAGATGATTAAATTTTTATTTCTGGCCCAATATGAATATCCAAAAAGCTCTTTAAGGTACAGCCGATATGCATTTGCGCTGTAATACGACCAAATATAAGCAACAAGAAAGGCTATGGAGAGGATAACTGTTATTGTTAGGCCAATTAAATTCTGCAAGAATTGATTCTGAATTCTTGCTATACCGTCGCTTAGTTCTTGATAAACCGAAATTGATGAATCAATTAGATCTCTCGTATTGGTCTTCTCCAAATAAGGAACTATGCGGTCATACGCCATGCCTTTTGAAGAATCTGAAAAGAATAAACTTGAGGTTGAGTAAGCACCTATAACAGATGGATCAACGTTGTCCGTGAAAATTGCAGCTATTGGATCAACAATGTTATTTTTATTGCCGGCATCCCCAAACTCACTATTAAAGGTGAAATAATCCTGCCTATTTTTAGTATAAATGATGTTGATTTTCAATTCATCTTTTTTAAGGGTGTTTAAAGGTTGATTCATCTCCTTGTTATACATATTATCTAATTCAACTTTGTCAAAGAAAAACTGATCCCTGTATGCAGCTATTATTTTTTCTTTATATTTTTCATACTTTTGTGGAACAAGCAGGTTCAATGTATTTGAATCAACCCTTAATTGCTTATGGCTTATGGCTTCCCCATTAGCGCCGATAATGGGATTCACCTTTAAATAATTAGGGCTGATTGTAATACTTCGTCCAGAAGGAGAGTAAATTTCATTTTTCTTTGTCGTATTTAAGGTGTAAAAATAAACAGGTTTTTTTCCATCTTTCCTTAGTACAGCATAGTTATGTGCATCAATGACGAACGCGTTTTTATGCTTCTCTAATTGATGATACAACGCGCGAACTCTAACATTTTTCTCCCTGTCTAATTTTAAATCACTATAGTCTATCCCGGTATTTGCAAAGCTTGTCTTATAAGTGTTTTGTGTCTTTTTCCAGTACGATTGATTATCAAGCTGCTGTTTGAGATCAAATAAGTTAGAAAGTGAAAACGCAACAATATTGAAAAGCAATATCGTGACAACAACTTTAAAGCCTACAGATAACCATTGGAATTTTTTAATCGGTGTGCTGCCTTTGATAGAGCCACTAATGTCGCTGTTGTTATACAAGACGAGGGTAACAATGATGGTGTATACCATCATGATAAGCGCACCAATAACCGCGTTTCTAATGTAAATTCTAAGATATGCAGCCAGCCAGTCATTTAAACTGAAAGAAAAGGCTAGCAAAGCCACAATAATTGCGCCGCAAAATATGATTATAATTAGAGACTTCAAAAACATTGCTGGGTAAGAAATCAGTGTTTTAACTTTGGAATACCCCCATAACTTTTGCAGCAGAAGCCGTTTGCGATTTTTAATTACAAAATAAAGGACACCAATAAACAAAATCAGCATAGAGAGCAATACCAGCATAAGCAAAGTTTTGTTAAACATAAAAGCAGTATTCTCAGTGATGTTTTCAAAACTTACTTCACCATAGTCAGCAAAAAGGTTTTGTGCTTTTTCCAATACCTTTTCATCGTTAGATGAAATATAAAATTTGCTTCCTATGCCTATATTCTTTATTTGGTTAAAATCAAAATATCTGATTTTCCATGTCGAGAGTGGAAAAGTAATGCTGCCGATCATCTTCTGCTCTGAATGGCCTCTTAGAAAATTTGACACAAGTTTATTGCCGTTATGTATTGATGGTTCATTTTCAGGGTTTGTAGAATAAATGTTTAAGCTCTTTTCATCCAAGAAATTGTATTGAGAAATGTTCACTTTGTTTTCTTTGGAGAAGGCGACCAATCTCTTTACAAAGTCCTCACTTTTAAATTCTGAAGTATAATTGATTATCAATGCTTCTTTATTTGAGAATAAAGTGTAATAGATTTGTTTGTTAAGAGTGTAATGATAGCTTGACATATTCATTGAGAGCAAAACCAAAATGAACAATATGTAGATTGTTTTCTTCATTGGACAGCCTCCATAAAAAGAAATCCGGTGCTGACTTGTATTCAAGTTTGACCACACCGGAAGAAAAATTTAAAATCACTTTGCTTTATTTTGTATCCCAAAAAGCCTTGTTTCCGAAAAGGGTTTCATATACAGAAGCGTAAGTATACCCTTCATCTTTTGTATTCCATTGAGTTTCATAGAATCTTGCTCCAGCTGCAGCACTCGATTTGTGAGTCTTTTTCTTATGATTGTAATTGGAATGAACTCGGCCTTTTTCGAAGCCATGATACCAAGTACCGCCGCCCGGTGTTGATTTATCAAGCTTCATGGCGCTCATTAAATCTCTTGATTCGTCCAGATTAACTTCCCCATGATTGACATCGTTCGACTGACTGGCAAAAGCAGCTTGTCCTCCTAGTAAACCTATACCTAATACAATTGAAGCAAGAACCTTCTTTTTCAATGAAATCTCTCCTTCCAATTAGGGTTTATTTGGTATTACAAATCAAAATTACTATATTAAGAAAGTGTTTACAATGAGAATCTTAATAATCTTACAATATATTTGCATTTATTCGGAAAATGGATATAGATAATTGACAAATCAGAGCTTGATAGACTCATAATTCTTGTTAACATGTACTGATAGAATACAAGAGGTTTAATCGTAATAGCCCAAAACCTCCTCCTCTTCCCAAACCGTGTCTTATAGCTATTTGAGGGTTAAATCAACTTCCTATATGATATAAGTATAATCATAAACTGAGGTGCTTTTATGTATAAGGAACTCTTTAATTTTGTTCAAAGTGAAGTGAAATGCATAGCTGAAGAGTTAGACAAGCATAACTCTTCCCAATCAAAACAAATGATTGAGGAAAGATTAGAGTTGCTTGATATATTACAAAGGATTCAGCCGTTAGAAAATAAAGACCCTGATCCTGAGAGTCAGACTGTCGAGGAAACATTATCTGTCGAAAACGATCAAAGCTCAACTAATGAAAAAGATGAAATAGTTAACCAATCACTTTATGAATTTCAAAGAAAAGCAGTTGGCGGAGAACTTCAATCACTTTCAGAGTCACGCCCCTCTTTGTTTATTCCAGAAACCGTAATTCGGGATCTTGAAGGCGCAACCGAAACACAGGAAAAATTAAAAAAATTATTCGGTTCAGCTGGCATCAATCATCAGTTATTAAGAGGTGATGAAAGTGGAGTGAAGATTAGTTCTGCTGTAAGGAAAAGTGATGCTGTTATAGTTATTACGCCTTTCACTGAAAGACATGCAGGAAGCCAACAAGCAAATAAATATTGTAAAGAGTACAACGTCCCTTTTAGGCAATCAAAAACATATGGAGTGAAAACAATAACTAACTTGATATCTGTCCTGATTTTCTCAGGATTGAATTTGGCATCTATGCTAACTTGTATTTCCGCCTTTTGATTATGCAGCCGAACTAGCTCAAATCGATTTTGAGCTGATACCAAGCATAAACAAGCATCTTTGCCTTGTGCGATGTATTCAAACTCGTATTTTCCCTCACCATATAACTCGTTTAATGTACCTTTGTTCTTGAATCATTGTTTTTCTCTCCTCTTATGCTTGTTTAAAGTTTTGAATGTTCGAGTGCTTGTTTTATGAATGATACATAAAAGTGTCTTTTGCAGTTTAAGTTTTCTTCTTTTGAAAGCTTGCCGTTTTTTAAAATTTTAACACATTCATAGTGTGGAGAGTCACTGACATTTATGATTTCCCAAGTGCCTTTCAGGTTTTTTCGAAATCCGTAATTTATTGTAAACCGTTGGCCGACTTTAAAAATTGGGTCTTCTTTCTTTTTCGGCTCACTCCATCCCATAGAAGCATAAAGCTCTTTAGATGCACTCATATATAAGCTCTCCTTTCATGTTCGCAGTTTTCCCTCATCAGTGTCCAAAAAATAAGCCCTTAATTAAGGCTTTTAACATAAAGGTTGGCAGCTGACATTCTCTCATTAAAAAACCGGCACTTTGGCCGGCTTAAAATACTTTTATCAGCGATCTTTTTATCCGTTTTTCTTCTTATCCCAGTGCTCCATTTTCGGCTGTTTGGAAACCGTTTGATATGCCGAGCCATCCGTTTTCTTTTGTCCCATAATCATTTCCTGACACAAGAAGCAGTCCGAGAATAGCAGCAGTAATTAAAACAGTACGTTTTTTCATGACAACGCCTCCGTAAACTTTATTATTTGATCCTTAGCAGTACAAGCTTCCTCAAAGTATTTAGATGACAGATCAGCGTTTTCCTGCTTTTTGTAATACAATGCTGCATTTAGAGACAGGTCAGCGACATCCGACCACAAGTTTTTCCCCTTCAGTACATTCATATTCAAATCAAAGGACTCATGATCAGTCGCATCGTATACAAAGTATATGAGGTTCAATTTTGCCCTGTATACTTCTTCGTTTACTTTATCAGCATATGCAAGTGCTTTACTTCTCCATACCCGCGCTGATTCAATTGATCCTAATTTGTAAAAAACACGACTCAACATGTACATTGAGCGAATGGAATAGACGGAATCGCAATGTTCAGGAATATCCAAAGCCCTTAAAAAGCTTTCCTTGGCTAATTCAAGGCGTTCCTGTCTTTCATAGCATACACCTAGATTAAAATGCCCTAAACCTTCTGAAAGCCCGTCTTTAACTTTTTGAGCGATATGTATTGCGTTTTTATACAAACTGATCGCTTGCTCCCATTGCTGTAGGTCAACTTTATTCATGGCAAAGAGCATGGTGCATTTGATTACACGATTGGTGTAATTATCGACTGCTCTGAAACTTTCTAGCGCTTTTTCAGCATGGTTGAGCGAGAAAAAGTTCTGGCGAATTTCATAGTAGGCAATCGCAGTTTGATAATGGAATTCTGCCCTCTCTATTTCGTCGGGTACTTTGCTGAGTCTGCTTTCAGCGATTTTGTAAAAGTTAATTGCTTCGATAAAATCCTTCTGATAGAAGTTATACAGGCCATTAAAGAGATAAAAATAATATTGAATCATGTCATCTGTACATGTTTCATAATCTGTTTTTCAAGTAGTATTGTTTTGCTTGATAACTGTATACCATTCATTAAGACTTTGGGCAACCTTTTCAAACTCTATCTTTTTGGTTTCCACCTTCCTCATCCTTTCTTTAAATATTCAGAATTTTGATTTTGGATTATGCGTACTATTTCATATTCTTTTTCAGAAGTCCCAATCAGATGTGCGTCATATTCATTTGTCATTACCTAATATTTTATCACAATTCTAATTAATGGAAACGTATTCTTCACATCTTTGCGGTTGATTTTCGGTCAACGAAAAGATACAATCAGTATAGATTCAATAAGCATTACATGATTATATTTCTCCTTTCTGATGATATTGTGAATATAATACACAGAAAGAGCATACAATAAAAAAGATCGAAGATGCTGGTAACATCTCCGATCGGCAATAGAATAGCTCCTGTAAGGGAGTCGGCTTTTTTCCAAAAGTCTAGTTTATGAGTGGGAACGCCAAGATGTAGGAGTCTGGGGCGTTCTTACTTTTTTTGTTTGAGAAACTATAGGCAAGCGTTAGAATCCCTACAATGAGGATTCCGAATTGAAACATCAATCCAAGTGCGCTTTCTACTGCCATATTCTCACCTCCCTTCTTTCCAGATATGGAGGTGAGCCGAACGCCACTACGAAAAGCCGATCTATTGCTAACTCCACTTTACTGAATTGAATAAAAAAACAACGTATGATTTTGTACTCTTTCTTCTATTATAGCAACTTCTTCGTCCCACCGTTTCAGTTCTTTAACATTTTGAGGTACGGTGTGACTTTGCCATCAAAATAACCTATGATATACTTTGGATTAAGAGAGATATATTTACTTTTCAAGAAAAAGGAGGAACAGATGAAAAAAACAGTAGTTGGAATCTTGGTTGTAGCCTCTTCTTTATTCATGTTTAGTATTGCTCTATATGCAGTAAACGGTAATCAAAAAACACCAGATGAAGTGTTAGACAATGCTTGGGAGAAATTCGGATTGGTCAGCTACGGAATCGGAGAAACAGATCCGGTTATTTCAATTGGAATGGATAAAACCAAAAGCGAGACGAAGCTGCGAGAATATTTAAATGACAATTTGTCTGAAGACGTAAAAGAGAAATACAAAATCGAAGTTATTAAAGAGGATAGAAAAGTCTTGGAAAAGGAACATCAAAAATATTTAAATGATACAAAGCAATAAAAAACTGTGTGTTCCGAAACCCGACAAGGCAAAAGGGTTTCTTTTTTTGTATTCAGAGGTTTCCTGTGAAGCTTATTAGCCTCCTATAATTAAAGCAGGCCCTTTTAGGGCCTGCTCTTCTTTACCAGTTATACCACACAATTACTTCCTTAATTTTCACAGTTACATCACTGCTGCTGTCATTAATAAAGTTAAAGTGATAGCTTTTTCCTCTTTTCAAATGAGTCCAGTTCATATGAATCTGGCCTGTCCATCCGCCGGGTAATGATACTTTCCCTGCTTGGCCCCCTACTCCACCTTTCCCATTGTCATACTTTGCTGCTACCGAGAACTTTTTCGCAGTCCCTTGCGGGGTAATCAACAAAGTACCAGGGTTTTTAAATGCTTTCCCGTATGTTCCTCCACCAATTGAAAAGTTATATTTGAAACTAAAGGCTTTGCTTGTATATGTTGAATATAAAACATGAAATGAGCCATCCAACGGCATTTCTTCCTGTAGCTTGATCATATCTTTTAATTCCTTCAACGTGTAAGGATGAATCTGATTATTTTCTTCATTATAGATTTTTATTTGAGAAGCTACCTCTTCTTTCTTAGCATCGAGTGTAATATCTGTGGTTGCATTGTCTTTTTGGGCGGCATGTGCTTGGCCTGTCCCGATAATTCCATAAAGAACAATACTTAAAACAAACGCAATTGACCAGAACTTAAAATGCACCTTCATATTTAAACATACTCCTTCCATTTTCGGGTTATTTATGTTTGTTCTTATTGATGAAGTTAGATTTTAAGCTTGATAGCTATTTCGTGGTGTCTAAATGTTTGAGGCCAGTTATTTTTAGGAGAGTTTCTTCCTGTGCCCTATTACGGGCCAGCTACGAACTGTTAGAGTCAGAATTTTGTCAAAGATGCCATTGGACTCATGTTGCGTTTCTTGAATTAAGCTTTATCATCAAATCACCCCTCCTTATGTTTGTTCTTCCACTACCAATTTACCCTATAATTATCCAAAATACAACAATTAATCCATTAATTATTTATCTTGAGAGGTATTCTCTCCTGTAAATGCTTGTTTTTAATTTTATAATCTATGTATCAATGTGCTTGGTAATGTGATTTGACGGAATGAATTATTGTCTCAATAACTAAGTACACTTTAGTTATTGAGACGGAAGGGAAATTTATTCGCAATGAGATCATTTCTTTAGGCAAGCATATAAAAAAATCATGTCTGGTAATACTTTGACGCATCTTCCCTGCACTTTTCCGACGATTTTTTCGCATCGGCTCCCCACATATGAGCAAGTATGACAGTCGCCAGCCCGAGCACCCCGCGAAATAAAATCCGGCTCTGAACCCCAGCCAATCATTAAAAAATCCTGCGGCCAAAGGTCCTCCGAAAATACCGAGTGCATAAAGCGCCTGGTATGCCCCCGTCGATGTTGTTCTCATGTCTGCCGGAACAGACTCAATCGACATTCCAAGCAGCAAAGGAAAAATAATGCCCGAGTGAAAAAACTATTAAAACCTGGACCAGATAAAGCGCCATCGGGCTGACGGTAAAAGGAATGATAAAAATAAAAACGGCTGCGAGTCAATAAAACAGCTTTAATGTTACCCAGTTTTCGCATATGCGAACTAAAGTTCCTATCACTAGCAGAGCCAGTGCGTGCTTAGTCATAAACGAAAAGACAACAAGCTGATTTCTTTCTCGCCATTGTGAAGCCAAACATTGCGGTCGTTTTCATTTCGCGAATCATGAAAGACAGGCAAAGACCGAGGCCGCTCCCGATCCAAAATGCCGCGTGCCATCCCCATTCACTGACAACATAACCGCTCATGCTCATCCCTGACAGCTGAGCTAACACGAGAATAAATGAAATCCAGCGCATGACTCCTTTCGTGTCATCCGCCGCAAATAGCTCGCAAATAAAATGGTGAATATAACCCATGTAGATGAGAAAAAGCCGCCTGATGAACAGGCGGCGCTGCAGCTAGTTATTTGCTTCGGTTACCTGCGGAAGCATGAGTGATCCGATAATGCACAGTTAAAAATTTCAGTCCGAACAGCCACATATGATGAACGGCCTTCAGGCTGGTTTCGCTCTGGGCTGAAATAAGAAATGTCTCTGCCAGCGGAAGATGACACGTCCCCCATTTCGTCTGCAGATAAATCCCTTCATCACCCGCTCCGCTTTTTCGCCGTCTGCTTGTCAAAACAAGATTCTGCTTACGCGCATAAGGTTTTAAAATGCCCGTCATTTGGCCGTACGGCAGCGGAAGAGAGATATTCATGTATCCTTCCCCTTTTGCCCTGTACGCTGAATACAGCGCAGTAAAAACGGTTTCCTGCTTTTCATTTGTTCTGATCCACGCACGGACATTTTTTCTGCCGTCTTTGTCAGAGTCAACTCCTATAATATCACTGTGCATGATATACCAATCCGGAGTCATGGACAGGTGAATCTGCCCCGCTCTTCTGCTGAACGGCTCGTACACGCGCGCGAACGGACGAAACCATCTGCTCCACGTCACTTTTGCCATGATGTCATAATCAATTGTCTCTTCATAAAAGGAATTAACGGCCGGCGCCAGTTTTTCAGTTGAAAAATCTTCAGAATGCAGTTCTCTCATCTGATCCAGAAGGCCGGTATAATGGATGTCATTTGCTGCATGAATATCAGTCAAAAATTCTTTGCCTATCGTTCTCTTCCCGTAAATACGGCTGAACGTTCTTTCGCTGCCCTCATCAAACGGTCTCGGATTTTCCAACCTCCACCCCGTCAAAGCCGGCAGGATAACGCCGAATGCATTGACGGCCCCGTGAATCCAAATCATCTGGCTGATCGTGAGCATTGCCTCCTCGCGGTAGACACCGTACGAATATATCAAAGAAAAAGCAATTGTGATCATTAACACAGCCGAAGAACTCCTGATCAAGATCCTGCCTGTTTTCGTAACAAACGGCACCGTAAAGACGAGATATGCATTTACATACAGACCCGCCAGATACAGAGCGACAGCAATCACATCAAGTGTTTTTGAAAATGTAATCCCCAAGGCAATAAGGATCGGCGAAATCAAAATAATGACCGTGCTCCATCTGTAAAGAACCCGTTTCTCCCGTATGATCCTGCCGAGCAATCCGTTAAAGATCGGAATGAGAAAAGCGGAATAGTGAAAGTGCACCGCCGTCAGCAGAACGATAAGCGGACCGAAATTCATAACGGGAATCTCAAGGACATATGCGAAGAACCAGAATCCGCCCCCGGCCAAATAAATGAAACCCGCCATAACAGACATCTCTTCTGTTCTGTGAATATTTGTTTTCATCAGCCGCCGGACAGCATACAGTGCCAGCCCAAGCGTATAAATGAGCCACACAACGGCAAAAAAACTGAAGTCTGTGACAAGCGCAAGCGCCGCACATAAAGCGGCAACAGGATAACTTCGTAATAACACATTCTCTAAGGTCTTTGACGGCCGAAAAGCAAAATCGAATACAGCGGGAACGAAAAAAAGTACGGAAAATAAAACAAACGTCTCAGCAGCTGATATATGCGGAGCTTCAGCCGCCGCAAATCCCAAAAAGCAAATCACGCTTACCATGAGATGACGCTTCAGCATGTTTCCCCCTCTGTTTCACGGAAAGTCCCCCGGTAAGAGAAAAGCGTGCCGAGTATCCGGTTTTTCACATGAACCTTTATGCTGAAGCAATTCATTTCCTCATCATAAGCCTCATAAACGGTTGAACTGCCGCACAGCCATGCCGGAAGCGGGATTTTCTTTCCGACTATCAGGAGCCACTGCCTACCGGATGTAATAACAAGCCCTCCGTCTGAAGACGCTTCTAAATGCAGTTCAGACAGTAGGATGCGGGGTTTGCCGAAGTAATCAAGAATTCTGTTTTCCCGCTCATCATATTCCATGACTGCATCAAAAAAACGCGTTTTGCTTTTAAAGAAAAAGGTACGATTCCATTCCACGCCATTTTGCCTGTTTTTGTTTTCGATAGTGAAAGGGATATCGTTTCCCCTCTCTGAGAAAAAACATCTGAAAAAAACACCTGTCTTTAAAAGCATTCTGACAAGAAAAGAACCTCCCTTTATTTCTGACATAATTCCTTCTCCGCAAAACGTGCGTGATCCGTCAAATCTGTACCGTTTCTGCAGCATCGGGTGCAGTGATTGATAATGAGTAATCGCTTTTTCATACATTGAATCCGTCATTTAACTTCTCTCTTTCGTTTTGTATGCCAGGCGCTCGGCAGCTTAGGCTTAAGAATCATTGCGGCTATCGTAAGCACTCCTAATGAGATCACGAATCCGCCGCCCGAATATAGCAGTGCCGTTACACAAAAGAAGACTGACTGCCCGGTGTGAATCAGCCACTTTCTCCGCATGGGAAGCAGCCATAATACCCCTAACCCTGTCTCCAGCGCTCCCCTCACGATCTCTGCATCGGCACAGCCATCATGAAAGCCTTGAAAAAACCAATACAGACTGAATACGAGACACATAAAGACATAGACAAACCCGAAACGGACTGATATCTTCGGATGTCTGTTTTGTTCTATCCAAAGCCGCAACGCATCAAAGCTCCATGCGGTAGCCCAGCTTAGCAGAGGACGAAATAAAAACCGGTCTATCCAACTTCCCGGCAGACCGCGGGCCGTTTCATATTGATATTGAGTCAAAAATGCGGTTTGTCCGTTATCCCGCTCTATATACTTCCAGTAGCCCCTGCCTTCTTTTATAAGTGACAGCGGATGATCAGAGGCAAAAGCGAGCGAAGACACTCTTTCTGACGAGCGAGGCCTTATGTCACCTATTGATTCGCCCGTGCCGGATACCTTCAGCCCAAAACCGATTCGGGTTTCATATAGAAATCTCTGCGGTTCATCTGGCAGCCTATGAAGATATGTAATGTCAGAAAACCGCAGATCCCATTCCTTATGAAGATGCGGGTTTTGCGTATATTCCCAAAGCGTTTCTATATCAGATGCAATATTGATTTCAACATATATCGGCTTCTGTTTCATGTCCCCTCCTCTTCCCTTCTTTTGTAAACAATTCCTATATTATCATAGGAACAGATCAAGCGGCAGAACGAAAAGGCCATCCCGTTATCGGCAGGACAGCCTCAGTGGCTTTGATGACTTATGAATAAGGTATCGTGTCTTTATTATCTTCAGAAGCGGTTTGAATGATAATCGGGCGCACAAAACGGATTACCGCAGCCGAGGCCAAAACGGCTAATCCGCCTGCAAGCAAAAACGCCCCGGAGAATGATCCGCTTTTGTCCGCGATAAAGCCGGTTAAAGCAGGCCCGATAATACCGGCCGTGTTTGCAAGAAAATGCATAAAGCCGCCGACTGACCCGACATTCCTTTGATCAACCACATCATGAATTACCGCCCAATAGATAGAGCCCGTTATATATAAAAAGAAGACTGATAAAGCAACGAGAATAACGGCACTTACGGTAGTGGTAACAAGTCCGGCAAATCCGATCAGTACAGCGGAAGCGAACAAACAAGTGACAAGAATGACTTTCCGTGAGAACAAAACTCCTTTTCCGGCGGTTTTTTTGAATACATAATCAGAAATCATTCCGCCTGCCGCCAAACCGATAAATCCAAGAATCCAGGGAATAACAGTCACCACGCTCATAAATTCAACACTTAAACCGCGTTCTTTCACCAGATAGCTCGGAAACCATGTTAAGAAGAAAAATAAGATGTAATTGTAAGCGAAAAAGGCAAAAGCCGTGAAGAGAACCGTTTTTTGTTTCAAATAAAAGGTCATCGGGATATGCTGCTCATGCGGTTGAATCTCCGCTTTCATTGCCGGGGCGTCTTCCGTCGGCGCCGGCCGTTCTTTGACAAATTTAAACCAGATGACCGCCCAGACTAAACCGATGATCATGATCAGGACAAAGGAAACTTTCCAGCTGAACGCCACAGCAATCATCCCGACAATCGGGCCGGAAATCGCCCCGCCGAGCGGCGTGCCGCTGTTTGTCAGGCCGATGACCGTGGCGCGCTGAGACGGAGGAAACCAATTGTTGACCATTTTGCTTATGGCAGCCGACAGCGGCCCCTCTCCCATACCGAATAAAACACGGATAATCAAAAGACTTACAAATCCGAAAGCAAGCGCAACCGCTCCGCTGAAAAGAGACCAAACGATCATCGCCGTACACAATGTCAATTTAGCCCCATACCGGTCAGATGCAACACCGCCGAGAAAGTTAAACACAGCGTATCCGACAGAAAAACTGCTGAAAATCAGCCCCATTTGGGTTGCCGACAATGTGAGATCCTGCTGTATGAACGGCGCTGCAATAGACAGCGCTGAGCGGTCTAAATAGTTAATCACCCCGGCTGAAAATAAAAGAAGAATAATAGGGAATCTATCTTTTGAGAACATAAAAAAACCCCCTCTCATATTCAGACATTTAAATTGCCGGAGTAAACCGGTTTATGCAGTGAAACCGGTTATCCGGATTGCCTTGCGAGCAGCGCCGGTTTATAGCGGTGAATCCGTTTTTCACCGCCATCTTTTTCTTGTATCTGACGAAGAAGAAGGCTTCCCGCTTTTCGCGCCATTTCTGCCGCAGGCTGGACGATCGTCGTAATTGGAGGAGTAAAAAAACCAGCAAAAGGAACTTCATCAATTCCGATGACGGCTGCCTTATCCGGAATTGCCATATCATGCTCCTTCATATACTTCAGCACCTCAACAAGAACGATATCGTTTGCCGCCAATATCCCTTTCGGAGGCTCCTCAAGTGAGAACAGCTCTGACAAAACATTGGAAATATCAGCCGCATCGGCTGTTTTGATATATTCGTCCCGCACCATCATACCGTGGCGGTCAAGCGCCTTCTTATACCCTTCAATCCTTTCTACCCTCGGACTGATTTCCCGAATAATAGACGTCGTAATAATCGCGATTCTCTTAATGCCGCTTTCGATAAACCGGTCAACGGCAAGACCGGCTGCATGATGGTTATCAAGCATCACTGTCGGAATTCCGAGTTCTTCAATGGTTCTGTCCATAAACACGACCGGAAACGTATCGCGTTTCATCTTTTCATATAAAGAGAGATTTTCGCCCGTCGGAAAAATAATAATTCCGTCCACCTGCTTAGCCCGCAGCATTTCAATATATTTCTTTTCTTTTTCCGGTTCATCATCCGCATTGCAGACAATAATATGAAATCCTTGTTCATGAAAATAGTCTTCCACCGCCCTGATGACCTGAGTGGAAAAAGTGTGAAGAATATTAGCCACCACCACACCTACTGTAAATGTTGATTTCTGTTTTAAGCTGCGGGCGACGAAATTCGGCTGATAGTTCAGCTCTTGAATGGCCGCTTCTATTTTTTGTTTCGTTTTCTCGCTCATATAGTCATAGCGCTGATTTAAAAATTGAGATACGGTGCTTTTAGATACGTTTGCATATTTCGCCACATCAGAAATTGTAATGGTTTTCATAGACTCATCCCCGTCTGTCTTCATTTTTCACTAGTATAAGTCAGAAGTAAATGGTTTACAATCTGACAGGGACATGGATTCTGTCACACTCCGGAATAAGCCATAAAACCTCCGTCGACGGGAACGGTGACCCCGGTGACAAAGCCTGAGCATGAATCATCCGAAAGCCACAGGAGCGTTCCCAGAAGGTCTTCCGGTTTCCCGAAACGTTTCATCGGTGTATGTGCCATAATCTTATTGGATCGGTCTGTCAGACTTCCATCTTCCTGTAATAACAACCCACGGTTTTGCGCAGTCAAAAAGAAACCCGGGGCGATGGCATTCACCCGCAGCCCTTTTTTTGCGAAATGAACAGCCATCCACATCGTAAAATTCTGAATCGCCGCCTTGGCCGCGCTGTAGGCGGGCACCTTTGTCATCGGTGTATACGCACTCATAGAAGAAATATTAATAATCGCGGGACATTCCGCCTTCAAAAGGTCTTTTCCAAACACTTGCGATGCCAGAAATGCACCGGTAAAGTTGGTTGAAAATACGCTGGAAAACCCCGTTTCGTCCATATCAAAAAATGATGTGCCCTGCTCATCCTCTTCATACGTCTCGCTGGCAGTGATCGCATCAGGGTGGTTTCCCCCGGCTCCGTTAATTAAAAGATTGACAGAACCGAACCGGCTGATAATCTCGTCTTTTGCCTTTTCGAGCGAATCACGGGCTGAAACATCAGCCGGTACAGAAACCGCGGTTCCTCCAGCATCAGCAATCTCGGCCGCCGCACGCTCTGCTTTATCAGCATTCCGGCTGACGATCGCAATTTTCATCCCCTGCCGTGAAAGCTCCTTTGCCATTGCTGAACAGAGAACACCGCTCCCGCCTGTTATGACAGCGGTTCTTCCTGATAAACGTTCATGAATCGGTCTCATCCCTTCACCCCTTTCTCATGAGACGAGAACGCATCCCACAGCCCGTTCAAGTACATAATTCCTAAAGCACGATCATATAAACCATAACCCGGCCGGCATTGTTCGCCCCAGATATGACGGCCGTGATCAGGCCGTACATATCCTTTATAGTCTTGGCCGTGCAATTCTTTTACCACACCGGTAATATCAATGGACCCATCACTGGTAAGATGCGAAGTTTCCGTAAAATCACCGTTATCGCAGATTTTCACATTTCGTATATGGGCAAACGGCGCAACTCCCGCATAGTGTTTGGCGATCTTCACCATATCATTGGCGGGATCCGCTCCCATCGAACCCGTGCACAACGTAATACAGTTGGCGGGTGAATCTGAAATCTCTCGCAGCTTTTCATAACTTTTCTCACCGGTGATAATACGGGGCAGGCCAAAAATTGACCAGGGCGGATCATCCGGATGAATGGCCATTTGAATGCCGTGTTCCTCCGCTACAGGAAGGATTTCATGTAAAAAAAATTCTAGATTGGCCCAAAGCTGTTTTTCACCGACCGTTTGATAGGCCTCAAACAGTTCCTTGATCCGGGCCATTTTCTCCGGTTCCCACCCGGGAATCGTCAAATCAGAAGATTTTTCAACCGTGCGGATCAGTTCCTCCGGAGGGAGACTTTCCACTTTCGCTTTTTCAAAAAACAAAGCGGTTGACCCATCTTCCAGCGCGCGGAACATATCGGTACGCGTCCAGTCAAATATCGGCATGAAATTGTAACAGATGACTTTCACGCTGAATTCGGACAGATTGCGAATGGTCTGTTTATAGTGCTCAATATATTGTCCGCGTTCTTCATGACCGAGTTTAATGGCTTCATGAACATTCACGCTTTCCACGACCTCTGCATGAAACCCATAGGATTGAATGTATCTGACTTCCGCCTCAATGTCCTCCTTTTCCCATACTTCACCCGCGGGCTTCTGGTGAAGAGCCCAGACGATGCCTTTGACCCCGGGAATTTGTCTGACATGTTCAAGGGTCACCGTATCATTACCTTGGCCGTACCAGCGAAACGTGATATTCATGTTACACCCCCGTATATTCGTTTTTTCGGCAGACGTATTCTTTGCTGAGGGATACGGCAGCTTCATAGCCGCCCTTTTGATATGCTTTTGTCAAGTCGCTTCCCACACCGACCGCGACCGCTCCGGCAGAGAGCCAGTCATTCATGCTGTTTAATGAGATACCCCCGGTCGGCATAATGCGGACATTCGGCAGAGGGCCGTTGACCGACTTGATAAATGAAGGGTCAAACGAATTAGCGGGGAACAGCTTTACCATATCACATCCGGCTTCGAGCGCCAAAGCCATATCAGACACGCTCATGCATCCCGGAAGATACGGTACGCTGTACTGGTTGCATAGAGATGCTATCTCTTTTACAAAATGAGAGCTGACGATAAATGAGGCGCCTGATAAAATGGCGTGTCTCGCCGTTTCTGTATCCATTACAGAACCGGCTCCAAGAAGAATATCTTGATGCCGGAGTTCCTTAAAGACATCTTCCACTTCAGGAGTTGTGTATGTAAGCTCAATGGCGCTGATACCTCCTGAAATGGCCGCTTTTGAAACTTCAAGCGCCTCTTGGCTGTTTTGTCCCCTTATGACAGCCACCACTTGTGCATGCAGAAGTTTTTCGTAAATGGCGTACTTAGGCAGCATTCTCGCTCCTCCTTTAATCAAACGTAATGATTGCTTTTCCCGCCTTGCCCGGGTGCTGTTCGATCAACTGAAATGCTTGATGGACGTCATCTGCTGAAAATGTATGTGTAATAAGACCGCCGTGCGTTAACAGGCCTTTATTCAGTAAGTCTGTAATGTACGGAAACTGATTCGTCTGCAATCTTGAACCGGTTATCGTGACTTCCTTTTTTGTGATCGGAAGCTGAGAAATGCCGGCAGTCCTCTCATCAAAACCAAGCACAACCACATGACCGGCCGGAGACACCGCGTCAATGGACGTTTCAAACGTTGAGGGGAGACAGACGGCATCAATGACGACATTGGCGCCTTCATTTTTTGTCCATTCGTTCACCCGCAAAACGAGATCTTCTTTTTGCGCGTTGACGGTAACGTCCGCACCGTTTTTTTCAGCGAATGCCAAGCGTTCATCATTCAAGTCGGTTATCATGACAGAAGCGCCTTTGAACTTTGCCATTTTTAATATGCAGATTCCGATCGGTCCCGCTCCCTGAATCAAAACGGTATCTTCCTTCTCGACACGGCCTCTCCAAACGGCCTGGGCGCCGATCGTATATGGTTCTGCCATGACCGCTTCCTCCCAGGGCAGATCGGGGGAAACGGCATGCAGCTGCTTTTCCGGAACCACGATATATTCCCGCATCCCGCCATCTTCATGAACGCCGAACACCGAAAGCGCTTTGCAGACGTTCGGACGTCCTTTCCGGCAGGCATAGCATGTTCCGCAATAAGATATCGGTTCAACCACTACCCGGTCACCCGGCTTGAAACGCCGGACATGAGAACCGGTCTTTGCGACTTCCCCTGTGACTTCATGTCCGATTACTCTCGGCAGGGACGCTAACGGATTTGTCCCATGATAAATATGCAAATCTGATCCGCAAATTCCGACCCGCTTCACCTTGACAAGAACATCATCCGCGTGGACAACAGACGGTTTCTCACATTCCGTCACCACCAGATCAAATGCTTTCCGTACTTGAACCGCTTTCATTTTCTCACCCGCTTTTTAAGTTGTGCTTGCTACCGTTCAATCACAGTCTCTTTGTTTACAAATGACAGAACCTCTTCTAGATAGGGAAGCCCTTCATTGTCACCGGAAACTGTGGTGACGAGCGCACCGACCGCATTGGCAAACTCCAGACGTTTTTCCGGTTCAAAACCATGCAGATAACTGTACAGGTAGCCGGCATTAAAGCCGTCACCCGCTCCTACCGTGTCAACAGGCGCAACCGGGAAAGCCTCTTTGTGAACCCACTTATGATCATGATACAGCGCAGAACCTGCTTCACCGTTCTTTATGACAAGCTGACTGATTGAATAGGTCTCTGCAAACCGGGCTAATGCTTCATTTTCCCCTATACCTGTCAGCTGTTTCATTTCGTCCCGGCCCGCCAGAAGAATATCAGTATACGGAAAGATTTGATGAAATGCCGCACGCGCCTCCTCGATCGTCCACAGCTTCAGCCTGATATTCGGATCAAAAGATACGGGAATCCCCCTTGCTTTGGCGAGGGAAAGCACCCTTTCAGCAATTTCAAGATTTTTCTTATCAAGCGCGAGGAACACACCGGTAAGATGAACGATGTGAATGCCGTCAAACATATTCTCTGTTATATCTTCCGGTGCAAGAGTCAGAATTGGTGAATTGAAACGATAATAAAACGTCTTGCCTGAACCGTCATTTCTGATCTCTTTGACATTTAAAGATGTAGGAAAGCCTTCAACATAGGAGACGTCAGTCACATCAATTCCTTCTCCTTTGGCAAACTGATAAATCACTCTGCCGAACTCATCCTTCCCCAGTCTGCTGACCCACTTTGAGTGCAGATTCAATCTGGCGCATGCAATCGCAAAATTCAGTTCAGCTCCTCCTGCTTTTCGTTCAAAATGGGTAACAAAACGCAAAGGTCCTGTGCTTGCGGGATTTAAAGTGATCATCGCGTCACCGATCGTAAAAATGCCATAATCAGAAGCCACATCAATACTCCTTTCTTTTAAGACTAAATCGGTTTGGTAAACCGGTTTAGTAAAACTTTATATGAAAACCCTTACACACGCAAGAGAAAAATACAATAAATTCAAAAAAATCTGTTTTCAGTAAAAATAACCCGATTTTTCACATAAAAAACCCCTCACAACAAAATGTAAGGAGTTTTTTGAAAATTGTATGCATGTTTCCTCAGTGAGCAGTCTTACGTTCGGGGCTTGTACCTTCTTCTTCCGCCCATGTTTCAATATGCTTGAGCTCCGGGGTGTTCTCGGCTTTGAATACGGGATCAAGACCTTTTTTGCGCTGAGCGGCATAATCCTTATAGATCTTGTAGGCTACATTACTCAGCAGTAAGATTGCCACTAAGTTAATGAGAGCCAAGAGTCCCATAAACAAGTTTGCCATGTCCCAGACGATCTGGAAGTCAGCCAAACATCCGTACACCACCATCACTACAACGAATACGCGGTAAATATTAAGCCATGTTTTGCTTGTTTTAATAAATTCAATATTCGTTTCACCATAGTAATAGTTGCCGACGACAGAGCTGAATGCGAATAAAAACATCGCAATCGCAATAAATGTCGGGGCCCAGCCGCCGAGGTGGTGCTGCAATGCGGTTTGTGTCACTTGGATGCCGTCGCCTTTAGGCGTAAAGCTGTACAATAAAATGATAAAGGCAGTCGATGTACAAACAATAAATGTATCAAAAAACACGCCGAGCGTCTGAATTAATCCCTGCTTAGCCGGATGCGAAACATGTGCAGCCGCTGCGGCATTCGGCGCGCTTCCCATACCGGCTTCGTTTGAAAACAGGCCGCGCTGCGCACCGATAATAATGATGCTTCCTAAGCTTCCGCCGACGATCTGCTCAAGACCGAACGCATTTTTCACAATCGCAGCAAACAGCTCAGGTACCGCCGTAATATTTACAATCACGACATACAGCGCAAGCAGAATATACAGTCCCGCCATAACCGGAACGATTAATTGCGAGACGGAAACAACACGTTTCAGACCGCCGAATATAATGAAAGCCGTTAATACAGCTAAAATGACTGCGATAACTGTTTTATTCACATGGAATGCTTCGTCAAACGCGACAGAAATCGTATTTGACTGCACAGCGTTAAAGATAAGTCCGAAAGAAACGGTAATCAATACGGCGAATAAAATACCGAGCCAGCGGGCGCCCAGTCCCTTTGCCATGTAATATGCCGGACCACCGCGGAATTCGTCACCGGAACGCACTTTATACAGCTGCGCCAAGGTGCTTTCCACAAAGCTGGAAGCCATACCGACAATCGCTACGATCCACATCCAAAATACTGCGCCGGGACCGCCTGTTGCAATCGCCAGCGCGACGCCGGTCAAGTTTCCGGTTCCGACACGAGAAGCGGCTGAGATAAAGAATGCCTGCATTGAAGACACTCCTTTATTTCCTTGCGGCTTCTCCCCGACGATTCTGAACATTTCAATAAAGTATTGGAATTGAATAAAGCGAAAACGGAACGTAAAGTACAATCCGATCCCGACTAAAATATAAACAAGATACTTCCAAATAAAATCATTTGGAACATTTATGATTTCACTGATGAAAGCCTCCATGTTTAACCTCCCTTTTACATATCTTTTACTGTCATTTTTGCTGCATATGTTAGATCTTTTAACACAACGAGTATTATTATATCACAACAACAGTGGTTGAGAAGTTTTTTTAAGAAAATGTTTCGGTTTCTTCATCACGTCTTTTGCTGTCATGCCCCGTTTTTTATCTTACAGCCCGAAAAATGTTGTCACGTCATTTGGAATGCGTGCATATCATAACAAATAGGTCTTTAAGAAAAAAGAGATGAAAAGATGGATGGAATGGTATATACTTAACCAGGATAATAATTTTTTAAATTTAATAAATATGTTTACTTTACATTTAAATTAGGGTATTATAATAAAAATATTCAGACTTATGAAGGGGGGAGAACATTTGAAAAAAATCTTGTTTTTAAAAGCTTCTATTTTATTTTTAGCGATTGCAAGCTTTCATTTGCTCTCCATTCCCCATGCGTTCGATACTGCTCATCATTTTAAAGCGGTAGCCGACCAGCAGGAAATGCACGAAATGAAGGCCGGCCAAAATGCTGATGATGAGAAAAAATCGCTGACGGGCTCATATATCTTGACGGCGCTTTTTGCCGCTTCTGTCTCACTGATCGTGATATCAGACAGGAGACGCCCCGCTTCCCGGAGAAGACAGCGAAAGAAAAGCTTTTTAATCGCTAAATTTTATCAGTCCTCGTATTTCGATGAGCTTCATGTTCAACATCGCCTATCTATGTAACATAAAATGAGGAGGTTGTTAAACATGTTGTTTATCTTACGAATGGTGATTTTAGGGTTGTTTTCATTCACTGCATTGAATTTATTTGTATGGCAGGGAATCGAAGTCGTTCACGCTATCACTGACTTATTCGGCAGCCATGAAAGCTAAATAGTAAAACCTCCGCTCAATGGGGACTGACCCCATAATATGAGACAAACAAAAAACACCTTCAAGTTTGAAAACGGATCGTTGTTATCCGAAATTAGACTTGGAGGTGTTTTTCTATGAGGGCAAGAGTGAGTTATCCGGTTGAAGTCAAACAGAAGGCTGTAGAAATGAGATTGGCGGGCGTGCCTGTGAAGGAGATCATGCAGGAATTGAATATAAAGAATAAGACGCAGGTGCAGACATGGGTCAGGTGGTATAAAGCTGGGGACACACATCGATTCGAACAACCTGTCGGAAAGCAATATTCTTATGGAAAAGGTCCAGAGTATTCTTCCGAATTAGAGAAACTGCAGGCAGAAAATCGTTATCTGAGACAAAAGAATGAAGTGTTAAAAAAGTACAACGAATTGGAAAGGAAGCTGATAGCGAAACGCCAGTCGAGCTTGTAGAAGCATTGCGCGGCACAATGACCATACAGGATATCTGTATTCATTTAGGTATCTCACGAGCATCTTATTATCGTTGGAAGAAGAATCTGATGAAAGATAACCCTAAATACCATTTAGAAAAACAAATCGGCACGTTGTGCCGAGAACATAAGTATCGATATGGCTATCGGAAAATCACAGCCATATTAAAAAAGGGAATGCGTATTAATCATAAAACGGTTCAGCGCATTATGCAGAAAAACCAGTGGCAATGCCGGGTTAAGGTGAAAAAGCGCAAGAAGAATGGGCAGCCATATGCCGTGGCCGAGAATATATTAGATCGGAACTTTCAGTCTGATCGCCCTCTGGAAAAGCTAGTAACGGATATCACATATTTGCCTTATGGGCAGAAACAATTGTATCTTTCCAGTATATTGGATTTATACAATGGAGAAGTGATTGCTTTTACGATTGGCGATAGACAGGACACAGATTTTGTCTTACACACACTTGATCAGCTGCCCGTACTCCCAGAGAACTGCGTGTTACATAGTGACCAAGGTTCTGTTTATACATCTTATGAGTATCAGAAAGCTGTTAAAACAAAAGGCATTACCATGAGCATGTCCCGTAAAGGGACACCCGCTGATAATGCCTCCATCGAATCGTTTCATTCCTCACTAAAGTCTGAAACGTTCTACCTCGACAGGTTGGAAAGCACTACGACGACCATCGTAGAGCAAACTGTCGAAACCTATATATACTATTATAACAACATTCGTATTCAAACGAAACTAAACAACCAGCCGCCGGTCACATACCGACAGCTGGCTGCTTAAAGGTGTTTTGATCCCTGTCTCAAAAACGGGGGTCAGTCCCATGAGCGGAGGTTTTTTATTTTCATTTTACTCTTAAACATCAGATGCGGGGATACGCCATACATCTGTTACCGGCCCTGTCTCATCTTCATCGGTAAAGAAGGAACCGTTGCTGTATCGGTCATTCGCCCGCAAGGACTTCACGGCGATTTCGATTCTCTCGCCTTTTTCTGTTTCCGCAGCGATCATGTCGGCTAAAGCGCACGCGAATACGCCGACTGCGCGATGCGGGTTCTTTTTAAGCTCACGCAGCATGATGACACCGCGCTTCGCCCTGGATGTTTTTTCGAATTCAGATAGGTTCATCCGCTTGATTGCTCCCCGCTGTGTGACAAGGACAAGCGAATCTGTCTCATGCAGAATTTGTCCTGATACGACGGTATCACCGTCTTTTACATTTATGCCCTTTACGCCGGCCGCACGGGCACCGACTACATTTACTTCATCTTCACCGAACCATAAACCGTACCCGAGGCGGGTGGCAATAAACAGCTGGCAGCCGCCGTCTGTGACATGAACATCAATCAGCTCGTCGTCCCCTTTAAGGTTAAGGGCAACAAGCGCTTTCGAGTAACGCTGCGCTTTGTAATGCGTCATTTCAGTTCTTTTCACCATGCCGTTTTTCGTCATAAACAATAAATATGAAGATGGATCAAATTCTTTTACCGGTATAGCTTTCACGATGGTTTCATCACGGTCAATCGTGATGATGTTCGTTACGTGCTGCCCCATGTCTTTCCACCTGATATCGGGAAGCTGGTGAACCGGACAATAAACATAGCTTCCCTTATTGGTAAAGAGCAGGAGAACATCCGTTGTGTTCATTTCAAATTGGTGAATCAGCCTGTCAGTATCCTTCATACCGAAATCCTGGCCGTTAGAAGCGGCAAATGACCGCTGGCTTGTTCGTTTTACATAGCCGTCTTTTGTGACTGTCACATATACGTCCTCAGAGGCTACCATGACTTCAAGATTGATTTTAATTTCCTCAATCTTTTCTTCAATGACAGACCGTCTGCTGTCAGCATAGGTCTTTTTCAATTTTTTCAGGCTGCTTGTAATGACTTTTAACAGCTTTTTATCATGACTTAAAATGGCTTCGAGCTCCTGAATTTTCTTGCTGAGCTCTTCCGCTTCCTCTTTTAACGCCGTAATATCCGTGTTTGTCAGACGATACAGCTGCAAGGATACGATCGCTTCGGCCTGCGGCTCCGTAAATGTGAATTTAGACATTAAGTTTTGTTTCGCATCTTTCTTGTCGCTGCTTGCCCGGATGACGGCTATGACCTCATCTAACACAGACAGTGCCTTCATCAGTCCTTCAACGATGTGGTGCCGCTCTTTTGCTTTTTGCAATTCAAAGACGGAGCGGTTTGTCACCACTTCCTTCTGGTGGGAAATATACGCATCCAGGATGGCCGTAAGACTCATCAGCATCGGCCGGCGGTTATGTATGGCGACCATATTAAAGTTATAAGTTGTCTGCAGATCAGTGTTTTTATATAAGAAATTCAAAATGCCTTTTGCATCGGCTTCTTTCTTTAACTCAACGACCACCCGAAGCCCCGTGCGGTCAGTTTCATCCCGGACTTCAGAAATGCCTTCGACTTTTTTGTCTATGCGGTATTCATCCATTTTCTTTACGAGATTGGCTTTGTTTACTTCAAACGGAATTTCTGTAATGACGATCTGCTCCCGTCCGCCTCTTACGGATTCCACTTCAGCCTTGCCGCGGATAATAATTTTGCCTTTCCCGGTTTCATAAGCCTTCCGAATGCCGTCGACTCCTTGAATAATGCCTCCTGTCGGAAAGTCGGGCCCTTTAATCACCTGCATCAAGTCATCGACGGTGCAATCCGGAGATTCAATCCGTTTAATGACGGCATCAATGACCTCACCCAGATGATGAGGGGGAATATCAGTCGCATAGCCCGCTGAAATCCCGGTTGATCCGTTGACAAGCAAGTTAGGGAACATGGCGGGCAAAACAACCGGTTCTTTACTAGTGTCATCAAAGTTCGGAACGAATTCAACCGTATTTTTATCAATGTCACGCAAAAGCTCTGATGCGATAGAAGATAATCTCGCTTCCGTATAACGCATGGCAGCCGGCGGATCACCGTCAATGCTTCCATTGTTGCCGTGCATCTCAATCAGGACATTCCGCACTTTCCAATCCTGGCTCATCCGCACCATCGCTTCATAAACGGAGCTGTCACCGTGCGGATGATAATTACCGATAACGTTTCCGACCGTTTTCGCCGCTTTACGGAAATTTTTATCGAAAGTATTTCCGTCTGCGTGCATGGCGTATAAAATTCTCCGCTGCACCGGCTTTAAACCGTCACGAGCATCAGGCAGCGCCCTGTCTTGAATAATGTATTTACTATAGCGTCCGAAACGGTCGCCGATTACTTCTTCTAAAGGTAAATCATGAAATAATTCTGGCTGTGCCACTATTAAACCTCCTCAGCGACCGACAAGTTTTCATTTTCTAAAATATTGCTTTCCTCATCTAATCCGAAGGCAACATTTTTTTCAATCCATTTTCTTCTCGGTTCTACTTTGTCTCCCATTAATGTCGTTACACGGCGCTCTACCCGTGCCGCATCGTCGATCTTGACTCTGACGAGCGTTCGCGATTCGGGATTCATCGTCGTTTCCCAGAGCTGGTCTGCGTTCATTTCTCCCAGACCTTTATAGCGCTGGATGGTATACCCTTTGCCGACTTTCTTTAAAACGCCGTCCATTTCTTCGTCGGACCAAGCATATTCAATAATCTCTTTCTTACCGCTTCCTTTGCTCACTTTGTAAAGAGGCGGAAGGGCGATGAAGACTTTTCCGTGCTCGATTAAAGGTTTCATATAGCGGTAGAAAAACGTTAACAGCAAGACTTGAATGTGCGCGCCGTCGGTATCCGCGTCCGTCATGATAATGATCTTGTCATAGTTGATGTCGTCTATCTCAAAATCTGCGCCGACACCGCCTCCGATCGCATGAATAATCGTATTGATTTCTTCATTTTTAAAGATGTCTGCAAGCTTTGCTTTCTCTGTGTTGATGACCTTTCCGCGAAGGGGCAGCACGGCTTGGAACTTCCGGTCTCTTCCCTGTTTTGCAGAACCTCCCGCAGAGTCTCCCTCCACAAGATACAATTCATTCTTCGCCGGATTTCTGGAACCGGCCGGTGTGAGTTTTCCGCTCAGCGTCGCTTCTGATTTTTTGCGTTTTTTGCCGCTTCTCGCTTCTTCTCTCGCTTTACGGGCCGCTTCACGGGCCTGGCTTGCTTTAATCGCTTTTTTGACAAGCAGGGTTGCCGTATCGCGGTTTTCTTCCAGGAAATAAGCAAGATTCTCGGAAATGACGGCATCCGCGGCGGATCTCGCCTCACTTGTGCCAAGCTTCCCTTTCGTCTGTCCTTCAAATTGCAGCAGTTCCTCCGGGATACGCACGGAAATGATTGCGGACAAACCTTCCCTGATATCGGCGCCTTCAAGGTTCTTGTCTTTCTCTTTTAAAAGGGCGACCTTTCGCGCATACTCGTTAAACGCCCTTGTCATTGCCGTTTTGGCTCCTGATTCGTGGGTGCCGCCGTCCTTTGTTCTGACGTTATTAACGAATGACAGCATATTTTCTGAATACCCGTCATTAAACTGAAACGCGAAATCGACTTCAATGTCATGATGCTCGCCTTCAAAGGAAACCACTTCGCATAAAGCGTCTTTTTCCTCGTTTAGATAAGCGACAAATGCTTCAATTCCGTTCTCATAATAAAATACTTCCTTTACGCCGTTCCGTTCATCTATTAATTCTATTTTCAAACCTTTTAACAAGAAAGCCGATTCGCGCAGACGTTCTGACAGCGTGTCAAAATTATAAACCGTTGCGCTGAACATTGACGGATCAGGTTTAAAATGGGTAAGCGTTCCCGTTTTTTTGGTCGTACCGATTTTTTCAAGTGAAGTCACGGGCTTGCCGCCGTTTTCAAACCGCTGTTTATACACATATCCGTCACGCTCAATAGTAACCGTCAGCCACTCCGATAATGCGTTTACGACAGATGCGCCGACACCATGCAGACCGCCGCTTGTTTTATAGCCGCCCTGTCCGAATTTCCCCCCGGCATGCAGCACGGTGAAAATAACTTCCGGCGTCGGCTTTCCTAGCTTATGCATCCCGGTCGGCATTCCGCGTCCTCTGTCCTGTACAGAGATGCTGTTGTCCTTATGTATCGTTACGATAATATGATCTCCGTAGCCGGCAAGAACTTCATCGACGGAATTGTCGACGATCTCATATACCAGATGGTGCAGGCCGCGTGCGTCCGTCGAACCGATGTACATTCCCGGTCGTTTTCTGACGGCTTCCAGGCCTTCAAGCACCTGTATGGCATCTTCGTTGTAATCAAATTGCTGTTTTCTAGCCAAACGTACAAACCCCTTTCAAAAAACCTGCTCTTAATCATTTTCTTTTTTAAATGTTTTCATGTCTTTGTTTTTCAGTATGCGCAAGCTTCGGTCCAATTCTCCTCGGACTCACAATTATAACCAATATGCTTGATTTCGCAACATATTTAAGCGAATGGCTCGTTTTTTAGGCCGCAAGACATACATTCGAACGGCTTTTCATCTTTCTGGTGCCCTTTTCAGCGAATAAGAACATGAGTTCGCTTTCTATTATATAGCTTTATGCCGGCCATCGCAAACAGACTGTAAACCCCTGTATAAAGGGGTTTCTAAAAAAGCTGTTCATGCTTTATTGTATCTGTTTCATCATCATACGCAAAGAGTATTCTTTCAATAAAAAAGCAAAAACCCCTGATTTGCCAAGGATTTTTGCTTTTTTTGTTCCTATTTTATAACAGCGCGGGCGACTTTTATACATAAATCCATAATAGCCGTCCGTCCTTTGTCTGTAATCATGCGATACGCTTCTTCATTTGCAAGGCCCTGCTGCGCCCAAAAAACGGGAGCGTCCGTCTGTAAAAATTCTTCAGCGACGCCGGGAAGCTGCTCAGAGCGTCTGAACACATTCACGATATCAATCGGTCCCTCCACGTCTTTTAATGAAGCGACGGCTTTAACGCCAAGCGCCTCATCAATCGTTGGATTGACGGGAATAATTTCATACCCTTCATCCTGCATCGCTTTGGAAACCATGTAAGAAGTCCGGTCGGGACGCTCTGACAGCCCGACGACTGCGATCCGTTTGCTACGGTCCAGAATTTCTTTAATCTCTGATTTTGAAGGATTTTGCATCTTTACCATCTCCTTTTGATATATTGTACATGACCGCTTCGCCGGAATCAAAAAAAGCGCTTTGTCAGCTTAATTCTCAAAAAACTTGTCATCAGACGGTAACAACTCGTGTTAAAATAGAGTGAAGGGACATTGAAAAGGAGAAATGTAGATGTTGATTGCTTTATTGATTATTTTGGCCTATGTAATAGGCAGCATCCCGTCAGGTTTAATCGTAGGCAAACTTGCGAAAGGGATCGATATTAGAGAACACGGAAGCGGCAATTTGGGCGCTACAAATGCTTTTCGCACGCTTGGCGTTAAAGCGGGATCTGTTGTCATCGCAGCCGATATTTTAAAAGGCACCTTGGCCGCGGCGCTCCCATATTTACTGCACGTCCCCATTCATCCTCTTCTCGCAGGGGTGGCAGCAGTAATCGGCCATGTATTCCCCGTGTTCGCAAAGTTTAAGGGAGGCAAAGCCGTAGCCACATCAGGGGGCGTCCTGCTGTTTTATGCTCCGCTGTTATTCGTTACGATGGTTGCAGTATTTTTCGTATTTTTATTCCTTACGAAATTTGTTTCTCTGTCTTCAATGTTAACAGGGATTTATACGATTATTTACTGTCTGTTTGTAAAAGACCCTTATTTATTAGTCGTAGTGACGCTCTTGACCGCGTTTGTTATCTACAGACACAGGGCAAACATCAAACGGATTATAAACAAAACAGAACCGAAGATCAAATGGTTTTGATGAAACTTCAATTTTGACATCAAAATGCCATATGCGTTTATAATAGAGATAATTTCTTTATATGAGAAACAAAAAGGGAGTGTTCCGGATGAACATGAAAGTAACGAAAGGCGCGCTGGATTGGTACAAAGAAGAGCTCGATCTGGAAACAGGCGACCATGTCCGTTTCTTTGTCCGTTACGGGGGATGCAGCAACGTTCAGAAAGGCTTTTCTCTCGGCATTTTAAAAGACCGGCCGATGAACATCGGCACCAGCACGGAAGTTGAAGGCATTACCTTTTTTATTGAAGAAAGCGACTTATGGTACTTTGATAATCACGATTTGTCAGTCACATATTCAGATCAGGCAGAAGAGCCGGTATTTGATTACGTGTAAGAAAAAAAGAACGCAGCGGATGCGTTCTTTTTTTTACAGCCTGAACCTTTTGAGATGATCAGTCAGACGTTCTTTTTCTAATATGCTTCTTTGCGTATCACCGAGCAGGTCAAAGTGGGGAAATTCATTTTTATGGTGAATCCACTCCGGCTTCAGCCCGTACTCCGCTCCCCATCTGATCAGTTTATTGAGATCGCTTGAACCGGCCTTCGTCACGGTCTTAGCCTCCGGAAAGCGGTCGTCCAGCCAGTAATGCGTTAAAAAAGCGATTTTCCCTTCCGATACATCCCGCTTCCATCTTTCCAGTTCCCTGCGCGTAATTCCAAATGCCATAACTGCAGCCGCTCCTTATTTTTTTGCCTTTTCGTAAGCGGCATGCCAATCAGGAAAAGCCTTGCGAAACTGAATCGGTTTGAAACTCTCTTTATCAACGCATATATGAGAGGATGTCGCCTTGATGGCAAGTTCTTGATCCGGATTATAGATGTGGTAGCCGTAAACGGTTTTAAATCCGTTATATTCTTCAATCCAAGTATGTACGACAGCCGTTTCTCCGTAGCGGAGCGGCTTTTTATAAGAAATGCTGATATCCAATACAGGGGACAGCACTCCTCTGTCTTCCATATCCTTGTAAAGGAATCCGAGTTCCTTAATCAGCGCCGTTCTGCCAACCTCCATCCAGACTAAGTAATTGGCATGATAGACGATGCCCATTTGATCTGTTTCCGCATAACGCACTTCTATTTCTTTTTTTGACACATGCAACGTTCTCTGCTCCCTTATTATCAGATTAGCCCCATTTTATCACAACGAGCCGGAAAGAGAAAAAAACCAGGTTTCCCTGGTTTTTATTATGATTGATAGCCGTTTTCTCTTGCAGCCGATTCATCCTGGATTTCACTGCGGAACGATTCAATGCTTTCATTGCGTCTGGCATTCTTCTCTTGAATGCGCTGTTTTTCCTCATCTGTCGCAAATTCCATTGATTCTTTGGCTTCTTCTATATTTTCAATTGTATTCTGGACCATATCCTGCAGCTTTTCAACGTTATCGGAACGGTCATCCGGATTTGGTTTTTGATCATTGTTTGTCATAATGTCTGCTCTCCTTTGTTGATGTTATTCGCCTTTCGTCTGCATGACAATCGGATGTCCGTTTGACTTGTCATGAAACTTTTCCCCTTTGTTGCGTTTATATTTAACGGGTTTTGTCCCTAAGTGGCTCGGAGCGTATTGCGGCTGGCCGTCTTTCTTGTTTATGCCCATGTTCATCCCTCCTTAAGAGTATATTTTGCAAAAGGAGGTGCAAACATGACTGCAAATTAAAGGTTATTTTTGTTTGAACCGCTGCTCCAGCTTTTCTTCAAGCTGATTCAAATATTCCGTATTGGTCATCAGCTCACGTTTATTTTCCATAACCAATTCATGAAAAGAACGTTTTCGCATTTTTTTCAATCTTCTCACCTCCGTGTTTTCATTCATTTTTTCCAATTTTTCAAAACCTAAGTCCTTCACAATAAAAAAACTGAACCTCTATTTGAGATCCAGTTTTTCTTTCATTTCTTTTTTTGTCATCGTGCCTACGCGAATGTGCTGAATGGTTCCTTTTTCGTCTAATATGTATGTTGTCGGATAAGAAAGCACGTTGAAATCTCCGTTAATTCCGCTTTTGTCAATCAGAATAGGAAAGGTCAGCTGATAATGATCAGCAAATGATTTCACAGCCTGTATATTTTTTTCAGAGGACGTAAAATTAACGGCTGCTACCGCAATATCAGGATATTCTTTCTGCAGCTCCTGCATATCGGGCATTTCCATTCGGCACGGCTTACACCACGTCGCCCAGAAATTGAGGAGCACTTTTTTTCCTTTATAATCAGAAAGGGAGATACTTTTTCCTGACAATGTATCAAGTGTAAAGTCAGGGGCTTTCATCCCTTCTTCTGTCCCTTCTTTCGGACTTTTTTGTACAGAATAAATGTTCCAGCCCGCATACACTAACAACCCGATAAGTAACATTCCGCCCAGCCATTTCGCAAGCATCTCAAGGCCTCCCGCATAAAAAGAGAGAAAGCAGACTGCTTTCTCTCCTTTGTTCATTCTGCTACTGTTTCATTTTATCGCGAAGCACCATTTGTAAAATGCCGCCGTGGCGATAGTAATCAATTTCCACTTCACTGTCAAAACGGACAACAACTTCAAATGTTTTTACCGTACCGTCTTCACTGATTGCTCTGACAGTCAGCAAGTCGCGCGGACGTACAGATTCATCAACATCCACCTCGATGACTTCCTTACCGGTTAAGCCGAGTGTATCCGCGTTTTCACCCTGTTTGAACTGGAGCGGCAGCACACCCATGAAGACGAGGTTGCTTCTGTGAATTCTTTCAAAGCTTTCGGCAATGACTGTTCTGATGCCGAGCAGGTTTGTTCCTTTTGCAGCCCAGTCACGTGAAGAGCCCATTCCGTAATCTTTTCCGGCCAGGACGACAAGACCCGTTTTATCATCTTTATACCGCATGCAGGCATCATAAATAGATGTCACTTCCCCGGTAGGCCAATGTGTTGTGTATCCGCCTTCTGTACCCGGTGCGATTTGGTTTTTAATGCGGATATTGGCGAATGTTCCTCTCATCATGACTTCATGGTTTCCGCGGCGTGAGCCGTAAGAGTTAAAGTCACGAGGAGAAACGCCTTTTTCCTGCAGGTATTTGCCCGCCGGTGTGTCTTTTCCGATCGCTCCGGCCGGAGAAATGTGGTCAGTCGTCACGGAATCGCCGAATTTGCCGACAACGCGAAGTCCTCTTAAAGGCTCAACTTTTCCCGGCTCTACAGACATTTCCTCAAAGAACGGCGGGTTTTGAATGTAAGTGGAATCCTGATCCCACTTGTACAGCGCTTCATCCGTCGTTTCGATTTCGTTCCAGCGCTGGTTGTCGTCAAATACCGTTTCATACTCTTTGCGGAATAATTCCGGCGTAACAGTCTGTTTGACGAGAGAATTGATTTCATCCATGGACGGCCAGATGTCATCGAAATAAACATTTTGTCCGTCATTTCCGACACCGATCGGATCCGTTTTCAGGTTGATATTCACAGTGCCTGCTAATGCGTATGCCACAACAAGCGGAGGTGACGCAAGGTAGTTTCCTTTGACAAGCGGATGGATCCGGCCTTCAAAGTTTCTGTTACCCGACAAGACAGAAGTGATCAAGAGATCATTTTTAGCAACCGCTTCTTCAATCTCTGGAGAAAGCGGGCCGGAGTTCCCGATACATGTCGTACAGCCATACCCTACGAGGTTAAAGCCGAGCTCCTTCATGTAAGGAAGCAGGCCCGAGTTGACTAAGTATCCAGTAACAACCTTAGACCCCGGTGCAAGTGATGTTTTAACATAATTCGGCACTTTCAAGCCTAATTCTACCGCTTTTTTGGCTACCAATCCGGCACCGATTAATACATAAGGGTTTGATGTATTCGTACAGCTTGTAATAGCGGCGATTGCAATCGCCCCTGTTTTCATAACCGCATCTTCACCGCTGTTAAGTTTAAATGAAATTTCTTTGTTCTCTTCAGCAGCATCCGCTCCGAATCCTTGGTTTCCGGCCGGGCTGACAAGATGTTTTTTAAACGTTTCCTGCATAACGGAAAGCGGGATTAAATCCTGCGGACGTTTCGGGCCTGAAAGGTTCGCTTCAATTTTTGACAGATCTATTTCCACAACGTCTGTAAAAATCGGCTCTTCCGCGTCAGGCGTATAGAATAAACCGTTGTTGCGGCAGTATGCCTCTACAATATCGATCTGCTCTTCTTCACGACCGGTCAGACGCAGGTAAGAAAGTGCTTCCTCGTCAACCGGGAAGAATCCGCAAGTCGCTCCGTATTCCGGCGCCATATTGGCAATAGTCGCACGATCCGCAAGCGGAAGCTCAGCAACACCAGGACCGAAGAATTCAACAAATTTATTGACTACGCCTTTTTCGCGCAGCACTTGAGTGACTTTCAGCGCCAAGTCAGTCGCCGTCGTTCCATTAGGCAATTTTCCGACAAGTTTCGCGCCGATGACCTCAGGAACAGGGAAATATGAAGGCTGGCCGAGCATTCCCGCTTCCGCCTCAATACCGCCGACACCCCAGCCGAGGACGCCGATTCCGTTAATCATTGTTGTATGGGAATCTGTTCCCACCAATGTATCAGGATATGTCACAAGTTCTCCGTCTTCCTCTTTCGTATGAACGACACTTGCCAAAAACTCAAGGTTTACCTGGTGAACGATACCTGTTGCAGGCGGAACGGCCTGATAATTGTTAAACGCTTTCTTTGCCCAGCTTAAAAATTTATAACGTTCTGCATTTCTTTCGAATTCTAAGTCCATATTAATGGCTAACGCGTCTTCCGTACCGGCTTTGTCGACTTGTACGGAGTGGTCAATGACCAGGTCAACCGGAATTTCAGGATTGATTTTATCAGGGTCTCCGCCGACAGAGGCCATGGCTTTTCTTAAAGATGCCAGGTCAACTACGGCCGGAACACCGGTAAAGTCCTGTAGAATAACCCGTGACGGTTTAAACGGCACATCGATATCTTTTAATTCAGCAGTACCCCATCTTGCTAAATTTTCAACATGTTCTTTTGTAATGACGCGTCCGTCTACCTGACGCAAAACGGATTCCAAAAGAACCTTAATAGAATAAGGAAGTTTTGAAACATTGCCGACCCCTGCGTCTTCCAATGCTTTTAATGAATAGTAGTTGTATGTTTTCCCATTTGAAGAAAATGTTTTTCTTGCTTGGAAAACGTCTTGTGTTGCGACTTTTTGCTGATTTGTCATTCTCCAAAATCCCCCTTCAATGATCAAGATCGTTCTTTAGATGAATGTTCACATTCCATCACAATTTTCTCACAATTTCATCTTAGTATAAAATCATACATAAGTAAATATCAATGTTTTTATTAAATACAATAAGATCGTCTTATCAGCATGATTTTCGGTAAATTTTGTCCGATTTTCCGCCTCATACAACGGGCTGTAAAGAGCCATATTAATGTTGAGGTGATGATCATGGTAAAACGGAAAGCCAATCATGTCATTAACGGCATGAATGATGCGAAAAGCCAAGGCAAAGGCGCGGGTTATATAGAAAATGACCAGCTCGTCCTGACGGAAGAAGAACGGCAGAACAATAAAAAAAGAAAAACAAACCAATAGCCGGAACACCTTAAAAAGGAGGCATTAACATGACAAATAAAAATACGAGTAAAGATATGCATAAAAATGCTCCGAAGGGCCATAACCCCGGCCAGCCGGAACCGCTGAGCGGAAGCAAAAAAGTGAAAAACCGCAACCATACAAGACAAAAACATAATACAAGCCACGATATGTAAAACAGACCCCGTGTCTGTTTTTTTGTGCCATTCACCCATTCAAAGCTTCTGCATACGTTATAGCAAGGCTTTTTAATATGGAGGGATGCTTCCATGAATCACTCAAAAAACGCTGAAGAATTTGATGATACGGAAGAATGGCTGCGGCAGTTTTACGAGGACCCGTATGCTTGGTATGACGAGACGCTGCCGATCGATCTATATGAAACAAGCCGTCAATATATCATTGAAGCCGACCTGACGGCGCTGAAGCAGGTGCAAGCGATAACCGTCACTCTTTCGGGGAATGAGTTTATGCTCTCTGTTAAAACGCTTGAACGGACGTTAAACAAACAAATGATGCTTCCTTTTTATCTGAATGACAAACATATTTTCACTGATTTCACCAACCATATTCTGACCGTCTCCATGAACAAGGAGCCAAATGAGACTCCTGCCTCTTTTTCCTTTCAATTTCCTCTATAACATAAAAAAGCCGCTTTCATCCCTCAATGGAAGCGGCTTTTTTGTCCGGTCATATCAGTCATATACCCTCAAAGTGAATCTCCCATGGCCAAATAGCAGAATCACTATACGATAGAATATGTTCTAGCAACTGAAATGACTGGACATCTATCATTTTTTCTATTCTTTTTTTCATGTGTTCTTCTATTCTGTCTTCGTTTACAATATGGTTAAAGTAAGGAGGAGATAGAACAATGCTGGAAGGCTGGTTTATGTGGTTTATTTTATTTTGGGTCATCGTGATGATCGGATTGCTGTCTATCGGCGGGTTTTTTATGTTTCGAAAATTTTTAAAACGCTTACCGAAAGAAGACGGCCGGTCAGAACTGGATTGGCAGGACTATTATATTGAAAAAAGCAGGCACTTATGGAATGAGGGTGACAAGGCGTTTTTGGATGAACTGGTCGCCCCCGTACCGGAGCTCTTTCGGGATGTAGCCAAAGCGAAAATCGCCGGAAAAATCGGTGAACTTTCCTTAGCGGAGGAAGCTGAACAAATAAACCGTGATTTAATCATCAGGGGTTACATACTGGCCACTCCTAAGCGTGATCATCAATTTTTAAAAAAGCATCTCCGTGAAAAACAGATTGATCTTAATCCTTATCAAGCCCTGCTCAAATAAAAAACCTTTCCGGCGGACGGAAAGGTTTTAATTCATCTGAATATCAGCGGTCTTCAGTTCATTCGAAAGTTTGCGGTAAGACAAAAACATCGCGATGCGCCACGGGACAATCATTCCGAAAGCCAGAATCCAAAACATTCCGCTTAAAGCTCCGTAATCAATCGTCGTGCTCAAAATGGATTTCATAGCGATTCTGATAACCAAGAGACCAATCAGGATAAACACAAACGCTTTTGACCGTTTTAAATAGATTTCATTATTTTTAATCTCAAATTTAGATGTTTTAATCAGAAAAATAGAGAAGATCACGCCCAGCGTAATGGCCTCCAAAAATTCTTCGCCCGTCACTCTGAAAATCGGAAAAAGGAACATAAGCGCTCCCGTACTCATGAAAATCGGCGGGAGAATTATTTTTTTAGGTGAAGCGGGCTTGTCGGAGGATTTAATCCTGACGATCATCACGGAAATTGCCATGGCCGCTGCAATAACGGATGAAATTATAATCATCATCTTTATCATTCCTTTGCTTGCACGGAGTTTGATACTATATACTATACTCCAAAAACATAAAAAAAACCAATTTGAAAAGAGAACACGTTTACGTTCCCGTTACCCGGCCTACGGCCTCCAGCACTTTAGATGCTTCAAACGGTTTAACGATAAAGTCTTTAGCGCCTAATTCAATCGCTTCCAGAACGATCCGCTGCTGCCGCATGGCGGTGCACATGATGATCCGGGCTTTCGGGTCAAAAGCTAAAATATCCTGCAGGGCCTGTATACCGTTTTTGACCGGCATGGTAATATCCATTGTCACCAGGTCGGGACGGATTTTTTGATATACTGCCAGAGCTTCCTCACCGTCAGCCGCTTCCCCGGCCACTGTGTAATTCGCCGATTCCAGAATCTCTCTGATTTTCACCCTCATGAACTTGGCGTCATCTACAACTAAAACTCGTGTCATATTCCCCTCCACATATTTAACATTAACTAGTCTTATTGTACCAAAAACAAAAGGGTATATAATAGTTCAAAAGTTATTAATCCGTTACAGACCCGTAAATCCTCCGAAAAGATTTGACAGAACGATCAGAATGTAGCTCATCCAGTTAAAAAACAGCATAACTCCGATCAGAATCATAAGAATGCCGCCGATTTTCATGATAAGCAGCTGATGCTTGCGGATCCAATTCATTCTGGTAATAAAAAATGAAAGAACAAGAAAAGGAATCGCAAATCCGAGAACATATAAAAACATATACGGCACTGCTGAAGAAGGATTTGTATTGGCCAGCGAAAACACGGCCCCTAAAATGGGCCCGCTGCACGGCGACCAGCCGGCTGCAAACGCAAGACCGATCAGAACCGAACCGATAAACCCCTCCGGACGGCGTTTAAAGTGAATGCGCCGCTCTTTCATCATGAATTTCGGTTGAAACACACCGGCAGTAATCAGCCCGAAAAGGATCAGCATGATAGCGCCAAACTGGCGGATCGCTTCATGATATTGGGTAAAAAAACTGCCGATAAACGAAGTTCCATATCCCAATGCGATAAAAATCACGGAGAAACCAAGCAAAAAACAAAGTGTATGCACGAGGCCGCGCTTTTGCAGCATCACCTTTTCTGTTTTCACCTCGTCCATACTGACACCAGTTATGTAAGATAAAAAGGCGGGGTACAACGGCAGACAGCATGGAGAAATGAAAGACAGAAATCCGGCCCCAAACGTCAAAAAGTAATTAAAACTCACGATGACACACTCCCTTCGAGTTATGACAAAATCATTTCATTTTTTTAACACTTTCCCGAGAAGGATTACTTTTTATAGAAAAAGCTTATATAATTTAATTTGACATCGAGATATTATACTCCTTCTTATTTGAAAAACAGTATAAATGTGGATATAATAATAGCGACTCAGGTGAAAGATTTATGTATGAAAGGATATATCCCTGTGATTAGAGAGCATCTATTAAATGAAATTGAAAAAAAACGGGCAGAGCTGCTTAAAATCGTCATGACAAACGGAATGACATCAAACATTACGATAGAACTCAGCCAGGAGCTTGACCACCTTCTCATACAATATCAAAAAGAACTGCACACCGGCAGTTGGGGTGAAACATGACGCCAAAATAAAAAACCCTCTCCGGGTTTTTTATTTTTATAACCATGTATCTCTATATCATAATCTGTACGTATTATTTCGCTTGATTATTCATGGCTTTCATCATTTGATTAATTTTCTTTTGAGAAGGTTTCATTCCCATTTGCATCATCATCATGCGTAGCATTTGTTCATTAATAGGCGGATTCTTTTTCAAATAGCTCATCATATATTTACGAGCAATAAAAAACCCGAGTGCAACACCTATGAGCAATGCGACAACGCCCACTAGGATGCCAACCCATAAAGTCATTTTATTTCCTCCTTCATGTTGTCTAGTTTAAAGTGTACTAAACCAAAGGCTATTATACAACATTTACATCTCTTTTTCCTCGTTTTTAGACAAAATTTCTTTCTCTGACCGGATTTAACCACCCGTAGCGCCGTGTCTTGAAATCCATTGCAAGAAAACAGGGGCTGATTTTACGCAGAATCTCAAAGAAAATCGTTTCCGCCTCATAATCTCCCGAAGCCGCAATCTCAATTAAACTGTCTTTCATCATGAAGGTGGCGCGGCCCTTTTCTCCGGGCAGTGTAAGCCGGTAAATGGAATCCAAACGGCTGTAACTCATTCGGTTTAAATGCAGCTGGAGACGCTGATGCATATGTATCACCGGAATCGGTTCCGTTATATATTGAACTTGCTTTTCTGTCATTTGATATTCCTGGGGTGTCAGGTCTGTCCAATGATAGTCTCGAAACAACTCAAACATAGCCGTTTCCCGCCCGAAGTAGTGGTTCGCAAACTCATCCTTTATCAGGTGCGTATAGTAATGACGTTCCATTTCCTCATCCCCTTTTACAGCGCTTCGTTATTGCTTTCTATTATACAAAAGGAGAAAAGAAAGAATTGTCTATTACTGTTACGCCGCCCCTTCTATTTTTGTCGCATAAACAGGAAAAAGAGGATGATTTGACTCATCCTCTTTTGTCTCGTTATTTGTTTAAAAGTTTTTTCACGCGGTCAACCACGTTTTCTGCAGTAAACCCGTATTCTTTCATAATTGTTTCTCCCGGAGCTGAAGCACCGAAACGGTCAATTGCGAGAACGTCTCCTTCAAGACCGGTAAATTTGCCCCATCCGAAGCTTGAACCCATTTCGATCGCAAGACGTTTCGTCACATTCGGAGGAAGCACGCTGTTTTTGTACTCGGCCGATTGTTTTTCAAAGCGGTCCCAGCTCGGCATGCTGACTACAGATACGTGAATGTTTTCTTCAGCCAGTTTCGCTTGAGCTTCGATCGCAAGTCCGACTTCAGAACCTGTCGCTAAAAGAAGAGCGGCCGGTGATTCCGTTTGGGCTTTTGAAACGATATAAGCCCCTTTTTCCACGCCCGCATACGCTTCTTCAGCCTGCTGATCAATCGTCGGCAGGTTTTGGCGTGTCAATACAAGAGCTGTCGGATGATCTTGGCTTTGAACGGCAACCTTCCATGCAGCTGCGGTTTCATTTCCGTCAGCAGGTCTGATCACAGAAAGGTTAGGAAGTGCGCGTAAAGAAGCAAGCTGCTCAATCGGTTCGTGAGTCGGCCCGTCCTCTCCTACGGCAATACTGTCATGCGTGAATACATAAGTGACGGGAAGACCCATCAATGACGCCAGACGAATGGCAGGTCTTAAATAATCAGAGAACACAAAGAATGTGCCGCCGAATACGCGGAGGCCGCCGTGAAGCGCCATTCCGTTTAATGCAGCGCCCATCGCAAATTCACGGACACCGAACCAGAAGTTTTTCCCGGCGTAGTCTTTGGCCGTGAAGTCTCCTCCATTTTTGATTGTCGTTTTATTTGAACCCGCAAGGTCAGCAGATCCCCCGACAAAGAAAGGAATTTTCTTGGCGATCCCGTTCAGCACCTCACCTGAAGATGCGCGGGAAGCAAGGCTGCTGCCTTTTTCATAAACGGGAACTTCCTGATCCCAGTCTTTAGGAAGCTCGCCTTTCATGCCGAGTGACAGCTGTTCAGCAAGCTCAGGATATTTTTCTTTATAAGCCGCGAACAGTTCATTCCATTCCTGTTCTTTTTTCGAGCCGGCTTCTTTTACAGCTTGATTGAAATGCCCGTATACTTCTTCCGGAACATAAAAATCTTCTTCAAACGTCCAAGCATACGCTTCTTTTGTCAGCTTGCTCTCTTCTAGTCCTAACGGAGCGCCGTGAACGCCGGATGTGCCCGCACGGTTTGGAGAGCCGAAACCGATCGTGGTTTTCACTTCAATCAAAGTCGGTTTTTTATCATTCTGGCGCGCTTTTTCAATTGCAGCCGTCAATTCAGCGATGTTGTTTCCGTCCTCAACATAAAGAACTTCCCAGTTCATTGCTTCAAAACGCTGCTTTACATTTTCAGAGAAAGAACGGTCTAAATCGCCGTCTAAGGAAATGTCATTAGAATCGTATAATACGATCAGGCGGCCTAATTCAAGATGGCCTGCAAGAGAAGCGGCTTCGGAAGAAATGCCTTCCATTAAATCACCGTCTCCGCAAATACTGTATGTATAATGATCAACTACGTTGAAAGAATCACGGTTATATGTCTCAGCCAGATGGCGTTCTGCAATTGCCATTCCCACTGCCATTGCAATACCCTGTCCAAGCGGCCCGGTCGTTGCGTCTACTCCGGCTGTGTGCCCGAACTCCGGATGTCCCGGTGTTTTGCTTCCCCATTGACGGAACTGTTTCAAGTCTTCAATGCTGAGGTCATATCCGCTTAAATGCAGCATGCTGTATAAAAGCATTGAACCGTGGCCTGCTGATAAAACAAAGCGGTCGCGGTTAAACCAGCCCGGATTCTGCGGGTTTACATTCATAAATTTCGTCCACAGCGTATATGCCATCGGAGCGGCTCCCATCGGCATGCCCGGATGTCCGGAATTCGCTTTTTCAATTGCGTCTATAGATAGTGTACGAATGGTGGCAACTGATTTCTTTTCAATTGTATCCATTATAATCCCCTTCCTTATTGTTGTACCTTTTCATCATAAAGCGATGCTGACTTTTTCTCAACTCTTTCAGCTTAAATTTGAGATAAACTTGTTGAAAATTGTCGTAAATCACATCCTGATATTAGTATATACGAAAAAAGAATACGTATTGCCGTATTCTTTCTGTTTAATGAAGATTATTTTTCTGTTGTTCTCTTTTTAATTTTTCAGGGGTGACATCGTTGCCTTCCGGATCAATCACTTTTACGCTCTTTAACGTATTTTTCATTGAGGAGCGGAATCCTTTCAAATACTCCTGGCGAAGCTTTTGCTGTTCAGCTTTTTCCTCATCCGTTATCGTGTTTGATTTAGCTTTTTGAGCCAATTCGTTAATTCTTGCGATTTTTTCTTTAGAAATCATAATAAGCTCCTTTGGTGCGTGTTGATTATATACTACTAAAACGCAGTCTTTTTTACAACTGATGCGCGTCAGCTGCCTTCTGTGTCTGCGGTATATTCCTGAAACCGCCGGTGAACCGTGGCTTTGGACACATCGTAGCCGAATCCCCTTAAGGTCGCTGCGATTTCTGCAAAGGTAAGCTTGTTGGCTCTCAGCCTGATAATTTCCGAAACCGGAACCTCTTTTTTTTCTTTTCCGCTGTTTTCATGTCTGTTTTTCAGATTCCGTTCAGGTTTGTAGCCGTTTTTCACGGCTCTTTTCATTCCCCGCCGGATTTTCATATTGTGAATTTTCCTTTGATATTCCTCAACAATACTGACGATTTCGAGTACCATCGAATCAGCTTCGGAAAGCGCCAGTTCACCTTTATGAGCCGTCGTATATATTTTTACGTTCTCCCTGTAAATGCAATGCAAAAGCGCAATCTTGGCGTTTCCTCTTCCTAATCTCGTTTCGTCCTGCACCAATATCGCGTCAATATGTGATTTTTTAATTTCATCAAGCATTTCAAATACTCCGTCGCGATCCATTTCGTAACCGCTGGCTTTCTCAGAAATGACTTTCACGACTTCCATGCCGTTTGCAGCAGCGATCTCACTGAGCTCCTCTTCCTGTCTTTTTAATGACGTTTGCTGCTGTTCTTTGTTTGTGCTTACGCGGGCATAAATGAGTGCCTTCATTTCTCTCTTTCCTCTCTAATTGACAATGGCCAGCTGATATACGGCCGGATGCTTTTTCTTAACCGGAAGAATAAGTTCGTCTCCGGGCTTTATATCAGCAGTTTGGAGATGATTATTCTCCGTCACCCACTCAATGAAATCTTCTTTATTAATGTGTTTCTTTTCTGCTACATGATCCGCAAGTGACCAGAGTGTATCGCCGTCCTGAACCTTTATTTTAACATATTGGCTGAGGGACTGATCATTTCCCGCACATGAGACAAGTAAAATAGCGGCACTTAAAATCGCAGTAAACAGCCCTACAAATATAATAGATTCTTTCGCCATGTAAACAACCTCCGATAAGAATGTTTGTTCGCTTTTTATACCTTTCAGTATATACGAACAAACGTTTCTGTCAATCGTTTTTTTCGAACCTATGTTTGCACTGTCAGGAAAATCATGCTATAATCTACTTAAAATCGACGTTTTGAGGTGCGAAATATGACGAAGCTATCAAAAAGGCAGCTTGATATCCTGCGTTTTATTAAAGAAGAGGTAAAAACGAAAGGATATCCGCCTTCTGTAAGAGAGATAGGAGAAGCAGTAGGACTGGCTTCCAGTTCAACCGTGCACGGCCATTTGGCGCGGCTGGAGACAAAAGGCCTGATCAGACGGGACCCAACTAAACCGAGGGCGATTGAGGTATTGGATGAAGAAGAAGTCCACATTCCGAAAAGCCAGGTCGTAAACGTTCCGGTCATCGGGAAAGTGACGGCGGGTATTCCGATTACGGCTGTTGAAAATATCGACGAGTATTTTCCGCTTCCTGACCGGATGGTTCCTCCGGGCGAACATGTCTTTATGTTAGAAATCATGGGAGAAAGTATGATCGACGCCGGTATTTTTGACAAAGATTACGTCATTGTCAAACAGCAGAACACGGCCAATAACGGAGAAATCGTCGTAGCTATGACCGAAGATGATGAAGCGACGGTCAAGCGCTTCTATAAAGAAGACAATTATGTGCGGCTGCAGCCGGAAAATCCGACGATGGAGCCGATTATCCTGCAAAACGTAAGCATTTTGGGGAAAGTTATCGGCGTATTCAGAGCCGTACATTAATTCTATTAAACTTCATTTATTGTAAAAAACCCCTTAAAGAGGGGTTTTTTTGCATAAAAAAAGCAGATTCGCCCTGGCTTAAGAAACGAATCTGCTAAGGAGGAAAAACTTACATTCTTATTATCCGACATCACACTTTTGAAGTCAACTAATAATGTTTCCTTAGAGAAACTTTTCATTCATTTTTTAACTTTGTATATTTGTGCGTGATGAATTTACTTTTATTTATGTTTCCTTTGGGCGGATGCATTAAAATTTATCTATGAATATTTAGTACATAGTGCAATAAGTTATATTTAAATATAAAAAAACCCGCTGCCTTTAGCGAGTATCTATTTTCAATCAAAATGATAATATTCTACACCGTAAAACCCTTTAATATAGACGGGGCCACAGACGTTTGAAGAACTTTCAACCAGAATTCTGTATTTGTGATACGGATCAATTGATTTTTTATCCTGGGCACTGAGGTTTAACCAGCTGCCGCTGTAGTTTTTAGAACTTAATGTATAAAAATTCCCGTTCAGCGCCATCCGCTGGAGTTTCATGCTTAAACCGCACGAAGAGTTGTTCATTATGGTGAACTTATATCCTAAAAAGTAATCGTCGGCAGCTACAGCCCCCGGATTTTCAATATGAAACTCTTTTGCATTTCCCTCCAAAGTGAAGCTTGTTTTTGATCCGAATTCAGTGGTAGCCGCTTCAGCTGAGTGTATTCCGCTAAAACATAATAAAAAAACAGCAATACATAACCAGTATTTTTTCATTTGCATCCCCCTTTTTACATATTTTAACTTGTGAATCCTGTGATGTCTATTCACATTTTATTAAAACGTATACTTTATAACCACTATATACCAGTTTAAAAATTTGCGGATTGCTTACAATGAAGACTAAACGAAATAACGAAGGTGGTTCAAATGAAACACGTAATTGCTTTCGCTTCTAAAACGGCGCTCACACTTGCTTTACTGTACATTGTTCTGGATCTTATGTACCAAGTAACCTTTTTAAACGTTCTGTTTATTACAGTGATCTTAAGTTTAATCACTTATTTTGCGGGTGATTGCATGATTCTGCCGAGAACAAGCAATTTCACAGCCGTTGCAGCTGATTTCGGGATTTCATTCATTATATTATGGATATTCCTTATGAACATTGGCGGATTTAATGTCTCGCCTGCCGCGGCATCGGTTATCTCTGCACTTTGCATTTCTGTTTTTGAGGCATTTTTTCACCGGTATTTGCAGCAATATGTACTTCCCGAAGATTATCAGGACACAACAGAGACGGATAGCACGCTATGGAGCTATCAAACCGAGGCGTCTGAAGAATTAGTGCCGGAAAAAGACCCTCAGGAAAAAACATAAAAAGGAGGCAATCGCCTCCTTCTCTTTTTATTTTTGCTTCTGATCGTCCAGCGGCAGCTGCAGCAGTGAGTCTGTGCCTGTCGCTTTCGGTGTTTTTCCGTCCCATTTTTCAATCCATTTATATTTGATCATCTCATCGGACATTGATTTCTTTATGATTTCGTTATAATCAGCGATCCCTTCCGCTTCAATTTTTTTCTTTTTCGCTTCGGCTTCGGCTATTTTAATTTCAGTTTGTGTCCGTTCAAGTTCCTGTGAAGACTTCACCCTTGCATCGATAGCTTCCTGTGTGGCTTTATCCGGCTTCGGTACGCCAAGTGTCAGATCATCAATTAAAAATCCAAGACTCTTCATATCATCAGCAAATCTCTTTTGAACATCGGCAGCGGCTTCTGCAGATTTTTGCCCGTATGTGTCAATAACCGAGTATTTGCTGATTGATTTTCGCGCCGCATCCCACAGCCTTGTTTTTAAATATGTATTTTCAATCGTTTCAACGTCTACCGCTCCGAATTTGTTAAACAGATCGACTACTTTATCAGGCTGCACGACATAGTTGTAAGCGATATCCATTTCTATATTTTTACCGTCTGAGGTTGCCACTTTTATATTTTCATTATTCACTGTCTGCATACGCACCGGATATTCCGTTACTTTATTAAATAACCCGACTAAGTGCCAGCCTTGGTCCAATGTGTCGGATTTTACCCCGCCATTCGGTGAGTATACAACCCCGACATAACCGTTCGGTATTTTTTCAATGAATAGTGACGCTGTAACGCCCGCAATTAAAAGGGCTGCACCTATAATCACACCGCCGATAATTTTTTTTGTGTTTCCGCGCTTATTTTCGCTCATGCTGATCTTCTTCCTCCCATGACTTTTTGAATTTTTTGGCTCCGCTTCCCACTTGTTTAAAGATTGGACTAAGCATCAGCCATAAACCGAATCCGATGATGACAAGAAGAATGATAGACCCGATCATCACTTTCATTTGCCCACCTCTTTTCTTTCATCCTGTCAATTATGTATACGATCTTAAGAACTTAAAGTTTCATAAATTTCAAAAGAAAAAGCCCCGCCGGCAAAATAGGCGAGCTTATTAATAATTGTCACTGATAAAATCAGAAACCGTTTTTGTGAATTGATAAAAGGTCCCATTTTGTGTGGATGCTCTGCTTTTCAGCGTAAAAGTGTCAAATAGTGATTTTCTGAAGCCGGTGCTCATTTCGATTTGAATACTCAATCCGGATGAAGATTGATTGGCAAGGTTGTTCGGACTGACGCCCGCATATTGATCATTTATGCCAAGAAGAACGGCAGGATACCCGTGCCGTTTCAGCACATCGGTCAAAAGTTCGGCCCGTTCTCTGTCTGTACCGCCGATTTTTATCTTTTTATCGTCACTGCCGTAACCGTGCAATGAAATGACATGAGAGTGCTCTTTCACCATTTGCACGGCCTTAGGTTCATCGAAATGCGAACTTGTCAAATGCAGAGCCGCATTACCGGCTGGTTTTAACCCTTCAAATAAATATAAACTCCGGTTTTCAGCAATTTCTCTGGCTAACTCACTGGTCCCCGGCTCTATGCCTCCGCCGTGTATAGCTAATATGAGGACAGAAGGGTCATGCTCTCGCGTTGAAATGGAAAAATCGGAAGAATCTTCATTCAGCTTTAATTCCTCGAAACTGCCGTAAATATCTGAAGCGGCATCAGCCCGAAAGAACGGCAGAAGCAAAAACGGTAAAATTAAAACTAAAATTCCTTTTTTGGTTATTGATGGCATTTGTATGTTTATGTTACAATACAAATGCTTCAGCCTTTGAAGCGAACGGCAGAACAGGGTGACTTTGGACGGTTTCTTCTGCTCTGCCTCTTTGCCAGCTGCTTTACGGTCTATTCTTCTAACCCTTTTTGCCATAACATCATCCTTTCTTTTGTTTACACTTTTGTCACAATATTATATACGTTGGACAAAACCTCCGTTCATCTTGAAGAATAAAAACATCAAAACAACTTCTATCCTTTAACCTAAAAAAGTCTTTCTGTTCAAAGAGACGGAAGGCTTAAATGATAAAAATGAAACCCTTCTCCAGTTTTGGAGGAGAGTGAGGACTGCAGGGAAATCATTTTATCAATATGCTGAGCTGGGCTGACGCCCGGCTCAAATATTTGCTCCGGCATAGACGGTTACGGAGCGGCCGGTTATTTCGAAGCCAAATTCGAACGTGACGTATGATTTCTCAATTCAAGAATCCCCGAAACAAATTGAATGTAACTGCTGTTTCCATAAAAAAAGACTGCTGTTAAGCAGTCTTTTTTCGTTTTATTTCGTGCCTGTTGATCCCAGTCCGCCGCGGTCATTGTTCCCGAGCTTGTCTACTTCGATCAGCTCCACTTCAGGCATTTTCTTCATGATTCTGAATTGGCAGATCCGCTCCCCCTTGGAAATGTCAGTATCCCGAAGCGCGAATGCAGGAAAAAACCAGAAGTCATTGTCGCCTTTATATGATTCATCAATGACTCCCATTGAATTTGTCTGAATGATACCGAAATGCTTATATGTACTTGAACGCGGAACGATGGGCCTCATATCCTTCCGGCAGTTCCATCGCAACTCCAAGCGGGATAAGTTTGAATTCACCTTTTTTGATTGTTATATCTTCAGCTGCCCGCAGATCAATCCAATCGCCCTGTTCAATTTTACTGATTCTCGTTTGCGTATCATCTGAATATTTAATTTTGATTTGTAAAGTCATTTTCGCTGCTCCTTTTGCTTCCCTATTTCAGTCGTATTGATGACCAATCCGTGCCCCATTATACCATTTAACTGATAAGAATGTTGATTTTGGTGTATATGCAGCCGAAGAGGAAGCACTGCGAAGCCAATGAGAATAAACCTAAAATGAGGGCCTCTCCTATCAGTTTTTTCCTCCATTTTCACATGACAGCTTCAATTACAATAATGCAAAGCTTTATATCCGTTCTTTCAACAGAGTTTTTAAAATTTCACCTTGGTTTCAAAAGGAATTTCGTTCTGAATAAAGAATTTGAAGAATAAGCGCTTAAAGGGCGCGCGACTCTTTTCTGTCCCCTGCCTCAGGCGCTTATATCAAAAGAAAGAGGTGTCTTTAGAATGGTTCAATTTAAAAACTTTCCTGATCCGTCTTTAAACGCCCCATTGCAGTCTCACCCTGCACAGCCCTCTGAATTGGAGCATCTCAAAGCAAGGATGCAGAATTTTATTAAGCATTCCGCAACGGATGATAATCTTGAGATCGCAGATGCCCGGGTGACGGCGGAAGGAATGGTCACCTCACTTTTAAAAGAACGGCTTGATACCGAATACGAAATGCTTATGAATAAAATCACCCGGGAAGTGAATGTGGAGGACTACGGAGCGGTCCCTGACGGCCGGGACAATACGGAAGCCTTTCGGAGAGCGATCGGGAACGGCCGGGTCAAAGTAAATGTTCCCGCAGGAGAATTTTTGGTTCAAGGGATAAAACTCCCCTCATGGACTACCATTTCCGGTGAGGGACAAGGGATTACCGTGCTTAAGCTTCATGAGGACACTCCCGCATACGAATGGGTCATTACTAACGATGATTACGAAAATGGAAACCGTAATATTTTTGTCCAGAACATGACTTTAGACTGGAATCCTGATCGTCAATGCGGGGCCAGGAACCCCGGAGGACAGTTTTCCAGCTGTTTAACGTTTGCTAATGTGCAATACGGCTGGATTAAGAATGTTGAAACGGTTAACGCGGGTCTCCATGGTATTGATATTACATCTCCGACTTACGATCATTTGCCTGAAACAGAATGGACGAAAGACGGCTGCCGATATATATGGATTGATAACTGTGTGGCATACGGCGCCGGAGACGACGGCATTACCACCCATTACAGCGAGTATATTTTCATTTCCAACTGCCATTCCGGAAACCCCCGCGGCACAGAGCATGCTGAGGGCAGCGCAAACTCGAACGGCATTGAAATTGACGACGGCTCTAAACATGTTTGGCTTTTAAATAACTATACGAGCGGTAATATCCGCGGGATTGAGGTAAAGGCGCACAGCCTGTGGCCGGCTTCTCAAAATGTTCATATTATCGGTCATGTTTCGTATCGTGATGTACGTTCATTTGATATTCGTCATATCGGCCATCATCAGGCCTCAGATCCCGAAAGCACGACGGCTTATGATGTTACTTTAACCGATTGCACCGCGATTGAACCGGTATTCAATGCTCTCTATGACGGTGTGACCCCGAGGGCGCTGGTCATCTCTGCCTATAAAAACGTTAATGTAAACGGATTCACAGCTATTGGTGATCCCTCATACGACTATGGCGGGAATCCAGTCGTAGCTCTTCAATACCGCAGTCAAAATATTACGATCAACGGCATTAAAATACGCGGCTTTACACAAGCCGGTGTTGACATCAATATATCCGGCGGATCAAATAAAACCGATTATGTTAAAATTTTAAATTTTGATATATACAAGTCATCTCCTAAAGGCATCTCAATCGGCGGAGGCCAATATAACGTAAATATTATAAACGGTACGATGATCGGAGACGGCGGTTCCGTCGGAATTACGTCCCCTAACAGTCAGGCCGTCATTCTCGGGGTGCAAGCGGAAGGTTACAGCGCGGCCGCATCTATAAAAGGACAGACTTATGATCAGATCCCCGTCAATTTAAAGGGAGGCGCACAGCTCGCGACCAGCTCCGGTTTTGCATTCAACCCGACAAGCGCCGTTATTGCGGGAACAGGCGATATTACGGCCAGAGGTGACAGAAATGCGATCATCAGCTCTTCCGGAGGTTCAAGTTCTGAAGGTTCAAGGGCATTTATCGCCGCTTCAAACAATGCCCATATTACGGGCAGCAAAGTCTCCAGAACGATTCTGTCATCAGAAAGCATTACATTGGAAGAACCATACACGGTTGCCGGAGGGCATCAGTCCATCAAATGGAAATTGGATTCAGCGGGCGGCCACGGTACGTTCGCCGGAGCTGTCACCTCTTCCCTGTCAGGGTACGGAGAATACTTTGAAAGTGTAACCGGCCAGACAATTCCCGCCGGGACAATCGTCACAGTGAAAGGCGAAAAAATTGAATCGGCTCACGTCGGTGATTACATGCTCGGCGTCATTTCAGAAACAGCCGCTTTTATCTCAGGAGCCGCAAGCTTCGGATGGCAAAGCCGCTTTTTGACAAACGAGTTCGGCGGTTTCATTTACGAAAATGTGACTGACGAGGAAACAGGAGAAACGGTACGCGTGCCGAAACAAAACCCGGACTGCAGTCCGGCTCTTGAAGCTGACTATGAAGCACGAGCGGCCAGAGACGAATGGCACATTGTCGGACTCAACGGCCGGCATTACGTACGGGTCGACAGTACGGTCAGCCCGGGAGATTATATCACGGCTCATAACGGAATTGGGACTAAAGCCGCGGAAGGCTGGAAGGTATTGAAACTGACAGCCTTATACAGTGCTGAAAAAGGGTACGGCATTGCAATTGCGGTTATCAAATAGGGTCTCAATATCAGGATCATCTCCTCTCTTTTCTATCGGGCGGGTATGATCCTGTTTTTTATACCGAATGAGATGCCTCTTTTTCAGCATACCGTTTCATTTGTCCAAGCCATCCATGCTTTCTGTCATAGAATACTACCGTCAGATGAAAAAAGGAGGAATATGAGTATGGATATGGGTATGGGAATGGATATGGATATGAACGGACATTATGATCACCACCCAAAACAGCCTAAACAAAAAAAGAAGAAACAAGATAAAAAGCATCTTGATTATGATTACATCGTTGTTTATAAAAGAAAATGCAAAAAATGTAAAAAATGCTGCTAACTTGACATATCAACATTTTTACACCCGGTAAACTCCGGGTGTTTTTCTTATTATGGCGTTTCTCCGGGCTATTTTCACCCAAAATCCGGTCATCCTATCACAATACATAAAAAGACTCTATTATTTTCTTCCCTTTTCGCCTAATGAAAAGTATTTCATTTACAGAAAACAACACAAATAGAATGACATGACTTTTGAGAAAATCTACTCTTTGCTTGGTCAATTTTTCTGCGATACCATGAATTTGCAACAATTTTTAAAAATTTCCTCAGGAGGTCATTGCCATGAAAATCGCCAGAACGATAGTCGGATCATGCTTAGCTTTATCTCTAACAATTCCTTTCACAGCCAGTGCCTCAGCAGCCAGTCAGTCTATACACGCAAACGCGCCTCACGTTTCACCCGTTGCAAATCCGTTAGAAAGTAAATTATCCCAAACAGCAGACCAAAACGTAAAAGCAGCAGGTGTTGATGCCGGGCTGAACGTAAACGTAGATGTTCTCGGAATCTCAGATCGCATTGCTGAAGCGGTTAAGTCAGATCAAAACCGAACCGGCTGGGTAAAAAATGTCATGGAAACAACATTTTACGCATCAGGACAGAAGTACAACGTCATGGTGTTCAATTTAAATCAAGAATATGAAGACCGGTTTAACGGCGTTCAATTTTACGGATCAGCCGTTTATGACGGTATTACTTACGGAATCTGGGTCTTCGAAGACGGGTCCTTCGATAACAAAGGAGACGGGGGCTGGATCAATTGGGCATTCAGAGGGTGGTTCGATCGTGATAATCAGCATATTGAATTCCACAGACCTTAATACGGAGAAAACTTGCGGCAGCGCCCGCAAGTTTTTTTAACTGGACTGCACATTTTTCACCGTTATAACGACTATACTTGAAGTGCGGGCTCCGATCGCAGCCCCGGTAAAGTCTTTCAAAGTGAGGGTATACCATGTCAAAGTCTTTAAAAATAGTGTTGTGGAGCATATTGGTGTTCATCATCTTGTTAGTGATTATCGGAATCGTTTCTTACAATCAAACTCCGTCTGCAGAAAGCGCAGCAAAAAGAATGCTTTACAGCGTCTAATCAATGTTAAGCCTTCATCGGCTTTTTTTATTTACCGCAGAACACTTGACAAAACGACGAATTTTCAATTTATTCGTTAACGATCTCATTCAGTATAGAATATACACGTGTATCATGGGGCAGTCCGTTTTGATACATATATCTTCTCAAAATTCCTTCAGATTGAAACCCCGCCTTTATCAGTAATTGATGAGACGCTGCATTCTCAATGAAAACAACAGCGACTATACGATGCAGCCCAAGCTTTTCAAACCCAAAAGAAAGAACATTCTCCAACGCTTCAAAAGCATAGCCATTCCTCCAATAATTCGGATGAATCTCATAACCGACCTCCGCCCGCTTATGCTTGGGCACCCAAGAGTTAAAACCAATAGTTCCTATGATTATTCCCTTCGCATCTTTTCTCTCGATTCCCCATCGCATTCCCTTTTTATCATGATATTGATCTTTAAACCAGCCAATCATTTTTTCAGCCTGTTCCATTGAATCAAAAGGTTCCAAACCATAATAGCGTGTTACATTTGCATTTGAAAAACAAGCAAATATTTGCTTTGCATCTTTCTTTTCAACTTCTCTAAGAATAAGTCTGTCCGTTTCTATTACAGGAAGCATTTACGGTCCCCCTTTAAAAGAAATGTGAGAAGAAAATATATGCAGACTAAAAAAACTTTTTTTCAAAAAGTAAACTAGCATCCCTATCAAACTTTTCATTTCGGCATAATATGTATTAATCCTCTTTAGGAGGTGAGATTATATGGGATTCTCAGGTGGTTATGGTAGCTCCTTTGCGTTAATCGTGGTGCTATTCATTTTATTAATCATCGTTGGGGCTTCTTTCCTCGGCGGTTATTAAGAATCCTCTTACCTCCGCATCCATGTCAGCAGCACCTCCATGATCGTACGGCGCCATAAATGAAATGTTTATGGCGCTCTGCTGTTTTTCCCCTTTTCATTCACACATTAAAATTAAAAAGATCGGCCGATGTATCAACATGCAGCCGATCAGTAATTCATAGATTATTGTGTAAGGTTTACATCGATGACGTTATAGAAGGCATTGGAAGTATCCGCAACGTCCCATACCCCTAAAATGACATGATACCCGCTTCGATCAGTCGGCACAAAAATCTTATGAGTCAGATTCGTATCTGCCTTGGAACCGTCGTGGTTTACCGTTCCGATTAATTCGAATTCATCTCTTGACAAAGGTTTATTCGGATTCCAGTTTTTCTTGGTGATATAATAGTGCCACTTTGATGTCGCATGAGGGGCCGTGTAGTACCAAGTAAAGGTGTTAAAACCGCCGCGGATGTTTTGTTTCACCCAATAATCTGCAGTCTGCTTGTCTAAACCGAAGTCAATTTGTCCCGATCCCCCATTTGCAGACGCGATTCTTCCATCCGGCGGACCTGCAGCCGGAAATCCTTTCGGCCCTTCTACAGACTGAGGATTATCAATGACGGAGCCATATTTCTGCGCAGCGGCCGTCCAGCCCAATGTTTGTTTCTCTAATGCTCCCATGTACGCTCTGCTGACGGGCTCTTTTATATACCCGTGTGCAGATGCATCACTTGAATAGAAAGCGCCTCCAATACCAAGAGTAACAGTTAAAACTGCAGCTTTGACTAAACCTTTCATTACTGCATCATCCTCCCTCTTTTGTTAATAAAAACCCTTCAGTGTATACACTTCACGATGGAGGATGAAATGACCTTCCTTTTCTTGATAGGAAAAAGCAATGAGATTGGCGCTTTTCCCTTTGTTTTTTATAATCATAAAGAAAAAGCCGGGCCGATTCTGTTATCGAATCCGCGGTTGACCGGCCCGCCCCTTTTGCTCAGAACTTCATTCGCTGGATTTGCCGGTTTCCTTTCGGATAACCGGTGCTACTTCCGCTGCTAATCGTTCGATGTTTTCCGCGGCTTTTTTAAACGGCATACCTCCTATATCGATTTGCGCGAGAAATCGCTGATGTCCGAACAACTCGTATTGATGCATGATTTTTTCAATGATCTGCTGTGAGCTTCCCACAAATAAAGCTGTTTCTTTTCCGGACGCCCGCTCAAAATCTTCCTTCGTTAAAGGCTCATCGATCCCGTGATATGAATGAACGTGAGACCAGTAATTTGAATGATACGGGTAAAATTCTTGTATTGCCTGTTCATTCGTTTTTGAAATGAACATATGTCCGGTTACGGCAACCTTCACATTTTCCGGAGGATGACCGGCTTTAGAAGCCGCTTCCCGGTATTTGTCAACAAGCGGCTTAGATGACATCGGATCACCGCTCAGTACAGCTAATGCCAACCCCGCACCTGCACGCCCGGCCCGTTCTGCGCTTTCCGGAGTCCCCGAAACACCTAACCATAGCGGAATGCTTCCGCGAAAAGGCCGAGGAGAAATTTCTGCCTCGCGCAGCGGCGGCCGGTAACGTCCTTTCCAGGTAACCGATTCTTCCCCGGAATTTAATTTTAAAAAAAGGTCAATGTGTTCTTCAAACAGTTCTTTATAATGGCCTACGTCATAACCGAAAAGAGGAAACGAGTCTAAAAATGCGCCCCGTCCCGCAATGATTTCCGCCCGGCCGTCTGAAATCAGATCAAGCGTTGCAAAATCCTCAAATAAACGGACGGGATCTGCGGTGGATAATACAGTCGTGGCACTGGTCAGCTTAATATTTTCAGTGATCTGTGAAATCGCTGATAAGATGGCCGGCGGCGAAGATACCGCATAATCAAGACGATGATGCTCGCCTACACCGAATACATCAAGCCCTGCGTCGTCAGCCAGTTTCGCCAGCTTCATCAATTCATCTATCCGCTGCTTTGCGCTGACTGTTTTCCCTGTCAGAGGATCGGGATATAATTCTGCAAATGAATAAATTCCAATTTCCATACAATCACGGTGTTCAGCCCTCACATTTCTCTCCTCCTGCACTGTGTAAAAAAGCTTTTATGTTATTCTATTCAGCCGTTTTACAAATAGGAATTCGTTCAAAATAAATAAATACAGAAGCTTAACATGCAGAAGGTCGGTATGAGAGAAAAAAAAGTTTCAGGCGTCCTTCAATTCTGCCCATTATACTCATGCAGCCGGACTAGGCAAGAACAAAGCCGGCACAAGCGGATTCGAATTCATGTGTTCATTTTCAGTCCAATTCAATCCAATCGTGATATTGATCATAAAGCTTTCGTATTCTTCCGGCATCAAGAGCAATGACTTCACACCCTCTGTCATCATACAGAAAGAAAATAATATCTTTTGTCATATTCACAAAGAAAACATCGGGATACCCAACGGAACAGCCCCCGAACCTTGGCTTCAGCGGAAAATCTTCGTGGACGGCTGCCTTAAGTAATTGGGGGATACGCAGATCTTTCCGTTTACATAATAAAGAAAACTGCTGCATTTCATATTCTTCTTCGACCGGGCATGAACAGGTCTTCACTTGAATCCGATATAAGTCATCCTTACACTTCAGAAACGGCTGATAAACCTTTAATTTTCTCGCATGATTACCTTGAGATTTGTGCTTATACACGTTGGCAACAAGAAATAAGTCATCGCTATGTTCAAACAGCTCATTGAAAAGCGCGGCGGTTTGATGATGGACAAGCTGAAAATACTCAAGATTCAAAGCACCGCTTTCATTAAATTGATACATATTGCCGCCGAGAGAAAAATGAATTCCCACGTCCCATTGATGATAAATGCCGGGCACTAATTTTAAAGTCGGAAACCTTTCCTTCAGATAATCATTTATTTTCATTCAAACATCTCACTTTCCTTTTCCCGCTCCAGAGGCAGAAGAAGCCGAAAACATTCCGCTTATTTCTTTTTCACCCTTGTAATATTATTCCGATTGGAATACAATGAAATAGAACACTGTGAACCCCATTGATCAGGGTGGATGCTGGTCACATTCATCCTGATTCTTTCTTTTACACAAGATCGCCCAACTTTGAACCCCTCCGTTTCCAACCTTATTCATTGATATTACATATATTTCAATGGTATTATTTTCTCATGCATAAGCATCAAGAGGTGTCAGCTTTGAACAACATCAGAAGTTTAAGAGAATATTTCCGGTCTCACTGTAAAATAGGTCTAAACTCTGAACAGCTTTTCACATTTTGAGTATCAACCATTTTTCCATTCTCGAGCGCATCTTTTAATTCATCAAAATGAATTGAACATTGCTGATTCGAATTACTTCCCGCTCCTTCTGTCGCTAAACTGCAAAATGTCCATCCCATTCATCCTCTCTCCAATTTTACAACGTTGCTATAATGAATTTCATGTTTTCCCCAACCTTCAGCTTAATCTTTTTGATCGTTACTAATCTAAGTACTTTTTTCAATTCCATAATCCATTGGTATGTCGGTAACCTAATGAACTAATACAAAAAAACCTGCTTTCAGCAAGGTTTTTTCGACAAAGGGGAGGTTATTTCCCCACAAATTCTATTAACTATGTTTTTGTTTTAACCATTCTTTCTTTAGCAATGCGTATTGGTAAGTGTTTTCATATTTAGGTGTTCCATCCTCGTGTGCAGTAAATGAAATAAATTCAAGAAAATAACCTTCTTTACGCATTCCTAATCTTTCACATAGTTTTTGTGACCTGCAGTTATCATCTTCAACATATGCATAAAGCCTTCTTGCTTCTTTTTGCATAAAGAGATACTCAAAGAAAGCCTTCGCACTTTCACTTGCGTATCCCTTCCCTTCAAAACGGGCATTGAAATTCCAACAAACGGAATAGGTATCTGGCTCTTCTTTTAAATAAAATAGTTCTCCGACTAGATCATTACTGTCTTTTAAACAAACTGCAATATAAGAGTCATCTCGGCTTCTTTTTTGAACGTTTGCTGCAGCTTCTTCTAACGTAGATATTCTGTCATCAAGAAAGCAATTCACTCTCGGATGTGCCGAATATTCCAACAGACCTTGCGCATCTCTCTCGGTAAAATTTCTTAAAATTAAGCGAAGGGTTTCAATTTTTTGCATTTGCAGTCTCCTGTTTCATTGTTATCGATCTTTGAAAAGAACTTCTTCGTTTGTTGAAGAACTTATCTCAATCTATTTTTACTATAATGATGGACGTTATCATCTTTGTCAAAAACAATAATCATTCATTTGCCGCCCGCGATGTAAAGTACTGAACAATTTTCGTGAAAAACCCTCAGTATCGAATATAGAAACGAGGAATAGTAATAAAACAAAGTTAAGCCATTACAAGCTTATTGAGTTTTTTTTCAAACTTATTCACGCTCATCATCTCATGAGTGAGAAATGTCCCATTATAAAACACGCTGAAAGTCGTCCAAACTGCCGGGGATTTTTGCGCCATATCTTTTGACGTTATTCGCCGGGCCTGAAAATGAAGTCCTTTCTTTTCAGTCAGTTCCTTTAAATCCTTTAACAATCCGACTGCAAATGGGCATTGGGCTGTATAAAATATTGTGATTCCCTCATCATTAACGAAATTACTTTTCACCTGTTTTTTAAATACAGGAGGATGTGCATGTTCATTCCACGTCAGTGACATCAACTGAAAATAGGGTTCTGCTTCATCTTGCACAGCAAATCCCATATGTTCAAAGAAATGCTTATCACTTAAATAAGGGAGCTTTTTCTTCCCCACTATATGAACTATCCCATCCATACCGCGGGATTTTGCATCTGACACACATTTTTCTAACAAGTGTTTCGCATGTCCGTTATTCTTATATTTACCTGAGACCCAAAGACAATTAATAAACATAAAATGAGGTGCGCTTACCGGAACCCACGCTTCTTCTGCAGGTAAATATTCAATAAAAACTTTTGCCCGTTCGTTTAGGCGATAGAACACCAAGCCATCAATCATCCGATCTTTGAGCCAGCTCTTCTTTTCATTTACCGCATCCTCATATTGTTTCGTACCTAATGCACAGCAAATATGATTGTCATCAATATTGTCCCTAGTCAACTCAATGTACTCCATTTTTCCTCACCCGCTTTCTTTTGGAAACATCAGCTTTACTTGCAGTGAACATTGTAATTTCTCAGAAATATAGAGTCCCAGAACCAATATATGAACGCAGCAACAATGCTCATTATGTAATAAATGGGCATTCTGAAAACTGTGAAATCAATTGGCGGATTATCTATGTACCAGAACAAGAACACAGCTAAAAAAGCGACTGCTGTATAAATGAAAAGATGAACCAAACTAAACTTTTTAGGCTTCTTTCTTAACCATAGTTGCACAGGAACAGCAAACAAAAAGTAAATAATAAATGCGTAAAAAGCAATGATAACTACAGTAACCAATGCAAATGGCACAAAACCCGAGTATACAAACATATATAGCCCGAAGATCAAACCATACGACAAACTTGAAAAAGCCAATGTGTAAGTATAGCTTTGACTTTTGCTCCAAGACGCCGCTCCCATATATTTCACCTGCTTTTTATAAAAATACATTTCTCATTTTTTTCCTATTGTTTAAAATCAGTATATATCCATCACTTTAAAAGATCTATGTTTTTTTGGCAGATCATCAATTCACTATCTTAATATCCAGAAATTTTATTGCCATTAAAAAAGGTCAAGGAAATACCTTGACTGTATATCGCTCACCAATCTGCATCCGGCTCATCGTGTTCGAATCCGTAAAAGCCTTTAATCCACACATCTCCGCAGCCGGCTCCTTTTGTGATCAATAAGTAATGATTTCTGTTTGCATCACCATTCACCTTATCAGCCGCGCTCAAGTTCAAATGATTACCCGTGAAATTCTTTTCACTAAGGGTAAAATCATATCCTGCCAGTGTAATTCTCTGCAGTTTAAGCTCAAATATCGGCAGAAAGATTACGACCACAAATTCAAAGCAAGAAACGACAGCCCCCATGCGGATAGACCAAACATTACAAAGAACCTAAGCAAAGCTTCGAATTTTGTAAGTCTTCGCTCCCTTTTCGTTTTACCCAATTTCCAATAAACGGCGTAGCAGGAAAACACCAAAATGAGTTGTCCAAGTCGCGACACAGATTCTAAGAATTCTATACCATTCATTGATTTTCACCTCGTTTATTTAAACAGAGAGTCCTTCTTACAGCGTTTATCCAAAGCACTAATTTCTTCGGTTATAAAAACCGCTTGAGGAATTTGTTTGTAAAATGGTTTGCGTTTGATAAAAACAGCCCATCCTTACTCCCCCATGAATCAATCAAGATGAATTTTATTATCTCAGATGGAAAGATGATTTCCAACAGTTATGTAAAAATAAGTAACTTCAATATGCTAATTGTATAAGAAAAGTTGTCTTATCCAGCAGAACCATGAGTGCTGCGTTTCCCATTAAAGCGTCAAAGAAGCATCATAAAAGAGCCGCTTTTAGGCTCATTCGCGAAGCATCATTTTATTTTTATGATTGTATCCTCCTGTCAATCCTATTGGGATAAAATTTGAGGGAAGGTCAGTTTTAATCCGCCGCCCTGCTCACCTTCGACCCTTCTTGCAGCTTCCCCACAAATATCCGATGAACAGCTTTTAACTCTTCCCTTTGCGAATCCCTGACCGAAATCTGACTCTTCCCAAAACTGATCTGGCCTTGCATCGTGGAGCGCCAATTCTCATGCATCAATTTAATTCAGGATATTCGCATTTTGCTTTTCGTCCGATGAACGTGTGATTTCCAAGATAACAAGGGCCATGAATGAGATCATCTTATCTTTGACTGAAACAAATTGTTTTAACAAATCATGTAAAATGACTCCCTCTTGAAGATTTGTATTTGAACCAATCGCACGAATAGCAGTATTTGGCGCTACTTAAACTCGCGTCTCCTTTCACGCTGGAAAACAGACTTATGAACGAAGTTTTATCGATTTTAAGATATCTTTGAACCGGATTACATGATGTAGCAGGGTTAGGGCTGATAAAGGGCAAAAACTTAGTGAGCCGGTGATTGTCAAATTTATCTTCCGTCAGCTTTTTATCGCTCAAAAAAAGCCTCTTTTGAAAACGCATCTATTTATGTATATATGTAAATTCTGTGCATTTGGAGATGACACATGATATCCATAGAATCCCCCTGCATAGCTCCCTCAACTTTTGTAGAGACACTTGTCCACAAAAAATGTAAGGGTTTTCAAAATAAGAACAGTGTGCTAAATTGTAAGATAAGTAAAAATTTTCTGCTAATATTCGAAAGGGGTGCATGATTTGAAAGCAGTAGTAGCTACAAAAGACAAAAGTATAGCGATCGTACAAAAAGAATTACGTCCTTTGCGATATGGTGAAGCCAAAGTTAAGATGGAATACTGTGGTGTATGTCATACTGACTTACATGTTAAAAATGCTGATTTCGGGGATGTTACTGGCGTCACTCTAGGTCATGAGGGAATAGGCATTGTAACTGAGATCGGTGAAGGTGTAACAAGTCTGAAAAAGGGCGACCGCGTCTCTATTGCCTGGATGTTTGAAAGCTGCGGCTGCTGTGAATATTGCCTAACTGGCCGTGAAACCTTGTGCCGCGATGTAAAAAATGCCGGCTATACAGTTGACGGCGCAATGGCTGAAGAAGCAATCGTAGCGGTTGATTATGCAATAAAGGTGCCGGAAAATTTAGATCCTGCAGCAGCAAGCAGCATTACTTGTGCAGGTGTAACAACTTATAAAGCGGTTAAAGTCAGTGAAATTAAACCAGGTCAATGGATCGGTGTATTTGGAGTCGGCGGTTTAGGCAACTTGGCTGTTCAATATGCAAAAAATGTCTTTAACGCTAAAGTAATTGCTTTCGACATTAGCGACGAAAAATTGAATTTTGCTAAGAGCTTAGGCGCTGATGCGGTTGTAAACAGTTTAAACGAAGACCCCGTCGCTAAAGCAAAAGAAGTGACTAACGATTTAGGGCTTGATGCTGTGGTCATCACGGCTGTCTCTAAAGCCCCTTTTAATCAAGCGATTGATGTTGTAAAAGCAGGAGCCCGTGTAGTCGCTGTCGGTTTACCGGTGGACAAAATGGATTTAGATATTCCCCGTCTCGTGTTAGATGGAATTCAGGTAGTAGGTTCATTAGTAGGTACCAGAGAAGACCTGAAGGAAGCTTTTCAATTTGCTGCAGACGGTAAAGTTGTACCTAAAGTGACAAAACGCCCGATTGAAGATGTGAATGATATTTTTGAAGAAATGGAGCAAGGTAAAGTGACCGGCCGCATGGTTATCGATTTTACTTCCTAATCATTAAGGCTGCCGGGAATGATACGGCAGCCTTTGATCTCGATTCTTGCTCGGCGCCCCACCCAGACTGAATGAGACTTTGTCATTTAGTTCAGAAAAGAAGCTCTACAGATCATTCGGCGGTTATGCATTTTGCAAGTACTCTCTGAACTAATCCTGATACCAATATAATGCAAGGTCATTCATTGCCGAAGCGTAGCCCTGCTGTCTTAACATAGTTGTTATGCTGCCCTGATGATAAGTTCCGTGATTGGCAACATGGAATAAAATTTCTGAGTAAGCAGTTTCTCTGTAACCTAACCAAGGGTTATTTAAGTTCATTTTTTGTTCTACATCGGTTTGGCTATTCATCCATTCTTCAAACTGTGAAGCCAGTTCTTCATAAGACGCCGCAAATTCATCTGCAGAATATAAATGAGCCCTTTCAGCATAAGCCATAGAACCTTCCAATGCTTCCTGCATGTCTATTCCTTTAAGTACTTGCAGCCACATAACATCCACCGCGCAGATGTGACTGAACGTTTGAGCAATTGTAGGATATGAACTGTGAACCTCTTCATATTCATCTTCACTGAGTAATTTGAGGCCTTTTTCGAACTTCTCTAATTTAATCTACATAATAGTTCACTGAATCTCTCAACAATTTTAGATAAACATCTTCTTTTTATAGAGATGTTCGTTCAATCGACATCCTTGTGATATTTATGGTAAAATTTATAGAAACAAAGGAGTGTTGTTACATATGAGTCTTATCATTTTAGCATCCATGCTTTTATGGGGTGCAGTGATCCACGAGCTAAACAAACCTTCAAAAAAGCAAAGTAAACGAAAAATGATCCCTTTGGTATCCCTCAGTTCTTTATCTACTTTAATCATCACAATTTCGCTTTTTTCTAATTTAATTGGTTGATATTTGTTATGAGGAAACCCGCCAGAGGTTCCTCATAACACTAAAAACCTACTCACTGCACTTTTTACAGCAGACCTTATCAGAGTGTTTGCTTAACACTTTATCCATTCTCCCCACAGGCATCTTCTTCTCACTCGGAAGTGTAAGATAAGCTGTTATCTCATCCCCTGATTTTAATGTTTTTCCGCAGATAGAGCATTTTAACTCAGTATTAAAGAAATTTTTTAATCCCATTCATAAGCCTCCTTATTTACCTTTATAAAGTAATACGTTAATGCTTTATAAAAGTTTCAGGTTAAAGAAATACTCCTTGCCTGGGAATATACTTCGTTTCAGTTGATCCGCAGCCGCCCCGGCATCGTTATACCCTCGCTCAATCAGGCAGCTTCTTCCTTATATCCTCCACGACATTAAATGCGGGGAAAACGTTCATTCAGGAATTCAGCGTTAACCAAAAAGGAGAATACATCCTGAAATATGATAGCGGCACCGGTGATAGTGTCGATGGTTTCTTTAGAGATCTGTTGAGATCTAAATTCCGTTAGGAAAGTCGGCAGTTTTGCCGACTTTCTTTTACAAGCATTCTTCAGGAATAAACGTAAAGTTCCGAATAAACATACGACCTTTTTGAAACGGAAACTTTATCTGCACCACAAACCCGCAAGCAGCCTCCTTGTATCGTACCTTCCGTTCCTTTGTGATTTGTTTTGATTTGTCGTATACTGCGCTTGCCCGGGAAATGATGAATATTTTCGTTAACTATAATTTCCCTGTACCTCTTCGTATGTGACTCTGCATGATGAAGTAACTTCATGCTCACCACTTTCATACACAGTTTTATTGCATGTTTAGCCATATCCCTCCTCTTTAAACAGCAAACCGTCCCATCCATTTCTCTCTTTCAGTTAACCTCCCATTATTTTATTGTTTTAGAAGCTCTTCATTTTAGACATAACATCCATTTTTTCTTATTTAGACTTAAATCTATGTCGAAATTTATCGTCCGGCATATTATGTACTATCCTAACAACAGGAGGTGGCAATAATATGGGGAACTACGGTGGAAATTATGGCGGAAACTCTTTCGTATTGATCGTTGTGCTGTTCATTTTGTTAATCATTGTAGGTGCTGCATTCCTTTTCTAGCACATTGACGATTTATATTCGTCTCCCAAACATTGCATCCCTTAGTTCGGACAGACGCCATAAGAAGTTTTATGGCGTTTTTACTTTTTAAAAAAACCAATCTGAGATAAACATTTTTTATTTTCACTCTGGTAATCTGGTAAGCGGGAGAGTTTCCACCCCTGCCTGCGCAAATATTGCCGCTATGAAGAATGAGGCGAACAATCCAATCCGGATAAAAACTTGTTCATGAACAAAACTCCTAAATAGTTGTTAAAAAACTAAGGCGTTTTTAATTCATCAGGATTACAGATGTTGTGAACTTAAAAAGGATATTACTCACCTTTATAAAATTGTCATTTGTTAGATTTAGTCACTGAATCTTTTTTGTTTGGTATCTTAGCGGCCTTCCACACTCATTTAAAAAGAGTCCGTCCACAAAATGCGGTGTTCACACATTAAGTCATTTTCATATAAAAAAACCGGATTCCTCTTCTAAGAGGTTCCGGCTTTTCTTAGTAAAATGCGGGAAATATCTGGTGACGTGCTGCACACCCCCGCTATTATAATATTTCAATAGAGCCTTCTGTTCCATGAACGCGTATTCGCTGCCCATCTTTTATCAATTGGGTTGCATTTTCAACTCCGACAACTGCAGGTAAGCCGTATTCACGCGCGATAACCGCTCCGTGGGTCATCAGTCCGCCAACTTCAGTGACCAGGCCTTTTATGGATACAAACAATGGTGTCCAGCTGGGATCAGTATAGGAGGTAACTAATATATCCCCATCTTCCAAATCGGCATCTTCCATGTTTAAAATAACCCGTGCCCTCCCCTCTATGACTCCCGAGGAAACGGGCAGCCCTGCAATCGCTCCGGCCGGGAGATTTTCTCGTTTGTACTCGCCTGTAACGATTTCACCGTCAGACGTGATAACACGCGGCGGAGCTAGTTTTTCATATACTTTATACTCGCCTTTTCGTGTGCTGATGATTTGGTAATCCAATTTATGTGTGCGTACGACTTCCTGAAGTTCTTCAAAAGTGAGATAGTATATGTCTTCTTTTTCATGAATAACGCCCGCTTCTGCGAGTTGTTCGGCTTCTTTCAGTAAAGCCTGCTTATAAACGAAGTAGCGGCTGATCATGCCGTATTTTGGATATTCCCTGAACCCGCTGAAGTTCCGGATGATGCGGATCATTCGTTTAGTTTCTTTGGCTTTTTGTTCACCATCCGGTAATTGCTTCAATCGGTCTAATAACTCTTGTTCTTTCTTCAAAGCCTCCTGCCGCCCTTGCTCAAATTTCCGCTGGCTGGCATTTGGCTCAAAGTTTTTGAGATTATTAAGAATCATAGGGACAAGTGCAGTTGGTTTTTCGCTCCATCGAGTTCTTGTCATATCAATTTCTCCGGCACATCGCATTCCGTACTTGTTGAGATAAGCATAGATAGCGTCACGGGTTTCCCGCCCGCCTTCAAACGTCACCAGCCCATCCAAAAAGTGATCATCTTTTACATTCTCTAAATAGGCAATGACTTCTGGGTAAGGGCGGATCACATCGGCGACGTCCAATAGCGCAAGCCCCATTTCTGAAGTAATATTATGGGGTACAGATTGAGAAAGCGTATCTGCTGCGTTTTTTTCACCTAACCACTCGTTCATTTTTTCGTTAATCCATGATGAAGCATCCATTGCGGTTCGAATCAACACCGAACTTTTTGGGTTAAATAGAATCTTCTTTAATTCCTGGATATCTTCCAAAATAAAACGAAATAAATCATCTCCTGATTTCGTCTGGATGTTTTGTTTTAACTCTTCTATCGATGCTTGACTGCTCTTAATCAAATCAGAAACAATTGCCGGATCGTTTTCAGCTTGTTCCGGCATATCTGCATTGCCTTTGCCGGGAATCGGTGCCGTTTTATCAGGTATCGGCTTAATGAAATCATCTCGCTCTATTATGGTCATAAGTGCGTTTTTTAAGAGCGGATCGTGCTGCCCCATGCCTTTTAAGAAAACTTCTCTGACAGTAGGGGATGCCAGTTGATGTGTGACATCAACGAATAGCCTTCCGCCGGCTTTACGCATAGGTGCAGCAGTCGTCAACAGAAAAAAAGACAATCCAAGGGGTTTTATGGGATCCGTCATCATTTGCTGATGACCAACAGAGATATAGACGTGATTTTCTTGATCGTTCGCTTCAGGAACGGGGTATAACGTTGTGATCGGCCGGCTTTGGACAATATAAAAAGTATCGCGGTCCAAACACCATTCGATATCTTGCGGCTGGCCGAAATGAGCTTCGATCTGTCTCCCGATACGTGCCAGCTGTAAAATTTGTTCATCAGTCAATGTTTGAATCTTTTGCTGATCAAGAGCGATCTCCTGTGTTTCTGTTCCGCCTTCTTTTCGTCCATAGATAGCCAATTTTTTAGTTTCTATTCTCTTATCGACGATTTGCCCGTCCTGTACTTTATAACAATCGGCAGAGACTAAGCCGGAGACCAGTGCTTCACCAAGTCCAAAACCGGCATCGATGGATAGCAGCTTTCGGTTTCCGGTCATCGGATCAGCGGTAAATAAAATTCCCGAAGCCTGTGGGAACACCATCCTTTGGATGATAACGGATAAATAAACTTGGCTGTGATCAAATCCATTTTGCATACGGTAAATGACCGCGCGATCCGTAAATAGGGACGCCCAACATTTACTGATATGCTGCAAGATCGCATCGACGCCGGTAATATTTAAATAGGTGTCTTGTTGACCGGCAAAAGAGGCATGCGGTAAATCCTCTGCTGTCGCACTGGAACGTACGGCATAGGCATGTTCTTCGCCGAACCGGGAGAGATGGCAAGCAACTGCTTTGACTACATCTGAAGGAATTTCTGTTTCCATAATGGTTTGCCGGATTTTTTTGCTGACTTCACCAATTTGATCCCGATTCTCCACTTTCAGCATGGTCAGTTGATCCAACAGCGCTTGTAACGTTTCGTTTTGTTCAATGGCTTTTTGATATCCTGCGGTTGTGACACAAAAACCTTCCGGTACTTGTATTCCTTGAATTTTTGATAATTCCCCTAAATGTAACCCTTTTCCTCCAACGAGCAAAGGCTGTGTTTTTTCAATTTCGTGAATGCCGAGAACCAAAGAACTCATTCTATATCTCCCCTTCAAAAAAATTTGACAAGAGCTTTTCAGCATGATATAATCATAATATAAGATGGATAACTATGACTTTTCACACAAAAAACGCGCGTGTTCTGATTATATCACCGTGTCTGTTTTTGTGCAATATAAAAAGAACCTGGCCAATTTGGCGAGGTTCTTTCTTCATTTTTGTCTAAAGCTCTTTAAAGCTGTATTGAGATCTTTTGTGTGAACGTAAATGTTCTTATACAACTCGAATAGTGTTTTATATGTTTGAACATTTTGTTTTTTTGGATAAAATGCAGCTGCTTCATGAATGAACTGCTCTGCACATTCTTCGAGAGAGTCAAACCACCCGCTTCCGAAGGCAGCTAACATTGCAGCCCCCATGGCGGGACCTTGTTCATTCTCTAACTTAACCACCCTCGTATTGAAAATATCAGCCTGCATTTGAAGCCACGTTTCATTTTTAGCTCCCCCGCCAATAGAGACAACCGTATCAACTGATTTTCCCGCTTCGCGGAATAGTTCAATTGATTCATATAAAGAGAATGTGATGCCTTCCATTATCGCCCTCAAAAAGTGCTCTCTTTTGTGGGCTCCGTCCATTCCGATCAAGCTTCCCCGAATAGAAGAATCAGCATGCGGCGTTCTTTCACCAACCAAATAAGGAGTGTACAGCAGTCCATTTGCTCCTATCGGAACAGATTCCACTCCCTGCAATAATTGTTCAAACGATTCGTTCGGCGCAAACGTTCTTTTAAACCAGTCCAAGCTGTACCCTGCAGCGAGCGTGACTCCCATCGTATAAAAAGAATCCTTCTTTCCATGATTAAAAAAGTGCACTTTCCCTTTAAAGTCCCTTTCTTTGTCTTCTTCACAGGAAAGTATGACTCCTGACGTCCCGATACTGCATAATGTTTTTCCGGAAGAAAGAATACCGGCTCCGACAGCACCGCAAGCATTGTCTGCTCCCCCAGCGTACACTTTTGTTTTTTCCAACAGCCCAGTCTCCGCCGCAACGCTCGGAAGCAGCGATCCTACACAGTCATGGGATTCAACAAGCGGAGGACAAATTTCCGCTGAAATACCAAATTGATTGCAAATCTCATCGCTCCACTCTTTGCGGGTCATATGTAAAAGTAACGTTCCCGCCGCATCGGAGTATTCGGTATGAATGGCGCCAGTCATGCGGAATCTCACATAGTCTTTCGGAAGCAAAAAAACAGCGGTTTTGTGAAAAAGTTCAGGCTCATGTTCCTTCACCCATAACATTTTAGGTAATGTAAACCCTTCAAGGACACGGTTTTTTGTGATATCAAGCAGATGATCGCCAAATGTCTCGGTAATTCTGCTACATTGAGGCGTCGTTCTGGTATCATTCCAAAGAATCGCATGACGCAGCACCTGCCGATCTTGATCAAGCAGTACTAACCCATGCATTTGTCCTGAATAGCTAATCCCGTCAATATCCCCGGCTTGAACGTTGGATATCGAAATCAATTCAGCCAATGCTTCAATTGTTTGCTGCACCCAGTCTTCAGGATTTTGCTCACTATATCCCGCCTTCTCTTGGATGAGCGGGTAACTTTTGGACGTTTCTGCACAAACCTTGCCGTTTTGATTGACTAAAATGGTTTTAACGGCACTCGTTCCAAGGTCTATTCCAATGACATACTTCATTTTTTCACTCCTTCCTCTCTAAATAGATCCCCATTGAATTGGCCCGCCATAACAGTAACTTCATGACGGGCAATTCCGGGAACTTGGCTGCCTGCATCTTTTTACAGCGGGATCTGGAGCTTCTTTTTTCATTTGTTATACCTGTAAAATGTATTGATTTAATATCGCTTTTAACCGCTCCTGTCTCCCTGATTCGTTTTTAATTGGCTGATTGTTCAGCGCATATTGCTCAAGTGTTTTAAAATCAGCTCTTCCTTCTGCAATTTCAAGACCAATCCCTTCAGTAAAGCTGCGGTAACGGTGTTGAATCACATTTTCAAACACACGATCTTCGATTAATTTGTGGGCGGCTTTTAATCCTCTTGCAAATGTATCCATCCCTGCAACATGGGCATATAGTAAATCATCAGGCTCAAAAGAAGATCTCCTGACCTTTGCGTCAAAGTTTAATCCGCCGCTTCCAAGACCGCCATTTTGCAGGATTTCGTACATTGCTAATGTCGCAGAATATAAATCTGTCGGAAATTCATCTGTGTCCCAGCCTAAAAGCGGATCACCCTGATTCGCGTCAACAGAGCCAAGCAAGCCATGCACTCTCGCCATTCGTAATTCATGTTCGAATGTATGTCCGGCTAATGTGGCATGATTGGCTTCGAGATTTAATTTAAAATGATTGTCTAAGCCATATTGCTTTAAAAAGGCAATGGTTGTTGCTGCGTCCGTATCATATTGATGGGTGGTCGGCTCTTTTGGTTTTGGTTCAATCAAAAACTGCCCTGTATACCCGATTTCCTTCGCATAATCCGCTGCCATATGCATAAATCTGGCCATATTATCAAGCTCAAATTTTAAATCGGTATTTAACAAAGTTTCGTACCCTTCACGTCCGCCCCAAAATACATAGTTCTCGGCGCCAAGCTCCTTTGCTGTTTCTAATCCTTTTTTTACTTGGGCTGCGGCATACGCAAATACATCTGCATTACAAGAAGTCGCCGCACCATGGACGAAACGGGGATTCGTAAACATGTTTGCAGTATTCCATAATAGCTTAACGCCGCTGGTTCTCATGTAGTCTTTTATCATGTCCACGATTATATCCAGATTTTGATTTGTCTCTTTTAACGTACTTCCTTCCGGTGCGATATCCCGGTCATGAAAAGCAAAAAATGGCGCATCCAGTTTTTCAAACAGCTCAAACGCTGCATCTACCCTCGCTCTCGCCAGATCCATGCCTTTATAATGATCCCACGGTCTTTGCATCGTAGCTGCTCCAAACATGTCTGTGCCGTCAGCGGTAAATGTATGCCAATAGGCAATAGAAAATCGCAAATGCTCTTTCATCGTTTTTCCGCCAATTACTTCTTGAGAATTATAGTATTTAAATGCTAAAGGATTCGTGGATTCTTTCCCTTCGTAAATCACTTTGTTTACGCTTTCAAAATAGTTAACTGAACCGGAATGAGAGTGAGCCATGTGTGATTTCCCCCTTAAAAATAAATTCTAAAATGATCATTCAAATACAAATGCTTTTATGTCATGTTGCACATTAGTTTGTTGCCTAAACAAACTAACTTATTTTCATCTTATATAACCTCATCAGTATTTTCAATATTTTTTTTAGTTTTTTACGAACACATTAGATATAATAAAGGTTGGATTCGCTATGTACTGCGTTTCGCACGATAACACAGAACGTTCAACTTAATTTAAAGATTATACAAATGGAGTGGATGAAGTGGATATCGCTGATCAAGCCTTTGTCAAAAAAGTTAACCAAAAGTTATTACTAAACGAAATACTTAAAAATTCTCCTATTTCAAGAGCAAAATTATCTGAAATGACCGGATTAAATAAATCAACTGTTTCGTCACAGGTAAACACATTAATGAAAGAAAACCTCGTATTTGAAATAGGTCAGGGACAATCAAGCGGCGGCAGAAGACCTGTCATGCTTGTTTTTAATAAAAAAGCAGGATACTCCGTAGGAATAGATGTTGGCGTGGATTATGTTAATGGCATTTTAACAGATCTTGAAGGGACGATCGTCCTTGATCAACACCACCATTTGGAATGCAATTCTCCAGAAATCACTAAAGATATTTTAATTGAGATGATTCATCACTTTATTGCAAATATGCCGCAATCTCCATACGGTCTTATTGGTATAGGGATATGCGCGCCCGGGCTGATTGACAAAAATCAGAAAATTGTTTTCGCTCCGAACGCCAACTGGAGAGATATTGACTTAAAATCTTTCATCCAAAAGAAGTTCAATGTGCCCGTTTTTATTGAAAATGAGGCAAATGCCGGCGCATATGGAGAAAAAGTATTTGGTGCGGCAAAAAATCACGATAACATTATTTATGCAAGTATCGGTACAGGAATAGGGATCGGCGTTATGATCAACAATCATTTATATAGAGGGGTTGGCGGATTCTCTGGAGAAATGGGACATATGACAATAGACTTTAAGGGTCCTAAATGCAGTTGCGGAAACCGAGGCTGCTGGGAATTGTATGCTTCAGAGAAGGCTTTAGTAACATCTCTTCAGACGAAAGAGAAAAAAGTGTCCAGCCAAGATATCATAGACCTCGCCCATCTGAATGATGTTGGAACTTTACAGGCATTACAGAATTTTGGTTTCTATTTAGGAATAGGCCTGACCAATATTTTAAATACATTTAATCCGCAAGCCATCATTTTAAGAAACAGCATCATTGAATCGCATCCTATGGTTTTACATTCAATTAAAAGCGAAGTGTCATCCAGGGTTTATTCCCAACTAGACAATAGCTATGAATTATTACCATCTATCTTAGGAAAGAATGCCCCTGCTCTAGGAATGTCCTCTATTGTTATTGATCATTTTCTCGACATGGTTCATAACTGAAATGTACATACATCTATGTTTTACGCTCATCTTTAAAGATGGGTTTTTTTATTCTAGGCGTATTTCTGAATCAATACTGACAAAGGCACCTTCTAATATGAAAAAGGAGTTCTAAAATAGAAATCTCCTTTTTCATGTGCTAATTATTTTTCTTTATAACGGAAATATCTGAAGTCGGCCGGAATATGATGACCGCTCGTATCTTGGCATTGCATCCCTACAAAAGCTCCTGTAAAGAATCCCCCGCCGCGGATGTAATCATCTGATAATTTTTTCGATTCTAATGCAATGTCGATTTTGTGCCAATCTTCTTTGTTAAATGAATACAAATAATAATATTTTTCGTTTTCAATATTCACTTTTAAATAGACATACTTGACTTCACGAGGAATCACAATTTTATTTTTTAACGGTTGTGAAAAAGAAAAGTTATCACATATCGTTAATTCAAGAATACGGCCAAGTTCTTCATCATACGTGACTTGAAGAGCCGTCCAATTCTCTGTATTGTAATAGTTCACCAAACCAGCGGCTTGCTGAAAATTTTCCGGATAAAACGCAACAGCCGTTTCCGCTTCAAAATGGAGGCTTTGCCAGCGTCTGGCTACAAACGCCTGAGTAAATGTCGAAGTTAAGGATTCATGGCCGTATAATCGTAAATGATTTGGCGCTTGAGTTAATGATCCTAATTTCTCCGTAAACGGAATTCTTAACGTTTGAAAATTAATATTTAATGTTGCATCCTCAAATTCATCAACTTCCGGATAGGTTTCTTCAAACATTGTTTCAGGTATAGAAGGCGCTTCCACTTCCAAGCTCCCTTCTTTTCCGCCTGCTACATAAGGCCAGCCATCTTTCCAATAGAGCTTTTGAATAGCAGTTTCTCTGCCCAAAGGACAATATCCCCTCTGCTGAAAAATTGAATCATCGTCCGGGTGAATGGGACGTCCCGTTAAATGAGCTAAATACCACTCGCCTGTATGTGTTTGTACAATGGATGCATGTCCGCATTTTTGCAGCGGATTTTCCGGCGCATGCCATGACGTTAAGATAGGATTATCAGGATGAACTTCATATGGACCCTCAATATTTGCAGAGCGGGCAATTGTAGCAGCATGTTCGAACCGCGTTCCTCCTTCTGCGGTTAATAAATAATAATAGTTCCCGATACGGTAAAGGTGCGGCGCTTCCGTCAGCTTTCTTTCAGTTCCTTTAAATATCACTTTCGGTTTACCGATTAGTTTTTGCTCCTTATCAGAATATTCCTGCATGACAATGCCTCCAAAGGAGTGCCGATCAATACGCTGATCCCATAACATATTTAATAAATATTTTTTCCCATCCGTATCATGGAACAAAGAAGCATCAAAACCCGAGCTGTTTAATGTGATCGGCTCCCCCCAATCACCATCAATCGTGTCACAAGTCACTAAATAATTGTGGCAATCTTTCCAGGCGCCATCTACAACCTTAACATCCGTATAGATCAGCCAAAACTTTCCGTCGCTGTAACTTAAACATGGCGCCCAGACCCCGCCTGAATTAGGATTTCCTTTCATGTCTAATTGCGAAACTCTCTGTAATGGATGTGCAACTAAGTGCCAATTGACTAAATCTTTTGAGTGGTGTATCTGGACTCCCGGAAACCACTCAAATGTAGATACAGCGATATAATAATCCTCTCCAACCCTGCAAATACTCGGATCGGGGTTGAATCCTTTAAGTACTGGATTGATAATCTTCATTTTGAACTCCTCCTCAGCTATTTTCTGTTGACTCATCATGTTTTAAGCTTTGAAATCGTCAATATGATCCAAATAAACTTTGTCTCTATTCTCTAATTCTCGAACCATGCTTTTATATTTTTTCTCATCTAAGTTATAGAAATTAATATCAATCAAGGCCAGAACCAGTAAGAACACGGGGATAATGGTTGTTGTAATTAAAATTCCCGTCAATGCCTCCGGCGTTTGCACCTGATTTGCCACATATCCAAACTGATCTAGAACCAAACCCGGTACAACCCCTCCCAAGGCCATGCCGAATTTAAAGAAAAATCCGATAATAGCGTATATGAGACCGCCCATTCTTTTCCCGGTCTTATACTCTCCATATTCTATTGTTTCAGGAATAAGCGCCCACATATATCCCCCGGCAGTGAGACTTCCTGCAGCGGCCAGCAATCGAAAGGAAAGTATCAGGAATACATTACTTGACGGAACGAAAAGTAAAGCTAAGAGGCCGATCATATTCAGTAATAATGCATAGTTTAGTAATTTCTTCTTCCCTAATAATTGATGAAGCTTTGGAATAAACGGTAAAATGACCAAAGCAGGCAAACTTCCCAACAAACCGTACCACTTCACTAAATCCGCTCTTTCTAAATTATACGTTACGTAATAGATGCCAACCGAATTACTGATTGAATTCACTCCAAAAATAATAATAAAGAAAATACTTAATACAACTAGAGGCCGATTAACACGAAATTGCTCAAATATATCCGAAAATTTAATTTTTTCTTCCGATTTTTGAAGCGTGACACGCTCTTTTGTGCTTTTAAAACAAAAGATTAAAAGGCACCCGCCTATAACTCCCATAATACCCATGGTTAGCTGCCAGCCAAGAGATTCGCTGCCGGAATTATCACTTAAATAAGCAGCCAGTAAGGGAACAAAAAATGCAACGACAAGTCCTCCAAGATTTGCAAATAACATACGGACAGACGTTATACTAACAACTTCTTGATTATTTCTGGTCATTGCAGATGTTAACGCGCCATATGGCACGTTTATCATGGTATATGTAAGCGATAAGCCGACATAGGTGATATAGGCATATATTAATTTCCCCATATCCGAAAAATCCGGGGTTGTAAAACAGAGTATGGCCAATATGACAAAGGGAAAAGCTCCGAATAAAAGATACGGTCTGAAGCGGCCAAACCTGCTGTTTGTTCTGTCAACTATTGTTCCGATAAAAGGATCAGCGAGAGCGTCGATGATTCTAACCACTAAAAACATCGTACCGGCTGCTGCTGCCGATAAACCAAAAACATCTGTATAGAAGAACAAAAGATACGTAGACACTGTTGCATAAATTAAATTACATGCAAAATCTCCAGACGCATATCCAACTTTTTCAACCATGCTGATCTTCTTTACATTTTCACTGAGCATGATTTCTCCCCTTTTCGATCCTTTACATAAGGAACATGATGAAATGGTATAACATTTCTTTAAAATTATCGGCCAGTGAGCGGCTTATAAAAGCGCTTTCAAAAAAATGATAGCGGTTTACTTTCACAGAGCATTTTCAACATCCAAATGGTGATCAGATAGCAGTGAACAGGATAAAAGCTTGGCTTTCGCTTTTTATATACCTCCAATTAAATCGAGCCTCTTATCCCCCTCCCATTTAAGACCTTTACATGATGGACAATTAAAGTGGTTTTATTAGTTTGTTGATCGAACAAACTAACTTGATTTCATATTATAAAATCTTTTCCGCTTTTTCAACTCTTTTTTCAGAGAATTTAAAACCGACCAAAGGACATACCATGTTGTAATTGCCGACTGCTTCGACAGACGTTAAGTAAACCCCCCTGTGTCACCTGACTGACTTATTAAATGATAAGCACTTCCATCATCTTTGGTTTAGAAAAACTTATTAAGAAACATGCACTAGAAAAAATGCGAATCATATATAAGTGATATCCCGTTTAATTGGTTGAGGAGGATATTATGAAACCTATGCTGCCTTTTGAAAAATATTTTGGGGATTTAGAACTGGTTTATGCATTTTATGGAGCTATGCCTACCGGTGTTACTGTTTCAGAAACTGGTCGTATTTTCATTTGTTTTCCGAAATGGGGAGACGATGTTAAATTTACGGTGGCGGAGATAATTGGGGATAAATTGCAGCCTTATCCTGATTTACAAACCAATTTGGTTAACCCTGAGAATATCAAAATGACTTTCATCAGTGTCCAAAGTGTAGTTACTGATGGAAGAGGAACGCTTTGGGTACTAGATACGGCGGCACCCAATTTTTCTGAACCAATTAAAGGCGGGGCAAAATTAGTCGCTGTTGATTTAAAAACCAATACAATCAGAAGAGTTTATACCTTTACAGAAGATGTTGTCCTTCCAACAACTTACCTGAATGATGTCCGATTTGATTTTCGTGTTGGAACTGCAGGTTATGCCTATATAACGGATTCTTCTTCCAAAGGACCAGGAGCTATTATCGTCGTGGATTTAGAAACCGGAAACGCATTTAGACGGTTAAATGGAGCAAATCCAACTTCACCGGATTCCTATTTTATACCGAAAATAGAAGGCAAAATTTTGATGAATCGTAACAGGGATGGTTCAACTTCCCCGTTCAGGCTGGCATCCGACGGTATTGCGATCTCTCCTGACGGAAAGGTATTATTTTTTTGTCCACTGACCAGCCGCCATTTGTTCTCGATCTCAACAGAAGCCCTGAGAGATAGAAATATACCGGACATGGATTTACTTTATCATGTGGCGTATTGGGGAGAAAAAGGCGCGTCTGATGGAATGATTACAGATGCGAAAGGAGCCATTTATGCCGGAGATTATGAGAACAATAGTATTCGAAAGATGCTGCCGAATGGCACAATGGAAACCATCGCACATGATTCGAGAATTTTATGGCCGGATACTTTTTCGATTGGTCCGGATGAATACTTATATGTCATCGTGAACCAATTACATCGGCAGGCTAGATTTCATTATGGAAAAGACTTACGACAGAAACCTTATAGTTTACTTCGTATCAAAATTGATGAATTTCCTGCTCCTGCTTTTTGAAAATAAAAATGGCCGGTTCCATTTTAGAGCATAATTGGCTTCATTTAGCCTTCATCCTAAAAGAAATCAAATTTCAAAAGAAAATGAAGGAAATCATATAATATCCTCATTTTAATATAAATGGTTTATTCGAGCCGTTTATAACGCACTGTTGACGTATATAAGAAAAAAACAGACTTCCCTTGAGCCTCAGAACCTGAAGGAATAGGTCTATCATGAATATCAGATGAGCAAGCCCTTTGATGGGCAGCTTTTATTACAGAGCCGGGGTGATACCCCGGTCTTTTTATTAAGGGAAAAACACTGTAACCCGTCTGTAGTTTACAGCAGGAAAAAGACTTTATCTGGATGACTTTATTCATGATCCCAAAACAATATCTTTTCATTATCGATATCCATACATATTTCATTCCCGCCTGCAGAGCTGCTTGCAATAGGAATTATATTTCTAGGAAACCGATCAGAATATGTATCGATCACTTTCTGAAGACTGCTATGATCGTTCGCTAAACCGTAAATATCCTCTAACAATTGCGTATCATCGTCCTTACCCATCCAAAGGTCTTTCTCTATTGGTTTATAGCAAACGTCATACTCAACTTTATCTGTTGTTTTTTTCCTTTCTAAATAACATCCTCCATATATCTTCAAAAAGTCCTTATAATCTGAAGGTAATTGATTGCCTATGTTAATTTCAAGCTCTTTTAGTTGTTCATTTGTATTAATGCTAGGATCTGTGCCAGCATCAATCGTAAACTCTTTCAACTTTTGTTCGATCTTATCTTAGTAAAGCTCATTTTAATACTCCTTCATATGCTATGGAAAAACAAGTTATAGACCTTCTTTTTAGTTTTAATCGTCCCAGTCCTCATCATCAATCCAGTCGTCTTTCGCTTCTTCCAGTTCTTCTATTAAAAACTCAAGGAATGTACTACCAACTTGTTTACCATATCCCTCTTGGTTGTCCCAAAGAATGACAGGGCATTCACCATTTTTCATCTTATTAGTGTCAAGACAATAAGAAAATTCATCTACATATTCGATCACTACAAGACCATCGGAAAGGTTATAATATTTTTTATATTCATTGGTCTGTTCGACAACTTCAGCGCCGTGAGAGTCATATCCGAGTATCATTGTTCCATATGCTCCCCCTGAACCATACTCAGTTAAAAACCACTTATAGCTGTCTGGAAGAGTTACATTGAGATCCTCTTCTATTTCGCTAATCTGCTCCTCAGTGACTCCTCCCGTGAGAATTGAATTTTCTTTATTTTCATCAAAGAAAGTTTTTATTTTTGAATAATCCATTAAACTTTCACCTCTTATTCTTGGTTCTCAAATTGCTGAGCTCTCCATCTCCAATACCTTCTTCTGAAACTTTTATATTGTTTATCAAGTACTAGATCATTTCTAAAACTCTGTCCATTCCCTTTTAATCCATGCAAAACATCACTGTACTTATTATGCCAGCTTTCAGGTATCTCCAGTATAGTACCAGGCTCTTCTTGAATTAAGTGATGTAAATTTATTTGCGTGCCATCTTTAGCAAACGGAGCATTACCATTTTTCATCAGTTGTAGATTCGTAAGGCCTTTACGATTTTTTTGATTAAGATCAATATCTTTCATTGTATATACTCTACGGCTTACATCTCTAGGCTCTCCTTTAACTTTTACCTTACCGTCTATTTCGTATGCTTCATATTTTTCTTTATTTAACCAAGGGACATCAACTTGCTGACCTGTAAATGGCTTTCTGCTTTCATCCAATTTCTTTGCATTGGTCAAAAGTTCATTTTTAAGGTTTTGGCTATCAACCACATTGTATGGCACGTCCCCTGCCATCGCAAGATTATATTTAGAGTTATACGGAAGCAGATCTGGAAGTTTAACATCCTTAATTTTCTGACCTACCTGTCCTGCCTTGTTTATGACCTTCCCCGCCGCATCAGCTTTGTTAACGGCTCCTGCTCCTTTCGTTCCGACGACAGCCACAGCCACTGAACCGACCGCATATGTCACCCATCTAGATCTGGAGTAAGCATCTCCGTTCACCATATCCTTTTGATACGATTCTTCTATTGCTGTTGCAATAGCATCGTATGTTTCAACTGGATGAAGTACTGTATTCCCCAGTGCTGACAAGGTTTCTCCCGGATCGGTTATGAAATCCCATAAACCGGTTACAGTGTCTTTCCCAACATCATATAAACCAACGCCAGCCCCTTTTAATATATCCCAAGTCACTTCTCCGGCTTCTTCCATCTGTTTTGCTTGTTCAAGCTGAATGACATATTGCTGTTGGGAAGGTCCAAGGTTCTCGTAACCGATCTTCTTCGCAATTTCCAAGTATTCCTCCGGATCGGTCACACCGTCAGCGAGTTTTTTCTTCAAATCCTTGATTTCCCGCTCTTTCGCTTCTTCCTTTTTAATCGTCAAATAAGCATCTGAATGTCTTGCAATCTCGCCTTTCTTCTTATGTATGTCACTTTCCCTGTATGCCTTGGCGTTATAATGAAGCGGAGTGGCGTTTTTTCCTTTGCCCGTAGCGTTTTGGAGCTGTTGAAAGTCTGCCTGAATGAAATGTTCATTTGCCTCGGTTTCTGCGTATTCTTTCGTTAGATCGTGATCAAGCTTTCCGAGTTTATGTATGGTATCGTTCCTTTTTTTATCTGCTGACTCAAGCTTTTGATCGACATCTTCTGTAGAGAAAACATCAAGATGAATGATATCGCTGATTTCATCAAGGATACCTTTCATTTCATTGCGCTGCTCTTGCATGATGGCTTGTGATTTATTCTTCGCATGAATCAGCTCATGTTCTAAAAATGACTCTTCCACAAACGAATCGGCCAATCCCGCATCAGTTACTTTTCCAGAAAGACTGTTAAGAAAAGCAATCTTCATATCGATCAGATCAAGCCAGCTGTCTGTGACACTAGCGTGATCTTGAAAGAATGCTTTGATGTTATCAGCACCTTTGCCCGAAAACTCATTGTCATCTAAGTCAGCCATTCCCTGAAAAGCTTTCCTGAGATTGATAAATTGTTCTCTAATCTGATCATATTCTTTTGCTCGCTTTTCCGCTGCTGAAATTAAAGAGGCTGCTTCAAATACTTTCATTTCCGACTCCCTTCCACTAATTCTCATCTAAATTTTACCACAGCGTTATTATTTGATTAACAGAAAAATACAGTCTGTTCTGACTGTCATACACGGTTTTATCTCGTTCTGTAATAATTTTCAGCGGTATAGTATTTCCAATCCCAAAAAGCATCCCCGTTCGACATAATATATCGGTCTAAAAATATTTCAAAGTTTAAATTTAATGGATTATATTCTGAACCACTTTCAAATATAAATAGATAGTTAGGATCACCTTGATTCACTCTATCCTTATCGATCATTAAATGACATTCTTCCAACAGATAGCCAATAGGTATTCCATTGATCCCATCAAACAAATCCTCATATTTTAGTTCTTCCTCTATTTCCTCAAGGCTAAATAAATGAAGCCCTCCGCCAATATTCTCACCCTTTGAAAGGATTTCGAAAATTTTTGCGCCATTATGCTGAGAAATAAACTTCAGGTAATCATCAGGAAGAGTGAATTTATGATTCGACTGAAAGTTTTGGATTTCACTAAGAGACGCTTTGTTCGGAGAAAAAGTCACAAGACTCTCTATAATATATCCCTCAGAACAAAACAATTTAATGGCCCCTTTTTCATCTAAAAGACTTTTCAAACCATTGATAGTCTTATGGACAAAGTTAGTCAATAAAAACACCCCCATACTCCTCAGAATAATTACTGAGGATACGAATTTGTTAATCAGTAAGAATTTTATTCATAATTGAAGCAGCATTAGAAGTAAACAAAATATAAGTGTTTTTTGCCGTTTTAATTACTATCCTATCCGTAGAGCCATAAGGAAACCCAATCCTTACTGCATTTTTCTCCTGTCCCCCGTAGTATGGATCCAGTAATACATCGTTGATTTCTTTGATTGGAATTTCAATTTTAGATAGTTGCCAATTGATAATTAATTTACCATCAGATTTTTCAACTTTAATCCCAAGCAAAATTGCATTTCCCCTTCCGTCTATATACTAAGTTAAATTGTAACATAGGGTTTGCATAAAATAACATATTAAGGAAAATGAAAATGATTGCCCACAATTTTCAAATAAGAATGTTGTGAAATCGTTTTAGTAAAAGCTGTAAAAAAATATTACGAAAGAACGCCTTACCTGGCGTCTTCAGTTTCAAAGAGGAGGTGGAGGGATGGAAGTCTTTAGTCTTGTTCATTTTTTCATTTCACCAGTTCTACCGTACCCTGTAAGCCCTATTAAAGGTCTGTTTCATTTATGTCAGAAGAGACAGCATTTTTGCTTTAGTTTTTGGTCGGACACTCCGTCAGCAGACAAGCCATATATACGTTTCGCAGTTACTGTTTTCAGAACGCAACAGCCATCAATTCCGTTGTTAGCTGCCCCCATTTTTAGAAGCCGTCTACTCAAACCAAAACCGAATAAAGAATCACGAGAAATACGAGTCATCAATTGCGGAGTTAGATTCATAACTTCAAATTTTTTTGGTCATATTTTGGTCAAGGACCAAAAATATTGTTCTTTTAATCTTATGACCAAAACCAAAAAATCCCCTGACACCAATAGTGCCAAGGGAATGAGAGATTAATACTGAGACATGTATTGTTCGCGCTCCCACGGATGAACCTGTGTGCGGAACATATCCCATTCGATTTCTTTTGCTTCGATGAAGTGTTCGAACAGGTGCTCACCGAGTGCCGCAACCATGACTTCGTTTGATTTGAATTCGTCGAGAGCTTCCGCCAGCGTCGCCGGAAGATCTACGATGCCGTTTTCCATGCGCTCTTCTTTGCTCATGACGTAGATGTTGCGGTCAATCGGAGCCGGTGCTTCAAGTTTGTTTTTGATTCCGTCAAGGCCTGCTGCAAGCAATACGCTTAACGCCAGGTACGGGTTTGCCGCCGGGTCTACGCTGCGGACTTCAACACGCGTGCTGATGCCGCGGGAAGCCGGGATACGGATCAGCGGGCTTCTGTTTTGCGCGCTCCATGCCACGTAGCAAGGTGCTTCATAGCCCGGAACAAGGCGTTTGTAAGAGTTCACTGTCGGGTTTGTGACAGCCGTAAAGCTTGTCGCGTGTTTTACGATACCGGCAATGAAATGTTTTGCTGTTTCACTCAGCTGAAGATCAGCGTCTTTATCAAAGAACGCGTTAACGCTATCTTTAAAGAGTGATAGGTTGCAGTGCATACCGGAACCGTTTACGCCGAACAGCGGTTTTGGCATGAATGTCGCATGCAGACCGTGTTTGCGGGCGATCGTTTTGACAACCAGTTTGAAAGTTTGGATGTCGTCACAAGAACGGATGGCACCAGCATATTTAAAATCGATTTCGTGCTGACCCGGAGCAACTTCATGGTGAGATGCTTCGATTTCAAAGCCCATTTCTTCAAGCTCAAGCACGATATCGCGGCGGCAGTTTTCTCCCAAGTCAGTCGGAGCCAGGTCGAAGTATCCGCCTTTATCGTTCAATTCAAGCGTCGGTTCGCCTTTTTCATCTAATTTAAACAGGAAGAATTCAGGCTCGGGTCCAAGATTGAAATCGCTGAAACCGAGTTCTTTCATTTCTTTCAGAATCCGTTTGAGGTTGTTACGCGGGTCACCTTCGAACGGCGTGCCGTCCGGATTGTAAATGTCACAGATGAAGCGTGCTACTTTACCTTTTTCAGCCGTCCATGGGAAGATTACAAATGTGTTCAGATCAGGATATAAGTACATATCAGACTCTTCGATACGGACGAAACCTTCGATGGAAGAACCGTCGAACATGCATTTATTATCAAGTGCTTTTTCAAGCTGGCTCACAGGAATTTCCACGTTTTTAATCGTTCCGAGAATGTCTGTGAATTGAAGGCGGATATACTTTACGTTTTCCTCATTTACTAATTTTACGATGTCTTCTCTTGTGTACTTTGCCATTTCGTAAAACTCCTCCTCTAAAAGGTAAATGTATATAGCAAAACAGTTGCTAACGGATTAATGAAAGAATCGGGACATGTCACCTTGGCGGAAAGTATTTCCCCGCTGGAAACGGCCTGCCTGCATCAGTTCGTTTTTCAGAAGCTTTCTGAGTTCGTCATCAGACAGATTGTGCTTCATCGGTTTGGCGGTTTTTTCGGATTTTTCTTCCGGTTCGGCAGATGCCTTATCCAGAATTTGTTTGATTCCCGCCATATTGACGCCTTGTTCAATCAGATTTTTGATTTCTAACAGTTTATCTACATCATGGAATGAAAATAATCGTCTATTTCCTTCGCTTCTCGCTGGAAATATCAATCCATTTTCCTCATAATATCGAATTTGCCGGGCAGAAAGTTCTGTTAACTGCATGACAATCCCAATTGGAAATAAAGGCATTGAGCGGCGAATGTTATCACTCATCTCAATTTCCTCCTTTTCTTATCTTAGTCTCATTATAGGTGATGTTATATTTTGTGTCAACACAATGTAAGGAATCTTAACATCAAATTCTTTGAAAATTGCAAACGGCCTAAATCAGCTCTTTTTCCATTAAAGCATTTACGGCGCTGCAAATCGCATTTTTCACGTGCGCGTAGGTTAATCCTCCTTGGACATACGCGACATAAGGCGGTCTGATGGGTCCATCTGCTGATAATTCAATGCTTGCTCCCTGTACGAATGTGCCCGCTGCCATAATGACATCGTCTTCATATCCCGGCATATAGCTCGGATAAGGCGTCACATGCGCATTAATCGGTGAAGCATATTGTATCGCCTGGCAAAAAGCGATCATCTTATCAGGGTCCTGAAACTCAACTGATTGAATCAGATCCGTTCTCGGCGCATTCCATGCAGGGTTTGACGTAAAGCCGAGCTTTTCAAGAAAACGGGCGGTAAATACCGCTCCCTTCAAGCTTTGCGCCACTACATGCGGAGCGAGAAAGAAACCTTGATACATTTCCTGCAGTGAATAAAGCGAAGCGCCGGCTTCACTTCCGATTCCCGGGGAGGTCATCCGGTAAGAGCAGGCCTCAATCCACTTGGCTTTCCCTACAAGATAGCCGCCCGTTTTAGCAAGGCCGCCGCCCGGGTTTTTGATCAGGGAGCCGGCCATAAGATCCGCTCCGACGTGGCAGGGTTCCCGCTCTTCTGCAAATTCTCCGTAGCAATTGTCCACAAAAACAATGACATCTTCTTTGATTTCCTTTACGAAACGAATCATCTCTTTAATTTCATTTATTCTGAAAGACGGACGATTCGCATATCCTTTTGAACGCTGGATGCCGATCACTTTTGTATTCGGCCGGATTGCAGCCCGGACAGCTTCAAAGTCCACTCTGCCTTCTGATGTTAAATCGACTGCATTGTATCCGATTTGAAATTCCTTAAGCGAGCCTGAATACTCCCCGCCTCTTACTCCGACGATTTCCTCGAGTGTATCGTAAGGCTTGCCTGTTATATAAAGCAATTCGTCCCCGGGTCTCAGCACACCGAAGAGCGCGATTGAAATCGCATGCGTTCCGGAAATGATTTGCGGCCGCACGAGTCCCGCCTCTCCTCCGAACACATCAGCATAGATCTTCTCCAGTGTATCTCGTCCGATATCATCATAACCGTATCCGGTTGAAGGCGTAAAATGCGTATCGCTTACTTTATGTTTTCTGTAGCTTTGCAGGACTCTCCATTCATTCCGTTCACTGATTTCTTCTATTCTTTTATGAACGGCGGAGATTTCCGCTTCTGTTTCTTCGGCGGTTTTTTGTAAAAGAGCGCCATGGGTCAGTGTGTCAAACATGTTGTGTATACCTTCCTTACATGAATTTCTTCAGTTCTCCGAGTATGCTTTGTTCTTCCTGTACATAACCTGAGACTTCGTAGCGTTCATTTTCTTCATTAAAATAAAGGCTGTCGATCATGGTCTCTGATTTGATGCGTGACATCAATTTGCCTTCGGCGGCAGGCACATGAACTTCATACGGCGTCATCAGCTCCCGGCGCAAATAAGCTTCGATTTCCGCTTTTAGTTTTGCTTCATCCCAGGCGATTCTGGCGCTGATCATGATGTGGCCTTCTCCCGCTGTCGGGATGAAGTCAGGAAGTGTATCATCACGTTTGTTATAAGCGGTCAGCACCGGAATATCATCTGCCTCAAGCTCTTTTAACAGACCGAGGACAGTCTGTTCATGTCCGGCATAATCTTCATTGGATGAATCAATGACATGAATGATCAAGTCTGCTTCCTTCACTTCCTCAAGCGTTGAGCGGAAAGCCGCAATCAGCGTCGTCGGCAGGTCCTGAATGAAGCCGACCGTATCAGACAAAAGGACGCTGTAGCCGCTTGGGAGCGCCATCTTTCTCGTCATCGGATCAAGTGTTGCAAACAGCAGATCTTCTTCATAGCTGTCTGAGCTTGTTAATTGATTGAACCATGTTGATTTTCCGGCATTGGTATAACCGACGAGTGCAGCCTGAAGCACGCCGTTCTTTTTACGTCTCTCCCGATAACGGCTTCTGTGGCGGATAACCGTTGACAGCTGCACGTTAATTTCGTGTATGCGGTTTCTAATGTGGCGCCGGTCTGTTTCAAGCTTTGTCTCACCGGGCCCTCTCGTCCCGATTCCGCCGCCTTGTCTTGAGAGATTGATTCCTTGTCCGCTCAGACGGGGCAGCGCGTATTGAAGCTGGGCCAATTCGATCTGAAGCTTTCCTTCTCTCGTCTTCGCCCTTTTTGCGAAAATATCCAAAATAAGCTGCGTGCGGTCGATGATCTTCGCTTCAATTGCAGTGGCGAGTGATTTAAGCTGGCTCGGTGACAGTTCATCATTAAAAATGATCAGATCCGCTTCAAGCTCTTCACACAGCGCCTTCAGCTCGTCTACTTTCCCCTTGCCTATATATGTAGCGGCATCCGCTCTGTTCCGTTTTTGCGTAATCCGGGTCAGCACCGTTCCGTCAGCCGTTTTTGTCAATGAAGCAAGCTCTTCCATGGAATGTTCAAAGTGCTCATCTGTCATGTGCGGAAGCTGGCAGCCGACCAAAATGACCGTTTCTCTTTTTCCTTCCTGTTCGTTCAAATGGATGTTCCTTTCTGTGTCGTATTGGGCAGTAGTACTATCATACCAAACCCGCAGGGCGTATACCACACATCCGGCGGGTTTTAAAGAGAGAAATAAAAAAGAGACCCCTCAAACCGGCTGAGAGGTCTATTCGTGAGCTGCCGCCTCATCTTGTATAAGTAAATCCTGGCTCTTGATCGTCATTAAATCGTTTTTTAAGTATTGGTCTCCCATTAAAAGTCTCATGGCCTGAGCGCGGATTGATTTTTCAATCACGTTTCTGACAAAGCGCCCGTTGCTGAATTTTATGGGGCTTGTCGTGCTTTTCACTGTCATTAAGTAATCTTTTAACTTCCACTCGGCTTCCTGGCTTAATTGATACTCCCGCTCTGCTATCATGCGCTTTGCGATGTCCATCAGCTGAGTGACAGAGTAATCCGGAAAATCGATGCTGATAGGGAAACGCGATTGCAGGCCGGGATTTAATGACAGGAAATGTGTCATTTCTCTCGAGTACCCTGCCAGGATCAGAATAAATTCATGCTGTTTGTCTTCCATATGCTTGACAAGCGTATCAATCGCCTCTTTACCGAAATCCTTTTCTCCGCCCCTTGCAAGTGAGTATGCTTCATCAATGAATAAAATGCCCCCGAGCGATTTTTTAATCAGATCTCTCGTTTTTTGCGCTGTGTGTCCGATGTATTCACCGACCAGATCAGCACGTTCCGCTTCGATCAGATGTCCTTTGGAAAGCACGTTCATTTCGAAGAAAAGCTTGCCGATCAGTCTCGCGACGGTGGTTTTCCCGGTGCCGGGGTTCCCTTTGAACATCATATGAAGAGCTTGTTTTCCGACTTTAAGCCCTTGTTCGGCCCGTTTTTGGTTGACGAATATCCACGCGTAAATTTCTTTAATGTTGCGTTTCATTTCTTCCATACCCACTAATGTGTTCATTTCTTTTTCAATTTCTTTCAGAATGCTGTGCTTGGCTTCATTTTTTTGCAGGGCGGCCTGATATTCCGCCTCAGCTTCCGCATTTGTCAGCACTTGCTTTTGGCCATTAAGAATGATGTTAATTTGTCCGTTATTTTTATAGGTTACAGCGCGCTCCAACATGCTCACCTCTCTGTTCTCTCTTTATCTTACTCATGATGAAGCGGTTCTGTGACATCCGCCTATCATCATGAGACCCGTTTTCCTCTTTATCTGTCACTTTTTCCGTTCTCTTCGGGAATGATGTTGAATCCTGCGCTTTCCCGAGAAATATTTTTCATTTCTTATTGTATTCAGCAGAAACGGGAGGACAAACCATTTATTTTTATTTTCCGGGAAATGTTGGGTATATTTCTCATTTTTTTTATGAATGACAGCCGTACAAGCACCATTTGAATATCATCATATGCTGTAATGAGGTGATGGAGAATGGTTAAAATTTTTATAGACCCCGGTCATGGCGGAACTGATTCAGGTGCAACCGGAAACGGACTTCAGGAAAAAGCGGTCACGCTGGAGATCGCGCTGGCTTTGCGCACGATTCTGACGAATGAGTATGAAGGAGTTTCTGTCACGATGAGCAGGACAAGCGATAAGACGGTCAGCCTGACGGAAAGAACGGATGCCGCCAACAGCTGGGGCGCAGATTATTTTTTATCCATTCATATTAACTCAGGAGGCGGAACCGGATTCGAAAGCTATATTTACCCCGGTGTCGGAGCGCCGACCTCGACTTACCAATCAGCCGTCCACACGCAAGTGATTCAAGCATCGGGTTTTAATGACCGAGGAAAAAAAACAGCCAACTTCCATGTGCTGCGGGAGACAAGTATGCCGGCGATTTTGACGGAGAATGGTTTTGTTGATACGTCAGCTGATGCAAACAAACTGAAAACAGCCAGTTTTATTGAAAGCCTTGCAAGAGGACATGCCAAGGGCTTGGAGCAAGCTTTCGGTCTAAAAAAAAAGGCTGACTTATATAAAGTGCAAATCGGTGCATTCAAAGTGAAAGCAAATGCTGATGCGCTTGCCGCCGATGCGGAGTCTAAAGGTTTTGACGCGATTGTGCTTCCAAAAGGCGGCTTATTTAAAGTGCAGATCGGCGCATTCTCTTCCAGAGATTACGCTGAAGCGTTGGCCGCGCGGGCCGAAAAAGCCGGATTTGATGCCTTCATTATACAAGACTAAATGAAAAAACCCCCGCTCTCCCTTTTTTGGGACGAACGGGGGTTTTTTGTTATTGAAGTATATCGGCGACAAACTGAGACCAAGCTTCAAGACGCTGATACACATTTTCCTCTTTCAGTTCGCTCAGTTTCATCCAGCGCCCGGCGATTTGATCTTTTTCTTTCACTTCGACTTGTGCCGCAGACGCTAACTGGAGCGCAGAAAGGATGCCGATATGCACCTTCCCTACATCGTTTTCATCATCATTGATCAGGCCGAGTGTGACAATGTTTTGTTTGTCCTCCTCGCGAATGTACAGTTCTTCCGCCAGCTCCCGGTCGGTATTCTGTTTCAGCACTTCCGAAAATGAAGCCGCCCCTTCCATAGGGTTCATGTGTCCGCCGAAGCCGAGAGAAAGCTTATTGTGGAGGCGCGATTCCCCTCCGCCCGCGAGCCGTTCATACACAAACACCTCATCATCGCGGCGGATGACGACATACGGAATCGGCTGTTTAAATCGCGGATCCTCTTCCGCGTCGCCTCTTCTGATTTCAAAAAAATGCGCCTCAATTTGAGCCATAATGTTTACGATACGTTCCTCCTCGCTGTTGACTCCCTGAAATGTCAGCATTTCGTTTTGAAAGACGTCACTCCGCGGTGCAGCCAAGATGATTTCATCCATTTTATTCATGCCCGTTCCTCCTGTCTTACCTCTCCATTCAAGCCAAAAGAGCAGATATTATATCTGCTCTTCATCTTGGCCAAAATAAAAATCTTCGTCCTTAATCGGTTCTACCGTCGCCTTTTTGTAGCCGTTCCCTTTCATGGAGAAGAAATCATGTGATTTTGTTTTGGTGTTTAATCCGTTTAATACGATCGGATTAATATCCTCTTCTTCAAAGTAAGGATCGAACCCTAAGTTCATCAAAGCTTTATTGGCGTTATAGCGGATGAATTTCTTTACATCGTGTGAGAGTCCGACTTGATCGTACAAGTCCTCTGTATATTCAAGCTCATTTTCATATAACTGATTCAGAAGGTCAATCGCAAATTCACGAAGCTCTGCTTTTTTCTCTTCTGTCTGTTTATTATAAATTTCCTGAGCAAGGAGACCGACATACACGCCGTGAATCGCTTCGTCACGAAGGATCAGGTTAATGATCTCACCGCTTTGCATCAGTTTTCCTTGTCCGTAGAAATATAACGGATAATAGAAACCGCTGTAGAAAAGGAAGCTTTCCAGATAGACGGAAGCAACCATCGCTTTGAACAGTGAAATTTCATCATCTTTTTGAATGGCTTTGTAAAGCCCGACAATCATTTGCGCTTTTTTCTGCAAATATTTATTTTGTTTAACCCATTCAAATACTTCATTAATCGTTTCAGTCGGAGCAAGCGTCATAAAAATATTTGAATATGATTTTGCGTGCACCGCGTTTTCCATCATCGCCATGAAATTAAGAACCGCTTTTCGCTGATGGCCTTCGACGTGCTCGGCCACAATCGGCATGCCCGTGTTCCCCTGCTCTGTATCAAGCAGTGTCAGGCCGGCGAGCACCTTCATGTACGTATCCTGCTCATTTTTACCCAAATACTTCCAAGTGAGAAGATCGCCGTTTAATGCGATCTCTTCCGGAAGCCAAAACTGCTTTACGTTTTGGTTGTAAAACATTTGGGTGAAATCATCTTCATGCTTTGACCAGTTTGCTGCGTCATAAATTTTTGTCACTGTAAACTCTCCTTTAATCAAACGACACAAGAAAGACAGCTGTCCTGCCCGGTATCTTTCGTTCTTGCATAGTAAATGGTTTTGATGCCTCTATGGTGGGCATACAGATCAATACGGTTCAGATCACGAGTTGTCATCGTATCTTTCAAAAACAGGGTAAAGCTGATTCCCTGATCGATATGCTGCTGGATTGTCGCGATCATATCCACCACTTTGAACATGTCCATATCATAAGCTTCTTTGTAGAAGAACCAGTTATTAGACGCTAACCCCGGCATCGGGTAATACGTTTTTGAATTTCCGTATGTTCTTTCTTCGATCCGTTCCATGATCGGCATAACGGACGCCGTGCTGGATTGGACGTAGGAAATGGAGCCTGTCGGCGCGATGCACAGTCTGTAGCTGTGGTACATGCCGTTTTCAGCGACAAACGCCTTCAGCTCTTTCCAGTCTTCGATTGTCGGAATGTGCATGCCTTCAAAGAGCGCAGCGATTTTTTCGTATGCCGGTGAGAACTCTTTTTCGATATATTTATTGAAATATTCTCCCGTTGCATAAGTGGAGCCTTCATAATGCTCAAACGTTTCGCCTTTTTCTTTCGCAAGCTCAGCTGAACGCTGGATGGAATAAAAGTTCACCATCATAAAGAACGTATTCGCGAAATCTCTTGCTTCCGGGCTTTCATACGCGATGCCGTTTTGAGCCAGGTAGCCGTGGAGGTTCATGGCGCCTAAGCCGATCGATTTCATCGCTTTGTTCGCGCGTCTGACTGCCGGCGCGTTGCGGATGTCCGTCGTCTCAGATACATGAGTCAGGGAATCCGTCGCGAGTTTCACCGTGCGCTCAATCGATTTATGTTTCATGACATTCAAAATATTTAATGAACCAAGGTTGCAGGAAATGTCCAAGCCGATTTCGTCTTCTTCATCATAATCTGTGTAAGCCGAAACCTGTGAGGCCTGAAGCACTTCAGAGCAAAGGTTCGAGAATTTCACTTTTGATACGTGGTTATTCGCGTGCTCTTTGTTTACGTTGTCCTGGAACATAATGTACGGATAACCTGACTCAGAACGGAGAACGGCAAGCTTTTCAAGCAATTTGCGCGCATTCACTTTTTCTTTTTTGACACGCGGGTTGTCGACAAGCTCTTCATACATCGCGGTCATGTCCATTTCGTCCATATGCTGGCCGTATTCTTTATAAATCGTATGCGGATAGAATACATAAGCCGCTTTGTCCTCACGTGCAAGCTCAACGAACTTATCCGGAATGACGACACCGATAGAAAGCGTTTTGACGCGCACATCTTCATCCGCAGAAATCTTTTTCGTATCAAGAAAATCATTGATATCGCGGTGGAAAATATTTAAATACGCCGCGCCTGAGCCTTGTCTTTGGCCCATTTGGTCAGCGTAACGGAACGCATTATCAAGAAGCTTCATGACGCCTACAACGCCTTTTGTGGCGTTTTCAACATCTTTAATCGCTTCACCTTTCGCGCGAAGCTTGGACAGATTAAGAGAAACCCCGCCGCCCAATTTAGACAGCTGCATGGAAATATCGATCGCCCGTGAAATATCGTTTAAGGAATCATTGACTTCGAGCAAGAAGCAGCTCACCAGTTCTCCGCGGCGTTTTCTGCCGGCATTCAAAAATGTCGGTGTACTCGGCTGATATTCCTGGTTGATCATCAGGTTTACATATTCTTTTGCTTTCTCAGTGTCGCCGTTTGCGAAGAACAGCGCGACGATTGAGATTCGGTCCTCATAGCGCTCGAGGATTCTTTTCTTGTCATTCGTTTTCAAAGCATAGTCATTATAAAATTTAAACGCACTCATGAAGGAAGGAAAACGAAACTTCTTTGCGTAAGCTGTCTTAAACACTTCTTTAATGTCTTCAAAAGAGTAAAGGCTTAAGAATTCCTCTTCGTAGTATTGGTTTTCAATCAAATAATCCAGCTTCTCTTTTAAATCGTGAAAGTAAACTGTGTTTTGATTGATATAGTCAACAAAATAGCTATGTACAGCCTCTTTATCTTTATCAAACTGAAATTTTCCATCTTGTTGGATCATGATTTCGTTATTTAACTGGATCCATTTTGGCACTTGATTTTGTGACAACTCTTTCTACCTCCTGAGTAAACAATTCAACGTCTTTAGATGTGCCGCTGAGTTCAAATTTGTGCAAGATCGGCACCTGATATTGTCTTGAAATGGTATCGGCGCTTTTTGCAAAGTTATCGCCCCATACTTTGTTGCCGCTCGCAGCGACTCCTAATAAGAGATGGGCGTATTTTTCGAGAAATGATTGTGTTGATGCCGGTACCTGACCGAAGTTTGTCGTGTAGGTGACCAAAACAAACGGAGTGTCCACGTGGTCCGTTTCGTCCACCTTGCGGATCAGCTGAAAGTCTGTTTTATTCACAAAACGCTGAACATTCCCTGTCTTTGAATCAAATATGATTTGAACCATCCTTATCACGACCTATCAAAAATAATGAATCTCTTAACACTATATATAGTATACTAACCTCTCAGAAAAACACAACATATTGAGATCGATTTATAAAAAATTCATATTTTTGAAAGAGCGGACTTTGGCTCTGGCCCGATTAACGCCCAAAAAAGAGAGCAGAACGAGAATCATCTCTCATCCTACTCAAGGTGTCATGTGTAAGCCGATGTCTATCATAACATGAAAAAAAACTGCTTAGTAGTCTAGACTTTTATTCTTATTTTTTGTAAGAATCACATTTTTTTTCGCTTTCAACGGTTTCTTCAATCTCCACATCAGCACCGATTTCTTTCAGTACGGCTTTCAGAGCGCTTGTGATGGAAGCCTCTCTGATCAGTTCTTTGCCGTCAACGATGATGCTGGTTCCATATTCATAGCAGGAATCATCTTCACAAGTTTCTTCCCAATGGTTGATTATCACCTTGTGTTTCAATCGTCTCACCCTCTGCATGATCAATGTCAGTACTTAGTGTAGCTTGTGCGGCCCGCTTTGTAAATTCGAACGCTTGTGAAATTTATTCAAGCTCATCCAGCGCCGTTTCTTTTTTCAGTTCGATTTTATTCGTTTTTTCATCATAGCGGTATATTTTTAAGTAACCGTCCTCAACGATGCCGAAACGATTATGTTCCAGCTGCACCATGCCTTCTGTCTGCGGTTCGGTATCCGTTGAGCCGCCGTCATCATCCGTCACCACAGTCTCATGATTGCTGCAAGCTCCAAACAGCAAAAAAACAGCGATCCAAACGAGCGTAATCCTGATTCTTCTCAGTTCATTTTCACTTTCGAACACGATTTTCCGAACCCCCTTTTATGTTTCCGATATACAGCCTGCAATATACAGATGCGCATAGAAAAAGACCATTGTTCATGGTCTTTTTCAAAAAGTCTATTCAAGCTCAAGCTGGACGTTTTTTTGCGGGGCGAACGTGGAGATGGCATGTTTATAAATAAGCTGCTGCTTCCCCTCCGTTTCGAGCAAAACGGTAAAGTTGTCAAAGCCTTTTACCTGGCCGCGAAGCTGGAAGCCGTTGAGTAAAAACACCGTGACGAACGTATTGTCTTTTCGGATTTGATTCAAAAACTGATCTTGAATATTAATCGGTTTCATGTTTCGTCCTCCTTGGTTCTCAATACAATACTGTTTCGATTAAATTTCCAGTTTTCCTGCTATGCACTCGAAAATTTCCTTTTTTTTCTGCTCAATATCAACAGGCGGCGTCATATCTGTCCATGAAACGGGCATTTTATTGCGAAACCAGGTCAGCTGGCGTTTCGCATATCGCCTAGAATTTTGTTTTAATTGTTCCACAGCCTGAGGGAGCGGCACTTTTCCATCAAGATATTCATACAGCTCTTTATAGCCGATCGCCTGAATCGATTGGCTGTCCCGGATATTCATATCATACAGCCGCTTTACTTCGTCAAGAAGGCCGGTTTCCAGCATCAGGTCAACGCGCTCGTTAATCCGGCCGTACAACACTTCTCTGTCCATTGTAAGACCGATAAGAACCGCATTGTAAAGCAGCTCCCGTTTTTGGGTTTTAAGATGCTCTGACATTGTTTTTCCCGATACATGCAAGATTTCGAGCGCGCGGATGACTCTTCGCGTATTGTTTTGATGAATGGCTGCCGCCGCTTCCGGGTCGGCTGCCGCAAGCTTGGCATGAAGCGCTTCCGCCCCTTCTTCAGCCGCCAATTTCTCCATGCGCTCCCGGAATACAGGGTCGCCGGAGTTTTCCGTGAACGTATAGTCATACAGCACGGACTGAATGTACAGACCCGTCCCTCCGACAATCATCGGCAGCTTTCCTCTATCGGCAATCTCGGTGATTTTTCCCCTCACCATTTTTTGATAATCCGCCGTTGAAAAAGTGTCGGACGGCTCCAAAATATCAATCAGGTGATGCGGCACGCCTTCTGTCTCTTCTTCGGTGACTTTGGCCGTTCCGATGTCCATCCCTTTATATACCTGCATGGAATCTCCGCTGATGATTTCCGCATTCAGCATTTTCGCGAGTCCGATGCTTAGTTTTGTTTTTCCGACTGCCGTCGGTCCGACAAGTATGACGACAGGCTGTTTTTTATTTTTCAATATGTATCACTCTCTTTTATAAATCTCCCCCTAATTATAGCATTCATTTCTTCAGGCACCTATCCATTTTGCCCTTTTTCCTGAGCGCTAAACGTCCGCTACCACCCGATCGGCTCGTTTCCGACAACCTCTCTCGTTTTTCCTTTGAGTGTATGGCGGTGCGTTTTCCGTCCTTCCTCCCGCGGATCGTAAACGACGCCGCCGTGCTGGATCTGAATCGGCTCATTGTAGGCGGCAAAGGTGGTCTCTGAAAGCTCATGGTAATGTGTTCCGTCAACCCTCGGGATGGCAGGGCCGGAAATGCCGTAATACCTATGAAAATGGCCGTTTTCAAACGAGGTGATGCCCGTATAGAAATGTGTATGCTCATCTGTATTGCTGCCGTTTTCCGGCTGCGAAAAGCCTTCAATCAAATGGTAATGCCCCTGCACTACATCCGTAACCGCCCGGTATGCGTGTGTGTGCGGAGGTTTTTTTGACCAATCGGACTGATACAGGCCCACAAAAGCTCACTCCTTTATTTTTTGATAAACGCCCAATCAAAAATTGGTGGGCTGAATACTCTGTTATCATCTCAAATTTATTCTTGGAGGTACCTTAATTATGAATGAAGAATACGCATACGCAGTAGATAGTGATATGAGACAGTTCGGGCGGCCTGGATTTGGGTTTGGACGGCCGGGCTTCGGATTCGGACGTCCCGGATTCGGATTTGGATTCGGACGGCCGGGTTTTGGATTTGGCCGGCCTTGGTTTGGTTATGGATTCGGACGGCCGTTTGGTTTTTACGGCGGACCGTTTGTCGGAGGGCTTGTCGGGGGGCTTGTCGGAAGCGCTTTATTCAATCCGTACCTGTACGGGGGTTACGGCTACGGCTATCCGTATTACTATTGACGAATCAAAAAGGCTCCTCCCCGGGGGCCTTTTTATATAGGCCTAATGTCTTGACTTGGCGGGCAAAGTTCGGATATTATTTTATTTTACTGCCTTAAACAAAAGGCATAAGGATTATGATGAGAGGGGGATTTGATATGATTCTGGGTTATATCTTCCTCACAATTGCTATTTTATCAGAGTCAATCGGCGCGGCCATGCTGAAGGTCTCCCGCGGATTTACGCGGTTTTTGCCGAGCGCGCTTGTAGTGGCAGGCTATTCATTGGCCTTTTATATGCTTTCACTGACACTGAATCTCATTCCGCTTAGCTTATCCTATGCAACATGGAGCGGAGCAGGAACGGTGCTCGCATCCATTATCGGAGCGAAATGGTTTCATGAAAAACTGGACAAGCAGGCCGTCATCGGACTCTTTTTCTTATTGGCCGGTGTCATTTTGATGAATTGGTAGAAAGGAGAGGCATGCTGATGAAAGGATTACTTTGCTTGGCATTAGCCATTGTATCAGAAGTGTTCGGGAGCACGATGCTGAAGCTGTCGGACGGTTTTACGCACCTGTGGCCCGCTCTCGGCGTCATTGCCGGAATCGGAGCCTCTTTTATGTTTTTGAGCTTCTCTTTGAAAAGCCTTGATTTATCCGCCGCATACGCGACATGGTCAGGTGTCGGCACCGCTTTAACGGCAATTGTCGGCTTTTTTGTTTTTAAGGAGGCCATGACAGTCAAAATGATGATCGGGCTTGTTTTGGTCATCACGGGCGTCATCCTGCTGAACCGTTCCAAGTCTCAAAAAGCTAAAAAAAATCAAACGGCCCGGAGCTGACCGTTTGAACTCGTCAAGCGCGGGCAGCTTTTACTTCAACCTCAAGCTCCATCTCCACGTTTCCTTGGACCGCTCGTGAAATCATACATGAGGACTCTGCTTTTTGCGCTAACTTCCTGGCGAGCGTAAAGTCCGTTTCGGCTGCATCCGGCTTTAATAATATAAACGGGCGGTGAATGATTTTCTGGTACGTGAACACACCGTTCGTGACGTCTACAATTCCTTCAGATTCCATATGTAGATCTTCTTTATCCAGGCCGCTTCTTTCCATCATCGCCGCAAGCGTTATAATATAACAGGTCGCGGCCGCTCCAAGCAGCATTTCATCAGGATTTGTGCCTTCTCCGGGTCCGTCCATTTCCTTAGGAATGGACACAGCCGTTTCCAGCCGGCCGCTTTTAATATCGCCGACGTCATTGCGATTTCCGGGCCAATTTGCTTTTAAATAAAAGTGATGTTTTGCCAAGGGACAAACCTCCTTTTTTTCAGTTTACTCATCTTTCACTCGTTTGTCTTTTTTTAAGCTTACGAATACTCTTGATTGATCACTCTTTTTATCGTACGGACAAACCGGTAAAATTCCTCCGTTTTTGTGAATTCCCTTTCGCGGTAATCAAAATTATCAAAAAACGCTTCCCGCTGTTCTCTGCTGATCTCAAGCTGTATGCTCAGCCCGGTTTGCGCCTGGTTATTGATATTTTCGGTGTCAACCCCGGCCAGACCGGTTTTTGAGGTTGCCAATTCTGCAGAAAATCCGTTTCGTTCGAGAGCTCTCACCAATTTTTTCGCCCGCTTCCGGTCGCTTCCTCCGACAAGAGTATTTTTCTCGTCGCCTTTATAACCGTGAACTGCGATAACATAATGGTGCTGCTTAATGCTTTCGACTGCTGAAGGCTCATCGAACCTGGTGCTCGTAATATGAAGAGTCTGGTTATCATGCGTTTTTAATCCCTCAAACAGATAGGTTGAATAATCATCTCTGAAAGAGCGGACGATCTCGCTCACCCCGCCCTCAATTCTCCCTCCGTGCGGCGACATGATCAATACGGGGCTCCCCTTTCGCTTATTGTACGATATATGATAATCATCGGGGTCTTCATGTTCAGCCAAATCTTTAAAATCTGTGTATGTATCAGAAGAATTCGAGGGATCAGGGTCTGACGCATAATGAGCACATCTTATTAGTAAGACCATTGCTACGATAATGATGACATTAAGTAAAATTCTTTTCATCAGCTCTCCTTCTTTGCTCCTTTCTGAAAAATGACATGTTCATTATATGGATTTTTGTCAATAGGTCTTATCTTAACATTCTATTAACATTATCATCAGTGAAAAACTTCCCGGTTTCGAAAAATCAATGGATTGTCACGGTTCAAGCGCTCAAATGCCGGGCATCAGTGAAAAAAGGTTGAGAGAGGGCAAAAAAAAAGGGAGGAACGCCCGAATTTTCAGGGGCGGGAGATTCACGGCCGGAAACGGACGGCATCAAGAATACGCTTTTAAAAATGAATATCCGCCTCCCGAAGCAAATGCACAGGACAGAATGGAGCCCGTCAAAAAAGTTCTCATCTGCCTTTTTGTACAGCAAAATGCCGTTACAGCCCGCTCATCCCCTTTTTTTATCATAATGGTCCGTTTTGAAATGGAGCCGTCTTTTTTCATATATATAATATCAATCGGAAGCTGTTTTTCCAAGGAATGTCTCAATATTATGTTCATGTATATACCTCCTTCCGCCGGCTTCACTATAAACGAACAAAAGTTCCGTTTCAACTCGATTTCTTCTCCTGAAAAAGCCGCAAGTAACCAGCGCTCCTGAAGGACAAACAAACTGACCGAACATACGGCCTGTTCATATGGTATAGAGAGAATCGCCAGAATGGGAGGAAAAGTATATATGTTTGGTTACTCAATGGTACAAATGGTGCGGTCAAATGCTCATAAGCTGGACTGGCCGCTCAGAGAAAACGTATTACAGTTATATAAACCTTTCAAATGGACACCTTGCTTTTTGCACAAGTTTTTCGAAAAAAAGGTGAAAAACAGAAAGAAAATGTCAGTCATCATTGAATTTGAAGAGGGCTGCCATGAATCCGGTTTTCACAGCACAGGACAGGTCTTATCAAAAGAAAAACGCTGCACCATAAAAAAGCAGTTTCAAACAATCAATTGCTGCAGCGCCGAAGTCACTCCATCCGCCCTTCACATGCTTCTTTCGCAATGCCGGGATATCCGTAAAATCTATTTAAACCGTGAAGTAAAAGCGCTCCTTGATACGGCAGCTGAATCGTCTCATGCAAAAGAAGTGACCCGTAACGGCACCGTATTAACAGGAAAAGGCGTAACCGTCGCCGTTATTGATACCGGAATCTATCAGCATCCCGATTTAGAAGGCAGAGTTATCGGATTTGCGGACTTTGTCAACCAAAAGACAGAACCGTATGATGACAACGGACACGGCACCCATTGCGCCGGTGATATCGCAAGCAGCGGCGCTTCATCTTCCGGTAAATATCAGGGGCCGGCGCCGGAAGCTGATCTGATCGGAGTCAAGGTTTTAAACAAATCAGGATCAGGAACCTTGGCTGATATCATTGAAGGTGTGGAATGGTGCATACAATATAATAAAGAACACACAAAGAATCCGATCAGAATCATCAGCATGTCACTGGGCGGAGATGCGCTCAGATATGATAAAGAAACGGACGACCCGCTCGTCAAAGCCGTTGAGGAGGCATGGAATGAAGGAATCGTCGTCTGCGTCGCCGCGGGCAACTCCGGTCCGGAAGCTCAAACGATTTCAAGCCCCGGTGTCAGCGAGAAGGTCATCACGGTAGGCGCCTATGATGACAATGATACGGCCAGCAATGAGGACGATACGGTCGCTTCTTTCTCAAGCCGCGGCCCGACGGTGTACGGAAAAGAGAAGCCTGACATTCTTGCGCCCGGGGTCGATATCGTATCTCTCCGTTCTCCGCGTTCATACCTTGACAAATTACAGAAATCAAACCGTGTAGGCTCCTTGTATTTCAGTCTGTCGGGCACGTCCATGGCCACTCCGATCTGTGCGGGCATTGCTGCCTTAATTCTTCAGCAGAACCCGCAGCTTTCGCCTGACGAAGTGAAAACACTGATCAAACAAAGTCCGGATCAATGGACAAATGAAGATCCGAACATTTACGGAGCGGGCGCAGTTAACGCTGAAAACGCCGTGCCGAAAGAGTAACCTTTTTATCATGAGAACGGGGTCGTCTAAACCTGCAGATGACTCCGTTTTTCAGGTGAACAGATGAAACATTTATAATGAAGGAACTCGGAACGCTTCACAAAGGCTGTCAGAAAAAAAGATCAATGCAAGGCAGTGTATTTCTAAAAAAATAGGGAATAAGTATGGTGTAGATAAAAGGAGGAATCACAATGGCACTTACAAACACCGAATTGTCTGAATGGCTGCAAAAACAGATCGGACAAACGCTTGATATCAGAAAAGGAGAGCTGACAGACAGCCGAAACGAGATTTCTGATATGGACCAGATCATGCTTCACCTTGATGATGTTCTCGTCCGCCGGACAAACCATCCCGATGACTATGTAGCGGATGAAGAACTCGTCTTAAAAGGGCACGGCACAACCTATACGGAGGAAGGAAATGTCCCGCTTCCCCAAGATGCGTATGAAATCCCACTGCTCGGCGACATCACCATCCAAAAGGAGCAAGACGGATTAAAGGTACATACAGATCGGGCCGTTTATACAATCGGGATCCGGAAAGAGCAATAAAAAGAAAAAACGCCCTGAATCAGCGGCGTTTTTTTATTGATTTTTTTCTTCTGAATATCCGTGGAACATCGTGAATGCGCAAAGCATAATGCCTAAAATAATGATAATCGGGAGCCAGATCACGGCAAACTTATAATCCGGTTCAGCGAATGCACCGATGACCGCCCCAAAGCAATACAGCACCAAAGCAAGCGCGCGCAATACAGCATCTCTCGTAAACTGCTTCCGCTTGTCCGCTTTGTAAAACCTTGCGGTGAGATCTTCAAAAAAATTAGCGAGCGTTCCCGTTAATACGGTCGTGGAAATCCCCGCTACACCAAGTTTTCTCGCGGCTGTCGTCTGCATTCCCATTGCGAAGCTGAGCAGCATAATCAGCACATAAACAGAAATGGCATCTGCAAAAAAGCAGGAGAACAAAGCAAACAGCAGCAAAACAGCTCCTTCAATAGCTAAAGCGGCAGTTACCGCAGGGGGCCAAAATGATTTCTTTTTATTGCCTACAAGCAGGGCCGCGGCAATAACGCCGGCAATAAATCCGATTAACGAGGTTAACGATTTGAGTACGGCAAGGTGCCACGAGTTGCCGATCGCCAGGCCGAACAGAACGATGTTCCCCGTCATATTGGCGGTAAAGATATGTCCCAGGCTTAAATAACCGATCACATCCACAATTCCCGCTGTTAAACAAAGAAGTAAAAGTGCAATATTTCGGTATGTAGTCACTGTCAATGTGATCCAATCCTTTCTCATGCTGATTCCAACATATAAGTTTACTCTTTGCCATTTCATATGTCCAGCCGGCGTGCCGCTTTTTCAGAGCATAAAAAAACTCCGGCGAACCGGAGAAGCTACTGAACGATAAATAATACTCTCGTGCCGTCGGAATATCCGCTCATTTGATTTCCAACCCACGAACCGGCCCCGCGGTTATCCGACGGGGTTACATATCTGACATCAGCCCCCGCCCCGCCTTCTGTGCAGACTGCCATGGGCCATTCATCACGGTCAAACCCGGGCTTTGTCGGAATTCCTTTCAATGATTCTTTCCTTCTATTCTCTGCTCCGCCCCGATCAATTGTACAAATCTCAGAATGACCTGCCGAAATGGCGTCTTTTATATGATTTCCCGTCTCCGGATATTTTGACAGCGGGAAATACAGCACCTGATCGTATCGGGATGCGGCACGAGCAGCACTGTCCGAATGGATACCGGCGCCCGTAAGGCCGAACTGAAGAGAGATCACCAAAAGCAGACTTGCCGCCCATTTCATAAACGCATTCATTCACATCCTCCTTAAGACGTTGATATGAAGCGTAAATATGTATATTAGCAGGATTTAACATACATGATGAAATGGCAAAAAAAGTTTGCTGTTTTGTTGATAATCAACGAAAATGGCGGCTTTACGATTTGTCTATTGAACCGGCTTCTGTTTCCTTATATATTTTAGACATACTTATGAGCCGTTGTGATCAGTGTCTTCGGCAGATAAAAGGAGGAATGCCGTCCGGTCGGCAGGCACCGGCTGTTTGTTATGTCTTTTCAAAAACATGAAGGCGGGGAAATCCAGATGGAAAAAACAATGTTTCACCCACACTCACCCGAGTTTCACGAAAACCCTTTTGCGGTTTTAAGCAGATTCAGAGCGCAGGACCCCATACATAAATTCGAACTGCAGCGTTTTGGAGGCACCTTTCCGGCTTGGCTCATCACGCGTTATGATGATTGTATGGCGTTTTTAAAAGACGGCAGAATTACGAGAGATGTAAAACGGGTCATGCCGAAGGAGCTGATCGCGAAGCTGAATGTCAGTGAAGATATCGATTTTGTCTCAGAGCATATGCTGGCAAAAGACCCCCCGGATCATTCACGACTTCGATCTTTGGTGCATCAGGGGTTCACTCCCCGGATGATTGAGCAGCTTCGCACCGGGATAGAGCAGATCACAGAAGAGCTGCTGGATGAAATGGAAACAAAAGCAGACCCTGATATCATGAGAGATTTCGCCGCACCGCTTCCGTTTATCGTCATTTCCGAGCTGCTCGGAATTCCGAAAGAGGACCGCGCCAAATTTCAAGTGTGGACAAACGCAATGGTCGACACGTCAGAAAGCGGACAAGATGCGACCAACCAGGCTCTCAAAGAATTTAAACAATATATGAAAACACTGATCGAAGAAAAAAGAAAACATCCGGGTGAAGACTTGACGAGCAAGCTTATTTACGCTGAAGAGGACGGCCAAAAGCTGAGTGAATCAGAGCTGTATTCCATGCTGTTTTTGTTAGTCGTTGCCGGGCTTGAAACAACGGTTAACCTTCTCGGCTCCGGCACCCTGGCGCTTCTTCTGCACAAAGACCAGATGGAGAAGATAAAGCGGCAGCCGGAAAATATCCAGACGGCGGTCGAAGAGCTTTTGCGTTATACCTCTCCCGTCATCATGATGGCAAATCGATGGGCGATTGAAGATTTCACCTATAAAGATGTTTCCATTAAAAAAGGCGATATGATATTTATCGGCATCGGTTCAGCCAATCGGGACCCGGAATATTTCGATGATCCTGATACATTAAATATAGCGAGAACACCGAACCGTCATATCTCTTTTGGATTCGGCATTCATTTTTGTCTCGGGGCTCCGCTCGCCCGGATGGAAGCATCCATTGCCTTTACTGCGCTTTTAAAACGGTTTCCGAATATAGAGCTGAAAGGCGCGCCCGAGGATGTAACATGGAGAAAAAATGTGTTTTTGAGAGGGCTTGAAACATTGCCTGTCAGATTTTAATATCGCCCCCCTGTTTATCGGGGGTTTTTTTAATGTCTTATAAACAGAAATCAATACAACAATGAAAATTTAGTACATAGTAAATTTAGTTCTATATAGATAAAAAAAGCGGCCGGATTGCTCCGGCCGTTCTCTATTACCGTTTTACCAACTCATTTGTTTCGTCCAGCTTTTTTCTGAAAGATTTAAGGAAATTTGCGCTGATCGTTCCTTTGTTTGCGTACAGTTTTTCGCAGAATGCCTTAATGGCGTTTTGCGGCTTTGGTTCCGACAGCATTGTGACATGATTGGAAGAGTGGACGTCCAGCAGGTGAAACTGTTTCATCTGGCGTTCCCATTCTTTCCAATACGCATCATGGTCTAACGGATTTTGTTCTTCCTCTGCTGTCAGATAACGTTCAAGATCTCCGAGGAACAAACCGCTTTTATTACGGAAGTAGTAGCATTGCAGCGCTTCCGGATGAGGCAGCGGCTTCATGTCATACTCTTCCATTCCGTAAGCGAGCTGCGTCTTCATCATTTGCTCCAGCTGCATCCGGATTGCTTCTTCGGATTTTGGCAGACCGCGCTTTTTGGCAAGGCCGATCAATTCTTTCATTACTTCTTCCTCAGCCTGGACGGTAATGTCTTCTCTGCTGATTAATGCCTCTTCAAGGTTTTCAGGCTTAAGATAAGCTGTAAGCATCGTATTGATCGTTTGCAGCATGACTGACTTAACAGATGGTTTTCTTTCTTTCCATTTTTCACTGTACGGGGTGTCGATCATGACGGCGCTTTTTACCGTATGACCTTCCTCCTGCAAGAGGCGCGCGGTTTCATATGCAAGCATGCCGCCCAAGGAATATCCGCCGAGGTCATAAGGGCCTTTCGGCTGTACCGCTTGGATGATTCTCTTATAAGAAGCGGCCGTCTCTTCAATTCCTTGCAGCGGCTCTTTCCCTGTCAAACCTCTTGCCTGGATGCCGTAAAAAGGACGCTGACTCTTTTTGGCGAATGGCTGGTATGCTTCCACGCCTCCCGTTCCGCCGTGAAACCAAAAAACAGGACGGCCTTTTTCTCTATCATTCAGCTTGACGAGTTCAGGAAAATTTCGGCCCGCCTCCTGCGATTGGTTCGTTTTTAACAGCATGCCGATCTCCTGAAGAGTGCTGCATTTCTGAAGAGCCTCCAGACTGATGCGGCTGTCTCCGTCCTCAAGTTTCTTCAACAGCTGAATAGAGGAGATTGAATCGAAGCCGTATTCAGTCAGCGGCTTATTTTGATCAATTTCCGCTGCCTTCATCCCCAAAATGTCTGCCACAATGTCAGCCGCGCTCCCGCAGCGGATCTGAGGATTCTGTGAAACCGGTGCAAGGCTGATGTCTTCTGACTGACCGCCGTTCCAATACTTATGGTTTTCAAAAGGATATGTCGGAAGCGGCACTCTTTGAACAGATTTGCCTTGGTGGAGTCTGTCCCACGGTATATCCGCACCTTTCACCCAGCAAAATGCAAGCTTTTCGAGATTGTTTTCAGCCAACAGCGTCTCTGTGACGACTGTACCGAGAGTCCCTTCCAGTAAAACGCCGATATCTCCTGATCCAGTCTGCTGACTGCCTGTAAAGAAGCTTTTCATTCCATTGCCTTCTTCGGAAAATGCTCTGTACTCTTTCAGTTTTTCCAGCAATTCATCTTGATTGCGGGCAACGAGTGCCAGGCGGCAGTTCATCGCCTCACGGCCGGTCTGAAGCGTATAAGCAATATCCCGCAATGACGGAGTATCTCCAGTTTGCACAAAATCAGCCAGCTGACTTGCGGCCGCCTTAAGACGCCCTTCGCTCTTAGCAGAAAGCACGATAAGCTGCGGTTCTTGCGCAGATTCTTTGTCCTTATGGCGCGGGTTGTACTGTTCCAAGACGACATGCGCATTCATGCCGCCGAAGCCATAGCTGTTAATTGCGGCCCGGCGCGGGATCGGTCTGCCCGTATGGTCGGTGAGCTGTGTCCATTCCTGATTGTCTTCGGTGAAACGGAAGCGGCTTTTCTGAATGGCCATTTGCTCATTTGCAGCTGTAAATCCGGGAATGCCCGGGATGGTATGATGCTTCATGGCCATCGCCACTTTTATAAGGGCGGCCAGTCCGGAAGCGAGTTCGCCGTGTCCGATGCAAGGTTTCACGGTGCTGATATAACAAGGCGCGCTTTCCTCTTGATTTGCAGACTCGCCGTAACCCGCTTTGATTGCATTAAACTCCAGCGCATCTGCCATTTCGGAGGCAATGCCGTGCGCTTCAATATAAGTGACAGTTTGCGGATCAACATCGGTGTCTTCGTACGCTTTTTTCATCGCGGCCTTCATTCCCGCCGGATTCGGCGCGTGAAGCGACATGCCTTTACCGCCGTGAGACACTCCTGTTCCTTTAATGACCATGTGAATATGATCGCCGTCTTCAATTGCCGCCTCAAGCGGTTTGATGATGATAACGCCCGCCCCTTCGCTTCTGACAAAGCCATCGGCATCTTTTTGGAACGATTTCGCCCGGCCGTTTTTGCTTAAATACCCCATTGAATCAAAACCGATAAAGCCCTTCGGCGACTGCAGAATATTGGCGGCGCCCACGACAGCCTGCTCACATTCGTTATGACGTATTGATTGAACCGCCCTGTGCAATGCCACCAGGGTTGACGTGCAGGCAGCCTCGTAATATTCACTCGGTCCTTGTAAATTCAAGGCATATGATATTCTGTTCGGAATGATGGACGGAATGGCTGTTCCATTGTTCGGATCGCTGTTGCCCGCGGCAACGAAAACGCCTGTCGGTCTGCTTGATAACGCCTTATTTGTCAGGCCCGCATCCTCCATTGCCTTCCATGTATGCATCAAAAGCAGAAACTGCTCCGGCCCCATTTGTGATGCCTCTTTAGGAGAAATTCCGAAAAAGAGCGGGTCAAATTCGCCGACACCGTCAATAAAACCGCCCCATCTGAGACTCGTGTCATTCTCATCACCGGCGTAACGGCGCCAGTCCCAGCGGTCCGCCGGAATTTCGGTAATACAGTGATCCCCGTTTACGATGTGCTCCCAAAAAGACTGGATATCCGGGGATTGCGGAAACTGAGCTGACATACCGATAATCGCGATTCCTTGCTTGACATCGGCGTTATCACAAGGCGTATGCTGTTTCTTCGGTAAAGTGCGCTCTTCTGTTTCCGTGACCCTGGCCTCTTCTGAATGCTTATGATCGGCAAGCAGTTGAGAAAACTTGCTCTCATATGCTGACGCGAAGTGGCGGGTCAGCTCCTCCGCGGTCGGATACTCGAAAAACAATGTTGGATTCACATCGATGTCCGCCTCTTGGCCGATCTCTTTTGTCAGCCCGATCAGGCTCGCTGAATCAAGTCCCAATTCCATGATATTCGCGTCAGAACGAAGAGATGGCCCGGGTTCATCCATCATCTTGGCGAGCTTGCCAAGGACGTAGCTGCGGATATCATCTGTCAGACTGCCGGCAGAAATCGGTGCTCCCGCATTCTTAACAGCCGTTCGGGCCGGCTGATTCATCTGTTCGGTTTTCGGACGGAACCGTTTCAGGGCATAGCCTTCAAAACGCATCACCACTTCCGATCGGCTGCTGATGACATCTGCGTTAATCAGAATCATTTCCCCCGTTTGTTTGGTCAGCTTGATGTGCAGCCAGCAATCGGTAAGATCTTCAGGGCTGCTGAAGGTGACGGAATTAATGCCGAACGGCAGATAGCTTTCCGCCTCCGTTTGATCCAATAAAGAAAGTGAGGCCAAGTAAGCACTGTTGGCGATGAACGGATTTACGGCATAATGATGCGCTTGTTGTGAGTCGCTATTGTTCAGGTTCACTTTCGCTAAAACGGCATCAGTGCCTTTGTACAGGCGGGTGATCGTTTTAAATTCTTCTCCCCACACGACGGTTCCCGTTCCGTCTCCGTATAACTCATCTATCCGGCTCACTTCCCGGTAAGAGCGCTGAATGGCCGCCAGATCCGCGTGCTGCTTTTGAAACAGATACGGGCTGCACTCGGCATACGCCGCTATGCTCCAATCAGGAGACGTGCGGCTGCGGTGCATTATGCTCAGTTCAAATCCATCTCCATTTTGTTTCGATTCTGTTTTCAGCTCGATGCGATCGCCTTTTTTTACGGTAATGGGGCTCGCGTAATTCAGTTTTTTAATTTGTCCTCCTTCCGCTTCAGGGAAAATTTCACAAAAGCGATCGACTGCCAGACTGTTATATGTAGCGCCGACGAGTACCGGTTCTCCGCTGAATTGATGCCCTTTCACGTATGGATCGTCATCACTGTATACCGCCTGAACGCCGGCAGCGTTTTCTGATTCACCGAATTGAAAAGAAGTCCCGTGGTCAAAAGCGTAGGCTGGCAGATGAACGGCGTGCTCTTGCTGCAACTGATCAAACGCGATATTCTCTCCTTTTTCCCATTGCCGCGCACGTCGGCCAATATCAGAATCGGAGAAATTGAGATTCCGCTGATCCATACGGTAAGCGGCCAGCTTTTCCAACAGTTCCTGAATGGAGGAAGCCGTAAATGCCGCCCGATACTCCGAATGATGCGTTCTTTTTTGCAGCGCGGATGCGATGGCGGCCGGATGAAGAGATGGCGTCTTTTCTAAAAAGGCCGCCAGTCTGTCAAGATAGGCTTCAAAACTCCATTTTGTTTTCGCTGACACAGGGAAAATATATTCCTCATCGCCGTGACGGGCCTGATCGGAATTCGGGCTGATATATTCTTCTACGATGAGATTTGCATATGCCCCGCCTGCCCCGAAGGAATTAATCATGCTTCTCCGCGGTATGATGTCCCCCGTTTCGGCATCCCTCATACGCTCCCAATACTCGGTTTTTTCCTGCAGGTGAAAAGCCGTTTGTTCAAGGTTGATATTCGGATTTTGCGGTTTTGCGTTAATCGTCGGGACTAATGTTTCCCGCTCCATTTGCAGCAGCACTTTCGCGAGCTGGGACATGCCGGAAGCCGCCTCTAAATGACCGAGATTTGACTTGACGGATCCAAGCGCGCAAAAACGTTTTTTATCAGTATATTGCGCGAACGCATTTGTCAGGGCAATGACCTCAATCGGATCTCCCAATACAGAGCCGTTTGCCGCTGATTCAACATAACTGATTGTTTCCGGATTGATTCCGGCCTTGTCGATGGAAGCCGCCATGAGCTTCGCCTGCTGTTTCGGATCCGGAGCCGTGTACATCTGCCTTCCGCCGCTATGGCACAACGCGCTGCTTTTAATGACCCCGTAAATATGGTCTTTGTCGGCAAGCGCTTTGGAGAGCGGCTTCAAGAGCACCGCCCCGACTCCTTCTCCCGGCATCAGGCCCGTGCCGGTTCCGAAGCTTTTGCTTTCACTTCCCTGTTCAAGCAAATTCGCCCGTTCGAGCGCATCATATTTAGACGGTTCAAGCGTGAGATTGACCCCTCCGGCAATCGCCATGGAACAGCTGTTAAGCTTCAGGCTTTCACAGGCGAGATGAATGGCGCTCAGTGAGCTGGAGCATGCGGTCGTAACGCCCATGCTCGGGCCCGTTAAATTGAAAAAGTGGGAAATGCGGTTGGCGATATGCCAATCCCCTCCGTTAGAGCTGAGCGCAGCTTTTTCCAATGACGGGATATTCCAGAAATATTGATTGTACATACTGCCCATAAATACACCGATGCCGCTGTCTGATTCCTGCCATTCGTTTACTCTTTCTAACGAGTAGCCTCCGTTTTCAAATGTTTCCCATACGGTTTCAAGGCTTAGACGGAGCTCAGGCGTCATCTCCATCACATGGTCTTCCCGGATGTCAAACAAGTGATGGTCAAAAGCGTCAATATGCTGCAGAAATCCGCCGTACCGTGTTTTGTGTTCTTCTTTTCGTGTTTCTTTTGCCATCGTTTTCAGAAGACCGGACTTCCATCTGTTTTCCGGAGCTTTCGTAATACAGCTGTCTCCGGCTTTTAAATGCTCCCACAGCTCATCGAGGGTTTCAGACTCGGGATAGCGGCCGCTGATGCCAATAATGGCAATGTCGTCACGATCAGAACGATTAACGGTGACGGTTTCTGTTTCCGGCTTTGGCGCTTTTGGCTCTTTTGGTTCAGTGATAAACCGCCGCGTTTCCGTGACAAGCGGCACCGGTTCATTCATTGCAGGTTCCGGATGCTTTGTTTCAGGAGGCGCTTGTTCGGCTCCGAATGCCTGTTGCAGCTTATCCGGGTAAGTTTCCAGCAAATACTCGGCAAGTTCTTTCGTATTCGTGTGTTCAAATAAGACCGTTTTCGGCAGCTCGCCCGTCAATGTTTCCAGTTCACGGATAAAATTCACCTGCAAAATGGAGTCGATGCCGTATTTTTCAAAGCTGGTTTCCGGCTGAATGCGCTCGGGAGCAAGCTTTATGGACTTGGCTAACGTTTCTTTTATGAATTGCACAGTCCGGTCTGTGACTGAGAAAGACGGTTCTGTGAAATCAGCCTGCTCTTTGGAAGCCGCAGTTTCTTCAACCGCCTGCGCGTCCGGCTGCTTTTGCCTGATGACGCCGTCGCTTTCTGCCGCCACGATCTGCTGGCCGAGGTGATGTGACGATTCCGCCATAAATGTAACGTACCGATATCCCTCGCTTTCCAGCGCAGACTGCCACGCTTCAGGATACAGCCCCGGGCATCCGGGAATGCGCAGTTTGGCGTCTTCATACAGCCACCAGCCTTCCAAAAGACCGAATGTCAGATGAGAATAAACCGAATGGCTGCTAATCTCATTTAATAGCAAAATCCCATTCTTTTTAAGCACCGCTTTGGCATTGCGAAGTGTCCGCCGAATATTTTTTGTCGCGTGAAGCACATTTGCCGCAATTACCGCGTCATATGCGCCCGCCTCTATACCCTGCAAAGCCGGGGGCTCTTCCACATTAAACCGCTTATAAGTCAAATACGGATTGTCGGGACCGTATTCTTTTTCAGCATGCATGAAAAAGGCCTTTGACAGATCGGTGTAGCAATATTCTTTCACATGATGTTTGTACTCTTTTAATCTTTTGAACACGGCCGCGCTCGTCCCACCCGTCCCCGCTCCGATCTCTAATATCCGGATTTCCGCGTTCGGGTCTTCTTTCAGGCGTTCTTCAATGAAAGCCGTCAATGTGTCAGCGAGCACCTCATTAAAATAGTCTGCCGTTTCATTGTTTTTATAGATTCCTTCAACCAATTCCATTGAGGAATCAGGAAACAGAACATCAGTGGCAGAAACTCTGCCGGATAAAATATCCGGCAAAGCTCTGAGAGCGGTCTCCACTAAGGTGATCATCGCCTGTTTGCTGCTGTCCTTGAGTAAAGGAGCTTTCTTTTCATCCCATTCTTGCCACAGAACGTCCGTACGCTCTATCGGACCTGTTAACACATACGTACTGCCTGACTGTTTCAAAAAGCCTTTTTCCACCAAGATGGAGATGCTTTCTTCCAGCCACCTGCCGTAAAACCCCTGCATGACAGGCTGCGTTTCGTTTTCCGTGAAAAATCCGACAGATTTCAGCTGGCCTGCCAATAGTTTGTAAAGAAGATCTTCAGTGTTTTGCAAAGCCGTCCCCTCCTTAACTCAATTGTTGTACATGTCTTGTTACTTTAGGCTGATAGCTTCGCAGTTTTTGCATCGCCGAGCCGTGATGTTCAGGGTATACTTCTATCATTTCTTCCGGTTTTTCCTCCGGCTCTTCCGCCTGTTTCATCATGACGAACTGATTCAACGGGCCGCCGAGCAATCGTTCAAGCGCCGCCATTGCTTCCGGCGCTTCAATTGATCCGACTCCCGCCTGTTTCATCCGTTCTTGATAGTCGGCAGATGATACGATTCCGACACTGCCCCAGTAGCTCCAATTCATCACTGCCGCCGAATACGGCCGAACTTGAGCCAAATGAGCGGCAAAGGCATCTTTGAAACTGCATCCGGCAGCATAATTGCTTTGTCCGGCCGCTCGTGCAAATGATTGAACAGATGAGAAGAACAAAGCAAAGTCCAGCGGCTCATTTCGGAACACGCGGGCCATATTCACGCTGACATTGACTTTCGCAGCGAGCACGCTTTTCAAACGGCTTTCCGGCATATTTGCCAGGCTCTGATCCTCTAAAACAATTGCGGAATGGATAATTCCGTTAATTTGCGGGTGCGTGCGTTTGATCGTTTCATACGCCCGTGTGAGCTCATTCGGATTTGCCGCGTCAGCTTCAATATAAATCGGCGCCGGGCCGAATTGGCTGAGTCTGTCGATTTTTTCCTGGATGGCGCTGTTATGTTTTCGTCTGCCGATCCAAACGACTCGCGCCTGATACGTTTTCACGGCATATTCGCTCCATGCCTCGCCGATGCCCCCCGCACCGCCGATGACGACATAAACGCCGCCTTTTTGGTAGGCGGGCCGGCTTGACACCGGCTGCTGTACAGGAATGAGGCGCTGTTTGTACCAGTGATTGTTCCGGTACGCCCATGTATTGCCTTGCTCATCAAACGGCGCTGAGAACAGCTCCGCCTTTGAAACGTCTTCCGGACAGCCGGCATCAATCAGCCTTGTTTGCCAGTTCGGATACTCTTTTGCGAGCGAGCCGACCAAACCGTGAATGCCTGCATGAGCCGGATCAATAATGTCCGCCGGCTGTACGGACTGTGTTTTTATTGTGACTGCAGTCAAGCTGATTCGCTTGCCTCCATATCCTAAAGCAAGCATGGCCTTAATCACTCTGTACATCTGGATGACGCCCGCATCCTGAGCTTTTACCATGTCATCAGCGCTGTGAAAAGGAGCGATCCATACGATATGCCCGAAAGACCCTGTTGCTTTCAGTTCAGCCGCAACAGCCTCTATTTCATCCTCCGGGTTGATATGAAGCCGTTTCGCAGAAGGATGATGCAATTGAAAAGCCGCGCTTTCCTCATCCCCCGCGATAAAGACAACCTCTTCCGTCTTATATGCCGGGCTTTGATCACGGAATTCCGCGAGATCCCACACCGGAGCCAGAAGGTTTGCTCCATTTAATGATGTTTCCGGCGCGGGGCCTTCCATCATTCTGGAAGAAATCCCTTTAATTCTGACACAGACCCGGCCTGTCTCATCACATAAGTCAATGTCCATACGCTGTATTTTTTCATCCGTTCCCCGGGAGCTGACATACGCCCACATGCTTGTCGTGCACGGGCTGAAAATGTCCAGTTCTTCAAGGGCGAACGGCAGTGACAGCTGGTTATCATCGGCGTGCAGCTTCAGACCGATTGTCGCTTGCAAAGCTGAATCAAGCATACACGGGTGAAGAACGTATTGATCTGCCGTTTCTTCGAGGAAGGAAGGCAGCCGGAGCTCAGCCAACGCTTGATTGCTTCCGATATGAATCTGCTGAATTCCTTGTTGTCCGGGACCGTAGTCAATGCCGATTTTGCTGAATAAGCCGTAACACTGTTCAGAAGTCAGTATACTGAGGCCGCATTGAGCTTTCAGTGCGCCTATATCACGGTGCGGAGCCTCCCCGGCGCTGAGAATGCCGGCAGCGCCCTGACAGTGTATCTGCCTGCCGCTTGCTTCTGTTTGTGAATCCGTGTAAATGTCATACACGATTTCACCGTTTTCCCTCGGGTTCAGGCTGATCTGCGCTTCAATCGGGCGGTTTCCCGCTTCGATCGGCCGAACCCAAACGATGTTTTTCAGGCGGGTGACAGATGGACGTTCCTTTTGCCCTTTGACTGCCTGAGCAACCGCCGCCCTAGCCATTTCCAAGTAGGCAACGCCCGGCATAACCGGCTTGCCCTTAATAAGATGATCGGTGAAAATCGTCTCTTGTCCCGTAAATTCGGATCGGTACCGCTGCTCTGTTAAATCTGATACATTTTCGTGAAGCAGCGGGTGCAGTACCCGCGACGTCGGCACAGCTTGCGGTTTCTCTGCTTTCGGCCGATTGTCCGTGATCCAGTACCGCTCTTTCGCAAACGGGTAAGCAGGAAGACTCATCCGTTGAGGCTTGATATCAGAATATAGGCCGTCCCATTTGATATCCGCGCCCTGCACCCATAATTCCGCAAGCTTGTCATTCTCTCGGCGGCTTATCAGCTCTTCGATATCCGCCTCGCCGTTTGCACCTGCCAGAATGGATTTCAGGGAGGTTTTACCCGCTTTTCCTTTATAAATGCCCGCTATATCATAACGTCCTTTCGCACAGCTCTTTAGCTTGTCCCGAAGTTCTTCGGCCGAGGAAGCGATAATGGCCGCTCTTTCTTCCATGGCATCACGCCCCTGCTGAAGCGTGTAAGCAACATCGGCAAGATCCGCATCCGTAAAAGAAGCTTGCGCCAGCTGCTGCGCCTGTTCCTGCAGACGCTCTTCTTCTTTGGCCGACAGCACAAAGATTTGAGGGTGTGTGAAAACAGCAGTTTTCCTTTCTTCCTTCGGGATATATTCTTCAATGACGACATGGGCGTTTACGCCGCCGATGCCGAAAGAACTGATTCCCGCACGGCGCGGCAGATGATTGCCGTTTTCGTCTTTCAATGCCGTCCATTCTCTTTTTTCCTGTACGATGTAAAACGGACTGTCTTTCAGCTTGATATACGGGTTGATGACCTCGCTGTGGAGGCTTTTTGCAAGTGTTTTATGCTTCATCTGCATCAGCACTTTGATCACACCCGCGACACCGGCTGCCAGTGACAGGTGGCCGATATTGGTTTTGGCCGATCCCAGACCGCAGTGACTCGCGTAAACGGCGGGATCGCCTGTTTTTTCGTACAGCTTTTGAAAGGCGGATTTCAGGCCGTTGATTTCGACCGGATCGCCAAGCTCCGTTCCGGTTCCGTGCGCTTCAATATAAGTGACTGTTCTCGGATCAACGCCTGCTTTGTCATAAGCCGTTCTGACGACTTCCGCCTGGGCTTTCGGATTCGGCGTCGTCAAGGAGTTCGCACGTCCGCCGTGATTGACCGCGCTGCCTTTAATGACACCGTAAATATGATCGCCCGCTTTTTCCGCTTCTGACAGCTTTTTCAAAAACAGAATTCCGGCACCTTCACTGACGGCAAATCCGTCCGCCCTGTCGGAGAATGTTTTACATTTCCCTTCTTTACTCAGAGCGCCGGCTTTGTCATAAGCGATGTGGCCTTGCGGTGTGACGACGGTATTCACGCCGCCGGCGATCGCCATATCGCAGTTCCCGTTTTCAATGGCGCATACGGCGTGATGAATCGCGACCAGCGAGCTGGAACAAGCCGTGTCGATCGGTTCACTCGGACCATGCAGATTAAGCATATAGCTGACGCGGTTCGGCCCCGCTGACGGACTCATATTTGCAGCTGACGCACCGCCGATATCCAGGTCGGAAAACAGTGAGCCGTATCCGGTATTCCCCGTGCCGATATACAGGCCTGTTTTCGTGCCGGAAAGGCTTTTAGCGGAATATCCCGCATCTTCTATCGCCTTCCACGCATACATCATTAACAAGCGCTGCTGGGGATCCATCTGTTCGGCTTCCAGCGGTGAAATTCCGAAGAACAGCGGATCAAAATCCGCAACTCCGTCGATAAATCCGCCCCACTTTACATTTGTTTTGTTGGCTTCATTAAGCGGGTCACCGTAATACTCACGCCAGTCCCAGCGATCCGCCGGCACCTCTGTTATACAATCTTTTCCCTCTTCTAAGTTGCGCCAATACTCATCAATATTTGCGGCCTTCGGAAACACTCCGCTCATGCCGACAATGGCGATCGGTTCCGGTTTATGTTCAGCCGCCGTCTGAACAGGCTGTACGGCAGTTTTTGCAAATCGTTTGTTCCCCGCCAGTCTGATGCCGCCATCATCTGTTACACCGCTTTGTTTTTCTTCTTTCGGCTGTGTGCTGCCGGCAAATTGTGTTTGATAGTCTTCTGCTAAATGATGCGCCAAGGCTTGAATCGTCGCATATTCAAAAAATACGGTCGGTGTCAGATCAAGCTGATAAGTGTCATTCAGCTTGTTGGCGAATTCCGTCAGCGTAATGGAATCAAATCCGTATTGATTAAACTCCAATTCGATATCGATTTCTTCAATGTTTATTTTCAGAAGCCCGGAAACCTCTTTTGCCAGCAATTCCTGAAGTTTTGCCGTCAGGTCTTTCGGCGCAGGCGTTTCATCTGTTTTCTTAACCGGTGCAAAAGCGGCTGCAGGAGTCTTTTGAAGCAGCTTTTCCCGCATTACGGCGCGGTTTCCTTCCATGACGAGCACGCTTGTTTTCCCCATGCTCCATGCTTTGTAAAGAGCTTCTATTCCGGTCTCAGTGCGCATCGGCGTTACGCCGGTTCTTTTTTCGGTGAGCTTCGCCATTTCTTCATTGACTTGCATTCCGCCGTTTTTCCAAAGCGGCCAATTGACCGACAATGTGTGACCGTGGCGGTACATTGCGGTAACCAGTGCGTTGCGGTATGCCGCATAGCTGTCCATAAATGCGTTTGCCGCCGCATAATCCGCCTGTCCCGCATTCCCGGTGACGCCGGAAATGGATGAGAAAACGATGAAAAAGTCCAGCGCTAAATGCTCGGTTGCTTCATCAAGGTTGACAAATCCGTCCGTTTTAGGAGCCAATACACTGTAAAACTCTTCGGTTGTTTTCTTTGCGATATACTGATCTTTCATCACACCCGCGCTATGAATGATGCCGTGAAGGCCGCCATATTCCGTCTCAATTGTTTTGACCAGGTCTGCCGCAGTTTGAGCGTTTGTTACGTCAGCCTGCTTGTATTCCGCTTTTGCTCCGAGTGATTCAAGCGATTGCAGCTGCATCCGCTGATTCTCGCTTAATGCGGAACGGCCTGTCAAAACCAGTGTCGGCTCTTTGACTTTGCGGGCGATTTCTTTCGCGAAAATAAAGCCTAAGCCCCCGGCTCCTCCGGTAATGAGATATATGCCTCCGTCGTTCCACGGAATGCGTATTTTGCCGCCGGACACGGCCGTTTCTTTGACATCTGCGCTGTATCGGATGCCGTTTTCATATTTGATATGGCTGTCATCAGCCCGTGTTTTATTTTCTCTGATGATGTCTGTGATTCTGCCGTTTTCCGCCGGTTCTATTTCAATCAGCTGGGTTTTCAGTTTTTTATGTTCCAGGCCGGCTGTTTTTAACAAAGCTGAAATGCCTGAGAGCAGCTGATGCTTATCTGTTTTAGAGAGAACCGTCTGGATGAGGACGTCTCCATCCGTCTCTTCCTTCAGCAGTTTTTGCAGCGTCTCCAATATCCGTCCTGTATAATCACGGAAGCGCGCCGCCGCTTTCCCGTGCTGGGAGGTCATTTCAATACATTCAGCTCCCGCGGCTTCAACGGCTTGTTTCAATCCGGCGTCTGTGTCACAAAGCAACACGATATGCCGGGCAAAAACCGGTTCCGTTTGAACGGCGGTTTCATCACTTCGGGTCCATACCGGCTCAAGCATGAGCGTTTCCGGAGCTTTTTCTTTTTTCTCAGGTTCTTTTTCAGCCATTCTGAATGACAAACCTTTCAGTCTTACGCAAACCTTGCCGTTTTCATCACAAATATCAAGATCGCGTTTTTCAATCTGGCCGGCTTTGTGGTCTTCAGAAAGTCTGGCGTAAACCCACATCTCGGCAGCGCATGCGCTGAATACTTCAAGCTCCTGAACCGCAAACGGAAGCATCAGTTTCTCATCATTTGTTCCGGTTAATATGCTTGATGCCTGCAATGCAGAGTCCATTAAGCCCGGATGCATGACATACTCCTGTACCGTGTCCGCACAAGCCGCATCAAGTGACAGTCTGCCCAATACGAAATCACTACCTGTATAAATCGCTTTGACACCCCGGAAAGCCGGGCCGTAATCAAAACCGATTTTGCGGTACATATCGTACACTTCATCTGCAGAAAACGGTGTCTCGGCGGATTGTGATCTCAGCTTTTGGAGATCAATGACCGGAGCCTCGGCGTCAGGGCGGACTGATACTGCCCCTTGGCTGTAAACGGACGGCTGATCTGTTTCCCGGCCGCTGTAAATGTCGAATTGAACGTCATTTGCCGTTTCAGGAATGAGACGGATGTTGACATGAACCGGCTCGTCCTCAATGGTGATCGGCCGCACCCAAACCGTATTCTTAAGCTTGACGCTTCCTTGTCCGGCCGGAACTTCAGATGCCTGTTCCATTGCTGCGCGCGCCATTTCAAGATGTGCCACTCCCGGTAAAATCGGTACGCCTTTTATAACATGGTCCGCAAGGTAAAATTCTTTTCCTGTATAGATTGAACTGAACCGCTGTTCTGCAAGGTTTGAAGTATTTCTGTGCAGAAGCGGATGAAGCGTGTCTTGTTTTCCCGCAGATACAGTGCTTGTTTTTTCGTGTTTTCCGGTGCTTTTTGCCGCCCAATAGCGGTCTTTTGCAAAAGGATACGACGGCAGGCTCATGCGTTTAGGCGGACGGTCTCCATACAGCTTCGCCCAATCGACGTTCAGCCCTTTGACCCATAATTCAAGCAGCTTCGCGTATTTGCCGCGTGCCATCCATTTTTCAACGGCTTCTTGAATTTCTTCATCTTCCGTCAGCATTTGCAGCGTGCCTTTGTCTATTCTTCCTCTGTACAAGTCCGCGTGCTTATCTCCAGTGATAAACTGTGACAGTTTTTCCTGCAGTTCTTCTGCAGATCCGGCAATAACCGCCAGGCGTTCTTCCATGGCGTCCCTTCCGATTTGGAGGGTATATGCCATAGAAACGAGGGAGGATTGATCGTACCGTTTTTCAGTAAGCGCACGTTTCAGCTGTTTTGCCTGCTCTTTCAGGCGTTTTTCATTTTTGGCGGACAGAACGAAAAGACATGGGTCGATATGAAAATCATCTGCTTCCTCTCTGTCTTCTGGAATGTATTCTTCGATGACGACGTGGGCATTCACGCCTCCGATGCCGAATGAGCTGATGCCCGCGCGGCGAGGCTGTTCGTTTCCGCGTTCGTCCGTCTGCGTCTTCCATTCCATTGTCTCCCGCACCAGATAAAACGGGCTGTCTTCAAGCTGAATGTACGGATTTACCGTCTCACAGTGGAGACTTTTTACTAGTGTCCGATGCTTCATCTGCAGCAAAATTTTAATAATGCCCGCTGCTCCCGCGGCAAGGGATAAATGGCCGATATTCGTTTTGACCGACCCTAAGCCGCAATAGCCGGCCGCTTTCTCTTTTCCGTCTGCAAACGAGCTGAACGCTTGTTTCAGGCCGTTAATTTCAACGGGATCTCCCAGTTCTGTTCCGGTGCCGTGCGCTTCGATATAAGAGACTGTTTTCGGATCAATGCCCGCTTTTTTGTATGCGGCTTTAATGACTTCCGCCTGTTGTTTCGGGTTAGGCGTTGTTAAAGATGCCGCGCGGCCGCCGTGATTCACCGCGCTTCCTTTAATGACGCCGTAAATATGGTCCCCATCCGCCTCAGCGGCTTTCAGCTTTTTGAGGAAAAAGAGACCGGCTCCTTCACCATGGGCAAAACCGTCAGCCTGATCAGAGAACGTTTTGCATCTTCCTTCTTTACTCAGCGCGCCCGCTTTGTCAAAACTGATATACACATCCGGAAGAACAATCGTATTGATTCCTCCCGCCAAAGCCATGTCGCACGTTCCTTCTTCAATTGAAGAAACGGCATGGTGTATGGCAACGAGCGAGCTTGAGCAGGCGGTATCAATCGGTTCGCTCGGCCCGTGCAGATTGAGCGTATAGCTGACACGGTTCGGTCCGACAGACGGACTTGTATTCGCCGCGGATGACCCTTCAATCGCCGCATCGGTCTTGGCTAAAAGCGAACCGTAGCCGGTATTTCCGGTCCCGATAAACACACCTGTCTTTGTGCCTGAGAGACTCTTTGACGCATACCCGGCATCTTCGATCGCTTTCCACGCATACGTCAGCAAGAGGCGCTGCTGAGGGTCCATTTGCTCCGCTTCCCGGGGTGAAATCCCGAAAAATAATGGATCAAATTCAGCAATCCCGTCAATAAACCCGCCTTGGTTGACGTTTGTTTTATTGGCTTCTTTTGCGGGATCCCCGTAATAGTCCCGCCAGTCCCAGCGGTCTTTCGGAATCTCGGTCATGCAGTCTTTGCCTTCTTTCAGGTTCTGCCAGTAAGCTTCAATGTCTTCTGCCATCGGGAAAATCCCGCTGATGCCTACGATTGCGATCGGTTCCGGCCCTTGGCCCCGCTGCACTGTCTGCGGAAGTGTCTCAGGCAGAGTGCGGCGTCGCTTAACGGCCGGGCGCGTGATTTGAGTCTCTTTTACCGGTCTTGCCGATTGAACCGTTTTTGTATTTACCGCAAACCGTCCGGCAAATTCCTCTTCGTATTCACTGATTAAATGAACGGCAAATTCATGGATTGTCGGATGATCAAAGAAAATCGTCGGCGTTAACGTAAGCCGGTACGTTTTGTTTAACTGGTTCGTAAACTCAGTCATCGAGATAGAATCCAGCCCGTATTTTGTCATTTCTTCATGAGGATCAATTTTGTCAATGTTTACTTTTAACAGTGAGGCCGTCTGCTGTTTTAACAGATGCTTCACTTTTTCAAGCAGGCTGTCAGCATCAATGTCATGACGTACGCCGGTCTCTGCTTCCGGATGATCATTCTCTTTGCGGAACAGTTTTGCTTTCATGTGTTTCACATCTCCTTCAACAACCGTCATCCGGGCTGTCCCGCTCATCAAGCCTTGATATAAAGCCTTGATGCCGGCATCTGTGCCGAGCGGTGCGATTCCCGCCTCCTGCATCAGCATATCTTCCGTCTGCTTTCCTGCCTGCATTCCGCCTTCTTTCCATAACGGCCAGCTGACAGAAAGCGTCTTTCCGTATCTTTGTCCTGCGGCTTGTAAAGAACGGCGGTACTCGGCATACATCTCCATAAAGACATTTGCAGACGCATAATCAGCCTGGCCGACGCTTCCAAGCACACCTGATAAGGATGAAAAGACAATAAAGACATCTAATTTCTCATGTTGTGACGCTTCATCAAGATACACAAGGCCCTTCACTTTCGGAGCGAGAACGTGTTGGTATTCCTCTGCCGTCTTCTTCACCATGTAGTTGTCTTTTATAATGCCGGCACTGTGAACAATCCCGTCCAGCTTGCCATGCCGTTTGCGGATATTGCGGATCAATCGGTATACTTCTGCTTCGTCCGTGACATCGGTCTGCTCATAGAAAACAGAAGCGCCGGCAGCACGTACTGTTTCCAGCATGTCTTTCTGCTTTTCTCTGAGAACGGATCGGCCGGTTAGTATGATGACGGCGTCTTTTGTACGGTTTGCGATCTCTTTTGCAAAGATCAGACCTAAACCTCCGGCACCTCCTGTAATGAGATAAACACCTTCGTCTTTCCACGGAATGTCCGGCTCCGCTTGAGAAATATCCATCTCTCCCCAATCAGCGGCAAAGCGCTTGCCGTTTTCATATTTCACATGGACGCTTTCGGCATGCATACGGTTTTCGAACGCTTTTTCCGCTATGCCTTCAGCACTTTCTTTCTCTTCGGCTTCGATCATTTGACAGATCAGCTTGGAATGTTCAAGGCATGCGGTTTTTAAGAGGCCGGTAATGCCTGAGAACACCTGCTGTAAGCCTGCTGACCGCGTAACAGCCTGAAAAAGAACGCTGCCCTTCGGCTTGCTTTTCATTATGGTTTTGATATGGTCAAACAGCTGGCCCGCATAAGAATGATACCGCTCTGCAATAGATGCGGGACGATCGTCCAAGATAATGACGCTTGCATGTTCAAGCTTTGCTTCCACGGCCTGTTTTACGGCTTCATCGTACTCACAAAGGAAAATAATATGCTCTTCATACGTTGGCTCGTGGTCCGCCGGTTCCGTCTGCTCTTTCCAGATCGGTTCAGCGAGCAATGTGTCCGTACGGCTGACCGAAACGCCGGCACCCGCGTTTTCTTCCATGATCCGCGTTGAGAAACCTCTCATCCGCACACAAAGCCCGCCGTTATTGTCATATAAATCAATATCGGCTTTTTGGATAGGATCGCCGGCTTTATTGTTCGCACTGAATGTGACGTGCACCCACATATCATCAGCGCACGGATTCAGAACGTCCAGCTCCTCTAAAGCAAACGGCAATGCGGCTTTGAATGGTTCCCCGCTTTCTGCAAGCAGCGCTCTCGTCACGTTTTGCAAATATTCGGCGGCCTGAAGCGCACCGTCCATCATACTCGGATGAAGGATATAATCAGCTTTTGTATGAGAGACGGATTCAGGAAGCTTCAATTTAGCAAGCAGCCGGCCTTCGCCTTTGTATACAAGCTGCACCCCTTTGTATCCGGGCCCGTAATCAGCGCCGATCATTCCTTTGTAAAACGCTTGAGATTCGATTGTTCCCTGCGTGCACCGGCGCTTCAGCTGCTCAATATCCGCCGCTTCCTCCGGTTCCTTCCGGATGATTTCAGCGATGCCCTGATTATAAAGAGGAGCTTCTTCACCGATAGAATCGTTACCCCCGTACATTCTGTAATGAATCTGTCCGTCCTCTTCTTCATAAAGTCCGATATGGACACGGACAGCCTCCTGATCGGCTATCACCGGACGGACCCATACAATATTCTTTAAGCGCAGGCCCAGAGATTCCTCTGTTGCCCCGCCGATGCTTTTCTCCGCCGCGGCCCGTGCCATCTCAAGGGTAACGGCAGCCGGCACGATCGCCATTCCTTTAATGATATGCTCAGCAATAAAATACTCTTTTCCCGTGAATTCCGAACTGAACCGCTGCTCCTGCAAGACGGATGTATTCTGATGTACCAGCGGATGCAAAAGTTTGGTATCCGTTTGCTTCACCGTTTCCTCCGGCCAGAAGCGCTCCTCTGCGAACGGGTAGGTCGGCGCACTGATTCTTTGCGGCGCGGAATCCGGATACAATAAGCCCCAATCGACACGCGCTCCTTCAACCCAGAGCGCCGCGAGTGCTTTCAGCTTTTCATCCCGTGTCTGACATGCCGCAAGCTCTTCCATCTCCTGAGCTGACACTTCTCTGCTTCTCACTTTTTCGCCCCGTAAGATGTTTTGGTCATTGCCGTTGATGAAATCCTGCAGCTGACGATTCAAATCGTGACGATCATGACTGATAAAAACGGCTCTCTCTTCCATCGCTTCACGTCCGGTCTGATACGTAAATGCCAGATCATGCAAGGAAACATCGTTTTCGGCTTCATCCAGAAAGCCGGATAAACAAGATGCATAGGCAGTAAGACGCTGCTTATTTCTCGCTGACAGCGGAACGATATAAGGCGGCTGTCCGTCATTTGATCCGCTGATCGTTTTGTTTTCATACTGTTCAAAAATGGCGTGTGCGTTTGTTCCTCCGAGTCCGAATGAGCTTAACGCTGCGCGGTGCGGCGTCTCTCTCTCCGGCAGCGGTTTTCTCTTATCCGCCACATAAAACGGCGAACCGCTGAATTTGATATTCGGATTCGGTGACGTGTAATTAATGGTAGGCGCCAGCTCCCGATGATATAAACTCATGGCGACTTTGACGCACCCGGCCAGACCTGCTGCTGTATCCAAATGTCCGATATTCGTTTTTACGGAGCCGATCCCGCAATACTGCTCCCGGTCCGTGTAACGTTTATACACTTGCTGCAGCGCGGACATTTCAATCGGATCACCCAATGTCGTTCCTGTGCCGTGCGCTTCGATATAGGAAATCGTCTCCGGGTGAATATTCGTGCTGTCTAAAACATGCTGGATGACGTCAGTCTGACCTTTTACACTTGGTGCGTAAAAACCGACTTTATCCGCTCCGTCATTGTTCAGACCGATGCCTCTGAGCATGGCGTATATGTGATCTCCGTCCTGAACGGCTTGTGACGCCTTTTTCAGCAGAATGACGGCCGCTCCTTCTCCGCCCGCCATACCGTCGGCTGAAGCGTCAAATGCTTTGACATGCCCGTCGCTTGAAAAATTCAATCCGTTTTGGTGCACATAGCCGATGCTGCTCGCTGCATGCAGAGTTGCTCCGCCGACGAGCGCGTATTCCGATTCTCCGCTCGTTATGCTTTTGTAGGCTGAATAAAGACCGACTAATGATGATGAGCAATTGGAATGAACGAAATAGCTTGGCCCTTTTAATCCGAGCTTATGGGAAACCATCGTCGGAATCGTGCCGCTCTGCGCTAACACCCATGACACATAGCCGTCGGGAGATTCATGGCCTTCTGTCGTTTTTTCCGGCAAAAGCGACCGATACGAATTATTGCTTGCCGACATATAAACGCTTGTCTTCGGAATCTCTTTCGATACATATCCCGCGTCCTCGACGGCTTTCCAAGAATGAAGCAGCAGAAGCCGAAGCTGAGGATCCATAAATTCTGCGTCTTTCGGAGAAATGTGAAAGAACTCAGGGTCAAAGAGATCTTTTCCTTCTATCGTCGATAATGCCGGCACATAGTCGGGATTTTCGATCAAATCTTCAGGCACGCCGGCTTCCCGAAGTTCTTCTTCCGAGTAGAACCGGACGCTTTCCTTTCCTTCTCTTAACTGCTTCCAAAACTCATGATGATTTTTCGCGCCGGGGAACTGGCAGGAGATCCCCACTATCGCCACACTGTCATCAAAGTAAGACGGCACCCCGTTTTGCGGTGTTTGTTCTCTTTCTCTCTCATCTTGGCAGGACGCCTCTGATTCAGCCGCCTGTTTTGTTTCAACAATAAATCGGCTGATCGCCTGAATGGTAGAGTGTTCGAATAAATCCGTGACGGTAAAATCGCATTCAAGCTCCTGTTTAATGCGTTCTGCCGCCGCAACAGCCAGAAGCGAGTCGCCTCCCACATCGAAAAAGCCGTCTTCGATTTTGATGCCCGCCGTATTCAGCAGGTCTTCCCATATTGCGGTCACTTTCGCTTCCGCTTCTGATAACGGCAGTCTGCCCGTCTTTTCAGACCGGTGAACGATTACCTTGCGCTGTTTTAGGTCTTTGCGGTTCACTTTTCCGCTCGGTGTTAACGGCAGCGCATCCAGACGGATAAAATGGGCAGGCGCCATATAATCCGGCAGACTCGATAAAAGATGGTTGCGGAGCGCTTTTTCGTCTGCCGTATGACCGGAGCGGGCCGTATAATAAGCAATCAGCTTTTTATGTCCGTTCTTTTCCTGAACCACAACCGCCTGGTCAAGGATATCCGGATGTTCGCTCAATTTCGTTTCAATCGCTCCCAATTCGATGCGGAAGCCGCGAATTTTCACCTGACTGTCAATCCGGCCGGCATATTCTATATTTCCGTCAGGCAGCCATCTGGCCAAATCACCTGTCTTGTAAAGTTTTTCTCCTTCACTAAACGGATTATCAATAAATGATGCCGCCGTCAGCTCAGGCTGATTGTAATAGCCTCTGGCCAGACCGGCGCCGGCCACGCAAAGCTCCCCGGCCACACCGTCAGGGACGGGGCTGAGCTTTTCATCGACGATATAAAGCCGCGTATTGTGAATCGGTTTCCCGATCGGCGTATTCCTGCTTGTGATTTCCTTTTGGCCGCAGCTGTAGTAAGCGGCATAAATGGATGTTTCCGTCGGGCCGTATATATTTTCAATTCTGGCATGTTTGAAGATGGAAACTGACTTTTTAACTAAATCTTTCGGAAACGCCTCTCCGGCCACCATCACATATTTCACAGGGCCGTCTTCTGTAAATGCCGTATGCCGCTTTACCGTTTCCAGAAATACATTAAACACGGCGGGCGCAAAATTCAGATGCGTGACCTGGTGGGTTTGGATATATTCCATGCAAAGCTGCGGATTTTTTTCTGCACCAGGCGGCAAAATGACAAGCCGTCCGTTTCCGATAAACCAGCCGAATAATTCAGAAATCGAAACGTCAAATACGTAATTCGTTTTTAACAAATAGGCATCCTCTTGTGCGACCGGATACTCAGCTTCCAAAAACTGCAGCGTATTCATGATGGCTCTGTGCTCAACCATGACGCCTTTCGGTTTTCCCGTGCTTCCGGACGTATATAGAATATAAGCGAGATGATGCGGTTTTGAACGCGGCGTCAGTTTTGCCCCGCTGACAGAACGTCCGCTGTTTTCAATTTCCACCGTGCTCACACCGCCGATGGCCAACTGTTCAATCATGCCGCGCGTCTTTTCCTGTGTTAATACGATTGACACGCCGCTGTCAGTCAACACGTGGGCCATCCGTTCGTTTGGAAAAGCCGGGTCCAGCGGTACATACGCGCCTCCCGCTTTTAAAATGGCGAGGATGCCGATGACCATCTCAAAAGAACGCTTCGTACAAATGCCGACCGGGCATTCCGGTGTGACGCCCTTTTCTTGCAGGTACACAGCGAGCGCCGTGCTTCGTTCATCTAATTCGCGATATGTAAGACTGTTTTCACCGAATGTGACGGCTTCTCTGTCAGGGTGGCGTCCGGCTTTTTCCGCAAACACTTCATGAATGCAGCGCTCATTCGGCTGATGGGATGAACGGCTTTCATCCCGTTTTTGATTGAGCAGGCCGGAACAGGCTTCAAAAGCGATCTCCGGATCAGAAAGCACCTTTTCTGCCAGTTTCATATAATGCTCCGCCATTCGTTCGATGAAAGAAGGGCTGTAGACATCCGGGTTGTACAGAAATTGCAGGACGGTTCCCGTTTCTTTTTTATAGACTTCAAGCGCAAGCTCAAATTCGCCTTCCTGATGAATGTCTTCTATCATTTCAATGCCGAGTGATTGATATAGTTCCGCCAGCTTTTCCGCTCCTTCTGTCCGGAAGAAGTTTTGATAGAAAAACGCGGTTTGAAAAACAGGCGAAACCGCAGGCGAGCGTTCCGTCTTCAATTCTTTGACAAGCGCGGGAAACGGATACGCGGCATGGTACAGCCCTTCTGCCAGTGTCAGCTGCAGCTCCTTCAAAAACGACGTAAAAGATTTGGCGCCCGTCTCCCTGCTTCTGACCGCGATCATATTAATAAAGTATCCGATGACAGACTCAAATTGAGCCTCAGAACGCCCCATCGTCGGCATGCCGACGATGACATCTTCCTGATTCGTATATTGATAAAGCAGTCCTTTGAAAATAGCGAGATACACAACGGATTCATTGACATTATTTTTTTGGGCGCAAACTTTAATCTGCCGGTTCAGTTCATCAGGAAGCAAGCGCTGATACGCCTGCCCTTTGCAAGTTTGAACCGATGATCTCGGATAATCCGACGGAAGCTCAAGCACCGGCAGCGGTCCTTCCAGCTGCTTTTTCCAATAAGAGAGATGCGCTTTTCCCGCTTCGCTTTCCAGCAGCTCTTTTTCCCATTTCACAAAGTCATGATAATCTGCGGCCTGCTGAAGCATGACAGGTTCTTTGCCTTCGCTTGCTTTTACATAAGCGTCCAGCAGCGCCGACATAAACGTCATAAGAGAGACGCCGTCAAAAATGATATGGTGAATGGTGATTAACACAATCGGCTCCCGCTTCGCCCGCCGGAATACTTGAACACGCAGGAGCGGCCCGGTTTCAAGCGAGAACGGTTCTTTTGCTTTTTCTTTAATAAACGTAAGCGCATCACGCCCGCTTAATTCAGAAAGATCCATTTCTTCAATCGAAAAATGCCGATCCGTATCTTCTATCTGATACGGAAGGCCGTTTTCCTCTTTTATCACACTGGTCAAAATAGGGTGCTGGCGCTGCACGGACAAAAGGGCGTTTTTGAATGTCTCGATATCCAGCTTTTGAAAACGAAAGCATAACGGAATGTTATATGCGCTCATCTCCGGAAACATTTTCTGAAGCATCCACAAACCTTTCTGGCCTTCAGAAAGCGGACGTTTTGCAGTTGTCCGCTTGAAAGCCTGAAGCTTTTGTTCTACTTCAGCGATGGTGAGCGTTCCTGATCTGTAGGCATCGAGAAGTTCTTTATGATTCATAGGTCTTACTCCCTTCTATGATGTCTTGCACTCTTTTAAAATCTAATGTCCCCTCAGAGACCTGTTTCATCATGGCGATGATCTCCTGATCCGTATACTCCTTGTTATCCGGAGCGGCGGCTTCTGTTTCGGTTTCTTCCGTTCTGTAAAACGTTTCGATCGTTTCTTTGTGTTCTGTCAAGTAATAGCTGATGACGTCTCCGAGCGTGGCATAGCTGTAAAATAACGCCGGAGTGACTTCAATGCCGTAATGACTCGTCAAAAGAGCGGCAAATTTGGCTAAATAGATGGAATCAAATCCGAATTCCGCCCAGTTTTTATGCAGGACGAGTTTATCTTTCGATATTTTCAGCAGACTGTGTATCAGCTCTTTCAAATCCGCTTCGAGCCGTTTTTCTGCGCTTTCTTCCGGGATGCGGCGGCTCACGGTTTCCAAAAGCGCATCCGGTTTTGATGAATCGTCCCGCCGTATGCCTAAAAATCGTTCGGCACGGCTTCTTTCGCCGGCAATGACAAGGCACTGGGTGTTGTCTTGAGAAATGACGCGCTCAAATAGCTCAATGCCTTCATCTGTTTCTAACAGGCGCTGGCCGCTTGATTTCAGGTACATGCCCGTCGTCTCTTCACCGCCGACGGCCATTCCGCCGTTTTTCCAGACCGGCCAGTTGATGACAAAAGCGTTTCCGCTTTCTGATTGTTCGTTTTTATAGTTGGCATACGCCATTTGGAACCTGTTCGCGACCGCATAATCACAGCAGCCGAAATCTCCTAAAACAGCCGATGTGGATGAAAAGTAGCAGATGAAATCAGGCGTTTCGTTTTTCAGCCACTCGTCAAGAAGCAGGCTTCCGTTTATTTTCGGTTCAAGCGTACTGCGGAAATTCCCGATTTCATTTTCAAAGACGGATGTTCTGCTTTCGATGCCGGCCGCATGAATGACGCCGTGAATGGCTCCGAATCGTTCTTTCGCGCGCTTGATGCAGTCGCCCATTCCGATCGGATCACAAACATCGGCTTCGGCGTAAAGAACACCTGCGCCGAGATTTTCCAGGTCTTTCATTTTTTCTTTCTTTTCTTCATTGATCGGCGACCGCCCCGTGAGAATGACATTTGCCTGGTAGTTCCGGGCGAGATGGCGGGCAAATAAGTAGCCGAGCCCTCCTAATCCGCCTGTAATGAGATATGTTCCGCCGGTTCTGATCCTGCCGTTTTCTTTCGTTAGTCCGGTTGGTTCGGTGTGATAGACATATCGTTTTCCCTCTTCCAAGAAAACGGTTTGGTCTGTTTCAGCTTTCAGCTCGTCCCAAATGGTTCTCATCCAGTCCGTTATGGCCGCACCGGCTTTTCTGAAGTGGCCGGTAACACTTGTTTTCGGGAGAACAATGCCGAGCGAACGCTCAAAGCCGATCCATGATTCCAAGTAGCACCTTTCCAGACCGGATGCATATTCCCCCGCCAATAACAGCCTTTCCGGCTGCAGATCGGTCTCAGCCATTGCTTTGAGAATATGGACGATACATGAATAATCTTCGATGCAGCTTTTATCTTCAAGCGCCCATAAATACCAAATGGCAGAAGCTTCACCGTACTCTTTTTGAATATCCGCAAAAGCGTTCACATATGATTGCGGATCTTCCCGCACCACTTGGCAGCGGCCGGCGGACAGAGCCTCATACCGGTCTCCCTGAGCGATAAAAATAACGTCAATGCCACTGTCATACGATTTGATCACAGAGACGGCTTCCTGCTGCTTCTTCTGATCAGATAAGAAAGAAATCACCGTTTTGATTCTCTTTTCTCCGGCTGCCGGCAGAGCCTGTTCTTTAAGAACTTCTCTAAAAGCCATTACTTCAAATTGTTCCGCCGGATCACTTTCATCAGCCGGCGCGTTAACGGGCGCTGCCTTGCTTTGTACAGGCTGCTGATGCCAGAAGCGTTCTTTCGCAAACGGATAAGCAGGCAGGCTGATGCGGGCCGGAGGACGGTCTCCGTATAATTTCGCCCAATCGATGTCCAATCCTTTTACCCAAAGCTCAAGCAGCTTAGAATATTTCCGTTTGCTGATCCAAGCGTCTATGATTGTTTCCAGATCATCATCCGCCGAAAATACGGCAAGCATCCGTTTGTTTTCTTCCGTGCCGTCACGGTGCAGTCCGGCGCTGTTTTGTCCGGCGATAAATCCATTCAGTTTTTCCTCAAGTTCATGAAGTGAATGGACGATAAAACCGAGACGCTCTTCCATCGGCACCCGGCCAGTCTGAAGAGTAAAGGCTATGCTCATAAGGTCGCTGCCGCTGTATCTTTTTTCACGGATGGCGTCTCTGAGCTGTTTTGCTTTTTCAGTGAGCCGTTCGCTGTTTTTCGCGGACAGGACGATGATGGCGGGCTGATCTGCCGGCATCTCATCAGGCTCTTTGTCTGCCGTATATTCTTCTATGACGAGGTGGGCGTTTGCTCCTCCCGCGCCGAAGCTGCTTAACCCCGCCCTTCTCGGAAGCTCTTTGCCGCCGATGACGGGACGTTTCCACTCACCGAGCTCCTGCTGAACGGCAAACGGCGTATACGCGAAATCAATATTCGGATTCAGCTGTTCCGCGTGCAGGGACGGCGCAATTTGGCGGTCTTTGAGCTGGAATAGTATTTTTGTCAGACCCGCAATGCCCGCGGCGCTTTCACAATGACCGATATTTGATTTTGCGGAGCCGATGGCGCAAAACTGTTTGTCTGTTGTATCCTCTTCAAATGCTTTCGTTAATCCGGCGATTTCAATCGGATCTCCTAATGCGGTCCCCGTACCGTGGGCTTCAATATAACTGACGGTGCGCGCCGGGACGTTTGCCCTTTCGAAAGCTTCTTTTATTAAGGCGGCCTGCGCATTCGGATTCGGAACGGTGTATCCGTTCGTTTTGCCTCCGCTGTTAATGGTGCTTCCTTTAATCACACCGTAAATGTGATCGTTGTCGGCAATCGCTCGGTCCAACGGCTTTAATACGACCGCTCCTACCCCTTCTCCGTCGACAAAACCATCCGCGCGGTCTCCGAACGATTTGCACGTGTCGCCTGCGGAAAGCATGTTCATGACTGACAGATTCATATAATGGATCGGGTCGGTCACTATGTTTACGCCCCCGGCAATCGCACATTCGCTTGAACCGCTGTATATGCTCTCAAGCGCCAGATGAATGGCCGTCAAAGAAGAAGAGCAGGCTGTATCAACGGCAATGCTCGGCCCTTGGAAATCAAAAAGGTAAGATACCCTGTTGGCAATGGACCAATAGCCGTAGCCTGTCGGGTAGTTTTTGTTCATCGCGCCGGCAAAAACACCGATTTTTCTGCTTTGGCACAGGTTGTCAGGCGTATAGCCGGCATCCTCGATACTCGCATACACCGTTTCTAAAAATAATCGCTCCTGCGGGTCCATTCGCTCCGCTTCCAAAGGAGAAATCTGAAAGAACAGCGGATCAAACTTGTCCATATCCTCAATGAAGCCGCCCCATTTCGTATAAATAGAGCCTTCTTTACCTTTCTCTTCATCGTAGTAATCCTGCCAGTTCCAGCGTTCCCGCGGGATTTCTTCTATGCAGTTTTTTCCTTTTTTAATATTAGCCCAAAGCTCAGCCGCTGTTTTTGCCTGCGGGTAGCGTCCTGAAACACCGATGATGGCCACGTCGCGAACCGAACTTTGCCGGACGGTCTCTTTGGCTGCCCGTTTTTCCCTCCGCCGCCAGTCAGTGCGAAGCGGCTTAGCAGGCTGTACAGCCTGCGGTTCTAGTGATGCCTTCCGTTCTTCCTGAACAGGCGTTTGTCCCGTCAGTTTGATCATCGCGTCTTTTTTCGTCTTGATTAAGTGAGCGACGAGCGCCTCAATCGTCTGATATTCAAAAAATAAAGTGCTGCTGACTTGGTCCAATACATTTCGTAACGCGTTTGTCAGCTGTACGACGACGATAGAATCAATTCCGTATTTTTCAAGCGGCGCTTTCGGATCAATTTGAGCCGGCGGAATTTTTAATGTTTCTCCGATTAACGTTTTCAAGTACTCGGTGCTTTTTTCTGTTAAAGACGTGTCGCCTTTTTGCACCGTTGTTTGCGCCTGAAGTTCCGGCGCATGTACTGCTTTTGGCGGAGCGGTCCGTTTTCCGGCCCCTGCTTTAAGCGTTTTTTGGCGAACAATGCCGTTGCTTTTTGCCGCTATAATCTGATGGCTTAATTCATGTGCCGCTTCTGCCGGGAAGAAGACAGAATGCCAGCCTTCACTTTCTAACACGCGTTTCCAGCTTTCCGGATACAAGCCCGGGCACCCCGGAATACGAAGGGCAGAATCTTCATGCAGCCACCAGCCTTCAAGCAGTCCGAAAGTAATATGCGGGAACAGGCTGTTTCCCGCCATTTCATTTAAGAGCAGCAAACCGTTGTCTTTTAAAACGGCTTTGGCGTTTCTCAGCGTCTGGCGGATGTCTTTCGTCGCGTGGAGCACATTGGCCGCAACGACGATGTCGTATGCGCCCGGCTCTATGTCCTGGCCGGCAAGCGGCGCTTCTGCGTTAAAAAGCTTATACGTCAGATAAGGATTCCGTTTGCCGTATTCCGTCTCCGCATGCACGAGAAAAGCTTTCGATACATCGGTGTAACAGTATTCTTTTATATGGTTTTGATACGGCCTAAGCTTTTCAAATATGCCTGCGCTTGTGCCGCCTGTGCCCGCTCCGATTTCCAGTATGCGGATCTCGGCTTTTGAATGTTTGCTGATGTTTTCTTTCACATAAGCCGTTAATGTATCTGACAGGGCGCTGTTAAAGTAATCCGCGACTTGATTGTGCTTATAAATTCCTTCAACAAGTTCCATTGAAGAGTGCGGGAACATGATGTCTGTCGCCGGCACGTCTTCGCGCAGAATGTCCGGCAGTGCTTTAAGCATCGTCTCGGCTAAAACAGTCATCGCTTTTGTATCGGCGTTATTGAGCCATTCCTCTTTTTCCCGCTCCCATTTTTGCCATAGCGCGGCGGTTGTGTTTTCGGCTCGCGCCGACAGTTTATATGAATCCGCATTCCCTTCCAGATAGCCATGTTCCAGAAGGAAAGCGATCGTTTGATTGAGCCATTTTTTAAAGTATTCATGTTCGGGCTCATACGCTTTAAGGCTTTGCGGCGTCAGCAAGTCTGCTTCTTTAAGCTGGGCGATCAACAGCTGATACAGAAAATCATCAAGCTCCTGATGTTCAGCCTCTCTAACAAGACGTGCGCCGGGCGGAGCGACCTTCGGCTGTTGTGAAAAGACAAGCGGCTGAGGCGGATAAACGGAAATCTTTTCTCTTTCATTCATCCCTTCGACTGCGACCGGTTTTGTCGTATGAATGAAAGCCGCCTGATCAACCGGCAGCGTCATAAGGGTTTCAAGCGCCTCCATTGCAGCGTCCGGTTCGATTAATCCCAATCCGATCTGATCCATCAGCTGAATAAAGTCGCCGTCTTCAGCCGCTTCGCTGTTGCCCCAATAGCCCCAATTCATCACTTTGACCGGACAATTCCATGTCTGATCAAGTTCTTTCGCAAATGCGTCACTGAAAGCGCATCCTGCGGCATAATGGCTTTGTTTCACGTTATGGATAAATGCCACAAGCGAGGAGAAGAAGAGCGCAAAGTCAAGCGGCTCCCGTCCAAATACCTCCGCCATGGACACACTTACATCGGCTTTTGCCCGCAGCACCGATTTGAACTCTTCTGTCTTCATATTATTTAAGCTTTGCTCAGACAGATCCATTGCCGAGTGGATGATTCCGTTCATTTTTGTGTGGCGCTCTTTTATGAACTGATAAGCCCTCTCTAAGGAAGCACTGTCGGCGGCATCGGCGGAAACATATTCAGGCGCCGGGCCGAATGCGCTGAGCCGGTCGAGTTTCGCCTGTATGGAATCATTCAGTGTGCTTCTTCCGATCCAAATGATGCGTGCTTTGTAGCGGCGGATCATGTATTCACTCCATGCCTCGCCAAGATACCCCGCGCCTCCGATCACGGCATAAACCCCGCCTGTTTGGTACAGCGTGCCGTTTTTCGGCATATTGTCAAGCGGTATCAGCTGCCGCTCAAACAGCTGCTGATTGCGGTACGCCCAAATTTGACCGTTTTTCCCGGCAGAAAGACTGAGCGCCTCTTCGATCGGCCAGCTGCCGTCCGTTTCTGTGTCAATCATGCGGATATGCCAGTGCGGATATTCTTTCGCCATTGTTCCGGCAAGTCCGCTGACTGCGGCTTGTGACGGGTCGGCGCTGTCTTGATCCGAAAACGGCTGGGCATTTGCTGTGACGATGCACCAGTCCAAACGTTTTTCTCCGTACCCTAAGGCAAGTAATGCTTTCATCAGCTTGAACACATGAAGAACGTTTCTTTCCTGTTCTTTGAGGCTGTCCGCACTCTCAGCCTGCGGAGCAAGCCAAATGATTTGCTCCAGTTCTTTTTGTCCTTCAAGCATGTGCGTAAGAGATGTGATATCATCCGTACCTCTGATCGGATAATAGGAAGCGTTCGGCAGGTGTTCTTTTATGCGCGTATGTCTCGAATCCGTTCCGCCGAATACTGCCGTCTGCTTATCCACCGCTGCTTCCCCGGCTTTTTCAAGCGCAACAGGCTCCCAAGCCGGAATCAGCATTGTATGGCCGACAGGCGCCTCCGAGGTTTCTCCGCCCGCTGTTTGGCCTGTGTCAAGCGCCCGGACGGACGCGCCTTTCATCCGGACATAAACTGTACCGGCATCATCGCACATATCAATGTCAAATTTTCTTACGTTGTCATCTGCTTTGCTGCCTTCTGTGTACCGGATATATGACCAGATATGTTCAGGACACGGCCCGAACACTTCCACTTCCTGCATCGCAAACGGCAAAGAAAGCTCGTGGCTGTCTGCATCGTCATGTATCGATCGGACAAGCAGACCGACGGATGCGTGAAAAGCGGCGTCCATCATACTCGGGTGAAGCGTATACTGTTCTTTTTTGTCATGTACAGCTGCTGGGAGTGAAATACGGGCCAATAATCGGTCTTCTCCGATCAGCAATTGCTGTACGCCCCTGTATGCCTCTCCGTAATCCAGACCGATCTTCTCAAAAGCACCGTAACATTCTTCCGCAGTCACAATTCCTAAATTGCAGGAAGTTTTGACAGACTCGATATCAATCTGGGCGCTTCCCGGTTCGGTAATGACCGCTTCACCCTGGCTGTGAATAACCGGATCTTCGCCGTTTTCTGCCTCACTGTATATTTCATAGGTAATCTCACCATTATCTTCTGGGTAAAGGGCAATATGTATTTCCTTCGGTTTGTCTTCAATCATGACCGGCCGGACCCAAACAACCTGCCTGAGTGTGACGCTATGGTCTTTTTCCGTCACGGCAGCAGCCTTTTTGACCGCCTCTGCGGCCATTTCCAAATAGGCGACGCCCGGCAGTATTTTTTGTCCGTTGACGACATGGTCAGATAGGAAAAATTCATCTCCCGTAAAAAGAGACGTGAAGCGCTGCTGCGAAAAATCTGACGTATTTTCTTGTAAAAGCGGATGCAGCACTGTGCCTGACGGGCTTTTCTCCTGTTTTTTCTGCTTCGGAATCCAATAGCGTTCTTTTGCAAACGGATAAGTCGGAACGCTTGTTTTACGCGGTTTATCCGAACCGTACAGCTTATTCCAATCTACTGTTTTCCCTTCTGCCCATACCTCGGCAAGCCGTATCGGATCATCCGTCTCAGGAGCGGCTTCGCTCATCTCCGGCAGCTCAGCTTGTCCGCGCCATAAACCGGGGATGTTTTCGTTTCCTTTTACGAAATCATTCAGCTTTTGCTTCAAGTCGCGGATGTCATTTACAAGGAAGACAGCTCTCTCCTCCATTGCTTGACGTCCTGTCTGAATTGTATAAGCCAGTTCAGACAGCACCGTCTTTTCTGAAAGCGATCGGGCTAGTTTTTCCGCATAGGCCAGAAGCCTGTCTTTATTTCTTGCTGACAGCGGGATGAGTTTTGCTGCATCGTTCTCAGGTGCAGGCGCTTTTTGTTCAGGCTGAATGTATTCTTCTAAAATGATATGGGCATTCGAACCTGATGCACCGAAGGAACTGAGCCCGGCCCTGCGCGGATAATGTGTGACTTTACCGTTTTCTTCAGCTGACGGTTGCTTCCACGGAGCAGTCTGCTGCTGTACGTAAAAAGGAGATTCCTCAAATTTCAGGTAAGGATTTAATTCCGCAGAATGCAGTGATTTGACAAGCGTTTTGTGATGAAGCTGCAACGCCGCTTTTGTTAACCCGCTGATCCCCGCCGCTGATTCTGCGTGACCGATATTTGATTTGACCGAACCGATGGAACAAAATTGCTGATCCTGCGTCCCTTGGCTGAACGCTTTTGACAGACCTTCAATTTCAATCGGGTCTCCTAACGAAGTACCTGTGCCATGGGCTTCCACATAACTGACGGTCCGCGGGCTGATACCTGCTTTTTTCAGACAGGCCTTAATGACTTCTGCCTGTGCAGCAGGATTCGGGACGGTAATTCCGCTTACTTTCCCGACGTGGTTAACGGCGCTTCCTTTAATGACCGCGTAAATGCGGTCGCCGTCTTGTTCGGCTTTTTCCAGCGGCTTCAGCAATACCGCACCGACTCCTTCTCCGGAAACGTAGCCGTCCCCGCCCTCGCCGAATGTACGGCAGCGGCCGTCACTTGAGTGCATGCCCACGCTTCCGTAGCTGAGATATTTCGCCGGGTGCAGTGACAAGTTCACCCCTCCCGCAAGCGCGGCCTCACATTCGCCGCGGCGGATGCTCTCAATGGCCAGATGGACGGCGGTCAATGATGAGGAACAAACGGTATCCACCGCGATGCTCGGCCCGTGGAAGTCACAATAATAGGACACTCTGTTGGCGATCTGCGCATAATTCAGTGAAACCGGAAACGGATCAGTCTCAGATAATTGTTCTGCGCCGATTAAGGAATAATCTTTATGCATCACCCCTGCAAATACGCCGATCGGATGCTGTTTCTCCCCTTTATTTCCCAGCGTTTCAGGCGTATACCCCGCATCTTCAATCGTTTCCCAGCATGTTTCTAAAAACAGGCGCTCCTGCGGGTCCATCGTTTCCGCCTCACGCGGTGAGATTCTGAAAAACTGCGGATCGAAGCAGTCGGCATCTTCAATGAAACCGCCCCATTTTGATACTGTTTTTCCTGACGGGGACGTTACGTTTTTATATGTTTTCCAATCCCATCGGGACTTCGGAACTTCAGTGATGCAATCCGTGCCTGCCTTCAGGTTTTCCCAAAACTCCGCCACACTTTTCGCTTTCGGATAGCGGCCGGCCATTCCGATAATCGCGATGTCTCCGGTGTTTTTATGATGTTCTGGCGCGTCCGGCGCTTCAGCTTCAGACCGTGATGGTTCGGCTGCACGTTCCGCACATTCAAATGAAACGGTCTTTTTCAGATAGGCTGCGAGTTCTTTTATATTTGTATATTCAAAGAGAAGAGTGGGCGCGAGGTCCGCACCCGTCTTTTTATTGATATCCTGTACAATCTCAAGCAAAGAAGATGAATCCAGCCCAAGCTCATAGTAGCCTGCAAGAACGTCCAGCGTCTCCCAAGGCTGCCCAAGCTTATCAGCCAAAAGCTTCTTTAAAAACAGAATGATGTCTTTTTCATCTGCGCTTTCCGGCTCAGTTGCAGCCTGTTGATTCTGTTCGGCTGTATTCTCGTCTTCTTCGAACCGAACCGCTTTTCCCGTAATGTTTTTAAGCTCCGCCACCTTTTGTCCGGATCGGCTGAAGTACTCGATCGTCATCGTTGTGAGTTCTTTTTCCTGACGGACGCCGGAAGCGGCGATACGCGCCGTGCACTCAGATTGCAGCCTGTCGGCGGCCGTGAACGATTCATAATATAAAGGCAGATGAAGCCGGTTTGTTTCAGAAAGCAAACCGCTCGCCCCGATTCCGCTCGCATCCAAAAGTGCCGGATGGAATAAAAAGAAATCTTTTCCTTCTTCGCAAGAAAGCTCAGCCAGCATTCCGCCTTCTGTTTCGTACAATCGTCCGTTCGATTTCATCATGCCGGAATGAACCAAGTCATGATCCAGGCATCGGTTATACATGTCATCAAGATTCAGAGATCTGCCTGACTGCTTCACATCGCCGAAATCAATGGTTTCGTCAAATGTCACAGCGTCTCTTTTCACCATTTCAGCTGTCGCATATTGTATATTGTCTGACAGCTCGTCACCTTGCTGTTTCTGCCCTGAAAGGGAGATGAGCCACTTTCCATCTCCGCTATCAGAACATTGAATGGTCAGAATGATTGCAGCCGTTTCACTGACGGTTAAAGGCTGATAAATCGTAACGTGCTTCAATTCGAGCTCATTGTATACATAACCGTGTTCCTGAAAAACCTGATAAATCAAATCGATATAAGCAAGACCGGGCAATACCGCTTCACCAAAGACCTTATGGCCCTTCATGATGGGATGATCCAGTGAGATATTGATTTTTTCCGATATCATTCCTTCCCACTCCTCTCTCATTTAAATGCTTTCCAAAACATTTTTTTCGCAGGAAGCTCTTGTTTCTCCGCTAGTACGTCAGGTTCTTTTACCAGAGCCTTACGTCTTAATGACGGTACCGGCAGCGGCTTTCTTTTCATTCGGGTATCTTTTTCTTCCCAAGCTTCCAGAATGACGTGGGCGTTCGTTCCGCCGTCGGCAAAGCAGTTGATGGCTGCTGACGGTCTGGATGCATCCCATTCGCCGGCTGTTTTATGAAAATGAAAATCTGTCTTTGTTATATCAAAATGCGGCATCGGTTCATCTCCTGAGAGGAACGGAACCGTTTGTTTATGCTTCAGCATTAATACGACTTTAATGAAGCTTGCGATGCCTTCTGCGCAAAGCGGATGCCCGATGTTCGGCTTAATTGACCCGATGCCGAGCGGAACATGCTGGCCAGAGCGGTATACGGATTGAATCGCCTTCAGCTCAAGCAAATCAGTTACAGCGGAACCCGATCCGTTTGCTTCGATATAACTGATGTCTTCCGGCTTTTTGCCGCTTTTGAAAAGCGCGCTTTGCATGACATCTTTTTGCGCCTGCATATTAGGAGCTGACGGGCCTGCCGTTCTGCCGTCATTGTTCATGGCGGCGGCCTTAATGACCGCGTGTATCGTGTCGCCGTCTTTTTGCGCCTGGCTTACTGTTTTTAACAGCACCATGCCGACGCCTTCACCGAGGACAACTCCGCCTGAACGCTTGTCAAATACGTGAAATGCCGGCTTTTCGTTTAACAGCCCGCGCTCTTGGAACATCCGGTGCGCCGCATCCGTGTTCAGCAGGCTGACACCGCCAACTACCGCCGCTTTGATATCGCCGCTCCTCAGTGCCTGAACGGCCATGTTCATTCCTGTCAAAGCCGATGAACAAGCCGTATCAAGCACGATGCTCGGCCCGCGCAGATCAAAAAATTGCGAAACGTTTGCCGCTAAATAATTCTGCCCGCCCGCAACGATCGGGTTGCGGGTATTCGCAAGAATTTCAGGATCAGGCTGATGCTGGCTGCGGCCTCCGATATACACACCGGCCTCTATACCCTTGATTTCTTCACGGGAATAGCCGGCATGGCACCAAAGTTTCAAGCTCTCTTCCAACACCGCCAATGCCTGAGGGTCCATCGCTTTCGCGTCGTTTTCCGGAATGAAAAAGAATTCGGAATCAAAGTGATCCATATTGTCAATCAATCCCGCAACGTATTGATTTGCATATCCGAAACGTTCCGCCGGGACGAAGCCGATTGCGGACCTGCCGCTTCTCAGCAAGTCCCAATATTGTTCTAACGATTCCGCTCCCGGAAAACGGCAGCTCATTCCGACGACGGCAATGTCTTCAGTTACGGCATCACGCTTTTGTTCAGTGTGAACCGTTTGTACGGCAGCCGGAACCAAGATTTGTGTATCAGGCTCCTCCCTTTCTGCAAGCAGCGGCTGCCCATTGGATACAAGCCATTCGGCAAACGCGTCAATCGTCGGATGTTCATATAAAACAGACGGATCTAAGTCCTCTTTGAGCGCTTGATTCATTTGCTGTAAAAGCTGCGCTAAAATGATCGAATCAACCCCGTAATCCTGAAACGGTTCGTCTGTTTCCAGTTCTTCCGGAGCGATTTTCAGCTCATCGGAAAACAGTTTCACAAGCCACGCCTTCGTATCAAGAAGCAGTTCTCTGTCTGAATGTTTTTCAGCGGCTTTGCCGTTTACTACGGCTTTTTGTGTTTTCTCTTGACAGAGCAGCCTGTCAGGATGCCATTCGCTCCGATCAATGATAGCCGGCAGAACGGACGGGCGGATGTTTTCAGATAAAATGCGGTCCAGCAAGTCAAGTCCTTCCGCGTTGGACAGTCCCAGCAGCCCGGTCTGCTTCAGGCTTTCTGTGCGGACTTCACCCAATCCGGTTTCCTTCCAGTTCGGCCATTGAATGCTGACTAACGGATATTGATGCTGATGAGCCGCCGCGAAATAATCCATGTACGCATTTGCCATCGCATAATCCGACTGTCCCGCCGCGAGCGCCGGAACGACTGCAGATACTGAAGAAAATAAGACAAAAAATTTCAAAGGATCATTTGTGAAAAGGCTGCTTAATGTTTGAAGCCCGGCGACTTTCGGTTCCAGCACTTCTTGTATATCGTCGGCAGTCTTTCTGATAAACGCCGGATTTACTGAATTAACCGATCCCGCACAGTGAATGACGCCGCCTATCGGTCCCATCGTGCGCCGGATCGTTTCAATTTCCGCTGCCGCCGCATCATGATCAGACAATTTCAGACTGATCACCGCCACCTGCACTCCTTTTGCTTCAAGCTCTTCAATCGCCCGTATCTTCTCTTTCAGCCTCGTATTAACGGCTGACCGTTCATCGCGGGGAGGAATCGGCTCCCTGCCTGTCAGCACTACTTTTTTCACGCCGTGTTTTTCTGTGAAATGGCGGGCGCATAAGAGACCCAGTCCCCTCGTGCCTCCGGTAATGAAAAGCACATGGTCTTCAGGAAACGGTGCGGGCTTATGTTCTGCTCGCTTCCCGCTTGGAATCTCCCTGAATAAAGCACGGTATCTCTGTCCGTTTCGGCGGCAGATTTCCGGTTCTGTGCTGTCCGCCGCAAATTCATCTGCAATCTGTTTGGCAAGCGTCTGCTGATCCGTATCTGTATCGGCATCCATGTGTCTGGACGTCACGTTTTGATACTCATTTTGAAGCATTCTGTACAGGCCGCTTTTTGCCGCTCCTGCAAGATGAATCGTTTTCTGCTGAAATGGCTCCAAGCCTTTTGTTACATATAGCAGCGTCAGCGGCCGCGCCTGCCGGCGGCTTGTATCAATCAGAGTCTGGAGCCGGCTGATCCCTTCCAGTGAAGGGTCTTCGTCTCCGCATCCCGTCAGATCGATTGCGCCATCTATGTGATTCCAATCGCTAGCTGCAGTGTCAGCCGAATCGACCGGGAGAATGAATGAGTCAGCGAAATGCTTTGCAGTCTCTTCGGCTAGCTCCGCTGTTCTTCCATCAGCCAGAATCATGACCGTCCTGCCGCTTTTCTCACCGGCCGAATCGATCTCACACGGAACCCATTGCTTTTCTAAAAGCACAGCCTCGCGCCGGTCTTCTGTTTCCTGCGGTATGACTTTCGGCTCAGGCAGCCAGTACGGCTCCTTCGCAAACGGATAAGCCGGCAGACTGATTCTGCGGGGTTTTTCGCCTTGATAGAGTCTGTCCCAGTCCATCTGGAGCCCTTTGGCCCACAATTCTGCTATTTTGGCGTATTTTTTCTTATCGAACCATGACCTCACAAGCTGCTTCAGGTCATCGTCCGTTTCAAATGCTTTGATTTCTTTTTTAGCCGTTTTGATATGGGCTTGATATATCCCTTCACCCGTATTTCCGTTTACAAAATCGGTTAAACGGCTGACCAGTTCTTCTCTCGAACCGGCTGTAACCGCAAGACGGTAATCCATCGCATCACGCCCGGTTTGAAGCGTGTACGCCATATCTGAAAGATTGATATTCTGATTGGCTTTTGCAAATTCGATCACAGACTCGGCATAGGTTTTTACCTGAGGCGCTTTTTTCGCCGACAGCACAAAAATGTTTGTCTCATCAGGCTTACGGCTTCCCCGGTCTTTCGGCTGATACTCTTCGATAACGAGATGAGCGTTTGTGCCGCTGTAGCCGAATGAGCTGACACAGGCCCGCCGCAGTGCTCCGCCTGTTTCCCAAGGTTTGAGTTCGGTATTGACAAATAAAGGCGAGTCATCGAAATCAAAATGTTCATTCGGCGTGCTGAAATGAAGGGTCGGCACAAGCTGCTGATGCTTCATCGACAGCAGAACCTTCTGGACGCTTGCTACGCCTGCCGCCGCCGACGTATGCCCAATATTCGATTTAACCGAACCGATGGCGCAAAATTGTTTGCGATCCGTTTTTTCCTTAAATACAGAAGACAGGGCTTCTAATTCAATCGGATCCCCCTGCTTTGTGCCGGTGCCGTGCATTTCCGCATAGGTGATGCTCTCAGGGTGGATGTTGTGCACTTCATACACTTGGCGCTCTAAATCCATTTGGCTTTTCGCGCTTGGTGCGGTAATGCCGTTGGTTTTTCCGTCCTGGTTAATTCCAGATCCGATAATGACTCCGTAAATATGGTCTTGATCGGCTTCCGCATCTTTCAGCCTCTTCAAAACGAGCGCCCCCGCGCCTTCGCCAGGCACAAATCCGTTCGCACTGTTATCAAATGCTTTACATTGGCCGTCAGGAGACAGCATTCCGGCTTCACACATGCTGATGTATGATTCAGGCGTTAAATACAAGGTCACACCGCCGACAAGCGCCATGTCAATTTCATGATTCAACAGCGCCTGACGCGCCAAATGAGTCCCGACGAGAGATGAAGAGCATGCCGTATCGATCGGAATGGCCGGCCCTTTCAAATTGAGATAATAAGGCAGGCGGGCCGCCGCGATGCTGAAACTGTTGCCCGTCGCGCTTCCTCCTGTCTGATGTTTGTTTAACATCATGCCGTATTCATTGTTCATAATCCCCAAATAAACGCCGCAATTTTTCCCGTTTAATTCTTTTGAGCTGTAACCCGCATCTTCAAAGGCTTTAAAACCTTCCTGTAAAAATATCCGGTGCTGCGGGTCCATAAGTTCCGCTTCAGACGGAGATATATTAAAGAACAGCGGATCAAACTCTTCAATGCCGTCAAGCATACCGATTGATCTGCAGTATACTTTGCCCTTCTTGTTTAAGGCCGGATCATAGTATTTGTTTACATCCCAGCGGGAAAGCGGGATGTCGCGAATGGCGTTTTTCGCACGGGCTAAGTTGTCCCAATACGTCTTTAGGTCCGGCGCATCCGGGTACTTGCCCGACATGCCGACGATGGCTATCGCGTCCGCTATCTCGTCTTTAGGCTCCCGTTTGGCCTGCACCGGTTCAGGTTCCTTTTGAACCGTTAATCTCTCCGGCTCGGCAGGTGTTTTTTCCTGCGGGGCATGTTGCTGCGTAAGCGGCTTTGGACGTACGGGAACCGTCTGTTTTTTTCTTCCGCGGACAGACGGCTGCGTACGCAGAAAATCGGCAAATTGACGGATTGTCGGATAATCATACACTTTCGTTACGTTACAGTCCGTGCCGTACCGTTTATTGACGGCCTTTATCCATTCAAGACCGGTAATCGAATCCATACCCAAGTCAATAAAGGCCTCATCAATATCTACTTCATGCCGCTCCATGTACAATACATCAGCCAGTGCTTTTGATAACTCATCATGCACCGCTTCAATCGGTTCTTCCGGTTCGGCGGAAGCTGCCGTTTCTGACATCGCCTCCAGAATATCCGCTTCTGCTTGGATCACATGCTGCTTATGAGCGTTTAAAGGCTGCAGCATGATGTTTGACGGTTTTTTCACGGCTTCTGTTTTCTGCGGTTCGGTTGCTTCCTCAAGGATCGGTTCTGTCCCGAGCTCTTTTTGCAAGAAGGCCGCAAACTGGCGGATTGTCGGATAATCATATACTTTCGTCACCGTAAGGGACGTGCCGTATGCTTTATTAACAGACTTTATCCATTCAAGACCTGTAATTGAATCCATGCCGATATCAATAAATGTGTCGTCTGCGTCGATATCGTCGGCATCCATATATAAAACGTCTGCCAAACTTTCGGTCAATACGGCACTTACTTTTTCAGCGGAAACCGCCGGACGGGAAGCGGGCTGTACGGTTCTTTTCGGTTTCGCGCCGCTCAAAGACTGCAGTGTAATGTTTGACGGTTTTTCTTTGACAGTCTCCTCGTGAAGAGTTGTTACTTCAATGATCGGTTCCGGGGCGGCCGCCGGTGCGATCGGCGCAGACTGTGTTTCGGCCGGTCTTTTGACAGCTGCATCTGCTGATATGTCGATCCAATAACTGTCTTTTGCAAACGGGTAGGCCGGAAGACTGATTTTTTGCGGTCTGCCCATTTGATACAGCTTATCCCAATTCAGCGGAAGGCCCTTCACCCAAAGCTCTAATACCTTTGCGGCTTTGCCTTTTTCAAGCCACGCCTCAATGGTTTTTTCCATGTCCTCATCAGCCGCAAACAGCGCCATCGTGTCTTTATTCTGTTTTACTTGTCCCCGGTAGAGCTGGTCAATTGACTCCTTGCCGCCCGTAAATTCGTCAAGCTTCTCTTCAAGCTCGCGCAAATTGCTGACAATCATTCCGAGACGCTCTTCCATCGGTTCACGGCCGATTTGAAGCATATATGCGATCCGGCTCAGATCCGCTTCCCGGTAACGCCCGCTCCGCAGTGCATCAAGAAGACGTTTCGCCCGTTTTTGAAGCCGTTTCTCATTTTTCGCGGAAAGGACGATCATCGACGGATGAGGCGCGGCAAAAGCCGTCTCCTTATCCTCATCAGCGGAATATTCTTCGATGACGATATGAGCGTTGACGCCGCCGGCTCCGAATGAGGAAAGTCCCGCGGTTCTCGGCAGTTCCTTATCATTTATGACCGGTCTTTTCCACTCTTCAAGCGTCTGCTGCACTTTAAACGGCGTAGCGAGAAAATCAATATTCGGATTAAGCGTCCGGGAATGCAGTGACGGTGCTAGCTGCTTATGTTTCATTTGCAGGAGCACCTTCGTCAGCCCGGCGATGCCCGCCGCGCTTTCACAGTGGCCGATATTGGATTTCGCTGAGCCGATGGCACAAAACTGTTTATCTTGTGTTTGTTCTGAAAAGGCTTTTGTCAGACCCGTGATTTCAATCGGATCGCCGAGTGAAGTCCCGGTGCCGTGGGCTTCGATGTAGCTGACCGCCCTCGGATCGGTTCCCGCGTCTTTTAACGCCTGTTTGATCACCGCGGCTTGGGCGTTCGGATTCGGTACGGAATACCCGTTTGTTTTTCCATCATGGTTCACGGCCGTTCCTTTGATCAGGCCGTAAATATGATCACCGTCCGCTTTCGCTTTAGAAAGCGGCTTAAGGAGTACGGCGCCCACTCCTTCACCGGGCACATAACCGTCTCCGCCTTCTCCGAAACTTTCACATCTGCCTTTGCTTGATAAAAATCTGTTCTGGCCGAGCATCAAATATTTATTCGGATGAACGGATACATTGACGCCCCCGGCAAATGCTGCTTCGCATTCCCCGTTCCGCAAGCTTTGGCATGCCAGATGAATGGCTGTTAAAGAAGAAGAGCACATCGTATCCAGAGCCATGCTCGGGCCGTTAAAACCGAATACATAGGAAGCCCTGTTCGCAATTGATGACGGATTTCCGGTCAGCGCAAGCGATTTTCCGCGCGCCTGTTCTTCGGCTCCGTAAAGCTGATATTCCTCGTACATGACGCCGACGTAAACACCGACATTGGCGCCAAGCAAATCACCCGATTTTTCCGTGAGCTTTTTGCGCGTGTAACCGGCATCTTCCATCGTTTCGTAGACACATTGCAGGAATAACCGCTCCTGCGGGTCCATCAATTTTGCATCCCGGGGCGAAATAGAGAAGAATTGCGGATCAAATTTGTCCACGTCTTTCAAAAATCCTCCCCATTTTCCGTACGTCTTGCCTTCTTTATCTTTATCAGCGTCGTAATAAAGACTGTGATCCCAGCGATCGTTTGGAATTTCGGTTATGCAGTCAGTGCCTTCACTCAAATTCTTCCAAAATTCCTGAAGATTTTCGGCCTGCGGATATCGTCCTGATATACCGATAATCGCGATATCTTCACGCTCTGTCAGCTGCTGATTTTCCCGCGTTTCCGGACGGACTTGCGCAAAGCCTTTTTTGCCTTCATTCCGTTTGAAAACGGGCTTTACTTTCGCTTTCTCAGACAGCGCAGGTTTGGCTGCAGGGGTTTCTTCTGTTTTCATCCCGGTCACTTCCAGCAGCGTGTCCCGGTGTGCTTTCATAAAATACTGTGCCAGCGATTCGATATTCTGGTACTCGAAAAACAATGTTTTTGATAATGAGCCGAAGCTCTTTTCCAGCCGGCCCGTCAAATGCATAATCATAATCGAATCAATTCCGTAATCTTCCATAGGCGCCTTGGCATCAATTTTGCCGACAGGAAGTTTGGTCACTTCCGAAAGCACTTGTTTCAAGAAATGCTCCGTTTTTTCTGCAAGCATGTTCTCTCCGCCTGCTGTAAGACCTGCCGTTTCTTCCGTTTCGCTGCCCTTATCCGGCTGATCATCCGCTGATTTTTTCAGAAACGCCCGGATTTTTGCGGCGTAGCCTTCCGTCACCATGACTTGGGATGTGTTTGCCGCCCACCCGCGGTATAAAGCCTGAATGCCGTTTTCTGTTTGCATAGGGACCATGCCGCTTTCTTTTGTCAGCATGGCTTCCGTTTCAGCATCAACCGTCATGCCGCCGTCTTTCCAAAGCGGCCAGCAGATTGAAAGGGTGTGTCCATAGCGTTCATTTCGGGCTTTTTTACGGTTTCTTTTTTCACTGAAGGCGTTCATAAACGCATTGGCCATCGCATAATCAGCCTGGCCCGCGCTTCCGGCGCTTCCGGCTCCGGAAGAGAAAAGAATCAGAAAATCAAGCTCAATGTCCTTTGCCGCTTCGTCAAGATGAACCAGTCCGGAGACTTTCGGCGCCAGTACATCACGGATTTCATCTTTGTGTTTTTTCAGAATATAGTTGTCTTTTATCGTTCCGGCGCTGTGTATGATACCGTTTAATCCGCCGTACTGCCGACAGATGTCCGCTGTGAGCGATTGAACTTCTTGTTTTTCCGTTATGTCCGTTTGTTTGTACACGGCTTGCGCGCCGAGATCGGACAGTTCTTGAAGCTGGGCTTTTTTACGGTTATCCAACAGAGAACGCCCCGTTAAAATAAGAACGGCGTCTTTTGCATGCCGGGCGATTTCTTTGGCGAATAAAAATCCGAGTCCGCCCGCACCGCCTGTGATCAGATAAACACCTTTATCCTTCCACGGCTTTTCGGCGCCGAACTGTTCAAGCCCTGTTTCCTGCCATTGTGCCGTATAGCGCCTGCCGTTTTCATAGCGAATATGCTTGTCATCAGGATGAGCGCTGCATTCTTTTACATATCGGGACAGCGTGTCTGCCTTGACGTCCGGCTCCAATTCAATCAGCTGGCCGGTCAGGTTCGGGTTTTCAAGCGCCGCTGTTTTCAAAAGCCCCGTTAAGCCGCAAAGGAGCTGCGTATCCGCTTCTTGAGGCACGACAATCTGAATGAGTTCGCGCCCGCCGGAATTTGAAGCGAGGATTTTCTTCACTTCTTCGAACGCCTGAAGCGCACAAGCTTCAAACCGTTCGTCTTCACTCTTATGCTGATCACGGAGCACATGACAGCTGAAGTCTGTCTGTATGTTGTTCATTTGATCCGTAAACCGGTCAGATATCATCACGTGACGGGCTTTGAAATGGATCGGCGCTTCTTCATGTACAGCGGTCTTCTCTTCCCATACGTGTTCAAAATATAGTGTATCTGTTTTATCCGTTTCAATTTCCCGTGCGGAATAACCAGTCATTTTCACACATACATTGCCTTGTTCGTCACATACATCAATATCCAGCTTCTGAACGGCATCTTCAGGCTTGCTTTCGCTGCTGTACGCAATGGAAACCCACATATTGCTTTTACAGCTTTTCAACACATCAACCTGTTCGAGAGCAAACGGCAGCATCGGCCTTATGTCAGTCCCGTCTCTGTCAAGCATTAACCCGATTGTCGCGTGGAAGGCCGCATCCAAAAGGCTCGGATGGAGGACAAATTGATCTTTTGTATGAGAAATAGATGACGGGAGTGAAAGCTTTGCGAGCACTTTGCTGTCGTTTGCATAGATTTCCGTGACCGCTTTGTGAGCATCCCCGTATTCAATCCCCATCTGTTTGTATGCCTGATAGCAAGCGTCAGGTGTGATCAGACGGCGTGACTCTCTTAATTTGTCAATCTCGATTTTGGCCGGTTCGCCCGTTCGGGCAAACGCCGCGCTTCCTTGCGCATAGAGAACGGGCTCTTGTTCCGAGGAAGCCGATTCACTGTAAACCGTAAATCCCATCTCCCCATTTTCTTCGTCATAAAGACGGAGATACAGTTCTGCGGACTCATCCGCCGCTGTAAACGGACGTATCCATACGACATGTTTCAGCCGGACTGTTCCTTCTTCCTTCGTTTCTGCCGCGTGTTCAACGGCCGCCCGGACCATTTCCAGATAAGCCGCGCCCGGTAACGTCCGCTCGTTTTTGATGACGTGATCTTTCAGGAAGAATTCTCCGCCGCTAAACGAGGACCGAAAACGGACGCCTGACATGTTTGATACATTTTCATGCAGGAGCGGATGCAGCATGCCTGCATTTTTTTGCGGCAGCGATTCTCTTTTCTCCGCCTTCGGCACCCAATACTGGATTTTTTCAAACGGATATGTCGGCAGGCTGATCCGATTCGGTTTGTTTTCACCGTACAAGAGATTCCAATCCATCGTTCCTCCGCCGGCCCACTTTTCGGCAATCATCTCCAGTCTCCCGGAAGAAAGCCATTTATGTATCAAGTCCGGAGCAAGCTCTGCCTGTTTGCTTTTATCGGCTCGGTTCCGCCAGCACCCGCTGACCGTTTTACCCGCCAGAAAGCCTTCCAGCCGCTCTTTGAGCTGTGTCATATCCTGAGCGGTGAACGCAACCCGCTCCTCCATCTGTTCACGGCCGATCTGAAGTGTATACGCCGCATCCTCAAGCGGCAGGCCGGGATGAATAAATGCAGACAGCTTCGCAACGTACTCTTTTAGCCGTTCTTCATTCCGGGCTGAAACCGGGAAAATGAATGTCTGTTCTTCTGCCGGTTCAGCATTTGTTCCGTGTGATTCTTCAGGGATAAATTCCTCCAGAATGAGATGCACGTTTGAACCTGTCGCCCCGAAAGAGCTGATGCCCGCACGCCGGGGATATACGGTTTCGTTTCCGTTTTCCGTCACTGATGGCTGCTGCCATGCTTCGGTATGATGCTGGACGTAAAACGGTGATTGTTCAAAATCTAAATACGGATTCAGCTCCTCCGAATGAAGAGACGGCACCAAAGTTTTATGGTGAAGCTGCAGGGCAACCTTGCTTAAGCCGCTGATGCCCGCAGCCGATTCCGCATGGCCGATATTGGACTTCACTGATCCGATCGAACAGAACTGTTTGTCCTGTGTGTACTGGCGGAACGCCTTGACAAGGCCTTGAACCTCGATCGGATCGCCGAGAGAAGTTCCCGTCCCGTGCGCTTCAATATAACTGACCGTGCGCGGGTCGATGCCCGCTTTGTCCAGGCATTCTTCAATCAAATCGGCCTGCGCGACAGGACTCGGCACGGAAATTCCGCTCACTGTCCCCACGTGGTTGACGGCACTGCCCTTTATCACCGCATAAATCCGGTCTCCGTCTTTTACCGCCTCTCGCAGCGGTTTTAATAAAACGGCACCGATTCCTTCAGCCGGTACATAGCCGTCTCCGTCTTTCCCGAATGTATGACAAACCCCGTCTGTTGAAAACATGTCCCATAAACCGTATGTCAGATATTTATTCGGATGCAGCGACAAATTGACCCCTCCGGCAACCGCCGATTCACATTCCCCGCGCCGAATGCTTTCCGCAGCAAGGTGAACCGCAGTCAGCGAAGATGAACAGACCGTATCGACCGCCATGCTCGGCCCGTGAAAATTGCAAAAATATGAAACTCTGTTTGCGATTTGCGCATAATTAAGAGAAAGCGGGAATACATGATCTTCAGAAGAAGCTTCAGCCCCGACCAACGTATAATCCTTATGCATCACCCCTGCGAAGACGCCGACGCGCTGTCTCTTATTCCGTCCGCGCGCCTCTGCGAGCGACTTCGGCGTATATCCGGCATCCTCAATCGTTTCCCAGCATGTTTGTAAAAACAGCCGTTCCTGAGGGTCCATTGTTTCAGCTTCCCGCGGCGTAATCCGGAAAAATTGGGGATCAAAACAATCGGGATCATCAATAAATCCGCCCCATTTTGAAATGCTCTTTCCGGAAGGCGACTTTACATTTTCAAACCGGCGCCAGTCCCAGCGAGACTCCGGAATTTCGGTGACACAGTTTTTTCCTTCTTTCAGGTTTTCCCAGAATTCATGAATATTTTCGGCCTGCGGATAGCGGCCGGCCATGCCGATAATTGCGATATCTTCATCTAGCGGCACACTGCTTTTCCGCCTGTTTTCTGTTTGCGGCTCAACCGGCTTCTCCATCTTTGCCGGAGACGCGCTGAAATGGCTCCCGTACTGCTCAGTCAGGAAAGCTGCCAGCTCTGCTGCCGTCGTATATTCAAACAGCAAAGTCGGAGAAAGGGTTTCGCCGATTTTTTCGCTGATCGTTTCGACGACGTCAAGCAGTCCGGACGATGTCAGCCCCATTTCATAGTAGCCGACTTGAGAATCAATCTGTTCAAGCGGCTTGCCGATTTTTTCAGCCATCAAATTCATGACATACCGTTCCGCTTCCTCATGCGGGTGTCCGCCTTCAAGCGATGCCGCAACTTCCGGTAAACCGGCTTTTTCCGGAGACTTCTCAGCAGTCTTTCGTTCTGTATTGATCAGCTCGGCATCCCGCACGAGCTTGCTTGTGAAATCTTTAAGCTCGGCTACTTTCCGGCCGGATGCGTTAAAAAACTCCAGTGTAATGTAAATGAGCTCCTTTTCCTGCCGAAGCGACGAACGTTTGATTCTCGTGATACAGCCGCTCTGCAAAGGTTCGGAAGCTGTAAAAGATTCGTAGAAAAGAGGCAGAAACAGCCTCTTTTCCCCATTTAACAGTGATGAGATCAGTAGGTTTGCGCCGACGCCGCTTCCGTCAAGAAGAGTCGGATGGAACAAAAACCCCCCGGCCTGTCCCATCGCGTCTTTTCCAAGCGATACATCAAAGATGACGCCGTCCCGCTCCTCAAACACTTCTCCTTCTGCTTTCATATATCCGCTGTGAACCAATTCCTGGCTTCTGCATTGTGCATACAGCTCATTTAAATCGATGGTGCGTTCCGCCTCGCGTTTGACAGAGTCAAGATCAAGCGTGTCACTGAAAATTGCGGGTGCCGTCTCGTGCATTTCCGCTTTGACGTAAATACGTTCTTCCGGCTGTACTCGTCCGCCGCTGACCTCAGCCCCTTTTGCGGTAAGTTTCCAGCGCCCTTCTTTTACCTTTGTACATTCAACCGTAAGCTTGACGGCGCTGTCTTCTTTCGCAATAAGCGGCTGATATATGGATAAATGGCGCAGCTGAAGCCCGTCGTATGAATAGCCGCGCTCTTTGAAAATCTGATAAAACATATCAATATAAGCCAATCCCGGAAGGACTTTTTGTCCGTAAACGTCATGATGTAAAATAAACGGATTTTTCAGCGATAAAGTGATTTGCTTATTGAAGTTCTTCACGTTAAACCTCCACTTCATAGGTATCCCAGATGTTTGCCGCAGCTTTTTCGTTCGTTTCTTCTTTGCTGTCCGGCGAAATCAGCCGCTTATTTAATGCAGGCGGTGTTAAAGGATGGCGCTTGATTCGGCGCCCTTCGTCTTCCTGCCACGCTTCCACAATGACGTGAGCGTTTGTTCCGCCGTCGGCAAAGCAGTTAATTCCTGCCGCCGGCATTGGTGACGGCCAGTCTGCCAGAGTGCGGCTGAACTGAATATTGGCCTTTTCTCTATCAAAATGTGTGTTTTCATGCTCACCTGATAAAAACGGGATAAAGCTTTTTTCTTTCAGCATGAGAACAACCTTTATGAAACTTGCAATTCCTTCGGCGCAAAGCGGGTGCCCGATGTTCGGTTTCACAGATCCGATTCCGAGCGGGCCGGCGTCTTTTGAACGGTAGACGGATTGAATGGCCTTCAGTTCTAACAGATCCGTCACAACCGTGCCTGAACCGTTCGCTTCAATATGAGTAATGTCTTCCGGCTGTTTTCCGCTTTTTTCAAGAGCCGTCTTCATGACGGATTTTTGCGCTTCCAGACTCGGCGTAGCCGGGCCTGCCGTTCTTCCGTCATTATTGACGGATGCCGCCTTCACTACGGCATAGATAGAATCTCCGTCTTCAATGGCCTGAGACACGGTTTTTAATAGAACCATTCCGACACCCTCGCCCAGCACGACTCCATCGGCGCGTTCGTCAAATACATGGAACGACTGCGCTTTACTTAATATGCCGCGCTGTTCAAATAATTTATGGGTTTCTTCTGATTCAAACAGGCTCACGCCGCCGACGACGGCCGCTTTTATTTCTCCTGTTACAAGAGCCTGCACGGCCATATTCATTCCGACTAAAGCAGAAGAACAAGCCGTATCGAGGACAACGCTCGGGCCGCGCATATCAAAGTATTGAGAGAGATTGGCGGCCAAATAATTCTGGCCTAGCGCGACGATCGGGTTTTTCGCGTCCAGCAGTTTCTCTTCACCCGGTCTGTGACGGCTGCGTCCGCCAAGATACACACCTATCGCTTCTCCCTTTATCTCATCCGGCGTATAGCCCGCGTGATGCCACAGGTTAAGGCATTCTTCCAGAGCGGCCAAAGCTTGAGGGTCCATTGCCTTTACATCTTCTTCAGCCAGTAAAAAGAAGTCCGGATCAAATTGATGAATTCCATCAAGCATTCCCGCGTAATAAGGCGTCTTCAACCCCCATCGTTCAGCCGGAACAGGACGGATAGCCGAACGGCCTTCAGCCAAAAGCGACCAGTACGCCTCTAAAGAAGCCGCTCCCGGAAACCGGCAGGACATGCCGACGACCGCGATATCTTCCCGGTGAATCTGTTTTCCGGCCGGCTCTTCTTGCACCTTAACGGCTTGTGTTTCAATCAACGGCTCAGCCGGCTTCTTCATAACAGGCTCCGCCGCCGCCAAATCAAAACGTTCAGACAAAACTTCTGTATATCCTTCAAGAAGCCATTTTGCGAAAGATTGAATCGTCGGATATTCATACAGAATGGACGGGTCAAGCGATGCCGAGAGATTCCGATTGATCCGCTGCAGAAGCTGAGCAAGAATAATGGAATCCACTCCGTAATCTTGGAATAATACGTCTGTCTCAAGCTGATCCTGGTCAATCCGCAGCTCTTCAGAAAATAATTCTTTCAGCCATTCTTCTGTTTTCCTTGTTAATTGAGCGTTGTCTGCGGCAGTATAAGCGGCTTTTTCCGCCGGTTTTACCATAGCCGGACTCATTGGCTGATCCTGCCTGCTCCGCCGCAGGAATCGCTCCGGCTTCCACAGTTTAGGATTCAGAACGGCCGGCAGCACCGGGCCCCTTGCTGATTCAAGAAGTATGCCGTCAAGGAGCTGTAGTCCTTCTGCATTCGTGATGCTGTATAGCCCGCTCTCTTTATAAGCTTTGTTCGTTACCTCGCCCATTCCGGTTTCTTTCCAGTTCGGCCACTGAATGCTTACGATCGGCAGCTGCTCTTTGTATGAGTTTGCAAAATAGTCCATATACGCATTGGCCATGGCATAGTCGGCCTGTCCTGCCGAAAGCGCCGGTATCGCAGCTGACACGGAAGAGAACAAGACGAAAAACTTCAGCGGCTCTTCGCTGAGCACACTGTATAACGCCTGAAGCCCGTCTACTTTCGGCTCGAGCACGCGCTGTATGTCTTCATCGGTTTTTCTGATGAATGCGAGCGTCTCTTTATCCGTCACACCCGCGCAGTGAATCACGCCGCCGATAGGTCCGAGCGTCTGTTTTATCTGACTCAGTTCCTGTCTCAGCCTGGCTTCATCAGCTAACGGGACTGACAAAACCTTCACTTGTACACCTTTGGATTCCAAGTCGAGAACAGCTTCAATTTTCGCTTTTACAGAAGCCGTCACCCCATTCAGTCCGCCCGTCCACTCACTTCGCGGCGGAAGGGTCTCGCGGCCTGTAAGCACCAGTTTTTTCACTCCGTAATGTTCGGCAAAATGGCGTGCGCATAAAAGACCGATCCCCCTCGTCCCTCCGGTGATCAGAAGCACATGGTTGTCCGGAAAATCAATTCTCTCGCCTTGCATATTCATATTTTCTGAGCCGCTTAATACAGCGCGGTAACGCAAGCCGTCCCTCCGGCAAACTTCCGCGTCATCAGTGCGGGCATGAAACTCATCGGCAATCTGCTTCGCCAGTTTGTCATCCGAAAGCGCTCCTTCAAGGTCGAGATGCCTTGAAGACAGGTGACCGTACTCGCATGCCAGCATTCTGTACAGACCGGCCCGTTTTGCTCCTGTTGTTTGATTGGCCTCTTTATTTAATGACTCAAGGTCTTTCGTGACACAAAGCAGTGTCATCCCTTCTTTATGCCCATGCTCAATCAATTGCTGAAGCCATTTGATTCCGGCCATGTCTTGAGAATCTTCTTTCGCTGCGCCGAGGAGGTCGATAACTCCGTCAAACGCCTGCCAGTCATATTCACCGATAAGGTCTGATGCGGTGATGATACGGTGATTCGGCATGTGCGCTGCGATCTCTTCAGCGAGATTGATCGTGTCCCCGCCTGTCAAAATCGCAACGGAACGTGCGCACGGTTCACCCAGTTCGATTGGGCTCAGTTCCCATTGTTTCCTCAGAATACGTTTCATCCGTTCCTCTGCATGGACCTTCTTTTTGTCAGGATTCTCAGGCACCCAATACGTGTCTTTTGCGAACGGATAAGACGGAAGACTGAGTAAACGCGGCGTACCCTTTTCATACAGCCGGTTCCAATTCAACACACCGCCTTTCACCCATACCTCTGCCAGCTTGGCGAATTTGCCTTTTCTGATCCAGGCGTCAATGACGATGTCCATATCTTCATCTGCCGTGAACAAGGCAAACGTATCTTTATTGCGGTGAGACTGGCCGGTATACAGCCCGGCGATGTTTTTCTCATTTTTCGTAAATGCTTCCAGCTTTGTTTCCAATTCCGCCATCGTCGCTGCAAGAATGGCCAAGCGCTCTTCCATTTCGTCCCTTCCGGTTTGCAGCGTATAAGCGACGCCCGCCAAGTCTTGATCTGTATACGGCGTTTGACGGATCGCTTTTTGCAGCTGCTGCGCCTGTTCAAACAGTTTTTCTTTTGATTTGGCGGACAAAAGGATGATTGCCGGATTTTCCGGGCTGTGCTCAGGCTGAGCGGCTGCTTTCGGGACATACTCTTCAATGATGATATGGGCGTTGACCCCGCCGATGCCAAATGAGCTGACCCCGGCCCGGCGCGGAATGGCATTTCCGTTTCTATCTTTTCCTGCCGTCCATTCCTGATTTTCCCGCACGATGTAGAAAGGACTGTCATCGAGCTGAATGTACGGATTGATCGTCTCGCAATGCAGGCTTTTCACCAGCGTTTTATGTTTCATTTGCAAAAGCACTTTCATGACGCCTGATACTCCCGCGGCAAGCTCTAAATGGCCGATATTGCTTTTGACCGAACCGATGCCGCAGCGGTGACCGGAGACTTCAGGCTCTTGATTTGTTTTCGCCAGGTCGTGAAACGCCGCTTTCAGACCGTTTATTTCAATCGGGTCGCCCAATTCCGTTCCTGTACCGTGCGCTTCAATATACGTGACGGTGCTCGGATCCACTCCCGCTTTCCGATATGCTTTCACCAATAAATCAGCCTGCAGTTTCGGATTCGGCGAGGTTAACGTATTCGCCCGGCCGCCGTGGTTTTCAGCCGTACCGCGGATCACGCCGTAAATCGGATTGCCGTCACGTTCTGCATCTGTCAGTTTCTTCAGCATCAGAATTCCCGCGCCTTCTCCTCTGACATACCCGTTAGCATCTTTGGAGAAGGTTTTGCATTTTCCGTCTTTGCTGAGCATGCCTGCTTTGCTGTAGCTGATATGCGCTTCTTCCGTCAGAATCGTGTTGATTCCCCCGGCAATCGCCATGTCGCATTCTCCGTTTTCTATAGCGGATACCGCCCGGTGAATCGCCACAAGCGAGCTTGAGCATGCCGTTTCAATCGGCTCGCTCGGCCCGTGAAGATTTAACAAATAGCTCAAACGGTTCGGACCAATGGAAGGAATCATGCTGCCTGTCGCCGCATGTCCTTCCGGCGCAAGACCTGCCCTTGTGAACAAATCTTTATAACCGGTATTTCCGGTGCCGATAAAGACGCCCGTATTTGTACCGGAAAGGCTTTCCGGCTTACAGCCCGCATCTTCTATCGCCCGCCATGCATAAGTCAATAACAGCCGCTGCTGCGGATCTAAATATTGGGCTTCCCGCGGTGAAATCCCAAAGAACAGCGGATCAAATTCAGCTATTCCGTCGATAAAGCCGCCCCACTTGATATTCGTTTTATTCCCTTCAAGATTCGGGTCGCCATCAAACGCTTGCCAATCCCAGCGTTCTTTCGGAATGGTTGTGATCGAATCCTTTCCTTCTTTCAAATTGCGCCAAAATTCCTCTATATCCTTTGCACCCGGGAATCGGCCGCTGATTCCGACAATGGCAACCGGGTCAAAGCGGCGCGGCTCTTGTGCCGCTGCCGCAGCGTTCATTACCGTTGCGAAGCGCTTTTTCCGCTGCATTTTCGGTTTTTGGGCTTTTGGCTGCTCTTTTTTCCGAGACTCTTTCTTCTTTTCGCCGAAACGGCCCGGATGCTCTTTTGCCAAATATCCGGCGAGACCGCTGATCGTTCCGTACTCAAAGAAAATCGTCGGCGCCAGCTCCAGCTGATACGCTTCATTTAATTGATTCGTAAAGACGGTAAACGATACGGAATCAAAACCGTATTCACTCAATTCCGTATCTGTCTCAATGTCCTCACGGTCAACTTTTAAAATGCCGCTTACCATGGCTTTCAAAGCGGTGTGAAGCGTTTGAAGAGATTCTTCTGCATCGTGTTTTTCTTCCGGCTGAGAAGGAAGGCCGGCTTCTGCCTCATCCGTCAAATACTCTGCTAAACTGCGGATCGTCCCGTGTTCGAAGAAGATCGTCGGCGCCAGCTCCAGCTGATACGCTTCATTTAATTGATTCGTAAAGACGGTAAACGATACGGAATCAAAACCGTATTCACTCAGTTCCGTATCAATATCAATCTCGTCTTGGCCGACTTTTAAAATTGAACTGACCATTCGGATAAGCGCACCGTGCCATTTGTCTCCCGAAACGGCGGATACAGGCTCTATTTTCTCCACCTGCGGCTTTTCAGTTTCAGAAACGGATAGGAACGACTGTTTTAATTTTGCAGCTTGTCCTTCAGCTGCTAAAAGCTGCGGCTTTTCCTGAGCCATTCCTTCATAAAATGCAGCCAGGCCTGACGCCTTTTGAAGCGGAACCATGCCGAAAGCTTTTTTCATCATTCTCTCTGTCTCGTCTCCCGCCTGCATACCGCCATCTTTCCACAGCGTCCAGTTAAAGGCGACCGTTTTTCCGTGCCGCAGGCCATTCTCCGTAAGGGATTGCCTGTAAGCGGCGTATGCATCCATAAACGCGTTGCCGGCGGCATAATCAGCCTGCCCGACGTTGCCGAGAACGCCGGAAACACTGGAGAACAATACGAAAAAGTCAAGATTGCAGTCTTTGCTGGCTTCATCTAAATAAGCGGTTCCGATCACTTTCGGGTCAAGCACTTCTCTGAACTCTTCCTTCGTTTTTTGCAGCAGGAAGCGGTCTTGTATCACTCCCGCAGCGTGAATAATTCCGTTAAGCTTTCCGAATTCCGCCGTAATCTCTTTGATCAGCGCTTCATTTTCCCGCCGGTCCGCCGCATTCAGTTTTTTGTAGACGACATTTGCGCCTGAGTGCTGAAGCATAGCAAGCTCACGCTGTTTGGCTTCTGCCAGATTTGAGCGGCCCGTCAGAATGATTTTCGGGTGTTTTACGCGACCTGCGATTTCTTTTGCGAACATCAAGCCCAGGCTTCCTGCGCCTCCGGTAATCAGATATACGCCTTCGTCCTTCCAGACGATGCCGCCCCCTGCGGGATGCATTTCTTCCCAAGCCTTCACATACCGTTTTTCTCCTTTATAACGGATATGTTTATCCTGCGGCCGATGACTGTCGTTTTTCAGTTTTTGAGCGACAGCCGGCATTTCGCCGATTGATTCCATTTCGATGAGCTGACAGTCAAGTTTTCCGTATTCCAGCTCGGCTGTTTTTAACAAACCTGTTAACCCCGCAAACAATTGCTGGCTGCCGTCTGCTGAAATAACGGTCTGAATCAGAATGCGGCCCTGCCTTTTTTCGCTGATGATCCGCCGGATGTGCTCGGCGACTGTCTGCGCATAGCTTTGGAAGCGTTCAGCGGCTGTTTCACCCTCACCTTCTGCAATCAGCAGTTCGGCGTCTTTCAGGCCGGATGCCGCTTCATCTTTTATACGGCAGGCATCTTCACAAAGTATGATCAAATGCTCATCAGCATGGACAGAAGCTTTCTCGGATGCGGCGGCTTCTTTCCAGACCGGTGCAAACAAGACCTTTTCCGAGCCTGATAGCCGCTGAGCCGATTCTGCATCGCCTTCAAGCACTCTCGTAGAGAATCCTCTCACCTTCACGCAAAGCGCTCCTGTTTCGTCGAACAGGTCAATGTCGGCTTTCTGCACGGAATCACCGGTTTGATATCCTTCACTGAAGCGTGCATGCGCCCGCATAGCCGGTGTGCATGCTTTGATGACTTCAAGATATTCCAGCGCAAACGGCAGAATCAGTTTTTGTCCGGAAAACTCCTGCATAATGCAGATCGTCGCCGTCTGAATAGCTGAATCAATGATGCTCGGATGAAGCGTAAATTTTCCGTTCGTGTGAGAAACAGAATCCGGAAGCTGTATGTCCGAAAGCACTTCTTTCTCGCCGATAAAGGCGGACTTAATGCCTTGGAAGGCTTTTCCGTGGAACATCCCCCTGCTCCGGCCTTCCCGATAAAAGGCCGCCGGATCAAGAATGTCCGCTGTGCACCTGTTTTGTATGGCAGAAAGGTCGGCCTCAGGCTCTCGTTCAGCCTTTATGATCTCGGCCCGTCCTTGGCTGTGCAGCACTTCTTCGCCGTCAGCGTTTACGCTGTAAATGTCATATGAGATGATGCCGTCCTCTTCAGGGAACAGCGCAATTTGGACTTGGCACTCTTGTTCGTGAACGACGATCGGTTTCATCCAGACCGTATGATGGAGCGTTATTCTGTCTCGATCCTTTAATAAGCCGCCAAGCGCCCGTTTTACCGCTTCATAAGACATTTCCAAATATGCCGCTCCCGGCAGCACCGCTTTTTCCCTGACCACATGATCCTTCAGGAAAAATTCTGAGCCTGTAAACCGTGAGCTGAACCGCTGAACGGCCAAATCTGACGTGTTTTGCTGCACGAGCGGGTGTAAAACTGAGACTCCGGTGTGTGCGGCAGATGTGTTCTTTTCTGCTTTTTTCGGCCAGTACGGCTCCTTTGCAAACGGGTAGACCGGCACGCTGATTCGTTTCGGATGCTTGTCTTTGTAAAGCTTGTGCCAATTAATGGCGACGCCTTTACTCCACATTTCACAGAGCTTCGGTCCTTTTCCTTTCGCAAGCCATTTCTCAATGAGTTCAGCGCTGTCATCATCATCAGAAAGCCAGGCAATATCTTTCGCCTGCTGTTTTTCTCCTCTGAAGCAGCCTGTTACTGCCGGCTTATCATTGATAAAATCGGCAAGCTGCCGCTTCAGCTCCGCAATGCCGCTTGTGATAAAGGCCGCGCGCTCTTCCATCGCTTCCCTTCCGACTTGGAACGTGTAGGCAAGATCAGCGAGGTCTGTGTCCGTTTTTCTTTCCAGAAAAGCCAGCAGCTGTTTTGCGTACTCCTTCAGACGGTCTTTTTTTCTGGCAGACAACGGAATGATGAACGGACCCGCAGCGTCTGCTGCTTCGGATGCATCCGGATATTGTTCAAAAATCGCGTGTGTGTTTGTTCCGCCAAGACCGAAAGAGCTTAAAGCCATGCGGTGCGCTCTGTTCTCACGGGTTAACTCTTTCTTTTCTTCCGCTACGTAAAACGGAGAGTCTTCTAAATGAAGATTCGGATTCGGCTCTTTGTAATTGATGCTCGGCGCGATTTCCTGATGATATAAGCTCATGACAACCTTGATGCAGCCCGCCATTCCGGCCGCTGTATCCAAATGCCCGAGATTTGTTTTGACTGAACCGATGCCGCAGTATTGTTTTTTATCTGTATATCGGCCGTACACCGATTGAAGTGCGGACAGTTCGATCGGATCGCCGAGTTTTGTTCCCGTGCCGTGAGCTTCGACGTACGCGATCGTTTCGGGATGTATGCCCGTCTGATCAATGACCTTCTGAATGACCTCAGCTTGTCCTTTGACGCTCGGCGCATAAAATCCGACCTTATCCGCTCCGTCGTTATTGACGCCGATTCCGCGCAGCAGCGCATAAATATGGTCGCCGTCCTTAACCGCATCAGACGCTTTTTTCAAGAGCACGGCGCCGGCCCCTTCACCGCCGATCATTCCGTCAGCGTCCGCGTCAAACGCTTTAATATGCCCGTCGCTCGAAAAATTCAGCCCCGGCTGATGAACATACCCGGCGCTTGATTCCGTATGAAGGGTCGCACCGCCGACAAGGGCATACTTGGCTTCGCCGGACTGCAGGCTTTGAAAAGCCGAATGCAGGCCGATTAACGAAGATGAACAGTTGGCATGGACAAAATAGCTCGGCCCTTTCAACCCGAGTTTATGAGAAATCATCGTCGGAATCGTACCGCTTTGGGCAAGCACCCATGACACGTAGCCATCCGGCGTTTCCAGCTGTGCTGTCGTCCCCTCCGGCAGCAGGCTGCGGTAAGAGTTTGTGCTGGCAGACATATACACGCTTGTTTCCGGAATTTCTTTGGAGATATATCCCGCATCCTCGATTGCCTTCCATGAATGGAGCAAAAGCATTCTCAGCTGAGGGTCCATATATTCCGCATCTTTCGGTGAAAAGCCGAAGAAACCGGGATCAAACATTTCTTTCCCCTCTAAAACTGATTTAGCCGGAACGAAGCCGGGATGATCAGCCAGTTCTTCAGAAATACCGAATCGGCGGAGCTCTTCTTTTGAAAAGAAGGTGATGCTTTCTTTGCCTTCTTTGATGTTATTCCAAAATTCGTAATGATCTTTCGCTCCCGGAAACTCACAGGATATACCGATAACCGCAAGGCTGTCCTCGTAATAATCGGGAAATTCTCCCGCCGGGTGTTCCCGATCTTCTGTATTCACTTTCTTTTGCGGCACAGGAGCCAAAACGGTTTCTTTCGGTTTTTGTTCTGTGATGTACCGGCTGATGTCTTTTACCGTCGCGTATTCAAACAGCTCCGTTACACTGAATTCACAATCCAGTTCCTGCGTCATCCGGTCAGTGACAGTCACGGCAAGAAGCGAATCTCCCCCCGCATCAAAAAAGCGGTCATCAAGCTCTATATCTTTGCTTTTCAATACATCCTGCCAAATCGCCAGCACCGCCTGCTGGATATGAGATGATGAAAATGTTTGTGTGTCCGGCTGCTTTTCCGTCAGATCGCGGGCAGCAAGAAGCTTGCGGTCCACTTTTCCGTTCGGTGTGAGCGGCAGCTCTTCAAGACGGATAAACGAAGCTGGCGTCATATAGGCCGGCAGCGCTTGTTTCAAATGATTGCGCAATTCCTTTGCAGACGGAAGCGGCTCTCCGTTTTTCCGGATATAAAACGCGCAAAGCTTCTCATTTCCGGAGTGATTGTTCACAACCACTACGCTTTCCTGTACGGCCGGATGGGCATTCAGCCTGCTCTCAATATCTCCGGGTTCAATCCGGTAGCCGCGGATTTTGACTTGGGTGTCCATCCGTCCCATGTATTCAATGCGGCCGCCGGGAAGAAAACGCGCCATATCGCCTGTTTTATAAAGCTTTGATCCCGGTTCGAGCCGGTGGCTGACGAAAGCTTTATCTGTCAGCTCAGGCTTGTTGAAATACCCTCTTGCCAATCCGTCTCCCGCAATACAAAGTTCTCCCGGCACCCCTTCTAAAACAGGGTTGAGACCGGAATCCATAATATACACGCGGGTATTGGCGATCGGGCGTCCGATCGTAAGCGCGCTCTCATTCTCCGTTATCCGCTGCACCGCGGACCAGATTGTCGTCTCTGTCGGCCCGAACATATTCCAAGCCTCACTTTTCGTATCGAGAAACTGCTGCTTCAATTGTTCGCTAAGCGCCTCTCCGCCGCAAAGGATTTTCACATTTTCTTCATTTGACCATCCGGAATGAAAGAGCATTTTCCACGTAAACGGGGTCGCCTGCATGATCGTCGGTTTGTACTCTTGAATCAGCTCTTTCAGCTTCCGTGCGTCTTTTGTGACTTCTGTCTTACAGATGTTGCACTCCGCTCCTTTGATTAAAGGAAGGTAAAGCTCCAGTGCCGCGATGTCAAAGCAATATGTCGTGACGGCAAGCAGTTTGTCTTCGGACGAAAGCCCCGGTTCATTCGCCATCGAGAGTAAGAAATTGGTCAGCGCCCGGTGCGGAATCATCACGCCTTTCGGTTTGCCCGTACTGCCCGACGTGTAAATGACATACGCCAGATCGTCAGGTGTCACTAACCGCTTCAGCGACGTTCTTTCCGCGGCTGTACTTTCAATATGAGACCAATCGCGGTCAATGGCAGTTGTCTGCACGCCTCCCCAGTTCAAAGAGTGCTCTAAATCAGCTGTCGTCAGGCACATTGAAATCCTGCTGTCGGCGATCATATATTCCAATCTGTCAGCGGGATAAGAAGGATCAAGCGGCACATACGCTCCCCCTGCTTTTAAAATGCCGAGAAGGCCGACAGCCATGTGCAATGAACGGTTTGTATAAATGCCGATGAGATCATCAGGGCCTGCACCGTGCGCCTGCAAATAGAGCGCCAGCTTCGTGCTTTTTTCATTAAGCTCACGGTACGTCAGCTTTTGCTCTTCATACACAACCGCACAAGCGTCCGGCGTTTCTGCCGCCTGACGTTCGAATAATTCATGGAAGCAGGCATCCGGATATTCACGGCTTGTCTCATTCCAAGTATTAAGAATCATGTGCTCCTCTCTTTTTGTCATGAGAGAAACGTTCTCAAGCGGCGTATCCGGATTCGCCGTCAAAGCTTCAGCAGCCTGTACAAATTGGCTGAAAAGTCTGGCCGCCCCTGCTTCGTCGAATAATTCGGTGCTGTATTTAATCGTAAGATCCATGCCTGATGCTTCTTCCCACATTTCAAATACAAGATCATATTCCCCCTCCTGATGAATGTCTTTTACAAACTCACAGGAGAATTCCTTGTATTCATCAAGCATCGATTGATAGCTCGAATGCTGCAGAAAGTTCTGATAGAAAAAGGCATTGCTGAAAACAGGCGAACCGTTCTGCAGGGGTTTTGCATGCACATCACGCACCATTTTCGGAAACGGATAAAAGGAGTGATCCAGTCCGTCCAGAACGGCATCCTGCACCTTTTGAACAAAGTCAGCAAATGTTTCTTTTCGTCCGGCTCTGCTCCGTATGGGAAGCATGTTGAGGAAATGGCCGACCACTCCGTCAAAGCGTTCTTCGGGTCTGACCATTGCAGGCATGCCTGTCACAATATCTTCCTTATCCGTATATTTGCTTAAAAGCACCATATAGCAGCTCAGCATGACGGTAGACAAATGAATCGAACGGGATGCGGCAAACGCCGTTATATTATTCAGCAGCCGTTCGGGAAGACGGCGTGTCAGCGTATCTTCTGTAAACTCCGGAACACTGCTTTCCGTGCGCATCGGCGGAAGCTGAAGGTCAGGCAGATCGCCCTCAAGCTGTTTCATCCAGTAAGCGCGGGCAGCTTTGCTTTCTTCACCCGCTAAATACCGCTTTTCCCAAGCCGCGAAATCGGGATGAATACCGGGAGCGGCAGCTGTAAACTCTTCTTTTCCCTCCAGCAGCGCCTGATAATGATCCAGCAGATTGTGAATAAATGTAATGGATGAAATGCCGTCAAACACGATGTGGTGAATGACCGTCAAAAGATAATGTTCCTCGGCGGATTTTGAAAGCAGCTGCACGCGCAGCAAAGGCCCGCCTTCTTTGACAAACGGCTCTTTCACTTTTTTCCGTATCAGAGCGGATATTTGTGATTCATTGACGTCAGAAATATCTTCTTCCGAGAATACAAAAGGATCTGCCGCTTCTATGAAATAAAACCCGCCGTCTGTTTCATTCACGGCGCTTTTGAGCATCGGATGCTGCTTTAATACGAGCTGAAACGCCTGTTTCAGTTTCTCTTTGTCGATTCCGGATGTGAATCGGAAACAGAGCGGGACATGGTATGCAGTCGTTTCAGGCGACATTTTCTGCAATGTCCACAGCCCTTTTTGGACTTCTGAAAGCGCTGGCGCCGTTTGCCGTCTCTCCCGTTCTGCCGGCGGTTCGGCTTTTTGGGGATGATGGTCCGCTGACATGTTTGCCGCTTTTTCAGCAGTATAAGCCGCTAAAGCGCCAATCGTCGGGTTTTTGTGCAGCTCTCTTGCCGTCAGCCGGATGTGATACGTTTTTTCAATTGATCTGGCGAGTTTCATCATCTTGATGGAATTGACGCCAAGACTTTGAAACGGTGTATTTGGATCAACGAGCTCATCCGCGATGGAAAGTTCCTCTTTCAGAAAACGGATAAAATCCCGTTCAATTTCTTTCTCTGCAGAAGCCGTGTCTGAATTGCCGCCTTCTTGTCTGTTATTATGTAATGAATCAAATTGCCCTTGTTCAAATGAATGTTTCAGCTGAGTGCGCTGGATTTTCCCGATCGCCGTCTTAGGAATGTCTTCTTTTGCGACCGGAAGCAGATAATCAGGGGTAACGCCGATTCTCTGTGTCACGTGCTGGTGAATGTGATGAAGAAGCTTCGTCATACGGTTCTCATCCAACGGAACAGATGTCACAAAGAAAATCGCCAGCTCATCTGTCGTGCTTTGATTCGGCCGGACGGCGCATGCCGCTGTATATGACGTTTCAATTTCCGGCAATTCCTCAACGGCTGATTCAATGGCATGGCTGTAATAATTCACACCGTTGATAATGATGGCATCTTTCGTGCGCCCCGTTATCGTCAGGCGGCCTTCACGCAGAAATCCGAGATCTCCCGTTTCAAACCAGCCGTCTTCTGTAAAGACACTCTCGTTTAAGTCCGGGCGCTCATAATATCCGCTCGTTACAGTCAGACCCGACACTTGGAAGCGGCCGATTTCTCCTTCTTCCACCACTTGATTGCGGTCATCCGTAATTCTCATATTAAATCCCGGGATCGGCAGACCGATCTCGACGAAACGATCGTCGTCATTCGTGTTTTCCAGTGTAAACTCATCTGAGAAAATAACGCCCGAAGACGTTTCGGACATTCCCCATGCGGGACGGATGGCATTAGCCGGCAGACCGTGCGGCTCTAAAAGCTCCATAATTCTGCGTCCGACTTTCGCAACCGCGGCCTCCCCGCCGTTCAGCATGTAACGCATGGAAGATAAGTCCCATTTCCGCGTTTGAATCTCTTCTGCAAAATCAGCAAGCAGCCCAAAGGCAAAATTTGGGGCCCACGTGACCGAAGCGCGGTAATGATCAATCAGGTCGAGCCATTTTAAAGGGTCCATCAAAATGGATTCGCTCGGTATGTTGATTTCCTCACATCCGAGATAAACATCACGCAGATGAAGCATTCCGATGCCGCCGACATGGTCAAAAGGCATCCAGTTAAACGTGACATCCTCACTTGTATAGCCCTGCATCTGAATATTTCCTTTGACCATGCAGACGATGTTTTCATGGCTGAGCATCACGGCTTTCGGCGTGCCCGTGCTTCCCGAGGTCAAAAGCAGCATCGCCAAATCTTCCGGACGGGGATGATGACAGTCCGTATCCATTTCATGCGCACTGAGATCTTCTGCCGCCAAAGCGCAAAACCCGGAAAGCTCCTGCTCCTCCGCCCATTCAGTCATCTCCGGCAGCACGTCACGGCTTGTGATGACATACGGCCGATTCAAAAGCATCCAGGCGTCTTTCAGTTTTTGCGTCCCGCTGTTCATTTCTGTATAAGCCGGAGCGGCCGCAAGCGGAACCGGGATCGCTCCTAAAAAAACACAGCCCCAAAAAGCAGGAATCAGCTGGGAATTGTCACTGAGCTGTAATATGACTTCATCCTGAGCCTTCACTCCTGATTGGCGGAGCCCTTTCACAATCGAAAGAGCGATCTTTTTCAGGCCGCTGTAAGTCTGGTACACTTTGGTTCCGTCAGGCTGTATATATGTGATGCCCTTTTGATCTCCCGCTGCCGCGGCGGTTTTGTGCAGGACTTCAGGAATCGTCATCGGCTGGTCCGCTGAAAGCCGCAATGATTTTCCATAGCTGACAGATGGCTTGAGTAACCCGCTTGCCTTCATATCACTTTTCATAGAGCTGCCTCCATTTCATCTGTATGTAAGATGTATGTCTTATACTCCGTACATCGTCGTGATTCGTTTTTTCACTTCATCATCATGAAACGTCTCATCGTGCATGATTAACTCCTTCTCAATGACGGCCGGAAGCTGCTCGCGAAACGGCGTCACCAAGTGCCTTTTCAATGTAATTAAAGAGTTTCTCGGTTTTTCCGCAAGCTCACGGGCCAATTCCTGCGCATAGTCTAGTACTTCCTGCCGAGGAAGCACCGGAAAAGGCACCCCTCTTTTCTCCAGGTCACCGCCGCGGTAGTGGCCGCCGTTTAACAGCATTTCATGGCCGAGGCTTGCCCCAAGCTTCTCCGGAACGATAAAGGTAGCGCCCATTCCGGGGGTGAAACCGTATTTCATAAAGTTTGCGGTATACACGCTTTCTTTGCTTAAAATGACAAAATCACTGAAAAGCCCCATGACAAACCCGCCTCCGATTCCGTGTCCCTGCATGGCGGAAATGACGGGGATATCACATTCCAGCGCCAAAGAGTACATGCGGTCTTCCGTAAACTTCGTGATGCCCTGCTGAATCCTGAGCAGGCCTTCCTGTGTGCCTCCGGAAGCAAAGTAATGGCCGTATCCTGTTAAAATCACAGCTTTATAGACTGACGATTTTTTTATACGGGTGAATGCTTCCATCAATCCATCCGTCAGTTCTTTGGAGAAGGCGTTTTTATGGGCTTTATCCTGCATTGTCACTTGGATAATATCCGGTTCAATTTCGAGCAGTTCAACTGCGGCGTTCGGCATGATATCCTCCTAACTGTTCTCCGTTTCCCAAGGAAGCCGCCCCGTTTCTGCATAACGGGTGATGGCTGATTGGTTATCCGGATCTGAAAACATCGCTTGATTTTCGGCTAGAGCAATGGATTTCGAACGATGAACAAGGTCGTTTAAGGAATCCATGTATTGTTTATAGCGGATGACTGCTTTTTTCGACAGCGGGCGGAGGCGCAGCAAATGCTTTCTCAGCTCTGTTGCTGAGTCCGGGACGCATACGTCACAAAGTCCCCATTCAAGCGCCTGGCGTGCCGGCACGGGCTTTGTCATGATCGTCATATAATGCGCCTTTTGACATCCGATTCTTTGAATTAAAAACGGCAGAACGCAGGCTGGATAAAGTCCGAATAACAGTTCAGATAAACTGAACGAAGCATTCTCCTCTGCTATGACGATATCGCACGCGGCGGCAAAACCGACACCTCCCGCATTTACTTTTCCGCGGACACGGGCGATTGTGATGTACGGCCCGGATTTTAATGCCAGCCACAAACGGTAAAGCGGCTCCTGCGATTCCGCATGCTGCATTCCCTGCCTCATTTTCCGGTACATCTCATCAAAATCCGCCCCGAAACAAAATACCTCCGGCTGCCCTTCAAGCACTACGGAGGTCACGGAGTCTTCACATTCAGAAAGAACATGCAGGCATTCCTCCACTAAACGCTCATTAATCGTATTGTTGGCTTCAGGCCGATCAAAGGTGATGAAGCAGACATTTTGCTGAAAACGGACGTTTATCGTTTCATAGGTCACGATATCCACCTGTATTTCCGATGAAATTCCGTGATTTCTTCCAAATATAAACGAGGGCTCCCGGCATGATGGTCTAAAATGTTCGGAATCATATTCATATCCAATTTGACATTTCGGGTTCCGAACTTCACCAGACCGCTGCCTTTAAACAGTTCTTCATACTCTTCCATGGACAGCCTGTATCTGTTGTTCAGATGCTCTTCTATTTTGAAAGAATGCTGCCGCGCTTGCCCTTCAGGCGTCACAACGCCGCTGTAAAATTCTGAACAGCATCCGGAGCCGTAGGAGAAACAGCCGATCCGCTTAGAAGTGTCAAATGCCCCTTGGTCAATCGTGCTTGCAAGAGCCAGTAAAGAGGCTGCTCCCATAATGTTTCCGACTCTTTGGCAGTAGCGGAGCCCCGGCTCTACTCTGGTTTGAAAATCCTGTTCGATTTCAGCGTTTTTCGCTTTTGCAAGCTTGCGCATCATCGTCCGGTGGGCCCCTTTGACCATGCCGCCAAACGGTGTATGGAAGGCTAGATAGTGAAACGTCTCTTTGTAGTCAGCGCCCGGCACACGGTTTTTGTACTCGCGAAATGTCTGTTCACAGCAATCGAGGTAAGACATCAATGACAAATCGGCGTCACCGGCTTCACTGTCCGGGATCGGACGGCATGTATCCATCACCTCATAGCCGTAGTAGCCGTTAGCGCCCGCATCCGCCTGAAATACAATTGGATTTTCACCGATCAATAAGGCGACGGCACCCGCTCCGGCGCTGGGTTCGGCGTAAGACCAATCCTCACTTAACGCATCACCGCCTTCGGCAATTAAAAACCGGGAAATATCCGTCGCGACGACAAGCGCCTTCGCTCCGGGGGATGTCTGCGACAAAATAAAGTTAAGCGCCATCTGCAAACCCGCCGTTCCTGAATAACAGGCTTGTTTCAGTTCAAATAAACGGCAGTTCCGGTTGAGGCCTAAGTAATCATGAATATATGTACTGAGTGATTTTCCGAAGTCGATGCCGGACTCCGAGCAGGTAATCAGCAGCTCGATTCTGTCTTTTTCAGCCTCTGTCAATCGGTCGATAATCGGCTTTGCCGCGTTAACGCCGAATGTAACGGGGTCTTCGTACGGAAGCGCCACCGCTTTTTCTTTCATCAGTAAATTCTCAAATCTGGCAGGGTCTAAGTTTCTGTACTCCGCCAGCTGCATGACATCAAGGTATGCTGTCCCGCCAAACACATTTATCGCTTCTATTCCGGCAGCCGCCATGAACTTCGCCTCCAATATGAATTTTGAGTTTCCGATTATTTCACCGTTTTATCAGACAGCCTGTACCTTTTCATAAAGCTTTGCCGCCAATTCGCCGATGTTTGACACTCCCGTCAGCTCAACACGCGGGATCTGCAGTGATAATTCTTCAAGCATCATCGTGATAATTTCGGCGCGGTCCACTGAATCCGCCCCCAGATCAACTAACCGGTCTTCCTGCGAAAGCTGTTCGCCTTCTAAATCAGGTAAAACCTCGTAGATTGTGTTCTGCAGCAATTCAAAGATTCTTTCTTTACTCATTGTCAGTTCCTCCCTGTTTCATCTTTTATGAATATTCCATGTTTTCAATCTATCATTTCGTCTTGTCAACACGTTTGCAAAAATGAACCTAACTTCTGATTCAAAAGCGAGGCCGTCTCTTCCATAAGCCGCAGGCCGATACCATCGGCATGGCGGTTTTTCCAGGACTCCAGCTCCGTACCTTTCACCCATTGATTGAAGGCGCCTAATGCCGGGCCGCAATGAATCTGGAAGTCTACCTTGGCATCCGGGTCACCTTTAATCGCCGAAGCAGAACTTTGCCTGAAATACCATTTGAATATGAGCGCCATTTTCTGTTTCGGATTCCGTTCGGCTTTTGAAATGTCTTCATTTGAATAATGAGCCTTCACTTTGTCATAAATACTGCTTACACTTGCCTTAAAATACTTCTCTTCTATTTGTCTGAGTGTCTTTTCATCAATTTCTTCAATTGAGCGGTGACGCTGATACAGTTCATGCAGCTTAGAGGCGCGGGTCGGAAAGAACAGCCCTTTCTTTAATACCTGCACCTTGCTGCCTGATTCAAACATATCGCCGGCCGGCGCGTAGGCCGTGTCCTGTACATTCATCTGCTGCAGGAGGTCCTTTACGAGGCCGCTCGTCGCTGCCTCAACGGTGCATTGGTTAATAGATCCGGTCACAATAAAATCAGCGCCGAGCATAAATGCGGCCATGGCAGCCTCGGGCGTTCCGATTCCCCCTGCGGCTCCGATGCGGACGGTTTTGCCGTATCGGTATTTTTTCATCATGTCATCTCGTAAACGGATGATCGCCGGCATGAGACTGTAAGCAACTCCGCCGTCAGTGTGGCCGCCTGAATCAGCCTCTACGCAGATGTCATGCGCAACGGGTATTTCTCTCATCAGACTTGCTTCTTCAGCGGTAATTTTGTTTTCGGCTGCAAGTTTCTGCAGAATGTGATCAGGCGCCGGGCTGAGAAACGCTTCCGCTACTTCCGGACGGGACAGCTTGGCGATAATCCGCTGACGCGCTATTATTTGTCCGCCGGCACCGCGTTTTAACCCCTTAGCGCGAAACCTTACTAAAGCGGGAGTAACCGTTAAAAACGCTGATGCTTCCAAGTTCTGAATCCCATGCTTCAGTAAAAGATCAATCATTTTTTCTTCTGAATCTGTATGCTTCATGTTATGTACAACATTTATGCCGAAGGAACCGCCGTCACGAAGCTCATGCTGAATTGACAAAATGACGTCCTCAACGTGCGCGATGTTCAAACCGCCCGTTCCGAAAAAGCCCATCATTCCTTTTTCGGCCAGTTTGACGACCATTTCCTTCGAAGAAATTCCCCGGTACATGCCGCCGGCCAAGTAGGCGTATTTCAATTGATAATCGCGCTTAAACTCTTCATTTCCTAAAGACGCCGCCGTAATTGAGCTTTTTCCAGCCTCAGCCGGGACTTTGATTTCATCTGTTATCGGCTCCGCTTCAGCCGTAATTCTTTGTATCAGCCCCGTCAGCACTTTTCCGGGACCGATTTCCTCAAAGCTCATGTTCTTTCTTCCCATTAAGAAACGGATGCTGTCTGTCCAGTTCACCGATCCCGTTATTTGTCCGGTGAGTGTCTCTTTCAGCTCTCTCTGCTCATAGGGTCTTGCCGTCACATTTGAAATGACCGGGATGGACAGCGGCTTAAAATGGAAAGATTCAATAAACCGTGAAAACTCTTGCTTCGCTTCCAGCATGTATCTGGAATGAAAGGCGCCGCTGACATTTAAGCGGTGAACCATTTTCACGCCGGTTACGGCTTCAAAAACGGATGCTGCTTTTTCAATATCTTCTTTATATCCGGAAATGACAATTTGCTGCGGTGTGTTCATGTTGGCGATATCAATCATATCCAAGTGATTTTCTCTTAAAACATCCGTCACCTGCTCATGAGTCAGGCCGATCACCGCTGCCATGCCGCCTCCTTTTGCGCGGCTCATCAGTTCGCCCCTTTTTTTGACCAGCTGTAAGCCTTCTTCAAAATCAAAGGCGCCCGAAGCGTATAACGCGTTATATTCGCCCAAACTGTGTCCGGCGGTAAAATCCGGTTTCAAGCCGGTTTCTTCTGTTTTTTTCAAATAACTGAGGGCATTGACGACATAGAGCGCCGGCTGAGTGAATTGAGTCTGATTGAGACGTTCTCCGTCCCGGCACAGCTCCTGAATGGAATATCCGAGAATGTGATCGGCCTTTGCGGTTAATTCAGGATAGCGGCCGAACAGGTCTTCCCCCATCCCTATTCTTTGCGAGCCTTGGCCTGGAAAAACAAAGCTGATCATCTTACAGTCTCCTTCCGGGCGGTGATAAAATGCTGTCTTCTATTTGCTGCAAATGTGTTTGTTCTTTATGAAACGGCGTCATAATGGCACGGATGCGTTCAGCCGATCCTGCGGGAAGAATCTGTTTGGCAAATGCGGCCAATGTTCCGGAAGGCCCGGCATCGATATACAATCCTTTTTGGCGGCTGTCTGCGAATTGAAGCGCTTCGCGGAATCGAATCGGCTTTCTTACGATATCCCAGAAAAAGTCCGCTTGTATATCGGTCTCAGCCTCTCCGGTCGCACTGGAGATGTACGGTATAAACGGAGTCCGGATTGATTTCTGAGCTAAAAAGCGCTTGTACGGCTGTTCCGCCTGATCAACCAGCGCTGAGTGAAACCCGTAAGATACCGGCAATAGCTGATGAGGAATCTGCTTTTCTCTCAGATCGTCCATGATCTTTTTGATATGTTCCCGCTCTCCCGAGATGACAAAGTGAGAATGATAGTTTACAGATGCCAATTCACTATGTTCGCCGAGCAGCGGATCATCTTGATATAAAGCCGGATCACCCAGTATCGCAAGCATGCTGCCGTTACGGCAAGTTTCCGTAACGATTCGGGCCTGTTCCAGCACGCAATCTAAAGCATCCTCGGCGCTCAGCACGCCCGACACAGCGGCCGCTGCATACTCTCCGAGGCTTGCTCCGATCACATAATCGGGACGTATGCCTCTTTGCTCCAAAGCATATGCAAGTGCGTACTCAGCCATAAAAATGGCAGGATGGCTGAAAAGAAGGCGGTCAAATGGATCAGACAGACGATTGCCTGTATGATACATCTCTTTAAGGACAGAGTAACCGAAACGGCTGACTGCAAAATCGTCCAAGTCAAGCATTTTCTGCCGAAAAGCGGCGTTATGTGCAAACAGCTCTTTCCCCATTTGATAGTATTGGGAACCCTGTCCAGAAAACATGAAAACAATTGGCTGGTTCATTAGTTCTCCTTTTTGCTCTTTATTTTTTCAAAATATTGATTTATGAGTTTTTCGTGATGTCGTGTGCAGGTGAAGTGGTCGTGATGCTGTATGGCTGGCACTATTGTGTGAGATAAGAATTTTGACTTGCGTTCCGCTACATGGCGGGTGAAGCTTCAGTTTCTTTTTTGATGCGGTGAATAAGTCCTGTCAGCACATGGCCCGGGCCGACTTCTTCAAATTCCATCCGCCCTTTGTCCAGCAGATAGCGGATGCTGTCGTTCCATCGCACTGAATGGTCGATCTGATCGGCCAGAACGGAGTGGATTCCGTCTTGCTCATAAGGTCTGGCATGCACATTAGAAATGACAGGAATTGATATAGCAGAAAAATGAAATGACTGTAAAAATTTTTCGAACTCTTGTTTTGCTTCACTCATATACCTCGAGTGAAAAGCGCCGCTTACGTTTAACGGATGAAACATCGTAACGTCTTTTAATCCTTCGAATACGCTTTTGGCTCTTTCAATGTCTTCTTTGCGTCCGGATATGACAACTTGGTGAGGAGAATTCATATTGGCAATATCAATCGTATGTAATCCGTGCGTTTGAAGGGCGTCTGACACTTGAGCTGCAGTTAACCCCATAACAGCGGCCATTTTTCCGTCAGTGGCCATACTCATTAATTCGCCTCTTTTACGGACAAGCTGCAGGCCGGTAATAAAATCAAACGCACCTGCTGCAAACAGCGCATTATATTCTCCCAAACTGTGGCCGGCCACATAATCCGGCTTTATGTCATTGTCTTGGATTTTTTTCAAATAGCTTAACGCGTTTACAACATATAAAGCAGGCTGGGTGAACTGCGTCTTGTGAAGGTTGGAATACGGATTCTCAAGACAAAGCCGTTTCATGGAATATCCGAGTGTTTCATCAGCCTGCTCCGTTAAGTCTTTAAATTCATCAAACAATGAGCTCCCCATTCCCTGCTTTTGAGAACCTTGTCCGGGGAATAAGTATGTGATCATTTTCTCAGCCATCCTTTCTCGGATTCAGATAAGAAGCATGTTCAAGTTGATAGTAACTTCACAAAAATACCATGTCAAGTTAATTTATCCTATGCGAACTCCTGAATAATGCCTATTTTTCCCTGTCGAAAGGCGGGCTCAGGGCTTTCGGAACAGGCGTAAGCAGAATGTCCCATCCGGCCTGCCCGGCGTTCTCTTCCGCAAACTCCCGTTACTCAGCCATTCATCACCAGAAATCTAGTAATAACTACCATTCCATTTCAGAACTTCTTTGCCTCAAAAGAAAAGCTAGTTAGAAAGAACTAAATCACACATTACTTAAAATGAAACAGCCCTTTTTGATTTTTTCTGTTGCGGAAATTCACAAAATGTTCTTTTTTTTCAATCTGAAAGTAAATATTGTTTTTCAAAAGACTCTCCATTTTTTGACCCGGCTTCTCCCCGAAGGAGTGCCCCGGATACACACGCACATGCGGCGGAATGGAGGCTTTGATCCTCTGTATACTGTGAAACATATCTTCAGCTGAGCTGCCCCTGTCCTCACATATACCGCACCCTTCTGTAAACACGGTGTCACCGGTAAAAAGATGATCAGATAGCAAATAGCACATTCCCCCGGCCGTATGTCCCGGGGTCAGTATACTTCTGATGATAAACCCTCCGGCCGCAAAGGTTTGGCCGTCTTCAAGCGCTATTAAGTTTCTGCACCGGAATTGATAGAAATCGATTTCCGCCGACGATATGTATATATCAGAATGATAGATTTGCTGAAGCGGCTCCGCCAAGTTTACATGGTCATAATGCGAATGTGTTAATAAAATAGCTGATAAATCAACATCCAATTCATGCAGTTTATCGGTTATTTTATCGATTTCCCAGGACGGGTCCACCGCTATCGCAGATTTTTTTGAGCGGTCTGCGATAATATAACAATAGTTGGACCACATCTGGTGATAAGTTTTGATTTGATGCACTTCATATGTATGATCCATTGTCACCATTCCCATTTAAAAGATCCGGGCAGACTGCTGCCGCCGCCCAGCCGACTGTAACCACTTTACCAGATGACACCACGTTTTTCCATGGATTTTCCGGTAAAGATAAAAAACTGTTCAAATCAACCAAAAGAACCAGCCGAAGTTTTTAAAATTTGTTATCGTAATATATAAGGAAATAAGAATATTCATTTACATGAATACTTTAGGAGATTTTATTCAGAAAATGAAGAAGGTATAATTTTCGAATAAAAAGAAAGAAAAACAAATCGAGTTTTTATTTTGAAAAGAATTGTCGAAGTAGCCTGAGAGGATACTCAGTCTTTAAATGACTCTCAATCTTGATTCTTATTTCAATCCTTTTCTTCAAGCTAAACTAAAACCATACGGCGGCTTCCCCAAAATATATCAGAATACCTTAGCTCCTTACACCGAATAACAATGTTATGCTTATGAGTTGGCACTAACACACAATTCGAATTAGAAAAAATACGACGTAATTCACACAAAAGATGTTGTTTGTTCACTTTCTTTTGCCAGAATACAGTCCAAAACTTGGAACAGCCGGAGCATTCTCTCCTGAGTATTCTTTTATGCTAGAGATAAAGCATCTTCTGGACCAAACGGCCGTACGCCGCTTGGCGGATTACTTAACCCCTTATGTTTTCCCTTTAAACGGGACTATTGTTGGTGATTATCAAATTTAACCTGTGTTAAGCTTAGACGGGAGGTAATTATGGAAAATAAAAGAAACGCTGAACCGAGCCCAAAAGCTATAAGAATTCTAACTTACATCATTCCTATAGTTTTAATAGGGCTTATCCTTGTTCTTAAGAATATTAATACCGCAGCAGCAGAAATTTCATTTTATATTGTTGCTGTCGGTGTGGTTCTCTTAGTGGTTTTCAGTTTAATCAAAAACAGAAAAAAACGCAGGAAGAACTAAATGTAAGGGGGGCTAATTACTAGTCCCCTTTGACTTGCACATTGTCATCTTACCAAATTCCAATTTTATTTAAATTCTTCTCCCATCTCTTCCCATGAGAATCATCTTGCTCTTTAAGAGATTTTTCACAAGTAATATTCAATGAAAAATTCGGGACCATACAAAAAGACCCCTTGCTTTTTTTATTGTGCTTCCAGGTTCATCTTCAGTGACAGCAAACTCTTGCAAGTATGGAAATCCTTCCTCTTTTGTTTTAAAATGTTTATGTTCGCAGATAGGAGAGGAGATCATTATGGCTTTATTTATTGCATTGTTTGGTGGTTTCATGGTTATAGGGGCATTTATTGGGGTAATATTGCTGGTTCCGGGAAAAACAAGAAGAACTGGACTTCGGCTGTCTCTTACATGTATCGTTATATTACTTTCAATAGGGTTCATTAATAAGCATTTTCTTAAATATGAAGATGAACCTATTGCGACCATTACGCCAGGCGAATATAAAAAAATAAGAGAAGATATGACTTATGATGAAGTCAAAAAAATTGTTGGCGGGAAAGCGAAATCTGAATATAAAATTAATAAATATTCATCACCAGATTATGATTTTGATGGAGAGGACGGCTTGGAAAATGATGCAACGGTATCTCTTCATTTTGTTGATGATAAGTTAAGTGTCAAAAGTGAATATGGGTTAATTACTAAAAGTGATCAATCAGAATTAGATGACTCACCGTATGTGGATGTAACGGAAAACCCCGAAAATAAAATTAAAGAATTAGTAAATGAACACCTACATAACGTTTCTGTCGAAGATATTGAAGTCAATCAGGATCTTGGAACTAAAGAAAACGGTCAAAACATTGCACTGGTTCACTTGTCCTTTGATTTAAAAAATTCATTAGCAAGAACTAAGAAAATGATTGAATTATATAGTGATGATTTAGCTGCTCGCACAGCACTAGAAGACAAAAGCGTTAGTGAAATCTCTGTATTTTGGAAAGCTCCATACATAGACGAAAACGAAACCCTAGCAAAAGTCTCTTACAAAAGATCCGGTGAAAAGATGAAGGTCAGTGCGAGAAACTATTCTCAACCTTTAAGTTATTAATCAATTTAAATGAAAAAAGCCCTCTCATTAGGGACTGACCCCCGTTTTTGAGCCAGGGATCAAAACACCTTCATACAGCCAATTGCCGATATTGTATCGGCGATTGGCTGTTTAGTTTCGTTTGAATACGAATATTGTTATAATAATGAATGTATTCTATGGCAGTGCGTTCTACGATGGCCGTCGTAGTTCGATCAATGTTAAGATAGAACGTTTCAGACTTTAGTGAGGAATGAAACGATTCGATGGAGGCATTATCAGCGGGCGTCCCTTTGCGGGACATGCTCATGGTAATGCCTTTTGTTTTAACAGCTTTCTGATACTCATAAGATGTATAAACAGAACCTTGGTCACTATGTAACAGGCAGTTCTCTGGCAGTGCGGGCAGCTGATCAAGTGTGTGTAAGACAAAGTCTGTGTCCTGTCTATCGCCAATCGTAAAAGCAATCACTTCTCCATTGTATAAATCCAATATACTGGAAAGGTACAATTGTTTCTGTCCATAAGGCAAATATGTGATGTCCGTTACCAGTTTTTCAAGAGGGCGATCAGACTGAAAGTTCCGATCCAATATATTATCGACCACAGAATATGGCTGCCCACTTTTTTTACGCTTTTTCATCTTAACCCGACACTGCCATTGATTTTTCTGCATAATACGTTGAACAGATTTATGATTAATACTTATTCTCTTTTTTAGTATGGCTGTGATTTTTCGATATCCATATCGATACTTGTGTTCTCGGCACAACGTGCCGATTTGTTTCTCCAGTCGTATCTTAGGATTACTCTTAGTCAGATTCTTTCTCCATCTATAATATGAAGTGCGTGAAATATCTAAATGGACACAGATGTCCTGTACCGTCATCGTCTTGCGCAATTCTTCTACCAGTTTGATTGTCGTTTCCCTATCAGCTTCCTTTCCAATTCGTTGTACTTTTTTAACACTTCATTCTGTTGTCTCAGATAACGATTCTCTGCCTGGAGTTTCTCTAATTCAGAAGAATACTCCGGACCCTTTCCATAAGTATATTGCTTTCCAACAGGCTGTTCGAATCGGTGGGTATCCCCAGCCTTATGCCATCTAACCCATGTCTGAACCTGAGTCTTATTTTTGATATTCAATTCCTGCATGATCTCTTTCATAGGCACGCCCGCCAATCTCATTCCTACAGCCTTCTGTTTGACTTCAACCGGATAACTCACTCTTGTCCCCATAGAAAAACACCTCCAAGTTTTATTTCGGATAACAACGGTCCGTTTTCAAACTTGAAGGTGTTTTTTGTTTGTCTCATATTATGGGGTCAGTTCCATTAAGGGAGGATTTCATTCCTTCGTGTTACGATGAAATCAACAACAAAACCAGTCGTACCAAGCCCTCTCGGCAAATTTGCTGAGGGGGCTTTCTGCTGTTTCCGGAACTTTGAAAAGCGGTGTTTGTTTGCAGAAGGGGGATCGCCGTTCTCCGTTCGTTTCCCTTTCAAAGATTTGTTAGCGGGAGGGTCACTTGCCCTTGCTGCCGTGAGCCTTGTTGTGACAGGCGTTACACAAGCTTTCAAGGTTCTTTATGTCTAATCGTTTTGACCAATCTTGCTTTACTTCCACAATATGATGCACCATATCAGCCGGAGTGAAGCAGTGATCTTTCAAACAATGCTGACAGAGATAATTGCCTCTTATCAAAGCAAGTTGTATTGTTCTTTTCCATGCAGTTGATTTGTAAAAACTTGTTGTTGTTTTGTTTCTTGAATTTTTGTTGTAATGTTTTGTTTCTTCTTGTTGTTGTGTCTTGTGTGCTTCACAGTACCTATCCCGGGTAAAGAGCACGGCAACCACGGAAGCGCATTCCTTTAGTGGCTTTGGCGTCAAGCTATTTCACCTCCGTTCATAATTCACAAAATAAAAACGCCCTTTTAAAAAGGCGCATAACAATATATCCTATAGTTACTCAATTTCAAGCTTTCCATTTATTCTTTTAACACATATTATTTTTGGAAATGTATAAGGACTATCAAATTTATCCAACTTTTTTATTCTTTTATAATTATTTTTACAGCTAAGGACAGGGAATACCACATCAATAATTTCTTTTTGTTCTTTCGAAACTTTAACCGAACCTACTAATACTATTTTCTTACTAGTAATACCTAAACTCAACTTACCTATTTCTTTTTTCTTGTGATAAATTTTGATGTCTTGCAGAATGGAAAGAAGGCATAGCAAAAAGTCATTAATAATATCTATGTTTAATTCCTCTAAATTGAATTTTTTAAAAACAGAATTCAAACCATTTTTTATTTCTTTGAAAGTAAACACTTCTTCAACTTTAATTTTCATCTGTTTTTCAACGGAATTATTATATATTTTATTAAATTTGTCTTTTAATTCTTCCAAATACTCTTTTATATATCCTCTACTTTTATCTCTATGAGCTATAAAATCTGCAAGTTCGCTTATACTTCTATTATCAGGGCAATGTCGCCTTATTAAAATTAAAAAAGCATAAACATCATATTCTTCAAATGTGGAATTCCTAAACTTTTCGTAATAGTAATAAAATAATTGTTTTTCTTTTGAATCCATAAATTATGTATCCACCTCTATACCACGCAGAGTATTTTTTATTCTTATTCATTTCAATAGCTCTTACTTCACAGACATTCTTGTTTGGAATTGTAGGAATGGCCCTACCTGTTTATTACCTATTACCATAATACCTTATCTAAAACAAAATGGTGTGCAGTTATCGTGCCATCTTTCTGCCAAAATCTTTTTAGTACATTCCTTTTTGCTCTGCCACAGTCATGCCGCTCACCTCCTGTAACACGATGATACCATAAAAAACACCCAAATTTTCCATTTATCCACAAAATCCACGAATTACCCATATGTTATATACTGTGCAACTGCCCGAAGTACCGTCAGCCCTTTCCACCCTTGTTTTCAAGCGATATCCCTAAAATGAATTCCACGTTTGCTTTTTGAAGGGAATCAATAAAAATATGCAGAAAAAAGACTCATCTTGTTTATGAGATGAGCCTGTTTATATCTTGAATTTCTTCATGGCGTTGTTCATGGCATCCTGATTGATTCCAATGTATCGAAGGGTTGTCCGCTGGTCAGAGTGGTTGAAAATCTTCTGCAGCATAGCCAAATCTTTTGTTTGCTTTGAAAACCGGGAAATGGGCTTGTTGATCCCTTCGCGGCTTTTGAAAAGATATTCGTGATCTTCTTTCCCCTCGATATACGCCTTTAATTCTCTTTGAAGTTCCGGCGTCATGTCAATTCTCTTTCTCTTTTTGGTTTTCTTCTCTATAAGATTGAAATACGAACGCTTGGCGTCTCTTACCCTCAGTTCCAGTATATCTGATATGCGAAGGCCTGAGTTTATCCCGGTAACAAATAGCATGTGATTCCGCTCGCTCTGTTCTTTTAGAAACCGTTTGATATAGAAAAAGCATTCCGGGTCCGGCGCGCCCCCGTCCTTATAGACTTCCGCGCGAAGTGCAAAGGCCAGCCGGTAAAATGCTTTTGCTTTCGTTCAGATATCAAATTTTGTAAGAACGACTCGGTCATACCGATGTGAAAATGACCGCTGATGTCTATATCCATATCACGCAAAGCCACAATCAAAAAAGCATTAACCGGTTTGATGAATACCTAAACAGCTAAAATCCGTGGGCAAAATGTGGGTACGAGGGATAGAACCCTGCTACATCACACGCTTAAACATCTTCTCCATCTCATACGTGCTGTGGTGAATTATGATCGGACGGCCGTGCGGGCATGTGAACGGGTCTGTCGTTCGGCGCAGGTCATCCAAGAGCGCTTTGATTTCGTCGTTTCGCAAATGGCGGTTCGCTTTGATTGAGCCTTTGCAGCTCATCATAATGGCCGCTTCCTCCCGCAGTTTCTTAATATCGATCTGTTTGGCGTCAAGCACCTGCTGAATGATTTCTTCAATCAGTTCAGCTTCTTCCCCTTTTGGAAACCAGGCCGGATGGCAGCGAACGATGTAGCTGTTCGTGCCGAATGCTTCTAAAAATACTCCGACGCTTTCAAGCTCATGCTGATGCTGGTCAATGATCAGCGCCTCATTTGCCGCATAATGAAAGGTGAGCGGCACGATCATATCCTGTACTTCAGGCTCGACCTGCCCGACTTTCTCCCGGAAATATTCGTATTTAATCCGTTCTTGTGCAGCATGCTGGTCAATGATATACAAGCCGTTTTCGTTTTGGGCTAAAATATATGTCCCGTGCATTTGGCCGATCGGATACATCACCGGAACTCTTTCTTCCCGTATTTCTTCAGCGACAGCTTCCGGTTCCGGAGTATCGGAAACAGGCGCTTCCGGTTCCGGCATGCCGATCTCCGGCGGCACATCGTGATCCGCTTCATTCGGGAGGATCTCTTCTTCTATTATTACCGGCTCAGGCTCTTTTACGACCGAACTCAGCTTCATTGGTGAGTAAGACGGCTCCGGCGTTTTTTCAGGAAGTTTCCGCTCAGGCGCGCTTTCCTCGAATGTCATAAATTGCTGTTCGTTTTTGGCCGGTGCCGGCGCTGATTTTTTCGGGAGCTGGGCGCTCGGAATAAGCCGCTGCTTTTGAAACACTTCCTTTATCCCGTCACGGATCAGCTCATGCAGCTCCGTCTCTTTGCTGAGGCGGACTTCAAGCTTCGACGGATGGACATTGACATCGACCAAAATCGGGTCCATCGTAATTTCGATAAATGTAATCGGATGGCGGCCGATCGGCAGAAGTGTGTGATAGCCCTCATGCACTGCTTTTACAAGCGGGAAATTCTTAATGTATCTTCCGTTAATGACAGATGACATGTAGTTTCTGGATGCACGCGTGATTTCCGGAAGCGCAATGTAGCCCTTGACTTCAAAATCAAGCGAGCTGACATGGATCGGTATCATTTTTTTCGCAACCGCCGTCCCGTAAATTGCGGCCAGCACATGGCGCACGTCCCCGTTACCGTTTGTCTGCAGCAGATTTTTCCCCTGATGGCGGAGACGGATGGATACTTCCGGATGCGCAAGAGCGATCCGGTTGACAACATCCGTAATATTGCCGAGCTCCGTATGCACGGTTTTCATATATTTCAATCTGGCGGGTGTATTGAAAAACAGGTTGGTAACGATAATCTCCGTTCCTTTTCTGCTGGAGGATTTCTGCTCAGAAATGATATTCCCGCCCTGAAGAATGAGATGGGTTCCCGCTCCCTCGCCGATGCTCGTTTTGATTTCCAGATGAGAAACAGACGCGATACTTGGCAAAGCTTCTCCGCGGAAACCGAGTGTTCTCACCCGGAACAGGTCGTTTTCATCTTTGATTTTACTGGTCGCGTGGCGGCGGAAAGCCCGCTTGCAATCATCGGTTTCCATCCCTTCGCCGTTATCGAGCACCCGAATCGACGAAAGCCCCGCTTCCTCTATGTCGATTTCAATGACTGTGCTGTTTGCGTCGATGGCGTTTTCCACCAATTCTTTAACGACTGAGGCAGGCCGTTCGACCACCTCGCCGGCCGCTATTTTATTCGAGAGTTCATCTGAGAGCTGGATGACTTTTGCCAAGTCCGTCACCTCTTTCTATTTTAATTTTTTTTGCAGCTTGTACATTTCATTCATCGCCTCAAGCGGCGTCATATCGAGAATATTGATTGACTTAAAAGCTTCAAGCACTTGTTTTTCTTTATTAGAAACAGCCGGTGCCTTCTGTTCTTTTTCACCGTCAGCAAAAAAGGACAGCTGTGCCGGTTCTTCTCTGACGGCGGACTTTTTCTCAGATACCGCCGGAAGCTCCGGTTTATCTCCCGTCTGCTCAAGCTGTTTCAAAATCTCCTGCGCGCGGCTGATCAGATCGTCCGGGAGCTCGGCAAGCTGGGCGACATGAATGCCGTAACTTTTATCCGCGGCTCCTTCTTTGATTTGATGGAGAAACACGACCGTTCCGTTATATTCCTCTGCGCGCACATGAACGTTTTTCAGCTGAGGAAGCTTATCTTCAAGCACCGTCAGCTCATGATAATGCGTGCTGAACAGTGTTTTAGCGCCGATATGATCATGGACATATTCAATAATCGCCTGTGCCAGCGCCATTCCGTCGTACGTTGATGTCCCGCGGCCGATTTCATCAAACAGGATCAGGCTGTCTTTTGTGGCGTTCACAATCGCGTTTTTCGCTTCCAGCATTTCCACCATAAAGGTGCTTTGTCCGGAAATCAAATCATCCGCTGCCCCGATTCTCGTGAAGATTTGATCAAAAATCGGCAGAACCGCTTCTTTCGCGGGCACAAAACAGCCGATCTGGGCCATGATCGATAGAAGTGCGATCTGTCTCATGTACGTGCTTTTACCTGACATATTCGGACCCGTAATCAGGAGCATTTCCCGCGAATCGCCCATCAGGCAGTTGTTCGGGACGTATTCTTGACTGTCCATCACCTTTTCAACGACGGGGTGTCTCCCTTCAATGACTTTTACTTCATTATCAGAAAAGACGGGCTTTGTGTAATGCCTGTTTTCACTGATCGTAGCAAAGCATTGCAGTGCGTCCAGCTCACTCATTTGTTTGGCAAGACGCTGCAGACGCGGAATAAATTGTTTCACCTTTTCACGCAGTCCGGCAAAAAGCTCATATTCCAGCTCGCAGATGTTGTTTTCCGCTTCTAAAATAAGCGCTTCTTTTTCCTTCAATTCCGGCGTAATGTACCGTTCGGCGTTTGTGAGGGTCTGCTTCCGCTCATACCGTCCGTCCTCAAGCAGATGAAGGTTTGCTTTTGTGACTTCAATATAATAGCCGAACACTTTATTGAAGCCGACCTTTAATGAACGGATGCCCGTATAAGCGCGTTCCTGCTGCTCCAGTCTGGCAATCCAGTCTTTACCGTTTTTGCTGGCGTCACGGTACTCATCGAGCTTCTGATGATAGCCGTCTTTAATTAAATTGCCTTCTTTTAACGATAACGGCGGGTTTTCATGAAGGGCTTCTTCTAACAGGTCAAGCAAATCTCCGCACGGATCAATCAAGCCGGCGCGTTCTTTTGCTTTTTTATGGTTAAGAGACCCTACAAGCTCTTTGATGCTCGGCACTTGTTTTAAAGATTCTTTCAGCTGGATTAAATCCCTTGCGTTGACGTTTCCGAATGCGACCCGGCCCGCCAGACGTTCTAAATCGTATACTTCCTTCAGGCGCTCTCGCAGATCTTCACGCTCAAACAGATGATTGATCAGCGTCTCGACCATTTCCTGGCGTTCTTCGATTTGGGATGCCCTGATCAGCGGGCGGTCAATCCATTGTTTGAGAAGCCGGCCGCCCATCGCTGTTTTCGTCTCGTCTAAAAGCCAAAGCAATGACCCTTTTTTGCTTTTCGAACGGATCGTTTCCGTCAGCTCAAGATTCCGTTTTGAATACAGGTCAATTTTCATCGCTTCTTCCAATTCATATACTTGAACCGGCTGCAGGTGATCCAGGCTCCGTTTTTGCGTTTTCTGCAAATACGTATATAAACGCATAAACGTCTCTGTCAGCTCTTCGCCCGGCAAGTGCTTTGCGATTTCAATGCGTTCTGTTATTTCCCCGTCTTCGATGGAAATCGTGGCGCCGCACCGTTCTTTCAGCTGAGCAGCTGTATGTTCGTTAAACTTGCTCGATACGACAATTTCCTTTGCGCCGACTGAGTAAATTTCTGACATGACATCTTCAATCCGCTCAATAAATACGGCCAGGTTTTCTCCGGTCGTTAAGTCCGATAAAGCGAGACCGTATCCGTCACGAAATTCGGAAACGGAAGCGATAAAGTTGTTTTCCGACTCGTGGATGCCTTTTCCATCCATCACGGTTCCCGGTGTGATCAGCTGGACGACTTCTCTTTTTACAACGCCTTTAGCCGCCTTCGGATCTTCCGTCTGTTCACAGATCGCCACTTTATAGCCCTTTTTAATCAGCTGTTCAATATAAGCCGCCGCGGAATGATACGGCACGCCGCACATCGGAATTTTATCAGCCGAACCTCCGTCTCTGCTTGTCAGTGTAATTTCAAGCTCTTGTGACGCTTTTTTTGCATCTTCAAAAAACATTTCATAAAAGTCACCAAGCCGAAAAAATAAAAAGGCATCTTGGTGCTCTGCCTTTATCTTCAAGTATTGCTGTATCATAGGCGTGTAACTAGCCATCATTTAATCCCTCACTATGTATCTTCTCTTATCCGAATCCCATTATAACATAAACAAAAGAGTGATATCTTTATATATAAAAAAGAGACTTGGGGTGTTAAACTCCCCTAGCCTCAACTTATTCTTCAGGATCTCCGACTAAAAATTCAGGGTTAATGTCCTCTAATTCTTCATCAAGATCGTCTTCCCAATCATCATCATCGTCTTCTTCCCAGTCAGGATTGACTTCGACGACGACTTTCGTTTCACCGACCACTTCTGCTAAAAATTCTCTCTCTGCCTGAACCACGATTTTATTTCCGTTAGGAGAAATGGTGACTTCAAGACAATTCGGCTGCTGCAGCACTTTGGCAATGACTTCGTGTTCGTCATCTAAGTAATTTGTGTCTCTGTATCTGAGTTTAATCACATCGACATACTTTACTCTCTCGGTTACAACTTCCGTTTTTGTATTATCGGCGTAAGAGTACCAGACGTTTATATCATAATACCCTTCAATTTCTACAGTCTTCCCGATCTTTTCGGCATCGTACTTGTGGTTGATAATCCAGCCGCCCAATATACTTGACGGTTTTTCTCCAGGTGAGATCGTGTTGGTGCATTGGGTGAATTTTCTTCCTTTCGCAACTACCGCTTTCGTAATAATTTCCCTGTATTCAGACATTCCGGCAGGCCTCCTTGTTCTTCTTCGTGTTATCTTATGCTGGGCATTTGTCTCATGTGCATTTTTATAATAAAAATATAAAAATACAAAGTTTCTGTTTCATTGTATGCAGCCCTGCCCAGAAACTTTACTTTTAAGTATGATAAAACTTCCCAGTAAAATGGGACAAAACGGTGAGTTAATGAAAATTTAGTACATATTACAATTAGTTCTCAAATAACAAAAAAAAACACGGGCCGATGAAGGCCCCGTGTTTAAATAGAACAGCTGTTATTCGAATGTTTTACTTTTGAACCGGTTTCTCCCGTCAGCAGGTTGCCTCCGGTAGATGTAATGATTTCGTTTGTCACCTGATTTGAGATCGTATGTGCGACAAGCTGAAGAAGGTCATTGACCTCAATCTGGGAATCTCTGAATTCCTGAATGATCGGAATCCCTTCAAGCTCTTCCTGCAGGGCGTCAATTTTACTTTCCACTTGTTTCAGCGCTTCAAGCTTTTCGTAGTGCTTCAGGTTAACGGCTTGCTTTTGCAGAGTTTTAATCTGATTAATAATCGCAGAGACTTTTTCATTTTCGTTAATCTGCGCCTCGGCGCGTTTGAAAAAATCAACTTCTTCTGTTTCAGAAATCATTTTCGCAAGGTTCCTAGCCTGCTGTACAATGTCTTTCTTAGAGTAAAGCGTCATTATTATTTCACCTCGATTGCTTCTCCTGCCATCACACCGTCAAGCGACCATGTTTTCGCCTGTTCGATTTTGACGCGTACAATCTTGCCGATGGCGTCTTTCGGCCCTTTGAAGTTGACGAGCTTGCTTTTTTCCGTATAGCCGGCAAGAATGTCAGGGTTATTTTTGCTTTCTCCCTCAACTAATACTTCGACAGTCCTGCCTTCATATTCCTTCATTTTTTTGGCTGAAATTTCTTTCACCAAATCATTGAGGCGCTGAAGACGTTCTTTCTTGACCCTCATCGGAACATTGTCTTTCATCTTCGCTGCCGGCGTGCCTTCACGAGGAGAGTAAATAAACGTATATGCGCTGTCAAATTCCACTTCGCGATATAACGAAAGCGTTTCTTCAAATTGTTCATCGGTTTCATTCGGAAAACCGACAATAATATCGGTCGTCAGTGAAGCGTTCGGCATCGCCGCTTTAATTTTTCCGACAAGCTCCAGATAGCGTTCTCTGTCATATTTGCGCGCCATCATTTTTAACATCGCTGAGCTTCCTGATTGAACCGGAAGATGGATATGGTCAAGAAGGTTGCCGCCTTTGGCGAGCACTTCGATCAGATGATCATCAAAGTCACGCGGATGACTCGTCGTGAATCGGATTCTCGGAATATCAATTTTACGCAGTTCGTCCATTAAATCACCGAGACCGTACGTCATATCCTCAAAATCTTTTCCGTACGCATTCACGTTTTGACCGAGCAGCGTGATTTCTTTATAGCCTTCGCTTGCAAGTCTTCTGACTTCCTGGATAATTTCCTCAGGACGGCGGCTTCGTTCTTTTCCGCGGGTATACGGTACGATGCAGTATGTGCAGAACTTGTCACAGCCGTACATAATGTTGACCCAGCCTTTAATTTTTCCGTTGCGGACTTTCGGAAGGTTTTCAATGACATCCCCTTCCTTCGACCACACTTCAATGACCATCTCTTTTGATAAATATGCCTCTGATAACAGTTCCGGCAGACGGTGAATGTTGTGCGTGCCGAAAATCATATCGACAAACGGGTGCTTCTTAAGGATGCGGTTTACGACTGATTCTTCCTGTGACATGCAGCCGCAGACGCCGAGAATCAAGTCCGGGTTATTTTTTTTGAGCGCCTTTAAATGGCCGAGCTCGCCGAACACTTTGTTTTCAGCATTTTCCCGGATAGCGCAAGTGTTTAATAAAATAACGTTCGCGTCATCAACCGAATTTGTCGCTTCATAACCGAGCGCCATAAAAATACCCGCCATGACTTCCGTATCATGCTCGTTCATTTGGCATCCGTACGTGCGGATATAAAATTTCCTGCCTTCACCGAGGCCTTTAAATTCTTCTGAGATTTTAAAATCGTTATGATATTGAACGGATTCTTTGCCCCGTTTTTTCGCATCTTTTAAAGAAGGCGGAATATATACGGCTTCAAAATACTTGCTGTAATCCTTTTCGGATGTTTTGTCCGCCGGATTCACTTGTCCGCTTTCCTGCTTTTGCTTTTCATTCATGTTCGAATGTCTCCTTTCAACCGAAACTTCCACCCTCAAGTATACTGGTTAAAAGCGTTTGGCACAACCGCCAGCCTATTATTGTACACCTTATTGAGAATAAGAATCAATAAGAAATAAAAAAGAGGGAATCATTTCCCCCTTACACAAGCTGCAGCTCTTTTGCGGCTGAACGGATTACTTCCAGGGCCCGGTCAAGCTCCTCTTTTGTATGCTCCGCCGTAATAATGGTGCGGATTCTCGCTTTTCCTTGGGCGACCGTCGGATACACGATGCTTTGTGCAAAGACGCCGCGGGTCAATAAAAGGTCTGATAATGCCTGGGCTTTTTCTTCCTCCCCTATTAATATCGGCACGATCGGTGTTTCGCTTTTTGTGAGGGTCAGCCCCATTTGAACCAGTTTGTCTTTGAAATACGCCGTGTTCTCCCATAGCTTTTCCATATGCTCAGGCTCTTCCAGCAGGACGTCAATGGCTTCTATGCATGCGGCCGTTACCGCAGGCGGATGAGAAGTGCTGAATAAGAAAGGACGCCCTTTATGGCGCAGGTAATCGATCAGAACCTGCGACCCTGCGGCGTAACCGCCAAGCACTCCGATGGCTTTGCTTAATGTGCCCACCTGTATGTGGACTCTTCCGTCAAGCCCGAAGTGATTAACCGTTCCCCTTCCGTTTATTCCGAGTACGCCGGAAGCATGCGCGTCGTCGACCATCACAAAGGCATCGTACGCCTCTGCAAGTTTGACGATGTCAGGCAAAGGAGCGATGTTGCCGTCCATTGAGAATACGCCGTCGGTGACGATCAGGCGCATGCGGTAATTCATTGATTTTTTCAGCACCCTTTCCAAATCGTCCATATCAACATGGCGGTACACCTTTTTATCTGCTTTCGTCAGCCTGATCCCGTCAATAATGGAAGCATGGTTCAGTTCGTCAGAGATCACGATATCCTCTTTTGTAAGAATGCTTGATAAGACGCCCTGATTCGTTGTGAACCCCGATTGAAAAACAAGTGCCGCTTCTGTTTTTTTAAAGTTTGCCAATTTTTTCTCCAGCTCATTGTGCATGGTGAATGTTCCGGCGATTGTCCGGACGGACCCCGTACCCGCTCCGAACTCTTCCGCGGCGCGTTTGGCCGCTTCGACAAGCCTTGGATGCGACGTCAAACCGAGATAATTGTTCGATGAAAGCTGTATCACGTTTTGCCCTTTGACTTCCACCGACGGACCCTGCTTCGTTTCAATTTGTTTCATTTGCTGCCACGTTTTATTTTCTTTCATTTTATCAAGCTCTGCTTTTAGAAATTCAAATTCTTTCATTATAGAACCCTCCCCTTATGGAATCAAAATGACTTTGCCGCACTGGCCCTTTCTCATCAGGTCAAACCCTTTTTCAAAGTCTTCAAGCGGAAACTGATGCGTGATCACCGGCGTCAGATCAACAAGGCCGAATTCAAGCATGTGCGATACCTGCCGCCATGTTTCAAACATTTTTCTGCCTGTGATGCCTTGGACGGTAAGTCCTTTAAACACCACGTCATTTGTCAGGTCAACCGTCACCGGACGTTCCGGCAGACTCAGCATATGGAACCTTCCCCCGTTGGCCGCCATCTTTAATCCTTGTGCGATAGCTGCCGGGTGGCCTGACATTTCGCAGACAAGGTCGATCCCTTCTCCGCCTGTTAAGGTGTCGATCACCTCAAGCGGATCTTCCTTATCAGCTGAAATGGTGATCGCAGCTCCCAATTTCTTCGCAAGAGCCAGCCTGTAATCATTTTTATCAATCGCCGCAATACGGGATGCACCGGCCGCTTTAGCCACCGCCACCGCCATCAGCCCGATCGGTCCGCAGCCGATAATTGCAGCGGAACCGCCCGCAAGCTGGCTGCTTTCCAGCACCGTATGCACCGCGTTGCCAAGCGGCTCTTGAACAGAAGCGACGGCGGGGTCCATATCAGCGGGATTTTCCCAAACATTTCGAGCCGGCACTTTGACATATTCAGCGAAGGAACCGGCTGTATCTACGCCGAGGATCTTTGTATGGGTGCACACATGATGTTTTCCTGTTAAACAAGGGACACAAGTACCGCAGACGAAGTGGGTTTCAGCCGAAACGTAGTCACCTATTTTGACATTTGTGACGTGCTTGCCCGTTTCCGCTATGATACCGCTGAATTCATGTCCGAATACTTGAGGTGTTTTGATTCGTTTCTGCGCCCATTGATCCCAATTATAAATATGCACATCTGTACCGCATATAGATGCGGCCTGTACTTTAATGAGAACTTCATTCTCATTAATGGAAGGTATGGGAATTTCTTTCAGAGTTGCTCCGAAAGCGTTTTCATTTTTGACGATAGCTTTCATCTTTCCTCCCAACATGTACACTCCTCCTCGAAAAAACACTGTAATAACTGGATTGTAACATGAGATAAAAAGGAGGTAAACACCAGTGTCCACTCCGAGAAAACAACTGCTTCCGTCCGAAAAAATGGGCGGGATTTTTTTTGAATATTATATGAATAAAGCCATTTATCATCTCTTCGTACTATCAATATAATATTGTGAGAAAATATGACAACAATAAAAACAACCCGCTCGCCTTACGCAAGCAGGTTGAGAATGTCATGTTTTTGTTTTTAACGGGGTTCGACGATTAACTTAATCGCCGTTCTTTCTTCTCCGTCAATCTGTATATCTGTAAAAGCCGGAATACAAATCAAATCTACGCCGCTTGGCGCGACAAAGCCTCTGGCAATCGCAACCGCTTTAACAGCCTGGTTTAAGGCGCCCGCCCCAATTGCTTGAATTTCGGCGGCTCCGCGTTCCCTCAATACACCGGCAAGCGCGCCTGCTACTGAATTTGGACTTGATTTTGCTGAAACTTTTAAGATTTCCATTTCTGCTCCCCCTTAGTTTTACAATGGATAAGTGAGTGTTCATTAGAACAATCATTATTAGATGTTGCTATCCAAAAAGCCATCCCCACAATGCTTTTCAAAAATAGCGGGCTACCTTCCATTTCTACTATATTCACTAAGAAGTTGCTATATTCCTGCTTTTCCTTTTAATATTTTTATAAAATAAACACATGATCACCTATTCAAAGAACATATGGTCATCATTGATTAATATCCGTTCGATATTTACGGCCTTTTTCGTTTGATCGTCGATGTCAATGAGCACTCCGCTCAGCGTAGTTTTACCTTCCGCCACCGTAAACCGGACGGGAAGATTGGTTTTAAACCGCTTGATGACCGTTTCTCTGTCCATACCGAGAATTCCGTCGTACGGACCCGTCATGCCTACATCAGTAATATATGCCGTTCCTTTCGGCAAAATGCGGTTATCTGCCGTTTGCACGTGTGTATGGGTGCCTACCACGGCAGAGGCTCTTCCGTCTGTGTACCAGCCGATCGCAATTTTTTCGCTTGTCGCTTCGGCGTGAAAATCAATAAAAATGTACGGCGTGCGCTTTTTCGCTTCTTCTATTAATTCATCCGCTTTAGCAAACGGATCATCAAGCGGCGGAAGAAACGTCCGCCCCTGTAAATTAATGACGGCAAGCTCTTTTCCGTTCGATTTAATATAAGTAATCCCTTTGCCCGGCGTACCTTCCGGGAAATTCGCCGGCCGGACAAGATGCGGCACATCATCAATAAAGTCGAAGATCTCTCTTTTATCCCACGTATGGTTTCCCATTGTAATGGCATCTGCTCCCGCTTCCATCAGGCTGTGGTAGATCTTTTCTGTCAGTCCTTTTCCATGTGCTGCATTTTCTCCGTTAATAATTGTAAAATGCGGTTTATGTTTCGCTTTCAGTTTCGGGACATATTCTTTTACCATGTCGCGGCCCGGGGAACCGACAACATCTCCGATAAATAAAATTCTCATACATTCCATTCCTTCCTTTTCAGGGACTCAAAAAAATAAAGTGATGCGCTAAGCATCACTTTATTTTGCATACTCTACGGCTCGAGTTTCTCTGATTACGGTCACTTTAATGTGGCCCGGATAATCAAGCTCGTCCTCAATTCGTTTACGGATATCACGTGCCAAACGATGGGCTTCTAAATCATTAATGGAGTCCGGCTTCACCATGATGCGAACTTCACGGCCGGCCTGAATCGCAAATGATTTTTCAACACCTTCGTAAGACTCGGAGATTTCTTCAAGCTTTTCAAGTCTGCGGATATAGTTTTCGAGCGTTTCACTTCTCGCGCCCGGTCTTGCGGCTGACAGTGCATCAGCGGCAGCGACCAGAACGGCGATAATGGAAGTCGGCTCTTCGTCTCCGTGGTGTGACGCAATACTGTTAATGACGACTGGATGCTCTTTATATTTGGTCGCAAGCTCCACTCCGATTTCCACGTGGCTTCCTTCCACTTCATGGTCAATTGCTTTTCCGATGTCATGCAGAAGACCGGCCCGCTTGGCAAGCTTTGCATCTTCTCCAAGCTCGGAAGCCATTAAACCTGCTAAAAACGCAACTTCCATTGAATGTTTCAGTACGTTCTGCCCGTAGCTTGTACGGAATTTCAACCGGCCGAGGATCTTGATCAGATCCGGGTGGAGTCCGTGAACGCCGACTTCAAACGTCGTCTGCTCACCCATTTCCCGGATATAGTCATCTACCTCACGGCGGGATTTTTCAACCATTTCTTCAATGCGCGCCGGGTGAATACGGCCATCCTGAACGAGTTTATCAAGAGCGATTCTTGCCGTCTCCCGTCTGATCGGATCAAATCCGGAAAGAATGACTGCTTCAGGTGTGTCATCAATAATCAGGTCAATACCTGTAAGCGTTTCAAGCGTACGAATGTTACGCCCTTCACGGCCGATGATACGTCCTTTCATCTCATCATTCGGAAGATTGACGACCGATACCGTCGTTTCGGCAACATGATCTGCTGCACAGCGCTGCAAAGCAAGCGACAGAATGTTTTTCGCCTTTTTATCTGCCTCTTCTTTCGCACGGTTTTCGGTTTCTTTTGTCATGATGGCGATGTCATGTGAAAGCTCATTTTCAACCCGGTCAAGAATGATTTGTTTCGCTTCATCCCGTGTCAGGCTCGAAATGCGTTCGAGTTCTGACTGCTGCATACGAATCATCTCATCCACTTTGCTTTCCATCTCTTCAATATGTTGTTGTCGTTCATTCAGAGAATGATCTTTCTTCTCCAACATCGCTTCCCGTTTATCAATTCCTTCATGTTTACGGTCAAGATTTTCTTCTTTTTGAAGTAAACGGTTTTCTTGTTTTTGAAGCTCATTTCGTCTTTCACGAACTTCCTGTTCAGCATCTATTCGAAGTGTATGGATTTCGTCCTTTGCTTCAAGCAGAGCTTCTTTTTTCAGTGCTTCAGCATCACGCTTTGCATCTTCAAGGATTTGCTCGGCAGCACCGCGTGCGCCCGCAATCTTTGCTTCGGCAATGGTTTTACGAACATAGTAGCCAACAACTAAACCGAGCAGAGTCAGCAAAATGGAGATGAGAACCGTCATTGGGGTCATACTTTCACCTCCTCTTGCTATGAACTTGGTTTTTGCTTAAATAAGTGCCGGCATGTACATTGTCTGATTTTCTCAACATACAGAACCTTCACAGGGAATGAGTCTCTCATGCCCTTGTCAAGTTTAAATGGTTTAACAATCATGTTAAAAAAACAAATGTTACAACTTCATTGTAATTGTGTCGGAAATACTTGTCAAGCTTGCCAGCTTAACGATTCGCCTTCAGCTCGGATCTTCGCCCATGTATATATCATACCATACCTTCATCCGCTTTTCGTGAATGACGGCTCTGTTAGTCCGCCTGGTTAAGCAATTGGTAAATTCTATTGTTTACCTGTCCTAATTTGGCGTTATTCTGAATGTTTGACAGTAATATGACATATTTGCTTGCCGAATGGCTGAAGCTGTTCAAAATGTTGTAACCGGGCATAACACCGTGATTGGAATAGCTTCCCGGATCAATGTAAAACCCCATGCCGTAAGCGGCACTGCTTCCTGCTGTAAACATTTTTGTGAAGCTTTCTTTTGAAAGGAGCGTGCCATTTACGATCGCTTTATCAAATTTATAGAGATCTTCAGCGCTCATATACATGTCGCCCGCCCCGTACAGCTGCGATAAGTCCAGAAGGTGCGGCGTTACAAGACTGCCGCTCTCATCGACTTTGTAGCCGACGGCAGGATATTTGGCTTTGGCAAATGTTTTGTAAAATCCGGCATGCTTCATTCCGGCCGGTTTGAACACGTGTTCTTTTATATATTGTTCATAAGACTCCCCGCTGACTTGAGATACGATATAAGCAAGCACTGAATAGTTGGAATCCCTGTAATCCCAAACCCCGGGCTGCCGTTTAATACCGCGGTATTCTATATCCTTGATTAAATCAATTGGAGAAATCGGTCCCTGTCCCTCAATATGCCCGTTTATGCCGGACGTATGATTGAGCAGGTTTTTCAATGTGATGCGCGTGCCGTTAGGAAAATTCGGCAAGTATGTACTGACGGGGTCACTCGTCTGCAGCAGCCCTTTTTCTTCAAGCTGCAGGACAGCCGTCGCGATTAACGCTTTTTGTGAAGAACCGATATAATATGATGTCTCCGGATTGTTTTTAATTTTTTGTTTTCGGTCCGCATAGCCAAAGCCTTTTTTCAGCACAACTTTTCCATCTTTTACGATCATTGCCGTGCCGCTGAACCCGATCTGTTGCAAGTAATTGCTGATCTGTTTATTGTGATCGATTGATTTAGGTGTTTTCTCTTTTTGCGTCTTTTCTTTTTTCTGTTGAGTCTGGTCTTTTGAAGTATCAGATTGAGCGGCGGGAGCGTTTTTAACGGATTCCTTCTCCCGGTGATGCGCTGTGACGGTCCAGATCATAATAAAAACAGTGACAAGCAGCAGAAAAAGAAACAGCCCTCCCGTTTTCATCAGCTTCTTCTTTCTTTTTTTGTTAATTCTTGTGCGGCGGGGGCTCGTCATCTTTTTTCCTCCTCAGATATAATTTCAACTTTCGCCATGATGTTAGACGAGTGAAGGGTGAAAAAAGTTGTAACATTCCAGATAAAATTTTCCGAAACAGCCAGTGTTTTTTTGAAACACACAAAAAAAGAGCGGAAATTGCTTATTCCGCTCTTTTGATCGTGTTTTTATTCTTCTAATTCCATCTCTTCCTGAACTTCTTCCGCTTTGTCCGTTACACCGTTATTGTCTAAACCGTAATGTTCACGGATTTGTTCCTGAATCATCAGCATGATGTCTTTATTTTCTTTTAAGAACTGCTTGGCGTTTTCACGGCCCTGACCGAGGCGTTCTTCTTCATAAGAATACCACGAACCGCTTTTTTGCACGATATCCAGTTCAGTTCCAAGGTCGATGATTTCCCCTTCTTTGGAGATTCCTTCACCGTACATAATGTCCACTTCAGCCGTACGGAACGGAGGAGCGACTTTGTTTTTTACGACTTTAATTCTCGTTTTATTCCCCATCACGTCGTTGCCCTGCTTTAATTGCTCGGCACGGCGCACTTCAAGGCGCACGGAAGAATAGAATTTCAGCGCGCGGCCGCCCGGTGTCGTCTCCGGATTTCCGAACATAACGCCGACTTTTTCACGAATCTGGTTAATAAAGATTGCGATTGTTTTAGATTTATTGATGGCGCCGGAAAGCTTACGGAGCGCCTGAGACATGAGACGCGCCTGTAAACCGACGTGTGAATCACCCATGTCACCTTCAATTTCAGCTTTTGGAACAAGCGCCGCAACAGAGTCAACGACTACGATGTCAACAGCGCCGCTTCGCACCAGCGCTTCAGCAATCTCTAGCGCCTGCTCTCCCGTATCCGGCTGAGAAAGCAGAAGCTCTTCGATATTGACACCGAGCTTTTGCGCGTAAACAGGATCAAGAGCATGCTCAGCATCAATAAATGCTGCCTGTCCGCCTTTTTCCTGAACCTCAGCGATTGCGTGAAGCGCTACAGTCGTTTTACCTGAGCTTTCAGGTCCGTATACTTCAATAATCCGTCCGCGCGGGTATCCGCCTATTCCGAGAGCGGTATCAAGTGCAAGGGAACCGCTTGGCACCGTTGAAATTCTTGTATCCGTTTTTTCTCCGAGCTTCATGATGGAACCTTTGCCGAATTGTTTTTCTATTTGCTTAAGAGCCATATCTAAGGCTGCCTGACGATCACTCATTTATTTTTTCCTCCTTTATCTTGCCACTACATATACTATACCTTGTTTACTGGCATTTGCCAAGAAAAAAGCGAACGCATATTCGGATTTTTTCCGCGTTCGCTTTTCTGCAAAAGAGCATAATTTCCCTTGTAAAACTTAAAAATCAGAGAAAACGCCTCTTTAAAACTTTATTTTTGATCCAGCATTTTCAAAATGAGATGGCAGCCGTATTTAGCGGCGCGCTTTCTGATTCCGGTTCTTGAGCCGGCAAAGTTAAATTCGTGCACCTCTTCTTTTCCTTCCGCCGCAATGCCGATAAAGACGCGGCCCGGCGCATGCCCTTCCTGCGGGTCGGGACCCGCCACCCCGGTAAAGCTGATGCCGATATCGCTTCCGGTCAGCTTTCTCACACCGGCTGCAAGCTCTTTCGCACACTCTTTGCTGACCGCTCCGCTTTCTGCGAGCGTCTCAGCTTTCACGCCGAGCACATGCTGTTTCACGCTGTCGGAATAACAGACAACGCCCCCTGCAAATAGTTGAGACGCACCGCTTAAATCAGTCACCCACTCTGAAAACAGGCCGCCTGTAAAGCTTTCGGCAGAGGAAATCGTAATTCCGTTTTGTCTGCATGCTTTTGAAAGCTCCTTCACCAGAGACGTATCATCATATCCGTAGAAAAATTCACCGACACGTTCTAAAATGGCGGCTTCCGTTTCTTTTAAAAGCCGTTCTGTTTCTTTTTCGTCGGCATGTTTCGCCGTTAAACGCAGCGTGACCTCTCCGTCAGCAGCAAGCGGCGCAATCGTCGGGTTCGTCTGCGCATCAATAATATCTTCTAAATCAGCTTCAAGCTGGGATTCACCGATTCCGAAAAACCGCAGCACGGTTGAAACGATTTTCTCATTAGAACCGAGCTTTTTAAGAAGCAGCGGCTTCGCTTCATTTTCAAACATCGGACGCAGCTCGCTCGGCGGCCCGGGAAGCAGCATATAAAGCCTTGAGCCGTGCTCTGCAAGCATTCCCGGCGCCATGCCGAAATGATTCGCCAAAACGTCTGAGCCCTCAATGACGAGCGCCTGTTTGCGGTTATTCGGCGACATGGTCCGTTTTGTTTTCGCGAAATATTCTTCGATCGACCGGAATGCTTCGTCATTCAGAACGAGCGGACGCCCCAGTGTGTTTGCAATGGTTTCTTTCGTCAAATCGTCCTTGGTCGGTCCGAGGCCGCCTGAAAAAATAATCAGGTCTGAGCGCTCTTCGGCAATGCGGATGACTTGCTTAAGCCGCTCCGGATTGTCACCGACAGCGGTATGATAAAACACGTTCACACCGATTTGCGCCAGCTCTTTACTGATAAACTGCGCGTTCGTATTGGCGATCTGGCCGAGCAGAAGCTCCGAGCCGACTGCAATGATTTCTGCTTTTTTTGCTATTTCCATCTTTAAGTCCTTCTTTCTTAGTTAGATGTTTTTAACGCATCCCAGTTCTTCGCAAAATAATCCCAGCCGGAAATGACTGTGAAGAGCACGGCCACCCATAAAGCGATATCGCCGAACGGGAAAGAAACGAGCTCAAACGGAAGATTATGCAGCAAAAGCGCGGCAACAGCGATGATCTGAGCCCATGTTTTAATTTTCCCCAGCATATTGGCGGCTACAACTTCCCCCGTTCCCGCCAGCACAAGTCTTAATCCCGTTACGGCAAATTCGCGGCTGATGATGATGATGACCATCCACGCCGGCGCAAGGTCAAACTGCACAAGCGTAATTAATGCCGCGGACACCAGCAGTTTGTCAGCCAGCGGATCTAAAAATTTCCCGAAGTTTGTCACGAGGTTCAGTTTTCTGGCATAGTAGCCATCCACCCAGTCAGTCGTTGATGCGATAATGAACAAAACAGCTCCCGTAAGATGCGCGACCGGAATCGATTCATCCCCTATATGAACGCTGCCCCACTGAAAAGGAACAAGCATGATAATCATAAATACAGGAATTAAAGCGATTCTTGCCAGTGTGATTTTATTCGGTAAGTTAAACATAAAGCCCCTCCAATATATGTACTCGGACGTGAAGAAAAAGTCATCTTAATCGTTCAGATGACTTTTCCCCTTTTATTTTTTCATCTTGATTGTGATGGTCTGCGCCATCACATCATGCGGATTGAGTTCATAGGACAGAACCTCTCCGTTGATTTTAATTTTCAGGTTAGGGGCATAGCCCGTGCGGATTTCAATCTGCTTTTGATCCGTGACGTCTTTTTTAAAGGTTTCGCCTTTTTGCAGCGTTCCTTCTTTTAAAGAACCGCCGCTGTCATCACGGACGCGGATCCATGCGCTGTCAGAAGCAATCAGTTCAAGCTTATACTTATCTGCCCCGGAGACGTTGTATGAAGAAGCCGAGCCTTCCGTTCCGGCCGCTTTGATCTCCGTCTTTTCACTGCTTTTTTCTTTCTTTTTCTGCTCTGACGCTTTTGTGTCCTTTTTGTCTTTCTTGCTGTCAGATTGCGCTTCGTCATTTGTATTGCCGTCGTTTTTCAGCGCAGAATCCTTAGGAATCTCATACTTGCTCTCACTTTGGGTGACGGCCTTATCTCCGTCTGTCTGCCCGGATTTGCTCATTCCGAGCTGAATAATCGCATAAATGATCGCGATGACGATAATGACACCGATGACGACAAGGACGGTCGGAAGCCATTCCGCCGCCTTTGAAGCGGACTTAGGAAGCTCCCTTTGCATGGCGAGACCGGAGATTTTTTCCGACACATCGTCATGGTACGTGTTAGGGATGTCTTTTTTATATTCTTCAAATAACTGATCTGAATCAAGCCCGACAGCTTCAGCGTATTGCTTGATAAACGCCCGCACATAAAAATTGCCGGGAATGACGTCATAATTGCCTTCTTCCAGAGCGGTTAAGTATCTTTTCTGAATTTTCGTCGCCGCCTGGAGTTCATCCAATGACATCCCTTTTTCCTCTCTGGCTTCTTTAAGCCGGATTGCTAATTCTGTCACAACAAACACCTTCCAATATTAAAAATCAAAGCTTGAAAAACCGGTCTGATCAAATATTTGCGGTTCTTCTGCATGTTCATATGTAATAACTTCGTCAGGATCATTTCTGAGTTCGATAATATAATCGAAATCATCGAGCGTATACTCCGAATTTTGAACAAAAATATCGGGGTGCTCCACGACCTTTGTCGCCGGAAGCCGCATAATTTCACTGACGAGCTGAAGATGGCGCTCAGATCCCCGTCTTGTCGAAACGATGCCGTCGAGGATAAACACGTTTTCCGTGCTGTATTCATCGGCAACCAGCTGGCTCCGGATCGTTTGTTTTAGCAGCGTTGATGATACGAAAAGCCATCTTTTGCTGGCACAAACGCTTGACGCAACGATGGACTCCGTTTTTCCGACCCTCGGCATTCCCCGGATTCCGATCAGTTTGTGCCCTTCTTTTTTAAACAGCTCGGCCATAAAGTCAACCAGAAGACCGAGCTCGTCTCTTTCAAAACGGAAGGTTTTTTTGTCATCGGCATCACGCTGAATGTATCTTCCGTGGCGGACTGCGAGACGGTCGCGAAGCCTCGGTTCTCTCAGCTTCGTTACTTTAATGGTCTCCATTGTTTTTAAAATTGATTCCAATCGTTTAATTTGATCTATATGCCGGCATCTGAGCAGCATTCCCCTTCTGGAAAGGTCGACACCGTTAATTGTGACAATATTAATTGACAGCATCCCGAGAAGAGATGAAATATCCCCGAGCAGGCCGGGGCGGTTCACTTGAATTTCATATTCAAAATACCATTCGAGCTTTGCCAAATGATATACCCCCTCCATTGTGGCAAATTTTTACCTTCCTTTATCATAAAACATTTTTCTCTAATTAGAAAGAAGAATGTTGCTCTATAGAGGAAAACATAAAAAAAGAGAGGGAAATCCCCCCTCTTAATGAGTGCTGTTATTTTCAACAAGCTTCACCATCATATTTGCGATGGCGCGCTGTTCATCTTCAGAAGCAACGCTCCAAAGATCAGCAAGCACTTTTTCCTGATGGTTTTTCGAGTCGACTTCGTTCGCAAGGTAACCGCCGATTTCTGTAGCGAGGTCAGTGATCGTTTCATCACTCATCCCTTTTTCCTGCGCATAGTTCAATCTGTCGCCAAGGAAATTCTTCCAATTATCCCAGTTTTCTAATACTGACATGTTGGGTTCCTCCATTTCATCTGTTGTTACAAAATTATTTTGTCCGTACAGATGCAAACTATACACACATTTTTTCAGCAGTGCCAGCCGCCGTTTACGGATAATATATGCCCCGTGATATAGGAAGCCTTGTCCGATAATAAAAAGGCCGCCGCTTCGGCGATTTCCTCCGGCTTTGCCAGCCGGCCCGCGGGAATTTCCTCTGCCAACGCTTCTTTTTCATCATACGTGAACTGATCAAGCATATTTGTGTCAACGGCACCCGGCGAGACTGCATTCACGCGGACGCCGCTCGGAGCAAGCTCTTTGGCAAGCGCTTTGACGAACGAATGCTGCGCTCCCTTGACCATGCTGTATAATACCTCGCACGATGCGCCTGTTTCTCCCCAGACGGAACCGATCGCGACGATGCCCCCGCTTTTTTTCCGGATCATGCCGGGCATCAGATTACGCGCCAAAAGAAACGGACTCGTTACATGCAGCTGCACCATCTCCCGCGCCGTGTCATCCGTAACGTCCGTAATCAGGCCGAAATGACTTTTGCCGCTGTTTAATACCAGAGCATCCACAGGCTGCTTAACAGAACGGCTGAGTGTCTCCGCGCCATCCGGTGAGGACAAATCCGCCTGAATAACGGAGGCTTTTACGCCGAATGATGCGCTCAGCCTTTCCGCAAGCCTGTGTGCGGCTTCCTTATTAGAATGATAATGCAAGAGGACGTCATATCCGTTTTTTGCGAGGACTTCACTTATACTTTGTCCGATTCCGCCGCTTGCTCCGGTTACGAGCGCTGTCTGTTTCATCAATCAATACTCCTTCTTTCCCCAGAAAAACATCCCTCGGGGCGTGAGGGATGTTTTTGTTATGATTTTGGCACGACTTTGCAGACTGTCAGCCTGTCTTCTGATATTTCTTCTTCAATGACCCGCTTTACGTCATCCAGCGTAATCTGCTCCAGTACGGTTACGACATCAAACAGACTCATATCTAAAAAGGCGTAGCGTGTGAATTGGTTGGCGATATATTCAGGCGAATTGAGCGCTTTTAAGAATGACCCGATCTTCTTTTTTCTCGCAAGATCAAGTTTTTCCGCAGTCACGGCTGATTCTGCATCAAGCAGCATGTGTTTTAATTTGTCAGCGAGCTTATCCGGCTCCGGTGTATCTCCTCCGACAGAGGCAAAACCGAATCCGTATTCAGCCGTGTAATCGAAGCTGAAGGTCTCATCAATGTAGCCTTTGTCGTACAAGTCACCGTAATGCGGTGAGCTTTTTCCGAAGAGACATTCAAGCATGAGGTTCATGCTGAGCTCGTGCTTTAACAGCTCCCGCCCCGTTTTATAAGGGTCTTTCGCCTTTAAACCGACAAGACATTTTGAGCCTTGCACGTTCATTTTTAATTCCTGCTCCCGGCGGAAAACCGCTTCCTGCTCCTGAACTTCTTCACGTTTGATTTCGGGCTGGTCTGTAAACGGCTTTTTCTCCTGGTTTTCCCGCACCTGGCTGATGACCGCTTCAGGATCTACGGGACCGACGATAAAGAGCAGCATATTGCTCGGGTGATAAAACGTTTCATAGCACTCATACAGCAGATCTTTCGTAATATGAGAGATGCTCTCCACCGTCCCGGCAATGTCAATTTTCACGGGGTGGTCTTTATACATATTTTCGATAAAGCCGAAAAACAGCCGCCAATCCGGATTATCATCATACATATTGATTTCCTGGCCGATGATGCCTTTTTCTTTTTCAACTGATTTTTCCGTGAAATACGGGTCCTGAACAAAATCTATGAGTGTTTCCAGGTTTTTCTCCACATTAGAAGTGCTGGAGAACAGATAAGCGGTTCGTGTAAATGATGTAAAGGCATTTGCCGACGCCCCCTGCTTACTGAAGTCCTGAAACACGTCGCCGTCCGCTTTTTCAAACAGTTTATGCTCCAGAAAATGCGCGATTCCGTCAGGGACGTGTACCATTTCTTCCTTATTTAAAGGAACGAATTGATTGTCAATGGAACCGTACTTTGTCGTAAACACAGCGTATGTTTTATTAAAGCCCTGTTTCGGCAGCACATAGACATCAAGGCCGTTTGCCATATTTTCATGATACAGCGTTTCCTGAAGCTGTTCGAAGTTTATCGTTTTAGTCAAGATGCTCCCCCCGTCCCTTTTAAGAAATAAGTCGTATCCAGCTTAATGTTCTTTCCGACATTGATAATGTCCTCTTTTGTCACTTTCTCGATATTGTCAAGGAATTTTTCGATCGGTATCTCTACTTGGGCTGAGGCCTGCTGATACAGAAATTCCGCTAAGCCGTATGCCGTATCAATGGTTTCTAATACTTGATTTTTAATAACGGCTTTCGTTTGGGCGATATCATCTTCTGAAAAGTCACCGTTTTGCATAGCCTGAAACTGTTCTTCAATGATGGTGACGGCCTGCTTGTAATTTTTCACCTCAATGCCCGACATGACCATCAAAAGCCCTTTGAAGCTTTCCACCCTTGAGGCTGCATAATAGGCGAGGCTCGCTTTTTCACGGACATTTATAAACAGCTTTGAATGAGAGAAACCCCCGAACAGCCCGTTAAACACCTGCAATGCAGGATAATCCGGATCTGTATATGTCGTATTGGTCCGGAATCCGATATTCAGCTTGCCCTGCTTGACGTCCTCTTCATCAATGACTTCCTTCGGATCGGGCTGTTCATTCGCCGCGCTTCTTTCAAAAGGCTGCAGCTCCCGTTCTTCCGTTTTAAAATACGTATCAACGGCCGTTTTCACCTGATCTGTATCAACATCGCCGATGACGTACAGGTCCAGCTGGTCTTCGCGTATGGCTTTTTGATAGGCTTCATACAAATTTTGCGGTGTAATGTGTTCAACATCATCGAACTCGCCGTTGACGTGAAGCGCATACGGTTCGCTTTTGCACATTTCCTGAACGAGACGCAGATTAGAATATCTCATCTTATCATCATATACGGCTTGAATCCGCTGTTTCAGCGTCCGTTTTTCCTGCGTGACATAAAGGGGCAGGAAGGCGCCGTTTTCCAAAGCGGGCGAAAAGACAAGCTCTGATAAAAGCTGAAGGCCTTTTTCCAATAACGGTGTGCGGTCCTTCAGATACTTTTCATTAGGAATCTCAAGTCTGAACGTAATGACATGACGTTCTCCCTTTTTTGTCAGATCAGCTGAAACGGATGTGCCGTACAGCTCATCAAAATAAGACCGCAGATCAGCGGTTTTCGGGCGGCTTTCTGTTCCGCGCAGAAGCACATGCGGAAACAGCGCCCTTTTTGTTACGAGCTCTTTCGTTAAAGGAGCCAGCATTTTAAACGTCAGCGAAACGGTTTTAAATTTCTCGGTCTTTACGATGTGGGCGGTGATCCCGCCGTGCTTTGACTTCATTTCATTTACGTAAGTCATGTGAAACCTCCTTCGTTCATTCTTTCATAGTATGTATTATGACCAAATTTCAGCATTCGCAAAAAAGAGTGCGCAGATGTAATTATATCAACTGGAGGATTTATAAGGAAACAAAAAACCTCTGCCCGAAAACAGGCAGAGGCATTGAACGTTATTTTTTCAAATTGAAAGGCCACCAGTTGGCTCTTCCGAATATTTTCACCATGACCGGTACAAAAAACGGAAGGACGACAATTGCGTACATGAGAAGGCCTGTTAATACCACGGTTGCAATCTGTAATAAGGAAAGAACGCCTGACGGCAGCATGGCCGCAAAGGTTCCCGCTAAAATAATGGCCGCAGAAATGATGACGGAACCCATATTTTTCATACTGCTGATCATTGCGGGTTCCGTTCCTTCTTTTTTCAGCTCATTAAAGCGGTCCATTAAAAAGATGGAATAATCCACGCCAAGAGCCATCAAAATGACAAAGCCGAAGAACGGCACGGCCCAGTTTACGCCCGGATACCCGAAGAAGTGTGTAAAGATGTATTCCGTCACGCCGATGGATGCGAAATACGTCAGTACGAGCGACGCCACTAAATAAACAGGCATAATGAGGGAGCGCAGCATCACGATGAGAATCAGAAAAATTCCCGCCAGCATAAACATGGCCGTCCGTTTGAAGTCTGAATCCGATACTTCCTTCAGATCGGCATTCATGCTGGAGACTCCCGAAACGCCGAAGGAAGCACTCTTCAGATCCGTGTTCGGAATGGCCCTTTTTACGCTCGCTTTGATCGCTTGAACATCTTGAATGGCCGTATTTGAGTAAGGATTGTGATCAAGAACGACGGTCAATTCTGTCGTTTTTCTGTCATCTGACATGTACGTATTAAACACGCTTGTGAAATCACTGTTTGTCAACGCGTCTTTCGGCACAAACCAGCCTGTCATTTCTTTGTCTGACGCCTTGTGAAGCTCACCCAGGTAATCATTCGCCCCCATCATGCCGCTTGATACTTTCTTAAGCCCTTTTACACTGTCGTTAAGGCCGGAAGAAAGTTCGCTGAGCCGGGAAGAAAAATCACCGAGACCGCTCTTCATTTTTTTCTGGCCCTCGGCGAGCTGTCCTGCCGCCGATTCAAGGCGCGGCATTTGTCCTGCGAGAGCCCCCTGTCCGTCTGACACTTGCTGCAGACCGTTTTCAATACTGGTCAGACCATTGATCATTGCGTTAATTTGAGTGTCAATCTTCTTCTGAGCGGCTGCCAGTCGGGCAAATTGTTTTTCCGCTTGCTGCAGATGAGCCTTTTGACTGTCGACCTGTTTAGAAAAAGCTTCTGCATCCGCGTTTGCCTTGGAAACGGCTGACTGTACACCCGTAAAGGCCGATTTGATTTCTTGGTAAGAGGGATCGGTTTTGACTGACGGTATTGACGCTTCCAATTTTGCAAACGGCAGCCGGGCAAGCTGCTTGTTCAAATCGGCAAGCTGTCTGCTGGCTTCATCTTTCATCGGCAGGACGGTTTTTACCAATTTTAAAGCGTTTTGCGTTTCTGAAGCGAGACCGCTGTTTTGTTTGAGCTGTGAAGTCAGCATTTGTTTTTGCTCTTCAATCCGCTTTCTCATCTGGGCGACGCCGGCTTTATTCTCGTTCACGGCAGCCTGCAGTTTATTCAGGTTTTCTCCTATATCAGAAAGCCCGGATTTCAGAGACAATGTTCCGTCAATAAGCTGATTGACGCTTTTGCCCGACTCTTCGATCTGCGGCTGTGAATCAGCTAACGACTTTGCGGCATGCCCTAATCCGTCCGTGATTTTTTCAAGTCCTGTATTGCCTTTATCAAGCCCTTCTTGAAGCTGCTTTGCCTGATTTGTGACAAATAATTGATTCAATCCGTTTCCAGCGGGGCGCGTGGCGCTTCTGACCGTTTTTACACCCTCTGTTTTTTCAAGTTCTCTGCTGATTTTTTCGATATCAATCAGGTGTTTTTCGGTATTTAATGTCTCATCATTTTTGATGACGACTGTGGCCGGAAGAAGTTCTCCCGGGCCGAATGCGTCTGAAATCGTATTAAACGCGCGGACGGATTCATATTTATCCCCGATTTCGTCAAGACTGTTGTAAGACAGCGACCCTTTGTAAAGAAGGATAGGCGGGACGGTGAATACCGCAACGATTGCAAGACTGATGAGCGGCCTTTTAAATGAAAACCGCCCTGACGATTCCCATGCTTTGCTTTGAGGATGCGAAATATCGCCCTTAACAGGCCAAAACAGGCTTTTTCCTAAAACAGCCATAAAAAACGGCACGATCGTCATGAGCGCAAGCAGCAGCACCGCGACACCGACCGCAACGGCCGCTGCCGACTGATACAGCTTAAATGTCGCAAATCCGATGCAGGCAAATCCGATCAGCACCGCACCGCCGCTGTACAAAACCGTCTTTCCGGCCGTTTTGTAGGTGACGACGATCGCTTCTCTTATATCAGCGCCATGCGACAGTTCTTCTTTAAATCTGCTGAGAAGCAGAATGCAGTAGTCTGTGCCGATCCCGAACATAATCGCAACCATAAAAATCTGAGTAAAAGTTGAGAGCGGAAAATTCAGCTGATCGACTAAAAATGCGACAATCGACTGGCTGACTAAATAAGATATCAATACTGATAAAAGCGGCACGAACGGAGCGACCACTGACCGAAATACAAGGATCAGCACGATCAGGATAAAAGCGACCGTTATATATTCAGTCTTTTTCAAGCCGTCCTGTGAGCTTTTTAACACATCTTCGTCGATCAGCGATTGGCCTGTAATGCCGTATGATACGCCGTACGGTTTCAGCTCTTTATCAATTTTATTTTTTATTTCGATGATATCGTTTTTGGATGTATCAAGCTGCAGCTGAACGAGCATCGTTTGTCTGTCTTTTGAGAGCAGCTGTTTTTTAATGTCGTCATTTTTCTCCCCGAAGTATGAAGTCACCGTTTTTATCTGAAGCGCTTTTTTATGTTCAGACAAAGTGCTGACGGCTTCTTCCAGACGATCTTTTTTGTCTGTCATTAAGCCTTTTTCGTGAAATACGATGACGGCAGAAGAAGACGGTGCATCGGAATCAGACATTTCATCAAGCAATTCATGGGCGTAAGAAGAGGAATATCCGTCCGGTACGGAAATCTGCCCTTTCTCCCGTGTCAATTCAGCCATATCAGGCGCTGTAAGCATAAATATCACCGTTGCGGCGACCCACACCGCGGCGATGATCCAGCGGGCTCGGATAATGTTTTTCATTATGTCTGCTGATCCTCCTCAGTCATCATCAATCGATATAATTTTTCATATGTATTCACGAACATCTCCGCCTCGTCTTCATCAAAATACATAATATATGAACGGACGAGTTCCTCAATCCGCCGCTCCACACGGTGAAATACTTCCGTCCCCTTTTCCGTGACATTTAAAAGTATGCTCCGGCGGTCGCTTTGGCTGCGTGCTCTATTGATGTAGCCTTTTTCATACAGGCGGTTCGTCATAGATGTAATGGCGCTTTTATTGACGTGGCACACCGCGGCCAGTTCAATTGATTTGCAATCGGGATTGAGCATAATATAGCGGAGGATGTAATATTGATCCAATGTCAGTTCTTTGTTCACTTTTTCAGCGATAATGCTGTCAATTTTTTTTAAGACGTGCAAGTATACATCGGAATAACGCTGAATCAGCTGCTTTACTTTTTCTTCATGCACTTTTTCCCCCTCCTTCCGATAGTTAATATGTTTAACTATTAAAAAGGATAACGACTTGACGGTATCATGTCAATCTTCAAAATAAAATAAAAAAAGACAGTGCAGATTACACCGTCTTTAATGATTCCTTTTTTTCTTTTGCTTGTGATGAGATATTTAACAGCGCTAAAAATACAGACACAATGCCGCAAAAAGCGGATAAAATAAAAATCAGCCAGCCCGCATTTGACATCAGGGCAGCAAAGATCGGCGGTCCCGCCGCTACTCCGATAAACCGCATGCTGTTATAAAATGAGGTGATGGTTCCCGATTCCTCGTTGTCTACGCCTTCTGTGATGACAGCGTCTAAAGCCGGCAATGCCATTCCGATACCGATACCGCTGACACACAAAAAGATAAATAATAAATAAAAACTGTGATTCCACCATAGGCCGATAAACGACAGTGTCACGGCACTCATTCCGAAAACGATGCAAAACTTCATTTTGCCTTGGTCTTTTCCGATTTTCCTGCCTGCTATATATGAACTGACGGATAGAAATAAAAGCGGGATTGCCAAAAGCGCTCCTTTAGCCACACCGTCAATGCCGTATTTCTTCTCCAGTGAGTCTGATAAATAAAAAAGAACCCCGAATAGCAAAAACATAATCACGCAGCCGATGATAAAAACCGTAAAGAGCCAGCGTCCGTCACGCTTAAATATGCGGCCGACATTTTTCACAAATTCGGAAATAGAAGGCGCTTCTTTTTGTTCCTCCGGCTTTGCCACCAGAAACAATACGAGAAAAAAACTGATGAGCGAAAAAAACGGAATGAACCAAAATGGCATAAACCAAAACCATGCAGCCAAGAGCGAACCGAGAATCGGGCTTATTACTTTCCCGGCAGTGTTAGACGTCTCAATATCGCCGAGCCCCGCGGTAATCCGCTCATCATCCCCTTTGAATAAATCACCGATAAACGGCATCACTACAGGAGCCGCCCCTGCCGAACCGATTCCCTGCAGCACCCGCCCCGCCAAGATAATGGGATAAGGATGCTTGAACGCGGTGGAAGCTATCGCGGCAAGCGCTCCGCCCGCACCGGCTATGAGAAGACAAGGCAGAAGAACCTTTTTTCTTCCGAATTTATCGGACAGATATCCGGCAATCGGAATACAAATAATCGCCACAATCGAATAGACCGTTATAATTAACGATACTTGAAAAGACGATATGGACAGCTTCTTTTCAATCATCGGAAGCACAGGAATCAGCATGGAATTCCCGAGTGTCATCACGAGCGGTACAGAAGCCAGAGCAATGATATTTTTCGTTCCATTTTTCTTCTTACTCAACTTATTCACCCATTCACTATACTTGGTTGTTTCCTGTTTTATTGTGCCTTGCAGAAAACAAAGTATGTACTGAAACGGCAAATAAAAAAACAGACACATGACGCGTCTGTCTTAAAAACGTTTTCTTACAACATGAAAACTGAACTTATCAGCCCGGAAATAATTTAATGAATACAGCACAGGTTCATCATTCTGATTATAGTGGGTTTGCTTCAGCAATAAAAGCGCCGTCTCCGGCTCGCATTCCAAAACCGGTGAAATCGTATCGTGATATCCGATCGGTTCGATATCAGCAACGGCATAGCTGATCACAGATCCGGAGTTTTTTTCCAAAAGATCAAAAATAGATTCCTGTTCATGACAGAAAGAATTCGGCAGAATGTGCATCGGAATCGTATCTAAACAGTAAACGACCGGAGTGCCGCTTGCCGTTCTCACGCGTTCCAAATAAAAAAGCTCCTGCTCAGGCTCAAGCCGGAATCTAGCGATATCTTCATCAGACGGGGTGATGACCTGAGACGACAAAAAAATCGTACCCGGCACCATGTTCGCCTGCTGAATCGTTTTCGTCACGCTGTTGAGCTGTTCAATACCTGAAAGAAACAGCGGTTTTGTATGGACGAAAGTGCCCACACCGTGCCTTCTGATAATCACATGCTCCTCTTCAAGGATACGCAAAGCTTCACGCAGAGTTGCCCGGCTGACACCCATTGATTTTGAAAGCTCAAATTCAGAAGGAAGCTTTTCCTTTTCGGTGTAAATTCCGTTTTGTATATCCTCTTTGATTCGCTCAATCACTTTTAGATACAAGTGACGATTGTCAGCTTTTGTAGACATGTTTCCCCTCCGTAAACCACTTTCATAAATTATTGAACAATTGGGACAACTATATCATGTTTTGATAAAAAAATAAATAGGAATGATTTTGGTGATATCATTTTCAGTGAAAACTCTCTCCTTTTTAAGAAGAGAGCTCATCATATTGTTCCTTAGATAATAGTACTTCCCTCGGTTTGCTTCCTTCATACGGCCCGACGACGCCCCGTTCCTCCATTGCGTCAATCAGACGGGCAGCTCTCGTATATCCGATTCTGAACCGCCTTTGAAGCATGGAGACTGATGCCGTCTGCATGCCGATAATCAAATCGACCGCTTCGTCATAGAGATCATCCGTTACTTCACTGTGTGTTTCCGAAACTTCTTCCGGAATCATCTCTTCTTGGTACTGCGCTTTTTGCTGCGTAATGACATGATCAACGACATGCTCAACCTCTTCATCGGATAAGAATGCCCCTTGCACACGCACCGGCTTATTTGCGCCTACAGGCAGAAACAGCATGTCTCCGCGCCCCAGAAGCTTTTCAGCGCCGCCCATGTCTAAAATTGTCCGTGAATCGGTCTGAGATGAGACACTGAAGGCGATTCTTGACGGGATGTTGGCTTTAATAACACCGGTAATAACGTCGACTGAAGGCCGCTGTGTCGCGATAATCAAATGAATTCCCGCCGCCCGCGCCATCTGTGAAAGTCTCGTAATTGAATCTTCCACGTCGGAAGAAGCGACCATCATCAGATCGGCAAGCTCGTCAACGATGACGACGATGTACGGCAGCTCAGGCTGCTTGACTTCTTCTTCGGCATTTGACCGCTTAATATGATCGTTATAGCCTTCTATATTTCTCGTACCCGTATGGGAGAACAGCTCATAGCGGCGCTCCATCTCATTGACGACCTTTTTCAAAGCCTGCGAGGCCTTTTTCGGATCTGTCACGACCGGCGCAAGCAGATGAGGAATGCCGTTATACACATTCAGCTCAACCATTTTCGGGTCAATCATCATCATCTTCACTTCATGCGGTTTGGCCCTCATCAGAATGCTCGTAATAATACCGTTGACACAGACGCTTTTTCCGCTTCCCGTTGCCCCCGCTACGAGCAGGTGGGGCATTTTGTTCAGTTCGGCAAGCACGGCTTCCCCGGAAATATTTCGTCCCAAGCCGATCAGAAGCTTTGCGTCCGGCTTGTCATTGAGCTTGGATTCAAGCACTTCTTTTAACGAAACCATCGCAACTTCAGCATTGGGCACCTCGATGCCGATTGCCGATTTACCCGGAATCGGCGCTTCGATCCGGATATCCTTCGCGGCAAGCGCGAGCGCGAGGTCATCGCTCAGATTCACGATTTTACTGACTTTGACCCCGACGTCCGGATACACCTCATATTTTGTGACCGCCGGACCGAGATGAACCTGCGTCACTTTCGCCTTTACGCCAAAGCTTTGAAAAGTCCGTTCGAGTTTTCTTGCATTCTCGTAAATGTTTTTCTTATCGGTCTGCTGGCCGGTATGTTTCGGGTCAGCCAGTATGTCCAATGAAGGCATTTGATAATCTTTATTTTCAAGCTCTGTAAACGTCATCGGCGGAGCCGCAGCCGTTTCGCCACTGTCTTGAGCGCCGCCGGAAGGCTCATCTTTTGCCGCTTGTGCAGCCTCCTGCGTTTTTTCCGGAATCAGCGGTTCGGCGGGCTCTTCCTGACGGTCTGAAAAGCTTGAAATAATCGGCTCTGAATGGATGATCGGCGAAATGATTTCCTCATCCTCTTCCTCCGGTTCAGGCTCTTCTTTTTTCTTTTGAACCCGTTTTTGTTTTTTGCCCGATTTTGTTTTTGTTTTCGGCGAAGACATATTCGTTCTGACCGTCTTCATATCCTCAAGAAATGCCTGCCATTGACCGCGGATAAACCGGCCGACGGGGCTCGTCCACTTTTTGAGCGTTTCCTGCAGTGAACGGCCCGTTACAAGAATCAGCCCCATTAAGATCAGCACGATCGCCATGATCTGTGAACCCGTTGATGCAAATAAAAAGTGGGAAGCTGCAAACAGTACCGCGCCGATCATGCCGCCGCCCAAATCAGGGGAAGCAGCCTGCTGTTTCATGTCAATCATAAACAGCTCCCACGTGTTGCCGATGACACTTGCCGACCGAATCGACCCGTGATGAGACAGATTTTTAAAGAGCTGCACGTGAGACAGCAGCAATATACTGGCGATAATACAGTACAGCCCTGCCTTTCTTCTCGTTAAAAGGCTTGGACTCTTCTTTTTCCAAAACAGCGAAATTCCGAGAAGGAAGAGCGCAATTAAGCATAAAATAAACCACTCTCCGGCAAAAAAACGGAACAAGTACACAAATGTCTGTCCCACAACGCCGAGCTGCAAAACAGCAATAATTGAGATTGCAACACAGAGCAGTCCGCTTAGTTCGTATTTTAGATTGAGCTTACTCTCTTGTTTCTTTTTAGATTTCCGTTTTTTCTTTGCCACACTCATCACCTTACTGCGTTAAAAAATGTAAAATCATACATCATGAAGAAAAGCAGCCTTTTGCCGGCTGCATTTTTCTGTAGGATTCCCCTATTATAGCATATTTTGCCCCCGAGAAACGGACTGAATGCCGGTTAGATTTTCAGCTTGATTTTTTGTCCAGGAGCGATGTCCGGATTCAGAAAATCCATCGGGTTCGTACTTAAAATCTGTACGACTTCAGCTTCATTTCCCTTCATCTCAACTAGCAGCGGCACGCCGGCGTAATCTACCTGTTCATGCACGCTTTGCTCTATTTCCTGACCGTAAACGACTTCTTGGGGCATGACGGTATAAAGGATCATTGAATCATCCTTCCTTCCTCGCCCTTTCGTTCCTCAATCAGCTGATTCAGCTTTTTTATCGCCTGTCCGACGCCGCCCACGGCATCAATTAATCCGTAATCAGCCGCATCTTTCCCGACTACGTTCGTCCCGATGTCCCTGGTTAAGTTTCCTTTTGAAAACATCAGCTCTTTGAATTTTTCTTCGGAAATATTTGAATGATGGGTCACAAAGTTGACGACCCGCTCCTGCATTTTGTCCAAGTATTCAAATGTTTGCGGAACCCCGATAACCAGACCTGTAAGCCGAACGGGGTGAATGGTCATAGTCGCTGTTTCCGCGATAAAACTATGATCACATGACACGGCGATCGGCACACCTATCGAGTGTCCCCCGCCGAGTACGATTGAGACGGTCGGTTTTGATAAGGATGCGAGCATTTCCGCAATCGCAAGCCCCGCTTCCACATCGCCTCCGACGGTGTTTAAGATGATCAGAAGTCCTTCGATTTTCGGATTTTGCTCAATGGCGACGATTTGCGGAATGACGTGTTCATATTTGGTTGTTTTATTTTGCGGCGGGAGCTGGACGTGCCCCTCAATTTGGCCGATGATCGTCAGGCAGTGAATATTGCTATCTTGGGACATTTGCGGCAGAGATGTCTCTCCCAGCTGCTGAATTTTGCTCATAATGCTGTCTTTCGCATCTGATTTTTCGGGCTGCTGTTCTTCGGTGTTTTCCATACGATGATCCATTTTATCTTTCACCCTTTCCGAATGTCTCTTTGTATTATGAACAAAGATGATGATTTCCATCCGGGACATGAACAAAAACAAAGCCGGAGCATCATGCGCTCCGGCTTTGTATACATTATACTTCCATAATGATCGGAATGATCATCGGCTTGCGTTTTGTTTTTTCATAAAGGAATTGATTCAGCGCATCACGCATTGCTTGTTTCAGCGTGGACCATTCTACGGCAGATGTTTCCGTCGCTTCAGTCACGATAGAGCGGACGAGCTCAGTAGCTTGTACAATTAGACCCTCTGATTCTCTGACATACACGAAACCGCGCGTAATGATCTCAGGACCTGATACGAGGTTCTTTTTCTGCTTATCGAGTGAAATCACGACGATGAGAATGCCGTCTTGTGACAATAAGCGGCGGTCTCTCAGCACGATGTTGCCGATGTCGCCGACTCCGAGGCCGTCAATCAGAACGTTTCCGTACGTGACTTTATCCCCGATTTTCACATTCTGGCCGCGGAATTCAACGACGTCACCTTTTTCAATCAAGAAAATGTCGCTGCGTTTCATGCCGATCTCTTCTGCGATTTTGGAATGCGCTTTTTGCATTCTGAATTCACCGTTAACCGGAATTAAATATTTCGGTTTCAGCAAATTAAGCATGAGTTTCAATTCTTCCTGCGAACCGTGACCGGACACATGCACGCGCTTTTGGGCGAAAATGACTTGAGCGCCGGCTCGGGCAAGCAGGTTGACGGTTTTGGAATATATCAATTCATGCCCCGGAATCGGTGTTGATGCAATGACAACGGTGTCTCCTTCTTCAATGTTAAGCTGCTTGTGCGCCTGCTTGGCCATCCGCGTAAGAGCGGCCAGCGGCTCACCATGGCTTCCGGCTGTAACAATTGCCACTTCCCGCTTCGGATATTTTTTCACATCCTGCACAGGAATAAACATTTCATCTTCGGCTTCAATATAGCCGAGCTTGCGCCCAAGCTGAAGCACGTTTTGCAGATTTTTTCCGGCGATTGCAAGTTTGCGGCCGTTCTGGACGGCAGCCTGTATCACTTGCTGGATCCGGTTGATATTAGACGCGAATACAGCAATGATGACACGGTTTTCTGAATTGTTCATCGCATCGGAAATTTCACCGCTTACATATGCTTCTGACGGAGTATACCCCGGGCGCTCCGCATTGGCGCTGTCAGAAAGCAGGGCGAGCACGCCGCTGTTTCCGATTTTGGCAATTTCGCCAATATCACATGATTGGTGATAAGCAGGCGTCTGGTCAAATTTGAAGTCTCCCGTGCACACAATAGAGCCAAGTGATGTTTTGAAGCTGACTCCCACTGAATCCGGAATACTGTGAATCGTTTTAAAGAACGATACTTTCGTTGATTCAAATGTAATGACTGATTTAGAGTGAACTTCACGCAAATCAGCTTTTCGATTATGCCCGTACTGCTTGAGTTTTTCTCTCAGTAATGCAAGCGTAAGCTTCGTTCCGTATACCGGCACCGACAGCTTATTCAATAAATAAAAGACGCCCCCGATGTTTTCATCGTGCCCGTGTGTCAGAAAGATGGCCTTCACGCGGTCAGCCCGTTCTACTAAGTAGGAAATATCCGGAATGACGACATCAATACCGAGCATTTCATTTTCAGGGTGCATCAGCCCTGCATCCACTACAAATATGTCTGAGTCAATTTCAATGACATATAGGTTCTTCCCAATTTCTCCGACGCCGCCAAGGGCGATAATTCTGACGTTTTCTGTATTTTTCTTTTTCAAAATCTGTATCCTCCTAGTCTCATACCCGTCCATCATCACTTGTTCCTATTATAACTGATATCAATTTTAGAAAACAAGAAGAAGCGGAAGGTTTAGGGAAAACCAATATGTATACAAAACGGTCAAACTCACGATAAAAATGAGAATGACCGCGTATTTTAACTGTATAAATTTTTTCTTACAGTTCGCTGATGACGCTGCTCAGGCTCAGACGTTCATCTTCATTCAGCGGGATAAGAGGAAGACGCACAGATCCGACATCAAGGCCTTTCAGCTGTAACGCCGTTTTGACCGGAGCCGGATTAGGCGCTTTAAAGAGCTCCTTCATGATCGGCAGAAGCTTCTGATGAATCAGTGCCGCGGTTGCCGTCTGCCCGTTCGTATAGTTTTTAATCATCTGCTGCATGTCAGAACCTACGATATGGCTGGCCACTGACACGACTCCTCTTCCGCCGACTGCGAGAATAGGAAGCGTTAACCCGTCATCACCTGAATAGACGTAAAAATCTTCCGGTGTTTCGGCAATGATTTTCGTAATGGCATCAAGATCGCCGCTCGCTTCTTTAATCGCAGAGATATTCGGTATCTCCGCAAGTCTGATGGCCGTTTCCGGCGCAAGCGAAGCGACCGTTCTGCCCGGCACGTTGTAAAGCATCACAGGAAGAGACGTTTCTTCAGCTATGGCTTTAAAATGACGGTACATCCCCTCTTGGGAAGGCTTATTATAATACGGCGTGACAAGCATAACGCAATCGACGCCGGCTTCTTCAGCTTTTTTTGTCAGTTTAATGGAGTCTTTCGTATTGTTGCTTCCCGTACCCGCAATAACAGGCACGCGTCCGTTCACTTCTTTGACTGTAAATTCAAAGAGTGCAATTTTTTCTTCCGTTGAAAGTGTCGGAGATTCGCCGGTCGTGCCTGCGACAACTAAAGAATCCGTGCCGTTTTTCAACAAATAGTCGATTAATGTAGACAGTTTTTGAAAGTCTACATTCCCTTTACTGTCAAAGGGGGTAATCATCGCTGTAGATATATTTCCGACATTCATTTTTTTCACCTCATCATGATTCAATCACATTTACTTTGAAAGTTCAAACACTTCATGCAGCGCATTTACGGCCGTTACCATATCTTTTTCATGAACGAGCACCCATATCGTCGTATGGCTGTCGGCAGATTGCAGAATCGGAATGCCTTTATCAGAAAGTGCGGAGACGATTTTTGACGTGACACCCGGAACACCCATTATCCCGGCGCCGACCGCTGACACTTTCGCACAGCTCTCCGTCACTGTCGGCTCATATCCTAATTCAGCCAAAATGCTGCGCGCGGCTTCCGTTTTACTGCCGGCTACGGTATATACGATTTCACTCGGCGTAATGTTAAAGAAATCTACGCTGATTCCGGCATTTGCCATTGCTTTAAAGACTTCAGTCTGAACGTTGTATTGCCCCATTTTGGCGGGAACCTTAAATTGCGTCACATCTTTCACATGGGCGATCCCCGTGATCAGCCGTTCGAATACATCGCTGCCGATGTTAGACGAATGATGGGACGTCACCAAAGTGCCTTTGTCTTTTGAATAAGTGGAGCGCACGCGGATCGGCACCTTTGCCTGCATGGCGATTTCCACCGCGCGCGGATGAATGACTTTCGCGCCTTGATAGGCAAGGTTGCAGATTTCCGTATATGTGACGTTCGGAAGCGGCTTAGCATTTTCCACGATTCTCGGATCGGCTGTCATAACGCCTTCCACGTCCGTAAAAATGTCGATAAACTCAGCATCTACCGCCGCGCCGAGCGCCGCTGCTGAAGTATCGCTTCCTCCTCTGCCGATCGTCGTCGTGTCGCCTTTTTCAGTCGCTCCCTGAAATCCCGCGACAACGACAGCGTCATGGCTGGCAAGTGCAGCGAAAAGCCGCTCTGTTTTCATTTCTATAATTTTGGCGTCAGTATGCTGGGCATTGGTTAAAAAGCCGGCCTGGGCTCCTGTTAAAGCTGCGGCTTTTATGCCGTTTTCCTTCAGCATGCTGGAAAAAACAACGGACGAAATCGTTTCTCCGCAAGACAGAAGCATATCCTGCTCTCTCGGAGAAATGTCGGACTGGCTGCCGTAAAGGAGCCCGATTAAAGAATCTGTCGCGTACGGGTCTCCTTTTCTTCCCATCGCCGATACAACAACAACAACTTTATAACCTTCACTGATGGCATCTTTAATGTGTGCTAGCGCAAGCTTGCGGCCTTTGTCATCTTTTACGGATGTTCCGCCGAATTTTTGAACAATGATCTTCACTATTTTCACTCCAAATTAGTCTGACGTAACAGAAGAGAGCAGGCAGAGCCTTACTCTCTTCTGTTCGCCTATAGAAAATACGTTTGTTTATACGAGGTTCAGTTTTTGCAGGCTTTCCGCGATTTGGACTGAGTTCCAAGCAGCGCCTTTTAACAGGTTATCAGAAACAACCCACAAATGAAAACCGTTTGCTCTGTCCAAATCTTTACGGATTCTTCCTACAAATACATCGCGTTTGCCGACGCAATCAGCAGGCATCGGGTAAAGCTGCTCCGCCGGATCATCCTGAAGCGTAACACCCGGAGCTTCTTTTAAAAGCTGTTTAATATCTTCAACGGTTGCGTCATCACGGTCAAGCTCAATGTAAACAGATTCTGAGTGCCCTGTTTCAATCGGCAGTCTGACACATGTCGCAGCCACTTCCAGATTCGGCATATGCATGATTTTTTTCGTTTCATTAATCATTTTCATTTCCTCAAACGTATAGCCGTTATCTTGGAATTTATCAATTTGCGGAATGGCGTTAAATGCGATTTGATAATGCTTTTTGTCGCCTTTAACCGGCATAATGGACGGTTCTGCGGGTTCATTGTTTAAAATCGCCTTTGTCTGGCTGTACAATTCCTTCGCCGCTTCATTGCCGGCCCCGGACACAGCTTGGTAAGTAGATACAATGACTTTTTTCAATCCGTACGCTTTGCGGATCGGTTCAAGCGCAGCCACCATCTGAATCGTTGAACAGTTAGGGTTGGCGATAATGCCGTTATGTTTGTGCAGATCACCTTCGTTCACCTCAGGCACCACGAGCGGTGTATTTTCGTCCATACGGAATGCGCTGGTATTGTCAATCACAATGGCTCCCCGTTTTACAGCCTCAGGCGCCAAGCTTTGTGATACGCTTCCGCCGGCGCTGAATAACGCGATATGAACGCCTTCGAAGCTTTCAGGAACAGCTTCCTGCACTGTATATTCTTCGCCTTTAAACGTTACTTTCGTACCAGCAGAACGCTTTGAGGATAGTAGTGTGAGTGTTTCGATTTCAAAGTTTCTGTCTTCCAGTGTTTTCAGCATTTGCTGTCCTACGGCTCCCGTCGCTCCGACAACTGCTACGTGTAATCCTCTTCCCATCTGTAAAACTCCTTCCGCCAATTAAGCATCATTTGTTGAATTGACTTTGCATTTTACGTTTTATTTTACCATAGAATAGTCACGGATTGACCGAATTTTTTTATTCGGGAATGATTTTCTGTCATCATGATTTTTTATTCATGGTGGTGTACGAGCACCGGCTGAACCTGCTGGTGCAAAAGAGCTTTTTCTACCGTAATCGGAAGGAGATCCATTCTGGCGACGAGCGATGTCGGTTTTTTCACGTGGTCGTCCTGGCCGAACGGGATGAAATATATGTTTTTTGCAGACATCAGCCTCATTAAATTCGTTCCGTTTAAACCGAGTCCGTCGTTTGTCGAAATTCCGAGCACGACCGGGCGGCCGTTGCGGATCGTGGCTTTCGCAGCCATAAGGACGGGGCTGTCAGTCATCGCATTCGCGAGTTTGCTCATTGAATTTCCGGTTAAGGGGGCGATGACCATGCAGTCGAGCGGAAGTTTCGGCCCGAGAGGCTCCGCTTTTACGATGGAATCAATCGCCTCAAAGCCTGTTGCTTCTTCAATTTTTCTGACCCAATCTCCCCCCTCCCCAAAGCGGGTATCGGTCGATTGAACGGTTGACGTCACGACCGGCCGGACTTCAGCTCCTTGACTGATAAGCGCCTCTATTTGCGGAAAAACTTCCTCATATGTGCAGTGCGATCCGGTTAATCCGAATCCGATTCTTTTCCCTTTCAGAGACATGGTTATTCCCCCTCTTTCTTTAAGTCTGCCAAAAGCTTGCTCAATACGTTCGCAATAATCTGTCCGGCTGTTTTCGGGGCCACAATTCCCGGAAGACCCGGAGCAAGCAGCGCTTTAATGCCTTGTTTTTCAGCATATTTGAAATCCGTTCCGCCCGGACGGGATGCTAAATCCAAAATCAAGGTCTTCGGCGTCATGCGCGATAAAACGCTTTGATTCAGAATCAAGCTCGGTACGGTGTTAATGCAGATATCAATATCATTTACATGTTCAGTAAGCTCTTCAAGTTGAAAAGGAGAAAGCCCCATTTCCGTTATACGGGCCAAATGAGCCGAACTCCGCGCGCCCACTTTTACCTTCGCCCCTAACGCCGCAAACGTCCGGGCGATCGTCATACCGGTGCGCCCCATGCCGAGAACGGCGACATTTGATCCGTGAATGGTATAATCCGTATGCTGAATCGCCATCATGATTGTTCCTTCAACAGTGGGAATCGAGTTGAATATCGCGATATCGTCCCGCTCAAATAATTTCACAAGCTTGCGGCCCGCTTCGCTGGCGATCCCCTCAAGATACGCGTTGGAGATGCCTGAATAAATGACGCAATGCTCCGGTGTCCGCTCAAGATAGCTCTGCTTTAATACCACTTCTTCATTTGAAAAAACCGTGGAAACAACGCCTTCTCCGGTCGTTGCCGATACAGGCAGGATGATACTGTCTATTTTTTGAAAGGGAATCTCATCGATTTTGCATTTGACGGTTCCTGTAAAACCGTCATCCAATTGGTCAAACCCTGCAAGATAAATATCGGCATGCTGTTCTGTCAGCTTTCTTATAATCTCAAGCTGTCTTGCGTCACCGCCAATGATCGCAATTGTCAATCCGGTTAACATCTGAAACGTTCACCTTCTTTACAGTTACTGGATCTTTTAAGTGTCATCCTCCTCTTCATCGTATGTGCGAAGAGAAAGGGCGGTGAATGTACAGCGTCTTTTTCATAAAAAAAGCACCGGCTGTATGAGCCGGTGCTTGCAAAAAATGAATAAGATCTACTCTTCGGGAGGCGTGATCTCCCCCGGAACGTCTAAAATGATCATGTCTGACCCGATTTTTTGGATATGGTTCCAGGGGACGCGGATGTCGTGGCCTTGTTTTCGCAATCCGAACCATTTTACCGTCGGTATCAACAGCGCGGTAATTTGTCCGTCCTGTTCATTAATTTCCAAATCGGTCTGGCCGAGCACGCCGAGCCGCTCTGCCCGTTTAATGTCCACTATTTCTTTACCTGACAGTTCACTGAGCCTCATGATAGCCACCCCCTTGTACTATATGACCCGGAGCAAAAAAAAATGCCTGCCCCGTATAGAGGCAGACTGCTTTTCCGCTTAAGACGAGGCCGGCATATTGCCGGTCGGGCTGATGAGCGATAGTGCGTAATCATCCGTAAATAAGCGGCGGCTGAGGCCGTTGACGCTTTCCAGGCTGACCGCATTTAATTCAGTGATAATTTCATCCATGGTCTTATGCTTTCCGAGCAGGAGTTCGTTTTTCCCGTTCCGGCTCATTTTGCTGTTTGTGCTCTCTAAGCTGAGCATTAAGCTCCCCTTCATTTGCTCTTTGCTGTTTTCCAGCTCTTTCGGGGTGATACCGTCACGTTTTAGAACCGATAACGTTTCCTGAATGGTTTCAGACAGAAGTCCGAGCTGATTCGCGCCGGTGCCTCCGTAAATCGTCAGCATACCGCTGTCTTCATAGGAACTGTGATAGCTGTATACAGAATAGGCCAGTCCTTTATCTTCACGCACATCCTGGAAAAGACGGCTGCTCATGCTTCCGCCCAGCACGTTGTTTAAGACGATCAAATCGTAAATGTCCGGATCTCCGACTTTCAGGCCTTTGAAACCGAGACAGAGATGCGCCTGTTCGGTGTCTTTTTTTCTGGTCAGCTTTTCATAATGAAACTCAGGCTCGCTAATGCCGCTTGCTTTGCCCTTCGCTTCGTATGTACCGAACCATTTCTCCACGTCTTTAATGAATTGTTCCGTTACATTTCCGGCGACAGAAATGACGACGCGGTCCGGCGTGTAAAAGTCATCCATATGCTGTCTGAGAGAATCGCCGTTAAATGACGAAAGCGTTTCCTCCGTCCCGAGAATCGGGTAGCCGAGCGAATGATTGCCGTATGTCGCTTTGCTCAGCAGATCGTGGACAATGTCATCCGGCGCGTCTTCATACATTTTGATTTCTTCATATACGACGTTCTTTTCTTTTTTGAGCTCATCTTCGTCAAAAGCAGAATGAAAGAACATATCAGCCAGCACATCAAGTGCGTAGTTTGCATGCTCATCCAGCACTTTGGCGTAATAGCACGTATATTCTTTTGAAGTGAAGGCATTCACTTGGCCGCCTATCCGATCGAAGGATTCTGCGATTTCACGTGCGGACCTGGTATTTGTTCCTTTAAAAAACATATGCTCAAGAAAGTGCGAAATACCGTTTGTATCCGGCGTTTCATGACGTGACCCCGTCCCGATCCAGACGCCGATTGCCACAGACCGCACCGTTGGATTATTTTCAAGCACAACTCTTACACCGTTTTGGCATGTATAGCGTTTTATCAAGTCTGTTCCTCCTATTCAAAGACAGGCAACTGCCGCCTGCTACTTCATCAGCCTGTTTTCATCCATTAAGTCAGACACTGAGCCGAGCGCGTAGCCTTTTTCTTTGATTTTTGCAATCAGTGTATCCAGGCTTTTCGCAGTCGGATCAGTCGGATGCATTAAAATCATGGCTCCGTTATGTATTTTGCTCAACACCCTTGTTTGTAAAACAGCGGGAGACGGTTTTTGCCAGTCAATGGTGTCAACGGTCCACATGATGGTGCCCATTCCTTTTTCCGCCGCAAGGTCGACCACGGCTTTTCTGAAGCTGCCGCTTGGCGGCGCAAACCATTTCGGCTTCATGCCGAGCGTCTCGCTGATTTGTGCATTGGTTTTGTCAAGCTGTTCGGAAATGCTTCCTGAAGTCAGTTTGCTCATATCAGGGTGATTGTATGAATGATTTCCGATTTCATGTCCGTCTGCCGCTATTTTTTTCCCCAGTTCCTGATTGTTTTTCAGCCATTTCCCTTCAAGAAAGAAAGTTGCTTTGACCTGGTGCTGCTTCAGAATAGGCAGCATTTGCTCCACGTATTCATTTCCCCAGGCGACATTTATCAGGAAAGCGACCATCGGTTTGTCGGGATTTCCTTTATAAATGGGTTCGGGCGCGAGAGAATCAAGATGGACTTTCGGTTTTACCTGCTCATAGACAAGGCCGTCTTCGTGAAATTCTCCGTCCTTTTTCATTTGTTTATAGGATTTTTCCACATTGACTTTTAAACCGTTATATCCCGGTATACTCTTCCATATTTTATCAATCCGCGCGTCTTGCGGCTTCACTTCATACTCTGACGCTTTTTGCAGTAATTCTTCATAGAGCGGATCTTTTGATGCTGACACAGTTACAGCGTCTTTTTTCATTGCGTCTATGTAATCAACTGTATACGGATTTTTTAACATTTCAAACGAAACAAAAAAAAGAAATAAAAAAACGGCAAACGGCACGAATTTTTTCAACATGTCCTTCCCCCCTCACCACACATTATGTATGAGGAGGACAAGGTAGAACCCGTCTGTTGTCTTTCTCAAAATAAAGAAGCCGGGTCTCCCAGGCTCCTTGTTAGGTTTTCATTTAAGATTGTTGTTGTTCCTGTTCTTTTTCTTTCTCTTCGCGCAGCACTGCTTTACGCGACAGATTCACTCGTCCCTGTTTGTCAATTTCAGTTACCTTCACAAGGATTTCGTCACCGATTTTCACAACATCCTCAACCTTGCCGACCCGTTCGAGCGCTAGTTCAGAGATGTGAACGAGACCGTCTTTTCCGCTGAAGATTTCAACGAAAGCGCCGAATTTCTCAATCCGTTTGACTTTACCGAGGTAAAGCTGGCCGACTTCGACTTCTCTGACAAGATCTTCGATGATTTTTTTCGCTTTTTGGTTGCTGCTTTCATCAGTAGAAGAAATAAAGATGGTGCCGTCTTGTTCAATGTCAATTTTCACACCGGTATCTTCAATGATTTTGTTGATTTGTTTACCGCTCGGTCCGATAACGTCACGGATTTTATCCGGATTAATGTTCATCGTTAAAATTTTCGGCGCATATTGAGAAAGTTCTTTTCTTGATTCACCAAGCGTGCTGAGCATGCTGTTCAAGATTTCCATTCTTCCTTTTTTCGCCTGCTGAAGCGCTTCTTCAAGAATTTCTCTTGAAAGGCCTTCAATTTTAATGTCCATTTGCAGCGCTGTCACGCCTTTTTCCGTGCCGGCTACTTTAAAGTCCATGTCACCGAGGGCGTCTTCCATCCCTTGAATATCCGTTAATACCGTATAGTACTCGCCTGATTTCACAAGTCCCATCGCGATACCCGCAACAGGGGCTTTAATCGGAACACCTGCGTCCATCATGGCAAGCGTGCTCGCGCAAATGCTGGCCTGTGAAGTGGAACCGTTTGATTCAAGCACTTCGGATACGAGGCGGACCGTATACGGGAAGTCTTTTTCATTCGGAATGACCGGCTCAAGCGCACGCTCTCCAAGAGCACCGTGACCGATCTCACGGCGTCCCGGTCCGCGCATCGGGCCTGTCTCCCCTACGCTGAACTGCGGGAAGTTATAATGATGCATAAAGCGTTTTGATTCTTCCACGCCTAAACCGTCAAGAATCTGAACGTCCCCAAGGGCGCCTAATGTACAAACGCTGAGCGCCTGCGTCTGTCCTCGCGTAAACAGCCCGGAGCCATGCGTTCTCGGCAGAAGGCCGACTTCTGAAGAAAGCGGGCGGATCTGATCAACGCCGCGGCCGTCCGGACGGACTTTTTCTTCTGTGATCAAACGGCGCACTTCGTTTTTCACGAGTTTAGACAGTGTCTGTTTCACTTTTTTAATCGTATCTTCATCATGCTCTTCTTCTTCGAATTTCGCGACAACTGCATTTTTCACTTCATTGATCGCGTCTTCGCGAGCATGTTTTTCGTGAACCTGAATGGCGCTGAGAAGATCCGGCTCCGCAAGGCTTTTTACTTTTTCGCTGAGCTCTTCGTCAATTTCATACAGTTCGATTTCTGTTTTTTCTTTGCCGACTGCTGCGACGATTTCTTCTTGGAATGCGATCAGGCGCTTAATTTCTTCGTGACCGAACATAATCGCCTCAAGCATGATTTCTTCAGGAACTTCATCCGCTCCGGCTTCCACCATGTTGATGGCGTCTTTTGTGCCTGCAACGATGAGGTTGATATCACTTTTTTCAAGCTGGTCAACCGTCGGATTGATGACGAATTTCCCGTCAATGCGGCCTACCGTCACACCTGCGATCGGGCCTTCAAACGGGATATCGGAAACGCAAAGAGCGAGTGATGAACCGAACATTGCAGCCATTTCAGATGAGCAGTCCTGATCAACACTCATGACAATGCTGATGACCTGTACTTCGTTACGGAATCCGTCTGCGAAAAGCGGGCGGATCGGACGGTCGATCAGACGGCTGGCTAAAACGGCCTTTTCACTTGGACGGCCTTCTCTTTTAATAAAACCGCCCGGAATTTTACCTACTGCGTATAATCTTTCTTCATAGTTAACGGTAAGCGGGAAAAAATCTAGCGGTTTCGGTTCTTTTGATGCGGTTGCTGTGCTGAGCACTGCAGTATCGCCGTAGCGGACCATGACAGCGCCGTTTGCCTGTTTGGCAAGCTGGCCGGCTTCTACTGTAAGCTGTCTGCCGGCCCAATCTATGGTAAAGACATGTTTCTCTTGTCCCATTCGATTACGAGCTCCTCTCTTAATGTGTGAAATAATCAATTACTCCTATTATGAACGAAATGAATTGAACATATCAATGTCAAAGTAGTATGTAAAAGGATTTCATTGTTTTTTTATTATTATTTTTTTCGCTTTAATACGATAAAAAAGCGGGAATCCTCCCGCTTTTTACGATTATCGACGTAAGCCTAGTTTGTTAATTAACTCACGGTAACGAGTTACGTCTTTATTACGCAGATACGTAAGAAGATTACGACGTTTACCTACCATTTTAAGAAGACCGCGACGTGAGTGGTGATCTTTCTTGTGAGTACGCAAATGCTCGTTCAAGTTGTTAATTGAGTCTGTTAGGATAGCGATCTGAACTTCTGGAGATCCAGTATCAGATTCGTGTGTTTTGAACTCGCTGATGAGTTGATTTTTACGCTCTTGAGTAATTGCCATCCTGTTTCACCTCCATATCATAATTAGCCCCAGTTACCTAGCAACCGTCGGTGACTTCGGATTGCCAAGCAATGGTTTTAAGACTACGAAACATATGATACTAAAAATCGCGCCCATATGCAAATCTTTTAGAAGAAAATTTGTGTACTTTTGATGTTTTTTCCGTTATTTGCTGAAAAAACGGATCGCTTCTTGTTTGTCTTTCCCGATCTGAGCCGTCAGTTCATCGATGCCGTTAAACTTCCGTTCGCTTCGGATTCGTTTGTACCACTCGATTTTAACGTCTTCTCCGTATACATCCTGTTGAAAATTAAACAAATGAACTTCAATTGACGGCTGATCGGGACGCTTTTCATAAAAGGTCGGTTTGTAGCCGATGTTGCAGACGCCTTCATACACCTCGCCTTTTATTTCGGCTTTCACTGCATACACGCCTGTCGGCGGCACGATATAACTGTTGTGCAGACCGACATTCGCGGTCGGAAAACCGATGGTGCGGCCTCTTTTATCTCCGTGAATCACAGTGCCCCGGATAAAATACGGCTGGCCGAGAAGAGTGTGCGCAAGTTCAACGTCACCATCCTGCAGCGCTGACCGGATATAAGTGGAGCTGATCTTTCTGTCCTGCTCGGTCTGTTTCTCGACAGTCGTGCATCCGGCCTTGCCGTTTAAATCGTCCGGCAGCGTCTCCATCGTGCCTTTTCCGTATTTTCCGTACGTAAAATCGAAGCCTCCCACAGCGTGCCGCGCGTTTAACCCTAAAATATACTCCTCGGCAAATTGTTTTGGAGACAGCGACGCAAACGCCTCATCAAACTTTACGACATACAGCACATCAGCGCCTAAACGCCCGATCTGGCTGATTTTATCTTCAAGCGGCGTAATCAGATCCTTTGGCTCTTTGTCCCTGCCCAACACATGGGAAGGGTGGGGATGAAACGTCATAACGGCCAGCGACAGGCCTTTTTCTTCGGCTATTTGTCTGGCTGTTCCGATTACTTTCCGGTGTCCCAAATGAACGCCGTCAAAGTAGCCGAGTGCCATGACAGACGCCGGCTGCTCTTCTTTTTGTAAATGATGCGGATGAGAAATATGTATCGTCTTCACAGAACGGTCACCTTTTTTCTTATTGTTCGCTTTTTTGCATGAGCACTTTAGCCGGTTTCAGCAGTCCTTTTTTTGAAGGATGCGGCATATAAATGGCCACACATTCTCCGTCTTCAGTACAGACCGCTATACGGGCGTCAGCTGTCATTGCAGAAAATTCCGCCGGGATGTCAAACACTGACCCGTTTTCAGCTTTCTTAGCTAATGTATCACTTATGACCCATTTCGGCAAATGATTGAGCGCTCTATCGATCGGCACGGCATGCTCTGCAACCGTTCCGTCTGAAACCTGCTGTTCAAGTTCCTCAAATGTGAAACACTCATCAAGGCTGAAATCGCCGGAAGCGGTGCGGATGAGATGCGACATATGCGCGGGATAGCCGAGTTTTTCACCGATTGTCACCGCCAATGTTCTCACGTAAGTGCCCTTTGAGCACGTGACTGTAAAGCGGAATGATGCTGTGTCTTCTTTATAAGTGACAGGGGAAGTGAGCGCGATATCTTCAATCGTGATATTCCGCTTCGGCCGCTCCACTTCAATACCGGCTCTGGCGTATTCATAGAGCTTTTTCCCGTTAACCTTTACAGCGGAATACATCGGCGGCACTTGCTCCTGCGGTCCCTTCAGTTCGTCTAAAACGGCTTTGATATCCGCTTCTTTCAGCGGCTCCTTGACAGGTTTTACGCTGACCGTTTCTCCCGTCTGGTCTTCGGTCGATGTGGAGAAACCGAGAGTGATCTCAGCATCGTACGTTTTTGACTTGTCGGTGACGTACTCAACAATCTTTGTGGCCCGTCCGACACAGATCGGCAGTACGCCTGACACTTCCGGATCAAGCGTTCCCGTATGTCCGACTTTCTTTGTTTTTAACAGTTTTCTTATTTTCATTACACAGTCGTGAGAAGTCATGCCGACCGGTTTATGTAAAAGGAGAACTCCGTTAACCATATGTCTTTCGCTCCTTTGTTATCAATTGTATCCCGTAAAACGCAGAAAAGAGGACAGACGACACTCGCCCATCCTCTTTCCTTGTTATTCAGACGGTTTATCTGAATGCAGTTCGTGAATCAATGTTTCAATACGGTTGCCGTACTCAATTGATTCATCAAATTCAAATTCAAGCTCAGGCGTTTTGCGGAGTCTGATTCGGCTGCCGATTTCGGAACGGATAAATCCTTTCGCTTTCTCAAGCCCTTTCAGCGCCTCTTCTTTCTTTTTCTCTCCGCCGAGAACGGAGATATACACCTTCGCTATTTGTAAATCACCTGAAACACGTACGTCTGTTACAGTGAGAAATCCGATTCTCGGGTCTTTCAGCTTTCGGCTGATAATATCCCCGAGCTCTTTTTTCATCTGCTCGCCGACACGGTTTGCTCTCATACTCAATTCAATCACCTCTAAGTTAAAACCACTCTGTTCTAGTGATCGTCCGTTCTATTTCGGGAAAGGAGTCAATAAACGCGAGTACGCGCTGGATCTCCTTTTCCGCCTGAACGTGAGAGGAGGAGACGACGGCGATTCCGAAGCTGGTCCGCTGCCAAGTGTCCTGATAGCCGATTTCTGCGGCCGACACGTTGAACTTATTCTGAACCCTCGTTATAATCCGCTTCAGAACGGCTCGTTTCTCCTTTAATGATCCCGCATCATAAATGATGCATTCACATTCCGCAAATCCGATCACTTTCTTTCGATTTCCTGCATGACATACGCTTCAATGATGTCGCCTTCGCGAATGTCATTGTATTTCTTAATTGTAATACCACATTCATATCCTTGTGAAACTTCTTTCACATCATCTTTGAAGCGTTTCAGAACGTCTACTTCCCCTTCGAAGATGACCACGCCGTCACGGATCAGGCGGAGTCCGCTGTCACGTGTAATGTGGCCGTCTGTTACATATCCGCCGGCAATCGTACCGATTTTCGACACTTTGAATGTTTGGCGCACTTCAACCTGGCCGATGACTTTTTCTTCGTATTCAGGATCAAGCATTCCTTTCATCGCCGCTTCAATTTCTTCGATGACTTTGTAAATGATACGGTGAAGACGGATATCTACATTTTCAGCTTCAGCCGTGCTCTTAGCATTTCCGTCTGGGCGCACATTAAACCCGATAACGATTGCATTTGAAGCAGATGCGAGAATGATGTCTGATTCCGTAATCGCACCGACGCCTGTGTGAATGATTTTCACTTTTACGCCTTCTACTTCAATTTTTTGAAGAGCGGCTGTTAACGCTTCGGCTGAACCTTGAACGTCAGCTTTTACGATTAAATTGATGTCTTTGACATCGCCTTGTTTAATTTGTTCAAACAGATCATCGAGGCTCAGCTTCGCTTTGTCGCTGCGCTGTTCTTCCAGTTGCTTGGAAGCGCGTGCTTCACCGACAGAACGGGCTGTTTTTTCGTCTTTAAAGACGAGGAATTGATCGCCAGCCTGCGGTACGTCGTTTAAGCCAGTAATTTCTACAGGTGTGGACGGTCCGGCTGTTTTCACGCGGCGGCCGAGATCATTGACCATGGCCCGCACGCGGCCGAATGTATTTCCGACAACGATCGGATCTCCGACATTCAATGTTCCCGTTTGAACGAGAAGTGTCGCGACAGATCCTCTTCCTTTATCGAGCTCAGCTTCAATAACCGTTCCTTTTGCCTGACGGTTCGGATTGGCTTTCAGCTCTTCCACTTCACTGACAAGCAGAATCATTTCGACAAGCTCGTCAATTCCCTTGCCTGTAAGAGCGGACAGAGGAACGAAAATCGTTTCTCCTCCCCATGCTTCAGGAACGAGTCCGTATTCAGTCAGCTCCTGCATGACACGGTCAGGGTTCGCGCTTTCTTTATCCACTTTATTCACGGCAACGATAATCGGAACCTCAGCCGCTTTCGCATGGTTGATGGCTTCGACTGTCTGCGGCATAACGCCGTCATCAGCCGCTACGACTAAAATGGTAATATCAGTTACTTCCGCACCGCGCGCACGCATTGTTGTGAACGCCGCGTGTCCCGGAGTATCTAAGAACGTGATTTTTTTGCCGTTTTCTTCGATCTGGTAAGCCCCGATATGCTGGGTGATTCCGCCGGCTTCACCTTCAACAACTTTTGTTTTTCTGATGCTGTCAAGGAGGGTCGTTTTCCCGTGGTCAACGTGGCCCATGATCGTCACGACAGGCGGACGGATTTGAAGATCTTCTTCTTTGTCAGCCTCTTCATATTTTTCAAGCTCAGTTTCTTCAAGCACAATCACTTCTTCTGTTTCTACACCGTATTCAGATGCGATCAGTTCGATTGTGTCTTTGTCAAGCTCCTGGTTAATGGTAGCCATTACGCCCAGAAGCATCAGTTTTTTAATGAGTTCAGACGGCTCTTTGCCCAGTTCCTCGGCTAAAGCTCCGACTGTTAAAGAGCCGGAAAACGTAATTTTCTCAGGAAGCTCTTTTTTCGGCTTCAGCGGTTTTTGCTGATACTGATTTTTGTTGTTATGATTGCGTTTGTTTTTGTTTTTGTTGTTGTTATTCTTCTTGTTTTTGTTAAATTGATTATTCTGCACGTCATTCTTCTTTCCGTCTCGAATTTTGTTTGGTTGATTCCCAGCAGGCTGCTGATTAATCCCTTGCGGCTTGTTTTTGTTCGTTTCCGCAGGCTTCTGAGATGTAACGCCGGCGCCGCCTTTTTTAAATTTCGCATCAAGCTGCTTAATGGTCTTTTCTTCAAGCATTGCCATATGGTTATTTACTACTATATCCATGTTTTTCAGCGCAGTCAAAATTTCCTTGCTTGAAACATTGATGGCTTTTGCATATTCGTAAACTCTCATTTTAGCCATTCGTTCACCCCCAAAAATATTAATCGAGCAAGCTGATCAGCTTATTCGCAAAACCTTGGTCAGTGACGGCGACAACGACACGTGATTCCTTGCCGATAGAGCGGCCGAGATCAGCGCGGCTTTCGACTTTTTTATAAGGCACTTTATAATAATTGCATTTATCGGATACTTTTTTTGCAGTATTCGCAGATGCATCTTCTGTCAGCAGAACAAGTTTTGCACGCGCATTTCTAATTTCTTTTATAACCAAGTCCTCGCCCGACACGACCTTACGAGCTCGATTGGCCAGACCCAGCAAGGGAAACCATTCCATTCCAGACATGTTATTTTTTCACCTTTTCCGCCAGTTCCAGCAATTCTTCGAAAATCTGGTCATCGATTTGTGATTGAAATTGATTTTGCAATGTGTTTTTCTTTTTCGCAGCTAAGATGCATTCTTTCTCAAGGGTGATATAGGCACCCCGCCCGTTCTTCTTTCCGGTCGGATCGACTGAAATCTCTCCTTCTTTAGAACGGACAATTCGGATCAGTTCCTTTTTAGGCTTCATTTCCCCCGTTACCACGCATTTGCGCAGAGGAATTTTTTTTCGCTTATTCACCTAAAGTCACCTCTTATTCATCCGATTCGGCTGTTTCAGGCTCCATAAAGAGCGGCTCTAAATCGTCATCTTCTTCATGCTCTCTCGGATAGATGCCAAGGTCTCTTGCATCCGTTTCACTTTTGATATCGATTTTCCAGCCTGTCAGTTTCGCAGCTAAGCGGGCGTTTTGCCCTCTTTTTCCGATTGCCAGAGAAAGCTGGTAATCAGGAACGATGACAGTCGTGGCTTTTTCTTCTTCGCTGACGATGACATCCAGCACTTTAGACGGGCTGAGCGCATTGGCAACAAATTCAACCGGATCGTCAGACCAGTTGACGATATCAATTTTTTCGCCTTTCAGTTCATTGACGATCGCCTGCACGCGCTGGCCTTTAGGACCGACGCATGAACCGACCGGATCAACGTCAGGATCATCAGTGCGGACGGAGATTTTAGAGCGGTCGCCCGCTTCTCTGGCAACGGATTTCAGTTCGACCGTTCCGTCATAAATTTCCGGCACTTCGATTTCAAAAAGACGCTTCAACAGACCAGGATGCGTTCTTGATACATAGATCTGAGGCCCTTTTGTCGTTTTTTCGACCTTTGTGATAAATACTTTAATCCGATCGTGCGGTTTATAGCTCTCATTCGGCATTTGTTCATTGACGGGCAGCAGCGCTTCAATCTTGCCGAGAGACACGTAAATAAACTTGCTGTCTAAGCGCTGTACAATTCCCGTCATGATGTCTTCTTCACGATCGATAAATTCTGAGTAAATCACGCCGCGCTCAGCTTCACGGACACGCTGCGTCACCACTTGTTTCGCCGTCTGCGCAGCAATACGGCCGAAGTCTTTCGGCGTTACTTCTATTTCAACGACATCTCCGACAAGGTAGTTCGGATGGATGTGCTGGGCGTCGTCAAGCGAGATTTCAAGTCTTGAATCGTATACCTCGTCTACGACATCCTTTCTTGCGAACACGCGGATCGTGCCCGTCTCACGGTTCAGATCGACCCGTACGTTTTGCGCCTGGTTAAAATTTCGCTTATACGCGGAAATTAAGGCAGCTTCAATTGCTTCGATGATAATGTCTTTACTGATGCCTTTTTCTTTTTCAAGAATAGTGAGAGCATCTAATAGTTCACTGCTCATGTTAGCGGTCTCCCCCCTTAAACACTAATACTTCATTCATTAAAATGTTACAGCTAATCTTGCGTTAGCTATTTTTTCATACGGAATATTGACCCGTTTCTTTCTTGTTTTGACCGTCATCTCTATTGTAACAGTTTGTCCATCGAATTCAGCCAATTTGCCTTCAAACACTTTTAAACCGTCAATCGGTTCGTACGTTTTCATGTACACATTTTTGCCCAGTGATTTTTCGAAGTCGGCTTTTTTCTTTAATGGACGCTCGGCTCCAGGAGAAGATACTTCAAGAAAGTAGTTCTGGGTGATCGGATCGGCCTCATCCAGCTTTTCGCTTAACGCTTCGCTGACTTTGGCGCACTCCTCAATATCAACACCGTTCTCGGAATCAATAAACACGCGAAGGAACCAGTTTTGACCCTCTTTGACAAATTCAATGTCTACGAGTTCAAGCTGAAGGTCATCCAGTATGGGCTGAGCCATTTCTTGAACGGTATCAGTCACTTTTTTGCTCATGTTTTTCCTCCTTGTGCTGTCGATATCATATCAGCCGTTCCTCTGCATAAAAACCCTGCTTCAAAAGAGCAGGGGCATTGAGAAAACGATGGACATGTCGAGGCAAAATTGCCTGTTCAATACAAAAGAGCGGGTTTCCCCACTCTTTGCCTCGGTAATCGTTAGCATTTCCAATAAAACTATACCATAACCATATATTTAATGCAAATCAAACTCCGCTCGGAGGCTGTGCACAAAGCTTAAAACAGAGACAGCTGATTTTGGTCCGGAAGCGACTCAAGACAGCCGTGACGGTCTAAATACTCTAAAATGGTTTTTGACACTTTTCCTCGTTTTTGAAGATCCTCTTTTGAAAGGAACTCCCCTTCTTTCCGCGCTTTCACAATATTGAGAGCGGCGTTGGTTCCGAGTCCCGGAATTGAGTTGAACGGCGGGATGAGACTGTTGCCGTCAATGATAAATTCCGAAGCGCTCGAACGGTATAGATCGACCTTCTGGAAGGAATAGCCGCGCTCACACATTTCAAGCGCAAGCTCTAACACGGTAAGGAGGTTTTTCTCCTTCGGCGAAGCATCAAGCCCTTTAGAGCTGATATCATCCATCACCGCTCTGATGGCGGTCGAGCCTTTAATCATTGTATCAATGTCAAAGTCATCTGCGCGGACGGTAAAATACGCAGCATAATATAAAAGCGCGTGATGTACTTTAAAATAGGCAATCCGCACCGCCATCAGCACGTATGCGGCGGCGTGGGCTTTCGGGAACATGTATTTGATTTTTTTACATGAATCAATATACCAGTTCGGCACATTGTTCTTTTTCATTTCTTCTTCCCATTCCGGCGTCAGGCCTTTGCCTTTACGGACGAATTCCATGATTTTAAAAGCCAGTGAAGGCTCAAGGCCCTGATAGATCAAGTAAACCATAATGTCATCACGGCAGCCGATCACTTCGCTCAGTTCACACGTATTGTTGTGTATCAGTTCCTGCGCATTGCCGAGCCATACGTCCGTTCCGTGAGAAAGCCCGGAAATCTGGACAAGCTCGGAGAACGTAGTCGGCTTCGTATCCTCAAGCATCTGCCGCACAAATCGCGTCCCGAATTCAGGAATGCCGAGCGTCCCCGTTTTACAGCCGATCTGCTCTTCAGTAACGCCGAGCGATTCTGTACCTTGGAAAATCTTCATAACTTCCGGATCATCTGTCGGAATCGTCTTCGGATCAATTCCGCTTAAATCCTGGAGCATCCGGATGACGGTCGGATCATCGTGCCCTAATATATCAAGCTTCAGCAGGTTGTCATGAATGGAGTGGAAGTCAAAATGAGTCGTTTTCCATTCAGACCCCGTCGCATCTGCCGGGAATTGTATCGGTGAAAAATCGTAAATATCCATGTAATCCGGGACAACGATAATCCCCCCCGGGTGCTGGCCGGTCGTTCTCTTAACCCCGGTGCAGCCTTGCACCAGACGGTCGATCTCCGCGCCGCGCATGTGCAGGTTGTGGTCGCCCGCATAGCCTTTCACATATCCGTAAGCCGTCTTTTCCGCGACGGTGCCGATCGTTCCAGCGCGATACACGTTATCTTCACCGAACAATACTTTCGTGTAGTTATGGGCATGCGGCTGATACTCACCTGAGAAGTTCAAGTCGATATCGGGTACTTTGTCACCTTTAAAGCCTAAGAACGTTTCAAACGGGATATCATGCCCGTCCTTTTTCAAAGGTGTGCCGCAAGACGGGCAGCTTTTATCCGGCAGGTCAAAACCGGAACCGACTGATCCGTCATTAAAGAATTCGGAATATCGGCAGCTCGGGCACACGTAGTGCGGAGCGAGCGGGTTCACTTCAGTGATTTCCGTTAAGGTCGCCACAAGCGATGAACCGACGGACCCCCGGGAGCCGACGAGATAACCGTCATCCAGAGACCGTTTTACAAGCTTATGAGAGATGAGATAAATAACGGCGAACCCATGACCGATGATACTTTTTAATTCTTTTTCTATTCTCGCTTCTACAATTTCGGGAAGCTCTTCACCGTAAATGCTTCTGGCGCGCTGATAGCTCATTTCACGGATTTCTTCATCAGCCCCGTCAATTTTCGGCGTGTACAGATCGTCTTTGATCGGTTTGATCTCATCGATCATCGAAGCGACTTTCTGCGTATTGTCAACCACGATTTCTTTCGCTTTTTCCGCACCGAGGAAGGAGAAAGCCTCCAGCATTTCATCTGTCGTTCTGAAGTGCACTTTAGGCAGTTCGTGTCTGTTTAACGGGTTGGCGCCGCCTTGGGAAGATATTAAGATCTTCCGGTAAATTTTATCCTCATCGTTTAAATAGTGGACATTTCCCGTAGCCACGACCGGCTTATTCAATTTTTCTCCGAGCTTCGTAATGTTGGCGATGATTTCTTTCAGCGCTTTTTCATCCCGGACGAGCTCAAGCTGCAGAAGGTGTCTGTATACTTCCGGCGGCTGCACTTCAAGATAATCATAGAAGGATGCGATATCTTCAACCTCTTCAGGAGATTTTTGCATCATGCCTTCAAAGACCTCACCCCTGTCACAGGCAGAGCCGATTAACAGACCTTCTCTGTATTTATTAAGCTGCGACCTCGGAATGCGCGGCACTCGGTAGAAATATTGAATATGAGAAATGGACACGAGCTTAAACAGATTTTTAAGGCCGGTCTCATTTACGGCAAGCAATGTAGCGTGATAAGGTCTTGATCTCTGATAAGCATTGGATTGTCCCATATTCTCATTCAGCTGATCATGATAAAAAATGTCTTTTTCAGCGGCATCTTTGAGCATTTTCAACAGCAGGTAGCCCGTTGCTTCAGCGTCAAAAACCGCTCGGTGATGCTGGGTTAATTCGATATCAAACTTCTTACATAACGTATTTAAGCGGTGATTTTTAAACTCAGGATACAGGAAACGCGCGAGTTCCAGCGTATCAATGACCGGATTTTTCGCTTTTTCCGTTTTCAAAAGTCGCTTGTACGCCACATTTAAAAATCCCATATCAAAGCTGGCGTTATGAGCCACAAGCACGTCATCGCCGATCCATTCTTTAAAATCCCGGACGACGTCAACGACATCGGGAGCGTCGCGGACCATGTCGTCCGTAATCCCGGTAAGCTCTATCGTCGTTGCTGACAGCGGATGGTGCGGATTGGCGAACGCTTCGAATTTATCGATAATTTCTCCGCCTCTTATTTTGACTGCGGCAAGCTCAATGATGGTGTCATACACTGCGGACAGACCTGTCGTTTCAACGTCAAAGACAACGTATGTGTCTTCTTCCAGGAGACGGTGAGCTGGATTGTATGCGATCGGAACACCGTCATCTACGATATTGGCTTCCATTCCGTAAATCATTTTAATGCCGTGTTTTTTCGCGGCGGAATAGGCATCCGGGAAAGACTGCACAACGGCATGATCAGTTAACGCAATCGCTTCATGTCCCCATTTTTTCGCCTGTTCGACAAGCTTTCCGACGCCCGTTACAGCATCCATTTGGCTCATCGGAGAATGCAGATGAAGCTCAACCCGTTTTTCGCCTTCAGGAGCGGTGTCTTCACGGGTTTTGGCTTTTATTTCATTCACGTCATTTGCAATCATGACGAGGTCTCTGACGAATGTATCGTTTTGAATGCTTCCCCGCGCCTTCACCCACATGCCTTTTTTCAGCGTTTTCATCAAAGCGGCGTCTTCTTTTTCTCTGGCGAACATTTTTACTAAAATGCTGTTTGTATAGTCCGTGATTTTGAAAATGCAGAGCGTGCGTCCGCTTTTCAGCTCGCGTGTTTCAGCATCAAACACAAACCCCTGCACCGTAATTCTTCTTTCTTCATCCATGATGCTGTCAAGCGTCCGGATTTCTTCGTTCTCTTTAATTTGATAGCCGATGACAAGCGGTCCGGACGGTGCCTGATCCTCATCGCCCTCTTTTTCCTTCTTCTCCATCTCGATAAGCGCCTGCATCGCCCGCTCCTGATCTTCAGCAAGCTTTTGCTCGCGGAATTTCTGGACTTCTTGGTCAGATACGAAAATTTCGGTATCCAGCTGCAGTTCCGGAAAGCCGAATTGGCGGTAGCTGTGCTGAATCAGCGCGAAGTATTTATTTTTGAGCGCAGATGCTTCTGTATCTGTTTTTGTTTTCACGATCAGTTTGTTTCCCTTGAGCTTCGGCTTCTGCTGATTCAAAAGAGCCACCATCGGCGGCGAGGTTCCTTCAAGCTCTTCAATACAGCGTGTCCAATAATCCTGTACAAGCTCCTCTGTCACTGTAGGGTCGATGACCTGAACAGACGATGTGACACGGGCGATGTGAGCAAACGATTGTGTTAACCTCATCATGAATGAATCATATATTTGATACGGCAAAAGAGCCTTAAAGCGAAATTGGAAATGCCAGGCTTTTTCTGCTTTATGGATTGTCAGTTTATCAATCTCTCCGTCTTCAAAGTATGTCATGAAGGTATCATCTGTCATATTAAGCTGCTGCAGAAGAATCTGAAACTGTCTTCTGTTTACTGATAACTGTTCCATTCAGACAGTATCCCTCCCTTAAAACATCATAAGTGAAGGTACCTCCGCAGGTGATGAGGTACCTTCTTTTTTCTCTATTTTAACATGATTTTGTATGATTCGTTATGGTGATTACTTCGTCTTGATAAATTCAGAAAGCTCATCCACTGAAACTTCGGCAGATTCACCGGTTTTGCGGATTTTCACTTCTACGATGCCTTCGTCGGCACGTTTTCCGACAGTGATGCGGATCGGAAGGCCGATCAGATCAGAATCAGCAAACTTCACGCCTGCGCGTTCAGCACGGTCATCGTATAATACCTCATAACCTTCCGCCTGGAATTTGCCGTAAAGCTGTTCAGCAAGCTCTTTTTGCGCTTCGTTTTTCATATTCAGCGCCAAAATATGAAGATCATACGGAGCAACGCTTTTCGGCCAGATCAAGCCTTTTTCGTCGTGATGCTGTTCAGCGATGGCTGAAAGCGTTCTGGACACGCCGATTCCGTAACATCCCATCAGCATCGGCTGCGCACGCCCGTTTTCATCAAGGTATGTCGCATTCATCGCTTCAGAGTAACGCGTGCCGAGTTTAAAGACTTGTCCGACCTCAATCCCTTCAGCGAAACGGATCGTGCCTTTTCCGTCAGGTGACGGATCGCCTTCCTGAATGATTCGAAGATCGGCATATGCTTTTACTGACGCGTCACGTTCGATGTTTACGTTTCGGTAATGACGGTCTTTTTCATTCGCGCCGCTAACGGCGTTTACCATTACTTTCACGGCTTGGTCGGCATAAATCTCAATGTCGCCGGCAGCGCCGATCGGCCCCGCAAATCCCGGCTCCGTGCCAAGTTTCTCGGCTACTTCTTCATGAGACGCAAGCTCAACCACTTCCGCGTTCAGAAGGTTTTTCACTTTCACGTCATTGACCTCATGATCGCCTCTTACTAACACGAGAACAAATCGGTCATCCGCTTTAAACAGCATTGATTTGATGCAGGCGCTCGGCTCAATCTGCAAGAACGAAGCGAGCTCTTCAATGCTTTTGACATTCGGTGTATCAATTTTCTCCAATGCCTCGGGTGTTTCATCTGACGGCTCGCTGTTCATGACAACTTCCGCCATTTCCGTATTGGCTGCGTAAGAGGATCCATCAGAATAAGCGATGGTATCTTCCCCTATTTCAGAAAGAGCCATAAATTCATGCGTGTCTTTTCCGCCCATCGCGCCCGAGTCGGCAATAACGGGACGGACGTTTAATTCACAGCGTGCGAAAATGCTGCTGTATGCGCCGTACATGTTTTGGTATGTTTCCTCCAGACTTTCTTCAGAAGCATGGAAAGAATACGCATCTTTCATGATGAATTCGCGTCCGCGCAATAACCCGAAACGCGGACGTTTTTCATCTCTGAATTTAGACTGGATCTGGTAAAGAGTGAGCGGCAGACGCTTATAAGATTTCACCTCATCGCGCACGAGAGAAGTAATGACTTCTTCATGTGTCGCGCCTAAAGCAAATTCACGGCCGTGGCGGTCTTTCAGACGCATTAATTCAGGCCCGTACGTATACCACCTGCCTGATTCCTGCCATGTTTCAGCCTGCTGAAGGGCCGGCATCAGCATTTCCACCGCGTTGATTTTTTCCATTTCTTCACGCACGATCTTCTGAATGTTTTGAATGACCCTGTAAGCCAGGGGCATGTAGCTGTAAACCCCGCTCGTATTTTGTCTGATAAATCCCGCTCTCAGCAGAAGCTTATGGCTTTTTGCTTCAGCATCAGCCGGCACTTCTCTCAGGGTCGGAATAAGCGTCAAACTTTGTCTCATGTCTTCGCACCTCTGATTTTTTACTAGTCAATTATAAGAATAAACGCTGGATATCGTTCCATGTGACAACCAGCATAAGAAGCATTAAGAAAGCTACGCCGATAAATACAACAAATGCTTCCTTGTCACGGTTTATCGGCTTGCCGCGGATTGCTTCAATGAATAAAAACAGCAGCCGCCCGCCGTCAAGCGCCGGTATCGGCAGCAGGTTGACGATTCCCAGGTTGATGCTTAAAAACGCCGCAAACTGGAATAGGTTGATAATACCGGTTTTTGCAACTTGATCCGTCATATCATAAATGCCGACAGGACCCGAAAGCATATCAAGCTTAAACTGGCCTGTCACAAGTTTGCTCAGATTGGTCAGGATCGCTTTTGTGACATCAACGGTAGATGTCGCGCCGTAGGCAATCGCTGCAAGCGCGCCTTTTTCAGTCGGCGCATAAGAGCCGAAGCGGCCGATTGTTTTTTTATTTTCATCTTTTACAGCTTCAGGTGTAACCGAGATATGAAACGATTTGCCGTCCCGTTTGACGGCGACATCGATTTTTTTTCCGGGATTTTCTTTTACCGCTGTCACGATGTCGGTCCATGACCTCATTTTTTCACCGTTAATGCTCTGGATATAGTCGCCTTCTTTTAAACCGGCAGCCGCTGCGCGTCCATTGTCTGTCAGCTTCCCGAGCTCAGGCTGATTCGAAGGCACGCCTTGAATGAATCCAAGCATGACGAGAATGACATACGCTAAGATGAAGTTCATTATCGGACCGGCAGCAATCGCCTTAATCCGCTTCCATACGGGTTTAGACCCGAATTGTCGATTGTAAGGCGCAATCTGCACTTCTTCTCCGTCTACGATAAAAAAAGAGGTCTGACTGACAGTAAAGCCCGCCAGTTCATCTTCTTTCCCCTGCTCGTACCCGGTAATCTTCATTTCGTGCTCAAGATCAGCCGTCTCCACCTCGATAATTAAAGCGTCGGGATATTTTTCCTTTTGATTAATGATGACTTTTTCCACTTCGTCATCTTTATTAAAAAGAAGCCCGACGGTATAACCGGGTTTGACTTCGATCATCTCCGGGTCTTCACCGGCCATGCGGACGAACCCGCCGACCGGAAGGAGTCTGATCGTATACACGGTTTCATTCTTTTTAAATGAAAAGATTTTAGGGCCGAAGCCGATCGCAAATTCACGGCAAAGGATTCCCGCTCTTTGGGCGAGCAATAAATGCCCGAGCTCATGGAAAAAAACGAGCGTTCCGAAAATAATAATAAACGCGATAACTGTATTCACGAACATACCACCTTATGTGAGTATTGAATTAACGTATCCCCGGGTGTCTTTGTCCACTTCTTGGATATCCGCAAGACTCGGATCCTGAATTACGCTGTGGCGGTCCAATGCTTGTTCAATCAGGTCCTCAATCGATAAGAATGAAATCCGTCCGGCAAGAAAAGCGGCAACGGCTTCTTCGTTGGCCGCATTTAAAACCGTCGGCATCGTTCCCCCTATTTTACCTGATTCAAAGGCAAATTGTAAGCAGCGGAACCTTTCAAAGTCAGCTTTCGCAAAATGGAGGCTTCCGATCTCCCATAATTCAAGCCTTTTTGTTTCAGGCAGAGGCAGACGGTCCGGATATGTCAGCGCATATTGAATCGGCACCCTCATGTCCGGATTTCCGAGCTGGGCGATGACGCTTCTGTCGTGAAATTCAACCATCGAATGAATGATGCTCTCCTTATGTAATACAACGTCAATCTGTTCATACGGAATGTCAAACAGCCAATGCGCCTCAATGACTTCAAGTCCTTTATTCATCATTGTAGCCGAGTCAATCGTAATTTTTGCGCCCATCGACCAGTTCGGGTGGTTAAGGGCGTCGGCAATCGTTACAGACTCAAGCTCCTGCCGCGTTTTATCTCTGAAACTGCCGCCGGATGCCGTAATGATCAGGCGCTCGATATTTTTGCTCTGTTCGCCTTGCAGGGCTTGAAAAATAGCGGAATGTTCGCTGTCGACCGGAAGAAGAGGAACACCGTATCGTTTTGCGTGTCCTTTCACTATATGCCCGGCAGTGACGAGAGTTTCCTTATTTGCAAGCGCAATTGTTTTTTTCTGTTCAATCGCTTTCAAAGTCGGGATTAAACCGACGCTTCCAAGCAGCGCATTGACCACGATATCCACTTCGTCCATGACTGCCGCTTCAATCAGGCCTTCTTCTCCGATGCCGATTTGACATTCATGAGAAAAAGACGCTTCTTTCACTTTTTGGTATGTATCCATGTCGCCGACTGCTACATATTTCGGCTGAAACGTTCTGATCAACGGGATCGCTTTCTCGGCGTTTTTACCGAAAGTCATCGAGACGAGACGGAACTGATCTTGATGCATGCGCAATACGTCTAACGTCTGCTCCCCTATTGATCCTGTTGCTCCTAAAAGACAAATATTTTTCAAAATGCCACTCCCATTCTATGCGTCCAGATCGGTCTTATTTTCATATTAGCCTTTCTCATGAAAAAAGCGCAAGCAGAAAGTATAAGAACGGCATGACAAACATAAAGCTGTCAAATCGATCTAAAATGCCGCCGTGCCCGGGAAGGATTTTTCCCGAATCCTTCACATCATAGTGCCGCTTAAGCGCTGATTCAACCAAATCCCCGATCTGTCCGAATACAGACAGAACAAGCGTGATGACCAAAAGAACCGGGTATGAAATCGGAAGGTGCGCAAACAGCTGAAAAACAGCCGTAAAAATAAGGGCGATGACAATACCGCCGAGAAACCCTTCCACCGTTTTGTTGGGACTGATTTCGGGCCACAGCTTCCGCTTCCCGAGCGACTTTCCGACGAAATATGCGCCTGAGTCCGTTGACCATATGACAACGCAGGCATAAAAGATATACAAAAGCCCGTTTGTTTCAATGTTTCTGATTTCAATAAAATAATGAAAACACAGTCCGATATATACCGTCGCGAGAACGATAAACCCGACTTCGTCAAACGTAAAGGTGTTTTTCACGAGCACCGTATAGCTGAGCAGAATCAATACAGCGAAAATCGTTACTTCCATTTTCGCATCGAAAAAATGATACTTGTCCGGCATCATATACAGCCATAACAACAAGAGGCTGATCAGACCCGGAAAAGAAAAAAATCTGAGCTTTTTCATCCGCAAAAGCTCAAAAAGCGCTATACTTCCCATCACGTAAACAAATACGGTGAACGGCAATCCTCCGAAAATAACCAAAAATAAAAATAATGCCGCTGCCAGAACACCTGTTAACAATCTTTGTTTCATTTCCACCATCCTCTAAATTCCGCCAAACCTCCGGCCCCGCTGCTGAAATTCTCCCACTGCCTGCAGAAAGTGATCTTCTTTAAAATCGGGCCACAGGACATCTGTAAAAACAAATTCACTGTAAGCCACCTGCCAAAGCATAAAGTTGCTCAATCTGATTTCTCCGCTCGTTCTGATGAGCAGCTCCGGGTCCTGGATTGATTCTGTCATTAAATGCCCGGAAAAGAGCGCTTCATCAATGTCTTCGATATTCAGCGTGCCGCTTTTCACCTGTTCAGCCAGTGCTTTTGCCGCATTGACGATTTCCGTGCGTCCGCCGTAGTTCAAAGCGAAATTGAGAATCAGCCCGTCATTTTGTTCTGTATCTTTTACGGCCTTCTCAATCGCCCTGTACGTATGAGAAGGGAGCGCGGATTCATCTCCGATAATTTTCACCTGTACATTTTCCTCTATTAATTCAGGAAGATACGTATTCAGGAACTCTTCCGGAAGCTTCATCAAAAAGTCGACTTCCATCTTCGGGCGCTTCCAGTTCTCCGTTGAAAACGCATAAAGAGTCAGAACTTTAACGCCGAGCTGACTTGCGAGCTTTGTCACCCTTTTTACCACTTTCATTCCTTCATGATGTCCTGCAATCCGAGGGAGTGAACGCTTCTTCGCCCAGCGTCCGTTTCCGTCCATAATAATGGCAATGTGTGCGGGAATTTCACCCTTCAGTATGTCTTCTTTTGTATACCGTTCTAAGTTGGAAGCCGCATTCTGCTGATTCTTCCAATTTTTGAGTATGTTGAGCATGAGATTCCTCCGTCACCCAAAAAGGTTGCGTTGCTGATGATCAATGTAATCAACAGTATTAACAAAAAAACCCCCTGTAAACATGAGAGGGTCTTTTCACATTATCTATTGTACATAGTTTTTCATTAAACTTCCATGATTTCTTTTTCTTTGTCCTTTGTGACGCTGTCAATTTTTGACACATATTCATCTGTCAGCTTTTGAACGTCTTCACTGGAAGCACGAAGCTCGTCTTCTGTAATGTCTCCGTTTTTCTCAAGTTTTTTGAGGTCATCGTTGCTGTCACGGCGGACATTACGGACTGCTACTTTCGCTTCTTCCGCGTATTTTTTCACAACTTTGACAAGTTCTTTACGTCTTTCTTCCGTCAGAGCCGGGATCGCGATGCGGATAATTGTGCCGTCACTTGTCGGCGTTACGCCAAGATCAGCTTTCAGAATCGCTTTTTCAATATCGCCGATTGCCGTTTTGTCATACGGTGTGACAACAAGCATACGCGCTTCAGGCACATTGATGGAAGACAGCTGGTTTAAAGGTGTTTGGGCACCGTAGTATTCTACTGTCACTTTATCCAATAGAGATGGGTTGGCACGTCCTGCGCGGACTGACGCCAATTCACGTGAATAAGCGGCAACCGCTTTTTCCATGCGTTCTTTTGTTTGTGTTAATACTTCGTTTGACAACGTTATTTCCCCCTTACGATCGTTCCGATTGATTCGCCGATTACGGCACGCTTAATATTTCCTTCTTCCATAATAGAAAAGACGATCAGCGGAATATCATTATCCATACATAGTGAAGAAGCCGTAGAATCCATGACTTCCAGCCCGTCTTTTAACACATCGAGATAAGATAATTTTTCGTATTTAACGGCTGACTCATCTTTTCTCGGATCAGCATTATACACACCGTCGACATTATTTTTCGCCATTAAGATCACGTCCGCTTCGATTTCAGCGGCACGAAGCGCTGCGGTTGTGTCCGTAGAGAAATAAGGGTTTCCTGTTCCCGCGGCAAAAATAACAACGCGTTTTTTCTCCAGGTGGCGGATGGCTTTTCTTCTGATGTAAGGCTCAGCGACCTGACGCATTTCAATTGATGTCTGCACTCTGGACTGAATTCCGAGCGTTTCCAGGCTGTCCTGCAGGGCAAGTGAGTTCATGACAGTAGCAAGCATGCCCATATAATCGGCCGTCGCACGGTCCATTCCTAAGTCACTGCCCGTTTTTCCGCGCCATAAGTTGCCGCCGCCTACGACTACGGCCACTTCGACGTCAAGCTCAGCGATTTCTTTTACCTGTTTAGCGATGGATTGGATGACAGTCGGATTAATGCCGTTTCCCTGCTCTCCTGCCAATGCTTCTCCGCTAAGCTTTAAAACGATACGATTGTATTTTGGTTTTTCCATAATAACCTCCAAGTGTAAACATTGCCGTTTCCTATTATGCAAGAGAAAAAAAGGTTTGTAAATATAGTTTTAAAAATAGGGAACACAAGTAGTGTCCCCTATACTGCCTGAAAAGCCGCGAAAGATTCGCCAAGGCTTTCCGCCATTATTTTTTCACTTGGTTCATAACTTCTTCAGCAAAGTTTTCTTGGCGTTTTTCAATACCTTCTCCAACTTCGTAGCGGACGTAAGTTTTAACAGATGCGTTTTTTGCAGCCACAACTTGTTTCACTTTTTCGTCTGGGTTTTTAACGAAAGCTTGGTCTAATAAGCAAATTTCTTCGAAGAATTTGTTCAGACGGCCTTCAACCATTTTAGCTACGATGTTTTCCGGTTTGCCTTCTTGAAGAGCTTGCTGAGTCAGAATCTGACGCTCATGGTTTGCTTCTTCTTCAGACACTTGGTCGCGGGAAATGTAACGAGGATTTACCGCTGCAACATGCATCGCGATGTCTTTTGCAAGATCTTCGTCAGTTGTTCCGCTAAGAACGGATAATACGCCGATGCGGCCTCCCATGTGAAGGTAAGCACCGAACGCTTCGCTGTCTTCTTTTGAAATAACAGCAAAACGGCGAAGAGTGATTTTCTCTCCGATTTTAGCAACGTTGCTTGTGATGTATTCTTCAACAGTAGATCCGTTTTCCATCTTTTGACCCATTGCTTCTTCAAGATCAGCAGGAGCGTTTGCAAGAAGGTGGTCAGCAAGCGTGTTCAGAAGCTCTTTGAAGCCTTCGTTTTTCGCAACGAAATCAGTTTCAGAGTTTACTTCTAAGATAACGCCTTTGTTGCCGTCAGTTTTAATAAGAGTAGAACCTTCAGCAGCGATACGGTCAGCTTTTTTAGCCGCTTTCGCAATTCCTTTTTCTCTCAGAAGGTCGATTGCTTTGTCCATATCTCCGTCAGTTTCAGTCAATGCTTTTTTACAGTCCATCATACCAGCGCCTGTTTTTTGACGCAGTTCTTTTACCTGCTGTGCAGTAATAGCCATTTGAATTCCTCCTTATATGTGTAAACAAGATATGTATAGATACATTTTTCTTGAAAAAAGGTGATAAAAGGCAGTCCCTCTTATCACCTTTTGATTAGGTTACGCAGTTGTCGTTTCTGTTTCAGGTGCAGTCTCTTCAGCAGCTTCCGCTTCTTCTTCGCCTTGCTTCGCTTCTAAGATAGCATCTGCCATTTTAGAAGTAAGAAGTTTGACAGCGCGGATTGCGTCATCGTTTGCAGGGATTACGACATCAATTTCATCAGGATCACAGTTTGTATCTACGATTCCGATGATAGGAATGTTCAATTTGCGAGCTTCCGCAACAGCGATGCGCTCTTTGCGAGGATCGATGATGAATAATGCATCAGGAAGATCCTTCATGTCTTTAATTCCGCCGAGGAATTTTTCAAGACGCTCTAATTCTTTTTTCAATTGAACAACTTCTTTTTTCGGAAGTACTTCAAATGTACCGTTTTCTTGCATTTTCTCGATGTCTTTCAGACGCTTAATGCGTTTTTGGATTGTTTCGAAGTTTGTCAGTGTACCGCCCAACCAGCGTTGGTTGACATAGTACATGCCAGAGCGTACAGCTTCTTCTTTAACAGAATCCTGAGCTTGTTTTTTTGTGCCGACGAAAAGGATTTTTCCGCCTTCAGCAGCAAGGTTTTTCGTGAAGTTGTAAGCTTCCTCTACTTTTTTCACTGTTTTTTGAAGGTCAATGATGTAGATTCCGTTACGCTCCGTGAAAATGTAACGCTTCATTTTTGGGTTCCAGCGGCGTGTTTGGTGGCCGAAGTGAACACCAGCTTCAAGCAATTGTTTCATAGAAATAACTGACATGTGATTTCCTCCTAATAAAATGGTTTTTTTCCTCCGCTTAGGTCATTTTTGTGCAGAACTGCCGTTTGCAGCACCCTCTGCATAAATCGTTAAGCGTGTGTATTTAACACCAAGACATAATATAACACAGCTTTATGCGACAATCAAGAATCCTTTACAGCTTTGCCGCGAAATTTTAAAAACAGCTCGATTTCTGTCTTTCCGCTCTGCATCCGTTTGGCGATTTCCGCGGGGGTGAGCCCTTGTTCATATAATTCTGAAACACGTTCTTCAAACGAATGCGCACCGTTGTTTTCATCACTTTCAGCCCGTTCCGTTGCACTGATGAGCTTTTCCATGTGGTCCGGAATATCAGGCTCTTCTTTCGGTTCCGGCCGGGGTTCGGCATCTTCTGCGTCCGGCGCTTGACGGCTTTTTGCGTCTTCGAGTCTTTCATTTTCTTCTTTCAGCTCAAGCAGAAACGCTGCAAGGGTGTTTTCCGTCTCTTCAAGAATCTTCTTCTGCTGGCGCTCCGTCTCCTTGAGGGCTGAAAACCTCGTGTACAGAATAATGACGGCATAAAGCAGTACGCCGTGAAGCACAAAGCTTAAAAGCCATAATAGTGTTGACATGTTTTTCACTCGCTAACCATGAGTTCATTATTGAATTACTTTTTCAAGCAGATGCTTTAATTTAAACAGCGCCTTTGAATGAATCTGTGAAATCCGCGACGTCGAAAGGTTCAGGACTTGTCCGATCTCGGTCAAAGTCAGTTCTTCTTTATAGAATAAACTGACGACAAGCTGCTCTTTTTCAGAGAGCTCGTGAATTTTGCCCGCAAGCTGAGCGATCAGCTCGTCCTTCATGATTTTTTCTTCCGGCGGCACATTTTTGTCATCTCTGATCATCACTTGAATATTCTCACCGTCATCCTGGTCGTGAAGCTTTTCATCAATTGATAAGAGATTGGCAAAAAACCCTTCATTCATCGTTGATACTACGTCCTGCTCCGTCATCCCCAGCTCTTCTGCGATCTCTGAAGGCGTCACATTCCGAAGGTAGCGCTGTTCAAGTTTTTCGATCGCCGCTTCGACTTTTTTTGTCTTCTCCCGTGAAGTTCTGGGCAGCCAATCTTCTTTACGCAGCCCGTCGATGATTGCACCGCGAATTCTAAACGAGGCATAGGTATCAAATTTTAAATCCCGGCCGGGGTCAAATTTTTCCAGGGCATCATATAAACCAAGCATACCAAGGCTCATTAGATCGTCTTTATGCACCGATTTCGGCAGTCCGACGGAAATTCTGCCGACATGATATGTGACCAGCGGCATGTAACGGCGCATTAAATCATCACCGGCTTTAGGATCTTTCCACTCTTTCCAGCGCGACCAAAGCACCTGATCTTCATAATTCAAGGATTGCATTGTTATCCCCCTACCTCATACCTTTATTAAATCGTTGTTTCACCTTGTTTAACAGTTCGAATGTGCAGCATGCAGGACTTTGGCTCAAATTCAATCGTCCGGCCGCTTGAGCCGCCCGTATCTTCACTGATGACCGGAATGTTATACAATGAAAGCTGCTCTTTGATGGCCGCTACATTCCTCGGACCGATTTTCATCAGGTCGTTTGTCATTTTAAACTTAAACATCTCCGCTCCCCCGGCGAGTTTTGCCTTCAGGGCAAACTTGCGGCAGCCGGCTTTCAAAAGCATATCAATCGTCATCTTAACGGCGGTGTCCGCGTATTTTGCACGGTTGAGCTCCGCCGTTTTTGATAAACCGGAGTCCGGCAGCATGACGTGAACGAGTCCTGCCGTTTGTTTGTCTTTATCGTATAAAACCAGCCCTACGCATGAACCGAGTCCCGAGGTCCGGATTTTATCCGGGTAACGCGCGACTTGAACATCCGCAATCCCCACTTTAACGACTGCGGCTTCCGCACGGCTCATAAAGCCGCACCCAATGAGACGAAGAGCTTTTCAAAAGAATCATAGTCCGGGAGCATAAACATGTGGGCTTTGAGCTCCTGCCGGCTGCCCTGGTCAAAAATAGAAGTATCCACGACAATGGCATGCTCTCCGACTTGGCTGAGTTCCATCAGCCCTTCACTGATAACCGCGCCGAACATATCAAGTGAGATTTCCGGCACGCTCGGGTAAATCTCAAGCTTTGTCAAATCAGCCAATGCCGTTAAATAGGAACCTGCTAAAATATTGCCGAACTCATGTAAAGCAGAAGAACTCAAATGATCTTCACCCAACTGGTCAATATCAAAATCCGGATTTCCGATCAGCTCTCTGATAAACTGTTCCGCCTGATGGAAAGGCATGATGAGAAAGATAGAGCCGGTCATGTCGCCTTCCATTCTTAAAAAGATACTGGCGACCGGCGTTTCAGCCCCGCCGAAAAAATCAGCGAGCTCATCAAATGTCAATAAAGTCGCAAACGGCACTTCCATGTCTATCTTTCTGTTCAGCAGCTGAGCCATTGCAGAAGCCGAGTGACCCGCCCCGATATTTCCGACTTCCCGCAAAATATCCATCTGCTCTTCTTTGATCGCTTCAAACTTACTCATGTTGTCTTTTCCCCTTTAAGCATTAGGCTCTCCGGACGCAGATGCCGAAGCACCTTTATCCAGTACCGCATGCGCATCGATAATATTGAGGAGCCTGTTATCTTGCTTGACGATCTGTTTAATCCACACATCCGTTTCCTTTGTCTGGCTTTCAGGCGCGGATTCGATTTCATTTTCATGCACGGTGATGACGTCATTGGCCTCATCCACGACCCATCCGACATCAGCGTCACGGTAAGAAATGATGATAATCCGAGTCTCTTCTGTGATGTCCTGTTCAGGCTGATTCAGACGTTTTCTTAAATCAAGAACCGGGGTAATCACTCCGCGCAGATTGATAACGCCGCGGATATAAGATTCCACACCCGGGACCCTCGTCGGTTTTTGCCACTTTTCAATTGATTTCACCTGGGAAACTGAGATAGCGTATTCTTTCCCGTTTATCATAAACACAATCATTTTTTCACCTGTTTTGATTTCAGCAGTCATTCGGGCACCTCCTCGTGTCGTTTTAGTAGATCAGCGCATTGCAATCAATAATCAGCGCCACTTCTCCGTTTCCGAGAATCGTAGCGCCGGAAATCGCAAAGACGTTCGTCAAATAGTCGCCGAGTGATTTCAGTACGACTTCCTGCTGTCCGATAAAAGAATCCACGACAAAAGCAGTGGATTTATCGCCCTTTTTCACGACGATGACATGGAACTGATCGGCATCCTGTTTTGAATCCGTAATGCCGAATTCTTTTTTCAGATAGACGATCGGAACGATTTGGCCTCTGAAATCAATCACTTCTCTGTCATGCGTCTGCAGGATATCTTTCTTATCAATAACAGCCGTCTCTATAATAGAAGAAATCGGTATCGCAAACGTCTCTTCTTCCAGTTTAATGAGAAGAACGGATATAATTGAAAGTGTCAGCGGAAGCTGGATACTGAAAAGAGAACCTTGACCTTCCGCGGATTTGACACTGACAGAGCCGCCGAGTGATTCGAGTTTATTTTTTACGACATCCAGGCCGACGCCCCGCCCTGAAATGTCAGAAATTTGATCGGCAGTCGAGAAGCCCGGAGCAAAAATAAGCTCGTAAATCTCATTATCTTCAAGCGTTTCAGCATCACGTTCGGTGATTACACTCCGCTCGAGCGCTTTTTCAAGAATTTTCTTTCTGTTCAGGCCGGCCCCGTCATCTTCAACCTCAATAAAGACGTGGTTGCCGCTGTGATATGCCTTAAGCACGACATGACCTGATTCCGGTTTTCCTTTATTCACCCGCACTTCAGGCGATTCAATGCCGTGATCGATGCTGTTTCTGATTAAATGAACAAGCGGATCGCCGATTTCATCAATCACCGTGCGGTCCAGCTCCGTTTCAGCTCCGATGATGGACAATTCGATTTTCTTGTTTAATTCTTTTTGAAGCTGGCGGATCATTCTCGGGAAACGGTTAAAGACGGTTTCTACCGGCACCATCCGCATATTAAGAATAATAGACTGAAGGTCGCCCGAGATTCTGGTCAGGCGTTCAACGGTTTCAGTCAGCTCATTGTGGTCAAGCTCTTTGGCGATCTGCTCAAGACGTCCGCGGTCAATGACAAGTTCTTCAAAAAGGTTCATTGAAGAATCCAGTCTTTCAATGTTGACGCGAATCGTTTTCGAGCCGCTGTGATGCTTCGGCTGTTCTTCCGTTTTCGCTTGCGGCTTAGGCTGTTTCTCAGCCTTTTTAACCGGAGCTTCCTTCACCGGTTCAGCCGCTTGCGGTTTTTCGGCCGTTTTTAACGGCGCACCGGCAGAAATTTCGACATTCTCCACTTCTGAAATGCCGCTGATGAGTTCTTTAATTTCTTCAGCAGGCTGCTTTGTCAAGAAACACACTTGAAAATCCGTTCCGAAATCTTCCGTCTCAAGCACTTCCGCGGCGGGTATTGTTTTTGCGACTTCCCCGGCTTCATTCAGCTTTTCAAATATCATGTACACGCGCACGGCTTTGAGCATGCAGCTTTCATTCAGGGAAACCGTTATTTCATAGCGGCTGAATCCTTGCTCTTCCGCCTCTTCAATAACAGTCCGTTCGAACTCGTCATAATCCCATTCAGTTGAAGCCTGTTGTTTTGAAGCCGGCGGTTCTGCTGTTTCGGCTGAAGCCGCAGTCTCATGCACCGCATTTACGTCGAGCTTCGCACTCACTTCAGAAATATCACGTTTGCCGTCTCCTCCGTCAATAATGGACTGCACCATCTCTTCAAGATGATCAAGCGCTTCAAACAGCACATCCAGCCAATCTGATGTAACGGGCATTTCTCCGTTGCGGATAGCGTCCAGCACATTTTCCATCAGGTGGGTTAAATGCGCCAGATCTGTATATCCCATCGTTGCGCTCATGCCTTTCAGCGTATGGGCAGCTCTGAAGATGTCATGCACAAGCTGAAGGTCTGCCGGATCTTTTTCCAACAGCAGCAGCTTTTCGTTACATGTCTGTAAGTGCTCTTTACTTTCATCAATAAAGACATCTAAATATTGATTCATATCCAATTGATTCACACCCTCTCTTTTTTCACACATCCGGTGATGGATGCCGCGATATCTTCCACATGTTTAATCTCATGAATGAGGCCCGCCTTTATCGCTGACTTCGGCATTCCGAACACAACACAGGATTCGTCCGATTCCGCAATCGTTTTAACGCTGCCTGTTCTGAGCATTTCTTTTACGCCCTCGGTTCCGTCGCTGCCCATGCCTGTCATAATGACGGCTACCTTTTCGTAATCGGATAAGCGGCTTGCCGACCGAAACAAATAATCGGCTGACGGTTTATGCCGGCTTTCCGTATCATGAACGTCAAGAATGATGCGGAGCCTTCCGCCTTCCTCTGCAACCGTCATATTTTTTCCGCCGGGCGCGATGTACACCCATCCGTCTTTCGCTTCTTCACCGTTTTCCGCTTCTTTGACCTGAATATCTGACAAATGGTTGAGTCTGTCTGCAAGTGAAGCGGTGAAGCCTTCAGGCATGTGCTGAACGACAAATACAGGCGCCTTTAAATCCTTCGGCAGTTTCGGAATCACCTTTTGCAGAGCCCGCGGTCCGCCTGTAGAGGTCGCGATGAATACGGCCTGCTTGGCGGATTTTGCTTTCGGTCTTTCAAATCCCGCCAAAGCCGGACGTTCCGGGATAGAAGACTCTTTCACTGCCGCCTCAGGTTTTTGTGCGCGGGACAGCCCGGCTGCAATCACCCTCTCAATCAGCTGCTCTTTAATTTTATAAAGATCAAGTGAAATCGCTCCGGAAGGCTTGGTGATAAAATCAAAAGCGCCCATTTCCAGGCAGTTGATCGTTCGGTCCTTCCCTTGCTGTGTCTGGCTCGATACCATGATGACGGGAAGTTTATATATGCTGATGATCTTCCGCAATGTATCCGTTCCGTTCATGACCGGCATTTCAATATCAAGCGTGACAACATCCGGTTTGAGAAGCTCTATTTTCTTCAGCGCCTCTTCCCCGTTTCTGGCTGTCCCGATGACTTCTATCTGCACTTCCGCAGCCAGAAAATCGGTAATCATCTTTCTCATAAAAGCTGAGTCATCAACGACAAGCACACGAATCACTGTAAAGTCCTCCTCAATAAAAAAGAAGATAATCTCTCAATAAATGCCGGTTTCTCTTCTCTTGGTTTGTTTTCTTCCGTTTGAAACAAGACATCCGTCAGAAGACGGACGGACCTGCTGGCTTTTGCTTGAGGACTTTTTATTAAAAAAGGCACCTGGTCAATGACGGCTTGACTTACTAACGGGTCATCGGGTATGGAGCCGGCGAAACGCACCTCCGCGCCTAAAAACGTGTGAATCGCATGAGAAAGGCGGTTGTACGTGTCCAGCGCCTGTTTTTGGGCGCGGGCGCGATTGACGGCAATGTTTACGGTCAGCCGTTCATCCGCGAGCAAGAGATGTTTGATCGCGCTGTAGGCATCCATAATGGCCGTCGGCTCAGGCGTTGTCACAGCGAGAATGTCTTCCGCCGATAAAATAAACGGCAGCTGTTCTTTTGAAAGTCCCGCTCCCATATCAAACAGAACGTAATCAAAATCGCTTAATACAGCGGAAAGACCATTCATAAAAGCCTCCCACTTCTCTCCGTCTGCTTGATAGATCGCCTCAAGCCCCGTTCCTCCGGATATGTAGCGAAGGCCTTTCGGACCGGAGGACAGTGATTGCGCCAATGCGTGCCGATTCTCCATCACATCAATAATGGTGCGGGAAGAAGCAGCGCCGATCAGCACATCAATGTTGCCCATTCCGATGTCAAGATCAATGATGAGTGCTTTTTTTCCTTTTTCCTGCAGGGCAACTGCCATGTTTAATGTTAAATTAGATTTTCCGACGCCGCCTTTACCGCTGATGACGGCTAATGTCTTCGCTTTTTTCTCATAAAGCTCCGGCTTGATCATTTGCCGCTCTCTCATTTTCCTTCTTAATGACTCTGCCTGATCGGGTTTCATGTCAAAAGCATCCTTACAAACTCTTTTGGTGAAGCCGATAGGATGTCTTCAGGCACATCCTGTCCATTTGTCAAATAGGCGGCGCCGATTCTTGATTCCGACAGCACTTGAAACACGGAGCCGAGTGAGGCGGTTTCATCCGTTTTCGTGAAAATGAATTGATTGACCGGCACACCTGAAAACTGTTTCAGCACCTGTTTCATATCTTCATATTTTGCAGATGCGGATAATACGAGAAAGGATTGTAAGCCTGATTCAAACGGAATCATCTCTTGTAATTCCGTAATATACTGCTCTTCTTTAAAGTTTCTACCGGCTGTATCAATGAAAACATGGTCATATTCAGCGAATTTTTCCAGTGCCTTCAGACATTCTTCCTTTGAATAGCATACTTCAAGAGGAGCCTGAAGCAGCTCCGCATATGTCTTCAGCTGCTCGACCGCGGCAATCCGGTAAGTATCCGTCGTCATAAAGGCAATTTTTTTATGCTCTGTCAGCATTGATGAGGCCGCGAGTTTCGCAAGTGTAGTCGTTTTGCCGGCCCCGGTTGAACCGAAAAGCACGACGTATTTTGATTGAATCCCTTCCTGCCACCTGTCTGCCGAAGGGAGCTTTTTCACTAACAAATCCTGCAGTTTTGAGCTGACATTATCTTCAGTTAAATCTCCGGAAACAATTGAAGAACGGAGCAATTCACTGAGTACGGCGTTTTGCGTATGATCAGGAAGCCCGGCTTGCTTCAATAGTCTCTCGGCTTTTTTTAATGGTTCAGGGAGCACTTCTTTAAAATGCGCCAGTTCGCCGGAAATACTTTGATCCGGAAGACGCGGCGGCTGAACAGGCTCAGCTTTCTCCGCCGTTTTCGTCTTTTTCAATTCTTCAGCGGCAGCCGGCGGCGTTTTTCTCGCTTCCCTGACGTCACGATCTAAAACCGCTATCACTTCGACGGCCTGCTGCGACCGCAGCCCCAGCCATTTTCGTTTCTTTACTTGTTTGGAATGTAAAATAACGGCATCATTGCCGAGTTCCTTTTTGATTTGCTTCGCGGCATCCTGCATTGAAGCGGCTGTAAATTTTTTTATTTTCATTAAATATCCACCACTCCAATGCTCTGTACTTCAACATTTGCTTCCAGCTCATTATAAGAAAGAACCGGAAGATCAGGGAAATACCGTTCTAACAGCTGTTTTACATACATTCTGACAGCAGGCGAGCAAAGCAGAATCGCCGACTCCTGGCGGATGGAAAGCTGCTCGGCCTCTTTAGCGACAGAACGGATGATGCTGTCTGAAACCTCAGGGTCGAGTGACAGGTAATTGCCCTGTTCAGTCTGCTGTACCCCGTCTGCAATCGCTTTTTCCACCCGGCCTGAGCATGTGATGACCTTCAGCGTTTCATGCTCTCTCGCATATTGTGCCGTGATTTGTTTGGCAAGCGACTGTCTCGCGTATTCTGTCAAAAGATCTGAATCTGTCGTTAATCTTCCGTAATCGGCAAGAGTTTCAAAAATGGTCACCAAGTTTCTGATTGAAACTTTTTCTCTCAGCAATTTGGCAAGCACCTTTTGAATATCGCCGACAGAAAGAGGGTTTGGCGTGACTTCCTCAACAAGCACAGGATAATTTTCCTTCAGATGATCGATCAGCTGCTTGGTTTCCTGTCTGCCGACCAGTTCATGGGCGTGCTGCTTAATTTTTTCTGTAATATGCGTAGATACGACTGACGCCGGATCAACAACTGTATACCCCAGCATGTCCGCTTCATCTTTCGCAGCTTCACTGATCCATTTTGCGGGAAGTCCGAACGACGGTTCAATCGTTTCAATTCCTTCAATGACGTCATCTTCAGGCGTCGGTGACATCGCTAAGTAATGATCCAGCAGGAGCTCTCCTTTAGCGACTTCATTGCCTTTAATTTTCAATCTGTATTCATTCGGCTGGAGCGCGATGTTATCTCTGATGCGCACAACCGGAATGACAAGTCCCAATTCAAGCGCAAGCTGACGTCTGATCATGACGATGCGGTCAAGAAGATCACCGCCCTGCCCCGCGTCTGCAAGCGGTACGAGTCCGTATCCGAACTCAAATTCAATCGGATCAATATGTAAAAGCTGCACAACGCTTTCCGGGCTTTTCAGTTCATCCGCCTGAGCCTCTTCTTCAAGAATTTCTTCCTCTTCTTCGCTCGGCTTATCCGCTTTGGACAGCATATAAGCGCCGAATGCAAGCAGACCGGCGATCGGCCCCGTCAGCAGAATGCCGATCGGTGTAAGAAGACCGAGCAAAAGTACAGTTCCCGCAGCTACATACAAGAGCTTCGGATAAGCAAACAGCTGGCCTGTAATATCATGACCGAGGTTTCCTTCAGATGCCGCTCTCGTCACGACGATCCCCGTAGCCGTTGAAATGAGCAAGGCCGGCATTTGAGAAACGATACCGTCACCGACCGTCAGCATTGTAAAGTGAGACGCAGCTTCTTGTATGCTCATCCCCTGCTGCAGCATTCCGATTACGATTCCGAAAATAATATTGATCATCACGATGATGATACCCGCGATGGCATCCCCTTTGACGAATTTGCTCGCACCGTCCATGGCGCCGTAAAAATCCGCTTCCCGGGCGACTTTTTCACGTCTGTGCTTTGCATCCTGCTCCGTAATCATGCCGGCATTTAAATCCGCGTCAATACTCATTTGCTTTCCGGGCATCGCATCGAGCGTAAATCTCGCCGCCACTTCCGATACCCGCTCGGCGCCTTTTGTAATGACGATAAACTGAATAATAATCAAGATAATGAAGACAACAAGCCCTACCAGCACATTTCCGCCGACAACGAAATTCCCGAATGTCTCAACAACCTTTCCCCCTTCTCCGTGAGAAAGAATCGAACGTGTCGTCGACACATTGAGCGAAAGCCGAAACAGCGTCAATAACAGCAGCAATGACGGGAATATCGAGAATTGCAGCGGTTCTTGCATATTCATTGTGGTGAGAAGCACGATCAACGCAAGAGAGATATTAATGATGATCAAAATACTTAACAACCATGGAGGGAATGGAATCACCAGCATTGCCACAATGAGGACAACACTTATTAAAACCGATAAATCTCTTGTTGACATGCTGTTTTTCTCTCCTTTTGAATCTGAAATTCACTATACTTTTTGTTTCGTTTTATATACATAAGCCAAAATTTCCGCAATGACTTTGAAAAACTCTTCCGGCACGGCCTGGTCAATGTCAACCTGATCATATAACGCACGCGCGAGCGGCCTGTTTTCAATCGTCATGACATCGTGTTCTTTGGCGATCTGCCTGATTTTTAATGCGAGATGGTCGACCCCTTTGGCAACAATGTAAGGAGCGTCCATTTTCTTTTCATCATATTTTAAAGCTATCGCATAATGGGTCGGGTTGGTAATGATGACATCCGCTTTCGGTACTTCCTGCATCATCCGCCTCATCGCCATTTCCCGTTGCTTCTGCTTAATCTTGGACTTGATAATCGGATCACCCTCCGATTTTTTGTATTCATCTTTTATATCCTGTTTTGACATTCTGATATTTTTCTCATAATCAAAACGCTGATATAAGTAATCAAGCCCGGCCAGCAGCATTAAAGCCCCTGATCCCGCAAGCCCCATCCAAAGAGTGAGCTTGGAAACGAAAGTGAGCACTTCCGCAGGAGTCAAAAGCGGAAGGCGGAGAATATCGCCATAATGCAGCCAGAGCACCATAAAGGCGGCAAAACCGACCACAGTAATCTTCAAAATGGATTTGACCAGTTCAACAATCGCCCTCATGCTGTAAATCCGCTTAAATCCTTTCAGCGGGCTGAGCTTATTCAAGTCAGGCTTGAGGACTTCCGCAGAAAACAGAAAACCCACCTGCATGTAATTGCTCACGACACCCGCCACAAGCGCGACCAGCATAATCGGCGCGAGAATCAGGCTGATATCTTTCACCGTATCCACGAACAGTTCATGCACGGCAGATGCTGACAGATGTAAAGATATCGATTTCGTATAAAACGTTTTAATAAAGGACAGCAGCCTGTCCCGCATATAAGGACCGAGCGCGATCAGCGAAAGAAAGATAATCAGTAAAGAAACGGCTGTATTCACATCCGTACTTTTCGCGACCTGTCCTTTCTTTCTTGTATCCTTCCGTTTTTTCGGCGTGGCTTTCTCCGTTTTTTCACCGGCAAAGAATTGCAGATTCAGTCTGAGCCTCATCATGTCACACCGACCAATGCCAATAGATTCCGCATGGTTTCAACGGTAAGGCTGAAGATGTTGCGGACAACGACAAACATCACCGCCATACAAACGATCAGCATAATAAAGCTCACGGCTATTTTCAGAGGAAGCCCGACAACGAAAACATTCAGCTGCGGCACCGTTCTCGCCACGATACCGAGCGCCAAATCAACTAAAAACAGACTGGCCACAACCGGCGCAGACATTTGAAAAGCGATAATAAACATGGCATTGAAGCTTTTTGCGATAAAAAGTCCAAAGTGATCATTTCCAAACGACGGAAATGCCTGATCAAGCGGGATATACTGAAAGCTGTAATAAATCCCGTCCAATAAAAGATAATGGGCGTTTATGCTGAGCATAAATAACAGCGCCAGCGTATAAACGAATTGTCCGATCAGCGGGCTTTGCGTTCCTGATTGCGGATCAATGACATTGGCGATGGAAAAGCCCATCTGAAAATCAATAAAGGAACCTGCTATCTGAATGGCTGTCATCATCATGAAAGCGATCAGCCCGAGGCTCAAGCCCACAACGGCCTCTTTTATGACAAGCAGCATATACTGTTCCCCTATTTCTATTTCCGGCGCATGTTTCAGCGTGCTGAAGCAGATCACCGAAAGAAAAAAAGCAAAGCCGATTCGGTGAACCGCCGGCAGATTCCGATGTCCGAACACCGGCACCGTTACAAAAAAAGCAGAGATTCTGATAAAGACCAATAAAAAAGCGGGAAATAAATCAATGATGGAATTCATTTGATTCTACCCTGCAAATCGGTTCAGATGAGAAAACAGATCAGTTGTGAACGAAAGAATCGTCGACAGCATCCAAGGACCGAAAAAGATCAGTCCAAGCATCACCGCCACGATTTTCGGAATGAACGCAAGCGTCTGTTCCTGGATTTGAGTTGTCGCTTGAAAGATACTGACGAGCAAACCGACAATCAGCGCGATCGCAAGCAGCGGCCCGCTGATCATTAGTGTTACATATACGGCTTTTTCCGCCATGGAAATTACAAATTCTGAACTCACAATTAGCACCTACCCTAAAAGCTGTCAAGCAAAGATTTCACGATTAAATACCATCCATCGACCAAAACGAAAAGCAATATTTTAAAGGGCAGAGAGATCATAACCGGCGGTAGCATCATCATTCCCATTGACATTAAGACGCTCGCCACGACCATATCGATAATTAAAAACGGAATAAAAATCATAAAGCCCATTTGAAAAGCGGTTTTGAGTTCTGATATCGCATAAGCGGGCACCATCGTCGTCAAAGGAATATCCTGAATCGATTCAGGTTTTTTCATTTTGGCATAGTTCATAAACAGCGCCAGATCCTTCTGCCTTGTATGCTTGCTCATATACTCTTTAATCGGCTTCTCGGCTTTTGTATATGCTTCATCGAGACTGATTTTATTGTCCATCAGCGGCGTTAAGGCTTCCTTATTAATCTCTGAAAAAGTCGGCGCCATAATAAAAAACGTCAAAAACAGCGCAAGGCCGATTAAAACCTGGTTGGGAGGCATGTTCTGCGTCGCCAGTGAGGTTCTCACAAAAGACAGGACGATGACGATTCTCGTAAAGCAGGTCATCAAAATCAGAATCCCCGGCGCCACTGAAAAGACAGTCAAAAGCAGCAGTAATTTAACAGTGGAGCTGACTTCGGTCGGACTGCTTGAATTAAAAAGATTAATAAATTCATTCATGATGATAAGGGCCTTTCTTCTTTCCTTCAGAACGGCTTTGTTTCAGCTCGTTCAGCTGTTCTTTCAGCGCTTTTGAAAACGACGGAAGCATCGTTTGCGGCTTTTTTTCTCCATCCTTACGCCGATTTACGAGCTTGGTCCATTCCACTTTTGAAGACATCGACTCTTCGTATTGGCTCAGAATCGCCTCGCGCTCTTTTTCATCTTCAATTTCTTTTAAAAGCTGTATCGTTTCGCCCACACCGACTACGAGAACACTGTTTCCCACTTTAATCAGCTGCACGGAACGGTTTTGGCCGACTGACGTTCCGCCGATATTTTCTACATATTGAAACGGCTTCAGCAGACGGTTTCTTCTATTCATCAGTTTGACAAATCCATAGATCAGCAGAATGACGAATAATAACGCCCCAATCATCTTTACAAAATCAAAAGCGGAGACAGAAGATGCAGAAGCATCCCCTATCTCTTGATCAGCCGTTTGTTTCGATGTATCGCTTTTTTTCTCTGTTTTGTTTGTTGATTGTTTGTCAAACCATTCGTTGACGGTGGAATTGTCAGACTCCGCCGCAAAAGCAGGGAACGGATGTACATTGAGTAAAACGAAACAACAAATCAAAGCTAGTAAACCATGACTCTTTTTCAACAGTCGTACACCCTTTAGCTTAATGTTTTATTAATAGCTTCAAGCACGCGGTCCGCTTGGAACGGTTTCACGATAAAGTCTTTTGCGCCGGCTTGAATCGCGTCAATAACCATTGACTGCTGGCCCATAGCCGAACACATGATGATTTTCGCCTGCGGATCGATTTGTTTAATTTCCTTTAAAGCTGTAATCCCGTCCATTTCAGGCATTGTAATATCCATTGTCACAAGGTCGGGGGAATGCTCTTTGAATTTTTCGACTGCCTGCGCTCCGTCTGAAGCTTCAGCTACAACGTCAAAACCGTTCTTCACTAAAATATCTTTGATCATCATTCTCATAAATGCTGCATCGTCTACAATTAAAATTCTGTGTGCCATAATCTGTTTCTCTCCTCTATGTTCGCTTATTTTAAATTGTTAAGGCGGTCTGCCTGACTTAAAATATCAGTGACTCTCACGCCGAAGTTTTCTTCTATGACAACGACCTCGCCCTTTGCCACGATCCGCTGGTTGACCAGAATGTCAACAGGTTCACCAGCCAGCTTGTCAAGCTCAATAATGCTTCCCGCAGAAAGTTCAAGGATTTCTTTGACGCTTCTCTTCGTTCTGCCGAGCTCAACCGTAACGGAAAGCGGAATATCCATCAGCATATCAAGGTTATTCCTTGATCCTTGCGCCGCTTCGTTATGATCAAACGCCTGGAATTCTACCGGAGCGACTTGAACAGGAGCAGCTTTTTTTGCGGTTCCCTGTCTCTTCGGAGGCTCGGGTTTTGCCTGCGGCTCCGGCTGCATGGCAGGTTCCGGCTGCGGCGTTTCGTATGTTTGCTGAGGTTCTGATACAGTTTCTGCGGCCTCTGACTCATGCTGGTCTGCAGTCATCAGGTCTGCGATCAGATCTTTCGCAAACGTAATCGGATAAAGCTGCATGATGCTCGAATCGATTAATTCGCCGACTTTCAGACGGAATGACACTTTTACGAGCAGGTCATCCTCAGGTATTCTGTCGGTCCCTTTTTCTTCCGTCACATCCAGAAGTTCAACCCTTGGCGGAGAAATGTCAATCTTTTTACTGAACACGGTCGACATTGACGTAGCAGCCGAGCCCATCATTTGATTCATTGCTTCCTGCACGGCGCTCAGGTGGATTTCACCGAGTGACGGATCGGCGCCCCGGCCGTCCCCGCCGATCATCAAATCCGCGATGATGGCCGCGTCGCTTTGTTCGACGACGAGCAAATTGCTGCCGTCAAAGCCTTCTGTGTAGTTCACTTCAATGGCAACATACGGATGAGGAAATTCATCACTGATTTTGCTTTTTGAAATGACGGTCACACTCGGTGTCGTAATGTCCACTTTTTGATTTAAAAGAGTGGACAGCGCCGTAGCCGAGCTGCCGAACGAAATATTCCCGATTTCTCCGATCGCATCGCGCTCAAGTTCAGACAAGTTCGCCCCTTGAGGCTGTTCTGTATCCTCTGACTGACTGCTTGTGCCGTTAAGAAGAGCATCGATTTCATCTTGAGATAATCTATTGTTCATCTTGTTCACCTCTTATGTCGTGATCTAAAATTTGCACTGCCTGTCTTCGATTCACCCGGCCGGCCTGCCCTAAAAACTTCGGTTTGTTTCCGACCAATACAGTAAGAGGATCAGTCACTGATTTGTCCAGAGTTATACAGTCCCCGACTTCCAAACTTAAAAATTCTTCTATTGTCAGTTCAGAAGCGCCCAAGAGAGCCACAACGGGAATTTGAGCCGTCATGATGCGCTTTTCAAGCAACTTCGTTTCTTCGGGCTTCGCTTCATTCCGGTCTGATTGCATCCAATAATGTACGGAAAGCTTAGGGATAATCGGCTCAAGTACGACATGGGGAATACAAAGATTAATGACACCGCTGATTTCACCTATCTGCGTATTGAGAGAAATGACAACGACTGTTTCATTTGGGGAAACCATCTGTACAAACTGAGGATTCACTTCAAATTCAGTCATTTCAGGGTCAATATCAGCAATCGATTGCCACGCTTCTTTGTAGTTGCCCAGTGCATTTTCAAATAAGTTAGAAATAATATTCGTTTCAATTTCCGTAAGGCTGTCAGCTTTGTTATGAGTGATGCCGATGCCTCCCATGACGCGGTCAAGCATTGCGTATGCGATGGTGGGATTAACCTCCATCATGATTCTGCCTTCCATCGGATGAACATCGAATAAATTTAAAATCGTCATGTTCGGTATGGATCGGATAAATTCTTCATACGGCACCTGGTCAACTGAGCTGACGGATATATGAATATACGTTCTGAGCTTGGCGGAAAAGTGTGTTGTGAGAAGCCTCGCAAAGTTATCATGTATCCGGGTTAAACTGCGTATCTGATCTTTCGAGAATCTGAGAGCCCGTTTAAAATCATATACCTTTACTTTTTTCTCTTTAACTTCCTTTTTCAGCTCTTCCGCATCCGCCTCACCCGTGGAAATGGCGGAAAGCAGTGCGTCTATTTCATTTTGGGAGAGAACTTCTCCTGACATTTTCTTCACCTCCGTATTCTGTCAAATTTGTTTTTATTGCAGATTAAAGGAGGTAATGTACACTTTCTGAACTTTTCCTTCTTGGAGATAGCTGTTTACTTTCTCTTTTAATGATTGTTTAAACGCTTCTCTTCCTTTATCTCCCTCAATCTCTCCGGCGCTTGTGTCAGCTAAAATGGAAATGATGTTGTCTTTCACCTGAAAATCGCGTTTTTCAAGTTCTTCCTTCGCTTTAGCCGAGTCGGTTTCAAGCTTGATGCCGATACGGATGATGCTGTCAGACTTTAAGTTTGTCGTGATATCGTCGACAGACACAGTGGCTGCAACGACTTCGTCAATTGTCGGCTTTTTATCTTTGCCGGAATTTCCGCTGACGACAAAATAAGCTGCCGTTCCGAGGCCGGCAATGACAATTAAAATAATCAGCAAAATGATGACTAATTTTTTCTTCATTCTTCTTCCTCTATTCCCTGATCCAGTGAAAATATTTGTATGCTATGGTAAAACGATATGACTTTTTTGAGAACTGCTTCTTCCGGTTCTTTCACTACGAACTTTTTGCCGTTGGACAGTGTAATCGTCGTGTCGGGGAAGCACTCAATCTGTTCGATAAACAGCGCGTTCAGCGTAAAAGGCTGGCCGTTTAAACGGGTGACTTGAATCATGCAATCCGGAGAAGCGGCCTAACCGCCTCTCCTCCCTCCTTACCGTTTCAGATTAACCAGCTCCTGAAGGATTTCATCTGAAGTCGTAATGATTTTTGAGTTTGATTGGAAACCGCGCTGAGCAACGATCATTTCGGTAAATTCATCTGTCAGATCTACGTTTGACATTTCAAGATAGCCTGCCAAAAGCTTACCCGTTCCGTTTTCGCCCGGAGTGGTGACTGCGCTTGCAGCTCCTGAACTTAATGATTCTCTGTAAAGGTTGCCTCCGATTTTTTCCAGACCGGCGCTGTTAGGGAACGTGACCAGACCGATTTGTCCGGCATCATGAACCTCATCCCCTGCATCAGTGTATGTAACGGTTCCGTCTGCACCGATGCTGTAATCTTTCGCATCAGTCGGAATATTGATTTTGCCGCCGCCGATTTTTTCAAGATAGTACCCGTCAGTCGTAACAAGGTTCCCTTGATTGTCCTTTCCGAAATTCCCCGCACGTGTGTAAACAATCCCCGCACCTGTATTAATCTGAAAGTAGCCGTCTCCGTCAATGGCTAGGTCGGTTTTATTCTGTGTAGCCTGCGGGGCGCCGGTTGAATGAACAACATCAATGGAAGAAGTCGCGGCACCCAAGCCGATTTGTTTTGAATTGGTCACGTTTGAACCGCCGGCGACTGTCTGGCTGATCATATCTTTAAATGTAACGCGGCTTTTCTTAAATCCCACTGTGTTGACGTTGGCGATGTTATTGCCGATTACATCTAGTTTTGTCTGAAAGTTTTTCATGCCGCTGATACCGGAATATAATGAACGTAACATGTTAAATTCCCCCTGAGTTTCTTATTATTTAGATGTTTCGCTGACGGCCGTGACATTCCACGGACTGACCTCTTTGCCGTTTTCAAGCACGAGCACGTAATTGCCGTTTGAATGCTTGACTGAATTGACCGGGCTTGTCTGATCCTTCCCGTCGCTGTCGCTGAATGTGACATTTTTGCCGATCCAGTTCACATACATCGTAAACGGATCTTGATTTTCTACAAATTTAGTCATCGTCGTATTCATATTCATCATTTGCTCCAATGAAGAAAATGTCGCCATCTGGCTGATGAATTCTTTGTCATCAACCGGATTGAGCGGGTCCTGGTTTTGAACCTGTGTCATTAAGATCTTCAGAAATTCGTCTTTCCCTAAATTCGTGCTGCTGTTTACTGCGGCGGTGCTCTTCGCGCTTGAAGTGGTTGAAGCGCCCGCCGCGGCATAATCCGAGTTTACTGATGTCAACTATTCTTCCTCCATTTCATTGAGAGAAAGCTCCTCCAGCATATCTCCGAAATCGCCTGACTGCTGCTGGTTCTTCTGCTCTCTCTGTCCCTGATGCTGCTGTTTATTGTGATCGGCCGTCTGCCCGTAAACAGGCTGCTGATCCCCGCTTTGAAGCGGGACTGTAAAACGGTCGACCTGGACCGCCATATTCGGAAGCGACTGTTTCAGCTGAGGAAGATGCTGTTCCAGCAGCTCTTTCGCGGACTGGCTGGATGCGATTATTTTGCTTTGAAACATCCCGTTTTCGTTTGTCACCTTAATTGTGACAAATCCGAGGTTTTCGGGATTAAGACGAATCGTAAAGCTTCCGGTTGTTTTCCCGAAAGGCGTGTATTTCATCTGTTTCCAGCCGCTTATGACCTGATCCGTTAACGGTTTATTTTCTGCCGGCTGCTGTTCAGCTCCTGCGGACGTTTGCTGAATGCCGGCAAGGCTTCTCGTTCCCGACAACAGTATATGTGCAGACAATTTGCTGTCAGACGCCTTTGCGTGAGAAACCGTGCCGCCGTTTTGCTGTTCTGTTTTCCCGGCTGACTCTTGGGATGATTCAGATGATTGAGATAACACAAAAGCTTTCAGCTCAGTTTCAGCCATATCCCATTCCTTTGTTCCCTTTTGAGAAAGGCCCGCAAGCTGCTCCGCGACGCTTTGAAAGCTCTTCAGCTCAGCGGCTGTCATGGAGTAAAGTTTAGATGCAGATTCGTTTTTCGGAAAAAATGTCTGCCGCAGGTCTTGAATCACGCGGTCTGGGACACCTTGTTTTTTCAATGCCTCTAATAAACGGGCGCCTTCCTGGTAAACCGCCTTTGCCTGCGCGCTGTCCGGCAGTTCCTGCTGAGATGTGAAGAGCTGGGATACAGCTTCTTGAATGAAAAGCAGCCCCTTCTCAAGCGCATCCTTGACGGAATCCCCGTCTTTTGCGTAAGAATCCGGCTCATCCGTTTCAGGCTTCGCTCCATGCTGTTTTCCCGCTAACATGTCTTCAACAGATTCGGCAAGCTGTTTCAATAAAGGAAGAGCTGTTTCAGCCGTCTGCTTTCCTTCAAGAGCTTTTACCGCCTCAAGCAGCTGTTTTAGCTGCAATTCTTTATCTTCCGGGCCGGCTTTCAGCCAATCACCGATTTTCGATAAGGCATCATTCAGCTCTGCGTCACTTGTTTTTGTTTCATCTCCGGGCTGCCGGGGAGAAGTGATTTCCGACAGGAGCCAGTTCTGAAATAGACCTAAGCTGTTTACATTCATCTTCACATTGCTGTTTTGCACAGTCTGCGTACGATTACCCGTTAATTCAAGCAGCTTCAACTTACATCACTCCTTATTTCCGTCAGCGGATAGTTTTTCTGTATATTTAGCCGCTTGTTCAGGAGTCATTTTCGTCAAGATTTCAGCAAGCTGCTTTTTACTTAATCCGTTTAAAATATCGAGGGCTTCTTTTTCTTTCAGCTTTACGATAATGCTTGCCGCTTTACCGCTGTCCATACTTTTATAGATGTTGATCATTTTATCTTTTCCGGCTGAATCCGCAGCGTCTTTTTTCGTTTCATCCGTCTTCGTTTTCTGCTGCTGTTCAGCTTCCTGTTTCAGTGAACGGATTTTCTGATTCAGATTATCGATTTCGGACTTGCTTGTGTCTAAATCTTTATTCAAAATGTTAATTTCACTTTTTTGTTCCTTTATGGTCTTTTCAAGAGAAGCCGTTCTGTCTGCCTTCTGCTTTTCCGCCGCGCTTTTCATTTCTTTCGTTTCGGGAACCAATTCTTTTAAAACAGGCGTTTTAGCGGCTGTTTCCTGAATCGGCTTCATCACATCAACGCCGGCAGCCCAAAGGATGATGCTTGCGACGATGATCAGAAAAATCAGCGGGATCATGATAAAAAGCAGGATTGAACCGAACTTTCCAGATCTCTTTTCTTTATCGGCCATTTCATTCGCTCCTAATGCCCCTGAATCATAAACTGCTTGATTGAAATGTCGTCCATTTCCCTCATCTCTGCAGCTTTGTCTTCAAGTGCGAACATATTAAATTGTTTTTCCCGCATTTTTTCAAATTTCTTTACTTCAATGTTTTTTTCGGTGAGCTGTTCCTGCTTCTCATTCATTTCATTTCGTTTCATGATGACAAGCTTTTGATAATGATAGATGGTGTTCTCAAGATTGGAAACGAAGTGCTGATAATGTCTCATTTCCTGAACGCTCATCCCGCATTTCAGCTTTGATTCTTTGTCTTTTTCGAGCAATTCTTTTTTGCTCATATTTTCATATAGTTTTTCAGCCACTGTCTCAAATTCAGAAACCGATTGTCTGTATTCAGTCAATGTTTGGTCTTTTTCATTTTCTTTTAATTCCAGCAGCTTTTGAAATCTGAATTGGTATGCCACGATGTTTATTCCTCTTTTCCTGTCAGACTCGTCAATGCCGCAATGCTGTCTTCCAATTGAGCAGGTTCTTCCGTTCCTTGTTTTAAAAATTGAATAAGCTGCGGATAAAACTGAATCGCTTCATCAATTTCTCTTGATGATCCTCTTTTGTAAGCTCCGATATTAATGAGATCTTCAGAGTTTTGATAAGTTGACAGAAGATCGCGGAATTTGTTGGCCGCCTCTTTGTGCGCTGTGTCTGAAATATTAGACATGACCCTGCTGATGCTTTTCAGGATGTTCACGGCCGGGAACTGCCCTTTGTTGGCAAGCGCCCGATCGAGAACGATATGCCCGTCTAATATTCCGCGCACCGTATCGGCAATCGGTTCGTTCATGTCATCTCCGTCTACGAGAACCGTATAAAAAGCGGTTATCGTTCCTTGTTCATTCGCGCCCGTTCTTTCCAGCAAACGGGGCAAAATAGCGAACACAGAAGGTGTATATCCTTTTGTTGTCGGCGGTTCTCCCGCTGCCAGGCCGATTTCCCGCTGAGCCATCGCGACCCTCGTGACAGAGTCCATCATGAACATCACATTCCGGCCTTTATCGCGGAAGTACTCTGCAATGGCGGTGGCCGTATACGCCGCTTTCAAACGCATTAAGGCAGGCTGATCAGAGGTCGCGACTACGACTATCGAGCGTTTCAGGCCTTCTTCGCCTAAATCCTTCTCGATGAATTCACGCACCTCGCGCCCCCGTTCCCCGACGAGTGCGATAATGTTTAAATCAGCTTCAGTCTGCTTCGCGATCATTCCCATCAGGGTGCTTTTTCCGACTCCGCTTCCGGCAAAAATCCCGATTCTCTGCCCTTTTCCTACCGTCAGCAGACTGTCAATCGATCTGACGCCGACACCCATCTTTTCCCGTATCGGCGGGCGTTTCATCGGGTTTGGCGGCGGCTGTTCCGTCGAAACGGGGGACAAACCTTTCGGGAGCGCCCGGCCGTCAAGAGGTTCGCCGAACGCGTCGACAACTTGTCCGATTAAACCCGCGCCTACTTTGATGCGGAGCGACTCCCCAGTGGCCTCCACAATGCTGCCCGGCGCGATGCTGGCCGCTTCCAGATAAGGCATTAACAGAATGTTTTCATCTTGGAAGCCTACAACCTCAGCTTTAATCGCTTTTTTCGCATGGCCTTTCGGATAAATGAGACAAACATCTCCGATTGAGCTTTCGGGCCCTTTTGATTCAATCATCAGCCCGATGACCCGTTTAACCTTGCCGTAGCGCTTGTACGGATCCGCTGTTTCAATTGAGTCTATTAAATACTGTGTCTTCATTGCTCCGCTCCCGCCTCAAGCGCCGTTAAAAGCTTTTGCTTTAATTGCATCAGCTGGGTGTCTATGCCTGCATCAACACGTCCGAACGGAGTTTCTATCGAGCACGTTCCCTTCGCGGCTTTTTCATCGGCATATAAGCTTAATCTGCATTCTTTGTATAACAGCTGCTGAATTTCGTCCATATGCTGATGAACCGTCTCATAATATTCAGGGTCCACATAGATGGAGATGTCATCATAATCTTTCACTTCGGCTACTACCTGTTTGACCAGCAGAAGGAAAGCCTCTTTATCATCACTTTTTTGCCGCCATACTTTTTTAGCGAGCGCAACGGAAAGCTCAATGATTTCTTCCTCAGCGCTTTCCAGTTTTTCCTCGACTGACTGTCTCGCCATTTCCATAACGGCATTGGCCCGGCTGATGAGATTGGCGTATTCAGCTTGAGCCTCGGCTTTTCCCAATGCCATGCCTTCTTCATATCCTTCTGCCTTTGCTTCTTCTATCAATCTTTGTTTTTCTTCCGCCCAGCGGTTTTTCGCTTCTTCAATCTGCAGAAGAGTGTGCTCTAATTGATTTTTCGCTTCTTCAGACACCCTGTCGGCTTCTGCTTTGGCAAAAGCCATGAGAGCCTCCGGATTTTCGGGTTCCTCCCGGTCTGGATGGGAATGTGTTTTCCTGACTTCCTGCAAGGAAAGCTTGCGCCGTTTTTGTTCAGGAGAAAATGATGATTGCTGTTTAATGATATTAGACAATAATATCGTCTCCTCCGCCTCGCGCGATTACAATTTCTCCGGCTTCTTCCAGCTTGCGGACAACGCCCACGATTCTTGATTGCGCCTCTTCCACATCACGCAAACGCACAGGCCCCATAATTTCCATTTCCTCTTTAAACGTTTCAACCATACGCTGTGACATATTGCTGAAGACGATTTCTTTGACTTCCTCGCTCGCAACCTTCAATGAAAGCAGGAGGTCGTCGTTTTCAACGTCTCTGATCACGCGCTGAATCGCACGGTTATCAAGGGTGACAATATCTTCAAAGACAAACATCCGTTTTTTGATTTCATCCGCCAACTCAGGATCTTGGATTTCTAATGAATCAAGGATCGTTTTTTCCGTTCCTCTGTCTACGCCGTTTAACACTTCAACAACGGCTTCTATGCCGCCGGTCTGCGTATAATCCTGCGTAAAGGAGGAGGACAGCTTTTGTTCAAGGACCCGCTCCACTTCATTTATGATTTCAGGAGACGTTCTGTCCATAACCGCAATCCTTCTTGCCACCTCAGCCTGAACGTCCGGGTTCAGCTCAGACAAAATCTGTCCGGCCTGCACCGGGTCAAGGTAGGATAAAATCAGCGCCATCGTTTGCGGATGTTCCTGCTGAATGAAATTTAAAATCTGTTCGGGCTCCGCTTTTCTCGCGAAATCAAACGGCTTTACCTGCAAAGAAGAGGTGAGCCTGTTTAAAATGCTTACCGCTTTATCTTCACCTAGCGCTTTTTCAAGCACTTGGCGGGCGTAATTTAAACCGCCTTGTGAAATATAGTCCTGAGCGATTGCGATGTTATGAAATTCTTCAATGATTTCATCTTTTCTTTGATGATCGACGCTTCTGACTCCCGAAATCTCGAGTGTCAATCTTTCAATTTCTTCTTCAGACAAATGCTTGTACACAGAAGCTGATACATCAAGGCCTAAGGAAATCATGAGGATGGCTGCTTTTTGTTTTCCTGTAAGCTTGTTCTGATCACGTTTCGCCATTTTCCATTCCCCCTAATCCTCGTCCAGCCAGCTTCGAAGCAATTTAGCAAAGTCTTCCGGTTTTTCTTTAGCCATTTTTTCAAGCTGTTTTCGTCTGACTGTTTCTTCCGTTTCAATTTTCTCTTCGTTGATATCAGGCAATCGAACCGGCTCGGGCGGTGTTTCATATTCATATTCTTCGTATTCATCCTCTTGTGAGCGTTTCTTTCTGATGAGGAGAATAATAAGCAGAATAATGGCCGCAAGCAGTACGCCGCCTGTAATGTATACCCAGATCGGAAGACCTGAAGATTGTGCCGAATCTGTGTTCAGGCTTGTTTTTCCGTCAAACGGCTGAACGGATACAACGATTTTATTATTGATATCATTGTCTGTCAGGTTTTGATTTTGCGTTTCGTTTTTATCAAGAGACGTTCTGACGACCGTTCCTAAAATCTTCTGTATATCAGCCTGTCTCTGTGCTGATAAGGAAGCGGCATTTTTCGGATTAGGCGGCTCCACCATGACCTGAATGCCTAAATCACGCACTTTATACGGGCTTTCAGCGATTTCTTTATGAATGCGGTTGACTTCATAGTTGATTTTATTGCTGCTTTTTTCGTAGTCCCCGCTGTTTGAACCGCCGTTTGTCTCGGCATAGTTCGCGGTGTCATTGCTTCCCGTTCCGGCCGTGCCGCCGTTGGCCGCGCCGTCGCCTTTATACGTTTCCGCAACTTTTTCGGCGCTTACCGCTATGCCTTCCATGTTATCTTTATCGACAGGTTCGACAGTGTCTTCAGTGCGTTTTTCCTTCGTGAAGTCAACATCCGCCGTCACGGAAACAACGACCTTATCCTGCCCCATCATTGTGCCGAGCAGTGACTGAACATGTTTTTGAATGTCCTTTTCGACCTGCGACTTAATACCTTGCTGAGAAGCATAACTGTCAGAAACGGACCCTGCACCGCTGTCACTTTTGTCATAATATGTAGAATTTTGATCCATTATGACGATATTATCTTCTTTTAAGTTCGGAACACTTTTAGAAACGAGGTGGTACAGCCCGTTGATCTGGTTTTGATCAAGCGAGTAGCCCGGTTTCATCTGCAAAACGATTGATGCGGACGCTGCCGGCTGATCTTCACCGACGAACACGGCTTCTTTCGGCATATTGATCATGACCTTCGAGCTTTTAATACCGTCCATTTCATTTATCAGGTTTGACAATTCGGTCTGAGTCGCCTCAACCTTTAAAACGTCAAACTCATTATCCGTCAGGCCGAAGCCCGCATTTTGTCCGAAAAACGAATAATCAATTGATCCCGTTTTCGGCAGGCCTTCCGCGGCAAGCTGGACTTTAAGCGAATCCACTTGGCTCTCAGGAACCTTAATGACCGTGCCGCCGTCAGCAAGTTCAGAAGACACCTTTTTCGTATCGAGCTCTTCTTTAATCTTCCCCGCTTCTTCCGCGGACAAATCTTTATAAAGAGGCACCATCTTTTCAGACGAAGTAAAAATAATAACGACGATGAGTAAAATAATGAATGCGGCCAAGCCGCTTACCATGAGTATCTTCTGTGTTTTTGATCTGTTGTTCCAAAACGCTGCCGTTTTGGTTTTCATTTGCATTAGAGTACGATTCATGTTAACCCCCGGTCATTCCAGTCATTCTCTTTAATCTGACCACTACATCTGCATTCTCATGATTTCCTGATAGGCTTCCACGGCTTTATTGCGGAATTCGGTAGCGGCCGTCAGAGAAATATTTGCTTTTTGGGCAGCGATCATGACCTCGTCAAGGTTTACATCCTTTCCTGCAGCCAGTTCGTTCGTTATTTGGTCAGATTTTACTTGTGACTCATTTAACGAATCAATAGAGTTTTTTAAAAGCTCCGAAAAGCTTGTTTGGTTTGAAGAATCAGTTTTTTGAGTTTGGTTTAATTGATTCGTTACGTTTTGAGTGTTTTGGGTTTGTTGAAGCTGAAAAGGAGTAATAGCGTTAACCACTTACATCACCTTACTTTCCGATTTCTAACGCCTTCAAAAGCATGCCTTTGGAAGCGTTTAATGCAGTTACGTTTGCTTCGTATGATCTCGAGCTGCTGACAAGATCCACCATTTCCTTTAATGGATCTACATTTGGTTTTTGTACATATCCGTCTTTATTCGCATCAGGATTCTCCGGATCATAAACGAGATTAAAAGCGGACGGGTCTTCCGTAACACCAGATACCTTTACGCCACTTCCCGCGCTTCCTGTTCCGTTCATCTTGGAATGTAAAAGGGACGAAAATGATTCGCCTCCGGATTGGAGAGATACCAGCTTTCTTCTGTAAGGCACCCATTCGCCATTTACCTGCTTCGCTCTCGTTGTATCCATATTGGCCAGGTTGGACGATACGACGTCCATCCGGACACGCTGCGCAGTTAAAGCGGAACCCGAAATATTTAAGCTTTGAAAGCCACTCATTATTTTCCTCCTGTCAAGACGGTTTTCAGAGAATTGAATTTGCCGCTCATTCTTTCAACCAAAGCCTGATAATTAATTTGGTTTTCGGCTAAATCTGTCATTTCTTTGTCGATATCGACATTGTTTCCGTTTTGCTGGTACGATGTATCACTGCTGGACACGATAGAATAATCGTCCCCCGAACCCGTAAAGTCAACGTGCCGATAGTCGGTTTTTACAGCCTCAAGATTGGATGTTTCCTGATCTAACAAATTTCGGAAAGAGACTTTTTTTGCCTTATAGTTCGGTGTATCTATATTGGCGATATTATTAGTTAAGACTTTTTGCTTAATGTCCGCTCTCCCCAAGGCATTCTCAAGATTTTGTATAGTTCCAGAAAATAAGTCCAAATCCACTTACCTCCATTTCAGATATTTTTCTCCTAAAAATCCTTGTCGAGAATTGTAAAACCATATGCTTATTGTAAGAAATAACAGGCTTAAAGTCTATGAAGTTAGGCTAAAAAAAAGTGCTCAATTATATCTATTTTGCATGTAGGTATTAAGTCCTAGAATATTTGTACTACAAGGATTTGTTTAATATAAGACTGAAAATAGCCCAATTTCTGTTTCTTCCTCCTTTTTTCACACAGCAAGATGGATTATCTCAGATCAGATTCCAATAAGCAACTTTAAACTGCAACTTTTCACCTATTGTCCATAAAAAAAGCAGAACCCCCATTTTCAGGGATCCTGCTTTTGTCTTAATGAGATTTAAGGTTTTCCAATTCAATAAGGAATTTGTTGTTCAGAACTTTAATGTACGTCCCCTTCATTCCCAGTGATCTGGATTCAATGACGCCTGCGCTTTCCAGCTTTCTCAGCGCGTTAACGATTACTGAACGCGTAATGCCGACACGGTCCGCAATCTTACTTGCCACAAGCAAGCCTTCGTTTCCGTCAAGCTCTTCAAAGATATGCTCAATCGCTTCAAGTTCACTGTAAGACAGAGAACTGATCGCCATTTGAACAACCGCTTTGCTTCGCGCCTCTTCTTCGATTTCTTCCGCTTTTTCTCTTAAAATCTCCATTCCTACAACGGTTGCTCCGTATTCAGCAAGAATGAGATCATCATCTTCAAATTGATCCTGCAGACGGGACAGAATGAGCGTGCCCAGTCTCTCTCCTCCGCCGATGATCGGCACGATCGTTGTTAAGCCCGCTTGGAACAGGTCTCTGTTTTCCACAGGAAACGCCGTGTATTCGCTGTTGATATCAAGGTTTGAAGACGTCTCCGGAACATTGAACAGATTTCTCGTGTACTCTTCCGGGAACTGGCGGTCTTCAAGCATTTTTTTCATGCGGTCATTTTCAATCTGCTGATTAATAGAGTAGCCCAAAAGCTTTCCTCTGCGGCTGACGACGAAAATATTAGAATCAATGACGTCACGAAGCGTTTCAGCCATTTCTTTAAAGTTTACGGGTTTGCCTGCCGCAGCCTGCAGCATGCTGTTAATAATTCGTGTTTTTTGTAGTAAAGCCATGATAAATAATCCTCCTAGAATTCCTCTTATTAAATTTTCACAATATAAATTGACTTAGATCTTTGTTGTTTGCAATCGTTCCGAGCTTTTCTTCAACGTATTGCGGCGTGATGGCGACTTTTTCCATCGTCACGTCCGGCGCTTCAAACGACAGGTCTTCCAAGAGACGTTCCAATATCGTGTGAAGCCTTCTCGCTCCGATGTTGTCCGTATCCTGATTCACATGATAAGCCACTTCGGCGATCTTACGAATAGCTTCGTCAGAAAATTCAAGAGATATACCTTCTGTCTGCAATAAAGCCTGATATTGTTTTAACAGCGCGTTATCGGGTTCGACGAGAATCTTCACAAAATCATCTACCGTCAGCTTGCTCAATTCTACACGAATCGGAAAGCGGCCCTGCAGCTCCGGAATCAGATCAGACGGTTTGGCCATATGGAATGCCCCGGCTGCGATAAACAGCACGTGATCTGTTTTGACGGAGCCGTATTTCGTGACGACGGTAGATCCTTCGACAATCGGAAGGATATCTCTTTGAACGCCTTCTCTCGATACATCTGCTGAGGAAGAAGCCCCTCCGTTTTTTGCGATTTTATCTATTTCGTCAATAAAGATAATGCCGCCCTCTTCAGCTCTTAACACGGCCTCTTGGCCGACTTCATCCATATCGATTAATTTGCCTGCCTCTTCATTGGTCAGAACCTTCCTTGCTTCTCTGACCGTCATTTTGCGGCGTTTTTTCTTTTTTGGCACCAGATTGCTCAGCGCATCCTGCATATTCATGCCCATCTGCTCCATCCCGGAGCCTTGCAGCATGTCAAACATCGACGGCTGCTGCTCTTCCACCTCTACGGAGACGTAATGGTCTTCGAGCTCTCCCAATGCGAGCTGATGCGCCATGCGCTTTCTTTTCTCTTCAAGGCTTGCTTCTTCCTGCTGGTCGGCTTCATCATCATTTGCCGCCTGGCTTCCTCCGAAAAGCATTTCAAACGGATTTTTCACACCCGCTTGTTTTTTCTTTCCCGGAACGAGAAGCCGCACTATACGTTTGTTTGCATTTTCTTCAGCCTGTTCTTTCACTTCGCTGATTTTTTCTTCTTTAATGAGCCGCACGGATGTCTCAACGAGGTCTCTGACCATTGATTCGACATCTCTGCCTACATAGCCGACTTCTGTAAATTTTGTCGCTTCAATTTTTATAAATGGCGCACCGGTAAGCTTGGCGATCCGTCTGGCGATCTCTGTTTTCCCCACCCCGGTCGGGCCCATCATCAGGATGTTTTTGGGAACGATCTCGTCTCTCAGTTTTTCATCAAGAAGACTTCTGCGATAGCGGTTTCTTAATGCCACGGCGACAGCTTTTTTCGCATCCTGCTGTCCTACAATGTATTGATCCAACCGATCTACGATTTGTCTCGGTGTTAACGGTTTGTTTTCCATGCGCCTCAAGTCCTTTCTATTCAAGTTCTTCCAAAATGATCTGATCGTTTGTGTACACACAAATCTCGCCCGCGATTTTCAAAGCGGCTTTTGCAATATCTTTGGCGGACAGATTCTCTCCGGCATAGGTTTTCAGCGCTCTTCCTGCTGACAGGGCGTAGTTTCCGCCGGAGCCGATTGCCAAAATGCCGTCATCCGGCTCAATCACTTCACCTGTTCCCGATACGAGAAGCAAGGTATCCTGGTTCATGACAATCAGCATGGCTTCCAGCTTGCGCAGCACTTTATCGCTGCGCCATTCTTTCGCAAGCTCAACCGACGCACGTTTTAAATTGCCGTTGTATTCTTCAAGCTTCGCCTCAAACATTTCAAAAAGTGTGAAAGCGTCTGCAACAGATCCCGCAAATCCGGCCAGAACCTTTCCGTTAAACAGCTTTCTCACTTTTCTTGCAGTATGTTTCATGACTACAGCCTGACCGAATGTGACCTGGCCGTCTCCTGACATAGCGCTTTTCCCGTTATGCTGGACGGCAAAAATCGTTGTCGCATGAAAAGATGACATGAGAAGGGCCTCCTTTTAATTTTCTTTAAAAGCTCTCGGGTGGTGGGACATATATGTGTTTCTCAGCATTTCCTTCGATACATGCGTGTATATCTGCGTAGAAGACAGATTGGAATGGCCCAAAAGCTCCTGGACGCTTCTTAAATCAGCCCCTTCATTCAGCAGATGAGTCGCAAACGTGTGCCGAAGCATATGCGGGTGTATATGTAAAGTGCCGGATGCTTTTTTTACAAGCCCGCTTAAAATATACCGGATTCCTCTGGCGGTCAGCGGGCCGCCTCTTTGATTGACAAACAGCACATCATGAGGCTCTTTTGCTTTTTCAAGCAGGCACTGCCTTCCGCTGTTGATATACAGCTCCAGCGCATCACGGGCATATGAGCCGAACGGGATATAGCGCTGCTTCTTGCCTTTCCCGTGAACGAGCACCGTATCCATGAACAGGTCAAGATCGCCGACAGTGAGCGTACAGCACTCACTGACCCTCATTCCGGTCGCATAAAGAAGCTCAAGCAGGGCCTGATTGCGCATCCCTGACGGCTGACTTCTGTCTGAAACAGCGAATAGTTCCTCAAGTTCTTTTTCATAAAGAAACTTCGGAATCCGTTTCTCTTGTTTCGGCAGATGAACAAGCTGAAACGGATTCTCTTCAACAAGCTTTTCCCTCATTAAAAATTTATAGAAGCTTCTCAAAGCTGAAATTTTCTTGCTGATTGTTTTTCTTGACAGGCCTTTTTCATAAGCCTCTGTCAAAAATATTCTCACATCATGATATGCAGCTTCTTTCATTCCATTTATATTTTGAGCATGCAGAAACATCCCAAATTCTTCAATCGAATTAACATAATTCACAATAGTATATTGTGAATAATTTTTTTCAATTTGTAAATATTCAACGAATAACTTTAAAAAAAAGTTAACATTCTCAGTCATTATGAAGACCTCCCTCTCCGAAGGGCTTTTAAATGGTATCATATAATGCATCGAAGTTGCAATGAAAAGCTATATCGTTTTCGAAATAGTTTGAATAGTCTCAATTGCGCGTTTAGCGTATTCTTCATTTCGTTCTTTTTTGTTTTTAATTTTTACAGGCAATTCTTTTAAGAGGCCGAAGTTTGCATTCATCGGCTGGAAGTTCTTCTGATTTGTCGTCGTAATGTAGTGAGCCATGCTTCCGATCGCCGTCTCCTGCGGGAATGTCACAAGATCCTGACCGAGCACAAGTTTGGCGGCATTGATTCCCGCTACAAGACCTGAAGCGGCAGATTCAACATAACCCTCTACACCGGTCATTTGGCCCGCGAAAAACAGATCGTTCCGCTGTTTAAATTGATATGTCGGGTTCAAAAGGCTCGGCGAGTTGATAAATGTGTTTCTGTGCATGACGCCGTATCTGACGATATCAACATTTTCAAGGCCGGGGATCAGTTTAAGCACTTCTTTTTGGTCTCCCCATTTTAAATGTGTCTGAAAACCTACAATATTATAAAGCGTTCCCGCCGCATCATCCTGTCTGAGCTGAACGACTGCATAAGGGCGCTTGCCTGTTTTCGGATCTTCCAGTCCGACCGGTTTCATCGGTCCGAACAGCATTGTTTTCTTGCCTCTTTTCGCCATGACTTCAATCGGCATGCAGCCTTCAAAGAAGATTTCTTTCTCGAATTCTTTTAAAGGAACCGTCTCAGCCGTCGTCAATGCTTCATAGAAACGGTCGAATTCTTCCTCTGTCATCGGGCAGTTTAAGTACGCCGCTTCTCCCTTGTCATAACGGGATTTTAAGTACACTTTCTCCATATCGAGGCTGTCTTTTTCGACAATCGGCGCCGCCGCGTCATAAAAATACAGATACTCTTCTCCGGTGAGCTCTTTCAGCTGCTGTGAAAGCGATTCTGAGGTAAGCGGTCCGGTGGCGATAACAGTCGGGCCTTCCGGAATCTCTGTTACTTCCTCAGTAAGAACCGTTACGTTCGGATGGTTTTTCACGAGATCCGTCACGCTTTGCGCAAATTCATGACGGTCAACGGCAAGCGCTCCCCCGGCCGGAACCGAGCATTTATCAGCAGATTGAATGATTGCCGAGTCAAGGGCCCGCATTTCTTCTTTTAATACGCCTACCGCATTGGCGAGTGTATTTGAACGGAGGGAGTTGCTGCATACCAGTTCGGCGAATTTATCAGTATGATGGGCTGCCGTCTGCCTGACGGGCCGCATTTCGTATAGTTTTACTTGAATTCCTCGTTTTGCAAGCTGCCATGCCGCTTCACTTCCGGCAAGGCCTGCTCCGATTACATTAACTGTTTGCTGGTTCATTTCTTTTCATCTCCTGTTGTTTGTCCCTTCCACACAAAGAAGGTGAGCAAGGCACTGCTCACCGCTACTTCTGTGGTTCTTCCTTATAATCGCATTCGACGCATTGGACTTGTATGCCTTTTTTAAGCTTTTTCTCTACGAGCATATTTTCACATTTCGGGCATTTTCGTTCAATCGGTTTGTCCCAAGATACGAAGTCGCATTCAGGATAACGGTCACAGCCGTAAAAGATGCGTTTCTTTTTTGATTTTCGTTCGACAATGTTTCCTTCATGGCACTTAGGGCATTTTACGCCGATTTGTTTGACAATCGGTTTTGTATTCCGGCAGTCAGGGAAATTGGAGCACGCCATAAATTTGCCGTATCGGCCCATTTTATAAACCATCCGGGAGCCGCATAACTCACAATCTTCATCGGCGTATTCAGGTTCAATTTCCACTTCTTTCATTTCGGCTTCCGCTTTTTTCACGCGTTTTTCGAAATCAGTATAGAAGCTGTCAATGATTTGAACCCATTCTGTCTGGCCATCTTCAACATGGTCAAGATCTCTTTCCATTTTAGCCGTGAATTCAACGTTAATGATTTCCGGGAAAAACTCCATGATAAGATCCAGCACGATCTGCCCAAGCTCAGTCGGCACAAACCGTTTATTGTCTAATCCCACGTAACCGCGGCGCTGGATGGTGTCAAGAGTCGGCGCATATGTCGAAGGACGGCCGATCCCCAGTTCTTCAAGCGTTTTAACCAGGCGCGCCTCTGTATAACGCGGAGGCGGCTGAGTAAAGTGCTGCTCAGGCTCAATATCTTTCGATAAAACCGTGTCTCCCTCTTTAAGGTCCGGAAGCATGCGGTCTTTTTCTTCCAGCTGATCGTCTTTACCCTCTACATAGACTTTCATGAAGCCGGCGAATTTGACTTTACTTCCGTTTGCCCGGAATGTCAATCCGTTATTGCTGAGATCGACGCTCATCGTATCAAGGACGGCAGGCGCCATCTGGCTTGCAACAAAGCGCTCCCAAATCAGCTTGTATAATCTGAGCTGGTCTCTTCCAAGCACCGCTTTTAAGTCGGCAGGTTTTCTGAGCACCGAAGTCGGGCGGATCGCTTCGTGGGCATCTTGAGCGTTTTCATTTTTCTTTGCCGGTTTCCGTTTTCCCGCTAAGTACTCTTTTCCGTACGCCTGATCAATAAAAGCTGACGCTTCTTCAACGGCTGTATTGGAAATCCGCGTTGAGTCCGTTCTCATATACGTGATGAGCCCGACTGTCCCTTCTTTGCCGAGATCAATTCCTTCATATAATTGCTGAGCGATCATCATCGTTTTCTTCGCTCTGAAATTCAGCTTCCTGGCAGCCTCCTGCTGCAGAGTGGATGTTGTAAACGGCAGAGCGGGATTTCGTTTGCGCTCTTTTTTCGTAACCTTGTCAACTGTATACTTATTGCCTTTCAGCTGAGCAAGGATGGCTTTTACGTCTTCTTCGCTTTTTAAAGGAAGCTTTTTGCCGTTTTCCCCGAAAAATCCGGCTTCAAACGTCTCTTTTCCTTTTAAAAATGAGCCGGTAATCGTCCAGTACTCTTCAGGTTTAAAGTCGTTGATTTCCTTTTCCCGGTCGATGATCAGCCGGAGCGCAACGGATTGCACACGGCCCGCACTGAGGCCTTTTTTTACTTTTTTCCAAAGAATCGGGCTGATTTTGTATCCGACGAGTCTGTCTAGTATGCGGCGCGCCTGCTGCGCATCGACAAGATCCATATTAATCATGCGCGGATGTTTAAATGATTCTTTAATGGCGTCTTTCGTTATTTCATTAAAGACGACCCGGCAGTCCGAGCTGAGATCCAGATCAAGACTGTGTGCGAGATGCCATGCAATCGCTTCCCCTTCTCTGTCGGGGTCGGCCGCGAGATAGACTTTTTTTGCTTTCTTTGCCGCTGTTTTTAATTCTTTTAAAACAGGGCCTTTTCCGCGGATCGTAATATATTTCGGTTCAAAGTTCTGTTCGATGTCAACTCCCATTTGACTTTTCGGAAGATCCCGGACATGTCCCATTGAAGCTTTGACTTTATATTTCTTCCCTAAATAACGTTCAATCGTTTTCGCCTTTGCCGGCGATTCCACGATGACTAGATAATCAGACATTTTCATCCCCCTCAAGAGGTGTTCTCTCTCTTTTCAAGTATCAATTCATTTTAGAGCTGCCTTTTTATGGCTTTCAACATTTCATTCTTTATGATGAACGTCATTTTATACATGAAAATAATGAGCAACTTTAAATCCTCACTATTATTAAATATTACAATACCGTTTGTCAAACGATATTTCAAAAGGGTTCCGTATACTGAACGCATCGGGCGGTCAGCTCTCCGTCAATATCCTCTGCGCATAATACAGCTTTCGCCCCTTCTTGAATGAGTTTTATAGGTCCTCCGGAATATGGATTAAATATGGAACCCGGAACGGCAAATACCTCTCTGCCTTGATCGAGAGCCTGGTAAGCTGTGATTAATGAACCGCTTTTTTCTTTTCCCTGCACGACCACAATTCCTTCACTTAGTCCGCTGATTATGCGGTTTCTCATCGGAAAGTGCCATTTTTTCGGCTTTGTTTCAGGAGGATGTTCTGAGAGTAGGAGATGGTGTTCAGCCATGTATTCTGCTAACAGGAGATTTTTCCGGGGATAGATGTGATGGAATCCGCCGGCTATCACGCCGATCGTAAGCCCTTTTGCCCTGATGCTCGCCTTATGAGACAATCCGTCTATACCGGATGCAAGCCCGCTTACAATGACCCAGCCTTTTTTTGAGAGTTCGGCGGAAAGATGCCCAACCGCTTTTATTCCGTCTTCCGTCGGTTTCCGCGTTCCTACAATCCCGATTTTTCTGCCTTTTTCAAGAAGCAGCGTGTTCCCTTTTGCATACAAGACAGCCGGCGGATCATAAATCGCTTTAAGCCATGTTGGATAGCGGCTTGATGAAATCGGAATGACAGTAATGCCTTCTCGGCGGTAATCGGACAGAACTTCATCAAGTTCCGGATCCTTGCGCTCTATTTCCCGAAAAATTGCTTCCGGGGCTGTTTTCCCTTCTGATAAAACAGTTAATGGATGCGGATCCGGTAAAAAAGACAGAGAATGATCAGCTTTCCACCATTTTAATAGAAGAGACGGGGAAATGATTTGATTAATACTGCAGACCATTAAACAGCGCGATGCTTGATCCAAATCTGGAAACCTCCTCTTTTTTTCAGCAAAAACAGGAACAGCCGTTACGGCTGCCCCTGCTTCGATCAGTGCGTTTTGCACGTTTCAAATAAGCCTTTTTCTTTTAACACCTTAATCAGCGTTTCACCCATTACAGAAGGGGTTTCCGCGACTTCAATTCCGCAGGCGTTCATCGTTTTGACTTTTTCTTCTGCCGTGCCTTTTCCTCCGGAGATGATGGCGCCCGCATGGCCCATGCGTTTTCCCGGAGGCGCGGTTTTACCGCCGATAAAGCCGACAACAGGCTTCGTCATGTTCGCTTTCACCCACTCAGCCGCTTCTTCTTCAGCTGTGCCGCCGATTTCTCCGATCATGATGACTGCATGTGTTTCAGGATCTTCGTTGAACGCTTTTAACACGTCAATAAAGTTCGTGCCGTTGACCGGGTCGCCGCCGATCCCTACAGCGGTAGATTGGCCTACGCCGGCTTCTGAAAGCTGATGGACGGCCTCGTATGTCAATGTTCCTGAACGGGACACAACGCCTACATGACCCTTTTTATGAATGTATCCCGGCATAATGCCGATCTTGCATTCTTCAGGTGTAATAACACCAGGGCAGTTCGGCCCTATTAATCTCGTTTTCTTGCCTTCCATAAAACGCTTCACTTTCACCATGTCCAAAACCGGAATGTGCTCAGTGATACAAATGACAAGGTCAATTTCCGCGTCAACCGCTTCCATAATTGCGTCCGCCGCAAACGGAGCCGGCACGTAAATAACTGACGCATCTGCGCCCGTTGTATGAACCGCTTCTGCGACCGTATTGAATACCGGTACGCCTTCCGCTTCCGTTCCGCCTTTTCCAGGTGTTACACCGCCAACGATATTCGTGCCGTATTCCAGCATCTGCTTTGTATGAAATAAAGCGGTAGAACCTGTAATCCCCTGTACAATAACTCTTGTATCTTTATTGATAAAAACACTCATTATCTGGTCCCCTGCCTTTCATTCTTTCCTAAACTAAGGATACGATTTTCTGTGCGCCGTCTGCCATTGATTCCGCAGATGTGATGTTTAAGCCTGATTCATTCAGGATTTTCTTTCCTAAATCTACGTTTGTCCCTTCAAGGCGCACGACCAGCGGCAATGTCAATCCGACTTGTCTCGTCGCTTCAACAACGCCCTCGGCGATGACATCACACTTCATGATGCCTCCGAAAATATTGACGAAAATTCCTTTTACGTTTTGATCGGAAAGAATGATTTTAAAAGCTTCCGTAACTTTTTCTGCGGTTGCGCCGCCCCCGACATCAAGGAAGTTTGCAGGTTCTCCGCCGTAGTGTTTAATGATATCCATAGTAGACATTGCAAGACCCGCGCCGTTTACCATACAGCCGATATTTCCATCAAGGGAAATGTAGCTTAAATCGTATTTTGACGCTTCGATTTCTTTCGGATCTTCTTCATCTAAATCTCTGTATTCCATAATGTCTTTTTGTCTGTATAACGCATTGCTGTCGAAGTTCAGCTTAGCATCCAGCGCCATGACGTTTCCGTCCCCCGTAACGACGAGAGGGTTGATCTCGGCGATGGAGCAGTCCTTCTCAACAAATGCTTTGTATAAACCGAGCATAAATTTAGCGGCTTTGCCGACAAGCTCTTTCGGGATGTTAATTGCGAATGCAATTTCCCTTGCCTGATAGCCCTGAAGGCCGACAGCCGGATCAATTACCGCTTTTTTAATTTTTTCAGGTGTTTTTTCCGCTACTTCTTCAATCTCCGTTCCGCCTTCTTCAGACGCCATTAAAACGATTCTTGAAGTAGCGCGGTCAAGTACAAGCCCGACATAGTATTCCTTTTTAATATCGCAGCCTTCTTCAATAAGTAAGCGTTTTATTACTTGTCCGTCCGGACCCGTTTGATGTGTGACGAGCGTCTTGCCTAACAGTTCTTCGGCATACTCTTTCACTTCATCTTTTGTTTTTGCAATCTTTACCCCACCAGCTTTGCCGCGGCCGCCAGCATGGATTTGCGCCTTTACGACATAAACCGAGCTTGACAGGCTCTCTGCTTTTTCAACTGCTTCCTCTGCTGTAAAAGCCACTTTACCTTCAGGAACAGACACCCCGTATTTTCTGAGGACTTCTTTTCCCTGGTACTCATGGATATTCATTTCCCATCCTCCTAACTTATGTAGCAAAACTAAAAATAGACTGCGCTTTCATTCTATATAATACTGGAAGAATTGTCTAGGGTTCAAAACAAAATCTTTATATCCTTCCAAACATTCTAACTTTTATTTTATTGAAAATATAAATTTAAATGGAGTCCGGGAAATGAATGGTCCTTATTTTTCGTTTTTCAGGGTTTCGTCCAGTCTGTAAACAAATGAAAAAATTTCGGCAACGGTTTCATAGAGCGCCTCCGGTATCTGATCGTCAACCGTCAAATGGCGCATTAATTCGACAAGGGTTCTGTCTTCCTGAATGGGAACCCCCGCCTTCTCAGCTTCTTTTATAATATTTTCCGCCACGTGCCCCCTGCCTGTTGCGACAACCTTCGGGGCTTGGTCTTTCTGCCGGTCGTAATGCAGGGCGACAGCTCTTCTTAACGGCGTTTGCTCTTTCATATTTTCACATCCACTTTTCTTCCGCCGTCTTTTTCTATAAACTCTTCCACAAGAGCGCTCTGGTCTTTCGGGCGCCGTTTTTTAGCCGTGACGCCTGACAGGCTGAAGCCCGTTTCTTTTACGGCTTCTTTTAAAGCCGGTACGAGAGGGTCGATGGCCGCCTGAAGCTCAAAATCAGTCTCAACCGTAATGGTCATTACATTTTGCTGAATCATGCAGTCCACAACGGTTTCTTGCAGTGTTTCAAGGTGCAGCAAAAACAGGAGCCTGCAATGTGACGGATCGAGTTTTCCGTCCGGCTTCTTCCGTCCTTTAAAGAGAACTGTGATGTCATTCTCATACGCGGACGCTCCCAGCGGAAATGACAGCACCATCTGCGTAAAAGAAGGGTTATGCTGCTCAATAAACAGCTGGCCGTTTAATTTATGAATAAGCGGTTCCGCCTCTTGTTTAACGGATTGGGGCGCTTCTTGAAGCGTCCGGACGGCTTGGAGGGCTGTTTTCAGCGCTTGTTTCTCCGGCTGCGGAGACACGCCTTTTTCAAGCGCTGTAATGAATGATAATTCATCACGTGTGCCCAGTCCTTTTTTGATTTTCTGCAAAAGGCTTAATACATCATGTTTTTCTGCATATTTCAATTCGGTGAGCTGAGCGGCTTTTTCAAAAACAGCCGCCTCCTGTTCTGTCAGATGTGCGTTTTGAAGAACAGGTGCTGTTTTAAATGTTTTTTCTTGAGAAATGAAAGCCTTAATGATCTCCGCCGTTACTTTTACAGGACGATTTTCAGTTTTTTCTGCCGATGTCATTAATTTCTCTATAATCTGTTTTGCCGTTTTTTCAGGAAGTTCCGGATTTGCCCGTGCACTCGGAGGAGAAGGCTGGCTTGAGACTGCCTTTCCGTTTTCACGAGTCTCTCGGACAAATGGTGATTGTTTTGATTCCGTCCGTTCTCCTTCATCCATCAGCCCGGTTTCTGAGAGCGGCATGCGTGCAGTCTCGGCAAGCTTCTTCAGGAGACGTTCTGCATGAAGATCCGTTTCCGCGTTTAACACGTCAGAAACCGCCTCTTTGAGCACAGACAGCTCTTTTGCCGATTGCGGAGCCTGATTGATTGCCTGAAGCAGTCCTGAGAGGAGGCGCCGGGTCGGAACCGGATATTTAACGGCATGAATGGCTGACAAGACTTCCGGATGTGCGGGCAGTTCCCGTTTCAGCGCAAATACGATTGTTTCCGCCGCTTTTTTCAATTCGGCGGCCGGAAGCGATTCAGCCCAGCGGATGCAAGCTTTGAGGCTGTTTTCCGTCATCGGCAGCTTCTGCTGCATAAACGTTTCGGCAATCTGCAGAGACACAGGGCCCGGTTTGACAGAAAGAGCGTTTAACAGTCTTCCCGCCGCTTCCTGAACGGTTTTCGGGCTTCCTTCGAATTGGTCAATGACATGAAGCCGGCCCGTTTTTTCCGCCGGCTGTTTGTCATAAGAAAACCAGTAATACGCCTGCGGACGAAGGGCGGTTTCAAGTTTTCCCTGCATCGTCCGGCCGCCGATTTGGATAAGAGCGCTTTGATCGTCCAGCAAACGGAGAACCTTCCCTAACAGCAGCCTTTGAGCGCCGCTGTCTTTACCGCCGTCTTGCCGGTCCGGAGGGATTTCCGCCGTCAGCTGTCTGAAAGCCGCTTGGATTTCGCCGCTAATGTTCATGTCTTAAGCCTCTTTTCTAACAATAAGATTGAACGGGAGCGAACGTTTTTCGGTGAATAGTTGTCGGTCCGTATGCCTGAAGAGCTTCAAGATGTTCTTTCGTTCCGTAGCCTTTATTTTTTTCAAAGCCGTACATGGGGTAGGTTTTGGCGTACTCAGCCATGAGACGGTCCCGCGTTACTTTTGCTATGCAGGCTCCGGCGGCAATTGACACGCTTTTGGCATCCCCTTTTATAACTGATGACTGCGGAATGTCAAGCGGAAGGGTCATGGCATCAACAAGCAGATAATCAGGTGTTTCCATTAAAGCATTGACGGCTTTTACCATCGCCAGTCTCGCCGCCTCATAAATGTTGATCCGGTCAATGACGTCCGCATGGACAATGCCGACTCCTACAGCCGCCGCTTCTTCCGTGATCCGGCTGTAATACTCCTCGAGCTTCTTTTCCGACAATTTCTTCGAGTCCGTGAGACCGAGAATCTCGCATTCTGCCGGCAAAATGACGGCGCCGGCGACAACCGGTCCGGCAAGCGGCCCTCTTCCGGCTTCGTCAACACCCGCAATCAGGCGGAAGCCCTTTTTGGATGACAGTCTTTCGTATGCCGTCATGTTCAGCCATTGCTCTTTAAGAGCTTTTTCCTTCGCGTGCTTTTTCAGCCATTGCTCTAAAAGCGTCTGTACGCTTTTTCTCGGGTCTTTCTCACATTGGGCAAGGAAGGGGTCGCTTTCGTCCCTGACCTCTTGCAGGCGTTCTTTTACGCTTTTTACGGTTAATGTATTCACGTTCTCTTCTCCCTTACATTATGTATATCGGTATTCTGCGGAAAAAATAAAGACCCGCATCGCTGCGCGTCTTTATTCTGATGGTGTTTCAAATGAAAGTCTGCCGAATTTTTCCGTCCGGATGTCCCGAATGATGACTTCCGTTGTTTTATCATAGTCAACCATTCCGCCGCCCATCAAACAGCCGCGTTTTTCACCGATCGCGTCGAAAAGAGCGGCGATATCCTCAGGGATTTCCTGAAGTCCGTAGCGCTCCTTCAAGCGGTCGGGATAATGCTCTTCCAGAAAGCGCAGCCCGAAGACGGCCACATCCTGCAGGTTGATAATCGTATCTTTAATCGCCCCGGTGATCGCCAGGCGCAAGCCGACAAGCTCATCTTCAAATTTAGGCCATAAAATTCCCGGTGTATCGAGCAGCTCTAATTCCTTGCCTACCTTTACCCACTGCTGTGAAGTGGTAATGCCGGGCCTGTCTCCCGTCTTGGCAATGTTTTTTTTGGCCAGCCGGTTAATGAGCGTAGACTTGCCGACATTCGGAATGCCGATGATTAATGCGCGGATTGCTCTTGGCCTGACACCTTTTGCTTTCATTTTATCGAACTTATCTTTCAGCAGCTCTTTCGATGACGGCACGATTTGATGCAGTCCCTGCCCGTTAACGGAGTTTATTGAAAGAGAGGGAATGCCTTGTTCCTGAAAGTGGTCCTTCCACTGAGCAGTCACAGCCGCATCCGCCTTATCGGCTTTATTTAAAAGCATAATGCGCGGCTTATTTTTTAAAATCTCCTCAATCATCGGATTTCTCGATGACATCGGGATTCTCGCATCCACCAATTCATATACGATATCAATTAATTTCAGTTTTTCTGTTACTTCCCGTCTCGCTTTAGCCATATGGCCTGGGAACCATTGAATGGTCATGTGACTTCGACACCTGCCTTATTTACCGGAACCGGATGTTCCGATGATCTCTTATGTATTTTACGTTGCTTGTTCCGCTTTTACAAATTTCATATAAAAAAAGAGCCTGTTACGGGTAACAAGCTCTTTTCGTTCGTTATCATTATCGTCTGATTTCTTTAATACGAGCCGCTTTTCCGCGAAGTTCACGCAGGTAGTAAAGCTTAGCGCGACGTACTTTACCGTAACGTACAACTTCGATTTTCGCGATTTTTGGTGTGTGTACAGGGAATGTACGTTCAACGCCAACACCGTAAGAAATCTTACGAACTGTGAACGTTTCGCTGATTCCACCACCACGACGCTTGATCACAACACCTTCGAAGATCTGGATACGCTCACGGTTACCCTCAACAACTTTTACGTGTACACGTAAAGTGTCACCAGGACGGAACGCAGGAAGATCAGTGCGAAGCTGTTCTTTTGTGATATCTTGAATTAGTTTTTGCATCGTTTTCAACTCCTTCCAACAGATGCTCTTGGCCACAACTGCAAGGCACAGCGGAACATCGTTTTCAAGCTTCTGAAGGATAAGCCTCCTTAAGCCACAAGTAGTATCTTATCATATCTTCATCACCTGCGCAATAGAATCTATTCGTTTTCCCACTCGGAAATCCATTTTCTTTGCTCATCAGTGAGAGGATAGTTTTCAAGAAGATCCGGACGTCTTAAAAAGGTTCTTCTGATTGATTCTTTATTTCGCCATTCTTGTATTTTGGCATGGTTGCCCGACAAAAGGGTCTCAGGCACTTTTAAGCCTCTATAATCTGCAGGCCTCGTATAGTGCGGATGCTCTAAAAGCCCCGTGCTGAAGGAATCCTCCACGTGGGATGCTTCTTTTCCGAGGACGCCCGGCAAAAGCCTGACAACGCTGTCGGCGATCATCATGGCAGGGAGCTCTCCCCCGGTCAGCACAAAATCCCCGATGGAGATTTCATCAGTGACAAGATGTTCCCGGATCCGTTCATCATACCCTTCATAATGTCCGCAAATAAACATGAGATGTTCCTCTTGTGCCAGCTCCTCGGCTTTCTTCTGCGTATAACGCTCACCTTGCGGGCAGACGAGAATAATGCGCGGCTTGGCGTCCGTACCGGCTGTCAGCTTTTCAACCGCATCAAATACAGGCTGCGGCTTTAACACCATTCCGGCTCCCCCGCCGTACGGGTAATCATCAACCGTTTGGTGTTTATTATCCGAAAAAGCCCGGAAATTGATGACGTCAAAACGGACAGCCTCTTTTTCCTGTGCTTTTTGCAGAATGGAGGAGCCGAGCACCCCTTGAAACATTTCGGGAAACAGTGTTAAAAAGTCGATTTTCATTCGTCTATTAACCCTTCCATTACATGAATCTTAATTTTCTTCTCATTTATATTAATATCCTTTACCACAGAAGCAATATACGGAATGAGCGCATCTTTTTTGCCTTTTCTTGCAACCACCCATACGTCATTAGCCCCGGGCGTCAAGATTTCCTTCACTGTGCCGATCAGTTCCCCGTCTTCTGACACAACCTCGCAGCCGATGATTTCATGAAAATAAAATTCATCTTCTTCAAGCTCTCCCAAGTCTTCTTCAGGGACTTTGATCACCATGTTTCTTAGGTGTTCGACTTCATTGAGACTCGGCATTTCTTTGAATTGCAGCAGGTGAAACTGCTTGTGAAGCCTGTGGGCGCTTACCGTTACTTTGATTGGCTCCGCAGCCCCTTCCGCAAACAAATAGAGCGTATTGCCGGGCTTGTACCGTTCTTCGGCAAAGTCCGTTTTAGAAATGACCCGCACTTCGCCTTTAATGCCGTGGGTATTTACAATTTTGCCTACATTAAACCATCTGTTTGTCATATTATCACCTCGGGCGGATTTCAATTACTACCCCGTCTTTTATGACGATGGTATTTGCCGCTGTTTTTTCATGCCAGTTATCACCGACATTGATTGAAAGCAGCGCATCGATCTCCTTTTCCTTCACTTCGCTTCCAAGCGGGAGCGACTCTGTCTGGCTTATTTGGAAATCGATCATTTTGATTTTGTCTTGTCTTTTCTCAATGGCTTTTTTAAAAGATTCCGCTACATCGGGATTCTGCTGATCTTTTTCATGTTTTCTAAGCTGAAAATAGAGCTGGCTGCATTCTCGTTCAAGCGTTTGCTTTTTTTCTGCAAAAGAGGCCAAAAGCTTTTCCTTGCTTTGCTCGGTCAGAACCTGCATAACGGTTACCCTGTGAATAATCTGCATAGGACCAGACTCCCCACTCTTCCAACATATTTCTGTTCATTTGCCTTTTTTACGTGTAAAAAAAGGGGAGGTGCCGGCCCTCTCCCTTTTTCAGTCAAATATTTCAAATTGAACTTTCTTAGAAGACTGTGCGCCAGCTGCAAAAACGACGGTTCGAATCGCTCTTGCAGTCCGGCCTTGCTTTCCGATAATCTTACCGGTATCTGACTTATTGACAGATAAGCGCAGCGCAATCTTTTGATCAGTCTCTTCCTTTGTGACCGTTATGTCTTCCGGATGGTCGACAAGCGGAGCCACAATGCTGACAATCAAATCTTCCAAGTTCTGATCAGTCATTACTTGCCTTGTTTAGCGTTGTGGAATTTTTCCATAATTCCTTGGCTTGAGAACAAGTTGCGGACTGTATCAGAAGGTTTAGCTCCTGTTTGAAGCCATTTAAGAGCAAGCTCTTCGTTGATTTTCACTTCAGCCGGCTTTGCAACCGGGTTGTATGTGCCGACTGTTTCGATGAAACGGCCGTCACGCGGTGAACGAGAATCTGCTACAACAATACGATAGAAAGGAGATTTTTTTGCTCCCATACGTTTTAAACGAATTTTTACTGCCATTTTACTAGCACCTCCGAAAATATTTCAACAAGATAGTATATTAACAATGATAAAAGTGTTTGTAAAGTGTTTTTTCTTAACAACGGTTTTATCATGTATAACCGATTACATAAAAGGTAATTTAAAGCCTTTTTTCTTCCCTTTTGACATGTTGGTCATCTGCTTCATCATTTTTTTCATTTCCTCAAACTGCTTTAAAAGACGGTTGACTTCCTGAACGGATGTTCCGCTTCCTTTGGCAATCCGCTTCCGCCGGCTGGCGTTAATAATATCCGGCTGTTCTTTTTCAAGAACAGTCATTGATTTAATGATCGCTTCCACATGATTCAGCTGTTTTTCATCGACTTGGATGTTTTTTAAGCCTTTCATTTTGCCTGCGCCGGGCATCATTTGCAGCAGTTCGTCAAGAGGACCCATGTTTCGGACCTGGCCGAGCTGCTCCAGAAAATCATCCAATGTGAAGCTCATCGTTCTCATTTTCTGCTCAAGCTCTTTGGCTTTGTCTTCATCAACGGTCGCCTGAGCTTTTTCAATCAAGGTCAGCACGTCACCCATTCCGAGAATCCGGGATGCCATCCGTTCAGGATGGAACGCTTCAAGAGCATCGAGCTTTTCTCCCATTCCGGCGAATTTAATCGGCGTTTCGGTGACCGCGCGGATAGAAAGCGCCGCACCTCCGCGGGTATCCCCGTCAAGCTTTGTTAAAATGACGCCCGTTAAACCGAGCTGGTCATTAAAGCTTTTGGCGACGTTCACCGCATCCTGACCGGTCATTGAGTCGACGACAAGGAAAATTTCCTCAGGATTTGCGACTTCCTTTACGCCGGAGAGCTCATCCATCAGTTCATGATCGATGTGCAGCCGTCCGGCGGTATCTAAAATCACATAATCATGATGCTCTTCCTTCGCTTTTTCAATCGCCTGTCTGGCGATTTCCAGCGGGCTGACCTGATCGCCAAGCGAAAAGACCGGCATATCAAGCTGTTTCCCCAGTGTTTCCAGCTGTTTAATCGCGGCGGGTCGGTAAATATCCGCAGCCACGAGCAACGGTTTGCGGTTATGTTTTTTGCGCAGCAGGTTGGCAAGCTTCCCCGTGGTTGTCGTTTTACCGGCACCTTGGAGCCCGACCATCATAATAACGGTCGGCGGGCGTTTGGCGACGGCAATTTTGCTTTCTTCGCCGCCCATCAGCTCGGTAAGCTCTTCTTTTACGACTTTAATAACCTGCTGACCGGGTGTCAGACTCTGCATAACGTCCTGTCCGACAGCCCGTTCACTTACTTTTTTCACAAAATCCTTTACGACTTTAAAGTTAACGTCAGCCTCAAGAAGCGCAAGACGAACTTCACGCATCATCTCTTTTACGTCTTGTTCGCTGACTTTTCCTTTTCCGCGGATTTTTGAAATCGTCTTTTGCAGTCGGTCGGCTAATCCTTCAAATGCCATTGTTTGCCGCCTCCTAATCTAATTTCTCAAGCGCTTCAATCAGAGCCGTCATTTTTTCCTCTTCCTGCAAACCGGAAGCAAGCTCTTTCAGCTTTGTAAACATTTCTTTACGCTCCTGAAACTTTTTAAAAAGGAGCAGTTTTTCTTCATATTGTTCAAGCATCGCTTCAGTCCGTTTGATGTTATCGTAAACGGCTTGCCTTGAAACGTCATACTCTTCGGCTATTTCACCAAGGGAGAAATCGTCCAGATAATAAAGCGACATATAGCTCTTTTGTTTTGACGTCAGCAACGACTGATAGAAGTCAAATAAATAGTTCATTCTCGTCGTTTTTTCGAGCGACATTTGAGCTCTCCCCTTTGTTAAGTCAAATCCCTTTACAAAAACTTAGTTTACATGGTTTCAGAGCGTGTGTCAAGTTTTTATCTTGTCAAAGCAGGATGCTCTTTTTACATAATAAGTTTTTTAAAAAAAATTCATATAGACCGTCGTTAAAATACTCGAATTCTTGTTTTGATACACGATAGCGGCAATAGCCTTCGTAAAAAGCATTGAGGCATGCTTCATTTGTGACAAAATGACTGATCGCTAATGATTCATCATATCGCGGATCTCCCGCCGATATTCCCGCAGCATCGATAAACAGATAGACCTCTCCGTCTTTCACCAGCACATTATCAGTCGTGCAGTCACCGTGAATCATTGTCTGCTGAACAGGAACAGGCCTGTACCTGTCCAATTCCTTCAAAAGCTCTGCACTTCCTTCAGCCTGTCCTTTTTTGACATATTCCCCGGCTCGTTTGATTTGCAGATCGAGCCAGTCTGATTCCGGCTGTAAACCAGGGACCATTTCGGTTTCATGCAGACGTTGCAGAAACCGGCCGAAACTTTTGATCAGCTTTTTCTTTTCAGTATCCCCTTTTGCTTTTCTTAAAGCCGAAGTCAGGGTGATTCCATCCTCAAATGACATGATGATATGGCTGGCATGCTGTTCCTGTATCATCCCATAATAAATAGGAACAGGCAGACGACGAGTTTCCGTCAGTTTTTGTAAAACGAAGGCTTCTCTCATTAACCATTCCCGATACTTCTGTTGAAAAGAACTTTTCAGCAGAAATGCGTCTTGGCCGGCCACTATTTTTCGAACGGTTGAAGTGCCTCCCTGTTCATCCAACAGCGACATATGGTTTATCGCGCCGATCTTACTTTCCAATTCAGCTTTCAGCCATTTGTCCAACAATTGCCCCCCTCCATTCCGATCTATCAATGCGTATAAAAAAACGAGTATAAAACCGTCCATTTTATACTCGTTTTTTATTCATTAATCCTCGGCTTTTTCAACTAAATCAGAAAAGAGACCGTATACGTAAGATTCTGCATCAAACCGCTGGAGATCGTCAACCTTTTCTCCGAGGCCGACCAGTTTCACGGGGATGTGAAGCTCATTGCGGATCGCCAGGACGATACCGCCTTTAGCGGTGCCGTCAAGCTTCGTTAACGCGATACCCGTCACATTCGTCGCTTTGGAGAATTCTTTCGCCTGCGCCATCGCATTTTGGCCTGTCGTCGCGTCCAGCGCAAGGAGAACCTCATGCGGAGCCTCAGGCACTTCGCGTTCGATGACGCGTTTGACTTTTTCAAGCTCTTTCATTAAGTTTACTTTATTCTGAAGGCGGCCGGCCGTATCACAAATCAGCACATCCGCTCCTCTTGCTTTAGCCGCGTGTACGGCATCATAAATAACCGCAGCAGGGTCGCTTCCGGCAGCCTGTTTAATGACAGGCACGCCTGTACGCTCCCCCCACACTTCAAGCTGTTCAATCGCCCCGGCTCTGAAGGTGTCTCCGGCAGCGAGCACAACGGATTTGCCTTCATTCTTCAGCTTATGGGCAAGTTTTCCGATCGTTGTCGTTTTTCCGACGCCGTTTACCCCGACAAGCAGAATAACGTTCAGGCGCCCATCCTGAATATTTAATTCAGAAATCTGTTCGTCGCCGCTGTTATAAATGTCGACAAGCTTTTCAGAAATGACGGACTGCACTTCCTGAGGATCCTGGATGTTTTTCAGCTTCACTTCTTTTTTGAGCTCATCAATCAGCTCCATAACGGTTGTAAAACCTACGTCAGCGCCAATCAGCACTTCCTCAAGCTCCTCGAAGAAATCCTCGTCGACTTTCCGGTAGCGGGAGACGAGTTCGTTCACTTTATTTGAGAAGGAATTTCTTGTTTTTTCAAGACCATCTTTAAATTTTTCAGAGACGGAGTCTGTCTGTTTCGTGATTTTCTCTTTTAATTTTTTAAAAAAGCTCATCTTTCAACCTCTTTCCTCGTTACTGAACGAATTCTTTTGTTTCTTCCAGTTTGACCGAAACCATTCGGGAAACGCCGGATTCCTGCATCGTAACACCGTAGAGGACATCCGCTTCTTCCATGGTGCCTTTTCTGTGGGTGATGACGATAAACTGGCTGTCGCCGCTGTATTTTTTTAAATATTGCGCAAACCTGAATACATTGGCTTCATCAAGCGCAGCTTCCACTTCATCAAGGACGCAGAACGGCACGGGCCTTACTTTCAGAATGGAGAATAAAAGGGCAATGGCAGTCAGCGCCCGTTCTCCCCCTGACAAAAGATTTAAGTTTTGCAGTTTTTTGCCCGGAGGCTGCGCGATAATGTCCACCCCGGAATTAAGAAGATCATTCGGATCAGTCAGCTTCAGTTCAGCCCGTCCTCCTCCGAATAAAGAACGGAACACGTCGTTGAATTGAGAACGGATCTGGATAAACGTTTCATGGAATCGCTTCGTCATTTCAGAATCCATTTCTTCAATGACTTGAAACAGTGTGTTTTTCGCTTCCGTCAGGTCATTTTTCTGCTCTGTTAAAAACTGATACCGTTCGTTTACTCTTTCAAATTCATCGATGCTGCCGAGATTGACCGTTCCGAGCTCTTCAATTGAAAGCTTGATCAGTTTGACCCGTTTTCTCGCCTCTTCAGGCTCGAGTTCGAGCTGATATTGTTCTTTTGCTCCTTCAAAGGATAAGCTGTACTCCTCGCGTAAATACTGCAAGAGATTATCAAGCTCAACTTCCATCCGGCCGAGTTTTACCTCTTCATCTTTCAGAATGTCTGTTTTTTGCTTATACAGACGCTTCATCTCTTTCAGTTCAAGCTCGTTCGTATCAAGAGCCCGCTGGAGCTTCACACGCTGGTCGCGCCGGCTGGCGATCAATTCGATCGTTCTCGTTTTATCGTGAAGCTTGTGATGGGCTGCTTCTTCAAGCTGCTCCTCACCGCTTGTGCTGGACGTCATTTCTGAGGTCAGGAGGCTTAAATCTTCCCGTGTTTCTTTCAGAGCGAGCTGCGTTTCTTCAAGCTCTTTTTTCAGCCGTTTGAGGTTGTCTTCTTCACTCGAACAAGCCTGTTCTTTTTTCGCAGCAGCCACTTTACATTCCGTCAGTTCATGAGAGAGCGTTTCTTTTGTTGAGGATAGGGTCTGCTTTTGTTTTGTCAGCCTTTCCATCTCTTCCTCAAGCTCTTTCAGCTGGCCGGATGCCTCACTCAGCTGTTCTTCCAGAGCTGATTTGCGCGTCTCTTTTTCCCGGCTGCTTTCCGTCAGTGATGCTTTCTCCTGATCGTAAAGCTCCAGATGGGTATTGATGTTCTTTTCAGCGACTTCGAGTTCATACAGCCTGCCTTTTACATCCTGCTGCTTTGTTCTGTAAGATTCACCGTCTTCACGGAGACCGCTCAGCGTATGTTCAAGCTCTTGAATGGCCTGCTTCAGCGTTTTGACCTCTTTTTCGAGCAGAGCTGTTTTTTCTTCCATTTCGGCAAGCCGCGCAGTCACCGTCTCAAGCTCACGACTTCTGCCGAGCAGAGAATTGTTTTTCTTTTTGACCGCGCCGCCTGTCATTGATCCGCCTGGATTGACGACATCACCCTCAAGCGTCACGATGCGGTAGCGGTGCCCGAGAAGCTTGGCCAGTTCATTCGCGCCTTTTAAATCTTCAGTGATCAGCACGGTGCCGAGAAGGTTTTGAATGACATTCCGATACGCGGCATCATATGTGACAAGCCCGCTCGCTGTGCCGAGGAAAGACGGATGCTTCTGAGCCGTCTGTTCATCACGGGTTTGGAGCTGGCGCGGTTTCATAACCGTAAGCGGCAGGAACGTCGCGCGGCCGAAGGAATTCTGTTTTAAATATTGAATCGCTTTCCGCGCCGCCTGCTCATCGTCTGTGACAACGTGCTGCGCCGCTGCGCCGAGTGCAATCTCGATCGCCGTTTCATATTTTTGTTCGGTGGCAATCAGTTCGAGAACGGCGCCGCGGATGCCGCCGAGCTGCTCTTTCTGCTTCAGCACTTCTTTTACGCCTTGGTAAAATCCTGAAAAATCGCCTTGCATCGTTTCAAGCATATCTTTTTTGGATCTGGCCTGCTGGACGAATTGATATGCCTGATACAGCGCTGATTCTTTCTTTTCATATTGGCGTTTTTTCTGTTCATATGCTGTCTGGACTTCGCGAAAGCGGACGACCTGATTGTGAATATCCTCTTCAACGGCAGCCAATTCTTCTTCGCACGCCGCTTTGCGGACTGCAATATCGTTACGTTCTTCAAGATATTTTTCATTGTTTGCTGTCAGTCTCGCCTGCTGGACCGCGGATTGGGACATCTGGTCATCTAAAAGCTGCAGCTCGTTGCGAATCGACGCCTGGCTGTTTAACAATTCAAAGTAATCGCTTTTTAATTGTTCAATTTTCTCATCTACATTTTCATTATGCAGACTGAGAGCCTGCTGCTTTTCTTTCACTTGGGCGTTTAACCGCTTCACTTCCGCACGAAGTTTATCATAGACGGCAGACTGTTTTGCAATGTCCGCTTTCAGTTCGGCTTCTTTGTTCGTGTAATGTGTAACGGATTCCTCAAGCTGTTCCCGGTTTTGCGCGGCGTTTTTTTTGCGCTCTTTCAGCACTTCTTTCCGGCCTTCCAGCTTTTCCAGCTCTTCACTTGTCACGAGCAGAACCTGCTGCAGCTCGTTGACGGATTCATCAAGCGCGTGGATTTTATCTCTCGTCTCTTCTATCATCGCTTCTTTTGCGGATAGAGCCGATGATTCCGCCAATTCTTCTTCTTTAGCAGCCTGCACCTTGTCTTTTAAACCCGACCATCTGCCATGCAGTTGTTCGATGTCAAAGGCGGTAAGGGCAATTTCGACATGCTCAAGCTCTTTCTTTTTTTCTAAGTAGTCTTTGGCGATTGATGCTTGGATTTTCAGCGGTTCGACCTGATCTTCAAGCTCGTGGAGAATATCTTCCACCCTGTTTAAGTTATCCTGCGTCTCAAACAGTTTGTTTTCCGCTTTTTTCTTTCTTGTTTTATATTTCAGCACGCCGGCCGCTTCTTCAAAAATACTGCGGCGGTCTTCCGCTTTGCTGCTGAGAATCTCTTCGACTTTCCCCTGGCTGATAATAGAGAATGCTTCTTTTCCGAGCCCGGAGTCCATAAATAAGTCAATGATGTCTTTCAAACGGCACTGCTGATTGTTGATGAGAAATTCACTCTCTCCGGAGCGGTACACCCGTCTCGTCACGCTGACTTCGTGGTAATCGATCGGGAGAAAATGATCTTCATTATCAAGCGTTAACGTGACTTCGGCAAGGTTCAGCCGCTTGCGCGAATCACTTCCCGCAAAAATGATATCTTCCATTTTTCCGCCCCGAAGCGAGCGGGCTGATTGTTCGCCGAGCACCCAGCGGATGGCTTCGGTAATGTTGCTCTTTCCGCTGCCGTTCGGACCGACAACGGCCGTGACGCCTTTTACAAAGTCAACGGATATCCGTTCTGCAAATGATTTAAATCCTATAACGTCTAAACGTTTGAGGAACATCCCAGATCCTCCTTATCGTATAAGTATCTCAATATTATCATAATCACCCGCTTATATCAGGCGCAGACATACTGAAATCCCCCTAGGGATACAGGGGGATTTTATTGTTTCGTATGATGTTTTTGCAATTTTGCAAGAGCTTCCTGTGCCGCATGCTGCTCGGCTTCTTTTTTGGAACGTCCGTTCCCGATACCGAGCGCCTCACCTTTAAGAGAGACTAGCGCCTCGAATTCCCGGTTGTGGGCAGGCCCTTTTTCATTGAGAATTTTGTACTCAAGCGATCCTTTTCCGTCCCGCTGTACAAATTCTTGAAGCTGGCTTTTGAAATCCATCACATGAGAAAAAGCACCATCGTTTATTTTAGGGAACACGTACACTTTCAGGAATTGCTGAACCGGGTCAAGGCCCTGATCCAGATACAGTGCGCCGATAAACGCTTCAAACACATCCGCTAAAAGCGCAGGACGCTTTCTGCCGCCCGTCATTTCTTCTCCTTTTCCCAAGAGAACAAGATCGCCGAATGACAATTCATGGGCAAGTGAGACGAGTGACGGCTCGCATACGATAGCGGCTCTCAGCTTCGTCAAATCTCCTTCACTCATGGCCGGGTATTTGGCAAATAAGAATTGGGAGATCGTCAGTTCCAAAACAGCGTCACCTAAAAATTCAAGCCTTTCATTGTCTTCATACGGCTTTTTCCGATGCTCATTCACATAAGATGAATGTGTAAATGCTTGATACAAAAGTTTCTCGTTTTGAAAATGAACCGAAATCCGTTCTTGGAACTCTTTAAATTGCTCTATTTTTTTATAGAACTTTTTTTTATCTTTAAAATGTGAGTGTTTTGACATAGTAACCTCCATAGGCACATCAGGTTCACCGCGCTCCCCGCCGTAAACGGAATCGGCAGCGCGTACAGCGTCAGACGCCGGTAACCGAACGATTAAAGGGCTAAAGCCCCGCTGTCAGGCGGGACTTTTAGCATCAGCTTATTGCTGGTTTTGTATGTAGTTCACAGCGTCGCCGACTGTTGCAATCTTTTCAGCATCTTCGTCAGAAATCTCCATATCAAACTCGTCTTCAAGTTCCATAACAAGCTCAACTACATCTAGGGAATCAGCACCTAAGTCTTCCTTGAAAGAAGCTTCAAGTTTGACGTCAGCTTCATCAACGCCAAGGCGGTCTACGATGATTTTCGTTACACGCTCTAATGTATCTGCCATAGCAATTCACCTCCCCTCAAGTATTATAGAGGATTCGTTTTTAAAAAACTAGAGAAACTAGGATGAAATTTTAAAAACAAATCTTTACATCACCATTCCGCCGTCAATATGAAGGGTTTGGCCCGTCATATAACGCGATCCTTCAGAAGCAAGGAACGTAACAACGCTGCTGATATCGGAAGGATCACCGAAACGCGCGAGCGGAATCTGCTTCAGCATTTCATCTTGGACTTCTTTAGAAAGCTTGTCCGTCATATCTGTGGAAATAAAGCCCGGAGCAATGGCATTGACCGTAATATTTCGGCTCGCAAGCTCTTTGGCTGATGACTTCGTTAAGCCGATTACACCGGCTTTTGCCGCCACATAGTTCGCCTGGCCGGGGTTTCCGCTGACGCCGACGATTGATGATACGTTGATAATCCGGCCGGAGCGCTGTTTCATCATCTGTCTTGTCACGGCTTTCGTGCAGTTGAATACACCTTTTAAGTTAATGTTAATGACGTCATCCCATTCATTTTCTTTCATTCTCATCAGAAGATTGTCTTTTGTGATCCCCGCATTGTTCACGAGAATGTCGATTGAAGAAAATGCAGCGACAGCCTCTTTCATCATGTTTTGTACTTCTTCGGAATTTGATACATCGGCTTTTACCGCGATCGCGTTTCGGCCCAAAGATTTGATTTCATCTACGACTTCGTTCGCTTTCGCTTCATTCCCGGAGTAGTTGACTACTACGTTACAGCCGTTTTTCGCAAGATCAAGCGCGATCGCCCGCCCGATTCCGCGGGACGCTCCCGTTACCACTGCTGTTTTTTCATTAAGCATCCTGATTCTCCTCCTTCAGCGTTTGAATCGCCAGTTCGATGGTTTCATGGTCAGAAACCGCGATTGTTTTAAGGCGGCGGTTCACTTTTTTCACAAGGCCTGAAAGCACTTTTCCCGGCCCGATTTCAACAAACGTCGTGACACCTTCGTCAATCAGTTTGTTAATGGTTTCTTCAAAGCGAACAGGTGAATACAGCTGTTCGATCAGTTTTTTCTTGATATCGTCTTTTTCTGTCATAACGTCAGCCGAAACGTTTGAAATCACGGGAACAGCCGCATTTTTTAACTCACAGGCGCTGAGCACCTCCTCGAGTTTTTGCGCTGCCGGCTTCATTAATTCAGAATGGAACGGTCCGCTTACTTCTAATGGGATTGCCCGTTTTGCTCCGTTGTTTTTCGCTTCTTCTGAAGCCAGCTCCACGCCTTTTGCCGTTCCGGAAATGACGATCTGGCCGGGGCAGTTCAAGTTTGCAAGCTGTACGAGATGACCGTTTTCCGTCACTTGATCCGTTACCTTTTTCAAGGACTCCGCATCCATGCCGAGAATAGCGGCCATGGCGCCTTCTCCGGCCGGCACGGCTTCATTCATGAATTCTCCCCGTTTTCTTACCGTGTAAACGGCATCCTTAAATGTCATCGCTCCCGCCGCAACAAGCGCCGAATATTCTCCGAGGCTGTGGCCGGCGGTGAAATCAGGCGTGATGCCGGATTCTTTAAACTTTTCCAATACGGCGATGCTCGTTGTCAACAGCGCAGGCTGCGCATTGTATGTAAGGGTTAATTCTTCGGCGTCGCCTTCAAAAATGAGCGAGCTCAGCTTTGTTTCAAGCGTTTCATCCGCTTCATCAAAAATACGTTTTGACGCTTCTTCGCGTTCGTACAGGTCTTTTCCCATACCGATATATTGTGATCCCTGTCCGGGAAATAAAAATGCAATCTTACTCATGATGCGGTAACCTCCAGACTACTCATCTGTTTTTTCTTCTTTTACTTCTTCTTCTATAAATGCGGCCACGTTTTGGCTGACCATTTCTCTCGCCTGGCGCAGCGCATGGTAAACAGCGCGTGCGTCAGAAGAGCCATGCGCTTTAACGACGGGCGCTTTCAAACCGAAAAGACTCGCCCCGCCGTACTCAGAATAGTCCATTTTCAGTTTCATTTCCATCAGCTTCGGCTTCAGCACTCCCGCTGCGAGCTTAGAAACAAAACTTGAAGTCAGTGTATCTTTCAGCATTTTGAAAATCGATAACGCTGAACCTTCCAATGTTTTCAACGTGACGTTGCCCGTAAAGCCGTCTGTGACAATGACGTCAGCAGCGCCTTCGAGCAAGTCTCTCGCCTCAACGTTTCCGACAAAATTCACGTTTGTTTCTTTTAATAATTCAAACGTCTTTTTTGTCAGGTCGTTTCCTTTCTTTTCTTCCGTGCCGACATTTAACAATCCGACGCGGGGCGAGCTGATACCGAGAACCTGCCGGGCATATACAGATCCCATAATTCCGTACTGGACGAGATGCTCCGGTTTGGCATCGACATTGGCTCCCACGTCCAAAAGAAGGAAACCCTCGCCTGAAACGGTCGGAAGCGTCGGCGCAAGCGCAGGCCGGTCGATTCCTTTAATTCTGCCGACGATAAACAGTCCCGCTGTCATGAGTGCGCCCGTATTCCCCGCTGAGATGCAGGCGTCCGCTCTGTTTTCAGCCACTTCCTGCGCCATCAGCACCATAGAAGAGTTTTTCTTTCTGCGTACGGCGCGGACCGGTTCATCCGTCGGTTCAATCACTTCATCGGCGTGCAACACAGTGATGCGGTCTGATGTTGTTGGCAAGTGTGATTCTATCGTTGTCTTGTCACCGACCAGCGTAATATGAAGATCGTCAAATGCCTCAATACTCTTCATTACTCCGTCAATAACAGCTTTGGGTGCGTTGTCGCCCCCCATTGCATCTACAGCTATTCTCATGCATGCTCCACCTTTATGATTGTTTTGAACGGTACATGTCAAAGCTGCCGGAGAACACGACTTCTTCTCCCACATAGCTGTTGACTTCAACTACCGTTCTGCCTTTTTCTTTTTCGACTGCCGTCACTTTGGCTTTCGCAACGACGCGCTCGCCTTCTTTCACCTGTCTTGTAAAGCGGATATTTGCGCTTGCGGTCAGCGCCAGCTCATCATCAATGACGGCTACGGCGAGTGAGTTCGCCTGCGCAAACAAATGATGCCCCCGCGCAATTTGATTGCGGCTGAAGACATGCTCGCGTCTTACTTCTAATATGGAAATGGCCTGGCCGTCAAGCTCCAGATCAATAATTTCACCGATCACTTCGTCTAAAGACAGTGATTTCACTTCATCATCAAGCGTTTGTTCTGCCACGTTTTTAATTCTTTCCCTCAGCTCCGGTATTGAGAGCTCTAAGCGGTCTAAACGGATCGTCTGAATGCTGACGCCGAATTTCCCCGCTAATTCTTCATCTGTGATGAAGGGTGTCGATTTGATCGTCTGCTGCAATAATTTTTGGCGTTCTTTCTTGCTTCTTCTCATCTGTAAACACCATCCGGACAATTAAGACTAGGTACTAATAGTAGTATATAATCTCATAGATTGGAATGCAATGATTGTTTTTTGAAAGCCGCCGAATTTTGCAGAATCAGCTTAATTTCTCCCCTTCCAGGACGCCGCTTGAAAGTAATTGACCGCGCAGCATGCGGTATTCGTCATCTTTCCAAAACGCCTCTGAAGACACCAGATTGGCCGCATCCTGGCGGGCCGTTTCCAAAGCTCTGTAGTCATGAACCATATCCGCCACCTTGAACTCGGGCATACCGCTCTGTTTTTTTCCGAAGAAATCACCGGGGCCGCGCAGTTCAAGGTCCTTTTCAGACAGCTCGAAGCCGTCGTTTGTCTCCGACATGATTCTCATCCGTTCCTTCCCGGTTTCGGATTTCGGATCTGCCATCAAGATGCAGAAAGATTGGTGGTCTCCCCGCCCGACCCGGCCGCGGAGCTGATGGAGCTGAGATAACCCGAAACGGTCGGCGTCATAGATGACCATAATCGTCGCATTCGGCACGTTCACCCCGACTTCTACGACGGTTGTTGACACAAGTACCTGACATTGATTGGCGCTGAATTCTCTCATCACCTGATCTTTTTCATCAGAATGGAGCTTCCCGTGCATCAGGCCGACATTCCATTTACCGCGGTAAACGTCAGACAGCATGTTATATACGTCAATCGCATTCTGTACATCCAGTTTATCCGACTCTTCAATGAGCGGGCAGATAATATAGGCTTGCCTTCCCTGCTTCAGCTCTTTTTCTATAAAAGCCAAAATCCGCTCCAGCATGTCGTGTTTCACCCAATACGTTTCGATTTGTTTTCGCCCCGCGGGCATTTCATCTATTACGGAAACATCCATTTCTCCGAAGACGGTAATGGCCAGCGTTCTCGGAATCGGGGTGGCTGTCATAAACAGCACATCCGGATCCTGACCTTTATTCTTGAGTTTTTTGCGCTGTTCGACCCCGAACCGGTGCTGCTCGTCCGTAATAACAAGGCTCAGCGCTTTGAATTCCACTTCATCCTGGATTAAAGCATGGGTCCCTACTAAAATATCAATCTCTCCGAGAGCAAGCCGCTCCAAAAGCTCCCTGCGCCGCTTTCCTTTGACAGAACTCGTCAAAAGCGCGATATTTACATCTTCATTTGCAAACAACGATACGAGAGAATCTGCATGCTGTTCGGCCAGAATTTCAGTCGGCACCATTAATGCCCCCTGATACCCCGACAAAATCGCAGCGTACAAAGCGATGGCGGCGACGGCCGTTTTCCCTGAACCGACATCACCTTGCAGCAGACGGTTCATTCGGTAAGGGGATGTCATATCAGCGGTAATTTCCCGAAGCACACGCGTCTGTGCGGTTGTGAGCGAAAACGGCAGGCTGTCTGTGAAAGCGGTGAGCTTTTCAGCAGGAAACACATGGCTGATGCCTTTTGACTGTTCCCTTTCCGCTTTACGGAACGCCTGCATTTTCAGCTGAAATAATAAGAATTCCTCGTAAACAAACCGGCGTCTTGCCTGCTGTAACGATTCCCGCGTTTCAGGCTGATGCATCGTCTGCAGGGCATGTTTGTAGTCAGGAAGCTTGTAGCGGATTCTCAATTTTTCAGGAAGCGGATCGGCCGCACTGTCCAAATGATGCTGCAGCGCTTCCTTAATAAACCGTCTCATCATTTTTACGGTGACGTTTTCTTTAACGGAATAAACAGGCTCAATGCTTTTATCTTCTTGATGAGGACCGTTTTTTAATTCCTGCACGGAAACGGTCTGTCTGTGTTTATCCCATTTCCCGGATATCGTGACGACAGAACCTAACGTCAGTTTCTTTTTTAAGTAGGGACGGTTAAAGCAGACCGCGGTAATTAAATAATTGCCGACAAGCACCCTGAATGTCAGCCTGTTTCGTTTTTTGCCGTAATAGGTAAGAGAAGGTTCTGAATGAACCTTCCCTTCTACCGTCACTCTTTCTTCATGTTTTACTTCTTCTAAATCCCTCAGCTCATAGTCGTCATAACGGTAAGGGAAATAATTCAGAAGATCAGAAATGTCATAGATACCAAGTTCGTGCAATGTTTTTTCTGTTTCCGGCCCAATGCCCTTAATTTCCGCTATACTAGTTTGCTGATGGTGTGTCACTTGATTTCAGCGCTCCTCCGAAAATTTTTTTCTCTAATTCTCTTCCCGTCGGTGTCGCGGCTAAACCGCCTTGTCCCGTTTCACGCAGTGCTGTCGGCATCGTCTGGCCGATTTTGTACATCGCGTCAATCACCTCATCGCAAGGTATGCGGCTTGTAATCCCGGCCAGCGCCATATCCGCCGCGATCATTGCGTTGGATGCTCCCATTGCGTTTCGTTTGACACACGGCACTTCTACCAATCCGGCGACCGGGTCACATACGAGACCGAGCATATTTTTCAGTGTAATCGCCATTGCTTCCGCTGATTGCTGAGGCGTTCCGCCCGCCATTTCCACAATCGCAGCCGCTGCCATGCCTGATGCTGACCCGACTTCCGCCTGACAGCCTCCTGCCGCTCCTGAAATACTCGCATTATTTGCTACGACAAAACCGAACGCGCCGGCTGTAAACAGAAAACGGATCATTTGTTCTGTCGTAGGGTGCAGCTTATGCTTTACGGCGAATAACGTTCCCGGCACGACCCCGGCAGAGCCGGCGGTCGGTGTAGCGCAGATCGTTCCCATCGCCGCATTGACTTCATTTGTCGCCACAGCTTTAGAAACGGCGTCTAAAATCAGATTGCCCGACAGGCTTCTTCCCGATTGGATATATGCCTGAAGTTTCACGGCATCTCCGCCTGTTAAACCGGTCTGACTCGTGACGCCCTTCAGCCCTTTTTCAACAGCTGCTTCCATGACGGAGAGATTGCGCTCCATTCCTTGAAAGATTTCTTCCCGCGTTTTTTGCGTCACTTCCATCTCTTGGGTGATCATCACTTCCGAAATCGGAATTTGTTTTTCTTGAGTGATTTCTATTAATTCTTTTACATTACGAAACATGTCATTTTCCTCCTGACTTTTTAGTCAGCTATCTTAGTAACCTGTATAATATTAGGAAGTGTTGAAAGCTCGTCAAGCACTTCTTCTTCAATATTCTGATCGACCTCAATCGTCATCAGCGCAAGCTGGCCGACGTCCTTACGCGCCACTTCCATATGTCCGACGTTGATGGAGAATTTCGCAAGCACATTGGCAACACCTGCAATCGTGCCGAATTTATCATTGTGAACGACTAAAATAGCCGGATGGTTTCCGGACAAACGCAGCTCAAAGCCGTTGAGCTCCGTGATTTCTATTTTTCCGCCTCCGATGGAAATACCGGTAAGGGCAAGCTCTCCCTCATCATCAGAAATGACGATGCGCGCTGTATTCGGATGAACGGGCACGGCATCCTCTGTACGGAACTCTACATATATGCCCTTCTCTTCCGCAATTTGAATCGCTGTTTTAATCCGTTCATCAAATGTATCAAAATCAAGCAGGCCGCCGATAATCGCGACATCAGTGCCGTGACCCTTATACGTCTCCGCAAATGATCCGTAAAAAGACACAACGATCCGGCGGGGCTCCCGCCTGAATAAGCTTCTGGCCACTCTGCCGATCCGGGCGGCGCCTGCGGTATGTGAACTGGACGGACCGATCATTACCGGGCCGATAATATCAAAAACGCTTCTATACTTCATGCTGGTTTGCTCCTCCTTAACATCACTTCATTCAGCGCTTTTCTTTAGACTAATTGAACATTTCTCAATTGGCAAGCAGGCACACTGCCGCACTGCCGCAGGTAAATAAAGGCATAAGAATAGAAGGGCCTGATAAGCCCTTCTATTCTGCCGCAAATATATATGGATACAGAGGCTGTCTGCCGTTATGGATTTCAACCTCGATATCTTCACAGACGCTAGCAATATACTCAGCGAGTTTCTCAGCTTCTTCTTCCGGCGCGTCCTCTCCGTACAGGATGGTGACGATTTCATCTTCTTCCCCGATCATTTCATCCAGCAGCAATTTCGCCGCACTTATCCGATCTTCGGCGCTGCCGATAATTGAACTGTTTAAAATGCCGATAAAATCACCTTTTTTAATATCCTTGCCGTCGATATGGGTGTCTCTGACTGAATATGTCACCTGTCCGCTTTTCACATTCCGGATGGCCTCAAGCATATTGGCTTCATTTACGTCAGCCGGCTGGTCAGGGTTAAACGCAAGCAGGGCGGTCATGCCTTGAGGGACCGTTTTTGCCGGAATGACAATGACATTTTCTTCAGCCACGCTCGCCGCCTGATTGGCAGCCATCACAATATTGGAATTGTTCGGAAGAATGAAAACCGTCTCCGCATTGACAGACTGAACGGCTTCAACAATATCTTCCGTGCTCGGATTCATTGTCTGGCCGCCTTCGATTACGTGTGAAGCGCCGATGCTCGTAAACAATTCAGAAATGCCCTCTCCCATTGCCACAGTCACGATGCCAAAAGGCTTGCGGGCTTCTTTCATAACGCCGGCCGGCTTTTTTTCATCATGTTCTTGGCTGATGATTGAAGTATGCTGTTCCCTCATGTTTTCAATTTTAATTTTAATCAAATCGCCGTAACGCTGTGCGAGATTGAGTACGTTCCCTGGTTCTTCGGCATGAATATGAACTTTCGCAAGCGTATCATCAGCCACGACCAGCAATGAATCGCCGAAACGGCTCAGTTCGTTTCTGAACGTCTCTTCCTTGAACGTCCGTTTATCTTGATCCAGCCTTACCATCACTTCCGTACAAAATCCGAATTCAATGTCTTCTGTACTCAGCATGCTCTGCGCGCTTTTATGATGCTCGGCATTCACCATATCATCGAGTGCCGGAAGAACCGCTTTTTTCGGTACGGCCTCTCCTTTTAAAGCAGCCAAAAAGCCTTCATATACACAAAGCAGACCTTTTCCGCCGCTGTCAACGACACCGACGTCCTTTAAAACAGGAAGCAGATCCGGCGTGCGGTTCAGCGACGCTTCCGCTTCTTCAATAACGGCCTCCATGAGAGCAATGATATCGGTTTCTTCTTTAGCCGAGGCGACCGCTTTTTTAGCCGCATCCTTGGCCACGGTTAAAATCGTACCTTCAACCGGTTTCATGACCGCCTTATATGCCATATCCACTCCCGCTTGGAGTGCTGCGGCAAATTCTTTGGCGTCTATTTGGTTTTTGTTTTCAATGCTCTTTGTGAAACCTCTGAATAATTGGGACAAGATCACCCCTGAGTTTCCTCTCGCCCCCATAAGCAGGCCTTTTGACAGGGCGATGCCGACTTTGCCGATGTCGGGTGAGTCAATGTGCTCTACCTCTCTTGCACCGGATGACATCGATAAATTCATATTTGTTCCGGTATCGCCGTCAGGCACGGGAAACACGTTCAGCGCATCCACCGCGGATGCGTTTTGAGACAATGTCTCAGCCCCCGCCAGAATCATTGCCGCAAAAGCTCTCCCATCTAAGTTTCGTCTAGACAATACTCATCCTCCTCACTACGGGTTCGTTACTCGTACGCCTTGGACATAAATATTTACAGAATCAACTGCAAGTCCGATTGTTTGATTTACTGTGTATTTTACCTTCGTCTGAACATTGTGGGCTACTTCGGATATTTTAGTGCCGTAGCTGACAATAATGTACATGTCGATATGTATTTGTTCGGCTTCCTGACGGACATGTACGCCTTTTGCGAAGTTCTCTCTCCGGAGGATTTCAGACAAACCGTCTTTAATCTGGTTTTTTGAGGCCATCCCCACTATTCCGTAACAGTCAATGGCAGCGCCTCCGGCAACCATTGCGATGACTTCGTTGGATATATCAATCTGTCCGTATTTTGTCTTCATTTCAATGGACACACAGGTTCCTCCTTCAGGTGCATAGAGTTATCATTATTCTACTATATGTATCCCATTATGAAAAGAAAAGATACAGACAGCGGCCTTCAGCGCGGAAATGTGATTGGTTTTACATGTCAAGTGATTTTTCTTGAAAGTAAGGGAAACAATAGTTGCAAACGGTTTTTAGCTGTGGTAAATTATTTAAAGTATTGTATAACGAAAGCATCTGAGACACTATGTTTGAAAAGATGTTTCGCGCAGTTAGGAGGGAAACAAATGGCACGTAAATGTTTTATTACAGGTAAAAAAACAAAAGCCGGAAACAACCGTTCTCACGCAATGAACGCTTCTAAGCGTACTTGGGGCGCCAACCTTCAAAAGGTCCGCATCCTCGTTGACGGCAAACCTAAAAAAGTATATGTATCTGCCCGGGCTTTAAAATCCGGTAAAGTTGAGCGTGTATAAGCAAAAATGAACGCCTGCCCTTTTATGCGGCAGGCGTTTTTTATGCGTTCAAAGAGGGCAATTTCAGCTTCTTGGGCTTACTCTTTTCTAAATGAGCCCAGCATCGCCCGGACAATTCCTCCTAAAAACTTCGGCAATTTAATGGTATAAAATTTCATTTTGTCCCCTCCTATAAGTCCCGTATCCGCTGCGTTCATCACTTTAGGATTCATGGTTTTTTCCGCATATGGCAGAAGCCGCTTTTCTAATCCGCGCTCCTTACCATTATTAATATGCCTTTTGCAAACGAAAAAGTACCTCGTGAATGAATGAGTTCGTTACTAATACATAGTGTGGAACCCAGAGGAATATGACAATTATCAAGGGGATATTTAAAACCGTCGAGTGTCAGGCCGTCTGCCGCTTCCGTAAACGGAATGAAAGAAATATAGCGTCTGCTCGCTTTTTCTTCAATTGTATAACGGCCGGGCCCGAACATCTGAATGTCATTCTGCCGGTCGATCAGCTCGACATCGGTATTCTTATGTAAGGCTTTATACAGCAGCTGGATGTTCCCTAAAAAGTGATCGGCTCTTCCGCCCGTCACACCGAATATCCGAATGGTTTCCGGTTCTTTTTGTAAAGCCCAGTCAAGGGCGAGTTCAAGATCGGTATAATCTTTTTCCGCCTGATACACATGGAGGGCCGGCGCCGCTTTTTGAATCTGCATGAGCTCCTCTTCCGTAATGCTGTCAAAATCACCGAAAGCTTCCTGCGGAATGATTCCGGCTTCCAAAAGAGCAACCGTCCCTTTATCGACTCCGATCCACGTCGTATCTCCGTCAGTGTATTCGGATAGATCGGGAATAAGCTCCCGCGGGCCGCCCGCAACGATATTGATTATCTTCATATGTTATCCTCTCTCTTAGACGCGAAAAGAGCCGGCGGCTTTCACCGGGCTCTTTTTCAGCATGTTTATGATGCGTTTCGGATGTCAGCGATGGCTTTTTTCCGATCCGGCTGATTATATACGGCAGACCCGGCAACAAGCAGATTGGCGCCCGCTTCAGCGCATAAAGGGGCTGTTTCTTTATTAACGCCTCCGTCCACCTCGATTAAAAGCTCAGACAGGCCTTTCTCCTCAGCCAGCTGTTTCACCTGACGGATTTTCGGCAGAACCGAATGAATGAAGCGCTGTCCGCCAAAACCGGGGTTAACCGTCATTAACAGCACAAGGTCAAGCTCCTCGATCACATGTTCAATCATGTGGACGGGCGTATGCGGATTGAGCACAACTCCCGCTTTTACTCCCTGCTCTTTTATCAATTGAATGGTCCGGTGAAGATGCGGACACGCCTCAGCATGAACGGAAAGGATGTCCGCACCGGCTTTTGCGAATGCCGGGATGTAGCGGTCCGGGTTTTCAATCATAAGATGGACATCCAGCGGCAGATCAGTCACCGGACGGACGGCTTCAACGATAAGCGGCCCGATTGTAATGTTAGGGACGAAATGGCCATCCATGACATCAATATGGATATAGTCCGCCCCTCCTTTTTCCACGTCTTTAATTTCCTCGCCCAGTGAAGCAAAATCGGCGGAAAGAATTGATGGCGCAACCTTAATCATATTAATACCTCGGCTTTCTCTCTTTTATTTCCTGCATAAATTCTTTGTAATGCTCATAGCGGTACGGCTGAATCTCTCCTTCTTCCACCGCTTGCTTTACCGCGCATTTCGGCTCTTTAAGATGCAGACAGCCTCTGAATTTGCAAGAGGCGCTTATTTCTCTGATCTCAGGGAACGTGCTGCCCAGCTCTTCTTCCTCAATGCCGGTAAATTCAAGCGAACTGAACCCCGGAGTATCCGCCACCAGACCGCCTGATGTATGAATGAGCTCCACATGGCGCGTCGTATGTTTTCCGCGTCCCAAATGCGCGGAAATCTCATTTGTTTTCAGCTCAAGCTCCGGGCTGATCGCATTTAAAAGCGAAGATTTTCCGACTCCGGACTGACCGGCAAACACCGTCGTTTTGTTCTCGAAGTGTTTCACAATGCCTGTTAAGCCGCTGTTTTCTTTTGATGACGTCACATATACGTCATAACCGATCGCCTGATAGTCTTGCACGTAAGAAAGTATCGCCTCTTTCGATTCCCCGTCTGCAGCTAAGTCCATTTTGGTTATGCAGATGATCGGGTGAATGCCGTTGGCTTCCACAAGGACGAGAAAACGGTCCAATAAAGACGTGCTGAACGCCGGCTGAACGGCAGAAAAGACAAGAACGGCCTGATCGACATTTGAAATTGGCGGCCTGATCAGCTCGTTTGTTCGTTCTTTGATTTCCAGCAGGTAGCCTTCTTTATCATTTTCAGCCTGATAAACGGCATAATCGCCGACCAGGGGCGTTATTTTATTTTTTCTGAAAATGCCCCGGCCCCTGCATTGAATGATCTTGTCCTGTGATTCATCCAAGACATAATAGAATCCGCTTAACGCTTTTATAATTTTGCCCTCAGGCATAGGGTCCCTCCTTGTCAGTCATTATCTTTCGGGTATTCAATCGTTTTGTAGCTGACGACTTTATGATCGACCATCACTTGATAATACCCCTTCTGTCCCTGATCAATCTTCAGTTCAATTGTTTTTTCAGTCGGCTCTTTTATTTTAAATGAGTCATACGTATCAGAGATGCTGTGGTCCTTATCATCGATGGCGATTTGCACTTCAAGCTCGTCCCCTTCATGTTCGGGTTCGTAAGGAATGCTGATTTTTTCTTTTACCGTTTTCGCCGGTTTTTCTTCAGGTCCGAGCGAGAACGTCACTTCAACATTACTTCCCGGCTTAACCGCAGTGCCGGCTGACGGCTCTTGTTTCATGACTTGTCCTTTTGGCACGTCATCTGAATGGGCTTGTTTTTCAACAAGCTGCAGGCCGTTATCTTCAAGATACCCTGAAGCCGCTTCTTTGCTGTAAGTCTTTAAGTCCCTCAGCGTAACGTCCGCCGGGCCGAGGCTGACCGTTAGATTGACTTCATCGTCGCTTGCGACCATGTCGGTGCCGGCTGACGGGTTCTGATCAATTACGGTGCCGGCCTCACTGTCATCGTTCTCTTCTTTGACATTGACATGTTTGAAGCCTTTTTCCTTCAGCGCTTTTTTTGCGTCGCCGATCTGCCGTCCTTTCACGTCGATCAGCTGGGTTTTCGGTTTTCCGATGCTTTTGTACAGTTTTACAGAAGAGCCTTCTTTAACGGTAGACCCCGCTTTTGGGTCCGTTTTGACCATTAATTCCTCTTCTATTTTTTCATCTTCAATGTCCGTTATATCAGGATCCGCCCGGAGCCCGTTCTTTTCAAGCAGGGCTTCCGCTTTTTCGTACTTCATGCCTCGTACGTCGGGGACGCTTACATCTTTAGGCATAAACAAAGACGGGAACACGGTGACCGCAAGAACAGCCGCCATAATGAAAATGAAACAGACGGCCAGCAAAACCCACGGCCATTTCCGTTTTTTCTTTTTGGCGGGCTGCTGTTCCTTATCATCTGTCTCCCCCGGCGTTTCCGCCTGAGGCGCGGCTTTTGCGCCGTCAGTAATGACGGGAATGGCTTTTGTCATTTCCTCATCATCCTGCACGGAAAATTTTTGTTCATTCAGCCTGCCGGCGTCAAAAGCCGTTCTGATGTCCGCTTCCATGTCCTCGGCGCTTTCATAGCGGTGAAACGGGTCTTTAGCGGTTGCCTTTAAAATAATGTTTTCGACGCTCTGCGGAATGGAAGGGTTCCACTTTCTGGCAGAAGGCGTTTCTGTTTGCAGATGCTTTAGCGCTATGCTGACGGCTGATTCTCCGTCAAAAGGAATTTTACCTGTTAAAAGCTCAAACAGCACGATGCCGAGCGCGTAAATATCTGATTTTTTCGTTGCCAGACCGCCTCTCGCCTGCTCCGGAGACAAATAATGAACCGAGCCCAGCACAGAATTCGTATGTGTGATTGTCGTAGACGTAAGCGCTGTGGCGATGCCGAAATCCGTCACCTTGATATGCCCTAAATGATCTATCAATATATTGTGCGGTTTAATATCCCGGTGCACGATATGGTTTTGATGGGCATGGGCGATGGCCGAGACGATCTGCTCCATAACGGACAGCGCTTCTTTCGGATGAAGCGGTCCGTGTGCGTTTATGTATTCCTTTAATGTCATGCCTTCCACATATTCCATGACAATGTAATAAATATCGCCTTCCTCCCCGATATCGTAAATACTGACGATATTCGGATGATCGAGGCTTGATGCCGACTGTGCTTCTCTTCTGAAACGCCTGATAAAATCAATGTCATTCACAAAGTCAAACCGCAGAATTTTAATTGCGACTTCACGTTCGAGAATGATGTCCTCAGCTAAAAAAACGTTTGCCATTCCGCCGCCGCCAATGGGCCGGAGGATATGATAACGCCCGCTGATCCGCTTGCCGGTTAGCACTTGTCTTCACCCTCTTTTGCATCTGCGGAAAACTCAATCAACACAGCCGTGATGTTATCTTCGCCGCCGTTTTGATTCGCTTTGCTGATGAGAAGGTCTACTTTTTCCTGAGGATCAGATTCGGCTTGAAGCATTTGTTTGATTTCGTGATCTTCTATTTTATTTGACAGTCCGTCAGAGCATAAAAGCAGCTGATCGCCGTCAGACAGTTCAAAAGAACGGGCGTCGGGACTGATGGTTTCATCTGTCCCCAGCGCTCTCGTCAATACATTTTTCCGCGGATGGTGCTCGGCGTCCTCTTTCGAAATTTCCCCCGTCTTGACCAGCTCATTCACAAGCGAATGGTCCTCAGTCAGCTGAGTGAATTCCCCCTCTTGAAGCAGGTAGCACCGGCTGTCACCGATATGAGCCACAGTGACAAACTTCCCGGTGAATAAGGCGCAAACAACGGTGGTTCCCATTCCCCGGCATTCTTCATTCGCTTTAGCGTGGTCATGTACTTTGACATTCGCCTCATGAATCCGGTCTTTCAGCCAATCCTCGCAAGCAGACGGCAGAGAAGGAACCGTTTCGGTCCGGTTCCACTGCTCTTCCATCGCCGCAACCGCCATCCTGCTCGCTACATCTCCGGCAAGATGACCGCCCATGCCGTCGGCGACAACCGCAAGCACCGCGTCTTCTTTTGTGAAAATGCCTGCCGCATCTTCATTATGCCGGCGGACTTTACCTGTATCTGTTTTCAAGGCTGTAATCAACCTCTTCACCTCGTCTCGTCTTGACGCTCCTTCGCGCGAAGCTGACCGCAGGCCGCGTCAATGTCATGGCCTTGCTCTCTTCTGATCGTGACATTTACACCGCGGGATTTTAACGTTTTTTCGAATGCGAAAATCTGATCTCTCGGTGTGCGGACGTAATCCCGTTCAGGCACATAGTTTACCGGAATTAAATTGACATGGCATTTCACGTCTTTTAACAGTTCTGCAAGCTCTTCTGCATGTTCGACCTGATCATTTACGCCGCCGAACAGCCCGTATTCAAAGCTGATCCGTCTGCCTGTTTTCTCGATGTAATATATGACGGCCTCCATAAGGTCAGGAAGCTTATAGGCTTTGTTAATCGGCATCAGACGGCTTCTGATTTCCGTATTCGGAGCATGCAGAGAAATCGCGAAATTGATCTGCATTTTTTGATCGGCGAAATCGTAAATCTTCGGAATGATTCCGCTGGTGGAAACTGTGATATGACGCGCTCCGATGTTCAGCCCTTTATCGTGGTTAATGATTTTTAAGAAAGCGAGCATTTCATTGAAATTATCAAACGGCTCTCCGATTCCCATGATGACGACTGAGCTGACGCGTTCATCCGTTTCATCAAGCGCCTTTTGCACTTTCACGACTTGAGCGACGATTTCTCCCGCTTCAAGATTCCGTTTCAGTCCGCCGAGCGTTGACGCGCAAAATGTGCAGCCGATCCGGCAGCCGACCTGTGTCGTTACACATACAGAATTACCATACTCGTGTCTCATTAAAACCGTTTCGATCGTATAACCGTCATGAAGCTCAAATAAAAATTTCATCGTGCCGTCTTGAGATGTCTGTTTTACAGCCGTTTTCAGCGTTGTCAGCACAAAATTGCTCTCGAGTTTTTCACGCAGACTTTTTGAGAGGTTTGTCATTTCATCAAATGAAGAAACCCGCTTCTCATAAAGCCATTCAAAAATCTGTGCTGCGCGGAACGGCTTTTCGCCATTCTCGGTCAGCCATTGTTTGATTTCATCTAATTCAAAAGAGTAAATGGACGGCTGCTCAGTCCGCAGCTCTTTCCGTACGCTTGTCTTTTTTAATTGTGTCATTTTTTATCCCTTCTTTCTCATGCTGCTAATAAAGAAACCGTCTGTTCCGAAATAATGCGGAAGAATTTGAAGGCTTCCATCCTGAACAAAGGGTCTCGCCTTTTCAGGCAGCCGCTTTTCAAGAGACAAATCGGGTTCAAACTCAGGGTGTTCTTGTATAAACGCATGCATAACTTCTTCATTTTCTGTCCGGTCCATTGTACACGTACTGTATACGAGTGTGCCACCTTTTTTTACTAATGGGGCGATTTCCCTTAAAATGCCGAGCTGGATTTCTGCCAGCCGTCTGCTGTCCTCCGGCGTCTTCGTATATTTCATATCGGGTTTTCTTCTGATGACGCCGAAACCTGAGCAAGGGGCATCAACGAGAACACGGTCAAACCGTTCTGCGCCAAAGGCCTCTCCCGCTTTTCGCGCATCCATCGTTTGCGCGTCGATGATCGTAAGCCCGAGCCGTTCTGCGCCCTCTTTAATCAGCTTCACTTTATGGCGGTGAAGATCAAGCGATGTGAGGCTCCCCTCGTTCTCCATCAGTTCCGCAATGTGAGCCGACTTTCCGCCCGGTGCGGCGCATGCGTCTAAAACGGTTTCGCCCGGCTTCGGGTCCAGCGCCCGCGCGACAAGCATTGAGCTTTCATCCTGTATGGATACCCGGCCGTTTTGGAAAAATGCCGTGTTCGCGATGCTTCCTTTTAAAAGCTTAATCGCATCAGGAGAAAGGTCTCCGGCTTCAGCTTCAAGACCGGCATTCTCCATCTCATTCAGCACCGTGTCCCTGTCGCTCTTTATGTGATTGACACGGAGCGTCTGCTTCGGCGGAATGAGATGAATCCGGCAGATTTTTTCAGCCGCCTCAAAGCCGTACGCCTCGACCCACTCTTTTACGAGCCACTCGGGATGGCTTGTCTCTGTGGAAAGACGGAGAACCGGGTCTTCAATTTCAGCGAATGACGGCGCCCCTTCACGCTGCAGGGAGCGGAGGATGCCGTTGACAAAGGACGCAATGCCCTTATGCCCGCGTTTTTTGGCGATTTCAACCGCTTCATGAATGGCGGCGCGATCCGGAATTTTTTCTAAATACTCCATTTGATACGCGGACAGACGAAGCAACTGAATCACCCATGGCTTCACCTTATTCGGCTTGCGGATAAAAGGCTTCAGCATGTAGTCTAAGGCGATTTTATTTTGCAGCGTTCCGTAGACAAGCTCTGTCAGCAGTCCTCTGTCCTGATCGCTGAGCGTGTTCGTTTTGATAACCGATGTAAGAAGCAGGTTGCTGTATGCCTGATTTTGCTCAAGCTTCTCAAGCGCTTCAAGGGCGAGCTCCCGGACATTAATCTTCATTTGCTTCTCCTAATACGTCACCGGGCTGCACATTTTTGCCTCTTACAAAATCTTCGCCCTTCATCCGTTTTTTTCCCGCCGGCTGCAGCTCAGTGATTAAAAGGGCGGTGCTGTTTCCTGATGCGACGACAATGCCGTTTTGCTCCGTGCGGATGACTGTTCCGGGCGCAGCTTCAGTTTTTGCCGCAACTTTTTCAGAAGCCCATACTTTCATATTTTGACCGTTCAAAGTTGTATAGGCGACAGGCCAAGGGTTTAAACCTCTGATCTGGTTGTAAATCTCTTCTCCGGGCTTTGCCCAATCAATCCGCTCCTGCTCACGCTTAATGTTAGGCGCGTAAGTCGCTTTTGATTCGTCCTGTTTGATCGGTTTAATATTTCCGGAAATGACGTTCGGGACGGTCTCTGACAAAAGCTTTGCCCCCGCTATGCTTAATTTGTCGTGAAGCGTGCCGACGTTATCCGTTTCATCAATTTCCACTTCGATTTTCGAAATCATATCGCCCGCATCAAGCTTTTCAACCATATACATGATTGTCACGCCCGTTTTCTTCTTGCCTTGGAGAATCGAATAATGTATCGGCGCTCCGCCTCTTAATTCAGGCAATAGTGACGCGTGTACGTTGATACAGCCGTATTTCGGGCCGTCCAGCAGCTGCTTGGGCAGGATCTGTCCGAATGCCGCCGTAACAATCAGGTCCGGCTTCAGGCTGAGCACTTTTTCTATTTCTTCTTCGAGCCTTACTTTTTCGGGCTGAAGAACGGGAATGCCGTGACGTTCAGCTTCAGCCTTTACAGGAGGGGGCGTCATGATTTTTTTTCTGCCTTTCGGGCGGTCAGGCTGCGTAACGACACCAACCACTTCATATCCGTCTTCAATAAGCGTGCGCAGGACGGGAACTGAAAAGTCGGGCGTTCCCATAAAAACGATCCTTGTCATCCAATCATCCTTCCATTTCTGCCAGTTCTTCTTCAGTGTAGTAAGCCGTAATTTTTGATGTGAATAAAATGCCGTCTAAATGATCTATTTCATGCTGAACGGCTCTGGCCAAAAAACCCTCCGCTTCTAAAACAAACGGTTTTCCTTTACGGTCATAGGCTTTTACCTTTACGTAATCCGGGCGGGTGACATCGCCGTAGACCCCTGGAAAGCTTAAGCAGCCCTCGACTCCGGTCTGTTCACCGCTCTTTTCAAGAATAACCGGATTTACAAGGTCGATCCGGCCGCTTTCTTCACCGATGTCCACGACGGCCGCTCTTTTTAAAATGCCGATTTGCGGCGCGGCGAGGCCGACGCCATCCATTTCGAGCATCGTATCGTACATATCGTCAAGCAGTTTTTTTAATTTTTTATCAAACACTGTCACTTCATCGGCAGGTGTTTCCAGAACCTCCGCCGGGTGTGTGACGATTTTTTTTACAGCCAAAATTTTGCCCTCCAAAAACTAATGTTACATCAGCATGTACGGATTCATATCGATTGAAATCATGACATGCTTTTGCGCAATGTCGCGTTTATAGTGCTCCAGTATCTTTTTCAACTGAATCTGCAACTCGTTTTCCTGTCTGTATTTTATCACGCATTGATAGCGATATCTATCTTTGATCCTGGCGATCGGGGAAGCCGCCGGCCCGAGAATTTTCGTATCAGGCCCGCATCCCGCTCTTAAATAGTTTGTAATCTTTTCTGCGGTGACCGCGGCTTTTGCCGCTTCTTCATGAGAAACGGTCACCAGCGCCACGTAATAATAAGGCGGGTATGACTGGGCCCTTCTGTGCGCCATTTCCTGCTGAAAAAAAGTTTCATAGTCGTGCGTTTTCGTCAGCTGAATGCTGTAATGAGACGGTGTATACGTTTGAATGACCACCGTTCCCGGCTTTTCATGCCGCCCGGCCCGTCCGCTTACCTGCGTCAGCAGCTGGAATGTCTTCTCCGCGGCCCTGAAATCAGGGATGTGAAGCGTCGTATCTGCGCTTAATACTCCGACGAGCGTCACGTTCGGAAAATCAAGCCCTTTTGCGATCATTTGCGTACCGAGCAGGATATCCGCCTTCCCTTCACCGAACGCTGACAACAGTTTTTCATGGGCGCCTTTTCTTGAAGTGGTGTCCACATCCATCCTGATCACGCGCGCCTGAGGCAGCACTTTGGTAAGCTCCTCCTCCACACGCTGCGTGCCTGTGCCAAAAAAGCGGATATGTTCGCTGCCGCATTCCGGGCATGTTCCCGGGACAGGTTCCTCATGGCCGCAGTAATGGCATTTCAGCCTTTGTCCGTAGCGGTGATAAGTCATTGAAATGTCGCAATGCGGACATTGCGGCACATAACCGCAGTCCCGGCACATCACAAACGAGGAATACCCCCGTTTATTCAGAAAAAGGACGGCCTGCTCTTTTTTTGCAAGCTTCTCTTCCAGCTGTTCCATCAGCTCTCTTGAAAACATTGATCTGTTGCCGTTTCTCAGTTCTTCTCTCATATCAACGAGAGAAACGTCAGGCATGAGCTGGCGATTTACGCGATGTTTTAACGGAAGCAGCTCATAAACGCCTTTTTTCGCCCGCGCAAATGATTCCAATGTCGGCGTGGCGCTCCCGAGGACGACCGGACAGCTGTGATGCGCGGCCCGGCGGATGGCTACGTCCTTTGCATGATACCGCGGCATTTCCTCCTGCTTATAGGAAGATTCGTGCTCTTCATCAATAATGATCATGCCGAGATTTTCAAACGGGGCAAAGATGGCCGATCTGGCTCCGACGACAAGCCGGACTTCCTTGCGCTGAATCTTCCGCCATTCATCGTATTTTTCACCTGTGGATAATCCGCTGTGCATGACCGCAACCTGTGAGCCGAAGCGGCCTTTAAAACGGTTGACCATTTGCGGTGTCAACGAGATTTCCGGAACGAGCACGATGGCTTCTTGTCCTTTTGCCAGCACTTTTTCAATGGATTGCAGGTAAATTTCCGTTTTGCCGCTTCCTGTGACGCCGTGAAGCAGAAAGACGTGATGGACATGATCGGCTACAGCTTGTTTAATCGGCTCAAAAGCGGCCTGCTGCTCTTCTGTAAGAGAGAGCGGCTCTGTTTTTTTGAACATTCTGTCCTGATAAGGATCGCGGTAAACCTCCTCAAAGCTTTCCGTAAGAAGCCCCTTTTTAAGAAGCGTTTTCAGCGTCGCGGAACTGGAATCGGTCTTTTTGCAAAGCTCGGCCGCGGAAATCTTTGCTCCCCCGCCGATAAAATAAGTAAGCACGGCGAGCTGTTTAGAAGCCTGCTTTGTCAATGAATCTGCGTGCCGGGCGAGTTCTTCTTTGTCCGCCCCCGCTTCGATCATGCGGATCATTTTTTTATTCGTTTTTTGGGCGACTTTATATGTGACATCAATGCTTCCTTTGCGCACGAATTTTTGAAGTGACGAAAGAATGCTTTCATCGGTAATATCCGAGTACAGAAGACTTTTTTGATTCCTGAAAAGCTGTTTGATGTCCGGTGTCAGCGCTTCTTCGTCAACGACTTTCAGCTCTTTCTCGTACTTCGCCTTCAGTGCGGCGGGCAGCATTGCCTGAAGCGCCGTGATTTTAAACGACAGCGTTTTGTCAGAAAGCCATGAAGACAGCTGCATCAGTTCCTCAGTCAGAACGGGCGTCAAATCAAGAAGCTTCTCGACTTCCTTCATTGAGCCGCCGTTTAATTCAGACGAATCTTTCAAACCGGTCACAAATCCTTGAAGCTTGCGCGGGCCAAACGGGACAATCACCCGCATGCCGACTTCGATCATCCCTTTTAAATGATCGGGAATTTTGTAATCAAAGGGTCTGTCAATGTTTTTGGAGCTGACATCGACAATAACTTCTGCTACATTCATACGGGTTTTCGGTCCTCGGCTTTCAAAGCGGTCATTTCCTTCAGCATTTCAAAGGAAACGTCAAGTTTAGACATAAGCGCAAGCTCCCGTTTTCTTCCGTCCCGGAAATAGAAGGTGACGACATTCGTATCCGTGCCAAATCCGGCCCCTTCTGCTTTCACATCATTCGCAACGATCATATCAAGGTTTTTCTGTTCGAGTTTTCTGCGCGCATAGCGTTCGACGTCTTGCGTTTCAGCCGCAAAACCGACCAGCAGCTGGTGTGTTTTCCGTTCGCCGAGTTCTTTCAGTATGTCTGCCGTACGGTTGAATTCGATCACGAGCGAACCGTCTTTCTTCTTCATTTTGTGATCAGAAACAGCCGCCGGCGTAAAATCGGCCACGGCCGCCGTCTTAATCACCATGTCGCATGAATCAAACACAGAAAGCACGGCTTCTCTCATATCGGCTGCCGATTGCACAGGAAGAAACTGATACAGCCCGACTGGCGGCTCTATTGACACCGGGCCTGAAATCAGCGTCACCCGCGCCCCGAGACGGACGGCGGCTTCAGCAGCGGCGTAGCCCATTTTGCCGGTGGATTTATTTGTGAAGAAGCGGACAGGGTCCACGGCTTCGCGCGTCGGACCGGCCGTAATGACAATATGTTTTCCTTTCAGCGGTGCATCGTCTTCAGGCTCCTTAAAATGCTCTCTGACACGCTCAACAATAAGCTCCGGCTCCTCCAGCCTTCCTTTGCCGACATATCCGCATGCCAAATAGCCTTCACTCGGCTCGATAAAGCGGACCCCGTCCTGATAAAGCACAGAGATGTTCCGTTTCACCGCCGGATGATCATACATATGGACATTCATCGCAGGCGCCACCCAGACCGGGGCCTCAGCCGCCAGCACCGTCGTTGTGAGCATATCGTCAGCAATTCCGTTGGCAAGCTTTCCGATGATATTTGCCGTAGCGGGCGCGACAATAATTAAATCCGCCCAGTCAGCGGCATCAATATGAGAAATCACCTTCGGATTTTGTTCATTAAATGTATCTGTATACACTTCATTCCGGCTCAGCGCCTGAAATGTCAGCGGAGAAACAAACTCACGCGCGGACTCAGTCATAATCACTTTGACGTTTGCGCCGGCCTGAACCAGCTTGCTCGTGAGTGCGGAAGCTTTATAAACGGCAATTCCTCCGCTTACGCATAGCAAAATGTTTCGGTTTTTCATGAAGTCTTCTCCCCTTTATGAAAGCATTGGACAAATCCCAAACGGAAAAAAATAACAACCTATGTAGAGATAGGTTGCTACGTGTGCTTGTTATTCGCTGTCTTCTCTTTCAAACGAAAGCAGGCCCGCGTCAATTTCTTCTAAAGCTTTGCCTACATATTTGTGAGAAATGGTATGTTCAATCTGCTGGTCTTTTTTGATCTGCATTTCACGCGCGCGTCTTGCAGACACGGTCACCAGCGTATATTTAGAATCTAATTTATTCATTAAAGAGTCAATTGACGGATCTAACATAAGTTATTCTACCTCCAGCATTTTCTTATATCTCGGAGCGACGCGTTCACGTTTTAAGTGCTCGGCGAGAACGATTGCGTTAATCTTATCACAAGCCGTTTGGATATCGTCGTTTTCAACGACATAATCATACGCGTCCATCATTTCGATTTCAGCTTTTGCGGCATTCATTCTGTTTTCGATTAAATCGTCGGTTTCAGTCCCTCTTGTCACGATTCTGTTTTTCAGCTCAGAAAGACTCGGCGGCGCTAAGAAGATAAACAGGCCTTCCGGAAATGCATTCCGCACTTGGAGCGCGCCCTGCACTTCAATCTCTAAGAAGACGTCTTTTCCTTCTTGAAGCGTCTGTTCGACATAATCAACGGGCGTTCCGTAATAGTTGCCGACATATTCTGCCCACTCAAGCAGTTTGTTGTTTTCAATCATGCGTTCGAATTCATCTCTGGATTTAAAGAAATAATCGACGCCGTCGACCTCGCCCTCTCTCGGGTTTCTCGTCGTGACTGAAATTGAGTATTCAAATTTCGTGTCCTGTTGTGAAAATATTGCTTGCCGAACCGTTCCTTTTCCAACTCCGGAGGGACCTGAGAGAACGATTAATAACCCTCTTTCTTTCATGCGGCAATTACCCCTGCCCTTCATCCATAATTTCTTCTTTCACAGAAAGTCTGTGTGCAACTGTCTCAGGCTGGACGGCAGATAAGATAATGTGATCACTATCCATGACGACAACTGCACGGGTTCTTCGTCCGTATGTAGCGTCTATTAGCATTCCGCGGTCTCTTGCATCCTGGATCATTCGCTTTATTGGCGCAGACTCCGGGCTGACAATCGAAATCATCCGATTGGCGGAGATGATATTGCCAAATCCGATATTAATCAGTTTAATCGTCATCTTCTACGTTCCCCCTGTAAAATAGACGTCTCTAGTGTAACCTGAAGAGGCCGTCTGTAAACAATACGCACAGTCGCTATTCTATATTTTGCACTTGTTCCTTCAATTTTTCAATAGAACTTTTCATTTCAACGACAAGCTTTGTGATTTGATGATCATTGGCTTTTGAGCCGATCGTGTTCGCTTCTCGGTTAAGCTCCTGAACAAGGAAATCAAGTTTGCGGCCGACTGCCCCGCCTTCTTTTAATATATCACGGAATTGAACAAAATGGCTCTTCAATCTGGTAATTTCTTCCGTTATATCAGAACGATCGGCGAAAATGGCGCATTCCGTGATCAGCCTGCTTTCGTCGAGCGCATCCTCCGTCCATTCCTTCATTCGGGCGTAAAGACGCTCGCGATATTGAATAACAACGGCCGAAGCGCGCTCTTTTACCTGTTCGGACAGCGTCTCAAGCCGCTCAATGTGCAGAAAGCAGTCTTCCGCCAAAAGCCGTCCTTCTTTTTCCCTCATGTCACAAAGTTCCTTTACAGCCAGCTCAGCGGCTTCCCTGATGACTTCTTCAAGCTTGTCATCACGCACCTGTTCTTCGTGTATCTGCGCAATATGTTCAAATTTAAAGAACTCCATTGCATCGGGTTCTGCGGCCAGGCTGTAGCGCTCTTTCATGACGCGTGCGGCGCTCACATATTCATCAAGGAGCTCCCAATCGATGTTCAGGCTTCTTTTTATGAGCGCGTCACTGTTTACAGTGAGAAACAGCTCTACTCTTCCGCGCTGTATATGCTGCAATATCGTTTGTTTCAGCTTATCCTCTACATATAGCAAAGGCCGTGGCAGGCGGGCGTTCACTTCTTTGAACCGGTAATTGACGGATTTCAATTCAACGGTTGCCGAGAGATCGCCTTTTGTGCTGCTTGCGCTGCCGAAGCCTGTCATACTCCGTATCATATGAAACACCCAATTCTTTCCCGTTATCAAAATAAAAGGGCAATAGACATGCTATTACCCCTAAGATTATATCATATGGAATTATTTTTTTCTTGTCAAAAGTGAACCCGCCAGCAAAAAAGTAGGTATGCCCGACATACCGATAATCAGCATCCAATCGCCCGGCGTAATCGGCACTGTTTTGAAAATCGGCTGCAGCGGCGGATAATAGATGACGATGACCATCAGGAAGATAGAAGAAATGATGGCCCCGAGCAGATAGATATTTTCAAACGGATTCCGGGAGAAAACAGACGTTTCGCTCCGGCAGTCAAACACGTGTATAAGCTGAGCCAGGACAAGAGTCGCGAATGCAACGGTCTGTGCGTAGGGCAGATTTTCAGGATTGCGGTGATAGACGATGATAAACGCTAAAATGGTTGCAGCTCCGATTAAAAACCCTCTTGATACGACTTTCCAGCCCAGTTTTCTCGCAAACACTCCTTCTTTCGGATGCCGCGGCTTCCGCCTCATCAGGTCTCCTTCCGGCTGATCCATACCGAGGGCCATCGCCGGCAGCCCGTCAGTGACTAAGTTCACCCACAATATCTGAATCGGAACGAGCGGCAGCGGCAGAGCGAGAAGCATCGCAAACAGCATCACTAAAATTTCACCGACGTTGGAGGCGAGCAAATACCGGACGAATTTTCTTATATTTTCATAGATATTCCGTCCCTCTTTTATGGCTGATTTAATCGTAGCAAAGTTATCATCTACCAGAATGAGAGAAGAGGCTTCCTTTGCCACATCCGTTCCCGTCACGCCCATGGCAACACCGATATCTGCCTGCTTTATGGCCGGCGCGTCATTAACCCCGTCTCCCGTCATGGCGACGACGTGTCCGTTTTCCTGGAACGCTTTGACGATTTTCAATTTATGTTCAGGCGACACGCGTGCGAAGACGTAGACATCATCGACCGTTTCGATAAGTTCTTTGTCCGTAAGCTCATTCAGCGTCTTCCCGTCCATCACACGCCCCTTTTTCGGAAGAAGACGCAAATCTTTTGCAATGGCCTTTGCCGTTTCGACGTGATCCCCTGTGATCATAACCGTTTTAATGCCGGCTTCACGGCATTCTTTAATCGCCTGTCTGACCTCCGGACGGGGCGGATCAATTATGCCTGACAAGCCGAGCATCGTCAGATTTTTTTCCGCCTGCTCCATTGTCGGCTTTTCTCCGGGCTTAAGCGGTTTATAAGCAATCGCGATCGTACGCAAAGCTTGCGACGCCAGCTCTTTCAGAACCGCTTCCGTTTCTGCTTTCTTTTCTTCTGAAAAAGGCGTACTTCTTGCGCCGTGCATCAGATGTGACGAGCGGTCAATCAGCACATCGGGCGCTCCTTTAGTGATGACGAACTGCTTTTTTTCCTGATCCTCTACAATGACGGTCATCATTTTGCGGACGGAGTCAAACGGAAACTCGGCAACCACGCGGTAGTGCCCGCTGAGCCAATCGTTTGAATAGCCGCCCTTTCTTGCAGCCGTCAGCAGCGCTCCTTCTGTCGGATCGCCGTCGAGTACATAATGGCCGTCTTTCAGTGCGATTTCGGATGTGTTGCACAACGCGCCGAAAACCAGCATCTGTTCAAGAATCTTCTCATCTTTCGGCTTGATTTCCCGCTCATCTCGGGTGAAAACGCCCTCCGGCTCATAGCCGATGCCTGACACTTTAAATGTTTTTCCCCCTGACCACATATGGGTGACGGTCATTTTGTTTTGTGTCAGCGTGCCGGTTTTATCAGAACAAATGACAGAGGCGCAGCCCAATGTTTCAACCGCCGGGAGCTTTCTGACAATTGATTTTTGTTTGATCATGCGCTGGACGCCGATTGATAATGCCACCGTAACAATGGCGGGAAGCCCTTCCGGAATCGCGGCGACGGCCAATGACACCCCGGCCAAAAACATGCTGTAAAGATCATGTCCCTGTAAGACGCCGACTGCAACGACCAATACCGTTAAAAGGAGCGCGACGATAATTAAAATTTTGCCGAGCTCTTCAAGTCTTCGCTGCAGCGGTGTTGAAAGGCTGCCGGCGGATTCCAGCATATCGGCGATTTTCCCCATTGCCGTATTCATTCCTGTACCGACGACGACGCCGACACCGCTGCCGCGCGTTACGATCGTACCCATAAACGCCATATTGCTGATGTCGCCTAACGAAACATCCGGCTTTCTCAGTTTATCAGCTTGTTTAACCACCGGAATTGATTCCCCGGTCAGCGCCGATTCCTCAATTTCAAGGCTTTTCGCTTCAACGATCCGCACATCCGCGCCAATCCGGTCGCCGCTTGAAAATTTCATGATATCGCCGGGAACGAGCTCCTTGGACTGAATTTTCTTCCAGCTCCCGTCCCGCAACGCTGACACATACGGCGTTGACAGCTCTTTTAATGCGTGTAAGGACTTTTCCGCCCGCCGCTCTTGAAAAAAACCGAGAACCCCATTGACAAATACAATCGCCATAATCGCTACGGCATCTACATATTCGCCTAAAAACCCGGATATTAAGGTTGCCGCCAGCAGCACTAACACCATAAAATCTTTAAATTGGGCGAAAAACACGGCGATCGCCGGTGTCCTCTTGCCCTCCTGAAGCTCGTTCGGCCCGTGCTTTTCAAGGCGTTTTTTCACCTCTTTTTCGGTCAACCCCTGTTTAATGGACGTATTTGTTGCTTTCAGCAAATCGGTTTGTCCCATTTCATGAAACTTCATTCTTCTCGTCCACTCCCCTGCCTCGCTTTAGAGATGTCACTCTGTAAACAAGCTTATTCTGACTCGTCCCTTTTCATGCTATAATTATCGAATGCAGGAAGAAGGAAAGGGTGTTTTATATGTCTTTTGATGGCATGTTTACATACGGAATGACACATGAATTAAACAGCCGGATCGCCGGAGGCCGGATTACGAGAGTCCATCAGCCTTTTAAGCACGATGTGATATTTCATATCCGCGCTAACGGAAAAAACCATAAATTATTATTATCGGCGCATCCGAGCTATTCACGGGTGCACATGACAAACCAGGCCTATGAAAATCCGAGCGAGCCGCCGATGTTTTGTATGCTGCTCAGAAAGCATATAGAAGGCGGATTTATTGAGAAAATAGAACAGGCCGGATTAGACCGGATTATGATATTCCGGATAAAAAGCAGAAATGAAATCGGCGACGAAACCGTCAGAACGCTGTATGTGGAAATTATGGGACGGCACAGCAATATTATCCTGACTGACGGAGAAGGAGCCATCATCGACGGACTGAAGCATTTATCTCCGTCGATGAACAGCTACCGGACCGTTCTGCCGGGCTATGATTACAAGCTTCCTCCCGCTCAGGAAAAAATTTCGCCGCTTGCCGCGGATGAAGAGGACGTTTTGCGTTATCTCAGTTTTCAGGAAGGACGGCTTGACCAGCAGATCGTCAGACATTTCTCCGGTGTTTCTCCGCTGTTTGCAAAAGAAGCCGTGCACAGAGCGGGCCTCGCTAACAAAATAACGCTGCCGAAGACGCTGATTGAAATGTTCCATGCCGTGAAAGATTGCAGGTTTACACCGAACATTACGACAGCCGGCGGAAAGGAATACTTTTATCTCCTGTCTCTCACACATGTAAACGGAGAAGAGCGCACCTTTCACTCACTGAGTGAGCTGTTGGACCGGTTTTATTTCGGCAAGGCGGAACGCGACCGCGTCAAACAGCAGGCTCAGGATCTCGAGCGGTTTGTCGCAAACGAACGGAAAAAGAACGCCAATAAGATAAAAAAGCTGGAAAAGACGCTCGACTACTCAGAAAATGCGAAGGAATTCCAGCTATACGGCGAACTGCTGACGGCAAATTTGTATATGCTGAAAAAAGGTGACAAAGAAGCGGAAGTCATCAATTATTATGATGAAGAAAGTAAGACGGTGACCATCCCTTTAAATCCGAACAAAACACCTTCAGAAAACGCGCAGATGTATTTTACAAAGTATCAAAAGGCGAAGAATTCCGTCGAGGTGGTAAAAGAGCAGATCCGTCTGGCCGAGGAGGAAATCGCTTATTTCGATCAGCTGATCCAGCAGCTCTCCTCCGCCTCCACAAAGGATATTCACGAAATAAGGGAAGAGCTTGTGGAAGGCAAATATCTGCGACCGAAACAGCAGAGAGGACAGAAAAAACAGAAGCAGCACGTTCCTGTTTTGGAGCAATATGAATCTTCACGGGGATTGACGATTCTTGTCGGCAAAAACAATAAACAAAATGAATACTTAACGACAAAAGCTGCCGCAAGGGATGATTTATGGTTCCACACGAAAGACATTCCGGGTTCCCACGTTGTGATTAAAAGCAGCGATCCAGATGAACAATCCATACTGGAGGCGGCTGCGATCGCCGCTTATTTTTCCAAGGCGAAAGATTCCGGCTCCGTTCCCGTTGATTATACAAAAATCAGACACGTGAAAAAGCCAAACGGCGCAAAGCCCGGATTTGTCACCTATGACAGCCAGCATACCGTATTTGTCACACCTGATGCCGACCTTGTCATACGGCTGAAAAAATAAACGCACCTCCAAGCTGAAACCCACACTCAGCTTGGAGGTGTTTTTTATTACGTATAAACGGAGATGACACTCTCCCAGCCGTCAGAACCGATCTTTACAATATCTGATCAGTTTCCCATCATGTCTGCCTGATCCGCCGGGGCCGTCTCTGATTAAAGCGGTCACACCTGATTTGGCGGCGGATACTGTCACCTTCCCTCGCCGCACCTGAACACATCCGGGCAGTCAATATAATCATGCCGGGGTCTCTGACCGTTCCTTTGTATGCGGGCGGAGTCCAGGCGGCATGGGGAGGGACTGACAAGGTGTTTTTTATGGTCTTCTTCTTTTCTCAAATAATCGATCCACTTCTTCAGCCAAATCAGCAGTAATGAGAGGCTCTATGTCCTCAGCCAGTCTTTTCGTATGTGCCGGGCTTGCGCCGCTTGTTGATACGGATACTTGAATGCGCCCTTTGCGGATGATCTTCGGCATATACACGCTGCCCTGTTCAGCATCGCTTACACAATTGACCAGCTGCGTTTCAGAAGCGCTCGCGGCTATCTCCTGATTTACGCTGCGGTCATTTGTCGCGGCAATGATGAAGAAAGCGGGCGCGAGATCCTTCATTTCAATTTTACGGGAAACCCAGCGGATACGTCCTTCATCCGCCAGCTGTTTAATTTCGGGCAGGGCATCGGGACTGATTACAGTAATATCCGCGCCTTCCGGAAGCACCGTTTTTAGCCTTCTTAAGGCAACATTGCCTCCGCCCGCGATGATAATTCTTTTTCCGCTTAAATTAATGTGCAGAGGCAGCATACTGTCCCCCCTTAAAATCAAACTGACCGCCGGGGTTTCGAACAGCTTCTGACACACGGTTCAAAAACGCCTGCTTAATATGCGGGTGAAAACCTAAGTATGAAGCGAGATGAACATTTTGATTGATCGTTTGAAGCTTTTGAACTTCCCGTTCAATCTCAGTCATTAAAAGCCCGGTAAACAGAAGATATGGAACGATAAAAACGGGTGCTCCGTCATCCTCTTCAAGGCCGGCAAACACTTCTTTATAGTGCGGGTCACATGCTGTTAAAAAACAAGGGATGACTTCTTTAACAGGTGTAATCGCCTCAAGTTTTCCGGCAATCTCACTGACTGCGTTTTTAACTGCCGGATCTGTGCTTCCTCTTCCGATCAGCACCACTTTCGCCTGCTCAATGGGCACTCCGGTATCTTCAATGCGATGATGCACCGCTTTTACGACTTCATCGTCCACTCCGATCGGAACACCATATGTCACTTTTATATCGGGATGCAGGGCCGCCGCACGGGCGATTTCAGCCGGAATGTCATGTTTTGCGTGGGCAGCGGTCAACAGCAGTAAAGGCACGGCCGCAATATGAGTGGCGCCTTGTCTGACACATGCTTCAAATCCCGCTTCAATAGACGGTTCCTGCAGTTCTAAAAAACAAATTTCCTGAATGGGAGCGTCAGCGTGCGGCATGCACCCTTTTAAAAACGCCGCCGACTCTGTCTGCGCTTTTTTCAGCCTGCTTCCGTGCCCGATGTATAAAATCGCCTGCTTCATTTACAACGCCTCGCTCAAATCCAGATTTTTCTGATCAGATGCATACCAGTCCAGTTTGCAGTGATAATTGACGACATCGCCGATAACAATTAAGCTCGGGTTTTTGATTTCTTCTTTTATCACTGTGTCTGAAAGCGTGCCGACGGTGCAGACGACTGTTTTTTGCCTGTCCGTCGTTCCCCAATGAATAAAGGCTGCCGGGGTGCCGGCGTTTCTGCCGTTTTCCAGCAGCATTCTTTCAATCTGCCGGATATTTTTAATTCCCATATAAATCACCAGCGTATCAATACCTGTCGCCAGCGCTTTCCATTTTTCTTCAAAGTCGTCTTCTTGTTTATAATGTCCCGTAACGAATGCGACATTGGAGCTCGCCTCTCTGTGCGTCACGGGAATGCCGGCATAAGCAGCAGCCGCGATTCCTGATGTAATGCCGGGAACGATCTCAAACGGAATGGCGTTTTGTGCGAGAGCTTCCGCTTCTTCGCCTCCGCGGCCGAAAACAAACGGGTCGCCCCCCTTGAGCCTTACAACGGTTTTCCCCTTTTTCGCATACTTCACAAGGAAACGGTTGATCGTATCCTGTTTCATAATGTGAAAATCCGGGAGCTTTCCGCAGTAAATCAGATCCGCTTCTTCTCCGGCATATTGTAAAATCTCTTTGCTAACCAATCTGTCATATAATATAACGTCCGCTTTCTGTATGGCTTTCATTGCCTTCACCGTTAATAAGTCCGGATCTCCCGGACCGGCTCCAACGATAAATACTTTCCCCATAGCATGTCTCCCCGATCCGTTTTGAAATCTTCCCAGAACAGCCGCGAGGCCGCACTTCAGCTATTTTACCATATCCCGCCATTGCGGGGGATATCCGGCTGATTGCGCGGCCTTTTTGGACCTATTATGCTAAGCTGTTTTTCACAAAGTCAACCAGTCTTCCGGTGCATTCTTCGCGTTCACATTTGCCTGAATCAAGTACGAGCTCAGGCGCTTTCGGCTCTTCATACGGTGAGTCGATCCCCGTAAAGAACGGAATTTCACCATTTCTTGCTTTTTTATATAAACCTTTCGGATCGCGCTTTTCACATATATCGAGATCGCATTTCACGTAGATTTCATTAAATTCGCCCTCTGCCACAAGCTCTCTCACCTGATCTCTGTCCTCACGGAACGGAGAAATAAAAGCCGTGATGACGATGGTTCCCTGCTGAACGAAAAGCTTCGCCACTTCCCCGATGCGGCGTATATTTTCCTTGCGGTCATCATCGGAAAAACCTAAGTCCTTGTTTAAGCCGTGGCGGATGTTATCACCATCAAGCACGATGACTTGATAGCCTTGTTCAAACAGCTCACGCGCTGCGGCGTTTGCAATCGTGGATTTCCCTGAACCGCTTAAGCCCGTCAGCCAGAGGATAGAGCTTTTATGCTTGTTTTTCTGCTGGTATTCTTCTTTCGTTATTGAGGCTTCATGCCACACGATATCACGATTTGTCACTCTATTTTCCTCCTTAAGAAACGCCTGCTTCTTCTTTCGTTTTCAGCCCTTTAATCAACACCTCGACAACTTCAGGACGGCTGAATTCCGCCGGCGGCATGACGCCGCTTCGCAGCATTTCTCTGACCTTTGTTCCTGAAAGAATGACGTGGTCTTCTCTGTCATGCGGGCATGTTTTGGCCGTTCCCATGTTGCCGCATTTCTGGCAGAAGAAGCTGTGCTCGAATTTCATCGGTGTAATCCCGAGTTCATCCGCTGTAAATTGATCAAACAGCTCTTGCGCTTCATATGTGCCGTAGTAATCACCGACGCCGGCATGATCGCGGCCGACGATAAAATGCGTGCAGCCGTAGTTTTTGCGGACAAGCGCGTGGAAAATGGCTTCTCTCGGCCCCGCATACCGCATAGCCGCCAAAAACACGCCGAGGAACACGCGGTCTTTCGGATAATAATGATCGAGCAGCACCTGGTAGCTTTCCATTCTGACATCCGCCGGAATGTCATCTGACTTTGTTTCACCGACGAGCGGGTTCAAAAACAGGCCGTCAACCGTCTCAAGCGCGGTTTTTTGGATATATTCGTGGGCGCGGTGGACCGGATTTCTCGTTTGGAAACCGACGATGGTTTTCCAGCCCTTTTCTTCGAAGCTTCGTCTTGTATCGGCAGGTTCAAATGTAAACTCGGGAAACTGCTTTGACGCTTTTTTAACTAATGTGATCGGCCCGCCGACATACGTATCGCCGCGTGAAAATAATTTTTTCACGCCCGGATGCGCGGCATCATCGGTTTTATATACGTGAACGGCTTCTTTTTGTTTATCCGGCGTATAAATATCTTCGATGTCGACTACACCGTATGTTTCTCCGCCGTAAGTCAGTTTCACCGTGTCGCCGACGGCAAGCTCAGCCGCTTTTTCTGAATCGACCGGAAGCGTGATCGGCAGGGACCAGACAACCCCGGATGCCAGACGCATATTTTCAACGACTGACACGTAATCTTTTTCTGTGAAAAATCCTTCAATCGGGCTGTACCCCCCGATCCCGATCAGCTCTAAATCAGCGAACGAAATCAAATCAAGCTCAATTTCTTTTTGGACGGATGTAAGATCATACTGCTCATTTACCCGATTAATTAATGTTCCTCCGTGCGGTGCTAAACTCATAATACATGATTCCTCCCAGTTAACAGATAAATAAACTCAGATTAATAGTTAAATGCCTCCGCCTTGTTCATGGACAGAGCGTTTCTCTTTTCGGATGGCTTTCATCAGACTGGCGGCTCCGCCAGCTGCCAAAAGCACGCTGGCCATCATAAAGATGGAATAGTAATCTCCTTTTAACAGCAGGGAGACAAGCAAATACGAAATCGACAGTGACAAAAACGGCGAAACGACCCATACTTTGAGCATCGTTTTCACGACTTCTTTATGAAAAACGTTCGGCCCGTTTTTGGCCATTCCGATACCGATAATTGATGATGATGTGACTTGCGCCAATGGGACCGGCAGACCGAAGACGGAACTGATAATGACAAGCCCCGCGCCGGTTCCTGAAAGCAGTATGCCTTCTCCGGCTGAAAATCTCGTAATCTTTTTCCCGTTGGTTTCAAGCACTTTACGTCCTAAAAGCAGAGCGCCGAGAGCGACAAAGATGCCTCCGTACAGCGTTCCTTTGGACACGCTGAGCACGCCCGCAGCAACCAAAGGGCCCACCGCATTTGCGACATTGTTCATTCCGGCTGAAAAAGCTTCCCAAAACCCCGCAATCAGCAGCACAATCCCCAAAATCTTCTGTTTCCGATTCGAAATGACTCGAATATTCAGAGAACTGAATACCTTCGAGACGAGAAACGTGAAACAGAACGCGACGAACGGTACGAGCACCCAAAAACTGACGATGACTAAAAGATGCTGTAAAAACAATACTTTGTACGCGACGCCGACACCGACAATCGCCCCGACAGTGACCTCACTCGTCGACAGCGGAATGCCGAGCACATTCGCCGTGAATAATGATAGCGCCGCCGATCCGATAATAATGCAGACAATGGTGAGCGTAATGGTTTGTTCGGGAATGATTCCGCCGCTGATCGTCTTAACGACTTCTCCGCCGCCGATAACCGCCCCTGACAGGACTCCGGCCGCGCAGATGATCAGCGCATACGTTTTCTTTTTAACTGCGCCGGACCCGTAAGCGACTCCCATTGAAGCCGCGGCTCCGCTGGCTCCGATATTCATGGCAAAAAACAGGCAGAATAAAATAGCGGCTAATTCCATCGTGGAGCTCCTTTATTCATGCAGTCCGCATTCTGTTTTCGCCATGCCGTTCCATCTGCCGCTCCGCAAATCTTCCGCGGTAAACGCAGGTGAAGTGCACGGTTCACAGCCGATGCTCGGATACCCCTGATCATGAAGGATATTGTAATCCAGCTCATGCTTGGAAGTATATCTCCAGATGTCTTTCCATGTCCAATGGATCAGCGGGCATACTTTAATCGATTGAAACTTGTCGTCTTTATTCAGGAAATTCGTATTCGCCCGGCTCGGCCCTTGATCCCGGCGAAGGCCGGACAGCCATGCCGGATGCCCTGCGAGCGCTTCTCTTAACGGCAGAATTTTTCTGATGTAGCAGCACTGGTTCGGTTCTCTTTCCCACAGTTTATCTCCGTGAGCCTCGGCCTGTTCTTCAAGAGTAAGGCTTGGCTTTTTCAGGATAATGTTCAGTCCCGGGTAACGCTCTTTCACTTTTTCGATCGTTTCATATGTTTCTTTAAAGTGAAGACCCGTATCGAGAAACACGATTTCCGCGTCTTTCTTTACTTTAGAAATTAAATCGATCAGGACGATGCCCTCAATCCCGAAGCTGCACGCGTAAACAAGCTGGTCTCCGTAGTGGCCGTATGCCCATTTTAAAACGGACAGCGCGCCTTTATAGGAATCGTCTTCCGGAAATGTAATCGCCGGCTCTTCCCATGTGTCATACGTTAGCATTTTTCCTTTCCTCCTCCCGGAGACAATCAAACAGCTGTTGTTTTCTGCCGGTTGTCTTATCCCTCAATCTTTTTTTCATATAAAAAACTTTCAATCCAGCGGAATGAAAGACAGTGACCCGGTATAGCCCTTATCTTCAAAATGCTGTGCATTTTTCTGGATGCGGCACCTTGCATGACACGCAGGTTGCCGGGCGTCATCGGTCCAGTCCCTCAGCCGCTCTTGATAAGCTTTTTAGATTTGTACTAAATTTTAGCACAATTCTAACAGAAGTCAACCCGAGTTTTTTGATAGGAATAATAAAACAGGCCCTGAGGCCTGTTTTTATTGTCATTATTTTTTAAACCAATCTTCTGACTCGGGATTCTGTTTCCATGATTTCAGTTTCTCAATGTCATCTGAATGAATCGTTCCGTTTTCAAGCGCGACTTCAATCAGCGTGTCATAATCCGTTAACGAGTAATAAGGAAGACCCGCTTTTTTAAAGGCTTCTTTTGCTTTCGGCAGTCCGTATGTAAAAATGGAAATGACGCCGAGGACTTCCGCGCCCTCTCTTTGAAGGGCCGCCGCAGCTTCAAGCACGCTGCCTCCGGTAGAAATCAAGTCTTCAATCACGACTGTTTTTTGTCCTTTCTTAATGGCGCCTTCTATTTGATTTCCTTTGCCGTGCGCTTTCGGTTTGCTTCTGACGTAGCACATCGGCGCGCCTGTACGGTCTGCGAGAAGCGCAGCATGCGGAATGCCCGCCGTTGCAGTGCCCGCGATCATCTCAGCCTCGGGAAAATGCTCTTTCAGCAGTTTGCCGAGCCCGTCCGCCACATCATTTCTCACTTTTGGATACGACAATGTCAGACGGTTGTCACAATAGATCGGTGATAAAATGCCGCTCGCCCACGTAAACGGCTCATTCGGGCGTAAAAAGACAGCTTCAATGTGTAATAGATGTTTTGCGATAGCCTGTTTCATCGGCGAACGCCCTCCCATTCCAGTTTAATTGCTTCATATGCTTCAACGGGGTTTTCCGCTTTTGTAATTGAGCGGCCCACGACGATGGCTGACGAACCGTTTTCTTTCGCAAATGACGGAGTCGCCGTCCGGACTTGATCGTCAGCTGTGTCACTGGCCGTGCGGATGCCCGGTGTGACTGTCAGAAATGAAGGCCGGACCGCTTCATAAATGGCTTTTGTTTCATGTACCGAACATACCACTCCGTCCAGCCCGCACTCTTCCGCCATTTTGCCGTAATGCACAACCGTTTCTAACAGCGGCTTATGCAGCAGAAGCTCTTCCTTCGCCACCTGCTCTGAAGTGCTGGTCAGCTGAGTCACTGCGATTAAAGACGGGCGTTTTCTGCCTGCCGGCGTGCCTTCTTCAAGCCCCTCAAGGGCCGCGCGCATCATGCGTGCGCCCCCTGCCGCATGCACATTGACGAGATCAACGCCGAGGCCGGCCAGCCGCTTCATCGCTTTATTGACCGTAGTCGGGATATCATGAAGCTTTAAATCTAAAAATATATCACAATTTCGTTCTTTTAATTGGTGAATGATGGCGGGGCCTTCCTGATAAAAAAGTTCCATCCCCGTTTTGACAAAAAGCCTTTCCTTTTCAAACAAGTCTAAAAACGTTAAAGTCTCTTCCCCTGATGCAAAATCAAGCGCGATGATGGGCAGGTTGTTTTTCATGTTTCCAGCTCCTTCCGATGCATTCACTTACAGATTGAAAGCCGTGCTGGCGCAGCACACGGGGGAGCTGTTCTATGATTTCCGGGCAGACGAACGGATTGACGAAGTTTGCCGTGCCGACGGCAACCGCACTCGCTCCCGCAAGAAGAAATTCTAATGCATCCTCTGCGGTCTGAACGCCGCCCATCCCGATAATCGGGATTTGAACGGCCTGGCTGACTTCGTATACCATCCGGATGGCGACCGGTTTGATCGCCGGGCCTGACAGTCCGCCCGTTTTATTTGCTAAGATCGGCCGTCCCGTCTTGAGATCGAGCCTCATCCCGATGAGTGTATTAATCATCGTCAGACCGTCAGCACCGGCCGCTTCAATCGCTTTAGCAATTTCGGTTATGTTTGCGACATTAGGCGAAAGCTTCACATACACAGGCACTGCGGAAACTTCTTTCACCGCTTTTGTCAGTTCGGCCGCCATGACGGGATCAGTACCAAAAGCAATCCCCCCCGTTTTGACATTCGGACATGAAATGTTAAGCTCAAGCGCATGCACATTCGGCGCTTGGCTGATGTGCTCGGCCACTTCTTTATAGTCGTCCACCTGAGAACCGGCGACATTTGCGATAATCGGCGTGTCAAATTGTTCGAGCCAAGGCAGCTCATGATTGAGCACATGCTCAAGGCCGGGATTTTGCAGACCGATGGCATTCAGCATGCCCGCGCTTGTCTCCGCCACTCTCGGCGTCGGATTTCCGAAGCGGGCTTCGTTCGTCGTTGCTTTAATCATAATGCCTCCGAGGCATGATAAATCGTAAAATCCGGCATATTCTTTCCCGAAACCGAAACATCCGGAAGCGGGGATGATCGGATTTTTCAATTGGAGACCCGGCAGATTCACCTCTAACATTACAGCGCCACCTCCTCAGCTTTAAATACCGGCCCGTCAAGGCAGACCTTTACATAGGATGTATCGCTTTCACCCGTGCGGCACACGCAGGCGAAGCAGGCTCCGATGCCGCAGCCCATCCGCTCTTCCATCGAAAGATAAACCTCTTTATGGCCGTACTGCTGCTTCAGAGCTTTCAGCATCGGTGTCGGTCCGCAGCTTAGCAGGACATCGAATTCGAGCTGCTTTTCACGGATGACATCGGTGACAAACCCTTTCTCTCCATATGTTCCGTCAGCCGTCGCCACATAGGTGTCTCCGTACGCACGACATTCCTGTTCGTAAAAAACATCCTTTGCTGATTGAAATCCAAGCACATGAATGACGTTTACGCCTTTTTCCGTCAGGCGCTTTGACAGTTCCTGCAAAGGCGGAACCCCCACTCCGCCTCCGACTAACAGCGCGGTTTTGCCGGGTTCAATCCGCCGGATGGGGAATCCGTTGCCGAGAGGGCCGAGAACGTCTATCCTGCCGCCCTCTTTTTTCTCGGACAAAAGACGCGTTCCCTCACCGTCAGCTCTGTAGATAACGGATACTTCATCCGCAGCGAAATCGACGTCCGCAATGCTGAGCGGTCTTCTTAATAGCGGCGTGACCGCGTCACTCACCTTCAGATGTAGAAATTGACCCGGCTCGGTAAGGTGCCGGACAAGCTCTCCTTTCAGCACCATCTTATAAATCCGGTCGGCAATTTCTAAGTTGGATTGAACAGTCAAATGCACTTTCATCATATCGTGACTGCCGCCTTTTGATTGGTTTCGGATGCAGGCATATGATCCGCCCGGAATGTCATGCTTTCCAGTACCCGCAAAATGGCTTCGGCCGTATCTAAAGATGTCAGGCAGGCGACTCCGTTCTCAACGGATTCGCGGCGGATTCTGAAGCCGTCTCTGGCCGGCTGTTTGCCCTTTGTCAGCGTATTGATGACAAATTGCGCTTCGCCGTTTCTGATCACATCGAGCAGATTTTTCCCTTCTTCGCCGATTTTTCCGACGACTTGAGCCGGAATCTGAGCGTCTTTTAAATAAGCCGCCGTTCCTTCCGTCGCCAAGATTTTATAGCCGATGGCGTGGAACCGCTTCGCGATCAGCAGTCCTTCTTCTTTATCTTTATCGGCAACAGTCAACAGCACTGAGCCGTAGTTCGGGATTTGAATGCCAGAAGCAATCAGCGCTTTATAGAGCGCTTTTTCCAGGGTTGAATCTTTGCCCATGACCTCTCCCGTCGACTTCATTTCAGGGCCTAACGTAATATCCACTCTTCTCAGCTTCGCGAATGAGAAGACAGGCGCTTTCACGAATACCCCCTGCTGTTCAGGCTGCAGCCCCTCTTGATATCCGAAATCAGCAAGCTTTTGGCCGAGAATGACCTTTGTCGCCAGATTCGCCATCGGAATCTTTGTGATTTTGCTTAAGAACGGCACGGTTCTGCTTGACCGCGGATTTACCTCAAGCACATACACTTCACCTTGCGACAGTACGAACTGGATGTTCAGCAACCCGATGATGTTAAGGCCTTTTGCCAAGGCTACAGTGTATTGTTCGATTTTTTTCTTAATGTCTTCGCTTAAAGACTGAGGCGGATAGACGGCGATTGAATCCCCTGAATGGACGCCGGCCCGCTCGATATGCTCCATAATTCCCGGAATAACGACTGTTTCGCCGTCAGATACGGCATCGACTTCGATTTCTTTCCCCGTCAGATAACGGTCGATTAACACCGGATGCTGCGGGTTGATTTTGACCGCATTTTTCATATAGTGAAGCAGCTCTTCTTCGTGATAGACGATTTCCATCGCCCGGCCGCCGAGCACATACGAAGGGCGGACAAGTACCGGATAGCCGATGGATGCGGCAATTTTGACCGCTTCGTTCACCGACACGGCGGTTTTTCCGAGCGGCTGCGGCACATTCAGCGCCTCAAGCGCCTGCTCAAACTTATCCCGGTCTTCCGCACGGTCTAAATCTTCAAGTGATGTGCCGAGGATTTTGACGCCGCGGGCGCTCAATTCTTCCGCAAGATTGATCGCCGTCTGGCCGCCGAATTGGACGACAACGCCTTCCGGCTGTTCCAAATCGATGATGTGCATGACATCTTCTACCGTCAGCGGTTCAAAATACAGTTTGTCTGATATGCTGAAATCAGTGGACACCGTCTCAGGATTGTTGTTGATAATAATCGCTTCATAGCCTGCCTGCTTGATCGCCCAGACAGAATGAACGGTCGCATAGTCAAATTCGACGCCCTGTCCGATACGGATCGGCCCGGAACCGAGGACGACGACGCTTTTTCTTGAAGTAACCTCAGACTCATTTTCTTCCTCATATGTGCTGTAAAAGTACGGGGTTTCTGATTCAAATTCCGCCGCGCATGTATCCACCATTTTATATACAGGCTTGATGTCTGCTTCTTTTCGCATTTGATACAGCTCTTGTTCCGGCATGTTCCATTCCCGGCTGATATATTTGTCGGAGAAACCGAGTTCCTTCGCTGTCTGCAGGACGGTAAGGCTGCCTTTTTCCGCTTTCAGCTCTGTTTCAAAAGCGACCAGCTTACAGAGCTTGTGCAAAAAGAATACGTCAATTGCAGAAAACTCATGAAGCTGCTCGACTGTATAGCCTCTTCTGAACGCTTCAGCAAGATAAAACAAGCGTTCATCCCCGGCCTTTCTGATCCGTTTTTCCAAAAGCCCGTCAGAAATCTCTTCCGCATCCTTCAGTTCCAGGTGATAGACATCAGCTTCCAATGAGCGGACCGCCTTTAACAGCGATTCTTCAAGGGTGCGTCCGATGGCCATGACCTCTCCGGTGGCTTTCATTTGCGTCCCGAGCCTGCGGTTTGCCGACTCAAATTTGTCGAACGGCCAGCGCGGGATTTTAGAAACGACATAGTCAAGCGCGGGCTCAAAAGCCGCATATGTTTTTCCCGTTACGGGATTCATCATTTCATCAAGAGAAAGCCCGACTGCGATTTTCGCCGCAAGCTTTGCGATCGGGTAACCCGTCGCTTTTGAGGCGAGGGCAGATGAGCGGCTCACCCGCGGATTCACTTCGATAATGTAATATTGGAAGCTGTCGGGATCGAGCGCGAGCTGAACATTACAGCCGCCTTCAATGCCGAGCGCGCGGATCAGCTTTAATGAAACATTGCGCAAAAGCTGGTATTCCCGGTCGCTCAAAGTCTGGCTCGGGGCAACGACGATGCTGTCGCCCGTATGGATGCCGACCGGATCGATATTTTCCATGTTGCAGACGACGATCGCGTGATCTCTGCTGTCTCTCATGACTTCATATTCGATCTCTTTGTAACCGGCAATGCTTTTTTCAAGAAGGCACTGATGGACGGGGCTGAGTTTTAATCCGTTTTCGACGATCTCTTTCAGTTCTGCTTCATTCGAGCAGATGCCGCCGCCCGTTCCGCCTAATGTGTAAGCGGGGCGCACGATAACCGGAAACCCGATCCGGCCGACAAATTCCTCGGCTTCCTGTAAAGTGCGGATGATCTCACTTTCCGGCACCGGTTCATTCAGCTCATTCATCAGCGCACGGAATAAGTCGCGGTCTTCCGCCTGCTGGATGGCGGACAGCTTTGTCCCGAGCACTTCCACTCCGCATTCCTCAAGAACCCCGAGTTCAGACAGCTCGACGGCAAGATTCAGTCCGGTCTGTCCTCCCAGAGTCGGCAGGATGGCGTCCGGCCGTTCTTTTCTGATAATACGCGTGAGAAACTCCGGCGTCAGCGGCTCTATGTATACCCGATCAGCCATTTCCGTATCCGTCATAATCGTTGCCGGATTCGAGTTGACGAGAATGACTTCATAGCCTTCTTCCTTCAAAGCGAGACACGCCTGTGTGCCCGCATAATCAAATTCCGCCGCCTGTCCGATAATAATCGGGCCTGATCCGATCACTAAAATCTTTTTAATATCTACGCGTTTTGGCATACCGCTTCCCCTTCTTTCTCAGTTGTTTCGATCAAGTCAATGAATCTGTCAAATAAATGATTGGCGTCTTCCGGCCCCGGTGAAGCTTCAGGGTGGTACTGAACCGTAAATGCCGGCAATGTTTTATGCTTGAGTCCTTCGATCGTTTGATCATTGATCGCAATGTGCGTCACTTCAAGCTCTGTCTCATCTATTGAAGAAACTGTATATCCGTGGTTTTGGGCGGTTAAAGCGACTTTCCCTGTCGCAAGCTCTTTAACCGGATGATTGGAACCCCTGTGTCCGAATTTCATTTTTTCCGTTTCCGCTCCGGATGCCAGCGCAAATAATTGGTGGCCGAGGCAGATTCCGAATAACGGCACCTTCCCGAGTATTCCTTTTATCATTTCAATGGCTTCCGGCACATCTTTCGGATCTCCGGGTCCGTTAGAAAGCATGATGCCGTCCGGCTTGAGCTGAAGCACTTCTTCCGCCGTTACATTGTACGGCACAACGATGACATCGCATTTTCTTTTGTTTAACTCTCTTAAAATGCCGTGCTTCATACCGAAATCGACGAGTACGATGCGTTTGCCGCGGCCCGGACTCGGATATGCCGTTTTCGCAGATACTTGAGCGACTTGATTTCTCGGCAGTTCCGTTTCTTTCAGCCTTGCAAGAACCTCTCCGACATTCTCCTCACTTGAAGCAAACGTTCCCTTTAATGCGCCGGCCGTGCGGATCATTCTTGTGAGCTTTCTCGTGTCAATCCCTTGTAAGCCGGGAATATTTTTCATTTTCAAATACTCGTCAAGCGTGTAAGCCGAACGCCAGTTGGAAGGCAGCTCGCACAGTTCTTTTACGATCAGCCCTTTTACAAAAGGAGTGATGGATTCAAAGTCATCTCTGTTAATTCCGTAGTTGCCGATCAGAGGATACGTCAGCGTCACGATCTGCCCGCAGTAAGAAGGGTCTGATAAAATTTCCTGATAACCGGTCATTCCCGTGTTGAATACGACTTCACCCGCGGTATGCTCCAGGCTCCCGAATGCTTCACCCTCAAATACCGCTCCATTTTCCAGCACTAGTCTTCTTTTCATTTGACGAGTCTCCCTTCTTCGTATGCAAGCTTACCGGCAGCCATCGTTGCAACAGGCCAGCCGAAGCACTTCATCTTGTTGAATGGCGTATTTTTTCCTTTAGATAAAAATGTATCTTTGTCAATGGCTGCTTCTTTTTCCAGATCAATCAGGGTGATGTCAGCCGGCGCCCCCGGTGCAAGCGTTCCGTACGGAAGATCAAATGCCTCGCAAGGTTTTGCCGTCATGAAATCAACCAGCTGCTTCAGCGTCCACGCCCCGTTTTTCACAAAATGTGTGTACAGAAGCGGAAAGGCTGTTTCTAAACCGACGATACCGAAAGGCGCAAGCTTCATGTCCGTGTTTTTCTCTTCTTCTGTATGCGGCGCATGGTCAGTGGCGATGAAATCAATCGTGCCGTCTAAAAGCCCTTCAATCAGCGCCTCTCTGTCCTCTTTGCTGCGAAGGGGCGGATTCATTTTAAAATTGGTATCAAGTCCCGGGATATCTTCGTCACAAAGCAGCAGGTGGTGCGGCGATACTTCCGCCGTCACGCGGATTCCCGCTTTTTTTGCGTCTCTTACGGCTCTGACGGATTCTTTCGTGCTGATATGACACACGTGGTAATGGCAGCCCGCCGCTTCCGCCAGCAGGACGTCACGGGCGATATGTACCGCTTCACAAATGGAAGGTATGCCGTTCAGGCCGTTCGCTTTTGAAAAAGAACCTTCATGCACACTCCCTCCGTAAATAAGCGAGTTATCCTCACAATGAGCGACAATCGCTTTATTCATTGAAGCCGCCCATTTCATGGCTTCATACATCATTCCGGCCGTCTGAACGCCGACGCCGTCATCGGTAAAGGCGAATGCTCCGGCTTCATGAAGCGCCTTAAAATCTGTCATTTCTTCGCCGGTTTGTCTGATCGTAATGGATGCGTAAGGAAGGACCCTGACAGATGAGGTTTCTTTGATCCGGTTTTGCAGCCATTCCATCTGCTCTTTCGTATCCGGCACCGGTCTTGTATTCGGCATGGCTGCGACTGTGGTAAAGCCGCCCCGCGCCGCGGCTTTAGAGCCCGTCTCAATGGTTTCTTTTTTCTCGCCGCCCGGTTCTCTGAAGTGGACATGAAGGTCTACGAGTCCAGGTGAAACGAACAGTCCCCCAGCGTCGATCACCGTTTCTCCGTCTTTCACTGTCAGAAGCCCGGTTTCCGAAATGAATTCACCCGTTACCCGGATATCCTGTGCCACTTTTTCTCCCTGTTCATTTAACATCCAGCCGTTTTTAATGAGATAAGACATAAGCCGCTTCTCCCCTTTTTACATTGGTTTGCAGTGCTCTTTTTAAGACTGCCATTCTGATATACACGCCATTTTCCATTTGTTTAAAGATTCTTGATTTTCCGCATTCCACTAATGTTGTGTCAATTTCGACTCCTCTGTTCACCGGTGCGGGATGCATGATGATGGCATCCCGCTTCATGCTCTCCGCCCGCTTTGCGGTCAGCCCGTATGCTTCCAGGTAGCCTTTTTGGTCGGCTTCTGTCTGATGCCTTTCATTTTGGATGCGGAGCAGCATGACGACATCTGAAGCTTGTATGGCTTCATCCGTCTGTACACAAGTGCCGAAGGCGTTTTTCTCATCCTGCCATTGCGGCGGCCCTGAAAACAGCACGCGTGCGCCGAGCCTTGTCAGCACCTCGGCATTTGACCTTGCCACCCTGCTGTGTTTGATATCGCCATGAATGGAAACCGTCAGGCCCTGAAAGGTCTCAAATTCCTCTTGAATCGTCATTAAATCGAGTAATGACTGAGTCGGGTGCTGGCCGCAGCCGTCGCCGGCGTTTAAGATCGGAATATTGACTCTGCCGGTCAGATCTTTGTAATATTCATCCGTGCTGTGCCTGATGACGCAGGCGTCCGCTCCGATTGATTCCAGTGTTTTGACCGTGTCATATAAGGACTCGCCTTTTTGAACGCTTGTGCTCGTATCGTCTAAGCTGAGCACGTTCATTCCGAGTTTCTTTTCCGCCACTTCAAAGCTGAACCGCGTTCTCGTGCTCGGTTCAAAAAACAGATTCGCAACAAATTTTCCCGCGAGATCAGGGCGGACTGTTCCCTCTTTTATTGCTTTTGCCTCACGCAGCAGTTCTGTAATTTCAGCCGTGCTCAGTTCAGACATCGCCGTTAAATGATTCATGTTTTTCTCCTCCGTTTCCGCTTGAAGGCCGTAAAAAAACACCCCGGTCTATAGACTCGGGGTGCGGTTAAAGAGAGAAGCAGCGTACAGCTTCTTCCCGTTATAACCCTTCCAAGCCTCTCTGGACTTTCTTTAAAAGGTTTTACATATGATTTTGTTTTTCTGATGCCATCGCGTCTTCTTCATTTGCATGCGGCAGGATAAGGTTCAGGATGACTCCGACGATTGCCGCAAGCGCCATGCCGGATATTTGGAATCCGCCTTTTGATACTTGAATAAAAGCCCCTCCGACGCCGATCACGAGGATGACGGATGTGATAATCAAATTTCTCTTGTTTTCATAATCAATGTTGTTGTCAATCAGCATTCTTAAGCCGCTGGAGGCGATAATTCCGAAGAGCAGGAAGGAAACGCCTCCCATAACCGCGGACGGAACAGAGCTGATCAGCGCCGAAACTTTTCCGATAAATCCGAAGCACAGCGCAATCACTCCCGCGCCGCCGATGACAAAGACGCTGAAAACTCTCGTAATTGCCAGTACACCGATGTTTTCGCCATATGTTGTCGTGGGCGGGCCGCCGATTAACGAAGCAATGATCGTCGCAACACTGTCCCCCATTATGGAGCGGTGCAGTCCCGGCTTTTTAATGAAATCCTGTCCGACGACTTTACTCAGCACCATTTGATGGCCGATATGTTCTGACATCGTCACGAAAGCGACCGGCACCATCGCAGCCGCAATGCCCAATGTCACTGACGGCGTATAGTCTTTGAAAGGGATGATAAATTCAGGAACGGCGAACCATTTTGCATCAATGACCGGCTGGAAATTGACGATGCCCTGTGTCAGCGCAAACAGATAGCCGCCTATAATGCCGATCAATACCGGAATCAGGCTTAAAAATCCCCGTAAAAAGATGGCGCAGATAATGGTGATGGCCAAAGTGACGCCGGCTACACTGAAATGTTTCAAGCTGTAGACGAGTTCCTTTGCATTCGGATCGGCATACATTGCCATATTGACGGCTGTGCTTGCCAGTCCGAGGCCGATGACGATGATGACCGGCCCGACGACCACCGGGGGCAGCAGCTTCATCAGCCACCCCGTTCCAAGCTGCCTGATGAGCAATGCGATCAGGCCGTACACAATTCCCGCCAGGAAAGCACCGACCATGGCAGCCCCCGGCCCTCCCGTCGCCTTCACCAAGATAATCGGTGATATAAAGGCGAATGATGAGCCGAGATAAGCGGGAATCTGGCCTTTTGTCACCAAGAGATAGGCGAGTGTCCCGATTCCGCTCGTGACAAGCGCCACTGCCGGGCTCATTCCGACCAGTTTCGGCACGAGTATGGTTGAACCGAACATGGCGAATAAATGCTGCAGGCTGAATGACAGCCAGGACAATGGATTGGGGACGTCCCTGACTCCCAGGTTTACTTTTTTCTTACTCATGGCGTTTTCCTCCCGGTTGACTTTCAAATGGTATAAAAAAACCTCTTTGCTTTTTGCGCAAAGAGGCATACAAAACCCGGCCGCGTCGATCCGCCCGGCTTTGTGTTTTAAAATCCTCTTTGCAAACTCTCTGGAATGCATTTAAAAAGGTGATTATTCATTTTCGTAAATGGCGACCATATCAGTCTGATCAACTTCGCTCAGCTGAACCATCACTTTTTCAGCTTTTGAGGTCGGAATGTTTTTCCCGATATAGTCCGCTCTGATCGGCAGCTCCCGGTGCCCTCTGTCGACAAGCACGGCAAGCTGTATCGATGACGGCCGTCCGACATCAACGAGGGCATCCATCGCCGCTCTCACCGTCCGGCCGGTATAAAGCACATCATCAACCACAATGACCTTTTGGTCTGTAATATCGGCCGGAATGTCCGCGCCTTTTACAAGCGGCTCTTCATTGCTCGTTTTTTTCGTGAGGTCGTCACGGTAAAGGGTGATATCGATTTCCCCGACGGTGACCGGATTCCCTTCAATCTGTTCGATCCGCTCGGCCAGCCGCTTCGCTAAATAAATGCCTCTTGTTTTAATCCCTACAAGAATGCAGTCATTCATTCCTTTATTCCGTTCGATCATTTCATGGGCTATCCTTGTCAGCGCCCGCCTGATCGCCTGTTCGTCGAGAATAACAGCTTTTTGATTCACTCGTGACACCTCTCCATTCGTATATAAGAAGAAAAAACCCCTCCTGCCAGAGCATAGAGGGGTTCCTTTCCAGGACGAAGACACATGCGTATCTCTTCTGTCCTATCCGTTATCCTTCTCAGCCTCTCTGGACTGTGTTAAAGAATCTATTCAGCTTGTTTTTATTATTTCAGAAAAGAAAGTCGCTGTCAATGGCTATTTCTTAAATCTTCAATGAGTTTTTTCATATCTTCAGGAAGGGGCGCTTCAAACTCAATGTATTCGCCCGTCCGCGGATGATCAAAACCTAATATTCCGGCATGAAGCGCCTGACCATTGAAATCAATGGTTTTTCTCGGTCCGTACTTCGGGTCGCCCGCCAAAGGAAACCCGATATATTTCATATGAACACGGATCTGATGCGTTCTTCCGGTCTCAAGCCGGCACTCTACGAGCGTGAAATCTTGAAAACGCTCAAGCACGTGGAAGTGCGTGACGGCGTTTTTGCTGCTTTCTCTTGTTACGGTCATGCTTTGACGGTCTTTTTTATCTCTCCCGATCGGAGCGTCAATCGTTCCGTCATCATGTGAAATCACCCCGTGGACAACCGCTGTGTACTTTCTGGTCACGGTTTTATTGACGAGCTGATTAACGAGTGATTCATGCGCCATATCGTTTTTAGCGACCATTAACAGACCGGAAGTATCTTTATCAATCCGGTGGACGATTCCCGGACGCATGACGCCGTTAATGCCGGAAAGGTCGTTGCAGTGAGCCATCAGTCCGTTTACAAGCGTCCCTGTCACATGGCCGGGCGCCGGGTGTACAACCATGCCCCGCGGTTTGTTCACAACCAAGACGTCCTGATCCTCATAGTAAATGTCCAAATCCATCGGTTCTGCAAGCACGTCCAATTCTTCCGGTTCAGGAATGGTGACGTTTACCTGATCGCCGGGCTGCATTTTATAATTCGCTTTTACGGATTTGCCGTTAACGGATACCAGTCCCTCTTTTACCCATTGCTGCACTTGAGTGCGTGACCAGTTTTCTCCCGTTGAAGCCAAAAATTTATCAATCCGTTCGCTCTTTTGTTCAGGCTGAACGGTTATCTCAAATTGATTCATGTTATTGCTCCTTCTTTTTCCCGCTGTCAAACAGCATATGAATAAATAAAAGTATTACACCGACGCACAGTGAGGAGTCCGCGATATTAAAAATCGGATAGTGATAATCCACGATGATGACATGAATAAAATCCACCACTTCCTGGCGCGCCGCCCGGTCAATAAAGTTTCCGGCCGCACCGCCCAGCATTAAGCCGAGAGAACTTCCGAGTAACATCTGCCCTTTTGCATAACGCTGTATGTAATAAACGATTCCGATAATCACGGCGATGGTAATGACGTAGAAAAACCACATTTGGCCGGCTAAAATCCCCCACGCCGCTCCCGTGTTGCGATGAGATGTGATATAAAGCACCTGGTCGATGACAGGTATGCTTTGTCCCAATTCCATATGGCTGACGACAAGCCATTTGGTCAATTGGTCGGCAATAATAATAAAAAGAGCGATAAGATAATAAAGCACACACGTTCCTCCAGTATACAGTTACTTTTATCCTTTATGAATTTTATCAGTAAAAGGTGCCAGAGTAAAGGCAGATCATAAGCGCATGCAAACAGACGCTGTCACTCATACAGCGCCTGATCATATGCATAATCTCCGGGTTCCCAATATGGAAGGGTTTTCTTTTCAAATTGAGCGGGATAATAGAAATCATCAGCGGTTCTGGCCGTCGGCAGCACCGCAAGTTTTTCAATCGGAATGGGGTCGCCTGTTTTTTCACAATAACCGTACGTATTGTTTTCAAACTTAGACAGGGCAAGAAGAACGTCCTGAAGTTCTTCTTTTATATGATAGATCAGAGTTGCTTCTTGGTCGTTCATTGAAGGTTCAACAGATGCTGACATTTGAAAGCAAGAATATTCGAATAATCTTGATTGAAGTTCTTCTTTCATCATGAGAAGCTCCGTGTGGATTGCGGTCAGTTGATCATTCATTCATCACAACTCCTGCTCTTGATGTTATAGCTTTATTGTTGCCCCCAGGGCGCCATTTGAAGCCCATAAGATTTTTCCTGTCGTTCTAATCGATGACATTAGTGGCATGTAAAAAAAGCGCCCGGCTGTCACCGGGCGCTTTCTCATTCATTATTTTTGATAATATTTTTCAACGATTTCCGCATTGCGCAGTGATAATGTCGGATATTTCGGATTGGCTCCGACATCTTTAGAAATTACGCGGGAACGTTCACACATCTGGCCTTCCGCTTTTTCTACGGTCATTTTTCCTGTTGTGAAGCTTTGCGCGTTTTCAGGCGCTTCACTTTCGTCTCTTACTGTCAGTTCTGAGACGATAAACAGCTGCGCGATATTTTCTTTAATGGATGACAAGAGGTCGCGGTTTTCTTTGTTCGGATACAAAGTCAGGCTCGCTTCCAATGATCTTCCGATAATTTTTTCGTTACGGGCTGTTTCCAAAGCTTTCAGCACGTCGTTTCGAAGCTCCATGAAGCGGTCGAACTTTTCTTCTGTCGCTTGACTGTCCGGAACAGCAATGGTTTCCGGCATATCTGTCAGCTGCACGCTCGCTTCTTCAACAAATGATAAGTGAGACCACATTTCATCCGCCGTATGCGGGAGAATCGGCGCCGTCAGCTTCACTAACGCCAGCAGCGTTTCATAGAAGACGGTCTGCATGCTGCGGCGGTCCGGATGATCCGCATGCTCGATGTACACAACATCTTTTGCAAAATCAAGATAGAAAGAGCTGAGCTCGATCGTACAGAAATTGTGAATGCTGTGATAAACAACCGCAAATTCATATTCATCGTACGCTTTTTTCACCTTATCGATCAGCTTATTCAGCTTGATCAGCATATATTGATCCACTTCGCGGAGATCTTTTACATCAACGGCATTGACACTTGGATTGAAATCGAACAGGTTGCCGTGAAGGAAGCGGAACGTGTTGCGGACTTTCCGGTATACTTCCGCGACCTGCTTCAGAATGGCGTCAGACACGCGAACGTCCGCCTGATAATCCACTGACGATACCCATAATCTTAAGATGTCGGCACCAAGCTGTTTCATGACTTTAGCCGGAACAACAACGTTACCGATTGATTTACTCATCTTGCGTCCTTCTCCATCCAGTGCGAACCCATGGCTGAGCACACCTTTATACGGCGCTTTTCCTGTTACGGCTACTGCTGTAGAAAGAGAAGAGTTAAACCAGCCGCGATATTGGTCAGATCCCTCTAGGTATAAATCAGCCGGGCGAACGAGGTCATCACGTTCTTCAAGCACTGCTTGATGTGAAGAGCCTGAATCAAACCAAACATCCATGATATCCTGTTCTTTTGTAAATGTGCCGTTCGGGCTGCCAGGATGCGTAAAGCCTTCCGGAAGAAGATCCTTTGCTTCTTTTTCAAACCAGATGTTTGATCCGTGCTGTCTGAACAATTCAGAAACATGTTCAATGGTTTCATCTGTAATAATCGGTTCTCCGTTTTCAGCGTAAAATACCGGAATCGGCACACCCCACGCACGCTGTCTGGAAATACACCAGTCTCCGCGGTCCCGAACCATGTTGTGCAAACGCTGCTCACCCCATTCAGGAACCCATTTGGTTTCTTTAATGGCATCCAGCAGGTCTGATCTGAAATCTTTAATAGACGCAAACCATTGCGCTGTCGCTCTGAAAATGGTTGGTTTTTTTGTTCTCCAATCATGCGGATAAGAGTGAGTAATGAATTCAAGCTTCACAAGTGCGCCTTTTTCATCGAGCTGCTGTGTGATCGCTTTGTTTGCATCATCATAGAACATGCCTTCAAACCCAGGAGCTTCGCTTGTCATTACACCTTTTTCATCGACCGGGCAAAGCACATCTAAACCGTATTTTTGGCCAATGATAAAGTCATCTTCCCCATGTCCTGGCGCTGTATGAACACAGCCTGTTCCGGCATCAGTTGTTACGTGTTCACCAAGCATAACGAGAGAGTCTCTGCCATATAGCGGGTGTTCAGCGATAATGTTCTCAAGGTCTTTTCCTTTGACCGTTCTTGTCACTTCATACTGATCAAATCCGCATGCTGATGCAACACTTTCGACTAAGGCACTTGCTACGACAAAGCGGTCTTCACCTACTGCAATCACGCTGTACTCAAGATCAGGGTGCACTGAAATTCCGAGGTTCGCCGGAATTGTCCAAGGCGTTGTTGTCCAAATGATGATGCGCTCGCCGTTTTCAAGAACGCCTTTTCCGTCTTTTACACCAAAAGCGACGTAAATAGATGCTGAACGTTTGTCTTGATATTCGATCTCGGCTTCAGCCAGAGCAGACTCACTTGAAGGTGACCAGTTAACCGGTTTAAGGCCTTTGTAAATGTAGCCTCGTTTTGCCATTTCACCAAATACGCGGATTTGCTGCGCTTCGTATTCCGGTTTTAATGTCACGTATGGGTTTTCCCAGTCACCGCGGACACCAAGACGTTTGAATTGCTCACGCTGTCCCTCGATTTGCTTCCAAGCGTACTCTTCACATAGTTTGCGGAAATCAGCGACGGACATTTCTTTCCGGTTTACTTTTTTGTTTTTCGTCAGCGCCGTTTCAATCGGCAGTCCGTGCGTATCCCAGCCCGGCACGTACGGTGCGTTGTAGCCGCTCATTGACTTATAGCGGACGATGAAGTCTTTCAGGATTTTGTTCAGGGCATGGCCCATGTGGATGTCTCCGTTTGCATAAGGAGGTCCGTCATGCAATACGAATTTCGGGCGGTCTTTCGTCCGTTCTTGAACAAGACGGTAAATGTCCTGCTCCTCCCAGTCTTTTTGCATGTCCGGCTCACGATTCGGCAGATTTCCGCGCATCGGAAAATCTGTTTTCGGCATTAACAGCGTATCTTTGTAATCCATTTTCATTCCTCCACAACATTTTTCAGAAAATAAAAAAAGCCCTCTCATCCCATAAGGGACGAGAAAGCTTATCTCGCGGTACCACCCTTTTAGAAAAAACGGATCATCCGTCTTTTCCTCTCGAACATCGTAACGTGATGGAACGTCCTTTCCTACTCTCGGTTCAGAAAGGAAACTAAAGGGCTGATCTGCATGATTCCGGCCATCCCGGGCTTTCACCTTCCCCGGGTCGCTTTATAGCCTGTTTTGAGTCATACCGGTCCCTTTCAATCGTCTTTTCATCTGAATTTATGAACGTATTATATTCGAACGGGCCGGAGAATGTCAAGAAAATCAGAAAATTATTCTTTTTCCTCAAATACCGCGTCGACTTCGTATTCCAGCAGATGATCCCAATCATCGTTCTTCAGCAGGTCGAGCTGCGCTTCAATCAGCATTTGGAAACGTGTTCTGAAGACTTTAGACTGTTTTTTCAGCTCTTCGATTTCCATTGCGATTTTTCTTGATTTGGAAAGCGACTCATTGATGATGCGATCAGCATTTTTTTCTGCTTCACGGACGATCAGCTTCGCTTCCTTTTGCGAGTTGCGCTTTACGTCTTCTGCGGCTTCCTGGGCTACGAGAATTGATTTATTCAGCGTTTCTTCGATATTGGCAAAGTGGCCGATTTTTTCGTCCAGCTCGTTCACTTTCGCCTCAAGCTCCGTTTTTTTACGGAGTGCGATTTCGTAATCTTTTCTGACCTGCATTAAAAATTCATTTACTTCATCTTCATCATATCCGCGAAAACCTTTTGTAAACGTTTTGTTATGGATATCATTCGGCGTTAATGGCATATTGCCACCTCCATTTTTACATTTCAGTACGGTTATCTAGTTCACATTATAAAACAAATACGGCACAGATGGAGAAAAAAACTGAAAAAACGACTCATTTTTGCCGTTCAAATGTAACTTTCCATTTGTCTTTTTTCGTTTTTCCGTCAACTTTTGCCAAACTGCATCGTCCGAAGCCGCGAATCGAGAGCATGTCCCCTTCAGCAACCTGATAAGACGGATCTTCAATGGCTTTCCAATTCACCTTAACGAGCCCGTTTTTCACAAGCGCCTGCGCTTTCTGCCGGGATTGCCTGCTCATTGAAGCGCAGACGGCGTCGAGACGCAATGAAGAAACCGTGTCATCCCTTATTTCGACATCTGAAGCGGGAATGTGAAGAGCGGAAAGCTCGATTTTCTCAAGCTTTACCGGCGCTTTGCCCGCCTTGGTCAGCTGAGTGCTGACAAAATCGGCGATTTCACCGGAGACGATCAGCTGCACGGCTTCCTCTGAGAAAATCAGATCGCCGTATTTCTGCCGCTTTAAGCCGATCCCCATTAATGATCCGAGAAGAGAGCGGTGGTCAATGCTGACGAATTTTTCAGCGTATTGAACGTCAAAAGCCCGAAGCTCAAAATCATCCTGTTCAGGTTCCATATATTCAGGGTATAAAATCGCGCGTTTGCGCTCAGCTCTGTCATATCCTCCGAAAAACGCAAGACCGCAGGCGTCGCCGATAACGGCTTTTACAATGACCTGTTCTCTGGGATCTAAGAAATCAGTCAGCTTCATCCGATACTGGTCCAGGACAATCTGTTTCCATTCAAGCGCCTGATCAATAAAAGGCCGCTCGTCTTGTCTGAAGTGCTGGTAAATATCGCTCATGTTCTTTCCTTTCTATGTAAAGAGGCTTGGCTGGTGCCAAGCCCGTATCAAACTGTCGCATTCAAGTATACATTGCGATCATGCGGTATAGGCCCCAAAGTCCCGTCGTGGCAAACCGAAGCACGATAATCGCTACAATCGGGGATATATCCAGCATGGCAATGGGCGGAATGATCCTTCTGAACGGCTCTAAATACGGTTCGCAAATCGCTGCGAGAAACCGTCCGACCGCCGTTTCTCTCGTACTCGGCACCCATGACATAAAGATATAGATGATCAGGGCAAACGAGTAGATGTAAATTAAATAACTCAGAACGGAAAAAATTTGATAAAGAATCATCCTGCTTTACCACCTCTGATGTTCGTCTTCATTTATAAGCTCCGAAATCGTGCCGGAAACGTCGACATTATCAGGCGTGCACAGAAAAATATCTGAACCGATTCTCTGAATGTCGCCGCCGATGGCGTAGACGGTACCGCTTAAAAAGTCGACGATTCTTTTCGCCTGATCATGCTGGATGCGCTGCAGATTGACGACAACCGCCCGCCTGTTCTTTAAATGATCGGCGATTTCCTGCGCTTCCGCATATACACGCGGTTCACTCAACACCACTTTAGAGGATTTCTGAACACTTTGCAAGCTTACTACGTTCTGCTTGCCCTGCGGCTTCTGAGCGTAAGCAGGCTGTTTCTCTTTCTGCTGTTCATGCTCTTCCGGATGATCCTGCTCCGTTTCAATGTATTCGTACTCGTACTCCTCCTCATCCATTGAGAAAAAGTTTTTCAGTTTATTTTTCATGCTCATTTGTTTACACCCCCCGGTTCATTTCCGACTAATGAAGAGCCGATTCTGATAAAAGTTGCGCCCTCTTCAACAGCGATTTCATAATCATTTGACATGCCCATTGACAGTTCCCTGCACGGGGCGTTTGTCTGATTCAGTTTTTGCACCTGATCCCTCAGATCACGCAATTGCCGGAAGCAGGCTCTGATCGTTTCTGTATCGTCTGTCAGGGGAGCCATCGTCATCAGGCCCTCTACAGAAATGTTTCTAAACTCAGAAAGCTCTCTGATAAAGGGGATGACCTCCTCTGTTTTCAAACCGTGCTTAGACGGCTCAAGCGAAGTATTCACCTGCACAAAACAGCGAACCGCATGCTGCGCCCGTTTTTCAATCTCTTTTGCCAATGACAGTCTGTCTAAGGAATGTATATAAGATACACGGTCAACGACGGCCTTCACCTTTCTGGACTGAAGACTGCCGATAAAGTGCCACTCCGGGCTGCCTTTGATGACTTCCTGCTTATGGATAAGCTCGGCATCCCGGTTTTCTCCCAGACTTGTAATACCGGCATCAACGGCCTCTTGAGCCCTTTCGGCTGATACGTATTTTGTAACCGCGATGACGGTAACATCTTCGGGGCTTCGGCCCGATCTGTTACATGCTTCGTTTATTCTTTCGTTTATATGTCGTAATTGATCAGCAACACGCAAGATCTTACGCCTCCTTCATTCCGATAAAGGACATCATGCGTCCCGTTTTTCCTTTGTCGCGGCGGTGTGAAAAGAATAGTTCACGCTCTCGTTCGGTGCATAAACCGCTGACTGAAATGTTTTCTTCCGGAATGCCGCAATGTATCAGAAGAAGACGGTTGACCTCTTTTAAATCAAGCTGATACTGGCCTTTTTCCGTCTCGCATATGGCGGATTCAGCCGTAAAAGGCAGCGCCCGCACTTCATTGATGACGCGGTCGTCGACTGTATAGCTTCCCGCGCTGATGGACGGACCGATGACAGCCTGAATATCTGTTAAACGGGAGCCTTCTTCGTTTACCCAGCGTTCCGTCATGATGCGTCCGATTTGTTTGACCGTCCCCTTCCATCCGGCATGGGCAGCGCCGATAATGGATTTCACCGGGTCATAAAAATACAAGGGCACACAGTCCGCAAAACAAAGGGCCAAAAAAAGATTCGCATCTTTCGTGTAGAGCCCGTCCGTCCCGCGGAATGCGGAAGAATAGTCTCTCGCTCCTTTTCCTTTATCCCCGGCTGTTACGCGCCGGACGCGGTTTTCATGTGTCTGGTCGGCGAACACCCAGGAATCCAGATCAGTACCGCATAAGGACGCTATGACTTCACGGTTTGTCACAACATCATGAGCTTCGTCCCGGACGTGCAATCCGGTATTTAATGACTCATACGGAGGATTGCTGACACCGCCGTTTTTCGTTGTGAATCCGGCGATGACCTTTGTGTTAAGCTGATTCACACAGTTCCAGTCTTCTATCATGAGTGCCGAGGGGGTGGTAAGACTAAACGGGTGATATGTATTCATGGAGATCCAACCTTTCGACAAACATTAAAAAAGCGTAATTTCCCACTCATTTTAACACAATTTTAAGCATACGTTTAGCGGCTGATTGAAAAATGAGATAAATAAATGTGCCGGAAACATTGAGATTTCCGGCTTTTTACAAGTAAAGGGAGGATTACTCTCCCCCCTTTGGTTCGTTTACACGCACTAAGATGACATCTTCCCCAATTTTAACTATATTTCGCCAAGGAATGATCATTTCCTCTTCTTTTCCGAAAAAACCGAGAACTTTTCCGCTGCCGCCTAAAATAATCGCCTGAATTTTTCCCGTTGTCACGTTAATATCAATATCACCGATGCTTCCGAGTTTTTTTCCGTTCGACACGTTTACCACATCTTTTATTTGAAATTCAGATATGCTGATCATCCGTATCACGCCCTTTGCCCGTTCTTTTTCCTATTATATGAACGGCCTGGCTGAACCTTGTCACCTCGGGCAATCTTTTTTGCGGCTGCACCAGCCGAGGATAAATCTCAGCATAATTTTCGTATAGTCCATAAGCTCATCAACGGACACTTCCTCGTTTACGGAGTGGGCGTTTTTTAAATCGCCGGGACCGTATATGACGCTCGGAATCCCGGCATGATAAAGCCACCCTCCGTCAGTTACGGTTTGGGAAACATCAATGACGGGCTCCTGTTTTCTGACGGCTGAGTGTGATGCAGCCAAGACAGAAACTGCCGGATGATCCGGGTCGATTTCCAGCGCCGGGAACACCTCTCCTCTGTCTTCAATCATCGAAGATCCGCCCCATTTGAACACCGGCCTGTTTTCTTTGAGCCACAGATCACTGTCAGCGACACGATTAATATAGTCTTCGATTTCTGCGGCTGCTTGTTCGTGCGTTTCGTTCGGATAAAAGTGGACGGTGATCCATAACCGGCATTCATCGGCGACAAACGCTGCGTGTCTTCCGCCTTCAATGACGGCGGGGTTGATCGTATTGGTGCCGGGCGCAAAGCCGGGATAGCTTTTCGTTACCGCCCAGTGGCGCTCCAGCTCTCCCAAGGCAGTGATGATTTTTGCCATTTTTTCGATGGCGCTCGCTCCGAATGTGCCTCCGCCCGCATGAATCATATTGCGCCTCATGCCGTCATGAAATGTTTGTTTGCTTTTCAATTCTATCCAGCCGGTGATGACACCGCCCTGCCCTTGAATATGCAGGCTGCTCGTATCCGCAACAACCGCAAAATCCGCGTGATAGCCGCGGTTGCAGCATTCCAGCGTCCCCGCCTCACCGACTTCTTCTCCGATTACAGACTGTACAATGAGGTCGCCCGGAAGCTCAATGCCGGCATCATGGATCAGCTTCAGAGAGAAAAGAACACACGCCAAACCCCCTTTCATATCAGCGGCGCCCCTTCCGATCAGCATGCCGTCTTTTACGATCGGCTGAAACGGGTCAGAGTGCCAGTCTTCGCCCCCGGCTTCTGCCACATCAATGTGTCCGTTTAAAATCAGGCTTTGATGCCTGCTTGAATCTGTCCCTTTTAAAACACCGACTACATTCGGATCTTCCGGATACACATCCCACATATCGACCGAGAAGCCCGTTTCTTTTAAAAAGCCGGCCACCCACTTTTGGGCTTCTGCCGTATTTCTTGCTGGCGGGGCCGGAGTCGGAAAGGCTATCAACCTTTCAGCAATATGTATGAAGTCATTCCGCCGTTTTTCCGCCTGGTGTAACAGCATATCAATCTGATGCATTAGAAATCTCCCCTTTGGCTGTATCAAAAAAACCGTTTCATTCATGAAATGAAACGGGTAAAAAACGGATCTTCCTCCGCTTTTTTCACCGCTTCCCTCCGCCGGCATGATCCGGATCAGGTCCTTTAAGGGTTGAGACAACGTCTCTCTCAGCCGCATGGCAGCACCCCCAGGGTGAATTTATGTTATTTTACGGATGATGCCTCTTTTGCACGTGTTAAAAACGGGCGGCCATTGTTCCATAAGACATTGACAGGCATATCGAAAAACGCTGTAAGCCGCTCGTCAGAAAGCATGTCCCTGATTTTCCCGGAGGCGAACACCTCGCCCTGTTTTAAAAGCAGCGCCTGATCAAATACCGGCAGAATTTCTTCAGCGTGATGGGTGACATAAAGGATGGACGGCGCATTTTCTTTTTCGGCGATCGACGTAATCGTGTCCAGCAGCTGCTCCCTTGCCATAAAATCAAGACCCGTCACGGGTTCGTCCAAAATCAGCAGTTCCGGATCAGCCATAAGCGCCCGCGCAATCAGCGCTCTTTGTCTTTCCCCTTGTGATAATGTTTCATACCGTCTGTCGGCGTAACCGATGGCGCCCAAATCCTTCAGAAGACCGATCGCTTTTTCCCTTACCTGCTCACTCGGAGTTTCGTACAGCCCGATTGAGGCGTACGCGCCGCTGAGGGCGATTTCAAAAGCGGAGTCCGCGGCATATAATTTGTGCTGAAGACCTGCCGAAACAAGGCCGATTTTCCTTCTGAGCCTGTCACCGAGCTCTGTTTTGCCGAATTGATGGCCGAGCACCTGCATCTCTCCTGAAGTGGGGAAGTAATAAGAGCATAACATATTCAGCAAAGCCGTTTTTCCGGCTCCGTTTAATCCGTACAGCACCCAATTCTCGTTTTTCTCGACGCGCCAGTTGATATCTTTCAAAATCCATTTCCCGTTTCTTTTTAATGACACACTGTCCAGCTGTAAAATCATTGCAGTTTCCCCCGTTTACTTTATTTAAATTTTCCAAAAACTTTTACACATTAGAATACATCACTTTTTTGCAAACGTAAACCATCGCATGAAAAAAGCCTTTAAACAAGGTTTAAAGGCTTTTTCCGTTATTGATGGATATTCTTATTCATTTGTTTAATGGCTGCCTTTTCAAGCCTTGAGACCTGAGCTTGGGATATGCCGATTTCTTCAGCGACTTCCATTTGGGTTTTCCCTTGGAAAAAGCGCTTTCGCAAAATCATTTTTTCCCGTTCGTTCAGTCTTCTCATGCCTTCTTTCAGAGCCAGCTCCTCAATCCATTGTGTATCCTTATTGCGCTCATCGCTGATCTGGTCCATCACGTAAATCGGATCGCCGCCGTCATTATAAATCGGCTCAAACAGTGAAACCGGATCCTGGATGGCGTCAAGGGCAAACACAATTTCTTCATGGGGCACTTCAAGAACTTTGGCGATTTCCTCTGCTGTCGGCTCCCTGCTTGTCTCACTGATTAACCGCTCTCTTACTTGAAGCGCTTTATATGCGATATCGCGAAGCGACCTCGAGACGCGGATCGGATTGTTATCCCGCAAATATCTGCGGATTTCTCCGATGATCATCGGTACAGCGTATGTTGAAAACTTAACATTATGGCTTAGGTCAAAATTATCAATGGATTTCATTAGTCCGATGCAGCCGACCTGAAATAAGTCATCAACATACTCTCCTCTGTTGTTAAACCTCTGAATGACGCTTAAGACAAGGCGCAGATTGCCGTTTACAAGCTTTTCCCTCGCTGAATCATCGCCCTCATCCTGTAATTGCCTAAACAGCTTTCTCATCTCTTCATTCTTGAGCACCGGTAATTTGGAGGTATCCACCCCGCAAATTTCGACTTTATTTCTTGACACGTTTTTCCCTCCCACTAGGAGCTGCTGTACAACGTTAAGTATCTCCTCGGGTGGGAAAAATATGCACCGCCATTTTACAGAAATAAACATCCGGCTGCGGCAATCCTTGCAGCAGTAAGGGCTGTCAGATGGAAAAAATTTTACACCATTTTGTTAAACTCTTTTCTCAGTCTTTTGATAATCCGCTTTTCGAGCCGGGAGATATAAGATTGTGAAATCCCCATCATGTCGGCTACATCTTTTTGTGTTTTTTCTTCTTCTCCGACAAGCCCGAAACGCAGTTCCATAATCTGCTTTTCTCTTTCGTTTAATTGCTCAAGCGCTTTTTTCAAAAGTTTTTTATCCACATTGGCTTCAATGTCTTTTGTAATAATATCATCATCTGTGCCGAGCACATCCGAAAGCAGCAGCTCGTTTCCGTCCCAATCAATATTCAGCGGTTCATCAAAGGACACCTCTGAACGGATTTTATTGTTTCGGCGCAAGTACATTAAAATTTCGTTTTCGATACATCGCGACGCGTAGGTGGCGAGTTTGATTTTCTTTTCCGGATTAAAAGTGTTTACCGCTTTGATCAAACCGATGGTACCGATGCTGATTAAGTCCTCGATATTGATGCCGGTATTTTCGAATTTGCGGGCAATGTAAACGACAAGACGTAAGTTTCTCTCAATCAGAATGGCCCGCGCCGCCTGATCCCCGCTCGGCAGCTTTAATAAGAGCACCTGCTCCTCTTCTTTAGACAAAGGCGGCGGCAGCGCCTCGCTTCCTCCTATGTAATACACTTCATCGCTTTTCAGTCCGAGTTTCATCAGCCATTTATACCACAAATATGTCAGACGCAGCTTAAGTTTTTTCATCTTCCTCCCCCTTCTAAATACAACGCGTTTTGAGTATGATGAATAACAGACTTTTCGTCAGGAAACATGTTTTACAGCCTTCCCTGTCAGCATCTTCGGATGAACGATTCCGTCAAATTCACCGTCCGCGGATAATGGTTTTGTGCTGATGCCGATCAGGCATTTTTCACAAGCGATCATTTCGTCTTTTGTTAAAATCGTGACGTAATCCGGCTTTAAACAGAGTAAAAATTGATTGTCCTGGCCGACGCCCCTGTATGGAATCAGCCTCAGCTTATCCGCATGGCGGAACGAATCATCAAGCTGCTCTATCACTTCAAGCGGACCGGCGGATTTTATGAGGTCCGTTTCCTTTTCGCTGAGAATCGGAGCGAATTTGTCAATGTGAAGGATCATGACCGGCGTTTTCGTCAGCGGATCATACAGCTGATTCCCGGAATCCACCAATCCTTTCGCGCGGATTGTCTGTCCGCTGAATTCCGCCTGCACCATGACAAGTTCATCGTACTGAATGGACTTCGTCTCGATGTCTTCAATTCTCTTTTTCGAAAAAAACCATATGGCCGGAAATCCGATAACTACAAACATCCAGCTGATCGGGTCGCCGAATCCGGTCTGGCTTGTGACCATTACGCCTTGCTGCACAATTGATTCTGTCTGCAGCAGGGAATGTACGCCGATCATTCCCCCGCCGACGAGAAAAGTCGCGAAATAAAAGGCGAACAAATTTTGAAAAAAGTATCGGAACCGTTTAAAGCCAAAAGCCGCAAGCACGATGACTACTGAAAACGCCATTTTTCCCGCCGGATGCTCCACAAAGGGAGAAACAGGCGTAAACATCAGAAGCACAATGGCTGACCCGATGAAACCGCCGGCGGCCACTCTTCTTTTTTTTACCTGGCGTTTTAAAATAAAGGCGGTCAATAAAAGCAAAAGAGAATCAAAACAAAAGTTCAACAGCCAAATGACATCCAGATAGATTTTCACATCTGACCCCTTTCCTCTTTTGTCTTACTTATCTGTTTCTCTCTCTTGTTTCATAAGTATAAAGCAAGCTCTGTGGGAAAGTCTGTCAATTAATGTTGAGGGTAAAGTACAATTTTTAAGGGATAACCGTTTTATTTGTCGAGGGCCGAAAGGGTTGCTTTCCTATTGTCCGCTTCAACTAAAAAAGCGCTGCCGTGATCTGGCAGCGCTCTGTCTTACTCATTGATATAAAGTTTTCCTTTAGCCGTCTGTCTCGTTTCATTTCCGTAGTCATCTCTAGCGATAACGTCAATTTTTGCTCCGCTTGCTTTGATGGAAGAAGTCGCCGTCCAGTAACCCTCATATCGTCCCGGAGAAATTTCTCTCAGCGGAAGCTCTGTTGCGTTTTGGCTCCCTGCCCGGGCGTTTGTCAGAGGCAGACGGATAACGAAGGAAGCGTCTAATTTCTTTCCGCTTGAAAAAGCGATTTTCACTGATTCTCCGGCTTTTAATTCCTTATCCGCTCCGGGAACCAATCCGGAAATGACGGGAGCATTGTAATTGACATCGATCACCGTCTTTTTCGTTGTTTTGTTACCCGCTTCATCTGAGGCCGTGACCTTGATCTCATTGCTGCCGTTTTCCAGAAGGGTTCTCGCTTGATAAGAACCGTTATTAACTTCAGCTTTTTTTCCGTTCACCTTTACCCATTTTAAATGGGCGTCGTGCACTTTTCCTTTTACGGTCACTGCTTCTTTATTTGTTTTATCACCGTTTGCCGGACTGTCAATCGTCACATCCGGCTTATCCTCATCCAGTATGACCGTGACAGGGCGTGACTCATCGGTTGACCCGCTGTCTGTCACAGATGCCGCCGTCAGCCGATTGGCATCTTCAGTGAGTGTGACGCCGGCCTGGAAATTGCCGTCTGCATCTGCTTTCGTTTCTGCGGCGGTTTTACCGTTATTGGTAAGACGGACAGCGGTTTTTGGTGAAGCCGTTCCTTTCACCGTGACTGACTTCTTGTTTGTAAATGACCGGTCTTTAGGCGACGTTATGTCAGGCACAGAAGCTTCGTAGTCGACCAAAGCCCTGATCATAAAGTTTCCGTCTGATTTATCGGTTTTAGACCAGCGGCCGTCGAGGTATTGCCAGTTTCTGTTCGAGTACGGACTGCCGTCATCAGATGACAGGGCAGGTGTATAAGGATCGGGTTTCGTCTGGCGGAACACAAGATAAAAATCCTTTCCGACCGCGATTCCTTTTGAGCTGAGATCCACTCTGGTCCATTCGCCGTTTCGAAGCGCTTCAGCTTGGAACGGGCCGGCAATTTTGCTGCCCGGAGCTCCATCAGGGCCGGATGCATCATATACTTCTGCTTGAAATTCGGTACCGCCCGGATCAGGCCAGTCGGCGCCCCAAAATTTAAAAAGGCCTCCCGTCAGCATCCCGTGTTCTTTTCCGTCTTTGAGCGTCATCTTAACGGCAGATTTGCTGCCGGCTTTAAAATATGACAGCGCGGCTTCTTCCGTTCCGTTATCATAGGCAATTTCCCCTTCATAACCGATATACGGCTTAAGCTTGACGTTTTTTTCAGCATCTCCTTTGATGTCAACGGAAAATTCGCTATTGTAAAAGCCTTTTGCCGCTACTTTGATTGTGTAGGAGCCTTCGTACGCCTTAAGCGAATATTCCCCTTTATCGTTTGTCACCGCCGGTTCAATTGCGGCATCCTCAGCCACATAAAGCGCAGCCCCTTTTACCGGTTCGCCTGTTGACTGATTGGTGATGGTTCCTTTTAGCGTGCCGGACGGCATTTGCTCCAGTGTAAAGTCTGCCTGTGCGGTTTTGTCCGATTGAATAGAAACTTGTTTCGAAGCGGACTTAAATCCGTAAGCCTCGGCTTTCAGCGTATAGCTTCCCGCCTTATGTGACAGGCTGTAGCTTCCGCTTGCAGGGTCGGAATATACGGATTTCCCCGTCTCGGCGACACTGATTTGCGCTCTGAGAGGGAGGAGGTTTGTTTCACGTTTCACTCTTTTTCCGGGTGATTTCACTGCCGGTTTGGCCTGTTTCGGACTGACGGCTTTTTTCTTCAGGTGGCCGGGAGGTGTTTGTCTATTGTGTTTACTTTTTTTAGCCGCCTTGCCGAGAGGGCTGCTTGAAAGCCGGACATCATCGATATACCATCCGTCTTCATTGAGTACTTCGTCAGACTGCATATTAAACATGAGCTTTATGTTTTGGCCTTTATACGCAGATAAATCCGCCTCTTCATCGTTCCATCCTGCGGAGTCACCATTGTAAACGGCCGCCTGCTCCCAATTTGATTTTCCTTCCGGAAGAACGAACACATACCCGTAATCAAAAAATTCTTCGAGCTTGTGCCAGCTTTTAAATTGCAAAAACAGCCGTCCTGTTTCCGGAACTTGAATCGGAGGCATCACCAAATTCATGTTGGCTGAATCGGCATAAGGGCCGGACAGATTCGTCGCATACACTTTATCTCCGGAAAATGCAGTGCCGGGCCCTGAACCCGGGATACCCCATTCCCATTGGTCATGTGTCCCGTAACTGGACCAGCCCGCCGGCTGTGATTCAAAATCCTCTTTGTATCCCGCCGTAATGCTCGGTTTCACGTCAGCCCTGTACGTATCAGATTCTACAGAATGACCTCCGAAATCTTTTATGGTCCATTTATAACTTACCTTGCTTCCCGTTACATCCGGAATCTCCGCCTGGTATGTTCCCTTTTTTTCATCACCGCTTTTTTGAACGGCGGCTGTCGTTTTCCACTTTCCTTCATCAAACTGATAGGAAAGGATGACTTCAGTTACGCTTACATCGTCTTCTGCTGTAACCGTCAACGGAAGGTTTGCCCCTTTGTAAGCCGCTGAGACCGGTTCATGGTGAAAGCTGGGCGGATTGTGATCTTCGCCCGCAGAAGAGACCTTGCCTTCTACGCTTCCGATTCCGTCCGTTACGGCAGAAACGGCATCAAAAGCGTTAACGAGACCGTGGCCGTAACCGTTATTCGGTGATTCCGGAAAAACGGAATCTGTCAGCTTTTCGGCGGTGCGCGTCAAAACGTCTTCCATTTCATCGACCGTAATAGAGGCGTTCGCCTGCCTTAACAAAGCCGCCGTCGCCGCCACATGCGGCCCGGCCATTGAAGTTCCGTCCCAGCCGCCTTCGTATGTTCCTCCAGGAATCGAAGAACGGATATTCACTCCCGGAGCCGAAATGTCCGGTTTTGTTTCATGATACGGTGAGGGGCCTTGAAGTGAGAAATCAGCGAGTTTCTTGTCGATGTCAGTCGCACCTGTCGCAAATGCTTCAGGATAATTGGCCGGATTTGCGATTGACCCAGGTCCTCCCGGTGTAAATAAGTCTTCATTTCCCGCAGAGAATTCCGGAAAAATCCCTGCCGCTCTCCACGCATTCACCATATCGCGGTACCACTCGTCCATTCCCGAACCGCCTGCCCAGGAATTATTAACAACATCCGGCGCCATCTCGGGATGGGGTGTGCCGTTTTTATCTTTAGGCGCGAGCACCCATTCCCCGGCATCCAAAATATCGGCATCGGTTCCTCCGTCATCTGAAAATGCTTTTACTGCGATCCATTTCGCCCCCGGAGCCACACCGATTTGATTTGAGCCGTCAGGTTCTGAACCCGTCATGGTCCCTGTTACATGAGTGCCGTGTTCAAGATCATCGTAGGGAGCGTCTTTATGGGACACGGCATCATACCAGTTCATTTCATGATTCGGCGCTGCGGGATTTTCAGGATCGTAACCCCGGTATTTTTCTTTAAGCGCCGGATGATCCCACTGAACTCCCGTATCAATGGAGGCGACAACCGTGCCGGTTCCGTCGTATCCTGAAGCCCAGGCCTGCGGCGCATCAATTTGGCTGATATTCCATTCGATGCCTTCCTTTGCTTTGATCTCTTTTTGTTTTTTCTTCATTTGAAAAGGAGCTTTTGATTGTCGTTGAGTAAGCTGACGTTTTTCATTCGGAAGAACTTTTTCTACTTCAGGAAATGAGGCGGCTTTTTCCATTACCTCTTTCGAAGCAGTGACTGCCATTCCGTTGACAATATAATAGGAATGGATGTGATCAGCCTTGCCTTTCTTTTTTTGTTTTTCCAAATATGTTTTCAGATTCTGCTGCGCATCATGAGCCGCCAGTTTTAAAGAAGAAACGACGGCTGACCGCTTTTGATATTCGGTTTTTGCTGCGGAAAGCGATTGAGACTTGGCGTTTTTTTCTGCTTCTTTGACCGCTTTTTTCGTATTGGCTTTCTCTTTAAATTTGATAAGAAACGTGACTTTATCATTTTTTTCAAAACGCTTCTTGACTGAATCGGAAATCTTATGCTGAATGCTCTTAGAGGAAGAAAGATCTTTGGTGAAAGAAACTGCCCCCGGTGTGCTGTTCGCTCCGGCTGCACCCGGAAACAACAGGGAACTGACGACAATCGCGCTTAAAACGGAGCCTGTCCATCTGTTTCTTGTTTTTTTCTTCAATCGTATCCCCCCTTATTTGGTAACGCCTATAAAATGTGTATCCCTCCTTCATAATTGGAATCGTTTGTCATTTCGATGCTGTACGTTAAATGTAGACAATCTTCCATCCAGATATTGTCGCATTCTGTAGAAAGCCGTATGAAACTAAAAAACAATCAATTCGTCATAGGTATAAAGTTTCTTTTTTCACTGTATAGATCATGGGGATAGGAAGGAAGACTGTGCACAAAAGAAAAAGGACAAAACCATGTGGTCTTGTCCTTTTTTACATCAGCCGCGTTTGTTGCGGTTTCTTAAAAATGTAGGAATGTCGAGGGCATCATCCGCCGGCTGTGATGTATGGCGGTTCACCGTGTTTTGATGCTGAGTTTCTTCTCGTTTCGGCTCACGTTTCGCAGCGTTTTGGCTTTGAGACTTCAATCCTTGGTTTAAAGTCGGACGCTGCGGTTTTGAGTCATCTTTTTCCTGTTCGATAAAACCGGTCGCAATAACGGTGACGACGATTTCATCTTTCAGATTTTCATTGATAACTGAACCGAAAATCATGTTGACATCAGGGTCGGATGCAGAAGCGACGATATCGGCTGCTTCCTGCACTTCGTAGAGGCTCAGGTTTGTACCTCCCGTAATGTTCATCAAAACACCTTGCGCTCCGTCGATTGCCGCTTCCAGTAACGGACTGGAGATCGCCTTTTTGGCGGCTTCAGCAGCACGGCTTTCGCCCGTAGCGATCCCGATACCCATCAATGCTGAACCTTTGTTGGACATGATCGTTTTGACATCGGCAAAGTCCAAGTTGATTAAACCAGGCGTCGCGATGAGGTCAGAGATACCTTGCACCCCTTGGCGAAGCACGTTATCAGCTTCACGGAATGCTTCAAGCATCGGTGTGTTTTTATCGACGATTTCAAGAATGCGGTCATTCGGAATAACGATCAGTGTGTCAACGGCTTCTTTCATTGCCGTGATACCGCCTGCAGCCTGCAGCTGACGTTTTCTTCCTTCAAATGTAAACGGTCTTGTTACGACACCGACAGTCAAAGCGCCTAAGTCCTTTGCGATTTGCGCGATAACCGGTGCGGCTCCCGTTCCGGTACCGCCTCCCATTCCGGCTGTAACGAACACCATGTCAGCACCTTTTAGCGCTTCTTCGATTTGTTCCTTACTTTCTTCAGCGGCTTTTTTGCCGACTTCCGGATTCGCTCCCGCTCCGAGACCGCGGGTCAGCTTTTCCCCAATCTGCATTTTCACTTCCGCTTTTGACAGGTTAAGAGCTTGCGCGTCCGTGTTTACCGCAATGTACTCTACACCCTGCACTTCATTTTCAATCATTCGGTTGACCGCGTTATTACCGCCGCCTCCTACTCCGATTACTTTAATTGATGCTAAGCCGTCTATGTTTGTTTCGAAATCCAACATGCTAAATCCTCCTAATCTGCCGAATGACTATCAATCTATTCCCAAAACATGCTTAATAGTTTTTTCATTTTGCTCGGTTTGTTGTGTTCGGCTTGTGTTTTTTGTTTTGCTTTTGGACGCTGCTGCGCCTCTGGCCGCTGATGATGTTCTTCTTCGTGAGAGACCGCGATTTCCTGCACGGCTTCTTCCGGCATATGAAAGCCTATTTTTCTTCCCTGAATTCTGGCATTTCGGCAGGCAAATTGTATCAAGCCGACACCCGTCATATACTGAGGGTCTCTTACACCGATATAATTCGGGCTTGCGACCCTTACATTGTGCCTCAGCACTTCCTGTGCCAATGAAAGCACTCCGGGCATTGCGGCCTGTCCGCCGGTCAGCACAAAGCCGCCGGGCAGATCTGTAATTCCCATATGCTCAATTTCGGCTGCGGCAATCTCAAGAATCTCTTCCACTCTTGCTTCAATAATATTAGCAATTTCCTGCTGTGTAAAAGATTGCTTTTGATTCGTTCCTATGACGGTGACTTCAAATACTTCATCTTCTGAAGCCTCATCGTAGAATGCATGTCCGAATTGTTTTTTTACTCTTTCAGCCTCTTCGGTGGAAGTGCGCAATCCGATCGATACATCTTTCGTGATGTTTTCGCCTCCGAGCGGAATGACGGCTGTCTCCTTCAGGTGCCCCTGTTCAAATACCGCCACCGTCGTCGAGCCGCCGCCGATATCAATCATGGCGACTCCGAGGTTTTTTTCGTCTTTTGACAAAGCCGCCGAACCGGCCGCAAGCGGCTGCAGGCAAATATCAGTAATTTCAACGCCCGCTCTCTCCACACAGCGAAGTAAATTATGTAAGATCGTTTTGGAGCCGGTAATCAGCGTGCCTTCTACTTCCAGGCGCACGCCGAGCATTTTTTTCGGATCGGTAATTTCGTCTCTTCCGTCAACGATAAACTGTTTCGGAACGACGTCTACGATCAGCTGCTCATGCGGAACTGACACGACCTGTGCCGCTTCCATTACCCTGCGGACGTCTTCAACGTGAATTTCTTTGTTTTCACTGGAAACAGCGACAACGCCGTTCGTATCTTGAATATGAATATAATTTCCATTAACGCCGACAATGGCTTTTTTCAGCGGAAAACCTACCATTCTTTCAGCTTGGTCAAACGCTTTTCTTATAGAATGAACGGTTTCATCTATATCAACGATTGAGCCTTTTTTCAACCCTTCAGACGGTACATTTCCCACTCCGATAATGTTAAGGGAATCATCTGTCATTTCTCCGACGATCACTTTTGTATTGGACGTACCGATGTCAAGACTGACGTAAAGTTCATTGTTGTTCATTCTATGGCACCTCCTCACATTTCGATCAAATTCTATTCTATTATTTGCGGAACAACAATACAATGAATGTGGCTTTACAAGTGTGTAACAAAAACAACAGCATCAACAAATTCTTATCTGATTTCTCACAATTTATGTTTAATGAAACTATTCGTTATATTCTATGTATATCCTCTTTTATATCGTATTTTTTTTATTTTTTTTAGAGAAGGCCCACCTTACCGTAAGATTTCTTGTCACGGTGCCATACTGTGCAAACCAGATGCAAATATACCCGCTTTCCATTAGTCTACACTAAGATGAACCTCCAGAAAAGCTATAGATATTGCCAGAAACATCCGAAAAAAGAAGAAACAGGAGGAAAATTCCAAATGCAATGCTCATTGCAGAAGACACGCCCATTGCATTGAGAATTTTCCGCTTGTCCGGCAGCCATATCCCGGGCAAAAACAAACATAGTCATAATGATTCCGCTATCGGTTATATCGGCTGCCCCGCTGATTGTAATAGATTCTTTTGAATCACCTTTAAATTAGTTCTTTAGAACTATTAATCATTTTCTTTTTTCTTGCCGGATTTACCTTTGTTAAATTCTTCAAAATATGTAGCGACTTCTAAGTGGATAATCCCCTTTTTCCCGCCGTCCAGCTGGGAAACGATAGAAGGATAGGTCTTCATCCGGCCGGCAAACGTTTTAATAGAAGCGGTAACTACATACCCGTCGTTCATATACAGCTTGATCCGGTCCTGATCCATTTTTACCGGTGTATAATAGATTTCAGAAATCGACTGCTTAAGCGAACCGGAAAGCTTATCAAGCTGCTCCGCCATTTTGATCCGCTTTTTCGCGTTTGTCCAGTCAACCAAAATCGGGCCCGCGTCATCCGGCGTGACTTCGTTCGGCAGCACAGTGCCGTTTTCGAGCACTTCATAATACACATCATGTCGCTGCAGATACGCGATCGTCTTATATTCTTCAATGTGAATGCTGACTTTGTTAGGAAATACTTTTGAAAGTTCCGCCTTTTTCACCAGCTTATTCTGCTCAATCTTTTCTTCTGTTTGTTTCTTGTTCAGACTCCAGAACTCGGTTTGTCCGTTATGTATATCAGAAAGCGCGTTGATCTCTTTTACAGACACGTTTTCGTTTCCGGAAACGGTGACAGAAGACACTTTGCTGATCGGCATCTGCAAGTACACGATGATCAGCACCATCATAAAAAAGAGCACAATGAATGAAATCAGCCGGCGGTTTGCTTTTTGCTTCCGCTGCTCTTTGATTTTCGGAATCCGCTCTTCAATATTTACGATTTTTTCTCTTTCATGATTTGGGTTCACTGCCTGTCCACCTCACTAAGAATGAAACAGCTTGACATTCGTCTGATTGAAAAACAAACGGCATGCTGTGATGCCGTTTGACATTTGTTAAAAGTATATCACATGAGCTCATGTAATCAGAGAACCTTTTAACGATTCCCTCCGATGATTTCAACTTCTGTATGCATGTCAACATCATACTGCTCACGGATTGTCTTTTTCACATATTCAATCAGATCAAGAACGTCCTTGGCAGTCGCTCCGCCGGCATTGACGATAAAATTCCCGTGCATTTCGGACACTTTTGCTCCGCCGATCTGATGTCCTTTTAATCCCGCTTTTTCAACGAGGTTTCCGGCATGATCCGGCAGCGGATTTCTGAATATGCTTCCGGCGCATGGGCTCGAATACGGCTGCGTATTTTTTCTGTAATCTTTGTTCTGCTGCATTTGCGCCGTAATGGCTTCCCGTTCCTTTTGCTCAAGCTGAAGAACTGCCTCGAGACAGACGCCGGGGCGTTTTTTCTGCAAAACAGACGTTCTGTAGCTGAAATCCATCTCTTCGTTCGTGAGCCATTCGATTGTGCCGTCTTCAAATAAGATACGGGCTTTCACAAGAATCTCACTCATATCAGATCCGTGCGCCCCGGCATTCATATAGACGGCTCCGCCGATTGATCCGGGAATGCCCGCTGCAAATTCGAGACCGGACATTCCTTTTTTACTCATGGAAGTCGCAAGCCGGACGACCGAATAGCCGCCTCCGACTGTCACCTGATCACCGTCAATCTCCAAATGATCCAGACCCGCTCCCAGCTTGATGACAACTCCTCTTATGCCTTCATCAAGCACGAGCAGATTTGAACCCCGTCCGATAACCGTCCATGGCAGATCATGTTTCTTCACAATATCCATAATATCTTTGACCGCTTCCACACGGTTGGGGATGATCAAAATGTCCGCCGGACCGCCGATTTTCATCGTTGTATGGTTCGCGAGCGGTTCTTGTTCCAGCACTTTGCCGACTTCGCGGTCTCTTAATTCCTGAATTACGTTCTCCATCATAAACCTCCGCATTCCATTTGCTCTATTTTTTTATGTCTTCCATGATACTGTACAGTCTGGCTGCCGCATCCGGAACACCGAGTGATTTTGTCCGCTCACTCATGTCTTTTAAGGTTTCTTCATTCATGACGATTTTGTCCAGCGCAGCGATCAGTTTTTCTCCGGTGAGCTCGGTTTCCTTCAGTACGATTGCAGCGTCATGCTGGCTGAGCGCCTTCGCATTGACTTCCTGGTGATTGGCTGTCACATACGGGCTCGGAATAAGCACGCTCGGAATGCCGAGAGCGGTGATTTCCGCAATCGTCGTCGCTCCGGCTCTGGCCACAATGACATCAATTGATTGTAAGTACTCCGGCATTTGGTGCAAAAACGGTTTTGTCACCATATTATCAGCGGCTTTTCCGCCTTTCAGCTCAGCCGTTACCTTCTCGTAATGCACTTCCCCGGTAATATAAAGCACTTGGTAAGGTCTCGTTTTCAATTCTTCCTGCATATCTATAACGGCACGGTTAATGGGAGCCGCGCCTCTGCTTCCGCCGAAAATGAGCACCGTTTTTTGATTGTCTTTCAGCCCGAACTCAGTTAACGAGCGGCCTGTCTTAATTGAGACGACTTCAGAGGCTCTCGGGTTTCCCGTAAACACAACTTTTTCAGCAGGAAAATGCGATTTTGCCTCTTCAAAGCAAATTGCCACCTTATTAACATATTTCGAGAGAAACTTATTTGTGATGCCGGGCAGGCTGTTTTGCTCATGAATGATCGTCGGAATTCCCATTTTTGCCGCCGCGTATACGACCGGACCGCATACATAGCCGCCTGTACCGATAACGGCATCCGGTTTAAACTCTTTTAAATATGATTTGCTTTTCTTCACGCCTTTTAAGAAACGCATGACGGTTTTTACATTTTCAAAAGAAAGTTTTCGTTTGAAACCTGTAATTTCAATGGCGCGAAACGGGATATTTTCCCGTTCAACAATTTTTTTCTCAAGACCGTTCTCTGTTCCGATATACAAAAATTCCACATCCGGATGCCGGCGCTGAACTTCTTTAATAAAGGCCAGGGCCGGATAAATATGTCCTCCGGTTCCGCCTCCGCTTACTGCAATACGCATTCGTATGTCCCCCTTAATCACATAGCGATAACCCTGTTTTTTAGGACAGGGTTATTGATGTTGTCTGTTTTTTTATAGATAACGAATAAATCATGAGTGATGAGGCAAGATACAGATCAATACCTCGAGTACCGGCTGACATTTAAAAGCACGCCGACCGCTGCGAGCATCAGCGTCAGTGATGAGCCTCCGTAGCTTAAAAACGGCAGCGTAATTCCTGTTACCGGGATCAGCCCCGTCACAACGCCGATATTAATCATGACTTGAATAGCTATCATAGAAATAATACCGATGGCGACAAAGCTTCCGTATAAATCCGGCGCGCCGAGAGCAATCCTGACGCCCCGCCATAATAAAATACTGAACAGCAGCAATATGAGCGAACCGCCGATAAAGCCGAGTTCCTCAGATAAAATAGCAAAAATGAAATCGGTTTGCGGCTCCGGCAGGTAAAAAAACTTTTGCCGGCTTTGGCCGAGCCCCATCCCGAACAGACCGCCCGGACCTACGGCATAGAGCGACTGAATGATCTGAAATCCGCTTCCAAGCGGATCCTCCCATGGGTTTAAGTAAGAGGTAATCCGTTTAATCCGATAAGGAGCGGACAGAACTAGTGCCGCAAATCCGCTTAAACCGATGAGTCCGAGGAACACAAAATGAGCGATTCGCGCACCGGAAACAAAAATCATCACGATGCACGTGCCCACCATTACCGTCCCCGTTCCCAGGTCTGGCTGGCACATAATAATAATAAATGCAGAAAACACGATTCCGAGCGCGGGAACGAATCCGCGTCTGAATGACGTAATATTCTTCTGTTTTTCAGAAAGAAATTTAGCCAGAAACGCAATCATCGCGAGTTTCATAAACTCCGAAGGCTGAATGCTGAACGCTCCCACTCCGATCCAGCTTCTTGAACCGTTCCGCACCATTCCGACTCCCGGAATCAGCACAAGTACAAGCAGAAAAAAACAAATGATCAGAAGCAGCTTCGACCATGTGCGCCATGTCCAATAATCCACATTCATTATGAAAAACATGGCAATGACGCCGATCCCCGCAAACAGCAGCTGCCTTTTCGCGAAGAAAAACGAGTCGTCAAATTTATAATCCGCCCATACCGCACTTGCACTGTAGACCATAATTAATCCTATTGTTAAAAGCAATAACGTAATGATAACTAATAACAAATCAGGCGCTGTTTTTTTAGTAGTCAAAGCAATCGACACCCCAAGCATAAGTCATTTAGGGCTGCCGATGAACAGAGACAAGCCCTTACTTAAGCATATGCACGGCATCTATAAACATGTCACCGCGTTCTTCAAATGTTTTGAACTGATCCCAGCTTGCACACGCGGGTGACAAGAGGATGACGTCTCCTTCATTTGAGAGCGCAAACGCCGCAGATACTGCTTGTTCAACATTATCGACACGTTTGACATGTTGTATTCCCAGCTCATTGCCCAGTTTTTCTATCTTCGGCGCTGTCTGTCCGAACGTCAGGACCGCTTTGACATTGTCCATATACGGTTTCAGGTCGTCAAAACCGTTGCCGCGGTCCAGTCCGCCTGCAAGCAGAATAACCGGTGCTTTGAACGCGGAGAGCGCTTTGCTTGTGGCCAAAATATTCGTCGCTTTGCTGTCATTATAAAATCTACGATTCTGGATCGCAGTTACATACTGCAGACGGTGTTTGACACCGGTAAAGCTTGTCAGCACCTTCTGAATCGCTTTATTAGACGCGCCCGCCGTTTTTGCCGCGGCTACAGCGGCTAAAATATTTTCTAAATTGTGCGCGCCCGGCAGTACGATGTCATCAACAGGCAGAATCGCTTCATCGCCGAACATCAGCATACCGTCTTTAATGAATGCGCCGCTTGACAGTTCCTGGTGAACTGAAAACGGAACGGTGCCGGCTTTTCCGCTTTCGGCAAGCCGCACGACTGTTTCATCGCTTTGATTCACGATGGCCGTATCACTCTCAAGCTGATGAAGATACACGTTCTGCTTGGCTTTTTCATAGTTTTCACGGCTGTGATGGTAATCCAAATGAGCGTCGAACACATTTAAAATCAGGCCGATTTCAGGTCTGAACGCATGAGTCCCCATAAGCTGGAACGAAGAAAGCTCTGTGACGATCCATTCATCACCATCAGCATGATAAGCCACTTCACTGGCGACAGTGCCGATATTCCCTGCGATCAGCGCCTTTATCGAGTCAGCTTTCAGCATTTCATAAATCAGGGTCGTCGTTGTTGTTTTCCCGTTTGAACCTGTAATGCCGATGAATTTTGCATTGGTGATATAATACGCAAGCTCGATTTCCGTCCAGACCGGGATGCCTCTTCTTTGCGCTTCCTCCACCATGATATTTTCATACGGGATTCCGGGATTTTTGATCAGAATGGTAATGTGATGCTGATCAAAAAGTGACGTCGGATGCTCACCGCAGATGACTTCAATTCCTCTTTCTGCAAGCCTTTGGGCAGGTTCGTTTTCTTCAAAGGCTTTTTGATCATTCACGACGACGTTAATGCCTTTTTCATGAAGAATCGACGCAGCCGCATATCCGCTTTTCGCCAGTCCGAGGACCAGAAAGTTTTGTTTTTGCAAAAAAAGTTCGTTTTCCACTTATAACCACACCTCGATGTAAATTCCTAAAACGGCAAGCAGCAGTCCCGCAGTCCAGAATGTGACGACAACTCTCCATTCAGACCATCCGACCAATTCGTAATGGTGGTGAAGCGGACTCATCTTAAAGATTCGTTTTCCTGTCGTTTTAAAGCTGATGACTTGTAAGATAACAGATAAGGTCTCAATAACAAATACTCCGCCGATAATGACGAGCAGAATTTCAAGCTTCGTCAGAATGGCAACGGTCACGATCGCTCCTCCGAGCGCAAGCGAACCGGTATCCCCCATAAATACCTTGGCGGGATGGGCGTTGAATACAAGAAAACCGAGAACGGCGCCGACAACGGCAACCGAGAAAATCGCAACGTCATATTGTGACTGGTTCCACGCAAGGATGGCGAAAGCGCCGAATGCGATAGCCGCGGTACCGGACAAGAGACCGTCCAGACCGTCTGTCAGGTTGACGGCATTTGAACCTCCGACAAGCATAAAGAGAACGAGGATAAAGTATCCCCAGCCGAGATCGATTGACAGATGTGTGCCCGGCACCCTGATGCCGGTTGAAAAATGGCAATAATGATATACTCCGTAAAATACAATGGCAATAATGATCTGGCCGATCAATTTCTGCTTCGACGTCAATCCGAGATTCCGTTTCATTACTACTTTAATATAGTCATCCAGAAAGCCGAGCAGGCCGTATCCGATCGTGACAAACAGCAGAAGAAACATTTCCGCGCTCAGATGCGAAAATTTCTGCGTCATGACAATCGCCGTAATGGCGATGGATACAATAATCATGACCCCGCCCATCGTCGGCGTCCCTGATTTTTTCATATGTGATTTCGGCCCCTCTTCCCTGATACTTTGGCCGAATTTTAAACGTCTTAAAAACGGGATAAGAATCGGAGATATCAGAACACTGATTAAAAATCCCATTATTATTGTAAATAAAATCACTTGCTCAAGCATTGCTCTTTTCTCCTCCCGTTTCGTTCAAACGACATACGTATTTATCATATTCACATTGTGTCCCCGTAATTCTTTTCATTTCCCTCATTCTAACACTCTTTCCTGTTTTACTTTTTATTCAGCTCAACAATAGCTCTTCCCGCTACTTCGGCGTCATCAAAGTCGAATGTTTCATTGCCGATCTGCTGATAGGTTTCATGCCCTTTCCCGGCAATCAGAACCACATCTCCCTTTTTCGCGTTGGCAATGGCAAAAAAGATAGCCTGCTCGCGATTTGCGATACTGTGATAGTAAGTGCCTTCTACCCCTCTTTCCATATCTCTTAATATGGCCAGCGGGTCCTCGCTTCTCGGGTTATCTGAAGTGAAAATCGGTTCGTCGGCAATCCGCACCGCAATTTCCGCCATTTTCGGGCGTTTCGTTTTGTCCCGGTCTCCGCCGCAGCCGACGACGACGAAAAGCTTGCCCTCTGTCATATCTTTGCATGTATTCAGGACGTTTTCCAGACTGTCAGGCGTGTGCGCGTAATCGACGACCACAGGAAACGGCTGATTGTGATTCACCAGTTCAAACCGGCCTCTGACACCTTGCAGCTCTTCAAGAGCGCTTGTGATCGTATCAAACGGCAGACCCGCTGCGATCGCTGTCGCCGCTGCAGCCAGTACGTTATACACGTTGAAGCGGCCGACGAGTGAAACCGTGATCTGCTTTGTTCCTTTTGGCGTAACGAGTTCAAAGCTTGTGCCTTGCGCAGAGATCTCGATTTGTTTCGCCATGACATCGGCATCATTCTCGATTCCGTATGTAAGGATGTGCGCCGCCGTCACTTTTTCAAAATAAGCACTGGCCTTGTCATCTGCGTTTAAAACGGCCCGCTTCGGCTTTTCGTGATTAAAGGAGCCGCCCAGCTGGGAAAACAGGAGGCTTTTAGCCTGTCTGTAGTCTTCCATCGTCTTGTGATAATCTAAATGGTCCTGCGTCAGGTTCGTGAATACGGCGATATCATAATCGCAGCCGTGAACCCTGCCGAGTGACAGAGCGTGAGACGACACTTCCATAATAGCTGTGTCAACATGCTCATTATTCATTTTCTTGAACGTTTTTTGCAGTGTGACGCTTTCGGGCGTTGTATTTTTGACCGGGAATGTCTCATCTCCGATTTTAATGTACATCGTTCCGATTAAACCGGTCTGTCTTCCCGCTTTTTTGAAAATCTCATCAACCATGTGCGTCGTTGATGTTTTGCCGTTTGTGCCGGTGATGCCGATAAGCTGAAGCTGCTTTGTCGGCTGCCCGTAAAACACGTCAGAAAGAACGCTGAGCGCCCGCTGTGACCGGCGGACAATAATGACAGGAACATCGACGTCAAGCTCTTTCTCGGCAACGATGGCCGCTGCGCCGTTTTCTGCGGCTTTTTGGGCAAAATCATGTCCGTCTACCGTATACCCTTTTATACACACAAAAAGACTCCCTTTTCTCACTTCCCTGGAGTCCATCTCAATTGAAGTTATGTCAGGGTCATGAAAGTCATTTTGAACAGGTTCGGCCATTAAATATGTAAGCAGCTTTGTAAGTTTCATTGTATCAAACCTCTCAGAAATTCTATTCATTCTTTTATCATGATAACCGTTTTAAAAGTCAGAATGGCTTTTAAACATACAGTTCATATTTTAGCGTAAATAAAAGGATACATCCAGTTAATCTTAAAAGTTATCTTCTTTTTTTCTCTTTATGATAAGAGGCAGCCGAAAACAATCGGCTGCCTCAAAAAGACTCATTCTTCACTCAAGTAAACACGGATCTTTGAGCCTTCTTTTACTTTCGTTCCGGCTGCAGGTGATTGTTTCACAATTTTGCTTCCTTTTCCTGAGGAGTCAATATTCAAATTGACAAGCAGCGACTCAAGATCAGAGACAGACATCCCTACAACATTCGGAACCTCTATTGTTTTTGTGTCGTTCCATTGATATTTTTTCTCGATTTGATTTTTTCGCGGTTTCACGCCGAGCTCAGGCAGACTGTCTCTCATCATATTTCCGACAATCGGCGCGGCGACGGTTCCCCCGAATTGAATCGTACCTTTCGGATTATCAACCGCGACATACACGACAAGGCTCGGGTCATCAGCCGGCGCAAAACCGATAAAAGAGACGATATGGTTATTTTCGAGATATTTGCCGTCTTTGACCTTTTGTGCGGTACCTGTTTTTCCGCCGACGCGATATCCTTCCACGAAGGCATTCCGCCCCGTTCCCTGAGCGACGACGCTTTCTAAAGCATATCTGATCTGCTTTGACGTTTCCTGGGAAATAACTTGCCTTTTCGCAATCGGCGATTGTTTCTTAACGGTTTTTTTCGTAACGGGATCAACCCACTCTTTGGCGATAAACGGAGTATAAAGCGTTCCGCCGTTTATTGCTGCGGAAACGGCTGCCACCTGCTGAATCGGCGTGACGGAAACCCCTTGTCCGAAAGCGGTTGTCGCCTGTTCAACCGGGCCGACTCTGTCAAGCGGAAATAAGATCCCCGTTCCTTCCCCTTGCAGATCAATGCCTGTTTTCTTTCCAAAGCCGAAGTCCTTAATATATTGAAACAGCTTTTGTTTTCCGAGCCGTTCCCCCAGCTGTACAAACCCGGGGTTGCAGGAATTTTGAACGACTTCAAGATAAGATTGCGAACCGTGGCCGCCCTTTTTCCAGCATCGGAGGCGGGCGCCGTCGACCTCGGCAAACCCTTTGTCATAAAAGTGGTCTCTTTGCAAGTTTACTTTTTGCTCTTGAAGAGCCGCCGCAAGCGTAATAATCTTAAAGGTCGAACCCGGTTCATATGTGCTCCATACCGGCAGGTTCCGGTTATAAACGGACGGATCCACCGATTGATAGTCAGCCGGATCAAAATCAGGACGGCTTGACATGCCGAGCACTTCCCCGTTTTTCGGATTCATTGCGACCGCAATCATTCCGTCCGGGTTATATTTCGCCGCTGCATTGTCGAGCTCTCTTTCTATAATCGTCTGAACCTTGGCGTCAATCGTCAGTTTCATATCAAGTCCGTCTTTCGGAGGGGTGTAATCATCCGCTTCATCAGGCATTTTCTTCCCCTTGGCATCCGTATAAAATTTTACGGATCCCTTGACACCTTTTAAGTCATCATCATAATAAGCCTCCAATCCGAGAAGGCCTTGGTTATCAATACCGGCAAAACCGAGAACATGGGACAAAAAGCTTCCGTACGGATAATGGCGGATGCTGTCTTCAGCCACATAAACCCCTTTTAAGTCGAGCGCTTTGATTTCTTTCGCTTTTTTATTGGAAATTTTCCGCCCCTCGGGTGAGATTTTTTCTATGGAGGTTTTCTTAGTAATGTGTTTGTAGACCTTCTCTTCCGACATATTTAAAACTGACGCGAGAAGCTTGCCCGTTTTGATGGGATTTTGGATCTGGCGCGGTACGACAAAGACGGTCGGCGCGCTTTTATTAGTAGCCAGCTTCACGCCGTTTCGGTCAAGAATCTCTCCCCGCTCAGGCTCAAACGGCAAATTCCGGCTCCAGGAATCCTTAGCCAATGAAGTCAGCTTTTCTCCCATCACAAATTGGACATAGCCTAATCTGCTGTCAATGATCAAAAAAATGATTACGCCAAAAAGCAAAACCAGTAATAAACGTTTTCGAACCGTTACATTTGAAACGCGCAAGGGACCGTCCACTCCTTATTTAGGCTTGTTTCAATTTATGCCTCAGCTTGGACACATAGAACGGCGGCGCATAAAAAAGAAGCCCGCGGGCATCCGCGGACTTCTCTGTCCCGTTAATCAGGATTTTTAAATTTCACCTTGATCACGGTATTTTCTTTCAGTTCTTTGCCTTTTTTCACACTTTGGCTTGAAGCGTAACCTTCACCGCTCACATCGATGTGAATGCCTGATACTTTGCTGAATTGAAGCACTTCCCGTCTCGACCATCCGGACATATCCGGCATCGTCATCTTTCCGTCTGTTTTTAAGAAGATTTTCTGATTGGTGATCACATCTTCTCCGGCTGTCGGATACTGCTCTTTTACGGCAACATCGCTGCCGATGACAATCGGTGTGAGATGTTCATTTTTCGCTTCCTTCTCAGCGCTCTTGACCGTCTTATCTGTCAGGTCAGGCATCTTTTGGCTTTTCGTTTCTTCCTGACCGGAATCTGTTTTTTCCGTCGGTTCGATATTCATGTAGTGAAGGCTGTTTTTCATCGTCGGGTTAAAGATTTCCGCGACAGGATCAGAGCTGCTTTGCCCCGCTTTTAATTGCGGCTGCTGCACGGCTACATAGATGACGAGCTTAGGATCATTTTTCGGCGCCATGCCCATGAATGAAAACACATAGTTGCTCGTTCCTCTTAAATATCCGCCCGTCCCGGCAATTTGTGCGGTTCCCGTTTTACCCGCGACGTCAAATCCTTCAATTTTATAAGGTTTTCCCGTTCCGATGTCTGACGTCACGACTTCTCCGAGCAGATTCCGGACTTTTTTAGCCGTATCTGCTGAAATCGGCGTGCCTGCCTGCTCAGGTTTTGTCTGCTTGACGACTTTTTTCGTATCGGGGTCGACAATATGATCAATGACGTAAGGTTTCATCATTTTGCCGTTATTGGCAATCGCCGTGACGGCCTGAAGCTGCTGGATCGGCGTTATCGCCGATGCTTGGCCGTAAGCAGTAGACGCTTTGTCAAAATCATATTTGTAGTTAATTTTACTTGATACTTCACCGGGCAGATCAATCCCTGTTTTTTGATAGAGCCCGAATTTGTGCAGGTACTCATTAAACCGGTCAAACCCCAGTTTTTCGTTGGCCAGTTTGGCGAAAGCAACATTCGATGACCTCATGAGGCCGTCATGGAAGCTTGTCATACCCCAACCGGCGCCATCGTTCCAATCTTTAACAGGTCCGCCTCCCACTTTATATGTTCCTGATTTATATTTCTCGTTTGCGGCAAACACATTTTCCTGAATCGCCGCGGCAAGCGTAAAGATCTTCATCGTTGATCCCGGTTCATACGCGTACGACACTAAGTCGTTGTAATAATTGGTGACGTTTCTGATATTCGGGTCAAAACTCGGACGCTGCCCCATCGCAAGCACTTTGCCTGTTTTCGGTTCTACGACAGCCGCCATAATTTTTTTCGGTTTATATTTTTCCGCTACTTTCGTCATGCTGTCTTCTAAAAAGGTTTGAATTTTCTGATCAATGGTTAAATATACATTGTCACCGTTTTTAGGTGCGGTGATTTTTTCTTTGCTGTTCGGAAGTTTCCAGCCGGATTTATCACTTTCGTAAGTGACGGATCCGTCGCGTTCCGTCAGATAGTTGTTCAGTATTTTTTCAAGCCCTAAAGAGCCTTGTATCTCGTTTGTTTTTTCATTCACATCGGCATAGCCGAGAACATTTGACAAAAATACACCGTTCGGATAGTAGCGCTTCGTATCTCTTAAGAAAGAAATACCCGGAAGATTCATTTTTTCGATCTTTTGTTTTTTCGCATAAGAGATATCGCGGCCGGCTGAACCGAATTCCACCTGCTTCGCGCCATCCCTGTTTAAGATGTCCAGAATCTTGCTTTTATCAAGATTGATAACGGTCGCCAGTTTTTCCGCCGTTTTCTCTTTGTCTTTGACATGCTGAGGATGCTTCTTGTCGGTCGTCATCTTTTTATCAAGCACGGCAATGAGTTTATATGTCGCCGTGTCCTCTGCAAGCACTTTGCCGTTCCGGTCAAGAATAGAGCCGCGGCTCGCTTCTATCGTCCGCTTTTTTTCGTGCTGCTCGGTCGCTTTTGTTGCAAGTTCTACACCGTTTGCTTTACCGGTTAATTGAATGTACGCCATTCTCCCGAGAATGACAAAGAAAAAGAGAGCGAAACAAATACTGAGTATCGCTGCTCCTCTGTTCATAAACTTATTTTTTTTCGGCATGGGTTATCATTCCTGTATGTTTTTCACTTTTTTATCTTTCAGATTCAAACCGTGCTTTTTGGCGATATCCATCAGGCGCTGCGGCTGGCTTAAGTCAGCAGCCGTCTTTTCGAGATCACCGATCTGCTTATTCTTCTCAGATACTTTCTCCTCCAGTTTTTGCACCTCAATATTGGATTGGTACGCCGCGTATGCCTTTGATACGATAAACATTGATGTGGAGAGAACGGCAATGGCAAACAGGACGAGCAGCACCTTTTCCCCGAGTGTAATGGAAGCCCTCTTTTTGACAATCACCTTTTTTTCGGGACTTATCACTGGCCGTTGTTGTTTTTCCTGCTGGTAAGCTAAGTTGCTCATAGGCTGATGACCTCCTTTAATGTTGTCATTTGCTGCCCGTTATTTTCGTTTCTCCGCAATGCGGAGCTTCGCTGACCGGGCGCGGTTATTTTCTTCAAGCTCCTCTTTTGATGCCGTAATGGGCTTTCTCGTAATCAGCTTTAATTCCGGTTCAAATTCTTCCGGTATCACGGGAAGACCCGGAGGCAGTTCGGGAAGTGATGATTTTTCCTTGAATGTCGTCTTGCACATTCTGTCTTCCAGCGAGTGAAAAGTGATCACAGACACCCTTCCGCCCGGCTTCAGCACCTCTATCGCTTGCAAGAGGGCCTCTTCAAATACTTGAAGCTCGTCGTTTACGGCGATTCGAATGGCTTGGAATACACGTTTGGCCGGATGACCTCCGCTTCTTCTTGCCGGAGCCGGTATCGCGTCCTTTATTAGATCGACCAGTTGGCCGGTTGTTTGAATAGACGATTTTTCTCTTGCCTCTTCAATTTTTCGGGCGATCTGCTTGCTGAATTTTTCTTCTCCGTATTTAAAGAAAATCCTCACAAGGTCCTCATACCGCCATTCATTTACGACTTCTTTCGCCGTAAGGGCGGCCGACTGGTCCATCCTCATGTCCAGCGGTGCGTCATGATGATAGCTGAATCCCCGTTCCGGTGTATCAAGCTGCGGAGAGGATACTCCTAAATCAAATAGAATTCCGTCGACACTCGTAATGCCGTGTTCATGTAAACACTCTTTTAAATAACGAAAGTTGCTTTTCACCAGAATAAGCTGTCCTTTGTATTCGGACAATGTTTTCTTTGCGTTTTCAAGTGCTGTGTCATCTTGGTCAAAGGCGATCAAGCGTCCTTTTTCCGATAATTGCTGCAATAAATATGTACTGTGCCCGGCGCCGCCAAGGGTGCAGTCCACATAGGTTCCGTCCGGTTTGATATTTAAACCGTCGACGGTTTCACGAAGAAGTACTGTCTTATGCTGAAACATTTGTGTCGGTCCCACCTTTATCAGGAATGAATTGAATTGTCAGTTGTTGCTGTGATGCACGAAGATCCATTATATATCAAATCCAATCATGTTTTCAGCAATTTCAGCGAATGAATCTTCTTGCTCTTCTGTGTATTGTTCCCATATTACCTTACTCCACAATTCAATTCGATTGGAAACCCCGATGACAACACATTCTTTTTCCAGTTTTGCGTAATTCAGAAGAGATGACGCAATATTAACCCTTCCCTGCTTGTCCAGTTCGCATTCGGTCGCACCGGAAAAAAAGAATCGGGTAAATGCGCGGGCGTCTTTTTTGGTGAGCGGCAGAGCCTTCAGCTTTTCTTCAATCAGCTTCCATTCATTCATCGGATAGCCGAAAAGGCATTGGTCCAGTCCTCTGGTCAGCACAAACTGCTCACCGAGGCCTTCTCTGAATTTTGCGGGTACGATCATGCGGCCCTTTGCATCAACAGTATGCCGGTATTCACCCATAAACATGATAAGGACCCCCACTTTCTCCCCTAAACTCACCACTATCCGCCACTTCTCTCCACAACCTCATTTTACACTGTTTACACATAAAAAAAAACCCTGAACTATTCAGGGTTCTTTAAAACTTTATTTCAAAGTTTGACAATCTGATGTTGGTTTTGAAAAGAAAATGGCAGATGTTTGAAGGTTGTGAAGAATTTTGGACCGTAGCGGTTCAGATAATACATCACATTCCAAATCCGTTCCTGCGGAGCGCCGAGCGGTCTGATGCTGTTTTGGATTCTTTCATAGTCACGCAGCACAAAACCTTCTTTTTCTTCAATTCTTTTCGTTACCGTCCGTTCTAAAAACAAGAGCTGATCTTGAATGAAGGCGGCATTCTTCTGTAAGAGCGGCTCAAGGCTTGAATCGACCTTCAGCGCTTCGTCCCTTGCGCGTTTATGGACAGCTTCAATCTGCGACTTCGCCTGTTCCATTACAGAAGAAAACTCTTCCGGAATCTGCTCTTCAAAATAAGTGTCTTTCAGGTGTCCGGTGCCGTGTTCGATCGCTTCCTGAAGCGGGATATTCCGTTCTGAAAGCTTCTTTTCAATATGGCGCTCAAGAAACGTAATGTTCAGTCTCGGCACTACCGGCGTCATGCGAAAGCCCATTAATGAGAAAGCCCGCTTCAGCTCACCCCAATAATTGATCTCCCCCGGTCCCGCGATAAACGCCAGAGTCGGGATGAGAAACTCCTGCATGAGCGGCCTTGTCACAACGTTATTGCTGAAACAATCCGGTTTTTCTTCCATATGCGTATGAAGCTCGTCGTTCGTCCATTTCAGGTCAAGCTCCTTAATGACAAAAACGCCGTTTTCTTTTTCAATTAAGAAACGCTCTCCCTCATGTTCGTAAAACAGATTGGCCTGATCTTTGTCCGATTCAATAATCGGGTGATAACCGGCTTCCCGCATAAGACGCTGCTGGTCTGACACGGCTTTGGCAAGCTCATGATTGTGTTTTAAAATCTGCTGAAACATACCCGTTTCCAGCTTTTTAATCCCCGGATCTCCCGAATTCATCAGAATAAGGCCTTCTTCTTGAAACAAGTCGGCGATCAACAGTTCAAAAAAGTCTGTGAATGTCTCTGATGAGCGTAAACATCGCTTCACGTTTTGAAGGAGTGTGTTTGTGTGATCCGTCTCCTCAAAAGCAGCGAACACTTCATCAATCCAAGCCGCGCATTTTTCCTGATCAAGCTCGGTTTTAGCCGCCGATGTTTTTTTCCAGTACGACTGCGGCAGTTTCTGTTTCACCGGACCTTTATTCTCTGTTGACGTATGCACAAAATTGATTTCTTCCAGATCGTGATCTTCACCCGCCACCCAGAAAATCGGAACGACAGGAATCTGCAACGCCTCTTCCTGCTGTCTGGCAAGTACGATAATGGAAATAATTTTATGTATGGTGTAAAGAGGCCCCGTTAAAAGACCGGCCTGCTGGCCGCCTACTACCGCTGCGCTTTTTGGATCTCTCAGTTTTTCGATGGAGGCCTGCATGGCGGCGGAGTGAAATTTTTCGTGATAGGAGGATAAATAATCCGCTAATTCTTCTCTGGCAAACGGCTGCGAAGACAGGTCATGAAGCCGCTTTTGCCATACGTCCTCTGAATGAATATCATAATCAAAAAATGAAGACATGTTTTCTCCATCTATATAGTGCTGCACAAACTTATTTTGACTTTTGATGGAAAGTTCAGTTAGCTGCATCTGTCTGGAACTTCCTTTCTCCAATAAATAGTTAGGTTTCCGAAATGAGTATAGCATGTTACCGGAAAACCTCAAAAGACTTTGTTTCAGTTTCTTTCTAACGCTTTTATGCTGCGGTGTAAAAACGGGAGATGAACGGCCGGCAATCCGCGGCTTTCCGCTTCTTTTACAAGGTAGCCGATAATCGCATCGGCCTCTGTCCGCCTGCCTGCCATGATATCGACGAGCATGGAAGAATGATTTTTTTCCGTCAGTCTGCAAACTTCGCAAACTTTGTTCCACGCTTTTTCTCTATCGGCGAGGCCAAGTATTGTCTCCGCTTCTTCAAACACGTTTCTCATATATTTTTTGTAAGCGTCATTTCTTAACAGCTCTCCGTTTTTCACGCGCAGCAATGCAGTTAACGGGTTGATGCATACATTTATGATCAGTTTTCCCGTTAACAGCCGATACCAGTCGTTTTCATCATATACAGGAAAATCCCGGTGCATGCCGGAAAAGATGCTTTTGAGCGTTTCCGGCCGGGATGCGCTGAATACACTCCATCTTACGGCTCCCGCTCCCGTATGTTCAACGGCATGATCTGATATCTTTTTTGCTCCGTGCTCAACAGTGCCGACATAAAGCGAATGATCCGTATGCCAATCTTTAATGTCGTGTATGTGTCCCATGCCGTTTTGCAAAAACAGCACATTCGTCCCTTTTATCGTCTCAAGATCCCGCAACACAGCACTTAGCTGGTGCTGTTTAACGGCTGCGATTAAGAGGTCGAATCCGGAAGTGAGGCCGGTTTGCGCTCTGCATGCCGCCGTACATTCTATTCCGTCTTTCAAAAGCCGTATACCGCCTGAGTTAATCGCATCAGCCTGCTCCGTCCGCCGCGTAATGACCGTTACCTGATGGCGGGACGATAAGTAGTAAGCACATAAAAGGCCTACCGCTCCGCCGCCGATAATTCCGATTTTCACACTGTCACACCCTATATCTGCATTTTTCCATATTATCATAGCAGAAGCCGCCGCAAATTACTTCAATTTCGTTTTGAGCAAAAAGACTGGCAAGCATATTATAGTTGGAATTTTCAATTAAAGCGTTTACAATAATGGTAGAACACAACAAAGGGGGAGTTTGTGTTGAAAATAGAGCGACTGCTCATCAACTTTAAGACACTCGAAGAATTTAAAAGGTTTAAGGAATACGGGATGCAGGAGCTGTCGATGCTTGAAGATCTTCAGGATAATATCATTGAAAATGACAGCACCTCGCCTTTTTACGGGATTTACTTCGGAGATAAACTAGTGGCGAGAATGAGTTTATATCAGGTAAACGGAGGCGCGAATCCGTATTTTGATCAGCGTCAGGACTTTTTGGAACTTTGGAAGCTTGAGGTTCTTCCGGGCTATCAAAACAACGGATACGGAAAAGCGCTTGTTGATTTTGCAAAATCCTTCAGAATGCCGATCAGGACAAATTCACGCATGAAATCAGCAGATTTCTGGGATAAGATGAATTTTGAGCCCGTTAAATATGATATGGCGCGTGATAAAGGAGAAAATCCTTATATCTGGCATCCCGATATGGACGGTGAAATGACATCCGGAGAAACGGCATAATAAAAAACCGGCCGGGCCGCCGCCCCCAGGCCGGTTCATTTTACAGGCTCTGCGCCGATTTTCTGTCGTCTTCTTTTGAATTGACCATCCTTCTCGCTCTGTCCATAATGTCAATTAACGCTTTATAATCTTCTTCCGTCATCTCCAGCTTGTTTCTCAAGCTTTCATTTTCCTCACGCAGATCCTCGACTTCTTTTTGCAGCGCGGTCAGCTGTTCTGTGAGTTTTTCTTTTTCATGAAGCACATCCGCTGCGGCTGGCGACTCTTTAAATTGCTGCAGAAACAAAATGACATCATCAATGGACAGCTCTTTTTCTCCTTCCGCCCTGCGGATCGGAGGCTGTTTAACGGTTCCCGGCAGATTGGCGGAATGCACCCCGATCTGCTTTCTTAATTCCTTCCGCTGTTTTTTCGCCAGTTCTATCCCTGACTGATATTGTTTTCTGACATAAGAATTCCATCTGAACCCGCAGGCGGCAGCCGTTCTCGTCAGCGCTCTGCCGACTTCTTCAAAAGCGGAAAGCTGGGTCCCGCCTTCCCGAATATGCCTGAGCACCACTTCGGCCAGCAGCAAATCTTCATCTTGCGTCCACGCGTCTTGTCTCGTTATCGTCAATCGTATCTCCCTCCATATTTGCTCATTTACCTCATACATATGCCGCTGATAGATTAGATAGACTACTGGGGCTTACAATTTTTTCGGTGGAAGCAGGCCGGAGGGGCAAAAAAAAGAAAAGCGCAGGAACCGAGATTCCCGCGCTTTTCTTCATACATTAATTGCTTTTAACATTTATGTCTTTGCCGTTGTATGATCCGCATGCTTTACATACACGGTGAGACAATTTCATCTCTCCGCATGACGGGCATTCTGTCATACCAGGTACATTTAGTTTGAAATGTGTACGGCGCAATCTTTTTTTCATTTTAGAAGTTCTTCTAAAAGGTACAGCCATTATTCCCACCTCCTTAAAGAGTTAAGATTCATCATCTTGTGTTAAGAGCTTTTTCAGATCCGCAAGTCTGGGGTCGATTTGATTTTTCTTGTCTTCCTCAGAAATCACTTGCCAATCCTTCCCCACTTGGGGAGCGGCTCCTTCTTTTTGTTCAGTTTCACAAAAGACTTGCATAGGAATTTCTAAAAGAATCTCTTCTTTTATGATCGGAGTTAAGTCGACGGTATCGTCTTCAGCAAAATGAACGTCCTCATCTTCTATATCATCCGACTTATGAAATCTAAACAGTTCTTTTGTCGCGATTGTAAATGGATACGGCACATCAACTAAAGTTCTTGAGCACGGCAAAACCATTTCGCCTGAAATCGTAAAGTCAAACGAAACTTGCTTGGATTCAATCTCCGCGCGGCCCTTCACCCGGACGGGAGAAATGCGGCGGATGTCAGAATTCAATTTTGTCAGCTCATTTAACTCAACTGTTTCATCTAATTCAAAGCTCTTTTTCGCCATTTGATGAAGCTGATAAATCGTCCATTTCATTTGTATCACCTCAGGAAAGCAACAAACATGATTATAGCTTTTCAGAATGTTTTTGTCAATATTTTTTCTTTACAGCATAATGCCGCCGTCATGCAATCGTTGACAGCCGGATAGGCTATGCATACACTAAACGAAACGGACTAAAATATGCACTTCATTTGCAAATGTACCACACGAAGCAAAACATAGCAAGAAAGGCGGGACAAATATGAAAGCAGTCGGCCTGGTTGTTGAATATAATCCCTTTCATAACGGACACCGCTATCATGCGGAACAAGCAAAAATCAAAACGGACAGCAGCGTCGCGGCGGCGGTGATGAGCGGCCCTTTTTTGCAGCGCGGGGAACCGGCCGCCGTCTCAAAGTGGGGCCGGACAAAAATGGCGCTGGAGAACGGCGTGGATATCGTCATTGAGCTCCCTTATATATATGCCGTACAAAAAGCGGAATTATTCGCGCGCGGCAGCGTTTCGCTTCTTCATCATTTAGGATGCAGCAGCTTGTTTTTCGGCAGCGAAAACGGGCGGATCGAACCCTTTATTGAAGCGTCTGAAGCGTTCAGCCGAAAGGAAGATGACTGCAGCCTGATTCTGAAAGAGGAGCTGAAAAAGGGTCTCAGCTATCCGGCCGCCGCCTCAAAAGCTTTTTCACACATATTCAAAGGGCGGGACATGCTCGATTTGTCCAAGCCGAACAATATTCTCGGTTTTCACTACGTTAGAGCGATACACGCCTCCTGTTCCGCTATGAAGCCTTATACGACAGCCAGAATCGCTTCCCAGTATCATGACGCCGAGCTTCCCGGAGATAACAGCCGGATAGCCAGCGCAACAAGCATCCGGAAAGCGCTGATAGAAAAAGGAACGGCGGCCGCAAGGAACTTTCTCCCGGAAGCGTCTGCGCGTGAGCTGGAGGCATACAGAAATTCATACGGCATATGGCACAGCACGGAAGACTATTTTTCATATGTAAAATACAGCCTCAGCACTCTTTCCGCTGAAGAATTGAGCCGAATCTATGAAGTGGAAGAAGGCCTTGAGCACAGAATTCTGCGCACCATCAGACAAGCCCGATCCTATCGCGAAATGATGGAACGATTGAAAACAAAACGATACACGTGGACGAGGCTGCAGCGGATGAACACGCACATTCTGACACGGACGAAAAAAGAAGACATGCATCGTCTCTTAAAGCCTTCAAGCGCTCCTTATATCCGTCTTCTCGGAATGACGAAAAAAGGACAGGCGTACCTGTCGGCAAAGAAAAAAGAGCTTACCGCACCTCTCGTCAGCAAGCTCTCTTCTTTCTCTCATCCCGCTCTGGATCTGGACATACTGGCGGGACGGGTTTACAGCCTGCCGATAAACGAACCTGAACGCACATTGTTTGAGAAACAGGAATTTTCACAAGCGCCGATCCGCTATGATGAAGACGAAAAGCGTTTTTTGAATGCGTAAAAAAAGCACCTGTCTGTATCAGGTGCTTTTTACTTTCAGCTGATCCAAATAGTCAAGTGCGTCCTGCATGGTGTCGACAGGGACGATCTTCATATCGGACTTGATTGCTTTCGCCGTTTTTACCGCATTTTTGTAATCAGAATTTTCAGCTCCGTTTTGATTCGGCGCAAAGAAAATATCTTTTCCCGCTTTGTCTGCGGCGACGACTTTCTGATCGATTCCGCCGATCGGTCCGACTTTGCCGTCCACGTCGATTGTCCCCGTCCCGGCTATATTATAGCCTTTTGTTTCGTCAGGTTTTGTCAGCTGGTTATAAATTTCTAAAGACATCATGAGACCCGCAGAAGGCCCGCCGATGTTTTCAATGCTGAAATGAAGATCCGGCTTCACTTTCACGTTCCGGTCCGTATATAATGCGACACCGATTCCCGCTCTTTTCGGGTCGTCCGGGAATGATTTCAGCACAATGTCAACGGTCTTTTCTTTCGTGTCCCGTTCAATGTGAAACGTTACTTTTTCCCCCGCTTTTTTGCTGCTGATATAATCAATCAGCTTTTCAGCGGATTCGTATGTTTTCCCGTCCGCGCTGATAATTTTATCACCGACCTCTATTTTTCCTTTTGCCGGCATGTCAGAGACGACTGAACTGGCATAAATGCCGTTAAATGAGTATTTTACCTGTTTCCCGGCTTTTTGATAAGCGGCAATGACCGCGTTTTCTTGGGAGCTTTTCATCATTTGCAGCTGGCGCTTCATATAATCCGAGTCCGATTCGCCCTCTTCTTTTATGCTTTCATCAGGGACGATTTCTTCGTAAGGATGCACTTTCGCCCAAAGATATGTATACGGATTGGCGGGGCCTACTTTGACAGTCATCAAGGAAAGGCTTCCTTTTTCAGGATAGCCTCCGTCCACCTTAATCAGCGGTCTCAGCTCTGATGCTTCTCCCGGCTGTGTGATGTAATACGGAAGCTTAATAAATGTAACAGCGATTAATAAGATCAGGATGATAAACACCCAGCGAAAATGTTTTGCTTTCATATGAGTTAGCCCTCCCAGTTCTCTATTTCTTGTTTAATCCGGCCGATCATCCGGTCTGCGGCTTCTTCGCCCGCTGTGATCATATGATCAATGTTGGCAAAAGAACTTGAGCTGAATGATTCAAGAGAAGGGCGGATCATGACGTCTGCGGCAATGGTCTGGTGACGGACCAATTCATTTTGCAGTATATCCATACTTTGCATGATTACATCAAAAATATGTGCCGCCTTTTCCGTTTTTTTCACCCGGGATACGTCAGAGGCGATGACGATATCAGCACCCATATCTTTTACGGCGGAAACCGGGATTCTGTCGACCACCGCGCCGTCGACTAACATACGTCCGTTCATTTTTTGCGGGACGAAAACGCCCGGTATGCTGATGCTCGCGCGGACGGCTTCGGACACTGAACCTTTCGTAAAAACGAGTTTTTCGCCGGTCTGAAGGTCGCAGGCCACGATGCCGAGCGGGATCCGCAGTTCTTCTATCGGCTTGCCGTACGTATAGGCATGAACGAGCTGCCTGATGCGGTCTCCTTTTAAAAATCCGAGCTTCGGCATCGTATAATCCGCGTACAGCCGCCGCTTAAATGCTTTAGCGACTTTTTTCATCGTGGCCACGTCATGCCCGGCCGCATAAAAGCTCCCGACTAACGCTCCCATGCTGCTGCCGGCAATCATATCAATTGGAATCTGATGCTTATGTAAACTGGATAACACTCCGAGATGAGCGATGCCTCTTGCCCCTCCCGAACCTAACGCTAACCCGATTGTAGGTTTGGCCAACGCGACGAACCCCCTAATAGACATCCTATACATGAATTCTATGGTCTAAATTGAACCCCTATGCTCGTATATTAGTACAGGATGACAAATAGGTACTTGCCCGGCCGCCTTTAAGGTCTGTTCTATATTTTATCATGATATAAATGTCAGTGTGCAATTTTAGCATCGGGGAGGTAAGAATGAATTTGTCTAAGTTTCATACATTTTTGATTTCATTGTTTTTCATTTTTTTGACGGCGACGGTTATTTCACACCCTCAGGCCTCATTCGAAGCCTCCAAAACCGGTCTTTCCATGTGGTGGGAGGTCGTTTTTCCTTCATTGCTTCCGTTTTTTATTCTATCTGAGCTTTTAATCGGATTCGGCATTGTCAAATTTGTCGGCCTTTTACTCGAACCCTTTATGCGTCCCATTTTCAGAGTGCCGGGGGTCGGCGGATTTGTACTGGCTATGGGCATGGCTTCAGGCAATCCGGCCGGCGCGAAGCTGACTGCACGGCTGCGCCAGGATAAACAAATCTCCAGAGTAGAGGCTGAACGCCTCGTCTCTTTTACCAATTCATCCAATCCGTTATTTATATTTGCGGCTGTGGCAGTCGGCTTTTTTCATAACGCGTCTCTCGGCATTCTGCTGGCATCGGCTCACTATCTCGGAAACATCGCCGTCGGCCTGACGATGCGTTCATACGGACGGAAAGAAGAAGCGGCGTATACCGGTAAAAAGACGATCGCTCTCCCTTCTCTGAAGGAAGCATTTCTGGCCCTCCACAAGGCGCGGCTTTCGGAAAAGCGGCCGCTCGGAAAAATTTTGGGCGACGCCGTCACCTCTTCTGTACAAACCTTGCTGATGGTGGGCGGTTTTATTATATTGTTTTCGGTTTTCAGCCGGTTATTATCAATCGTACAAGTCATGGATGTGCTTTCTGTATTTACAAACGCGCTGCTTTCGCTTTTTCATCTTCCGGCAAATCTGGACATCCCTCTTATCAGCGGAATGTTTGAAATTACACTTGGGAGCAAGCTGGCCAGTGAAGCTGATGCCGCCTTGCTGCCGAAAGCCATGATTGTGAGTTTTATTCTCGGGTTCAGCGGCCTTTCCGTACAGGCCCAGGTAGCCGGCATTTTATCGGAAACAGATATCCGCTTTAAACCGTTTTTCGCGGCGCGTATCCTTCAGGGCATTTATGCCGCACTCTTTATTCTCTTACTGTGGAAGCCGCTTTACCTTGCATTGGACGAACCTTACCAGTCCGTATTCCTCCCTTTCCGCGATCAGGAAGCGGTATCTGCTGCCGTCAGCGGATGGAATACACTTGTTGAAACCGGTCCCGCCATCACGCTGACAGCTCTCGCCGTATACGCATTGATTTATTGTTACAGGCTGTCAGCACGGACAAAAAAAGGATGAGACGCCAATCAGCGCTTCTCATCCTTTAAATTTCTGCATCAGCGCCTGTTCAACTTCCGGAGGAACAAACTCTGAAACAGGCCCGTTATATTTTGCGACTTCTTTTACGATGCTTGAACTTAAAAAAGAGTACTGATTGTTCGTCATCATAAAAAAAGTTTCTATTGATTCGTCGAGCACGCGGTTGACGGATGTCCCCTGCATCTCATATTCGAAGTCAGAAACAGCTCTGAGCCCCCTGATAATCGCCTTCGCCCGCTTTTTTTTCGCATAGTCGATTAACAGTCCCTGTGACGTCTCGACCGTAACATTCGGTATGTCTTTTGTCACTTCTCTTAACAGCTCACATCGTTCCTCAACTGTAAACAGCGGCTGCTTAGAAGAATTATTGAGCACGCATACGTACACCTGCTCAAACACATTTGCCCCCCGTCTGATAATGTCCAGATGTCCGTAGGTAACGGGATCAAAACTTCCGGGACATACAGCTATACTTGCCACATCATTACCCCCTATTTCGGTATATCGTCACTCCTGTAAGCCCGTAAATTTCCCTTCTTGTTACAGAAAGCGCGCCGACGGCTTCAGGAAGCGCAACGGCTTTATCATGCTCGGCTACGACAAAACCGTCTTCATTCAGCATGTTCTGCTCATCAATCATTTCGATAAGCGCTTTCAGCTTTTGTTCCTTATACGGAGGATCTAAGAAAATTCCGTCAAAACCTTTTTCCCGTTTCGCCGCGGCATAGAGGGCCCGCTCTGCATCATTGCGGTATACTTCCGCTGAAGACAGCAGATCAAGCGCTTTGATATTCGCTTTTACCGTTTGGATGGCTTTGAAATCACGATCCACAAAGATACAGCGGTCAAATCCGCGCGACAGCGCTTCAATCCCGAGACCGCCGCTCCCCGCAAACAAATCCAGCCCCGTTCCTCCGTCAAAATACGGGCCGATCATATTAAAAATAGACTCTTTTACTTTATCCGTCGTCGGCCTTGTTGATGTGCCCGGCACAGCCTTTAAGGCTCGTCCTTTTCTTGAACCGGAAATTACTCTCATTATTCACACCACTTTTTCTGAAAACTTTGATGTTACTCATCGGCTGAGCCGTTATGTATCAAAACAATCCCTATCTTATCATAAAGCATTCTTTCAAACAATGAACGTGAAATCGTGTATACATATTCACATTCCTGTCAAGACTACGTGTAACAGCATCAATGAATGATGTTGTTGCCAACCGCGGAGAAGACTTACGTTTCCCCATAAGTTCTTCCTCCGGTTTCTCCTCTCCCTTTTCCTTCTCCTTAACTTGTTAAGGAATAGAAGGACCCCGCAGGTATCTGCGGGGATTTTTTTATATGCCGACTTTATAATCGTACTCTTTCGCCTTATCAAGCTTTGATTCAAATTCCAGCTTTAAAAAAGGTTTATAAGAAGGCTCTACCTTCTTCACATAAGAATAAGAAGAAATCTTTTCCATTGTTTTTTCGATTAGGTCCATATCGCAATACAGCACAACGTATTTCAGCCGCTTGGAAACATAATGAACGTTGCCGAATTTTCTCAGCATTTTGCTGTGTTTTAAGGAATGCAGATATACGATTATGCCTTGGCGCTTATTTTCCATCATGATCACCCGCCTGACTTTCTGTTCATTTTATGTAAAAGACGAGACGGCCGTCTCGTCAGGAAACTTTGCATCCGCAGCCGCCGCCGGAACCGCACCCGCCGCCGCAGGATGACAGGCCGTCAAAATAAGGATTCCCCGTCGGCACTTTTACATGCTCCGAGACGGCCGTTCCGAGTTCAATGCTGATCTCGTCAAGCAGCGACTGAAGCTCAGTCTCCGCTTTTTTAAATTCGGCCACCTTATCGTTTAAATCCAGTTCCCGCTTCATTTCTCTCATTTTGCGGGAAATCTCTCTATAATCAGGATGGTATTTGCCAAAGCGCTGCACATCCTCATACTGCTCTTTAACGCTCATAAAAGAACGAATGATCCGCCCTGCCTCTTCATCTTCACGGAGACGCTTGTAACAATCGCGGTAATTTTCAGCCGTCTCAGACTGCAGAATCATGCCGGCAAGCTGCTCCGCTTCACTTTGAAGCTTGACGGACTCAATTGTTGCATACATAAATACGCACCTCCAGTTGCTAGTTTACCATGAAACCACCCAATTGGAAAATGCGGCGTTTAAACGCTTTTTAATCCTGTGAACGCATGGCGTGAACCATCTGCATCATCATCTGCGCCATTTGAATCCCGTTTGAGAATTGGCTTACCCGATGAGGTATCGTCTTTTCATAAAAATTCATCATGTCAAGCTGAAAGGAATTGAGATCGTCCGGTTTTCTCGCAAGTCTGCGGTACCAGACGGGGCGCTGCCGTATAAACCGTTTCCGTTCCTCATCTGCGGATATGAATTCCTGAACCTCTTTTCGCATACACGATCCCCTTCTTTAATCCTTTCTGAACGAAAAAGGATGTTGTCCGGAGCCTTGCCGGGGCTGCTTCGTGCTGCTCCCCGAAAATTGGCTTAAAAGGCTTTGCAATGATGAAATGGATTGGCTCATTTTATTGATCTGCTCATTCATTTGGTTGATATCCATCTTTTTGACGGCAGTGACCATTTTTGAAACGAAATCGTTTTTTTCAGCTGGTTCCTGTTTGGTTTCCGCGTCGGAAGAAGGCTGAACGGCCTCGTCTTTAAAAGGGTCCCATATCGGATCATCCTCGCCCAGAAGAACCCAGTTTTCATAGACTTCCTGCCAGCTTCTTTGTTCCTTGCGAACATTTTGGATCAGTTTGGGATGCTTTTTTACGAATTGTTTAAAATCATCGATTGATTGCCGTGATTGCTGATTCGCCACAATTCTCACCCCCTCCGAAAAGTTTTGCCTGCTATAATGTATCGGTTCATGCGCCTTAATGTTCGCCTAAATTGCGAAAAAAAGCAGGTATATTTTTTTCAACAGGAGCGCCGCTCGCGAAAAAACATAAAAAAACCGCGGGGGACGCGCCCCTCTGCGGTTTTTTACTGCCAAGGCTTAATGAAGTTTTGCGTATAATACTTCTGATCAACGCCGACACCGAGGTGCGTATAATCCGGGCTTAACAGCGCCTTTCTGTGGCCTTCGCTGTTCAGCCAGCCCTCCACGGCTGCAGGACCGTCCACATAGTTGTAGGCAATATTTTCACCGGCCTCCCGGTATTTCACATCGCCTTTTTCCAAGCGGTCCTTCAGAGTCCCGTATTTCTTTGAGACGTGAGAGAAATACTTGTTATCCTTCATGTCCTTGCTGTGACCGAATGCCACTTTTGCGGCGCCTTCGTCCCATTTCAGCCTTGCAAGTCCGTGTTTCACGCGGATGACATTTGTAATATCGAGAATCTGCTGTTCACTCGCTCGTTCAATATCGTTCCATTTTTTATCAGAAACAGGCTCGGGTTCTGTCAGCTTTCCTCTGTACATGACTTCATACGGCCTTTGTTTCACAAGTGTTTCCGCATCAAATGCCCTGATGCTTGACAGATTCCCGTCAAATTTGTCCATGTACAGCTGAACATACATTCCGCCTATCTTAACGGTGGGACGGGTATTGATATCTTCTTCAGAAAATTCGAACCGATACGTGTTTCCCTTATCAGTCACATTGACAAAAGGAGAAACCTGCGTCGTTTTAAAAACTTCGCCCGTCGATTCGCCGATCTTAAACGGTTTTGCGTTGATGCCGCTTCCCGAAGCGTATAAAGTCACGGCTTTATCATTCAAAATACCGACTTGTACGTATTGGTCTTTCCCCTGGTTGTACACCCACCACTCGTAATCGTAGGCAGAAGGATCTTTCCGGGACGGTTCCCCAAGTTTCTTTTTCACATCGGCGGCAGATTTCCCCATGAGAGAAAGCAGTCCGGATGACGGCATTTTCAGCCGTTTTCCGCTCTCTTCTTCATTGGAAACCTGAGGCTCCTCCTGATCCGTCTTTTTCTGAGGAGCCGATCCATATTGTATAAACAGAACATACGCTCCGTAAATAAGCAAAAGGATAACGAGAGCCCTTGCGATATTTTTCAACCTCTCACCCCCATATGTTCAAACCGTTCTGTTTTTGTTTACTCTTATACAGTACAGCCTATTTGCATCGTCCGTGATTTATGTTTAATGGATAAACCCCTCCGGACCGCCGTCTTCAGAAATGTCAGACAGCACTCGGCCTGCTTGCTCATTTGATTGCTCGGCCAACGAAAGATCGCCGAGCGTAACAATGCCGACCAGTTTTTTATCCTTTGTGACGGGAATTCTTCTGAGCTGATGTTCAGCCATCAAATGGAGCACCTCCTCCACAGAGGCGTCTTCTTCTGCACTGATAACCCGCTCTGTCATTGCGTCGGTTATTTTTTGAGAGTTCGGCTTTTTTGAAGCAATTCCCCGTAATACGAGATCTCTGTCTGTCACGATCCCGACAAGTGTGGCGCCGTCTTCATCCACTATCGGAATGGCGCCGACATCTGCGTCTTTCATCTTCACCGCAGCTTCATATACATTATCTAATACTGTACAATATTGCAAGTCTGACGTCATGAGCTTATTGATCTTTGTCATTGCGGAATTCCTCCTTTTTTCTGCTACTATTGTCGTCAAATTTTTCTTTTTGCATACTTTCACCGTATGAATCATTGAAAGTGTAACGCTTTCATACTATGATTGTCAGGAAAGGGCATTTTTAAAAGGAGGGGGAAGGTTTGAAGTTTGAAAACAGCGGTCTTGAAGGGGTAACAGCGGAGCTCAGCCGCTTGAATGATCTGATGGAAGGTAAAGGGCTCATTCTGGCTGGACAATGGGATTATGAAAGAGTGACTTACGACAAAAAGTTTTCAGTACCTGAGGGGACATTTTATCTGCGGATTCAAGGAACGGCAAAAGAGGGCGATGTCGGCGGCAGCCGGGCCGTGATTCAGCTGAAGGCCCCTCTTTTAGGAAAGCATTATTATCCGCACGGCGTAGAATACGGCAGCGCTGAAGAATTTCCGGAACATGTCGTCGCTGAAAGCAAAGCTTTACTGCTTGAATTGGAAGAGTCATTAAAAACAGTGCAAATGTAATAAAAAAGTACAGCATATTCTGCTGTACTTTTTTTCATGAGACGGTATGCTCGATATACGGCGGCTCTGACAGCGTATCTTTTTCCCGTTCCGTTCTGACCCACTGAAAAAAGATGACAGCCAAATATGTTCCGTAGACCGCTTCTTGAATGATTTTCATCAGTACTGCCCCAAGCTGCTGATCTTCCAAAGGAGGCAGCGTGTTAAACATCTCCGGCCCGGATAAAGGGATCTCCTCCAGCAAATCTAAAGGAACGCAAAGCTTCATTGCTTCAGCCCAAGCCGCCGGATCTGTATACGTGGCATACATGGGCGCCCCGCTGAACATAATGAGCGCGCAGGCCGGCGTTAACAGAATCCCGTCTGCCATAATATACCCCAGCTTCATTAAACCGCTGAGACGGGGCAGACCGTCCACCTTATGCACAAGCGGCCACCACATAAAAAACGCCGTTACAAAGATGAGTCCGTTCATCAGCGTGTGATACAGCGAATCCGTTTTGACGAAATCAAATATAAACGGGATGTGATACAGTGAAAAAATACCGTTAAACAGCACTAATGCGATAAGCGGCATTGAAAAGAACGAAAACAGCGGCTTTACGACAGGACGGAAGATCAGTTTTTTCCATGCCCAGCCGGGAATTCCGGAAATCAACAGCGGCGGTACGACTAAAAACAGAACCGCCATCTGCGCCATATGGGCGCTGAACATCACATGGCCCAATAAATCAACCGGACTTCCCGCAGCCGCGTAAAAAAACAGCGCGGAAAGCACAAACAGCACCTTCTCCTTAGCGGCCACACGTCCTTTATGCCGGCTGCACCAGTAAAAGTAAACACCTGTTATCACGGCAGTTATACAAAACAGATACGGGCTCCACATTGCGCGAAACCCGAACATTTCCAAATTAATCAAATCTCTCACTCCCCGCCGCCCCGATTACCACCAAATAATCGTGACAAATGCAAGCACGGTGATAAACGCGACAAATATTCCCGAATACAGAAATAATGACGGCGCTTCATGCCCCTTCTGGCTCATATGCATAAAGTAAAACAGCTGAAAGATGACCTGGATGACCGCAAGCAGGATCAGAAACGGCATCGTAAACCATCCGGCAATGCCGTCAGCAGCCACCGTCAAAAACGCGACAAGCGTAAGGCCGATCATCAAACCGAAGGATATGACCTGATATTTCATCTCCTCGGCATTTTTCTTTTTTCGATATTCGAGATCCGTACTGACAGTCCCTCTGTTTTTGTTATCGTCCATCGTTATCCCACCATCCCCATCAAATATACAACGGTAAAGATAAAGACCCACACGACATCGATAAAATGCCAATATAAGCTGGCCACATAATATTTCGGCGCATTATAAAGGCTGAGCCCTCTTTTTGCATTCCGGATCATCAGCGCGCTGATCCACAACAGCCCGAACGCCACGTGTGCTCCGTGTGTGCCGACGAGCGTGTAAAACGCTGAGCCGAGCGCAGAGCTTGTAATGGTAAAGCCGAATTCGTGAGTGTAATGCATAAATTCATAGATTTCCACCCCTAAAAATCCTGCTCCCAATAAAACGGTAACCAAAAGCCACACCTGCATTTTTTTAAAGGAGAAATTTTTCATATGATACATCGCATACACACTCGTTAAGCTGCTCGTTAAAAGAAGCATCGTCGCGATAAATACGATTGGCAGCTCAAACATCTCAGCCGTTGACGGCCCTCCGGCTTTAGATTCCCGTAAAGCAAGGAATGTTGCAAATAGCGAGGCGAACAGAACCGTTTCCCCGCCGAGAAACAGCCAAAATCCCAAAAACTTATTTTTCCCCTCCAGCGTTGCTTTTTCAGGAGAAGCCGGAAAGGTTTCAGCCGTCATTTTTTCCTGCAGCTGCATTACGCCTTCACCCCTTTATCATCATTCGGCAGATCTTCTTTGTGAATATGATAGCCGTAATCATCGACCACAGAGCGAAGCAGCATGGTAAAGAATGTGATGCCGAGCCCTATGAAGATAACCGGAAGCCCCCATGAATAATCGGAGTGGTATAAAAACCCGAACGCTGCGACAAACAGCCCGAAAGATATGATAAACGGCATGATGGAGCCGTTCGGCATATGAATGTCCTCTACAGGCTCTGCAGGCGCCATCCCTTCATTTCCGGCCTGCTTTTCAATCCACAGCGGGTCAAGTCCCCGGACAAACGGAAGCTGTTTAAAATTATATTCCGGCGGCGGCGAAGAGACCGCCCATTCAAGCGTACGACCGTCCAGCCACGGGTCGTTCCCGACGTATTTCCCCTTTATTGAGGTATAAATAATATTGACGACGAGTAAAGCAGCCGCGCCTGCCATGAAAAACGCGCCGATTGAACTGATCAGGTTGCCGGTATCAAGCCCCTGGCCGGGCAGATATGTGTAAACGCGCCGCGGCATTCCCATCAAACCGAGGAAATGCTGAATGAAGAAGGTAAGATGAAACCCGATAAAAAATAAGACGAACGAAATTTTCCCCATCGTTTCATGAAGCACCTTCCCGAACATTTTCGGCCACCAGAAATGCACGCCCGCCAGGATGCCGAACACAACGCCGCCGATAATGACATAGTGGAAATGCGCTACGACAAAATACGTATCGTGGAACTGATAATCTGCCGCTGCGGCCGCCAGCATGACACCCGTGACTCCTCCGAGTACGAAAGAAGGAATAAAGGCGACGGCATACAGCATAGGCGTCGTGAATTTGACGTTTCCTCCCCAGATGGTCAAAAGCCAGTTGAAAATTTTAATGCCGGTAGGCACCGCGATCGCCATCGTCGCAACCGCAAATATCGCATTAGCGATCGGTCCGAGTCCCGTCGTAAACATATGGTGAACCCAAACCATGAACCCAAGAAAGCCGATCAGCACGATCGCAAAGACCATAGACGAATAACCGAACAGACGTTTCCTCGCAAATACGGGAATGATTTCTGAAAAAATCCCAAAGGCTGGAAGAATTAAAATGTATACTTCCGGATGCCCGAAAATCCAAAACAGATGCTCCCAGATTATCGTATTGCCGCCCAATTCAGGATTAAAGAAATTCGTTCCGAACAAACGATCCAGCATCATCAGCGCCAAACCGACAGTGAGCGGAGGAAATGCGAATAAAATGAGTGCCGACGCCACAAATGTCGTCCACGTAAACAGCGGCAGTCTCATATACGTCAAACCCGGCGCCCTCATATTAATAATCGTGGCGAGAAAGTTGATCCCCGCAATGAGCGTACCTAAGCCTGATATTTGCAGGCCGAGCACGAAAAAGTCTATGCCGTGCCCTTTCGAATTCAGCGCAAGCGACGCGTACGACGTCCATCCTGCATCAGGAGCGCCTCCTAAAAACCAGCTCAGATTCAAAAAGATGCCTCCGAAGAAAAACAGCCAAAATCCGAGCGCATTCAAAAATGGGAATGAAACGTCACGCGCCCCGATCTGCAGCGGCACAACCGCGTTCATCAGCCCGAATAACAGCGGCATCGCCGCCAGGAAGATCATTGTCGTGCCGTGCATCGTCATAATTTCATTAAACTGCTGAGCACCCATAAAATCGTTCCCCGGCCTCAAGAGCTGAATCCTGATAAGCATGGCCTCAAGTCCGCCGACGACGAAGAAAAATCCCCCGGCGATCATATATAAAATCGCGATTTTCTTATGGTCAACCGTCGTCAAATAATCCCAAAGCAAAGAGCTTTTTCTTTGCTGTCCTGTAAGCGTATTCATCATTTACGACCTCCCCCCTGATATCTCCCTGTCCTCACTTGTTCTCCGCTTTCAGCCCTTTTAAATATTCATACAGCGCATCCGTTTCAGCGTCCGAGAGCTTCGGATAAGTGCCTGTCATTTTATTGCCCGGTTTAATGCTGTCCGGATTTTTCAGCCAGGCTTTTATATTCTCTTTATTCGCATCCTTAATGCCGGCCACTTTGACCCGTTCACCGAAGGTAGCGAGGTTCGGAGCCGTTCTTGCCGCTTCAGCCCGTTTATCATTGGGCTCAACCGCATGACAGCTCAGGCAGTTTTTTTCCTTAAACAGCTCTTCTCCTTGCGCGGCTAAACCGGAATCTGTTGTATGCTTATAATTTTTCATCGCTTTCGTCCATTGTTTAAATTCTTTTGACGGCAGCGGCTTCACTTTGAAATCCATCAGCGCATGTGAAGGTCCGCACAGCTCTGCGCATTTCCCGAAGAAATATTCTCCCGCTTCTTTGCTGCGTTTAGAATCGAAGGTCAGAAAGAAAGTATTATCATTATCCGTATTCGTATCGATTTTCCCCCCGGCTGACGGAATCCAGAAAGAGTGTTTCACATCTGAGGACTTCAGCTTGAAATAGACGCGTTCATCTGTGGGAACAATCAGCTCCTGACTTGTCACAAACCCGTAATCAGGATACTCGAATTCCCACCAGTATAAATTCGCCCTTACATTAATCACGAGCGCATCCTCTGCTTTACGGTTTTTCTTATCCATCGGCGACGTATCCGCCAGCGCCAATGTGTCGATGACAACCGGAATGACAAGAATAATCAGAAGCAAGATCGGAATAACGGTCCAAGTGATTTCTAAAAAACGGTTCCCCTCCACCTGTTTCGGTATCGTGTCTTCCCCTATACGCGACCGTCTGAATCTCACAATGACGTAAAAGAAAATAACTGCTACGACCGCAACGACGACAACCATGATAAGTGTGCTGAGCACCGTCAGATCATATTGTTTATCAGCCACTTCGCCGGCAGGCTTGAGTGTGGACAGAAACGGTTTTCCACAGCCGCTCAATAAAAGCGGCACTAAGGCTAATAATGATAAAAGACGCCAACGCTTTAACATTTCACCCAACCCCTTTTTTGAATCAGTACGAGATGCACAAGCAGTAAATCTGCTTCCAGCCGAAATACTTCTTTTCCTCATTTCTTAAAATATGAGATTTTTTACTTAAAATTCCATCTATGTATAAAAGCAAAGCCGCCTGATTAAACAAAAGGTCAAGGCGGCGTTTACTAGTTGTCATTGTTTGTTTTGGCGATCAAACAAGCTCATTATTCAATTAAAACAGCGTAAAGACCACCATCGCTACAAAATAAATGGTCATGTAATTAAGCGAATAGACAAACATAAGAGTTGCCCACTTCATGATGTTTTTCATACGGAATCCCATCAGTCCGAGAACAAGCCATCCGACATTCAGCAAAGTGCCGAGAATGACGATCGGAAGACCGAGACTGCCGAGGAAAAACGGAAGCGGCAGCAGGCATGCGACCCAGACGATAATCTGTCTTTTCGTCACTTCAAAGCCGTGCACTACCGGAAGCATCGGAATATTCGCTGCTCTGTAATCTTCCGTCTTCTTAATCGCAAGCGCTAAAAAGTGCGGAATCTGCCAGATGAATAAAATCATGAATAAAACCCACGCGACAACACCGATGTGCCCTTCAACCGCTGTCCAGCCGATTAACGGCGGCACGGCGCCTGATACACTTCCGACAACCGTATTAATCGTATAACGGCGTTTCGTCCACATTGTATAAAGAACAACGTACGTAAACACGCCGATAAAACCGATGACTGCTGCCATCACGGTGGTCATCAAAAGCATGATAAGTCCTAAAGCAATGAGTAAAATTCCTGACCACAGCGCTTGATTCGGCTGAATCTTTCCGGTTACCGTCGGCCTTACTTTCGTGCGTTCCATTAAATGATCGATATCACGGTCGTAATAGTTGTTAACCGCACAAGAACCGGCGATGATCAAAGAAGATCCTATTAATGTAAGAAGCACGGTGTTTAAATTGCCTAAAAAACTCAGACCGGATATATGTAACGCAAGCCACATGCCGGTAAAAGTCGTAATTAAATTCGAATTGACGATTCCTATTTTGATAAGCGAAAGGAAATCCTTCCATGCCGTCGTCTCTTCAATCTGTCCGTCTATAGCTGTATCGTTTAAAATTCTGGAATTAGCCATAACGTAAACCTCCCTTACAAACCTAAAGCAGGTTTTTTAAGACCTGCAACTCTATCATACAAGATAATGACCTGTAAAAAAACATCCTCTTAAATATTAAACGAGAAACAGGAATTTATTTGTGAACTTTTTATGAATTTTACCAAATCCGCCGGTTTCATAATAAAGCGGTTACTTTATTTCTATCAGACCCATCTGGAATAATCAACCCCATTATCTAAGAAGTCCTGATTCTATTATATTTTTGTGAACAAACAGAATTGAGAATTGCCACAAAACACATATTCGCTTACACTTGGTACGTATATCATTTTGTCCAGTTTGTTAAGAAGGTGAATGTAAAATGAATAAAGCTTTGAAAGTGCTCGGCGTGCTGACGACATTCGTTATGCTCGTCGTGCTGATCGGCGGCGCTCTTGTCACAAAGACAGGATCGGGTCTCGGATGCGGAAGGCAGTGGCCGCTTTGCCACGGCCGGTTTTTCCCGGAGCTTAACGCCGCTTCTATCATTGAATGGAGCCACAGACTCGCAAGCGGTGTCTCAATCGTTCTCGTGCTGAGTCTCGCTTTTTGGGCATGGAGAAAAATCACGCCTGTTTTCCGTGAAACAACCTTTCTCGCCATTATGTCCATTATCTTTTTATTTTTACAGGCGCTTCTCGGCGCATTAGCGGTTGTTTTCGGATCAAATGCGCTCGTTATGGCGCTTCATTTCGGCATATCGCTGATTTCTTTCGCTTCTGTTCTGATTTTGACGCTGCTCATATTTGAAGCTGATAAATCAGACAAAAAGCTCGTCAAGCCGCTCAGAATCGGCAGAAAAATGCAGTTTCATATGATCGGCCTTTCGATTTACACGTATATCGTCGTTTATACGGGGGCTTATGTGCGCCATACGAAATCAAGCCTTGCCTGCCCTGACGTTCCGCTTTGCAGCAGGCTGAATCACGGGCTTCCGTCCCATTTTCAGGAATGGGTGCAGATGGGCCACAGAACGGCAGCGCTGCTTCTGTTCGTATGGATTCTTGTCGCTTTTGCACATGCGGTGCGCTCCTACAAAGACCAAAAACAGATTCTTGGGGGCTGGATAGCGGCTCTTGCCTTTGTTGTATTACAGGCGTTCTCCGGAATCATGGTTGTTTATTCAGAAATGGCCACCGGCTTTGCACTTGCCCATTCGCTCTTTATTGCCGGCCTGTTCGGCGTCTTATGCTATTTCTTATTATTAATCGCCCGCTTCCGCTATGAATCAAAACAGCGGAACATCTGAGGCACATGAAAAGGCCGAAGCATCAGAGCTTCGGCCTTTTTACATATAAAAAACCTGATCGCACACGGGGGAGGATCAGGTTTTTTCATGTTCATTTTTTACGCTTTTTCAATTTCGATCAGTAAATCGCCTGTCTGAATCGGTTCACCGTTTTTCACATGAATCTGCTGTATCGTCCCGGAGAACGGCGCCTGTACCGTCGTCTCCATTTTCATCGCTTCATTAATCATCAGATGATCGCCTTTATTCACCTTTGCCCCGGTTTCCGTTAACAATTTAATGACGGTTCCCGGCATGGATGCCGCAATGTGGCTTGGGTTTGTCCGATCAGCTTTTAATTTTTCCTGTACGGACGATTTAATGCTTTCATCTTTAATGACCACCTCGCGCGGCTGGCCGTTCAATTCGAAATAAACGACACGTGTCGCATCTGGCTGCGGTTCACCGATAGATACAAGCTTCACAATCAGCGTTTTTCCGCGCTCGATTTCCACTTCGATTTCTTCACCGAGTGTCATGCCGTAGAAGAAAGTCGGTGTGTCCAATACGGAAATATCACCGAAGCGTTCCGCCGTTTTAACATATTCAGTAAACACCTTCGGATAAAGAGCATACGCGATTGCGTCCTGATCACTCAATTCCATCTGATGTGTTTCTTTCCATTCTTCTTTAATCCCTTCAAAAGATACCGGTTCAAGCAGCTCACCCGGTCTTACCGTGATCGGCGTCTGTCCTTTCAGAACGAGCTTTTGCAGTTTTTCCGGAAATCCGCCGTGCGGCTGGCCGATCTGTCCTTTAAAGAGCTCTACGACTGAATCCGGAAAATCAAGCGTTTCGCCTTTATCATAAACATCTTGTTCTGTTAAATTGTTTTGCACCATGTAAAGCGCCATATCTCCGACGACTTTGGAAGAAGGTGTTACTTTCACGACGTCGCCGAACATGCGGTTGACGACGCTGTACATGTCTTTCACCTCATTCCAGCGATCACCGAGGCCGACTCCTTTTGCCTGCTGCTGCAGATTGCTGTACTGGCCGCCCGGCATTTCATGATTATAAATCTCAGTATGCGGAGACTTCATCCCGCTTTCAAATTCACTGTAATATTGACGGACGGATTCCCAGTATTGCGACAGTCTTTCCACCTGCCGGACATCCATTTCAGGACGGCGGCTGTTTCCTTCAAGCGCATGATAAAATCCGCTTGCACTCGGCTGTGAAGTCAGACCCGCCATTGAGCTGACGGCGACATCCACGATGTCCACACCCGCTTCAACAGCTTTGGCATAGAGAAAGACGCCATTGCCGCTCGTATCATGCGTGTGAAGATGAACGGGAATATCAATCGTTTCCTTCAGCGCTGAGATAAGTTCGTATGCGGCTTGAGGTTTCAAAAGACCGGCCATGTCTTTAATACCGAGAATGTGCGCGCCAGACGCCTCAAGCTCTTTCGCCATAGAAAGATAATATTTCAAATCATATTTCGTCCGGGTCTTATCAAGAATATCTCCCGTGTAACAAATCGCAGCCTCCGCCACTTTTCCGGTTTCACGGACGGCATCGATGGCCAGCGTCATCCCTTTTACCCAGTTCAGGCTGTCAAAGATCCGGAATACGTCAATACCTGACTCCGCTGACTGCCGGACAAATTTTTGGATGACATTGTCCGGATAGTTTGTATAACCGACGGCATTTGATGAACGAAGCAGCATCTGGAACAATGTGTTCGGCACTTCCTTGCGAAGATCTTCAAGGCGTTTCCAAGGGTCTTCTTTTAAGAAACGGTACGCTACATCAAATGTCGCGCCTCCCCACATTTCAAGGCTGAACAGTTCAGGCCACAGGGCAGCCGTCGGATTCGCGATTTTTTTCAAATCATTGGATCTGATCCGGGTTGCAAGCAGGGACTGATGGGCATCCCTGAACGTTGTATCGGTCAGGAGCACGGATTTTTGCTCTTTCACCCAGTCTGCAAGCCCCTCAGCGCCTCTTTCATCAAGGATCTGTTTCGTACCGCTTGCCGGCTTTTCCCCGATACCTAACGTAACGGTCTGAGGCTTATCAAATGCAGGTTTTTCTTTTTTCCCGATTCCCGGAAAACCGTTCACCGTGACATTGCCGATATAGGAAAGCATTTTTGTTCCGCGGTCCTTCTGTTTTGGGAAAACAAACAGCTCAGGCGTTGTGTCGATAAACGATGTGTCATATTGGCCCGTCAGGAATTTTTCATGCTTTGCCACGTTTTCAAGAAACGGAATATTGGTCTTAATGCCCCTGATCCTGAATTCCTGCAGGTTGCGGACCATTTTCGCTGATGCTTGTTCAAACGTCAGCGCCCATGTCGACAGCTTGACGAGCAGTGAATCATAATAAGGCGTGATGACGGCGCCCTGGAAGCTGTTTCCCGTATCAAGGCGGACGCCGAAGCCGCCGCCTGAGCGGTAAGCCATAATTTTACCCGTGTCAGGCATAAAGTCATTCAGCGGATCTTCAGTGGTCACACGTGATTGTATCGCATACCCGTTTGTAAAAATGTCTTTCTGCTCAGGGATATTGACGGCACGGCTGTGCAGTCCGTGGCCCTGCGCGACGAGGATTTGCGTCTGAACGATATCAACCCCCGTTATCATTTCCGTAATCGTATGCTCCACTTGCACGCGCGGGTTCACTTCAATAAAGTAAAATTCACCGCCCGCTACGAGAAATTCCACGGTCCCCGCGTTGATATAGCCGACATTTTTCGCAAGCGCCACAGCCGCTTGACAGATTTCGTCCCTTAATTCAGGCTGCAAAGATACACTCGGCGCCACCTCAATGACTTTTTGATGGCGTCTCTGAACGGAACAGTCCCGCTCATACAGATGGACGACATTGCCTTCATTATCTCCGATCACCTGAACTTCAATATGCTTAGGATTTTCGATCAGTTTTTCAACATACACTTCATCGTTTCCGAATGCGGCTTTCGCTTCTGATTTGGCCCGCTCAAACGATTCTTTCAATTCGCTTTCGCTTCGGACGATTCTCATTCCGCGCCCTCCGCCTCCGAGCGATGCTTTAATAATAAACGGAAATCCGTGGACTTTTGCGAATTGTTCGACATCTTTTAATGTTTCAGCCGGTCCGTCACTCCCCGGAATAACAGGGATGCCGGCTTTTTCTGCCTGCTCCCTCGCCTTTACCTTATCTCCGAACATATCCAAATGCGCTGACGTCGGTCCGATAAATACGATGCCCTCTTCTTCACAGCGTCTCGCAAATTGGATATTTTCAGAGAGAAATCCGTAGCCCGGATGAATGGCATCTACGCCGTTTCTTTTTGCGATCTCAATAATCCCTTCAATATCAAGATACGCGTCAATCGGTTTTTTGCCTTCTCCCACTAGATAAGCTTCATCCGCTTTATAGCGATGATAGGAGCCCGAATCTTCTTTTGAATAAACGGCTACCGTTCTGATGTTCAATTCTGTGCACGCCCGGAAAATCCGGATCGCAATTTCTCCCCTGTTTGCTACTAACACTTTTTGGATGGATTGTTGTGACAAACTTTTCTCCCCCTTGGCCTAATAAATATGTAGTTTATAATAAAGGAATATCCGTCCTGTGTATACACTTGTTTTTTAGAGATACACAGATTTTTCCGTCTGCCGTCTTTTTACCCCCTTAGACGGAACGGGCTCCCTCTTTTTCTTCTTTTCTGAGTATTTGACATGCATGCTGACATTCACCAATATACCGGCGCTCGTTAATAACAAAAACATTGATGATCCCCCGTAGCTGATAAACGGCAGCGGAACACCTGTGATCGGAATTAAACCGCTGACACCGCCGAGATTGATAAAGGTCTGAATCGCAATCATGCTGGATATCCCGATTGCCAAAAGGCTCCCGAACGGATCTTCACATTTTCTCGCAATATAAAAACCTTTTAACACGACAAAAGCCAGCAGCACAATGACAAACAGGACGCCGAAAATGCCGAGCTCCTCTGAAATAACCGCCATAATAAAGTCTGTATGCGATTCTGGCAGATAACCGTATTTTTGAATGCTTTCTCCAAGACCGAGACCGAAAAAACCGCCTGAGCCGATCGCATAATACGAATTTATAATCTGCAGGCCTGATGTGCTGGCGTATTTAAATGGATTTTCAAGGCTTTCAAACCGGCTCATACGCCCGGGTGTCAAAATATCGTCCCATTTCAGGTAGATGATCGGGCTGACTAGGAGCAATACGATTCCCGCCATGAGAACCAGCCTGAGCAGGGTCCTTCCGCTGAATCCCGAACACATAATGACGCAAAACGCGATCAGGCCGATAATCATCGCCGTTCCGAAGTCAGGCTGAATGGCGATAAGCGCACAAATGACTACGGTGACGATCACCGGCGGCGCAACCCCCGTCAAAAGCTGATCGATATAGCTTTGTTTCTTTGCGTATACCGCGGCAAGGTACAGTATCAGGGACAGCTTGACAAATTCCCCCGGCTGAATGGCCATTCCGCCGATTTTAAACCAGCTTTGCGCGTTTCCGGCAACATGTCCGAAAACAAACAGCGCGCAAAGCGCAGCCACTGACGCAAGCAGTATGAATTTCTGAATCTTTTGATGGGCGAACACTTTGTACGGAAAAACGGCCGCGATGATAAACAGCACAAACCCCGCGATGACGGCGAACAGCTGCCGTTTAAAGAAATAGTCGCTGCTCACGCCGTAACGCATAACGGCGGTAATCATGCTTGAGCTGTATACCATTACCAATCCGAAACTGCACAGCAGAATGATAGCGCATATCAATGAATAATCGTAAGATTTTAACATTCTTTTAAACATAACATCCTCTTTCCTGCTTAAAGCTTACGTTTAATACCTATTGCGTATTATATTTTACTATAATTCATAAACATTTTACGCAGTTTCTTTATAGTTTTTCGGATGAAATGCAGATTAAGAGACCGTCTTACGAAAAGAAGATGCAAAAAAAACGGTTTACGGTTATAAAAAAACCCAAACCGTTGAATAGTTTGAGTTTGATCATTTATTTTCCTGTAAACGCGTCATGCAAAGCAGACAGTTCTCTTTCAAGTCTGTCCAGCAGCTCTTTGCCGTCGTTTTCGTCAACTAATCCCAGGCGGACAGCAAAATCGATTTCCCTCGACAGTCCGAACATCTGAGTATCCAAGACCTCTTCATACAGAGGACATTGAGGCATCGTTAAGTTATCCATTTGTACTCGGATCAGCTTCAAAATCTTCTCAGCATCTAACTTCAACAGCTCGAATGCTTTCTGCTGATGGTCAACTATAATCTCTGAAGCCAAAAGTATCCCTCCGTTCCCCAGGCGAGTACCTAATTCTTCTATTTATCATAAAGGGTATCAGATGAAATTGCAAGAGGATTTAAGCAGATGTTATGATAAAAAATGTTTCAAAAAATACTCAGCCTGTATTTCTCAGACATGATTTCCAAAAGCTTCACACCCGCGATGCTGTTGCCTTTTTCATCAAGCGCCGGGCCGAATATACCGATTCCGAAGTTGTACGGCGAAATGCCCATGATCCCTCCCGAAACGCCGCTTTTAGCGGGAATGCCGACCTTAATCGCGAATTCCCCGCTCGCATTGTACATGCCGCATGTCACCATAAACGTCTTGCAGATTCTCGCCACATCTTTTTTAATGACCTGCTCCCCGGTTTCCGGATGCTTGCCGTCAAGGGCGAATACGCAGCCGATTTTGGCTAAATCCAGACTGCTCATCTTAATTGCGCACTGTTTTGTATACAAATCCATGACCTCTTCAACATCGCCTTTAAAAATGTCATACTGCTTCATGTAATAACACATGGCCCGATTAATCATGGATGAACTGAATTCCGATTCCGCGACATGTCTGCAATATGTAATGTCCTGATTATTCGCAAGTCTTCTGATGAATCCGAGCAGGTAATCCAGGCGGTCTTTCGGCGAATGCCCTTTAATGAAACCCGTAACGACGAGAGCGCCCGCATTAATCATCGGATTTAAAGGCTTGCCCGGATTCACTGTTTCAAGCTTAATCATGGAATTAAACGGGTCGCCGGTCGGCTCCTGACCCACGCAGCTGAACACCTTTTCCTTTCCGTAATCCATCAGTACGAGCGCCAGAGAAAGCACTTTCGAAATGCTCTGCAGCGTAAATGTCCGGTCGGCGTCTCCTGCCGTCAGACATGTATTTTCCGCATGATAAATTGTGACCGAAAGGCTGTCTTGTTCAGATTCAGCCAGAGCCGGAATATAGTCTGCCACTTTGCCTTCTTCGGTCCTTTTTTTCGCTTCTTGAACTAATGCGTCCAGCTCTTGGTAATGCCGGCATACCATGTCGATCATCCTCACTTCGCTGCCGTTGTATACATCTAATTTGCGACGCAAAGTGACAATTCATGCGAAAACTTTTATACTTTAAGTAAAGGGGGGCTTCACCATGAGCGTTATTCAAGTAAAAGGCAATGTTACATACCCGATTACAATTGATCCGAGTGTCTGGATTTTCGATGACCGTAAGTTTCCGTTTGAAAAAAATCAGCCCGTTCATCCGGACGGCTCTGCAGAAACCCAGGAGCATACGCTTGATCCGGAACGGGTGATCAGAGAAGGGCGCATTTCGCCGCCGACTTTAAAAAGCGAAAAACGTTATGAAAAAGAAAGACTGATGGACGGCAGCTTCGCCATGAAGCTCGGCGCTGTTTTAGCAAATGCCGAGCCGAAAGAAAGCGCTGTCCTGTGCGCATTTATTTCAAAATCAGAAAGAACCGAAGTGGCGCTTGAAAAGGCGATGGACGCAATCGCGCATTTCAGCGATGCGGGGAAACCCCTTCAAGACGGCGGCCCGGTCCATTTTTACGTGGACGGAGACTTAGAAAAACCGATAACGGGCGTCACAGAAATCGAAGTTTTATAACAAATCGGCTGCAAGCTGTGCAAGGCCGGATCTTTCACCTTTCACAAGCTTCACGCTGCCGGAGACGGTTTGTTCTTTAAACCGTTCTACAACATAAGCAAGTCCGTTGTTTAAACTGTCTAAGTATGGGTGATCTATTTGCTCCGGATCGCCCATCAGGACAATTTTGCTGCCCTCTCCCACCCGAGTCAAAAGCGTTTTGACCTCGTGCCTCGTCAGATTCTGAGCCTCATCAATAATAATAAACTGATCCGGAATGCTTCTTCCCCGAATGTATGTCAGCGCCTCCACCTGAATCGATCCGATTCCTGCCAAAATCGCTTCAAGTTCACCCGGCTTTTTCGCATTGAATAAAAATTCAAGATTATCAAAGATCGGCTGCATCCACGGCTTGAGCTTTTCCTCTTTTTCGCCCGGCAAATATCCGATATCCTTTCCCACTGGGACGATGGGACGCGCGACGATCAGCTTTTTATAAATACCGAGATCCTCCGTCTGCAGAAGCCCTGCCGCGAGAGCAAGCAAGGTTTTTCCCGTTCCCGCTTTTCCGATCAGGGTGACAAGCGGGATATCTTCCCTCAGCAGGAGTTCAAGCGCCATTGTCTGCTGGACGTTCTTCGGCCTGATACCCCATACGTGCTCATCATCGAAAACGAGTCTTTTTACGGTCTCGCCTTTCTTATCTGTCATGCCGACCGCAGACGAAGATCCTCCTAATTCATCTTTCATCAGCACAAATTGATTCGGATAAACCTGATGCTGCTGAAGCTCCTTGACTGAAATTTGTTTGTCTTTATAAAACGAGGCAAACCGCTCTTTATTCATAAATATATCTTTGTACCCGCTATATATTTCATCATGGTCAACGACTCTGTCGTTTAAAAAGTCCTCCGCCAAAAGCCCGATGGCATCCGCCTTTACCCTGACAAGCACATCTTTGCTGACCAGGATGACGAGGCGGCCGTTTTCTTTCGTTTCCTCCTCAAGGCTTAAATTTTTTGCCACCGCCAAAATGCGGTTATCATTCGTTTTTTCGATAAAAATTTCTTGGAGCTGGTGAAATGACCGGTGGTTCAGTTCAATTCTGAGCGTTCCTCCGCTTTCAAGCGGAACTTTCTCGTGCAGCCTTCCTTTCTCCCTGAGCCCGTCTATCAGCTTAGATACGTGCCTCGCATTTCTCCCGACCTCGTCCATATACCGCTTTTTTGAATCGACCTCTTCCAGCACGACGGCGGGGATGACAACTTCGTTTTCTTCAAAGGAAAAAATGGCGTTAGGATCCTGCAAAAGTACATTCGTATCTAACACATAAATTTTACTCAAGTCTCAGCCTCCTGAAATAAGGATCAAAGCCCATCGTGTGCTTCTCTTTCCGCGAAAAACGGGGATGCCTGCTAAAATATATGATTTGGTGAATAAAGATAGAAGGTTAATTCAACAATAAAATAAATGAAAGCATTCAAGGAGGAAATCTGACGTGCGAATTCTTTTCATTATCATACAAGCCTTGTTTATCCTTACCGGCTGCACTGCTGTACAGGACGGCCGCGGCCGCAATATTCAGAACGAATCAGCCGATCAGCGCGATGCAAAACCGATCCATGTGAAAAATACGGCTCCTGAGACAGCTGAAAATCCCGGCCGGACAGACATCGCTAAGCATCTCGTCGAGGTAACCGAAAAAATCCCCGGCATTTCAGATGCCACCGCGGTTGTACTCGGAAGATACTCCGTTGTCGGTATCGATGTGGATGACAATTTAGAAAGAAGCAAAGTGGAGAGCATTAAATACACGGTTGCCCAGGCGTTAAAAAACGATCCTTACGGTGCCAATGCCGTTGTCGTGGCTGATCCTGATACGGTTTCCCGTCTGAGAGGCATGGGCAGCGACATTAAGGCCGGCCGCCCCGTTTCAGGCATTTTGGACGAACTTGCCGCCATCGTCGGCCGTGTCATGCCGGAAGTCCCTAATGATGTGACCGACAATGAAAAAGAATCACCGACTCAATCGAATGATGATCAGCTGAACCAAAGAGACCAGAACAAGCTGCAAAACGAACAGAACGATCAATCGGATCATCATATGAAAAACCGCCGGTAAAAAGCAGCGCCCGCTCCAAAGGAAGGGCGCTGCTTTCTTTCCCTTTGGCAGGAGGGGCATCCATGATATAATGCTTGTCATAGTGAAAGAGGTGAAAAATCAATGAGAGTAAAATGTTCCATTTGCGACAAAATCGAACAAATTGATGATGAAACACTGACAGCCAAACGCCTCCGCAATCGTCCGATTCATACATATATGTGCCGGGAATGCCATGACCGAATCAAAGTCAAAACGGAGGCGCGGCTGAATACCGGACACTTTTCCTTTCATCCCGGACAAAAAGCGAAAAAAGATAAACTGAAAAAATAAACCGAATAAAAAATGACCCGCCGGAAGGCAAGGTCATTTTTTTATTGCGGTTTAGCTGACTGGCTTTTTTTGGACTGGTGCAGACGGATTTTGTAAATGATCAAAATCAAGGCGGCGACAACAAGCCCTTCTCCGACCGGCAGAAACACACCGAAAAAAGTCAGCACGGTGCAGCCGAGCACGAGGAAGAGATAAACTGCCGCAGCCTTCAACACCGGCAGCCGTTTGGCAAAGCCGAGTTTAAATACAATTACCGAAAGCACGACGATCGTTCCGTATAACAGCCACATTCCCGTCAGCGGATGCTCATCCACTTGGTAAAGAGCCGCAAAGAATGACAGCCGTTCACTTACTTCATTCAAAAGGATCCCCCTCCCCTTTTCCGTTCGGGTTCTACCTTTTCAAATTCTGCAAGTGATTAAGACATTCCTGCTGTTTTTTTCTTTTTCGCCGCTTTTTCACGTTCGTTTTTATTCAGGATTTTCTTTCTTAAACGGATGGATTCCGGCGTTACTTCACAGTATTCATCTTCGTTTAAGTACTCGAGTGATTCTTCAAGCGACATAATGCGCGCTTTCTTAATCGTAGTCGTTTGATCCTTCGTAGCGGAACGGACGTTTGTCTGCTGTTTCATTTTGCTTACATTGACGACAAGGTCATTGTCACGGTTATGTTCGCCGACAATCATGCCTTCATATACTTCTGTTCCGGGCTCAACGAAGATGACGCCGCGGTCTTCAATACCTTGAATTCCGTAAGATGTCGCTTTTCCGTTTTCCATGGAAACGAGCACACCCTGACGTCGGCCTCCGACTTGGCCTTTTTGCATCGGCTGATAGCTGTCAAACGTGTGGTTCAGGATACCGAAACCGCGTGTCAGTGACAGAAACTCAGTAGAATAGCCGATGAGTCCGCGTGAAGGTACGGTAAAGATCAGGCGGACCTGGCCGTTTCCGTTATTAATCATATCAAGCATTTCGCCTTTTCTCGCACCCATTGATTCCATAACAGAACCGGTATGCTCTTCAGGCACATCAATCTGCACGCGCTCAACAGGCTCGCAGCTTACGCCGTCGATTTCCTTAATGATAACTTCAGGTTTAGACACTTGAAGCTCATAGCCTTCACGGCGCATGTTTTCAATTAAAATGGACAGGTGAAGCTCACCGCGTCCTGAAACAACCCATGCGTCAGGTGATGCGGTCGGTTCGACACGAAGACTGACGTCTGTTTGAAGCTGCGCGTTCAGACGCTCTTCAATTTTGCGGGCTGTGACATATTTGCCTTCACGGCCTGCAAACGGGCTGTTGTTTACGACAAATGTCATTTGGAGCGTAGGCTCATCAATGCGCAGAACCGGCAGCGGCTCATGGTGGTCAGCCGGACAAACCGTTTCACCGACGTTGATGTCTTCCATGCCCGAAACGGCAACGAGGTCTCCCGCTCTCGCTTCTTCAATTTCCACGCGTTTCAATCCTTGGAAACCGAAGATTTTCGTTACACGGAATGATTTTACCGTTCCGTCAAGTTTCATCAATGAAACCTGCTGACCCACTTTCATCGTGCCGCGGAAAACGCGTCCGATACCGATACGGCCGACATAATCATTGTAATCAAGCAGCGCCACTTGGAATTGAAGAGGCTCTTCGGCGTTATCTACCGGGGCAGGGACATGTTCTAGAATCGTTTCATACAGTGATTCCATATTTTCGTCCTGCTTTTTCGGATCCAGACTTGCCGTTCCGTTAATCGCAGAAGCGTAGACGACAGGGAACTCAAGCTGTTGTTCGTTTGCGTCAAGCTCGATGAACAAATCAAGCACTTCATCAATGACTTCTTCCGGGCGGGCGAAATCACGATCGATTTTGTTTACGACGACAACCGGATTTAAGTTCTGCTCAAGGGCTTTTTTCAGTACGAAACGGGTTTGCGGCATGCAGCCTTCATATGCGTCAACGACTAACAGAACGCCGTCAACCATTTTCATAATCCGTTCTACCTCTCCGCCGAAGTCGGCGTGTCCCGGAGTGTCCAAAATATTAATGCGTGTATCTTTATAGTTAATCGCAGTATTTTTCGCAAGAATTGTAATACCGCGTTCACGTTCAAGATCGTTTGAATCCATTGCGCGTTCGGCAATATTTTCGTTGGCACGGAATGTTCCGGCTTGGTGAAGCAATTGGTCTACCAAAGTCGTTTTCCCATGGTCAACGTGGGCAATAATCGCGATGTTGCGAAGATCGTTTCGAAGTTTCACATTTTCATCTCCTAAAAAAATTAGATAACTTTCATATTATACCACACATCCTCTTTAAAAGCGTTACGTTTTTCTGTAAACTGAAAGTATGACGTTAAAGGGGATGGAAATATGAAAAAATTGAATTGGCTCTTATTATTATTTGCATTCGCAGCAGTCTTCAGCATGATGCTGATCGGCGTATCAATCGCTGAGAAAAGCGCATGGGGCATCATCGGAAGCATTGTTCTCGTTATCGCCATGATGGGAAGCGGTTTCACCGTAAAGAAAAAAATGCGCGAACAGGGACTGCTTGATTAAAAGCATGACCCTTTGCAAAATTCCGTAAACATGGAAAGACAATATCTTATGAAGCCTGAATCAAAGATTCAGGCTTTTTTATATCCTCAAAACAGGCTCCAGATGTAAGGCTTATCTCCCCCGCCGCCTAGTCAGGAAGCCGGAAATGACAGCTCCCACTCTAGTTACATCAGCAGATTCCCTCAGAAAATGAAGTCAGAAATAGTCCGGCACCGTTATGCAGAAAATACCATACCTCCTATTTCAATTCCATCATTGTCTTTTTATACTTGTGGCTGTAAGCAAATACACATGACAAGGAGAGAATGAAATGAAAACATCTTTTTTGAAGAAAACCGCTGTAACTGCTGCTGCAACCGCCTCAGCCGCCTTGCTTGCATTCAGTCCGCTTGATTCTGCCGGCGCAAAAACGATTCAGGCAAATGAACCGCATGTCCTGCAGGCTTCCGCAGAGAAAACACCGGAAGACGCGGCAAAACTCATTGACATCATCAGCCAATCGATTTACGAAAAAGACGGTGTCTATTATTTTGATGGCGAAAAAGCGGTTGAATTGGGATTAGATCAAGAACAAGCCCAGATCATTCAAAAGCTGTGGGACAGTTCAACCGAATTTTTAACCGTTCTTTCTCAATGTATTGAGAAAACGGACGGCGAATATACATTTAATAAAGAAAAAGCGGTGGAGCTCGGCTTTACGGAAAAAGAGGCCCTTATCGTTGATCAGCTGTTCACCGCTTTTTCCCAAAGTCTTCATATCCTTCAATCTGCGCTGATTGAAGAAGACGGTGTGTATACATTTGATCAGGAACTTGCTGAAAAAGCAGGAGCAGGAAAAAAAGAAGCAAAGCTGTGTGCGGGATTCTTTAATTCACTGCCCCAGGAATTGCTTGAAGGCATTTATACAGCCTTTCATCCGGCTGAGTAAACGGATTAAAACGCCCGGTCATTCAGCCGGGCGTTTTTTTAAATCAGCAGTTTAAGGACCAGCATGATAAAGAAAACAGCGCCGAACAAACAGGCTGCTTTTATCAGCAGCTTTCCGTAATACCGTTCCTTAAACCGCCTTTCTTCTTCTGCATAACAGGATGGCGCCTTCATCTCAGGGCTGCCGAGGTCAAGCGGCTCCTTCATCATATGATATAAACTCCCGCACTTACCGCATGATTCAAGATGGCGGGAAATAAACCGCTCCGTTTCTGTTTCACAATCGCCTTCAATATATAAAGGGAGTAAATCTCTCACTAAACAGCAAGTCATATCTGTCCGTCCTTCCTTTTTTCCCCCAAGTGCTGTTTCAGCTGCATTCTCGCCCTGTACAGGGTGCTCTTCACCTTCGAAAGACTCCAGTCCAAAACATCAGCAATCTCTTCGTAAGACAGCTCTTGAAATTCCCTTAAAATTAAAACGGTCTGCTGATCGCTTTTCAGACGCTGAATCTGCCCGGTCAGCGCATTCTGAGTGTCTGTCCGGGCGACGTAATGCTCCGGCAGTTCATATGTTGTTTGCTGAAGCCCTTCATTCAGGGTGATATCTGAAAATTGATATTTTCTATCACGTCTGTACCAATTGATGAAGGTATGATGGGCAATTGCATAGAGCCACGTTCTGATAGACGAATGGCCCTTAAACGACTCAAGCCCGTTAAATGCTTTCATAAATGTATCCTGAGCGAGGTCTTTAGCGGTCTCAGCATGTTGTGTGCGTCTGTAAAGGTAATACATAATATCTTGATAATGTTCACGGTACAGCTGTTCAATTGACATCTTGTTTTTCATTTAAAAGTAAAACCACACTGTCATCCAGATTGAGAGCACAATGAAGAATCCGTACAATCCATACGTCAGGCATTTCATATATTTAATCTGACGGATATCGCCGGACGGCGCATTCAAACCATGTTCATACTGCCCTTCTCTGTTTTCCGCCTCAGCTCCGAATAAAAGCTCATGTTCTTTCATCCACTGGAGCGTGCCGCCTTCGAGTTCCCCCTCCTTATATAGGTCGTATAAATCGAAGAAGACAGCCTTTTTTTCTTTATTGTTCATAAAGGTTCACCGCCTCGTAAGTATCCGCGTTCACTGCATATGCGTCATGACGGTTTGAACCGAACGGCTGAATAATGACGAGCCATGCGTTATATGTTACGCCGTCTTTCACCGCTATGACAGGCTTGACCCGCTTTTTGTAAATGATGCCGTTATAAGCTGCCGCCACTTTTTTGAATGCTGTTTGTCCGTCTCTGTATGTATGCGGGAATGTTTTGGCACTTACCTGTCCGTAGAATGAGGCCTCTTTCATGCCTTCTTCATTCCGGAGCGTATAAACGAATGTGCCTTCAGAGTTTTCAAAAACGAGATTGCCTTCCGATTTATCAATTTGTCTAAGCTTTGAAGTATCCGCGTCCAGCAATGAAAAAAGCTTCTTCTGAAGTTCTGTTTTTGTTAAAACGGTGCTGTCAGGTGAGACTCTGATTTTCATAAGACGTCCGGATACTGCATCAAATATCAGCTCCGTTCCGTTATTCGCAGTCACGGTCAAACTGCTGCCGATCAGGCTGTTTATATCCGTATTTGTGATTTCAAATGTCTGATCAGGCATTTGAAGCGTACGAAAGGCGGCTTTTGATGCTTTCACTATGTCTTTTTCCGTCATATGCACCTGCGGCAGTGACTCAAGCTGATAAATAGACGGGTCTTCTGAAAAACCCATAATGGTGTCTTTTTCCCAGTAAAATACTGTGCCCGAATTTTCGTGTTTCGTCCCTTGTGTTTTCGGCGCAATCTCCACGACAAACTGTCCGTTTTCTTTTCTCACTGTTGTCTGAATGCCTTTTGTTTTTATTTTTCGGCCGTGTGCCGACAAGAAATCCAGCGACTTTTTCCGGTATTCCTCTTCTGTAAAAGTGCGGCCTTCCGGTTTTTTAAGATATTGATAATTTGTAATCAATCGGGAAACCTCGTCCACTTCCGCTTCGTAATCTTCCGTTTTAAAACGGTAAAAGTAATGGAGGTCCTGATTGGTTTCTGTTAAATAAATCGGATTCTCTGCCGGAAAAAATGATGTAAGGATCCGTTCCGCTTGGTCTGAAGTGATATGTTCACCCACATTATCAACAGAATCTTCAGCTATCGGCTTTGAAACCGCAAAAGCTGCATCGCCCGCATTGTATACCGGATTCAAAAAGACAATAAAACCAGCGGCCGTTGCCGCCGCAAGAAAGCTTTTCGTCCGCTGTCTGATCCTGTCTGACCGATGAAATAAATGATGGGTCATCAGAAAACCGGCCATCGTTAAATACACCGTAAATGGGAGAAGTCTGCCGTAATCTTTTGTTACACCTGCCGAGGGCGCAGCGAGCACCCACACCAACAGCCCGATGACTCCGGCATAAAACACTCCGATAAAAACAGGTCTCGGTTTCCAATACATTTTAAAGAATAAAACATTCATAGAAATCAGCAGAAGTAAAACAACCGTAATAAAACATAGCATCGAAACTATATCCTCCCCCGCCATCACATCGGGACTGATATTCCAGAAAGCGAAAAAGCTGAAGATCAGCTGAATGACGGGCAGTGCCACCACAGTGAGATCAAACGTATAAAACATGCCCTTTCCCCTCTGCTCCCGCGTCATGAGCATATAGTGAAACGCGGTGAGCAGCACATACCCATACATTAAGAGATGAACGATCGGAAGAAGCTCTCTTTCTTCCGATATCAAATAGTGCGCGCTAAAGTAAGTACTCTGCACCTGATGAACCAATTCAACTGTTATGCCCGCTAATAATACGGCCCTGAGCAGAATTCCTGAATAAAACCAAACTCTCTCACGGCTGATTTTCGGATGAAAAGTCAGCGCGTATAAAACAGCAAGGCAGACGGCTGACCACTGAATGATCAACACGCTCTGTCTGCTTAAAATGAAATACCTGTCGAAATGCTGAATAAAATGACTGAAAATCTCTGACATCTGAAACAATCCTTTTCGTTTATTAAGGCCTCACCCGTTTAGACAAACGGCTATAAAAAAAGTTTTACAGATCGGAACATTTTTCCCCTATCATTTTTCCCGACTTCATTTGTCATTTTTTTCAGAATAAATCGCATCATTCGACTCATGTCTGATTCAACACGTGCCTCTCGGCTTATCCCCCGATGCTGGCCGCCGGAAGCCTTTCCGGGACGATTCTATCAATTCATCAGCGGAGTCTAGTTTTATATTGCAGAATGAGAGAATGCTGGTTTATTATAACAATATAAGTTTTCATTATTTTCAAAAAGGGGGATTTATTGTGGGTTTAGGTAAGAAATTGTCTGTAGCTGTCGCCGCTTCCTTTATGAGTTTAACTATCAGTCTTCCGGGTGTTCAGGCCGCTGAGAATCCTCAGCTTAAAGAAAACCTGACGAACTTTGTGCCGAAGCATTCTTTGGTGCAGTCTGAGTTGCCTTCAGTCAGTGACAAAGCAATCAAGCAATACTTGAAACAAAACGGCAAAGTCTTCAAAGGCAACCCTTCTGAGAGACTGAAGCTGATTGACCACACGACCGATGATCTCGGCTACAAGCACTTCCGTTATGTGCCTGTCGTTAACGGTGTGCCTGTGAAAGACTCGCAAGTCATTATTCACGTCGATAAATCCAACAATGTCTATGCGATTAACGGTGAATTAAACAACGATGCTTCTGCCACAACGGCTAACAGCAAAAAATTATCTGCAAATCAGGCGCTGGATCATGCTTTTAAAGCAATCGGCAAATCACCTGAAGCCGTCTCTAACGGCAACGTTGCAAACAAAAACAAAGCCGAGCTGAAAGCAGCGGCCACAAAAGACGGTAAATACCGCCTCGCCTATGATGTAACCATCCGCTACATCGAACCGGAACCAGCTAACTGGGAAGTAACCGTTGATGCGGAGACAGGGAAAGTCCTGAAAAAGCAAAATAAAGTGGAGCATGCCGCTGCAACCGGAACAGGTACGACCCTTAAAGGAAAAACGGTCTCATTAAATATTTCTTCTGAAAGCGGCAAATATGTAATGCGTGATCTTTCTAAACCTACCGGAACGCAAATTATTACGTACGATCTGCAAAACCGACAGTATAACCTGCCGGGCACGCTCGTATCAAGCACTACCAACCAGTTCACAACTTCTTCTCAGCGCGCTGCCGTTGATGCGCATTACAATCTCGGCAAAGTGTACGATTATTTCTATCAGACGTTTAAACGCAACAGTTACGACAATAAAGGCGGCAAAATCGTATCTTCCGTTCATTACGGCAGCAAATACAATAACGCGGCCTGGATCGGCGACCAAATGATTTACGGTGACGGTGACGGCTCATTCTTCTCGCCTCTTTCCGGTTCAATGGACGTAACGGCCCATGAAATGACACACGGTGTTACACAGGAAACAGCCAACCTGAACTATGAAAATCAGCCGGGCGCTTTAAACGAATCCTTCTCTGATGTATTCGGATACTTCAACGATACTGAGGACTGGGATATCGGTGAAGATATTACGGTCAGCCAGCCGGCTCTCCGCAGTTTATCCACTCCGACAAAATACGGACAGCCCGATCATTACAAAAATTATCAAAACCTTCCGAACACTGATGCCGGCGACTACGGCGGCGTGCATACAAACAGCGGAATTCCGAACAAAGCCGCTTACAACACGATTACAAAAATCGGCGTAAAAAAAGCGGAGCAGATTTACTATCGCGCACTGACGGTATATCTCACTCCGTCATCAAACTTTAAAGATGCAAAAGCAGCTTTGATTCAATCAGCGCGGGACCTTTACGGCTCTCAAGACGCTGCAAGCGTAGAAGCGGCCTGGAATGCGGTCGGCTTGTAAACAAAAAAAGAGACCGGAGAAATCCGGTCTCTTTTTTATATCTGAAACATTTCACAATGGCTTCACCATGATCATATATGTCTTTTCCCGATCGTCTTTTTCAAGCTTAAGCTGTTCAAAGCCGCATTGGCTTAAAAACAAAACCCATTCCTGCCTGTCCAGGGGAACGGCTGAAAACATCGCTTTATGCTCCCCTCTCAGCCGGCCCGCAATCTTTTCAATGACCGCGCGTCCGATTCCTTTCTCTTTTGCCTCCGGAGCGACGGCCACCGTTCCGAGCCACGGTTTTCCGTTTGAAGGCGCCCATTCCAAATGAAAACTGACGGCGGCAGGAGCGCCGTCAATCTCCCATACGAGCCACGTTCCATTGTACATGGAGTATGCAAGCATAAACTCCGCCGCATTTTTTGTTCCGAACTCTTCGTTTTTCCACACCGGGTGTGCAGCCGCCAGCTGCTCCAGAAACCCGAGATCTTCTTCTTCAAAATCTCTACCTGTCAGCATGTAAATAGTCGTCAAAGATAATTTTATGTATTGCCGGATTGCCCGCAAGCACGCTGTGGTTGTCTAAAAACGTAAACGGTTCGCCGTCTGTGGTCGTGTAAATGCCCCCGACTTCGTTCAGCAGCACGCAGCCGGCAGCGTAATCCCACGGCGCGAGCCTCATCGTAATGTATGCGTCAATGCGGCCGGCCGCAACACTGGCCAGCTCAAGTGCCGCTGATCCGTAGGACCGCGTTCCTCTGACCCGTTTTACGAGCGGCGCCAAAATACTCGGGTCAATCCTTCTGTTTTCCGTCACCCATGTGGCATTGATTGCAATAATGGCTTCTTCAATGGAAGCTTCTTTTAAAGGAGCAAGCGGCGTGTCGTTCAGATAAGCTCCTTTTCCGCTGAATGCGTGATACAGTTCGTCCTGCATCACATCATAAATTAAGCCGATTTTGCCTTTTCCGTCTTCAAAGATGCCGATGGAGATCGCGAAATGCCGCTTTTGATGGACAAAATTCATCGTCCCGTCAATCGGATCAATGATCCAGACGATTCCGTCAAGGGAGCGGAGCTTATCTCCCTGCCCTTCTTCTCCGAGAATCCGGTGTCCGGGAAAAGTTCCCTGTATACGGTCAATGAAAAAGCGTTCCGTCTCTTTATCAATATTTGTGACTAAATCATTCGGATTTGATTTTGTTTCAATCGTCAAGCTTTCCTGCATGGATTGCCTGATTCTCGTTCCGGCTTCTTTTACCCATTGTTTTGCGATATCATCAATTTCCGTCCAATTTGTCATACCGTGTACCTCTTTTCTATGTATAGCTTATTCTATAGCATACTGATAAAGGCGATGAAAAAGCAAGGAAAATGAAAAAAATGCCTTCTCACGTAAAAACGAACCATTTCCTGCGGTTCGTTTTTACTATTCTTTATCCGTTAAGCCGAATCCATTCTTTTCTGAGACGTTCCAGTTTTCTTTTGCTGAGATCGATTTGATCTTCATTCTCTTTTTGCATGGCCTCATACAGGGTTGCCAATTCATAATCAACCTCTAGTCTCCAGACAGCTACACGGTTATTTTTTTCCTCCCTGAATCCTTCCTTCACCACTTGCCTCATTGTCTTTCGCCCCTTCCAGAGATCATTTGTTAAGAAAGCATCCCATTTTTCCAATTTATTAATGATACTTCTTATATCGTATGGAAACTTATATTCGGCTGTAACAACATTCTTAAAATTGTGTGTTTACCTATTCGTTTTTTACCACCAATCCTCTCGGTTCAAACGTTCTCAATGTTTTTGCGGCCGGCGGCGGCTGTGGTAAAATATGAATACTTACGATAAGGAGGAAAAAGATGACTCAGATGCGTTTTACAAAAGAAGACTTCGATACATTTACAATAGAAGGTTTAGATCCGCGCATGGAGGTGTTAAAAGAACAAGTCCGCCCGAAGCTGACCTTGTTAGGAGAGCATTTCGCACCGACATTGTCAGCATTGACAGGCGATGAAATGTTCCCGCATGTCGCCAAGCACGCGAGAAGATCTGTCAACCCGCCGGCTGACAGCTGGGTTGCCTTTGCCAACAGCAAACGCGGGTATAAGAAACTCCCTCACTTTCAGATCGGTTTATGGGACACCCATATGTTTGTATGGTTTGCCATCATTTATGAATCTCCGATAAAAGAGGAATACGGGAGATTGCTGGAAGCGAAGCAGGAGGACATCACAAAACAGATTCCCGGTCATTTTGTATGGTCGCCGGATCATACGAAGCCAGGGGCGTACAAGCAGTCCGACATGGATCAGGAGCAGCTGAAAACATTATTTGAACGCCTGCAGACAGTGAAAAAAGCAGAGCTTTTGTGCGGCATTCAGCTGCAAAAAGAAGACGTGATCAACATGAACAACAATGAATTCCTGCAAACCATTGAAGATGCTTTTAGGAAGCTTTCCTTTTTATACACACTGACTCAGAAAGTCTCATAACATAAAAAGCGGGCCGATTGCCGGCTCGCTTTGTCTACATTTTGATAATCGCTTGATCTGATTGTTTCGCCTGTTTCACAGTCCGATAAGGGGAATAGGTGCTGTCAGCTTCAAATTGGCTGCAGATTTTCTTTTCTTCCGCTTTCCCGGGAACGATTTCTTTAAAGCGGCGGTACGCATTCAGAAGCCTGTCTCGGTCAGCTCCTTTTTCATAGGCGTTTTCCACCTGCTGAAAAAAAGCAATAACATCCACGGCCTCCTCTGTCGTCCAGTCCTCATTCATCGGATATTGATATTCCAAATGTCTTCACTCCTTTATCATCATGCTCAAAATAAGCATCTTCCATAGATCATAAATTGTTCTTTACTTTCTTTCAAGTTCATAATATAATTCATTTGTTTTACGTTTAAAAAACGGGTAATAAAACTGAATGTAATACAAACTAATCCGTAGGTATTATGATAAAGGTGGGAAAACAATTGCCGCAACATGAAACACCCCTGTACAGCGGACTGAAAAAGCACGCGGACAGACAGCCTGTCCAATTCCACATTCCGGGCCATAAAAAAGGCGCGGGAATGGATCCGGAATTCAGACAATTTATCGGAGAAAACGCGTTAAGCATAGATTTAATTAATATCGAACCTCTGGATGATTTACATGCGCCAAAGGGCATCATTAAAGAAGCCCAGGATCTGGCCGCGGAAGCATTCGGCGCAGACCATACCTTCTTTTCCGTACAAGGGACGAGCGGCGCCATTATGACGATGGTCATGGCCGTATGCGGACCCGGAGATAAAATCATCATCCCGAGAAACGTTCATAAATCCATTATGTCGGCCATTGTATTTTCCGGAGCGGTGCCGATTTTTATACACCCGGAAATTGACGATGAGCTCGGAATTTCTCACGGCATTACGCTTGAGTCCGCCGAGCGGGCTTTGACGGAGCACCCTGACGCAAAAGGCCTGCTTGTCATAAATCCGACGTACTTCGGTGTGGCAGCTGACTTAAGCAGCATTGTAAAGCTCGCGCATTCTTTCGATGTGCCTGTGCTTGTCGATGAAGCGCACGGCGTGCATATTCATTTTCATGATAAGCTTCCTCTGTCCGCCATGCAGGCGGGCGCTGATATGGCAGCCACAAGCGTGCACAAATTGGGAGGCTCCCTGACGCAGAGCTCCATTTTAAATGTGAGAGAAGGTCTTGTTTCCAAAGAAAGAGTACAGTCGATTTTAAGCATGCTGACGACAACGTCAACATCCTATCTGCTTCTCGCTTCACTTGATGTCGCAAGAAAACGCCTCGCTACAGAAGGCCGCGATCTTCTAGAAGATACGATTCTGCTGGCGGATCAGACACGGGAACGCCTCAATCAAATTGAAGGCATCCGCTGTGTCGGTGAAGAAATCACAGGGTCTAAAGCTGCCTTCAGTTATGATCCGACTAAATTAATCATTTCGGTCAAAAACCTCGGCCTGACGGGTCATGACGTTGAAAAATGGCTCCGCGAATCATATAATATCGAAGTCGAGCTGTCCGATTTGTATAATATTTTATGTATTTTCACCCCCGGAGACAGAGCAGGAGATGCCGACCGTCTTGTAAGCGCGCTTACAGACATTTCAAAGCAGGCTTCCGCCAATGACTATGCTCATCAGCAAACCGAGGTTCTGCTTCCTGAAATTCCTCTGTTAGCGATGACGCCAAGAGACGCGTTTTACGCAAATACGGAAGTCATTCCGTTAAAAGAATCCGCGGGACGGATCATCGCAGAGTTTGTCATGGTGTACCCGCCGGGAATTCCGATCTTTATTCCGGGCGAGATCATTACTGAAGAAAATATCAGCTACATTTTTAAAAACTTGGACGCCGGCCTTCCTGTGCAGGGTCCCGAAGATGCAACGCTTGAAATGATCAGAGTCATCAAAGAGCAAAAAGCCATCCAATAAACATAAAGAAGCCCGAAACGAAATCGTTTCGGGCCTTTTTACGCTTTTTACTCTTCTTCAAGATGACACTGGCATTGTCCGCAGCATGTTCCGTATAACGTCGTGACCTTCTCATCCTCAAAGTAATGAATCGCTTCGTTACAGTCTTGGCAAACAATTGTACCCATCTGTCATTCCCCATTTCTCAGAATTTGAAAACGCTTAATTTTCACTTGTTGTTATTATATTATTATGTCACATTTAATATGTCAACTGATAAATTGTATAACACATTTATTTTTTACGGTCTTTTTATAGCTCGAGGGTCAATCACAGTATATCCTTTATGACGCAATCCTTTTACAATGTCCGGCATGGCTTCCGCCGTCCATTTCCGGTCATGCATCAATATGTTGGCCCCGTCCCGCAGATAAGGACTGTTCAGTGTGATATCGGTAAGCGCTTTTTTGGATTGATATTTCTGATCCCAATCATACCCGAAGGTCCAGTTCATTTTCACCATACCTTCTTTTTTTATAAGTCTGTCACTGTAGTCCGTATTGCTTCCGAAAGGCGCCCTGAAAAATGCGGGTTTCTCTCCTATTACCTTTTCAACCGCTTTATTGACGCCAATGATTTCTTCCCGTTGTTTTTGTTCGGAAAGATCTTTTAAGTTTTGATGAGTCATTGTATGATTACCGATCATAAAACCTAACTCATGAATATGCTTAAGCGCTTTCTTATTTTCATCTTTTTTCAAAAAATGTCCGTTTACAAAAAAGATCGCTGACGCATTGAGATCGTGCAGTTTGTCCGCAATCTCAGCAGCATGCTGATCAGGCGCGTCATCGATCGTTACCAATGCGATCGGTTTTTTCTCTTTCTGTTCATCCATTTTTTCCACAGAAAAGCTTTTCGGATTGATATAGTAACGGGGCTCCGCCTTCTGTTTTTTCTGTTTTTCCTCTTTTGTATGGTGGTTTTCCCGTTTGGCATGATTGGCCGCGGCTTGAGAATGGGGTTTGTTTGTTTGCATCTTTTCATTTGATTGGCAGCCGGCGAGTAAGCACATACATATGACAGCTGCAGCGGCTTTATACATGACAATCCCTCCTGATATGGTTTTGCTCCCAGTATAACGAAAAAACAGCGCTCTCACGAAAAACAATGTGCCTTTTTTACACATCGGCTGCGCAAGTTGTCACACGTATTATTTCTTCATTAAAAACGGTTTCAATTATATAACAATTCAGTAACAAGCCTTAGGTTTTTCACCTCTCGTGATACACTTGATACAGTCCTTATAAATGGATGAACCCATATATTATATAAAACAGAGGAGTAAGATAGATGCGCTACCGTACGGTGATTCCCTTTTTTTTGATGCTGTTCGTTCTGTCAAGCTGTTCGGTTTCTACTGTCAGTCCATTCACAAAAAACCGGATCGACAGCATTCATCACACTCAAATCTTGTTTTTTTCCGATGAAAATCATATAGATAAAGAAGTGCCTTATTACGATGCGATTCTTGATTTAGAAAAGAAATATCCCCATCATGTCGATCAAATGAAGGTTTATGACAACAGAAAGGGATGGGAAGAGGAAATCAACACGTTCCCTGCGCTGATGGTGATCAATCATCGGCATGTGGTCATGAAGATTGAGGGATCCGTAAAGAAAAAAGAGGATATCATCAAACCTATGCAGCATGTGCTTGCACAATAAAAACAGCCCCCGCTTTTACAAACGGGGGCTGTTTCTTTGTTACATTATTATTTCACGATATGGATCGGGCTTCCGATTGCTACTTCGGCAGCTTCCATAGTGATTTCGCCCAATGTCGGGTGAGCGTGAATTGTCATTGCGATATCTTCAGCAGTCATTCCGCCTTCGATCGCCAGGCTCAATTCAGAAATCATGTCAGAAGCGCTTGCGCCGGCAATTTGCGCACCGATTACAAGACCGTCTTCTTTACGAGTGATCAGCTTCATGAAGCCGTCAGTTTCGTTAAGAGACAGCGCACGTCCGTTTGCTGCAAACGGGAACTTAGCTGCAACGACTTCAATGCCTTCTTCTTTCGCCTGTGCTTCAGTGTAACCGACAGAAGCCAGTTCAGGCTCAGAGAATACAACCGCCGGAATACCGAGGTAATCGATTTCAGCCGGCTCTCCTGAAATAGCTTCGGCAGCGATTTTACCTTCGTAAGACGCTTTGTGAGCCAACGGAGGTCCGTCAATGATGTCACCGATTGCGTAAATGTTCGGTACGTTTGTGCGGCACTGCTTGTCTGTTTTAATGACACCGCGGTCAGTCATTTCGATACCGACTTGCTCAAGGCCGAGCTCATCAGTGTTCGGACGGCGTCCGACAGTGATTAATACGTAATCAGCATCAACCGTTTTTTCTTCGCCTTTTACTTCGAATGTAACTGTTACGCCGTCAGGTCTTTCCTCAACGCCTTTAGCCATGGCGCTTGTATGGATTTCAACGTTGCCTTTTTTCTTCAGTCTGCGGGTAACGAGAGAACTCATTTGTTTTTCGAAGCCAGGAAGAATTTCATCTCCGCCTTCTAAAATAACCAGTTCAGTTCCGAAGTTCGCATACGCTGTTCCAAGCTCAGTACCGATATATCCGCCGCCGATAACAACGAGCTTTTTCGGAATTTCTTTAAGCGCAAGTGCGCCTGTAGAGTTCAGAACGCGTTCGCTATATTTGAAGTTTGGCAATTCGATAGGGCGAGAACCGGTAGCAATGATTGCGTTTTTAAACGTGTATGTTTGCGCAGAGTTCTCATCCATTACGCGGACAGAGTTGCTGTCTACGAAATAAGCTTCCCCTTTTACAACGTCCACTTTATTTCCTTTTAAAAGACCTGCAACACCGCCGGTAAGCTTATTTACAACAGAAGCTTTCCATTCTTGGACTTTTGTAAAGTCAACCGTTACGTTCTCAGCAGTGATTCCCATGTCATCTGAATGTTTTGCATTCTCGTAACGATGGCCTGCATTGATGAGCGCTTTTGAAGGAATACAGCCGACGTTCAGACAAACGCCTCCAAGAGTTGCTTTTTCAACGACTGTTACTTTTTGTCCAAGCTGAGCAGCGCGGATGGCAGCTACATAGCCGCCGGGTCCCGCACCAATCACAAGAGTATCTGTTTCAATAGGGAAATCTCCTACTACCATAACATTACGCCTCCATTAAAATAAGTTGTGGATCGTTCAGTAAACGCTTGATGTGGTTTAACGCATTTTGTGCAGTTGCTCCGTCAATCATACGGTGGTCAAAGCTGAGAGAAAGAGCTAAGACAGGAGCAGCTACAATTTCACCGTCACGGACGATCGCTTTTTCAGCGATGCGGCCGATACCGAGAATCGCAACCTCTGGATGGTTGATAACCGGTGTGAACCATTGGCCTCCGGCAGAACCGATATTTGTGATCGTGCAAGAAGCGCCTTTCATTTCCGCAGGTGCAAGCTTGCCTTCACGCGCTTTTGTAGCAAGGCTGTTGATTTCATCAGAGATTTCGAAAACGGCTTTACGGTCGGCATTTTTCACTACCGGCACAAGCAGGCCTTTTTCGGTATCCGCTGCAATTCCGATGTTGAAGTAATGTTTTTGGATCACTTCATCTGTTTTATCATCAATAGATGTGTTTAAAACAGGGAATTTTTTCAAAGCGGATGTTAATGCTTTGACGACGTAAGGCAGATAAGTCAGCTTGATGCCCTGATCAGCAGCAACTTGTTTGAACTGTTTGCGGTGAGCAACAAGATTTGTTACGTCAACTTCATCCATAAGAGTTACGTGCGGTGCAGTATGCTTAGAGTTCACCATTGCTTTCGCGATCGCTTTACGGATACCGCTCATTTTTTCGCGTGTTTCAGGGAATTCGCCTTCAGGAGCCTGAGCCGCTGCAGGTTTAGCTGTTTCCTGAGGTGCAGCTGTTTCTTGCGGTGCCGCTTCTTGAGCCGCTCCTCCATTTGCAAAGCTGTCGATATCTTCTTTTACAACACGTCCGTTATTGCCTGAACCTGTTACTTTACGGATATCCACGCCTTTTTCACGGGCATATTTGCGTACGGAAGGCATGGCGATCACGCGTTTGTTCGGATCAGCTTCCACTTGGTCCTGCTGTCCTGCGCCGGTTTCTTTTGCAGGCTCTTTAGGAGTCTCTTCTTTAGAGATATCCTGCCCTGCTTCAGCAGACGACTGAACTTGAGCCTCAGTTTTCGCCTCTCCTGAATCATGGCTTCCTTTAAATTGAAGATCTTCGTAACCAGGTGCGTCAAACGTAATAATCGTTTGTCCAACAGTTGCAACTGTTCCCTCTTCAACTTTTAATTCTAATACTTTTCCTTTAACAGGTGAAGGAATTTCTACCACTGCTTTATCATTTTGCACTTCAGCCAGAACATCGTCTTCTTCTACCTCGTCGTTCGGCTTAACAAACCATTTTACGATTTCGCCTTCGTGGATACCTTCCCCGATATCCGGAAGTTTAAATTCAAATGCCACAGTTTTCGACCTCCTAGTTGATTAAGCAAATTTTAGTTATGCATACGCAAGCATTGAACCTAGTAAACAGACTCCTTCATATAAGAGAAAAGGACTCTCTTTACCGTCTTTTATGATGCCTGATTAAAATTCAAGAACTTTTTTCGCAGTTTCAAGAACGTCTTTATGGTTTGGAAGCCATACGCTCTCAGCAAGCGAGAAAGGAAATACTGTATCAGGCGCCGCAACACGCAGAACCGGAGCTTCCAGGCTCAGAATCGCGCGGTCATTGATTTCAGCTACAACGTTGGCAGCGATGCCGGCTTGTTTTTGAGCTTCTTGCACGACAATTGCGCGGCCTGTTTTTTCAACAGAAGCAATAATCGTATCAATATCAAGCGGACTTACAGTGCGAAGGTCGATAACTTCAGCAGAAACGCCTTCTTTTTCAAGCTCTTCAGCAGCCTTAAGCGACTCATGAACCATCGCGCCGTATGTGATGATAGAAAGGTCAGTACCTTCGCGTTTCACATCAGCTTTGCCAAGCTCAATTGTGTATTCCTCCTCAGGAACTTCCTGACGGAAAGAACGGTAAAGTTTCATATGCTCTAAGAAAACAACCGGATCATTGTCTCTGATAGAGGCAATCAACAGTCCTTTTGCATCGTAAGGAGTGGATGGGATAACAACTTTAATACCCGGCTGCTGAGCGATAAGGCCTTCCAAACTGTCAGCGTGAAGTTCAGGTGTATGAACCCCTCCGCCGAATGGAGAACGGATTGTCACCGGAGAAGTCCAGCGTCCGCCGGAACGGTAGCGGAGACGAGCCATTTGTCCTGAAATTGAATCCATTACTTCATATACGAATCCGAAGAATTGGATTTCCATAACAGGACGGTAATCTTGCAGGCCTAAACCGAGAGCGAGACCGCCGATACCGGATTCAGCAAGCGGCGTGTCAAATACGCGGTCCTCACCGAATTCTTTTTGAAGGCCTTCAGTTGCACGGAATACGCCTCCGGCAACGCCTACATCTTCCCCGAAAAGCAGAACGTTTTCATTGTTTTTCAGTTCTGTGCGTAACGCATCAGTGATCGCTTGAATCATTGTCATTTGCGCCATGGCTTACTTCGACTCCTTCGCTTTGTAAATTTCAAGTTGTTCTTTCAAGTTGAACGTCGGCTCTTCAAACATATTCTCAATCAGCTCTGTTACTTTCGGTTTTGATTCGCCGTCAGCCTTTTTGATAGCTTGTTTGATTTCTTCTTTGGCCTGTTCAATCACTTTGTTCTCTTCTTCTTCAGACCATAGTCCTTTGTTTTCCAAGAACTTGCGGAAACGTACGAGCGGGTCTTTTTGCTCCCATTCATTTTCTATTTCTTTCGTACGATATTTAGTCGGATCGTCACCGGACATTGTATGAGGTCCGTAACGGAATGTAAGAGTTTCAATCAGAGTCGGACCTTCACCGTTAATTGCGCGCTGGCGTGCTTCTGCGGTTGCAGCGTAAACGGCAAGTGCATCCATTCCGTCTACTTGAACACCTGTAATACCGACGGCAACTGCTTTTTGGGCAATTGTCTGTGCGGATGATTGCTTTTCTACAGGAGTTGAAATCGCATAGCGGTTATTCTGAACAACGAAGATCGCTGGCGCTTTAAATGCTCCGGCAAAGTTCATTCCTTCATAGAAGTCACCTTGAGAAGCTCCGCCGTCACCAGTGTAAGTAATAGCTACCGCTTTTTTACCGCGCTTTTTAAGACCTAAAGCTACACCTGCGGTTTGGATAATTTGAGCACCAATAATAATTTGAGGTGATAAAGCATTTACTCCCTCAGGCATCTGATTACCTTTAAAATGGCCTCTTGAGAACAGGAATGCCTGGTGTAAAGGAAGACCGTGCCAAATCAGCTGAGGAACGTCACGATAACCCGGAAGGATAAAGTCGTCCTGTTCAAGCGCGAAGTGTGATGCAATTTGAGAAGCTTCCTGGCCCGCTGTCGGTGCATAGAAACCTAAACGTCCTTGACGGGAAAGAGAAATTGAACGCTGGTCTAAAATGCGGATATACACCATTCTTCTCATTAATTCCTTTAACTGATCATCTGAAAGATCAGGCATTGCGTCTTTATTTACGACTTCTCCTTCAGCATTTAAAATTTGGAACGTTTCAAACTGCTTATTAATAGCATCAAATTGTTTTTTGCTATCAACAATTGAAGTTTTTGTCTTTGCAGCCATTTTTTAAACCACCTCTTCTTTTGATTTAACAGGGTTAGGATACCGTTTAGCCATCCGTATTAAAAACAGTCTTATCATGCTCTGCAATTCTAAAATTAATCATTCAGAAATTCACATAGCGCTTAAGCAAAGATAATGACGTTTAAACTGTACTAATAAAAAAAGATTTTTTATTAGTACAATATGATCAACAACCATAGTTTACAGTAATTAAACAAAGCCGTCAATTATTTATAACCTCATTTTGAAACCGCTTATAAAACATAAGATCATATTGCGCCAAACTGTACTATAAAAGACTTTAAACTGTATTATAAAAATGCTCTACTGTACTATAATTAAAAAAAATTACAAAGAGTAAATTAAGTTATTTAACTTCGGGTCAGGCTTTGAAAAGATGCCGCGGGATAAAAACGGGCAGTTAGCAATCGTCCCGCCTGCCGGACAGACGGGACGACGCTTTTGACAATTATTCAATACCCGCCCACACGATATTCAGCGGCGTCAGCACGGCATGAGGATGAAACTCGGAAATCGGAGTGAAAAATACATACGTAAAATCTTCGGCTGGATCAGAAAACATGCCGCACCACCCCATTCCAAGATGTGAGAAGGTGCCTTCTGTCATGAAATAATGGTCACCGGCCGGCCACAAATTAATGCCTAAACCAAAGCCGCCTTCCTCTCTGGGCGCTCCGAAGAAGTAAAAAGGAAGACCGGGCTTTATTTGATTTCTCAGCATCGCTTCGACTGTTTTTCTTCCAAGTAGCTTCTTATCTTTCAATCTGCCTTTATTTCTAAACATTTCAGCTAACTTCCAAATATCTCGCAACGAAGAGTACAGACCGCTTGTCGCTTTATTCGGAAAATACGGGTGATGACTTTTTTCCAGCTGTACGCACTCGTGCTCATTGATCACACAAACTTCTTCTTTTAAAGCATCAGGCACATAAAAATACGTTCTTTCTAATCCGAGCGCTTCAATAATATGCTTTGTTACATACTGTTCGTAGGATACGCCTGTTACTTTTGAAATAATGATGCCAAGTATAACAAAGCCGGTTCTGGAATAGTTCCATGCTTCATCCGCTCCGTACTCCAAAGGCGTACTGACCAGATAGTTTATCCATTCTTCCTCATTCGTTAAGTCAATGCCTTCAGCCTTTTGAATATCCAGCTCAAAACTTAATCCCGCCGTATGAGTCAAAAGGTGCAAAATTTTAATTTCTCCGAAACCCGGTTTATCAAACGCTGGCAAAATGAGCTTGACCGGCATTTTCAGATCGAGCAAACCTTTTTCGACGAGCTGCATGACGGCTACAGCGGTAAACACTTTTGTCAAAGAACCGATTTCTCTGATTGTATCAAGCTGAAATGTTTGCTTTTCTTTTTGTCCGCCGGTAAATTCCCCTAACGACTCAGCTGCAAAAACCTCACCTCCTCTTGACATCATATAACTCGCACATTGCAGATCTCCATTGTCTATCATCGTCTGATAATGGCCGTTAAGAGCGTTAATTTGTTTCATATCAAATGCCGGATTGCTTATTGTTTGTTTCATTGTTTTCTCCCCCTGTACTGTATGTATCGTTTTCATCCCTTACTTACTGATTTCTTGATGAATTCTGACACCGTTTTATTGAATTCTTCAGGATGTGTAATGTTCGGAAGATGCCCCGCTCCCTTAATTTTCTTTAATTCTGCATTGCTCAGCAGTTTCTGCAGCCTTTTTGTTTCTTTCTGATCAACTACGCTTTCCTTCTCACCCGTAAGGATAAGCGTTCTTGTATGAATGTCTTTTAAAAAGCCGATCGTAGAATAGCCTTCTTGTTGATGTATCTTCATAAAACGTTCAATAGAAGCATTTAGGAATTGATTACTGTATAAACTTTCATATTCATGTGATTTTCCTATAGCTATAAAATCATTTTTCAGTTTTTCCTCGACACTGCTTTCAGGGTCTTCTTCGTATTCGGTGTAACTTCCGGAAAGAATGAGCGTTTTTACTTTTTCAGGGTATTCATAGGCAATCCTCTGCCCTATCATGCCTCCCCAAGAAGCTGCCGCAATGTGGATCGGCCAAGCAACCCCTATCTCGTTCAGCACTTCGATAAAAGTCTGAGCCAGCCCGCTCAGTGTAAAATCGGCGCTCCCCTCACTCAGCCCGTAACCCGGTGTGTGTATGACAATTACATTAAATTGATCTGCCCACTCCTTCATTTGTTCTTTCCACATGTAAGCAGTGGTAGCAAAACCGCAAATCAGTAAAATTGTTTCACCCTTACCGCTCATCAATATTTCCATATGCCGGGCATTTTCTGTGTTTGCCAGAAAATGAACGGTTTCCGTTTCTTCTGTCTGGTAAAAAGCGATGAGTTTTTTTGCGGCATCGCTTTGATTGTGCTGAAGGGCTCCTTTCTTCAGTCTGCTCCAATAATGCAAATAATCGTCGAGATGACGATTGGAAGCTGTGCCGAGTATTCGGAAAGGACTTTCAGCTTCTTCCGTAACGATTGACGAAGCATCAAAATCGGCTGCAATCGCTGAATCTCTTACCAGAGGCGGTGCTGAACGGGCGGATAACGGCTTGAAATCGTTTTGTATTTTTTCTTTTTCTCCGTATAACACGATCAGCTGGTGGCCTCGGCCGAGAAGCGAGTGTTCCAAAGCTTTGATTCCGGCAGTATTTTCTAATGGGTGAAGTCCGTACTCCATTTTCATAATATCTTGAATGCCGGGATCAACTGACATGCCTCCGTCTTTCCAGAAAGGCCAATTTACAGCGATGGTTTTTCCTGATCTTCCCCCCGCCTTTCTCATACTTTCCCTCCACTCGGCAAAATGCTCCAGAAAACGATTGGCGTAGGCGTAATCGGCTTGACCCAGACTTCCGATTTCTGAGGAGATGGAAGAAAACAAAACAAAAAAGTCTAAAGGCATACCTCTGAGCGCTTCATCCAAATGAATCACACCATTGACCTTTGATTGCAGCACCGCTTGAGCTTCCGCGTCTGTTTTATTCATAATGAGAGAGTCTTTTAACACGCCTGCACTGTAAATGACCCCGTTGATTTCGGAATAATCAGCATGAATTTTTTCCGCTAACTTGATGACCTGCTGCTTATCTGACATGTCAGCCTGGATATAAGAAATGCTTGCCCCGTCATATCGGATGCTGTCTAATTTTTCTTCCATGTCTGCTGTCATTTTCGATCGCCCGGCAATGATAACGCTGGCTCCGTGATTTGCATAAAGAAACGCTGAAATAATCCAGCCGATGCCGCTTAATCCTCCGATGATGAGATACACCCCGTTTTTTGCAAACTTGGCGGCCTTTTGTCCTGTTTGCGGCGAAGCGTCTTTATATGCTGTCACCCTCCTTTTTTGATCGCTGTCATATTTCACAGCCTGATGATGTCCGGCACTTAATTCATTGAGAAGCAAAGGTGCTTTTTCAATGGTTTGTCTTGAAGAAATCTCAACCGTTTTACACTTTATATTCGGCTGCTCCGCATTCAGCGTTTTAAAAAAGCCTCCAATCGCGGCGTAAACCGGGTTTGTATATTGACCCTTGTCATGCACGTACAAAATGTTGATGTTTTCTTTTGTTTTTTGACGGATCAACGCTTTGCTTAAATAAAGGATTGAATAAAAGCTGTGAGTCAAATCTAACGCTGCCTCAGTATAAACTTTTTTTGACAGGTAATGAATGATTGACGCCGGAAACGCTCCGGACTTTTTAAGATCTTCTAACAGTCTGGTGTAATGAGCAGACTGCTCCGGATTAAATTTATAATGCTTTTCATTTACCATTTCATATTCAGCGGCGGCTTCCGCATAAATAACATTTTCACTGCCGATGTACTTTCGGATTTCATCACTCAATGAACTGTCGAAATCGAAAATCAGTGTATTTTCCTTAGGTACTTCTCCGGACTTTAATGGCGATTCTATCCATTCTTTTTGTAAATACAAGGAATCAAGCACCGGCTTTTCAGACGGCTCTTTCGTTTGCGTTTTTTCTTTAAAAGCTGCGGCCGGCGTATTACGCACATCATATTTTTCTTCTAAATAAGCCGCTAAATCATGAATATTGTTATAATCAAAAAGCAATGTCGGATACAATTGTGTATCCAATCTTTCCTCGAGCATTTTCGATATATGCAGCAGCTGTTTTGAGTCAAGACCCAGTTCGTAAAAAGATTGGTGTTTGTCCGCTTTATTTGGCGGTGTGTTTGTAACCTCTCCAATAATGGATGACAGCTCATCTGTTAATGTTTTATGACTGTCTTGGTGCTGAACTGTATCAGAGATAGAGTCTGTCATGTCGGCTCCGTATTTCTCCTGCAGATATTCCGTCAATTCACCGATTGTGGAGTAATCAAATAATAAAGTCGGGTACAGCTTTGAACCTAACATCAGTTCTAACTTTTTGGATAAGTCTAATAATTGTTTAGAATCCAAGCCCATCTCATAAAAGGAAATATCATTCTTCACTGTTTCAGCAGGTTTTTCAATCATGCCGGCTATCTCTTGGATCAAATTATTTCTGATTATTTCTTTATTTTTCGTTGCGCTGCCGACCTCTTTAGCTTTTTGGGAATGCTCCAGCCTTTGTATTGATTTTTCATTTCTGACTCTTTTCACACCGAATCGCTCATAATAAAAAGCAAGCTCTCCATCAGGCCTGTATACTTCTATGTCCGCATATAAAATGTCTTTAGAAGGCGGCTGCGTTATACTGGTTTTATTAATATACACAAAACAAGACCCAGTTGTTTTATGCAGTGCCCGGAATGTCTCAATATATATAGGGATAAACGCATTTGTTCCTTCATCCGGCAAGTCTGATGTAAGGATTCCCAACAAGCTGAGAGACCCATCCAAAAATGCGGGATGCATGTAAAAGTCATCTGTATATTCTTTTGAAAGTCCGCTTAAACTGACCTCTCCCAGAATATAATTTTCACCTTCATATACCGTACCTTCCAATTTCATAAAATCTTTATGAATCAGGCCGCCCCTGCGCAAATTACGATAGGCGGATTCAGCATCCGAAGTCCGGACGGCCCCTTTCTTTAATTCTTCGATTGAAATTGTCTTTTCGTTTATCGCATTTTTTCTTATGATTTCCGCCTGCAAGTTGACTGACGCTTCACCTTCCGCTTTTTCAGCGACCCATTTCCTGCTTGTTGTTTCAACAAGCCAGCCGTTTTCTTGTTCCGTAAACTGGAAGGTGACTTTTTTATCAAAATGGACTGACGTCGCAACAGGTTCACGGAATAAAACATGTTTGATTTCAAAACTTCTGGGTGATATCCCTTTCTCAGCTAAAAATCGTGTTATTAAATCCAGATACGTTACGCCGGGTATCGTACGCACTTGATGAAGGACATGGTCTGAAACAATATAATCGTCATGTTTGACTAATACGCTGAACCTCATGCAACTCGACAACCTTTCTTCTTTTACAAAGTAAAGAAACAGAGCAGGTGCTACTCTGTTTCATCAATAATTTCAAGAAGCCGTTTTTTATTCTGTTTGATTTGTTTTTTCCGATTTGAATCCGGCCAGTACTCTTTTCTGACAAACTCGGCAGGAGGCAGCGGAGTTCTGACGGAATGATATGAATCATCCAGGCCGCTTACCAAAAGGTGGGCGTTTGTTCCGCCAAAACCGAAAGCGCTGATGCCCGCCCTCCGTTTTCCATCCTTCCAGCTTCTCAGCTCTGTATTCGGATAAAAAGGCGACTTTTCAAATTCAAAGCGGGGATTTGGCGTTTCACAATTCAATGTAGGCGGAATTTCCTTATGCCATATTGATAAAATCACTTTAATGAAACTTGCCGCTCCGGCAGCGCTTAATAAGTGTCCGATATTGGTTTTCACACTTCCTACTCCGCAAAATTGCGTTTTGTTTGTGTCTCTTCGGAATACTTTTGTCAGAGCCTGAAGCTCGATCGGATCTCCAATCATCGTGCCTGTGCCGTGAGTTTCGACGTAGCTGACTGATCCGGGAGTGATATCGGCTTTTTCAAATGCATCTTGAATAACCTGCTCTTGAAGCTTAGGATTCGGGGTCGTAATTCCCATTGTCGCACCGTCATTATTAATAGCTGATGCTTCAATGATACCGTATATCCGATCTCCGTCAGCTTTCGCTTTCTCCAGCGGTTTTAACAGAACAGCGCCAAAACCCTCTCCGGGTACAAAACCGTTTGCCCTTTCATCAAAAGTAAAACACTGACCGTCCGGCGAAAGAGCTCCTCCTTCTGTTAACATCAGGTAAGGAATTTCATCCAAAAGCAGATCCGCCCCTCCTGCCAGCGCCATCTCTGAATCACCGTTTTTTATGCTTTGGCAGGCTAAATGAATGCTGACTAATGAAGAAGAACAAGCGGTATCAGAAACCATGCTTGGACCGTGAAAATTAAAGAAATGCGACACATGTGAAGCAATAAAGTTTTGACTAAGCCCGACGATGTGGCTGCTGCTTTCTTTCGGCAGTTTGTGACCGTAGCCGCCCATTCTGGAACCGACAAATACGCCGACTTTTTTTCCCGATAATTCCGTTTCTTCATAACCGGCATCCCGTACAGTCTGTACACTCGTTTCTAAGAAATGTCTTATCAGCGGGTCCGTTTGGATGGCTTTCTCCTCTTCCATGCGGAAATACTCCGGATCGAAGCTGCCGATTCCATTGATAAATCCTCCCCATTTGCTGATGCTTTTTCCCTTTTGCTGCACCGGAGAGTAATTTTCTTCTATATTCCACCGGGAATCAGGTACTTCTTTAATATGATTCTTCCCTTTTCTCAGATTGTCCCAAAATTCCTCTTTATCAGCCGCTCCAGGGAACTTACATCCGATTCCGATAACAGCTATCTTTGCAGAGGAAGCCGTCTGCGGTTCTGTATTTCGGCTCGTCACAGACTGCATATCTTGCTGATTGCTGCTTTGAGAATCAGTCTGTTCGATTTGTTTCTTCAACGGCGGCGCCGTCTTACCGATATATTCCGCAAGACCATGAATCGTGTTGTGTTCAAGAAGCACAGTAGGGTCAATTTTTTTCTGAATCATTGCTTCTATTCGATGTATAATGCTGACAAGAAGTATAGAATCCACACCGTATTCCTGAAAATCCGTATTTGGGTTAAGCTTTTCAAGGGGAATGCTCAATTCCTCGGCAAATACGGCAGAAAGTTCACTGACAAGCCCTTCTGAATGATCAAAAGTGTCGGGAGTCTCCTGTCTTCGGACTGGAACCGAAGCTCCGCCGGTTTTATTGATGTTCAGGAGACTTTCTGCATGAAACACTGTTCCTTTTTTCACGATAGGAATGATATTGGCCGATTTTCTCTCTAGTGCATGATACAAAATCGCCAGTCCTTCCCGTGTGGATAGAGAGTTCAGTCCCAATTCATCATATAAAGGACTCGTCACAGTACCCATTCCGACTTCTTTCCAGCTCGGCCAATTGATTGACGTGAAATACGTTCTCCCCTTTTGAAAATGATAAGCCGCGAAATAGTCCATATATGCGTTTGCAGACGCGTAATCAGTCATTCCTTTCGACAGTTTGGGTGACTGTGCTGCAATTGATGAAAATAGAATAAAGAAATCCAGCGGCCTATTATTAAAAATCCGCTCCAAATTCTGAAGTCCAGTGACTTTCGGCCCGTACACCGTCTTAAATTCACTCATTCTTTTATGAATAAATGCCGGATTGCCGCCGCTGTGCAGTCCGGCACAGTGTATGACACCGCTTATATCTTTAAATTCAAGGCTTACTTGGTGAAAGAATGAACGCAGCTTCTCTTCATTTGTGAGAGAACCGCTGTAATACATATAGTTGACACCTTTCTCTTCAAAACTTTGAAACAGTTTTATATTGCTGACTGTCTTTTCGTCCTGTCTGCCCTCTTTCAGCAAATGATCCCATTCACTTCGCAAAGGTAATGGACGCGTACCCGTCAGCACGAGTTTTTTCACTCCCCGTTTCACCAAATCTTCAGCTATTGCTCTGCCAATGCCCCCTGTCCCGCCGGTAATCACGATGGCTTTATCCGCAGGAAATGAAACAGGCCCGCCGGTATGGATTCTTTCTTCTTCAAAATACGGAACATATCTGACGCCGCTGCGGTAGCATACTTCATTTTCTCCGGTACATTGCCTTTCATTCTCAAAGATTTGTTTCAGCTCATGCGTTTCTTTCATGCTGTCTATATCTATTGTTTTCACATGAACAAAGCCGTATTCCGCAGAAAGGGCTTTCAGAAAAGCCGCTGATTCTGCCCCCGTCAGCTTTGGTTTTTCCGCTTTAAATACCTGCAAGCCATTGGTGATTTGTAAAATGGATAATGGTGTTTCCTTTTTACTCCGCTTAATTATTTCTTGTATAAATAAGAATTTACCATATGGGATGCCGTTCTGATTGTCACTCTGGTTTCCGATATCTGACAAATCAAATATATTTTGTACCTGCCGCTCACCGCCCGAGAAGATCTCACGGATAACGTGGTATGCGTGGTTTTCATCTAATAAAGAACACTCAAACATTTGATCAGAGTGTTTTATAAATGAAGAGTGATGTTTTATGACAATCAGATTCTCCTGATCTATATCCGAACAAATAGAGCGGGCAATTGATTCTGTGTCTTGATTTACAAATGCTACTGTCAGTCCGTACTCTTTTGTTTCGGATGGATTTACAAACGGATTCTCCCTCCATTTTTTTTGCAAGTGATGTTGAAAAGAATGCTGAGGGATCTCTGTCTTCTCAGTCCTGGACGGAACCCAATAACGTTCTTTTGCAAACGGATAAGTCGGAATTGAGATCCGTTTACCCGGCTGCTGTAAATGTTGATGAACGGATTTCCAGTCGACATCCGCCCCCCAAACCCATAATTGAGCCAGCTTTTCCGCATCACCGTTCTCAATAATAGTCTTTACAAACAATTCACCTGCTGTGCCTTCCGTTAACACCTTCATTTTTTCAGCAAATGCATCTGCTGATTGCTGATGAACATATACGCCTGGAACTTGCTTGTCACCGCGGCAAAACTCAAATAATTTATCTTTCATTTCTTTAAGAGACGTACCGGTAATCGCCGCTCTGGCCTCCATCGCTTCTCTGCCCGATTGTGTAGTGTATGCCAGATCCCGTAAAACGACGCTTTCCGATTGGCTGCCTTCCATCACTTCATTCGGGAACAGGTTTCTTATCGCTCCGGCATATTCCTTCAATAAGTATTCAGTAACCGCTTGAATGGAGGGGCAATCAGTTAATTCATACATCGTGAGTTCAATATGAAACATTTCGTTAATAAAATCCGCCATCCGACTTAATTCCAAAGGCCCTACGCCAAATTCACTCAGGTGATCAGCAATATTAATTTCTTCCGGATGGATATGAAGCAATTCCGAAACAAACGGTTTGAGTACTTCATACACCTTTTCTCTCATATCAGGCTGCTTATCCTTTACTTCAGGACTTAGTGAACGTTGGATAAAATCTCTCATGTTTTCGGCATACTCAAGAAGACGTTCATTGTCTTTGGCAGATAACAGGACAATATGCGGTTCGTTCTCAACATGTTCTGTTGAGACGTTTGTTTCTTCATATTCTTCTATAATGATATGAACGTTCGTTCCTCCCGCTCCGAATGAGCTGATCCCCGCTCTTCTCGGAACAGTTACTGTTTTTCCGTTTTCCTGCAGTTTTGGTTTCTTCCAATCTTGCAATGACCGCTGTACATAAAAGGGAGATGCTTTAAAATCGATATTTGGATTCAACGTCTCCGCATGGATGGAAGGAAACAGTTTTTTCAGTTTCATTTGCAAAAGAACCTTTGTCAAACCGGCAATTCCCGCTGCGGCCTCAAGATGGCCGATATTTGATTTGACAGAACCGATGGAACAATATTGAGTGTGCTCCGTAAATTCCCGAAACGCTTTTGTTAACCCGGTGATCTCAATCGGGTCTCCAAGAGAAGTTCCCGTTCCGTGAGCTTCAATATAACTAATTGTACGAGGGTCAATACAAGCTTTCTGAAGCGCTTCCTGTATCAGTTCAGACTGACCATTTGGATTAGGAACCGTAAAACCGTTTGTTCTCCCTCCGTGATTGACCGCTGTCGCTTTAATCAGCGCATAAATATGATCTCCATCCCTTACCGCTTCCGCCGCCGGCTTTAAAAGTACGGAACCCACTCCTTCTCCCGGTACATAACCGTCACCGCCCTCGCCGAATGTACGGCATCGGCCATCACTTGCAAAGAAGCGGCTTTGATTTAATAATGTATATTTATTCGGATGAAGCGTAAGATTGACCCCGCCGGCAACAGCAAGTGTGCTTTCTCCTCTTCGTATACTTTCACAGGCTAAGTGAATGGCGTTAAGAGAGGATGAACACATTGTATCAACCGCCATACTCGGCCCCTTAAAGTTAAAGAAATATGATATTCTGTTTGCTATTGCAGAAAATGGAGACCCGACGGCCAGTTCATTTCCTTTAAGTGATTCTTCAACGCCGAAAAATTGATAGCTTCCATATGTGACGCCTGCAAATACTCCGACCTTTTTGCGGGTCAGATCTGAAGGTTTATAACCCGCATCCTCTATGGTATTGTACACTGTCTCTAAAAAGAGACGTTCCTGAGGATCAAGAAAAGCCGCTTCTTTCGGTGATATCCGGAAAAATAAAGGATCAAACCGGTCTGGATTTTTCAGAAAACCTCCCCACTTATAGCAGCTTCCCTCCAGCATTTCCTTCCGGTCATCAGGAATTTCGCTTACGCAATCCCGTCCATTCATCAGCACATTCTGGAACTCCCTGATGTTTTCCGCGCCCGGATACCTGCCGCTGACACCGATAATGGCTATATCAGCAGAAAGGGGATCGGCCGCAATGTGCTCTTTTGAACCTTCTCCTTCAGAGCGTACCGGCGCTTTTGTTTCCACTGGTTTTCTTTTTTGCTTTTTTTGATATGAGACAAGTTCAGATGTTCCGGCCGGTTTCAGCAGTTTCATCATTCGTTCGCTGTGATGACTCAGGAAATATTCGGCTAACTGCGATATTGAATGATATTCAAAAAATAATGTTTTCGACAATCTGCCGATACTTTGCTCCAGCTTTTTGGTCAGACGCATGATCATAACTGAATCAATGCCGTATTTCTCCAGGTATTGTTTTTCATCTATGAGTGAGACCGGTAATTTCAATTCCTCTGACATTATATTTTTCAGATAACTGATGATATTTTGTCTTAATTCATCGTTTTGCAAATCGGCATCTTCCTGCTGGTCTGAATGTAAGCTGATTGTGCCGGCACGCTTCAGCACATCCTCAATCTTTTCTTTACGGCCTTTCAGGGCAATCAGCTGTTCAGATGATTGACACAAGCTGTTCTCCAGAGCCTGTATTCCGTCACCGTCATCTAACGGGTCAAGACCGAGTTCCTGTTTCATGTAGGATATTCCTTCATCGTCAATATTCATCCCGCCGGAAGTCCATAGCGGCCAATTGACTGACACTATCCTTTCGGCAGACTCTTTTGCGGTCATAACTGCTGCATACTGATCCAAACAGGCATTGGCGAAAGCATAGTCACATTGGCCGGCTGAGCCGAAGACTGCCGATGTGGATGAAAACAAGACAAGTAATTCAACTTTCATTTTTTTGATTTCTTCCGCCAGCCACAGCGTGCCATAAACTTTCGAACCTGTGACTTGATCAATTTCTTCTTTTGTCTTTCTTAAGATAAAAGAGTCACGGAGTACGCCGGCACTGTGAAATACTCCATGTAAGGTGCCGAACTGCTCTTTTGCAAAAGCAAACATCCGTTCAGCATCACTTTGTTTTGAAACATCAGATCGGATATATTCAACTGTTGAACCTGAACTTCTTAAATATTCGATCTTTTTCTCCTGCTCTTCAGTTAAATCAGAGCGCCCCGTCAATATGAGATTCGCTTTCCATTTTTCCGACAGATGTTTTGCCAGAATATAACCGAGACCGCCCAGGCCTCCTGTAATCAGATAATTCCCATGATGTTTCAGCGGCTGGGTTAAATCGAATGAGCCGGCTTTATTATAGCTTTTCGTAAAACGTCTGCTGTTTTCATAGCGCACTTCAAAATGGATATCCCGTTTTTCGTCACACTCTCTCTGATATATATCCGCTATTGCTGGAAGAGCGGCTCCCGCACCCTCTGATTGCGTGATATTGATAATCTGATAGTGAAAATTGGGGTGTTCTTGGTGAACAGTTTTCACCAATCCGCCGAGAGCATGATGCAGCGGCAGTTGTTCTTTATTCTCTGTTTGAAAAATATGCGTCAGCTTTATTATCTTTTTCCATTTTAGTTCAATCAGCGCCTGTGTAATATACAGAAGAGAAAACAATCCGTTTTCCAATTGTTTCTGTATACCTTCCTTCCTCATGTCAGCCTGAGAATCAGACCACAAGTGAAGAATCTTTTCGGGCAGCTGAAAATGATCATGAATGTATCGGAACAGCTTTAGATAATCGTCTTTTTTCACGTGGTTCATACAAATCGTATCATCATGTAAAACAGCAAATTCTTTTCCGCGGATAACAAACAAGAGAGTACAGTCCTTAAACAAACCGCTCAATTCTTGTATTTGCCGTTCATTTTCTGCAAAAATCAGGAGCAATCCCGTCAAGGGTACGCTCTTCTTACTTGGAATGAAAGATTCAGTCCATTCCGGCTTGTAATATAAAAGCGGATGGTTCGATGCCCGTGATTTTTGATTCTGAATGGATGTCACACGGGCATAGCCTTCGTCAGCCGACATTTGTCCTGTTTGAATCAGATCAAGAATATCGCTGAGTTGTTCACGTTTTCCGTTCATCATTCTTCCCCCATTAATTGTTTCAATACAGCCTTCTGATCAATATCATTGGTTTCCAATTGACGCAGGAGACGAATGAGTTCGTCGTCCGTCTGAACAGTGTCTTTTTCATGACCATATCTGAATCTCACATCTCTGCACTCTGCCAGAATGCTTCCGTTTCCATCTGTAAATGTCATATGACACGTTACATCACGGCTGTTCTGCCGGTTCTCTTTTTGAGTATAGACATAAAAATTTTGAGCGAGAGGGTGATAGACATCCGCCGCTCCCATTCCGATCAATTCCGGGAAGGTTTCTCCACTGACAAAAAACGCACTGGCTTGAATCGCGGACTCAAGCGCTTCAGGAGAGATCGTAAAATTCTCTCTTTTTGCATAAAGCTCATCCGGCAATGAATGAAGCGACAGCATTCCGTCACTGTTTTTCGCTGATTCAATGACAAAAGGCGCTTCAGCCGGATGTTCAGTCATTTTTGATTTTACTTCAGCAATATCAAGCGCTTCAGGAAGCATACCGCTTTCAGGCTTAACAATATGCGCATTTCCCCTGGCAAGACGTACTTTATTCTCATTTTTTGTGTTTGCATATATGTCAAACCGCGCAAAGTCGCGCTCAGGCGTCAGCGTAATCATCAGTTCCCGTATATCAGTCATTCCGTTCATGCTTTCGGTCCACAATAAATCAGTCAATGTATGAACTGGTTGTCCAAATGCCGCCGCTGCATTGACAATAGCCATTTCAGCCAAAGATGCATAAGGGAAAAAGGACACGTTTCCTTCAGACAGACTTAGTGCGAACGGATGATTACGGGTGATTTTTTTCGTGAAACTGAACTGATTAAAATCGGACGTGTTACTCCCCAAGAAAGGGTGACCCGGCTTACTCATATCCGCTGAAACAAGTGCTTCCCCTTTTTCCGCTATCCAATACCGCTGTTTGATCAGCGGTTGTCCCGGAATAGAAATCCTGCGAGCATTCCGATTCACCTCAAAAGTCTCCCAATCTATCTTTCTTCCATTTACCCATTTGGATGCTGCTTCGGCGTAATCTGAACAAACGTGAGGCATTTCATTGTGAACTTCTGATTCGAATGTATTACCGGTATAGCTTAAGCTGCTTTTTTCACCCCTGGTATAAGCTGAAAGCTCTTCAGCAATGACCCGCCCGGAATCTGCCACTATCGCCAGCCGTTCTTCCATATGATCGCGTCCCGTCTGAAGTGTATAGGCAATATCCTGAAGACGCAGTTTATGATTGTTATCCTTCGATTCATTTTCTGATAGAAAATCAGCCATAACCTTCGCATATTTTATCAGCCGTTGCTTGTCTTGAGCCGATAAAACAAAGATCACTCGGCCGCTTTGATGATCAAAAGCTTTTGGCGGCTCATACGCTTCCAATATAAGATGCGCGTTTGTTCCTCCTGCCCCAAAAGCGCTTACCCCGGCTCTCAAAGGATGAACAGCATTGCTGTTTTGCGGAATATTCCATTCAGCCGCTTTCCGCTGCACTTGAAAAGGAACCTGATCAAAATCTATAAACGGATTAACAATATCGGAATGCAGAGAAGGAACAAGCTGCTTATTCTTCATTTGGAGAAGCACTTTCGTTACCGCAGCGATTCCTGCCGCAGATTCTAAATGTCCGATATTTGATTTAACCGAACCGATGGCGCAAGGATGGTTCAATTGATAGGAATCTTTCAGTCCTTGAATTTCAATCGGATCGCCTAATGACGTACCCGTTCCATGCGCTTCAATATAATTGACGGTATTCGGATCAATGTCAGCTTTACGAAGCGCTTCTGAAATGACCTCCGCCTGCGCATCCGGATTCGGTATGGAATACCCGCTCGTCTTTCCTCCATGGTTAACGGCGCTTCCCTTAATCACACCGTATATTTGATCTTGATCGTCTATTGCTTTTTTCAATGGTTTTAACAATACGGCCCCGACTCCCTCTCCGGGAACATAACCGCTTCCATCTTTTCCAAAACTCCGGCATCTGCCGTCACTTGATAGAAACTGTCCCATGCTGAGGAACTTATATTTATTCGGATGTATTGACAAATTCACTCCGCCGGCTAATGCCATATCGCTCTCTCCGCAATGTATGCTTTGGCATGCGTAATGAATAGAGGTCAGTGATGAAGAGCACATTGTATCCAGAGCCAAACTCGGACCTTTTAAATGAAAATAATAAGACACCCGATTGGCAATTGAAGAATAGACGGACGCCGGCGAGAAAGCCACTCCATTTTCTTCTCCTTCAAATAGTTGATATTGGCCCCACATTGCACCGACAAATACACCGACTTTCATCTTTTCCAGCATGTTTCTCGGGTACCCTGAGTCTTCAAAACAATGTTTGGCCGTTTCTAAAAAGAGCCTTTCCTGGGGATCCATAAGTTCTGCTTCCCTTGGGGAAATATGAAAGAAAAGCGGATCAAATTGATCGGCTCCGCTGATAAAACCTCCCCACTTGCTGTAAGACTTCCCTTTCATATCTCTGTCTTCGCTGAAGAAATCATCCATATTCCAGCGGTCAGGCGGGATTTCTGTAATACAATCTTTTCCGCTCTTTAAATTCTCCCAAAATTCAGGTAAGTCTTCAGCCATCGGATACTTTCCGCTTAATCCGATAATGGCAATGTCCTCATGCCTTGTATCAGCTGTTTCATTTATTTGGATCTCACGGCTTTCATCCTCTATGAAGGTATCTTGAAGTGCAGATTCCAATTTTTCTTTGTCACCTTCAAACACGATCAGCTGTGATGCGTTCAGAGAGAGTGAATCTTGAAAAGCTTTGATCCCGTTGGTTTTACTAAGAGGAACCATACCGATTTTTTGTTTCATCCATTTTTCAGTTTGTTTATCCACTTTCATGCCGCCGTCTTCCCATAGCGGCCAGCCGATGGCTACTGAGACGCCGGAGCGTTCTTTTTTCCGCCTCATTCCTTCACGCCACTCAGCGAAAAGATCGATGAACCGGTTGGCCAATGCGTAATCCGTCTGTCCGATATTCCCGTACATCGAGGTGCTTGATGAAAACATCACAAAGAAGTCCAAAGGTTCGGTTTGCAGCAAGCTGTCCAATAAGACCGTCCCATTTATTTTCGGAGCGATTACTTCCTGAATTTCATCTTTTGATTTTTGAATCAATAAAGCGTCGTGCGTCACACCGGCACTGTGTATCACACCGTTGATTTCTCCAAATTGCCTTTTAATGGTTTTTATGATTCGCTCTGCATCACGGCTATCTGAAAAATCACCTCTTATATATTGAACCGAAGAACCGCCTGCTTTCATTCGGCTGATTTTGTTCTTTTTGTCTTCCGTAAGCTCAGAACGGCCCGCTAAAATAATATTGGCTTTCGTTTGGGCTGCGATATGTTCTGCAAATATAAGGCCTAAGCCGCCGGCCCCTCCTGTAATCATGTATACTCCGTTTTCTTTAAAGGAGAAATCTGAGTTTGGAGCCGGTTCTGCTTCCCGTAAGGCACGGACCCAGCGCACATTTCCTTCATAATAAAGATCGGTTTCTCCCGGATGCGCTTCCGTAGATTCGACTCTGATGATTTCAGCTGTAAGTTCCGGCAACGATGACTTGTCTGAAACTGATATCCCGATTGTCTTAAGGGCCAGTTTCGGGTTCTCAAGCACAATAGACTGCCCTGCGCCATGGACTGAAGCGTAAAGCGGCTGATCATTTTTATGATCCGCCGGATAAAGGAAAAGCGATACAACCTTTTTTTCCGTCTTGCTGCGCATCAATGCCCGGCTGAAAAAGAATAGCGGGTAAGCCCCCTTAGAAAGCTGTTCACTTATTTTTTCCGGGCCGGCAAATGACCCTTCCGGCCACCCGTAAACCACGGTGTCGGGCATTTGCCCCCTTTTTTTCAGATCAGCTGCAAGCCTGTCAAAGTGAGCTTCCTCCCTGTGATCTATCTCATAAACACCGTCTCCGTGATAGGAGAAACGATTCCCTGATAAAACGAGAATGATCTGTGTATTTTCGAATCCATTTTCAGCATTTTCCCGCATAAAATGAAAAAGCTCTCTGTCATATTGAAACAGCAGGCATGTTCTTTTCTTTTTATTTCCGCAATTCGGGTCCCAAGCGGCAGCCTTTTGTCTCCAATGCGGCGTTAAATAGGTCAGAGCCGAATGATTCTCTCCATGATGAAGAGGGAGGTCTTTTTCAACGGAAGTTTTTTCGCCGCTCTCTGCAAAATAGTTTGCAAGTTTTTGAATCGTCGGATACTCAAACAATAAAGTAGGGTACAGTTCCCTGCCTGTTTTCTCTTCCAATGCCTTTACGGCTTGCATAAGTGTTACGGAATCGAGGCCTTGTTCATAAAAACCTTTTACAACAGAGAGTGTTTCAGGGGCAGTCCCTTTGATATCTGCGATCAGCTGCTGAATGTCTCCTTCTGTTATAAGAGCGGAAAGATTTTCGTTCATACTTTCTTTCATGTCAGGCTTTTCAGCCGGTTGATTTCGCGTTAAGAAATAACTGGACATTCTTTGATTTTCTTTAATATACGCGGCGAGTTCCCGGATCGTTTTCTGCTCAAACAGGAGTGTAGGATACAGCTGTTCCCCTGTTTTGTTTTCAAGTTCTTTAACAATGGCAAGCAAAGAAGCTGAATCCAGGCCCTGTTCATAAAAACCAATGTCTGTCCTTATGTCACGCAGATCTATATTTGAAACCCCGGATATTAATTCTTTAAGGTGTGTCTCGATGCTTTCGCTTTGATTTATGATTGAATCTTTTCTGATCAGGCTGTCTTTTGGCTGAGAAGCCGCTTCAGTTTCCAAACGAGTCTGCTTCAGGTTTTCAATTAAATCTTTTGAGCGAATATGTTTCACAGACAGCCGCGTAAAATAAGCGATCATCTCCCCGTATGCATCGTACAAACCGTAGCTTACTTGGATGACATCCCCTGAATCATGATTTTGGTCTTGCTTCTCTATGTACACATAACACCTGTCTTCCAGGCGCTTCGTCATACGGAAAGATTCAATATGAATGGGAATATACGTTTTCATCCGGCTTGCCGGAGATCCTTGTGTAAAATATTCGGGACATGCCTGATAAAGGATCGATATGATGGTAGACGCATCAAGAAAAGTGGGATGCAATTGAAAATAGCCGGTATATTGATTGGCAATTTGGCTGAGCGACAACTCTGCAAGTACAGAATGATCAGACGCATAAACCTTCCCCGGACTCTTCATAAATTCAAAATGCTCTATATCAACCTTTTTTAAATAGTCATAACATATCTCCATATCGGCTTCACGGACGGAGGCATGTTTGATTTCATCGATATGAATTGAACTCATGCTTTCCGGGAATTTCTGCATGAGCCTGCAGGTCATATTCTCATCCCAGCTTTCATCCAGGATGCGGTCATCTTTTACCTTTCTGCTCTTCGCCTGAATTTCCCATCCCTGTTCCAATCCCTGAAAACGGATGCGGATTTCTCTGTCAAAGGTATCCGATGTTGCTACAGGTTCCAAATACAAAATATTCTGACACTCGAGTTCTTCAATAGGCAAACCTTTGCTCAGCGCCATACGGTATATCATATCTAAAAATGTGACACCGGGTATAATCCGGGTGCCATGCACCCGGTGATCCCTGACAATATAGTCCGTATGTTTAATTGTTAATGTGAACTGATAGTTTTGATTACTGGCCACCTGTCTCATTCCTTTTCTTTTCTTTATAATTCTTTGAAATCAAGTAAAGGAATCAGCAATTCTGACTCTTCCTTTTCTGGAGTTTCTCCATTGTCAATCCAGCATTGCTCCTTATTGAATATAACCGGAGAAAGCGGGTGTCTTTTTGTCTCTCCATATCCTAATGTGAGATGGCTGTCGCTCAATATCATATGTGCGTTCGTGCCCCCGAATCCAAAAGAACTGATTCCGGCTCTCAAAACCCCTTTTCTGGGACGCCATTCTTTTAAAGACGTGTTCGGAAAGAATGGCGATTGATCAAATTTAAAACGCGGATTTGGCGTTTTACAATGTAATGTCGGCGGGAGCATCTGATTTTTTATGGATAAGGCAACCTTTATAATACTCGCTATCCCCGCTGCGCTCATTAAATGTCCGAAATTCGTTTTTACGCTGCCTACTCCGCAAAATTGCGTTTCTTCCGTAACCTCCCGGAACACTTCAGTCAGCGCTTTTAATTCAATCGGATCTCCTATCATCGTGCCGGTGCCATGCGTCTCGACATAACTGAGAGAATCTGCATCAATTCCGCCTTTTTTCAGGGCTTTTTTTATCACTGCGCTTTGCGCTTTCGGATTAGGTGTTGTCATTCCCATTGTCTGTCCGTCATTATTAACCGCGGATGAGTCAATTACCGCGTAAATTCTGTCACCTTCGGCAAGGGCGTCATCAAGTCTTTTCAAAAGGACTGCGCCGCATCCCTCTCCCGGTACAAATCCATCTGCCTTCTCATCAAATGTATGACATTTTCCTTCAGGTGAAAGCGCCCGAGCCTCACTCAGCATGACGTAAGGCTTTTGATCCAGCAAAATGTCAACTCCGCCCGCAATCGCCATATCTGACTCTTTTGACATCAGGCTTTGACAAGCGAGATGGACGCTGACCAATGAAGAAGAACAAGCCGTGTCTACAACCAGATTCGGTCCTTTCAGATTAAAAAAGTGTGAGATATGCGCGCCTATGAAATTTTGTCCTATACCCACGATCGTATTTTTTGAAGGGGAACCTATTTTGGACATAAACGTCCCGGTCCGCGAACCGATGAAGACGCCGACTTCTTTGTTTGATACTTCTTCTTTTGTATAGCCGCCGTCTCTCAATGTCTGGACGCTGACCTCAAGGCATTTTTTGATTAACGGATCAAGCTCTGATGCCTCACTTTTGTTCATATTAAAAAACGCGGGATCGAAAGACTCAATATCTTGAAGAAATCCGCCCCACTTACTGATACTTTTTCCCTTTTCATAGGTGTCAGAGTAGTATGAAGAAATATCCCATCGCGACGCCGGAACTTCGCGGACACTATTTTTTCCTTTCTTCAAATTTGTCCAGAACGTTTCTGTGTCCGGAGCATCCGGAAACTCACAGCCCATTCCGATAATAGCGATTTGGTTCAGACTGGTTTGTTGTATTTGAGATCCGCTGTCCCGTACTTCGGAAGCATTTTGATTTATATGTTGCTCTTTTTTCCGAACCTCAATGTTTTCTGAGTCAATTTGAGGACTGATCCCCTCACTTGCAAATAATTCGTTTAAATAGACGCCTAGTTGTGAAAAACTCGGATACTCCAGAAAAGCTGATGGTTCAATTTTTATTTGAAATGCATCTTCCGCTTTTTTGACAAGCTGAACAAGTAAGATTGAATCAACTCCGTAATCCGCAAAAGACGTATCCTGATCTAAATTCCCGTAAGGTATTTTCAGCTCCGCGGAAAAAATCTCCATTAACTTCCTGATTATAGCCTCATTGTCTCCCTGACCAGAAATCACTTTTTCCTCAGCATCCGGGTTATTTTTAGCAGCTTGAATTCTTGTCTGAAGCAGCTGCTGCAGCATGAATTTCTCCGGATGTGTCTTTGCCGGTATAAGGCATGGGTATCCGTTTATCGTCATCATTTCTTCCAGCATGGCAATACCTGTTTCTGTTGAGTGTGAAAGTAAACCAAGTGCCTGATATGATGGACTTGTCACCTCGCCCATCCCAATGTCCTTCCAGCTCGGCCAGTTAATTGATTGATAATATGTTCTGCCGGCTGCATGCTGATACGCCGCAAAGTAATCCATAAAAGCGTTCGCCGCGGCATAGTCACTTGTTCCGGCGCCTAATAAAGGAAAGGCGCTCGCAACAGATGAAAACAAAATGAAGAAATCAAGTTCGTCATCAATAAAAATGTCATGAAGTACCTGCATCCCCTGTACCTTTGGCTCAAATACTTCTCTTATTTCTTGATCAGATTTATGAATAAAAGCCGGATTCGAATGATTGGCTGCACCAGCGCAATGAATCACCCCGCCGATTTTGCCGAACTTCATCCTCACCTCTGAAAAGAAGCGATGTAATGTTTCTTTTTCCGTGAGCGGCCCGGAATACACTTCCACCTGAACTCCCTTTTGATCCAACTCATGCAGCAGTTGTAATTTCGAATAAAGAGGTGACTTTTCATCGGTGTCTTCTAACATGCCGGCTATTTTATCAGATTCCGGAAGGTCGGTTACTCCCATCAACACAAGTTTTTTGACTCCCTTGCCGGCATAATGTCTGGCAAGTTCTGCTCCGATCCCTCTTGTTCCCCCTGTAATAACCAGGGTTTGATCCGTACGGCATACTGGCAGACCGGATAGTTTCCGGTCTATTTCCGCTGCATGTAATTTCTCGACGTATGGAATATAACGTTCACCGTTCCGGTAGCAGATTTCACTATACAGCCCGTCAGCGCAAGCTTCATCTGTGATTACCTGTCTCAATTCCGCCGCAGTCCCTACATGCCCGTCTACATCTATTGTTTTTGATTTTATCTTTTGATACTCCGCGCTCAGCATTTTATATAGTCCGGCTGTTTCGGCTCCGGCTAACGACGGCTTGTCATTCAGAAATGTCTGCAGCCCTCTGGTCACATGTAAAACGAAAAGCTGTTTACGTGTCTTTATGATTTCCTGCAGCAGTGTCAGCTTCCCGATTGTGCCGGTGCGTGCCCCGTTTTGATCACTCCGCAAATCTGACAGGTCAATCATGCCGATGATTTCCGGATTTTCTTCTATGACCGCTAGAGCCGTTTTTTTGGCTTCCCCATCCGAATGATCCCAGTTATCTGCACAAATGACAGCGGATTCAATCAGAGGATCTGAATCAAACAATTCGAATGCAAGCCGCTCACTTTCACTATTAGCCAGGATCATCACCTGTCCTTTCGTAAAAGCGGAAGGCGCAGCCTTTTGTTTTTTCCACGATTTTTTTAATACATCAAATGATAAGTCAATCGGTGCATGGGGCAGACTTTGCGGTACACCTGTTTTTTTCTGTTTCTGTGCAGCTTTTGCAACAGGCACCCAATATCTGTTCCGTTCAAAAGGATAAGCAGGAAGAGAGACAAGCTTCGGTAATTCCGCAGTGTACATCTCTTCCCATTGAACGTCTCCTCCGTTCACCCAGTGAATGGCCATTTCTCTTGCACTTTTAAAGTGGGCGGCTGACAGGGCATTCTTTTGACCAGCGCCTCGGCGGGACTTTCCCCTATATAAACCGTTTACCTTATGATCTGACCGCAAATACATCGTCAGCTTATTGCGAAGGTCGTCAATGCTGCTAACCTCAACAGCGAGCCGCTCTTCCATAGCGTTTCTCCCGGTCTGCGAGGTGTATGCAGCATCAGCTAGTGACGTTTTTGGCTCCAGTTCATTTATATATGCATCAATCAAGAGTCTGAGCCGTTCTTCATTTTTGGCAGAAAGCAGAATAATTTGCGTATTGTTGCTCTTTACCGTTTCCATCTTTTCTTCATTCTTATACTCTTCGATGATAATGTGGGCATTAGATCCTCCAGCGCCGAACGAACTGATGCCTGACCTTCTGGCTTGATTTTGCGGCGTCTCCCAATCAGTCAGTTCAGACTGCACGTAAAACGGTGTTTCCTCAAAATCAATATTAGGATTTAAGTTATCGGAATGAAGGGAAGGAGCAAGCTGTTTATACTTCATTTGCATCAGCACTTTTGTGATAGAAGCAATTCCCGCCGCAGCCTCTAGGTGTCCGATATTTGACTTAACCGAACCAATTGCACAACGATAATCGCTTTTCGAGCTGTGCAAAGCTTTGGTTAAACCTGAAATTTCAATCGGGTCTCCCAAAGATGTCCCGGTGCCATGCGCTTCAATATAACTTATGCTGTCTGCATCAATCCCCGCCTTATCAAGAGTTTCACTGATGACGTTTGCCTGCTCGCCCGGATTTGGCACAGTGTATCCGTTTGTTTTTCCGCCGTGATTTACAGATGTTCCCTTAATCACACCGTAAATCCTGTCCCCGTCAGCCTTCGCGGCAGAAAGCGATTTCAAAAGAACGGCCCCGACTCCTTCTCCCGGCACATATCCGTCTCCTCCCGCTCCAAAGCTTCTGCAGCGCCCATCGCTTGAAACAAAATGATTTTGTGAAAGTAAAGTATATTTATCCGGGTGTAAGGATAAATTCACTCCTCCGGCAACAGCGAGGGTGGATTCTCCCCTTTTTATACTTTCACATGCAAAATGAACAGCAGAAAGTGAAGAAGAACACATTGTATCAATTGCAAGGCTGGGCCCGTGCAGGTCAAAGAAATATGACACCCGGTTTGCGATAGACGAATAAGAAGACAAGAGCGCCTGACGTTCCTCATCATCTGAAGCACCGGCTGCAAATAACTGATAGTGGCTGTAGGTGACACCGACAAATACACCTGTCTTATGCCGTTTCAACTTTTTCTTTGTGTAACCCGCATCTTCAAACGTGTGCCATGCTGTCTCTAAAAATAACCGTTCCTGAGGATCAATTAACTCGGCATCACGGGGCGAAATTGAGAAGAACAGCGGATCGAATTTATCAGCGTCTTTTATAAAACCTCCCCATTTGCTGTCATGACGGGCATTGTCACCTGTGTGATAATATTTCCGAAAATCCCAGCGCTCTTTCGGTATTTCCGTTATACAATCTTTTCCGGAAGAAATATTTTCCCAAAACTGTTCCACATCTTTCGCCATCGGGTAGCGGCCGGCTATACCGATAATCGCAATATCTTCCTCGGAAGGTGCGGATGGTGTGCGGGAAACGGAAAGCTTCTCCCGTTTCGCCGGCGCCGAATGATCAATTCGCTGTTCGGCTGCCGGTAAAAACGCCTTCTGCAACTCATGCTGATAGTGTTCAAGAAAATACTCTGACAGCTCTTCAACACTGCTGTATTCAAAGAAAAGAGTCTTAGACACTCTTCCAAAATATTTTTCCAGACGGGAGTTAAGACCTAAAATCGTTAGAGAATCAATTCCGTAACGGTCAAACGTATCCTCGGGTAAAATACTGTCCGCCGGTCTTCCCGTTTCCGCTCCGACGATCTCTGTTAAAAGACGGACCGTTTGCTTTTTCAGATCTTTTTCATGTAATTGCGGCAGGTTACTGTTGTTTTCAGGCACAGTCTCTATTTCTTTATGATCAGTTGAGAGTAATTCACTTATTCTATCTTTGTCTCCGCTGATAACAGCCAGCTGAGAAGCAGAGCGGCTCATACTGTCCTGAAAAGCGGCAAGCCCTGCTTGGGCCGATAAAAGTTCCAGCCCTGCATGTCTTAAAGCCTGCAGCTCTCCCGGCCCGACTGTCATATTGCCCGCATCCCATAACGGCCAATTAATAGAAAGTGTTTTCCCGGGACGTCCCTTAATGCTTCGATACTGGGTGAATCCGTCCATACATCCGTTAGCGAAGGCGTAGTCGCTTTGACCCGCATTAGGCAGAACGGCCGAAAGGGATGAAAACATAACGAAGAAATCTAGAGGCTCTTCTTCAGCTGCTTTATCCAGCCAAACGGTTCCGAATACTTTAGGCGCTATAACTTCTTCTATGCTTTCTTTCGTTTTTTTTATGATAAATGCATCCTTAACAAGTCCGGCACTGTGCAAAATTCCGTTTAATTCTCCGAATGTCTGCTTAATGTGCTTAATCAAAGCGTCCGTCTCTTTTTCCTTTGAAATATCTGCCGGGACATATAAGGCCTCAGCGCCGAGATTTTCAAGAGCGCTCAATTTTTGCGCCGTTTCACGGGAGGCCGGGGAACGCCCGGTTAATATCAGCTTGACTTCTGCCTGTTTCGCCAGATATTCAGCAAACAGATACCCGAGACCGCCGGCTCCTCCTGTAATTAAATACACACCGTTCTTTTTTACACTGAAACTATGTTTCTCCCCATCTTCTTTTTTTACTCTTTGAAGCTGCCTTTTATAATAATGCCTCGGCTCATAGCAGGTAAAGTGGTCCGTCTTACATTGATTGTTCCATTCAAAAGAGATGACATCTGCAATATGCTGCTTTGTAAACGGCTCGTCAAACATTGATTTCAGCTCTGCAGCCTTACATGTGAAATTCGGATTTTCGGCCTGTACGGTCTTAAGAAAACTTTCAACCGCGTTATAAATCGGCTGAACCTCGCCCTCGGCATTTTCATACAGATACAAAATTTCTGCTTTCGGACAAAGTTTGTTCGCCATGAAGGCCTGAAACATTTGAAACAAGGAATACAGACTTTTATTGAGCTGCTTTCTCATTGCATCTTCCGTATTTTTGAAGAGCCCGGCAGCTAAAAAATGAATAATATGGCGGGGTCTTATATTTTGAGAACGCAGAACCCCGCATAACGCATCATAATCCTCATCTTTTGCAAAGTTCATTGTAAAACGGCCGTTCCGGCAATCTTCGAAACGCTCGCCGGAAGTCACGTAAATGAAAGGCGCCTCATAACCTTCAAGCTGTTTCTTCATTACGGTATACATGCTGTCGTCTTCGCAAAAAAATAAAATTGGCTCTTTCGTATGCGGGAATTTTTTACTGCCTTTAAATGCATGTCTATCCCATACCATTTCATATAGATGGGTTTTCCCCAAGCTCTTAATTAATTCCAGCCCTTCTTCAGGCGTCAGGCTGCATTCTTTCACCTTTTTCACGATTTGCTCAATTTGCATCGTTTTTTCATTCATGGAAAAGCAACTCCTCTATCAGCTCTGACGTCTCTTTCGTATTCATCTCACCTGTTTGTGCTTTTTCAAGAAGCGACATGATTTCTCCATCCGCTGTATCTTTATTTGAGTTGTGAAGCTCAGTGTTCGAGAAAGCCTCAGCCTTCTGCGCTTCATCTTTATTTAGATGAATCCAATGTCTGTTCTTGCTGAAAGGATAAAGAGGAAGAGACAGTTTAACCGGTTTGAGCTCCTCCTCATACAAGTCTTCCCAGCTGATTTCACAACCGATCGTCCACAACTGAGCCAGTTTGGCCGGCTTGTTTTGCTGAATCAGTGATAGAACATATGCATGACCTTCGGGGCCGCCGAATAAAGGAGCGTACAGACTATCAAAATCCGTTACATTTCCTTCATAAACACCTTGCAGCCTGCTCCCCTGAATGTAACCGTTTAATTTTTCAAGAAGATCTCCGATATTCGAGCAAGTGATCGCAAGGCGGCATTCAAATGGTTCCCTTCCGGTTTGCAGCGTATATGCTATTTCTTCAAGACCGATTCCGGACTTTTCTCTAAAATTGCCGTTATACGGTTTATCAGCTGATCGATTCCGGATGCTGCTGATATAGCGGCACAGCTCGCTCAGTGTCTTTAATTCCTGAAATATGTCAAGTGATATTTCTGTGCCGTACATTTGGTTTATAAAAGAGATTAATTCGGAATAAGCCAACGGATCAAATCCGAATTCCGAAAGAGGTGTCTTTGCATCTATATCTGCGGTATCTAAACGCAGGATACCCGCTGCCGCTTCCCGAACCGCCTCTTGCAAATCACGTTCCTGCACCTCTTGCTGACTGAATTGAACTGATAGTTCTTCATGTAAAAACGTTGTTAACTCTTTGGCTTTAACCATCAGTCTTTCCTTTGTTTTGGCCGATAGAACAATGATTTGTTCCCGCTCGCCAGTTACTGCTTTATCTTGTCCGTATTCGAATTCTTCCACGATGACATGAGCATTTGCCCCGCCGAATCCAAAGGAACTGACTCCGGCACGGCGCGGAATTTCATTTCCTTTTCGATCTATTAATCTGGCCCACTTCATAGTTTTATTGACAATATGAAACGGTGTTCCGCTTAATTGAATGTAAGGGTTCAGTTCCTTGACATGAAGTGTGGCAGGCAGTGTTTTATACTTCATGGATAGTAATACTTTAATCAGCCCCGGCATTCCAGAGGCGGGCTCTAAATGACCGATATTCGTTTTTACTGAACCGATGCCGCAATATTGATCATGATTCTTTCCTGGATGCGGCTCAAAAGATCCAAACGCTTTTTTCAAGCCTTCAATCTCAATCGGATCTCCCAGTTCTGTCCCGGTTCCGTGTGCTTCAATGTAAGATATCGTATCAACAGGAATATCGGCATTTTTGTAAACAGACGTTAACAGTTCAGCCTGAGCTTCCGGGTTCGGAGCGGTCAATGAAGCAGATCTTCCTCCGTGATTTGCTCCGGTTCCTCTCAGAACTCCGTAAATATTGTCTCTGTCATTCATTGCCGCTTGCAATGGTTTCAATAACAGAACAGCTGCACCTTCACCGCGGACATAACCGTCGGCAAGTTTATCAAATGTCTTACACCGGCCGTCTCTAGACAAAATACCGAGTTTATCAGTATACATATGCGTGACTGGATCTAAAAGCAGCGAAACCCCGCCTGCTACCGCCAGCTCACTTTCACCATTTTGAATCGAGCGCACAGCTCTGTGGATTGCTACAAGACTGCTTGAGCAGGCTGTATCAATGGACTCACTCGGACCTCTGAAATTAAAATAGTGGGATACACGATTGCTGATGAGCGCCTGGCTGTTTCCGGTTCCCGCAAACGCATGCGCCCCATCCGAATGCCTCATCAGCAGCTGGCGGTAATCATTAAATTGAATGCCCGTAAACACCCCGATATTTTTGCCAGACAGCTTTGAAGCTTTGTAACCCGCATCTTCTATCGCTTTCCAGGTTTCCTGCAAATAAATTCTGTGCTGAGGATCCATGAGTTCTGCTTCCCGCGGATTAATATTGAAAAACGCCTCATCGAATTTATCGGCATCTGTGATAAAGCCGCCCCATTTCGAATGTACTTCGCTGTTTCCTTTGCCTTCGGCGTATTTTTTCCAATCCCAGCGATCCGGGGGAATTTCCTGAATCAAATCTTTTTCATTGATTAAATTGATCCAAAACTCATCTGCATTTTTTGATCCCGGAAAAACACAACTCATCCCGATAATGGCAACCGGCTGCTTCTCTGGATGATGGTCAGCCTGTCTTGTTGTCTTTTTTTCAAACGGAAAACTTCGCGGCGGCTTCACGGTTTTCCCGGTGGTTTTCCCAGCGTGCACTACTTTCCTTTTTTCAGAAATGTTTTTTTCTGCATCTGTATTTCCTTTTGCAACAGTACGCAGTTCACTGTTTAGAAATTCTGAAAGAGACTTAATATGGCTGTAAGTAAAGAAAACGGCAGGTGTCAGCTTTAGTTTGTATTTTTTATTCAGTCGGACAGCTAATGTTTTCAAACTGATAGAATCAAAGCCGAGATTGCCGAAATTCTCTGCCGTATCCAGCTGTTCAATGTTAATTTTCAATAATTCCGACACCATTTGCTTCAGTTCTTCCAGGACATTGTCTGTATAAGCCGGTGCTGTATAAGAAATTTCCTCTTGACGAACCGGAAGCGTATTTACTTTTTGATGCGGCAGATCTTTTCTTGCTGGTGTCGTTTCGGCATCCCCGGTAACAACCGAAATTTGCGGGCAGTCACTTGCCAAAATCGTCTCAAAAGCCGCTATCCCTTCTTCCGTTTCCAAATAATCAAACCCGGATGCGGAAAGATATGCTTCTTCAGCTTCTTTGTTTAAATGCATTCCGCCTTTACGCCACAACGGCCAGTTAATCGAAATGCTCTTGCCTTGTCTCTCTTGCCGGCGGCTCTGTTCGGATCTCCAATTTATATATTGATCTTGAAAATAATTGCCCAACGCATAGTTAACCTGTCCAAAATCTCCGAAGACCGAAGAAATAGAAGAAAATACGATAAAGAAATCAAGCGGCTCATCTTTCGTTAATTCATCTAAACATACCGTGCCTTCAATTTTAGCAGTCATGCCATCTGAAAAATCATCCAGATTCATCTCTGTAAATAACCGATCATCGGCATGACCAGCTGAATGAATAACGCCTTGAATGGAGCCCCAAGTCCGTTTCGTTTCTTCTATGACCCGTCCCATCGTCTTTTGATCTGCGGCATCAGCTTGATAATATACCGCATCTCCTCCAAGTGCCTGCAGCCGGTCAATGTTATGGCGTTTATCAGCAGTTAACGGTGACCTTCCCGTCAATACTAATTTTGCTTGATACTGAGAAGCTAAATATTTTGCGAAAATCAGGCCCAGACCGCCCAAACCGCCCGTTATGAGGTAAATCCCTTCCTGTTTCAGCTGATGAGAGTGCTCTGTATGATTGAATACATAGTCCTTTAATGTCTTAACATACCTCTTGTCATTAATATATTTAACTTCTTCCGCCTGCCATTCCACGCCTGAAACCATTTCGTTAAGACAAAATTCAGCCATTTTTTCAATTGATATACGTTTTGAAAAACCGATTGACTTCACATTCTCTGCGGATGGCACCAACATATTCGCCGTTTTTAAACAGCCTGCAAGAGCGCCCGTATACGGATCATTCACGCCTTCTTTAAAAGAGTGAACAAGAAGCAGAGAATGAAGATAAAGAGAGGCGTCACTGCGAGCGCTCAGGGCTTTTAATAAATAAAAAATTGATTCCAGGCCGCTGAGAAGGCGGTCACCCGCGTAAAATGTTTCTCCCGTGTGCAAGATGACATCAGGAGAAAACCCCTTTTTCTCTAATTCTTCGAATAAACGAATGTAATCTGACGTCACTTCCGGGTTTACACAGAATGTCAGCAGATTTTGATCGATCTGCCGCTGATCCGGCGTGACGAGAATGACACGGCTGTCTGATTGATTTTTCAGAGCCCCAGCCAATGCTTCATCTTTTGCAAAGACCAGAATTGTTTTTGGCTCCCTATCTTTGATTTCAATCAGAGGGTTTTTTTGATCCCACTTATGCTCATAAAAACGTACATTTTTATTAGGCTTTTTGCCAAAAACCAGCCCGCTCAGTTCCATCAAAATCCCGCCGGCATTGTCTAATACATACACATCATAAGCCGAATCGCTTTCTCCAGTTTGTTCTGCATATACATAAACGGGTTCAGTCTCATGATCAAAAATCGTACATTCTTTAATGTTTTCCGGGAGCTCTCCGGCATTTTCCCCCGCAAGGTATATGACGGCTTGATATACGCTCTCAATCACTTCCGGTTTGATTATGCACCCTTTCGGCCCGGCCTTTGCTTTTATCTTTAAAAGCACCTGTCCGTTCCTGCTGACGCATTGCTCTGCCGCTTTCAGACTGTCACTGCAGCTGTATCCGAATTCGGCAAGCCGCTGATAAAACGCTTCGTACGGTATGCGGTCTGCGCGCTGAGACAGAAACGGCTCAAGACGAATATTTCCGTTCTCGTACGCCCCGCCTTCTACTTCGAGCCGCCCTGAGGAATAAATGGATGAGTCGCTCTGTTTTTCTATAGAATACGATGCACCCTGATTATCCGGGGTTAATACAATCCGGATCTGCTCATTGCTTCCGCTTTGTAACATCGGTTCTCTAAAGGAGAGCTCTGTTAATTTAATAATCGGATTCCCTGAAGCCATCGCTCCGGCAGCTCTCGCCATTTCAATCTGGCTGAGAAACGGAAACATTTCCTTGTCTTGATACTTTGTTTTTATATACAAACCGGTATCGCTTACATTGATAAGAAACTTCTGTGCTTTAAAATCAGATATATTGCATGAAATGTAAGGGTGCAGATCGTTATTAACGTTCATCCGGCGGCTAACCATATTTTGCGCATCTATTCTGCACAGCTCTTTGGCAAATGGATATCCGGGTGCTGATACCCGTCTCAGAGTGGCATCTTTATAAAGTGACGGCCAATCTATCCCGTTACCGCCAACCCAGTATTCAGCAATCTTCACAAGATCCCTGTTTGCGGCTGCTTCTTCAATTTCAACTTTATTCATCCTTTGAGCTTCTGTTGTGTCTTTGCCGCTTGTAAAAATATGATCCGTCGCGTTTCCGAGAATGTAGTCTTTCAGTCTTTTAAGCAATTCATCTCTTGTGGAGGCGATAACAGCCAATCTGTGCGGCATTTCTTCTCTGCCGGTTTGTAAAGTAAATGCTGTATTTCTAAGTGTTTCTAATGGATAATCTCTGGCTGCTATATGTTCTTTTGCGCATTTTGCATATTCTGCCAGCCTGTCGGCATTTTTTGCAGAAAAAACAAATAAAAGCTGTTCAGGTTCTTCAGCCGCGAGAGGAGAGATAGCTTCATCCGCAAATTCTTCTAAAATAACATGGGCATTAGCTCCTCCTGCCCCGAAAGAACTGATTCCGGCACGCCTGGGAACGGATGACTCCCATTTTTCGGCACTGTCCGGTACATAAAAAGGTGTTTTTTGAAACGGTATATTTTCATTCAATTCAGCAGAATGAGTCAGTGACGGAACAATCGTTTTATGTTTCATTTGAAGAATAACTTTCGTAATGCCCGCTATGCCTGCAGCAGCCTCAAGATGTCCGATATTTGATTTAATCGATCCGATCGCGCATGTTTTCTGATCGCGTTCGGCATCTGAAAATGCTCTGGTCAGACCGGTGATTTCAATCGGATCTCCTAAGGCGGTGCCTGTTCCGTGAGCTTCTATATAGCTGATGCTTTTTGGATCAATAAATCCTTTTTTTAAGGCTCTCGTAATGACCTCACTTTGAGCTTTGGGATTCGGCACGGTATATCCATTCGTCTTAGCACCGTGGTTGATGGCTGTTGCCTTAATAACTGAATAAATCTGATCACCGTCCGCAATAGCCTTTTTTACAGGTTTCAGCAGCACGGCACCTGTCCCTTCTCCCGGCACATAGCCGTCTCCTCCGGAACCGAAGCTTCTGCACCGGCCATCACTGGATAAAAATCCGCCTTGAGTCAGGAGTTCATATTTATGAGGATGAATGGATAAATTGACGCCTCCTGCAATTGCAATTTCACATTCATTCCTGATTAAACTTTCACAGGCAAAATGAACAGCCGTTAATGATGAGGAACACATCGTGTCCAAAGCAATACTTGGTCCGCTGAAATTAAAGAAGTACGATACCCGGTTGGCGATTGATGCATATGAGGAAGAAACGGCCGCTTCGTGACCAACGCTGTACAGCTGATAGTGGCCGTACATAACCCCTGCAAAAACACCGACGTTTTTTCGTTCAAGCGTTTTCTTTGCGTACCCCGCATCTTCTATGGTGTGCCAAACCGTCTCTAAAAACAGTCTCTCCTGCGGATCAATTAATTCAGCTTCGGCAGGAGAAATATTAAAGAACAACGGATCAAAATGATACACATCGTCAATAAATCCCCCCCATTTGCTTTGGTTTTTTACTTCGTCGCCCGCCGCAGGCTGATAGTGCAGCCCCGAATCCCACCGATCCTCAGGTATCTCAGTTATACAGTCTTTACCGTTCAATAAGTTTTCCCACAGAGTATCAAGATCATTTGCCATCGGGTAACGTCCGCTGATACCGATAATCGCGATATCATTGTCATGATACTTCTCCTGCTGCACCTGATTTTTCATCTGGATTTTCTGTTTCCCGTTAACTTCGGCTGTCTGTTCATGATCTTTTTTCTTCTGAGATGGGGTGCTGCTCCCGTTTTCTCCTAACCGGAGTTTATGAAGAAGAGTATCCCTGTGCTCCTCAACGAAATACTGTGACAATTCTTCTGCAGTCTGATATTCGAATAACAGCGTTTTTGAGAGCGCGCCGAAATGTTTTTCAAGCTCATTCGTCATATTGATAATCATAACGGAATCAAGTCCGTATTTTTCCAATGCCTCTTCTGCATCTATTTTGTCCGCAGGCATCCTGAATTCTGCAGCAATCACTTTTATGATGAAATCAGATGTTTCAGCTTTCAGTTTCTCTGAATCAAATGATTCGATATTTCTCCCTGTTCCTTCATCTGCCTGAATATTGTCTTTTCGTTCATATAATTGCTGAACATGATTGTCAATTTGCTCATCTCCGTAAAATACAGTAAATTGCGAAAAACCGGAGGACAATGCGACTGCAAACGCTTCTTTACCTTCTTCTTTTTCTAAAGGATAAAAACCCGCCTTTTTCATTGTCTCTACCGTTCGCTCATCCACTTGCATGCCGACTTCTTTCCACAGCGGCCAGTTCAGAGAGAGAGAAATCGTATCAGAATCCTGGGCAGAACGCATATTCATGAAATGATCCATATAACTGTTTCCGAACGCGTAATCAGATTGCCCGATATTTCCCAACACTGCGGAAGTAGAGGAGAAGCAAATGAAAAAGTCAGGATTTTCTTTCTCAACAGCATCATTCAGCCACATCGTACCCAATACTTTCGGTCTGATTACCTGATCGAATTCCTCTCGTGACTTGTTAAGAAGGAAAGAGTCACGGATGATTCCCGCGCCCTGAATGACCCCGTTTACTTTTCCATAAGAAGTTTTGGCTGTTTTGACTACATATTCGGCTTCTTCCTTATTGGTAATATCAGCCTGAACATAAACAGCTGACGAACCGGCATCCTCTAATCGTCTCAGCTGTTTTCTTATATGATCTGAAAGCGGAGATCTCCCCGTTAAAACAAGGCAGCATTTTGTTTGAAAAGCCAAATATTCCGCAAAGGTAAATCCTAATCCGCCCGCGCCTCCTGCGATAATATATACTCCATTTTCTCTCAGCGGCACAACTCCGCTTCGGGAATTTTTTTCGGGTTCATACGTTTTGAGCTGTTTGACATAACGCTGCATGTCTTTATAACGAATCTCTACATCTGAAGGCTGGAAATCACTCAGCTCATTGCGTATGATATCAGCTGCGTGAACAGCTGCTATTGACTGCTCCATCTCAATGCTTTTTGCTGAGATTAACGGATTTTCCAGCTGCAATGTCCGCAAAAATCCGCTTGCCGCCGCGTAAAGAGGCTGTTCTCCAGAAAGATGCGAAAAATATCCATATAACAGTTTGATCGGTTTGCGGCAGTTATTTTTGAAGAGCGCCTGTTGTAGTAAAAACAAAGAATAGACTCCGCTGTCGCATTGTTCACGAATCGCTCTCTCTGTCTTTTCAAACGGCATGTCTGACCATAAATGCACCGCTTCCCGTATATCTGACTTCTCTTCTTCTATAAGCCATCCTAACAGGTTTATGTAATCTCTTTCAGAGCGGGGGTCGATTTCAAATACACCGTCCCCGGTTTTTCGAAACTCTTTCCCCGGCTTAACCAAGATAACCCTTGTATCATGCAATGCAGCAAGTTCTTTACTCACATCTTCATTTTTATCAAATAATAAAAGGCTGCCCTCATGTCGGCCGCCTTTTACATGAATGCTGAGATCTGTCCGCTGCCAGACCGTCTGATAATATATCGCCTGTCCGTTACCCCCTGCGGAATGAGAACCAAGCTGCTGTATCCGCTTTACTCCTTCTTCCAAAGAAATGATGCCGCTTTCTATGTCAGAAAGTACTTTTTTTCTAATATGACGGGCTTCTATCATAAAAATCTTCATCCCCTTTACAAATGGCACTGCCGCAAAATGATAAACTAATCCTGCATACGCTCCAGCGCATAATCTGCTTCCTCCGCAGTCAGTTCGCCCGCTTTTAATTGTCTGAGGAGCTCTTTTACTCTCTCGTTCTTTCCATTGGAATCCGCTGTTGCACGAGTCTGTGCCTCCGCGGAAAACGTTTCTTTTTTACGAATAGTTACATCCTTCAAACCTGCAAGTCTTTCTCCTTGTTCATTAAGCAGCTGAATATCGTAAATAAGCTCGGATTGACCTTTTTGGCCTGTTTTACGCGCATAAGCCCAGCATTCTGCTGAAACCTTTTTCCGAACCGTAACCTCTCCTATTGAAAAAGGAACATAAACAGATGCCTCTTCTCTTCCGTCCGTAATTCCGAACAAAGATTGCAGAGCCCCATCAATTAAAGACGGATGCAATGTATAATGTTCAAGAGCATATGCGGCTTCTTTTGGCAGCAATAAGTGTGCAACCGCTTCTGTTTTTCCGCCCCATAAACGTTGAATCGGCTGAAAAGCGCGCCCATACAGGAACCCGTTTTCCCGAAAATACTCGTAACATTCATCTTGTTCACGGACAAAAGCACTTCTGTTTATCATCTCTTGTCTGTCGATGTTCTCTATATCATCATCACTGTAATGATGATCATAATCTAATTCCCCCGTCACAAATCCAGTCCTTACAGCAGCATCCTCGTCAGGTGACATGTTAAATAATATGCTGCCGTCTTTTACGGAAATGTGAGTGTAAATGGTCAGGCTCTCTTGCAAAAGCATGGCCGGTCTGGCAAATATCACGTTTTTTAAACGAGTGACCTTTTTCTTTCGATATGACCGCGTTCCCGCTGCGCATGCCATTTCAAGAAAAGCAGCTGCCGGGAGAATGCTCTTGTTTTTTACGATGTGGTCTTTTAACCAAATCTCTTTTTCTCTTAATGTCGTTTTAAAAAACTGCTGTTCCAGAGTAGATTCATTCGAATCCAGAAGCGGGTGCAGTGAAGACTGCCGCGGCAATATTTCCGTAAATGTTGCACTTTGGTTACGAGGCACCCAGTAAGACTCCTCAGCAAATGGATATAAAGGAAGCTTGACCTTTTGCGGGGTATATTCTTCATATAACTCTCTCCATTGAATATCAGCCCCGAAAGACCATAATTTTGCAAGAAGATTCAAGTCCTTTGTCTCCATCATCACCTCGAGGAATTTATCTTTCCTCTTTTGATCATGAAAGATAAAGACTTTATCAAAATCTTTCGTAACATTCCCTTTGTATACGCCCTCTCCAATTGTTCCTTCAGTACAGAAAGTTCTCAGCTTCTCCTTAAGTTCCGGCAAATCGGAAGCTACAACAGCAAGTCTGTCTTCCATCGGTTCCCTGCATGTCTGCAATGTAAAAGCGATATCAGCTGCCGAGACCTTTGTCTCCCGCTCTGTGAATTGCAGAAGGCGCCGGGCGTATTCTTTCAGTCTGTCTTCATTTTTAGCAGAGAGAACTGCGGCAAACGGACCGCTTATTGTTTGTGTGTCCGCATGGTTTTGATATTCTTCCACAATGACATGGGCATTTGCTCCGCCCGCTCCGAACGAACTGATTGCTGCTCTCCTGCGGGAGGCGCCTGATTCTTTCCGCCACTCTTCTTCTTTCTGCTGAACGTAAAAAGGCGTCTTTTCAAATCGGATATTTTGGTTCAGCTGTTCCGAGTGAATGGATGGCGCCAATTTCTGATGCTTAAATTGTAAAAGAACTTTTGTAAGGGCTGCTATACCTGCGGCAGACTCCAAATGTCCGATGTTAGACTTCACTGAGCCTATGGCACAAAATTGTTTATCGTCCGTAAATTTCTCAAACGCTTTTGTCAATCCTGCAATCTCAATCGGATCTCCGAGCGAGGTACCCGTTCCGTGTGCTTCCAAGTAGCTGACGGATCGCGGACTGATGCCCGATTTCTTAAAATTTTCAGCAATCAGCTCAGCTTGTGCATTCGGATTCGGAACCGTAAATCCATTGGTTTTTCCGCCATGATTTACAGATGTTCCTTTAATCACTCCGTATATATGGTCCTGATCAGCAATTGCTTTTTCCAAAGGTTTCAAAAGAACGGCGCCCGAACCTTCTCCCGGGACATAGCCGTCTCCGCCCTCTCCGAAACTTCTGCACAATCCTTCGGTGGAAACAAAATTACCTTGACTCAGCCAAAGGTATTTGCTGGGGTGTATGGACACATTAACGCCGCCCGCAAGCGCAATTTCACTTTCCCCTCTTTTAATGCTCTCACATGCCAAGTGAATGGCCGTCAGCGATGATGAACACATCGTATCCAGTGCAATGCTCGGACCGGAGAGATTAAAAAAGTATGAAACCCTGTTCGCAATAGATGAAAAGAAGGAACTGAGCGCAATCGGATTGCCCCGCGCAGTTTCTTCTGCGCCGAATAATTGATATTGTCCGTACATGGCTCCGACAAACACACCGGCTTTCATACCGTCAAGCTTCTCTTTTGTATATCCAGAATCTTCAAACGTATGCCAGGAGGTTTCGAGAAAAATTCGCTCCTGAGGGTCCATCAGCTCAGCTTCTTTATGAGAAATGTGGAAAAACAGCGGATCGAATTGATCAACACCGCTGATAAAACCGCCCCACTTACTGTTGATTTTTCCCTTCTCCATTTTGTCAGGACTGTAATTCGATCTGAAATCCCAACGTTCCTCGGGGATTTCAATAATACAGTTTTTCCCTCCGGCAATGTTTTCCCAGAACTCCTCAAGAGTATCCGAATTCGGATATCTTCCGCTCACACCGATAATGGCAATATCCTCACCCGGCTGAACCTTGCTCGGTGCAGATGCAACCCTCTGCTGCCGGTGCTGTTTTTTACTCAGATTTTCTCTTTTCTTCGGCACTCTTGTTACCGGAGCTGCCCCTGCGGCCTTAAGCACTTTTTCTTTAAAAGATGTTAGGAAGAAGTTAGAAAGCTCTTCAATGTTCTGATATTCAAAAAAGATTGTTTTTGGAAGATCCCCGAAAGTATCTTCAAGCTTTGAAATAAGTGACATGATCATAAGTGAGTTGATTCCGAATTTCTCAAAAGAGTCCTTCACATTTATTTTATGAGCTTGGATTTTCAAGACACCGCTGATGATCTTGATTAAATAGTCATTGACTTTTTCTTTCGCAGCATATTCCTCTTCTTCATCGTGTTCCGCCGTGAGTGTATCTTGATCTGCTACAACTGTATTTCTTTGAATCGAAAGCGCTTTTATCATTTTATCCCGCTTTCCTTCTGCAGGCATTAAGCTGGTAAATGAAGACCGCAGCATTTTCAGAAACGCTTCCAAAACAGAGGAAGTTCGCATCGGAGTCATTCCGTATTTTTCTTTTATTTGGTTGATTCCATTGCTGTCGAGACTCATCCCGCCATCTTTCAATAACGGCCAATTGATTGAAAGGGTTTTTCCGTTTCGGGAGAGCTGAGATCGAAGCACTGCAAAACTGTCCATAAAATGATTTGCGTACGCATAGTCACTTTGGCCGGCATTTCCGTAAGCGGAAAAAGAAGAAAAGAGAACAAAAAAATCAAGGTCTTCGTCTTTTGTCAGCTCATCCAGCCAGATTGTCCCGTAAACTTTCGGTTTCAGTACGTCCGTAAAATCACTGAGACTTTTATTTACAAGAAATGAGTCACGAAGGATGCCGGCAGCATGAATGATCCCGTTTATGCTGCCGTACCGCTGTTTAACGCCGAAAATGAATCGCTCTGCCTCTGTTCGATCTGTGATGTCCGTCCGCTGATATTCAACAATAGAGCCGCTCTCATTAAGCTTACTGATCCGTTCTTTTTGATCAGCGGTTAAAAAAGAACGGCCTGTAAGTATAATCACGGCTTGGTTTTCTTTAGCGATGTGTTCCGCAAACAGCAGCCCGAGTTTTCCCGCTCCTCCGGTAATGATATATATGCCGCCTTTTTGATACGTTACAGATCCGTTATCGTGTTCAGGAATATCAATATGCTGCAGCTCTTTCACATAACGGGTATATGAGTCTATTAAAATCTCACATTCATCCGTTTGAAAGCGCTGTATTTCACTGATTGCAGCATCCCACATCTCGGAAACCGGAGGATTTTTGTCAGAATCCTCATGGCGTATCTGTATGGTTTTCGCTTTAAGCTTAGAGCTTTCCATGTTTACCGTTTTCATGAACCCTCCGACAGCTTCATGAAACGGCTGATTCAGACCGCTTGTCCAATAAATATGCAATAACGTAACAGGTTCGTTTCTCCGCATTAAAGCTTTTGATAATAAAAAGAGCGAGTTGATCCCTCTGCGAAGAGTTTCATTAACGGATTTTTCAGTGAATTCTCTGATTTCTCCGTTCCATAAATAAAGCACGACATCAGGTGTAAATCCGTTTTCAGCCAAATCAGACAGCAGCATTTCGACATGATTTTCATCAGAAGGATTGATTGTGCATCTATTCCGTTCAATTCTATAATCAGAATCGGGCGTTACGAGAATGACACGGTTATGATCTCCATTCATCATCTCGGCATGCTGAAAAAGACGGTTATCCTGATCAAAAATCAGCATATTCCCCGGTGCCTGCTGATTCGGCATATCAATGTTGTTTGTTCTTACCCAATCGTTCTTAAAGAAAATGGTTGGGGACGGAGCTTGTGATTCCGGCTCCGCCTTTTTTTCCATTTGTTCTTTTCTGTAAGTGCGAATTAGCTCCAGTCCTGCATCAGGAGACATTTGCTGTTCTTCAATTAAGGAAAGTATTTGTTTGATCTGCACTATTTTCCCTCCAGCAGCTGATAAACTTGGTCAGCAGAAAGTTCACCGTTTTTCAATTGTTCTAATAAGAAGAGAATTTCCTGATCTTCATTTTTACGTCCTGCGGTTAATTCTCCCCCGGTCACTTTTCTGACAGAAAAGTCTTTCATGCTCACGGCTATTTCGCCGCTCTCGTTAATAAAATCAATGTTATACGTATAAAAACCGGTTTCTCTCACCGAGACATGGCATCGGGCAGTAAGCGCCCTCTTAATGTGAAGCTCTCTAAGTGAATATGGAACAAATAAGCCGTCTTTCTCATTATCTCTTAACAAAAATGCCGCCGCTTGAAAACCGCCGTCAATTAATGAAGGATGGAGTGTAAAATGTGAAAACCCGTTCGCTAAATGAGCCGGAAGCTCCAATTCTGCCATTAACTCCATATCACCGCGATATACGGCTTTCAACGTTTGAAAACTGCTATGATATGTCAGGCCCATACGACTGAAGCGGTGATAACACTCTTCCCGGCTTATGACAGCCTTACTGCTGCGTTTGAACTTATCAATATCGACATACTCAGCATTGCTGTTTATGTCCCCGAATACTGTTTCACTTTGTGTGCAGATTTGCTGCACGCCATCCGGACCCTCTTTACATATCGTTACGTTCAACTTATCTTGTTTCATTTCCAAGTCGGTATAAATGTGCAGCGTTTTTCCTTTATATAATATAGGTCTGTTCCACATCACGTCTTTTATTTTATATACTTTACTTTCTCCGCTTATTTCCGCACAAACAAGAGCCATTTCAAGCGAAGCGGCTCCCGGCAGCACATAGTCTCCTGAAACAAGATGATCAGTGACGAAAAATTCAGTTCCGGAAATAACAGTTTTAAATGCTTGTTTCTTTAATGTTGAGACATTCTCGCTGATTAATGGGTGAAGACTTTTGCTATTAACCTCGCTTTTGTTCTTTTTCGGGGTGAACCAATAACTCTCTTTTGCAAACGGATAAGTTGGCAGCGGCACTCTATTCAATTTCTTATTGCCGATTGTCTTCCATTCAAACTCGGCTCCATTGGCCCACCATTGTGCGAGCAGCTCCTCTTTTCCGCTTTGAAGAGCCTCCTTAATCATATATTCAGAAACAGCTGTGGGCTCTTCAGTGTTTTCACTTATAAATACGCCTTTTTGCACCTTGCTGTCATCAAGAAAGCTGACGTATTTATCTCTCAGCTCAGTCAGACTCGCTGCACATACGGCAATTCTTTCATTCATTGCTTCCCGGCCGTTTTGTAATGTAAATTCCATGTCACTGGCATTAACGGTCATGTCACCGGCAATCATGCGCTCCAAGTACTGAACCATATGCCGGATATACTCAAGTAATTGATCTTTGTTTTTCGCAGATAAAACAAAAATATGTGTGTTACCGTTGTTTTCCGGCACTTCTTTTTGAGGTTCCCTATATTCCTCTAAAACAATATGCGCGTTCACACCGCCGAATCCGAATGAGCTGACACCCGCTCTCCTCGGCAGATCGTTGTTCTCTTTATCTTTTATCGGATTCCACTTTTGAGCGGTTTCTGTGATATAAAATGGCGTATTTTCCAGTTTGATGTATGGATTGAGTTCTGAAAAATGGGCGAGTCCCGGAAGTTTGCGATATTTAAATGCCAGTAACACTTTCATCACTCCGGCTATTCCGGCAGCGGTTTCGAGATGGCCGATGTTTGTTTTCACAGACCCGATTCCGCAGCATTTCTGTTTCGCAAAAGGAATGTCCCATTCTAGATATAACGTTTTAAATGCCTTTATGATGCTGTTTACTTCAATCGGATCGCCAAGACTTGTCCCTGTGCCATGCGCTTCTATATATCCCGCAGTGGCAGGGCTGACCCCCGCCTTCCGCCAAGCTTCGGTTAATAAGTCCGCCTGTGCGTTCGGATTCGGAGCAGTCAAAGAATTGGCGCGGCCGCCGTGATTTACAGCTGACCCTTTAATCAAACCATATATATGATCACCGTCTGCCTGTGCTTTGCTGAGCGGCTTAAGCAATACTGCAGCCGCCCCTTCACTCCTTACATAGCCGTCAGCGCTTTTATCGAACGTTTTGCACTTTCCGTCTTTGGAAAGCATACCTGCTTTATCAAAAGCTATAAACAGAGTAGGGCTTGTCATAATATGCACTCCGCCTGCAATCGCCATTTCAAAATCGCCTCTTTGAATCCCCTCAGCCGCACGATGGAGTGCAACTAACGAACTTGAACAGGCAGTGTCAATCGGTTCGCTCGGACCCGTCAGGTTCAGCTGGTAAGAAATACGATTTGCCAATATACAATGATTTAAACCGGTTGCGGTCTGCGCCTGAACAGAGACGCCATTTTCATTCAGACGTTCAGCATAATCCGTTGTGGCGACCCCTGCAAACACCGCGGTTTTCGTCCCTGCCAAATCAGACGGCTTATAGCCCGCATCTTCTATTGTTTTCCATACAGTCTCCATAAAAATTCTTTGCTGGGGATCCATTAATTCTGCTTCGGCGGGAGAAATCCCGAAAAACAACGGATCAAAACTGTCCGCGCCTTTGATAAATCCGCCTTTTTTTATTTTTGTTCTATTGACGTCCCTGATCGGATCGCCGTCAAACTCTTTCCAGTCCCAACGATCTTCAGGAATGTCTGTAATCATATCCCGCCCTTTTTCAATTCCTTCCCAAAAGTCTTCCAGCGAATCTGTTTGGGGGAAACGGCCGCTTATTCCCACTATTGCAACCGGTTCATTCATATGTCTTTCCTCTTGCCTGGTTTTGTTTTCAGGCTCAAGGGAATGTTCATAGGTTTCCGGCGGAGGCGTGCTGTACAATGTTTTTTCGTCAGCTGCAGAAAAAGATTCTGTCTCAGCAAAAAGAATTTCTCCGTATTGCTCGATTACATAATCAGTTATTTCAGCCAGTGAATTGCATTCAAAGAAAATGGACGGCAATAATTCCGTACCATATTGTTGATTGATTTCATTTCCGAGTCTGGTAAACGTAATAGAATCAAATCCGTACTCGCCGAATGAAGTCTCTTCTTCTATTTCCTTTCTGTCAATCTTCAAAATACTTGACATCATCTTTGCGATGCCCTCAATCAGATTTTCTCTCCGGTCTTTCGCCGCAGATTCATCTGAAGAAAAAGAACCGCAGAGATGAAGCTCCTCGGAATACTCACTCTTTAAAAACTCAAGAAGTTCATTAAAATCAGTAAGACCGAAAAAATCTGACGGCATCATTGATATTCCTAAAGTTTCGTTTAATTCGTTGCCCAGCATTGTAAACATAATTGAATCAAATCCGTATTCACTTATCGGCAGTTCAAAATCAAATTCCCGTTCTTCAATTTTTAATACGCCGATGATGATGCGTGTCAAAGTGCTTTTTAAAGATTCAGTTATTGACAGCTCTTTCGGTTCGTGATTTTCGTCGGCGATTGCCGGATCACTTTTTCCGCTGTCAATCGTTATCATTCGTTCCAGCTTTAATTCATTACCGCTAAATACCATTATTTGATGTTCACACCCTGTCATTGCTTGATCAAATGCTGCAAGGCCTTCCCGTTTTCCCAGAGGCAGCATTCCGAAACGGTCATAAAGGAACTTCTCTGAATGAATATCAATTTGCATACCGCCTTCTTTCCATAAAGGCCAATTAATCGAGACTGTTTTTCCAGGTTTATTTTCCGCCGCTCTCATTTCCGCAAAATAATCCATAAACCGGTTTGCATAAGCATAATCAGTTTGTCCGGCATTCCCGATTATTGCGCTGATAGATGAAAACATAACAAAAAAGTCCAGAGGTTCACTGTCTGTATACCGGTCAAGCCATATCGTTCCGTAAACCTTGCTGGCCAAGACTGAATCGAGATCCTCTTCACGCTTATTGATGAGTAATGAATCTTTTATCACACCGGCGCTGTGAATAATTCCTTTAACAGGACCTAATTTGTTTTTGACGAGTTGTATCAGGTTGTTGACATTTTCCTTATCAGAAATATCGGTTCTTACATAAAAAACCTCTGATCCGTTTTTTTCGAGCTCTTTTACATTGCTTACGGCTTCCTCAGAAAGCTCAGACCTGCCGATAAGGACAAGTTTTATTCTCCCTTTTCGCACAAGATGTCTGGCGAAAATCAGTCCCAGACCGCCTGTTCCTCCTGTAATGAGGTAAACTCCCCCTTCTTTTACTTCCATCTTTTCGGGGGGCTCGGCACTTTCAATTTCTGCAGAGTGTTTCACCTGCCTGATTCCATCTCTGTATCTGATTTCTGAAGTTTCATCGCTGATGATTGTTTCTTTCACAAGGTTTTTTAATTCAGGCAGACCGGCGTTCAGCTGTAACTGAATTTCGTCGCTGTGTATTTCAATATTTTTACCGGACAACATAGGATGTTCTAAATGAAGCGACCTAAAAAAGCCGCTGATTGCCATCTGATAAGGTAAGATTTGATTTTCCCTTGTGAAAAATACATGTGATATCAGGATTTTATGTCTTGGGATTGTTGCTAACAGAGCTTTCGTTACATTGAAAACCGGCAAAACAGCCTCTTCCAGCTTTTCACGAATGTTATGCTCAATTCCCGTTTTAGGGCTCATCCCGATTAAAATGACGCGGTCAATTGTCACTTGTCTTTCTTTAAGAATCGCCAGCAATTTCTGATAGCCGTCAAGTTTGACGCTGTTCAATTCAAAGGAATCAGCTTCTTTTTCTTGAAAACTGCCGCCATGGCTGACAAAGATCATATTCAGGCCGATATCTTTATATGCCTGGCGGATCAGCGGTTCTGATATATCCCGACGGAGCGAAATCACAAGACAGCTGTTTAAACCGCTGGCTTCAGGCTGATGAAGCAGAGGGACCCGCTTCCACGTATCAGTGTAATACTTAACTGAATGCCGCTCATCCTGAGTCTGCGGTGCAGCCCTTAATGCCTTCAACGCTAAGTTTTTTATTTTAAGACTTACAGATCCGTTTTCATCCATAAATAGTATATGAAACCTTTTGACATCATCATGTTGTCTTTCATCGGCAGCTGTAATGTAAGCATAGCCGTTTGCCGAAGGTGCGTGAAGAATCTCCAGCTCACCTAATTCAAAAGGCAAATATGCGGTGTGACCGTCTTGCTGACCGGACGTAAACCCTGTTGTGGATTGAAAAATGCCATCCAATAAACACGGTTCCAGCAGCGTGCCGGATTTTTTATGAATGCTCTCAGGAAGTGATATTCGTGCAAGAACAGCATTTTCATGGATAAACAGCTGTTTTATTACCTGAAAACTGGTTCCATAGTCCAAACCGCTCTGCCGGAAATCCCTATAACACTCAGTGCCGCTGATTAATCTTTTCTGTCCGGTTAACCAGCTGTCCAATTGAAAACGCTCTGTTTGAGAGGCATCTTGATCTCCGCATGTGATAATGTTTCCTTGGCAGTGAACTGCCGCTTCAGGTTGCATATCGGTTTTCACCACAAATCTGCCGTCTTTTTGATTCGGCAGCAGATCTATCATTATCGTCTTTTCTTTTTCAACGGTTATCGGAACCGCCCATACAACCTGACTCAGTTTTATGACTGATTTTCCGTACAGCCTCTCTCCCGCTTCTCTGGCCGCTTCGATGATTGCCGCTCCGGGCAGAACCGCTTTCCCATGCACAACATGGTCTTTTACATAATATTCAGAATCTGAAAGCGTTTTATAAAATCGGCACTCACCTGCTGAAAAATCAAATAAAGGAGCTGTACCGGCTGCTGATGTTGTTTGCGCCTTATTTGACACCCACAGTCTGTTTTTTAAGAAAGGGTAAGTCGGCAGGGCAATTTTTCTCGGTTTTCTGCCGGTGCGGAAATCTTCCCAGCTTAAATTGCCTCCTGATACCCAAAATTCAGCCATTTCGGTTAATGTGGTGCTGCCGGATTTGAGCGGAAGATCCGATTGCCGCTGTCCGCGTTTATGATTCGGTTTTTTCCCTCTAAATATTTCGTGATCGTCAATTCCATTATAAAAGTGATTTAATTTCAACATCAGATCATCGATATTATTTGAAATGACAGCAAGCCTTTCCGGCATGGCTTCACGCCCTTCAAGAAGGGTATACGCAATATCAGAAAGGTGAAGCGGCTTGTTTGTTCCCGGCGGCTGTAAAAACTCGCCCTGCTTATGACGGGCCTTTTGAAGATATTCCTCCAGCTGTTTTGCTGATTCCCGTAAACTCAGTGAATGCTTGGCTGAGAGTACGATAAGTTCCTCACTTTCCTCACGCCTCGTATGACAGTCAGCAGCAGACTCATACTCTTCCACAAGGATATGAGCATTTGCCCCGCCCGCTCCGAAAGAACTTAATCCCGCACGCCGCGGATATTTGCTGTCAGAATGTTTTTCATTCACGGGTTTTATCCAGTCGGCGGTTTCCTGCTGGAGGCAAAAAGGTGTCTCTTCCAGATAAAGATCCGGATGCACCCGTTCAGCATGCAGTGTTGCGGCTATTTTTTTATACTTCATTTGTAAGATAATCTTTGTCAGGCCGGCAATACCCGCGGCCGCTTCCAGGTGTCCGATGTTAGATTTAATCGATCCGAGAGAGCAATATGAAACATCTTCGGTATAAGCTCTAAACGCCTTGGTCAGGCCTCGGACTTCAATCGGGTCACCCAGCGGCGTTCCCGTGCCGTGGGCTTCAATAAAGCTGACACTTCTGGCGCTCCAACCGGCCGCTTTAAGAGCTCCTTGAATTAAATCCGCCTGTGCGGCAGGATTAGGCACCGTATAGCCATTTGTCTTTCCGCCATGATTAATTGCCGTTCCTTTAATGACTGCGTACACAGTATCTTTATCACGTATGGCATCTTTAAGCGGTTTAAGAATAACGGCCCCTACACCTTCCCCGGGCACGAAACCGTCGCCGCCTTCTCCAAAACTTCTGCATTTTCCCGATTTTGAAAGCATTCCCATCTGACATCGGTATAAATAGTCAGAAGGATGAAGATACAAATTTACTCCTCCCGCAACCGCAACCGAGCACTCACCCTTTGTTAAACTTTGGCAAGCCATGTGAATTGCCGTTAAGGATGAAGAACAAGCCGTATCTACAGGGACACTGGGACCTGTAAAGTCAAATGTGTAAGACACTCTGTTCGCGAGAGACCATGGGAACGAATTTGGAAGTACATCGTTTTTGTCCGTCGGTATTCTTTCGCCGAGCAGCTTGTAAGAATTGGTCGTCACTCCCGCAAATACACCGACATGTTTTTCGGTCTGCTTTCTCAACCCTTCAATGGTATATCCCGAATCTTCAAATGCTTTCCACACGGTTTCGAGAAATATTCGTTCCTGAGGATCCATCGCTTCTGCTTCTCTCGGCGATATTTGGAAAAACAAAGAATCAAATGATTCAGCATTCTTTAAAAATCCGCCCCATTTGCAATAAATTTTCCCCTCATGCGCTTTAGCGGGGTCTGGATCATAGTAGGTCTCATAATTCCATCGTTCTTTCGGAATTTCTGTGATTGCGGTTCTCTCTTCTGATAGAAGCTCCCACAATTCTTCGATATTTTCAGCCCCGGGATAACGGCCGCTGATACCGATTACCGCTATCCCGTCAAGATGTTCTTTTTCCTCCGCCGCAGGTGCAGTGATGTTTTGTTCCGGTCTGGCGGGGGTAATGCTCTGAATCTGTTTTCCTTTTTCCTCCCGTGAAAATAAACGCCCCAGCCGATCCGGATATTCCTTTACAAGATGATCTGCTAAATCTCTGATTGTATGAAATTCAAATAAAAGCGTTTTCGAAATTGCTCCCAGTGACTGCTCCAGCTTTGTGTTGCATTGATGAATCATAACCGAATCCATTCCATATTCAGCCAGATGCACATCTTGATCGATCTCTTCCCGTTCTGCACCGACCTCTGAGGAGATGATATTGGTTAAAAACAAAACTGTCTGATCCAAAATATCGCCTTGAGCCAAAGGAATGGCACTGCCTGTCTCTGTTTCATCCGTCAAAAATCTCTGCCGCATAAATTGTTCAAAGCGCTCATGATCACCGCAGACTGCAATATTATGCAGCTGACCCGAAGTTACAATCCGCGAAAACCATTGCGTTCCGTCTTCAACAGGAAGTTCTTCGAGCCCGGAACCATGAAAAAGAGACGTCCGCCCTTGACCTGACAGGTTCGCCCCCATTCCGATGTCTTGCCATAAAGGCCAATTGATTGTCAGCGTGCGGCCGCTGCGCAGAGAATTTTGCCGTTTCTGTTCCCGATATTCGGCAAAATGATCTAAAAAGCCGTTTGCATATGCATAATCACACTGGCCTTCGTTCCCTGCAATAGAGACGACTGAAGAAAAAACGGCGAAAAAATCCAATTCCAGCGACTTCGTTGCATGATCAAGATTCAATGCACCATGAACTTTCGGAGCAATCACCTCTGAAAGTTCCTGCTTTGTTTTTCGAAAAAGCAGCGAGTCTCTGATAACTCCTGCACAATGAATGATGCCATGAAGTCCTGCATGCTGAACGGTAATACCGTCAATCATTTTTTTTACCGCTTCTTTATCGGATATATTCGCCTGTATATAATAAACCTTTGCTTTAAAGCTGTTCAGGTATTCTAAATGTTTCTGCTTATCTCCGTTTAAAGCAGATCGCCCCGATAGAATAATGGTGGATCTTTCAGTTTTCGCGCAATATTCAGCGACTTTACTGCCAATCCCCCCGAATCCCCCTGTAATTAAATACACTTTATCTTTTTCAGGGTATTGAATGGCCTTTCTGTTTGTTTCTCTCTGCTTCACTAACATCCGTGCATATCTTACGCAGCCTCTGTACTTGATATAAAGATGCCGATCAGGCGCTGTGTTTATTTCTTTATAAAGAATGTCAGCCTTCTCTGAAAATGAAACGGATGCAGAATCATGTTCAAAGCAAACCGTCTTACAATGAAGCTGCGGGTATTCTTGTTTTACCGAATTTAAAAAACCGTTCATACCTTCAAAATACGGCAATTTTTCTTTTTGATTCGCGCTGAATGTATAAATGAACGTTACTTTATTTATAAGGTTCTCGCTTATTAAAGCCTTAGTCAGATAAAACACGGAATAAATTCCTGATTCGAGTGTTTCTTCCAGTTCAGGCTGTTTTTCAGACCACGTATGCAAAATTGCATCAGGCACTGCGCCTTTTTCCTTTAACAGACGAATGACACCTTGATAATCTTCGGGACGCTGCCTGTTGATCGTGAAAACACTGTCGCTTATCTGCTCTAAACGCTCACCGGGCATAATAAGATATGCGGACGTATTCTCTCTTTTTTTCAGCTCTTCAAAATAGTCTTTATTCCCGGAGAACAACAAAATAGTACAAGCTTGTCGGCTGCCCGCTTCATTCTCAATTGCGGTTTCTTTCCATACCGGCGTATAAAGTGCCTGATTCTTCTTTTCTGAAAAAGCCGTGTCTGATTTTACCGGCTGAGGGTTTAAAGAAAATTGAGAGCGCTCAAACGGATAAGGCGGAAGCGGGGCTTTTCTTTTATGATCATCACCTAGTTTCGCCCATTCAATCTCTTCTCCTGAAAGCCACATTTGCATAAATGAATGATATAGAGCCTCATCGGCTGGTTTGTCCGCTTCAAAAGCAGCCGCTTTGTTTAGTTTTGCTGATGGAGGGAGCGATCCGAATTGAAAAACTGAAAAATCAGAAATATTCACATTCGGCTCCGTTCCCTTTTCTTCCGTGTGAAGCGGCATATGGTCAGCTATCTCCTGAGACACGGCATCCATTTGATTGTATTCTGTCATCAACGGAAAACGAGTTTTATCATAAAAACCTGCCGGCTGCTCATTAATACAAGCAACAGCCTGTTTAATTCCGTCTTGCTTTTTCAATAACATGCTCAGAAAAAGTTCTTTAGACAAGATTCCTTCATCCAGTAAATTTAATATTTCCAGAACATAATCATTATTAAAGAATCCATCATAATCTGTTAAATCCCATCTCTTATACAGTCTTCTCATAGAGGCAAGGATAGCCATGATCGCTGCTTCCTCATCAGCCGGCAATGCGTTTCTTTTATCCGCCGTGCGATTCACAATATAAGATAAAATCTCGATTTCCTGAGTCTTCCCCGCTTTATCCCACTCTTCTAAAAACCCTTTAAACGTATATTGGTGCTCAAGAAGCAGCCGTGTTTTCCCGTACAGGCGGTCTGCAAAATCAGCCGGGAAGCTCAGACCGTTCAGCAGCACCCTTACATATTCTTCATTTAATCGAACCGGCGGGTACGTTTTTGAAGTGTACGGATTGACAAATTGCATGGACGGCGGCTCACAGGATATGTGCGAAGGTTTTTCAGCGCCTGTGATGACAGAAATGGCCTTTTCAATTTTGATGATATCCGCTGCTGCAAGAGCGACGTAATATCCGTCTCCGGCGCCTGTAATGAGGCTTGGCTTAAAACCGGATGCCAGGATACTTTTTATGATTTCCGTATTGATAACTAAAGAATACAAGCGGATTTTCTCAGGCGTCCATTTTCTTTTAAATGAACTGTGCAATGTTGGTATACCCTTCAGCACCGGCCTTACGTTCTTTTCTAAATCAGGGAACACCCGTTTCAAAACGGCAAATTGTTTATAACTTTCCCATTTGAAGTCACCGATGGCAAGCGCCCATTCAGAATCTTGTTTCCTCCGAAAACTTAATCCCTCTTTAAGCTGATTTTTAAATTCCTCCTTGCTGCCTGCCAATAAACCAGCCCTGTAATCAAACGATGTCCTTGTTAAAAGGGTGCTGCTGATCACTTCATTTGATATTTTGCAAAATTCCTCAGAATCGTCAGCAAAGGTTCTCCAATGATGTATCATTTGTTTCATGCTTTCTTCACTTTTAGCGGAAAAAAGGAAGGGTACCCTTCCTTTTCTGTCAGATTCGTCTTTTGTATGTATAAATTCTTCGATGATGACGTGAGAGTTGACACCCCCAAAACCGAAGGAGCTGATTCCCGCCCTGAGCGGAGCCCCGTCTGCCGCCTTCCAATCACTTGAATCAAGCGCCGGCCTAAACGGTGTTTTTTCAAACTGTATAATTGGGTTTACCGTATGTACATTCAGGCTTTTCGGCACCCTCCGGTGTTTCATCATCATTAGAACTTTTATCAATCCGGCCATTCCCGCCGCTGCTTCTGTATGACCGATATTTGTTTTCACACTTCCGATCCTGCAATATTGAGTATCCTCAGTATATTGCCGATACGCTTTTGTCAATGCTTCTATTTCTATCGGATCGCCCAGAGATGTACCTGTGCCATGTGCTTCTACATAAGAAACCGTCGCAGCATCGACAGCAGCGTTGTGTAAAGCTTCTGAGATGACCCGGCACTGCGCTTCTGCTCTGGGAGCGGTTATGGAACGGGTTTTACCGCCATGATTAACAGCTGTCCCTTTTATGATCCCGTATATATGGTGACCGGCTTTTACTGCATCACCAAGGCGCTGCAGCAATACAACGCCTGCCCCTTCTCCGGGAACGTACCCGTTCGCCGCTGCGTCAAAAGTTTTACATTTGCCGTCAGGACTCAGCATTCTGGCTTTGGAAAAAGAAATATATTTTCCGGGTTGGAAATTCAAGTTTACTCCCGATGCGATTGCATAATCGCTTTCTTTTGTCCGCAATGACTTAACCGCTTCATGTAAAGCAACAAGCGATGATGCACAAGCGGCATTTACAGACATGCTTTTTCCGGTCAAACCGAATGTGTATGAAAGCCGGTTGGAAAGCATAGCTTCGAAACTTCCTAAACAGGCATAACTGTCGATTTCCGATTCAGCATGACCTGTCTGCCGGTAGTCAGAATTCATAATACCCGCAAAAACAGAAGTGGTTTTACGCTGGAGATCCTGCAAAGAAACCCCGGAATCTTCGATGCACCGCCAAGTTTCTTCTAAAAGGATTCTTTGCTCAGGATCCATGTTTTTCGCTTCCCGGGGAGAGATATTAAAAAACTTATGGTCGAAATGGTCAGCTTTATGAATAAAACCTCCCCACTTGCTGATTGTTTTGTTCGGTATACTGATATCAGCTGAATAATAAAGATCGGGATCCCACCGTTCAATCGGCACTTCCCGGATGGAATCTTTGCCGCTATTTATGTTTTCCCAGAATTCATGATAATGATCTGCATCGGGGAATCTGCAAGCAACCCCGATTATCGCGATATCCGCACTCTGTTTATTCAAATGAACCATTGGCCTCCACCCGCTCCTTCTTTAGTGTAGAAATAACGTATCCAATCTGCGCCTTAGCAGACTTTCGGTCTCATTCATCAATTTTTCACCAATGTCATCGACATGTCTGTTTCTCCATGATTCCAAATCCGTGCCCTTTACCCAATGATTAAAAGCGCCTAAAGACGGGCCGCAATGAACTTGGAAATTCACCTTTTGTTCTTCCTGCCCTTCCAAAGCAAGCAGACATCCTCTCTGCAAATACCACTTAAATAGTAACAGCATCTTATATTTTTGATTGCGCTCAGCTTTTTGGGCCAGGTTCGGCTGTTTTTCTAATATGCTTTCGTAGATTTCATCAAAAGTCTTGTTAAAATAATCATTTTCGAGCTGAATCTTTGTCTTTTCATCTATCTCACTCAACGACTCATATTGTTGGTAGATTTGAAATAATTTATTTGCCCTGACCGAAAACAGCGTGCCCTTTTTCAGCACCTGAACCTTTGTTCCGAACTCAAACAGAGTCTCCGAAGGCGCATAAGCAGTATCGCATATTCCTGTCTCACTCAGCATTTCTTTAACAAAACCGCTTGTTTCGGCTTCAACTGTACATTGATTAATGGATCCCGTCATAATAAAATCAGCGCCCATTAAAAAAGCAGACGCGGCAGACTCGGGAGTTCCGATTCCTCCCGCAGCCCCGACCCTTATCTTCCTTGCGTATTTGTGTGTTTCCATCATTTCATCCCGCAGGTTAACAAAAAACGGCAGCATCGCTGTCAATGAGCCCTGTTCAGTATTACTTCCGCAATCTGCTTCAATAATGATATCGTCTGCTGCCGGAATACGGCTGAGCCACTCCGCCTGCTCTTCCGTCAGCATACCGTGCTGACACATTCTCTTTACGATACTTTGAGGAGGCGGACTCAGAAATGCGGCCGCAACTTCCGGCCGTGAAACTTTGGCAATGATCCGATTATGAGGTATGACCCTGCCGCTTTTGTCTATCTTCAACTGATGCGCTTTGTAATAGATTAATGGTGCGCTGACGGAAAGATACGAAGACGCTTCTATTACTCGTACGTCATGCTTGATATATAAATCTATCAATTCCTTTTCTCTATCTTGATGATCCGGCTCAAATCGCAGATTCATTCCGTAGGGCTGGCCATTTTTGAGTGTCTTCTTAATAGAAATAAGGGCCTGTTCAATTTCCCTTATAGGTAAACCCGCTGTGCCAAAGAACCCCAGCATTCCTTTCTTCCCGAGGCGGATCAGCATTTCAGCGGAAGAAATCCCCCTATTCATCGCACCTGCCAAATACGCGTATGTCAAACCGTAATCTTCTTTGAAAGATTGATCACCCAATCGGGACACCGGTGAAGCTGCACCGCTCTCTATATTTTCGGCCAAGAGGCTATGCTCTTTCCCGCTTTCCGAATTGTCCTTGTTCCCTTCAGAAAAAAAGAGACTGTCTTCCGGCGCACTGATAGTAAGCGGTTCCTCATCTCTTTGTATGGTTTGAATTAATTTAGTCAGAATGTTTCCGGGACCGATCTCTTCAAACAGAGTGACGCCTTGTCCCATTAGATACCTAATGCTTTCAGTCCATTTTACCGAGTTTGTTATTTGTTCAATTAAATTCCGTTTGATATCTTCTTGTTTATAAGGTCTTGCCGTATAGTTAGAAATGACCGGGAAATTCAATTCAGAAAAATGAAACTCCTCGATAAATTCCGCAAATTCACGCTGTGCACTTTCCATGAAACGAGAATGAAAAGCTCCGCCGACTTGCAATACGATATAAGCTTTCGCCCCTTCTTTTTCAAAAAAAGAGGCTGCCCGCTTTATCTCTTCTGCAGCCCCTGCTATCACAATTTGTGAAGATGTATTGTAATTGGCGATATCTATCTGGCCGAGTTCATACTTTTGAAGTATTTTTTTTATGTGATGCTCATCCAGTCCGATCACGGCAGCCATTCCGCCCTCGGAAGCCTCACTCATTAACTCGCCTCTTTTAGCAACCAGCCGGAGACCTGTTTCAAAATTAAAAACGCCGGCCGCAAAAAGCGCAGTATATTCACCCAGACTATGTCCTGCAACAGCATCAGGGCGTGTATGACCTTCTTTTAAACCCTTTAAATATTGCAGTGCGCTCACTGTATAAATTGCAGGCTGTGTATACTTCGTATCAGTCAGCCTTTCTTTTTCATCTGAAAGGCATAAATCCTTTATGGAGTATCCTAAAATATGATCTGCCTTTTTAATGAGCTCACTGAATTCATCGAATAAGTCTCTGCCCATTCCTTTAAACTGCGCTCCCTGTCCGGGAAAGACGTAAGCAAGCATTTGTTTTCCTCCTGTTCCGTATTTCTGCCGTTTCTTTTCGTTCCGATTTTGATTAACGTTTTTCACTTCAATTTTAAAATTGTCGTTTACTCTCAGCACCCTTACTTAATAAGCATTACGAAGCAAAATAAAAAAACCTTTATGCCGGATAAAGGTTTAAAAGCAAAAGCATGTACAAATATCATATCGCCGTAAATATAAATAGATAGAATTTTCTGATAATTAAAATCGCATTTTCATTCTGTTTTATATATATCAATATAATAAAAACATTCCAACGTGCCGAAACAACGATTGGTTTTATGTGAATATTTCCCTAAATAAATACTATACCATGATTTACTTGTTGTCAATGGGAAACACACGTATATACCAATTCTTCAGCCGCCTTTTTACAGGCGGCTGAACTCGGTTGTTATCAGTTCATCAGCCCATGCCGATATGCCTTCACTATACTATTTGCGGAATAATAGTTCTTTCTCTTTGTTGTAGTCTTTAGTAAATTGATTGAACTCATCTGCTTGTTTATGCACCTTTTCGTAAACTGAGTTTACTTTGCTGATTTGCTCTTCCAGCTGCGCTAATGTGAGCTTTTTATCTTTAATCAGTTTATAAAGGTCCTTATCAAGTGAAATGGCTTTTTCGTACTTTTTGTACAAAAGATCATAAGATGCATACCTTTTCTCCATTAAAGCGACAGCATGCCCGGCTTTTTCTTTTACTTTCTTATCCTTTATTTCTTGAGAAGTTTTTTTTGCGGATTCAAACGCTTTTTTTGAATCATCAATACTGTCTTTTTCTGCTTTCAGATGTTTTTTTCGCTGATTTGCATTGCTCAGAGCCTGATCAGACAGTGTGACAATTTTCTGGTAATCATCCATATTCAGTTTAACCGCGCTGTCGTATAGCTTATGCTCTTTTTTCTCCAATTTTTCTAATGTTTTCTGCTCTTTTTGAAACGGTTTTTCCGCTTGAACGGCTTTTTCCATCGAGTCATGAAGCGATTCAACCGGATCTTTTCCCCCGCAGCCGGCAAGAAGCATACTTGCGGCGCCGAGCGCTCCGATTCCTGCTAATACCTTTTTTTGAATCATATTCACTTAAAATCCCCCAATCTTGACAATTTCCACTATAGAAGCCCGAACGCTTTTTGACAATAGCTGAGCTGTAATTGGTATGACCGTGTAAAGACGCTTACGGTGCTTTCAAAGAATACTTGCGTAAAAAATTGAGAAAACAGGGCGGATGACCATACATCTTTTTGGCTTTTACATAGTTTATAGTAGACGCCGGCCCTGCTGACAGAGGGTCAGCGTAATTAAAAGAGGAGGTTTTTTTATGTACGGATATGGATTTGGCGGCGGATTTGGCGGCGGTTGTTGCGGCGGCGGATATGGTTATGGCGGCGGTTACGGTTACGGCTGCGGCGGCGGATACGGCCGCACATTCGCATTAATCGTCGTATTGTTTATCTTATTAATCATCGTCGGTGCCGCTTATTTAGGCTGCGGCTGCTGACATTATACACCATGAACATCGGCCGGCCTGCTATGGCCGGCCAATTGTTTCGTTGCGCCGCGATAAAGAAATTCGCTATAATTTACATATTAAGCTTTAGGAGTGAAGTTTCTTGATTACTATGGAAAATATTGTGCGAGACGGACATCCCGCGCTCAGAGAGATCGCTGAAGAGGTACAGCTTCCCGCTTCTGACGAAGAAAAACAGCATCTTGCTGATATGATTGAGTTTGTGAAAAACAGCCAAAATCCTGAATTAGCCGAGAAATACAAGCTTCGTCCGGGCGTCGGTCTTGCCGCTCCCCAAACAGACGTAAAAAAACGGATGATCGCCGTCCATGCAGAAGATGCGAAAGGCACTTTATACAGCTATGCTCTTTTTAACCCTAAGATCGTCAGCCACTCAGTGGAAAAAAGCTACTTGACGAGCGGAGAAGGCTGCCTGTCGGTAGACGAACCCATTCCCGGCTATGTGCCGCGCTACGCCCGCATCCGCGTAAAGGCGGTGACGCTTGAAGGAGAACAGATTGACATCCGCCTCAAAGGTTTTCCGGCCATCGTGTTTCAGCACGAAATCGATCATCTGAACGGCGTGATGTTTTACGACCATATTGATAAAGAAAATCCGTTCAAAGAACCTGAAAACGCCATTGCCATTGACCGTTAAAAATAACCGGCACTTCCCAAAGTGCCGGTTTTCTTTATTTCAAAAGGCTCAGTTCTTTGACGGCCCAGCTGATTCCTTCCTCATCCACCGGCTTTGTGACGAAATCGGCGGCAGCTTTTAATTCCGGAACCGCATTTCCCATCGCCACCCCGGTGCCGACAAAACGGATCATCTCAAGATCATTTAGTCCGTCGCCGAATGCATAAGTGTCACTTACGCCGTACGGAAGCCGCTCAAGCACTCTTTTAATGCCTTCCGCTTTTGAACCGCCTTTCGGAAGCACATCCGTTGACAATTCATGCCAGCGGACGTAATCAAACTCCGGAAAAGCGGCATATGCTTTTTCTTCATGTCCGCGGCAGAATAAAAGCAGCTGATAAATTTCTTTTCCTTTATAAAATGTTTCATCAACTTCGGGATAAGGCGCTTTCAGACTGCCGATTCCTTCCGAGACGTGCGGATGTCCGGGGACGGTCGTTTTCATCGTGTCTTCCGCCATAAATACGACGGGGTGCTCCCCTTCTGCCGCCTGCTTTAATAAACGCGCAACCGCATCTTCAGGAAGCGGATTTTTATAAATGACCTCACCTTCAAATACGACATACTGGCCGTTGTATGAAATAAATGATTCAATCTCAAGCTCTTCCAGAATCGGTTTTACCATAAACGGGGACCTTCCGCTGGCGATAAAAACGTGATGGCCAGCCTCTTTAAGCGCCTTCACGGCGTTTCTTGCGCTATCGGGAATATGTTTATCATGGTCATAGATCGTGCCGTCAATATCAAAAAAGATCAGTTTTGGATTCATGTCAATTTCTCCTTTTTCCCGTTTATCAGTCGTGTCTTTTTCAATATCATCATACAGAAAGTTTTTCTTCCGGAAAACCGCCTTGATGAAATTCCAGTTTTACCCACGAAAACAAATTCATTTTTTCCGCATACTACTGCTATAAAGGGCTTTAAAGGAGGTATACGATGCTGCGCCGATTACGGAAGAAACTCAGAAGACAGTGGGGCGGAATGCTCCGGAAAAAAGTCATCGCGTAGAAGGGATCTTTCGTTTTTTGAAAGTCCCTTTTTTGCTCGAGACTTTCCTTATAATCCGTTTTCGAATATAATAGAATAAGCGAGTCTAACATACGGCATTTAAGGAGAGATTTGGATGATTTATAAGGTATTTTATCAAGAGAAGGCTGACGAAGTACCTGTTCGGGAAAAAACAGATTCACTTTACATTGAGGGCGTTTCAGAACGGGACGTCAGAACGAAACTGAAAGATCAGAAATACAACATTGAATTTGTTCAGCCTGTGGACGGTGCTTTTTTAGAATATGAGAAGCAGAGCGAAAATTTTAAAGTATTGGAGTTATGAGCGGAATGAAATTTGTAAAAAATGACCAGACTGCCGTTTTCGCCCTCGGCGGATTGGGCGAGATCGGGAAAAATACGTACGGGGTGCAGTTTCAGGATGAAATTGTACTGATTGATGCGGGAATCAAGTTCCCGGAAGATGAACTTCTCGGCATCGATTACGTAATCCCCGATTACACGTATTTAGTAAAAAATGAAGATAAAATTAAAGGTCTGTTTATCACCCACGGTCACGAAGACCATATCGGCGGTATTCCGTACCTGCTCAGACAAGTAAATATTCCCGTTTACGGCGGTAAACTCGCGATCGGCTTACTTCGGAATAAACTTGAAGAGCACGGGCTGTTAAGACAGACCAAATTAAATATCATCGGTGAAGACGACATCGTGAAGTTCCGCAAGACGTCAGTATCCTTCTTCAGAACGACACACAGCATTCCGGATTCATACGGAATCGTCGTCAAAACACCGCCGGGCAATATCGTACATACCGGGGACTTTAAGTTCGATTTCACACCGGTAGGCGAACCGGCAAACTTGACAAAGATGGCTGAAATCGGGAAAGAAGGCGTTTTGTGCCTGCTTTCTGACAGTACAAACAGTGAGGTTCCTGATTTCACCATGTCAGAACGCCGCGTAGGCGAAAGCATTCACGATATTTTCCGGAAAGTGGACGGCAGAATTATATTTGCGACATTCGCTTCGAATATACACCGTCTTCAGCAGGTGATTGAAGCAGCCGTTTTAAACGGCAGAAAAGTTGCCGTATTCGGACGCAGTATGGAATCGGCTATTGAAATCGGACAAAATCTCGGTTACATTACCTGTCCTAAAAATACGTTTATTGAGCATAACGAAATCAATCGTATGCCTGCCAATAAGGTAACGATTTTATGTACGGGAAGCCAAGGTGAACCGATGGCGGCGTTATCACGTATCGCTAACGGGACGCACCGGCAGATTTCCATTAATCCCGGAGATACGGTCGTCTTTTCTTCCTCTCCGATTCCCGGAAACACAATCAGCGTAAGCCGCACCATCAACCAGCTGTACCGTGCGGGCGCAGAAGTCATTCACGGTTCATTGAATGACATTCATACATCCGGACACGGCGGACAGGAAGAGCAGAAATTAATGCTCCGCCTGATCAAACCGAAGTTCTTTATGCCGATTCACGGTGAGTACAGAATGCAGAAAATGCACGTCAAACTCGCGACTGATTGCGGCATACCCGAAGAAAACTGCTTTATCATGGATAATGGCGAAGTGCTGGCCCTCAAAGGCGAAGAAGCCGCTGTGGCAGGCAAAATTCCGTCCGGCTCCGTTTACATTGACGGAAGCGGAATCGGTGATATCGGCAATATCGTGCTCCGCGACCGCCGCATTCTTTCAGAAGAAGGCCTTGTTATCGTTGTTGTCAGCATCAATATGGACGACTTTAAGGTTTCGGCGGGGCCTGATTTAATCTCAAGAGGTTTTGTATACATGAGAGAATCCGGTGATTTGATCAATGACGCGCAGCAGCTGATTTCGAACCATCTGGAGAAAGTAATGGATCGGAAAACAACGCAGTGGTCCGAAATTAAAAACGAAATTACCGATACACTTGCTCCGTTCCTATACGAAAAAACAAAACGCCGCCCGATGATCCTTCCGATCATTATGGAGGTCTAAAAAAAACTGCACTCGTAATGAGTGCAGTTTTTTTATTGCAGCGGAATATGCTGAAAGGCTTTGACATCAAACAGACCGGCTGCTGTCATTTTAATATCCGGAATCACCGGAAGCGCTAAAAACGATAATGTGAGAAACGGATTGAAATCACCGGTGAATCCGAGCAGAGGAAGCTTTTCATGAAGCACGCCCAAGCTGTCATTGACCCATTCCGCCGACTTATCAGACAAAAGCCCGGCGATCGGAAGCGGAACGGAGTGAAGCAATTCTCCGTTTTTCACGGCTGTTAATCCTCCTCCGGTGTCACGGAGCCTGTTGATTGCTTTTGCCAAATCGGCATCGTTTGTACCGACGGCGATGATATTATGGGAATCGTGAGAAATGGTTGTGGCGATGGCGCCTTCTTTTAACCCGAACCCTTGTACAATCCCGAGTCCTATCATTTTTTCGCCGCTGTGCCGCTCTGCGACGGCGATTTTTAATAAATCATTTTCTGTATCAGGACAAAACGCGTCAGCAGACGGTGCAGGCACTTCTTTTTTTCTCGTCTCCAAATGATTCGGTATCATTTCGATTACATTCATTTTCTTGCCCTCTTGAATCGGTATATGAAGATCCGATTCAGTCAGCGGCGCTTTCAGCCGCACTGTATCCAACAGCGCCTGGTCCGGCGTATAGGAACCGGCAGACTGTTCATAAACCGTGCGTCCGTTCTCGGCAACGGTCCGGCCGGCGACCATGGTCTTCGTGACGACAGCCTCCCGTACATCTGAAATAAACAGCAGATCTGCGTCAAAACCCGGCGCTACCGCCCCTTTTGTTTCAAGACCGTAGCACTCAGCCGCATTTAAACTGGCGAGCTGATACGCAAGGAATGGATCAAGTCCCGCCTTTATCGCCATTTTGACTTGGTGGTTCACACTTCCTTCTGAAAGCAGATCATCTACATGCTTATCATCCGTGCAAAAGAAAAAGCGCCGCGCGTTTTTTTCATTCACCGCCGGCAGCACATTGAGCGTATTTTTTGCCACCGATCCTTCGCGCAGCATGACGTACATTCCCCGTCTGATTCTGTCCAGCGCTTCTTCTTTTGTCGTCACTTCATGATCATTTGACACCATTGCGGTTCTGTATATATTGATGATATCTGAAGACAGTCCGGCTAAATGCCCGTCGATCCGTTTTCCGTGACGCTTGGCATCAAGCAGTTTCTGAAGCATATCCTCTTCACCTTCCGCAACAGATACATAATCCATTACTTCCGCAAGCCCGAGCACCTCTTTCTCCTGATAAAAAGGCTTTAAATCCTCGGCTTTTAATACGGCTCCTGAGCGTTCAAAGCTAGCGGCGGGAACACAGGAAGGAAGCATGAAACGGATGTTCAGCGGCGCCTTTTTCGCCTGCTCTATCATAAAAGAAATGCCTTTTGCTCCGGAAACGTTCGCAATTTCGTGAGGATCAGTAATGACAGTAGTCACTCCGTGTGGGAGGACGGCTTTAGCAAATTCAATCGGAGTAACCATAGAGGACTCGATATGAACATGTCCGTCAATAAACCCCGGAACGATCATTTGACCTTCTGCATCAATGACTTCTTCCCCTTCATATTCGCCCAGCCCGACGATCACTCCGCCCGTAATGGCGATATCTGCAGAAATCCATTCCTGGTTAAATACATCCATGATGTTTCCGTTTTTAATGACGGTATCGGCTTTTTGTCTGCCGGCTGATGCATTCAGCCGTTCAGCCAGTGTTTCTTTGTTCAAAATGAGGCCTCCTCTTTTTCTTTATATGGTACAATATGCTATCGGATCGCCTGATCATAGTCAATAAAAATTGCAGAAAATACCGCTTACACGATAAATGTCTTTCTATTCTGACATAATAAAAGACCGTCCTTTTACAGACGGCTTTTCACTTTGTGTGAAGCACTCTTTTTTCAAATCGGGAAATGTCCGTAAGAGAGCCGATAACGATGAGAATATCTTCTTTTTGGATCATTTCAGTCGCCAGCGGAGATACGATCACTTCTTTTTCTCTCTTGATGGCCACGATATTAATGCCGTACTTCGCCCGGATGTCCAGATCAAGCAGTGTGTTGCCTGCAAGCCTGCTGTTGGCCACGATCTCCACAATGCTGTGTTCGTCGGACAGCTCCAAATAATCAAGCACATTATTTGATACGATGTTGTGGGCGATGCGTTTTGCCATGTCACGTTCAGGGTGGACGATGTGGTCGGCCCCGATTTTCGCAAGCACTTTCTCATGATAATCGTTCTGCGCTTTAACCGTGATCGTATTCACGCCGAGTTCCTTTAAGATCAGCGTCGTTAAAATGCTCGCCTGTATATTTTCGCCGATTGCCACAATGACGTGGTCAAAGTTGCGCAGCCCTAAGTTTTTCAGCACTGATTCATCGGTTGAATCGCCGATGACCGCGTGTGATGCGATTTTGGCGTATTCATTAACTTTATCTTCATCAATATCCATCGCCATGACCTCAAGGCCTTCTTCACTTAATGCTTTGCAAATACTTCCGCCGAAGCGTCCGAGACCGATAACGGCAAACTCTTTTCTCATAACAGTACTCCTTTAAACAATATCTCTAATAGGAATAGTATCACATTTTCGGCAATGAGTTCATATAGCGTTTAAGCTTTTCTGAAAAGGCGGGCGATAAATACAGGTCCGCTCCGCGTTCGATTTCTTCCTGATAGTGACCCGGAGGCGCAATTTCCTCAGCTTTATCAAGAACGAGAAATGTCAGGACGCCTCTGTATACACGGCCGCCGGCACACACTTCTATGAACGCGGGACGGTATGTGTGGTTATCAACACCTTCTCTTTTGTACAGATAGGTTGCCGCTTCAAACGGGAGCTTGTACAGCACGCCTTCAGTTCGTCCCCCGTCTTCAACAAGATCGGCTCTGGAACCGTCAGGACGCCTTAATGTGAATCTCGTCGAATACCCTTCAACAACCGCCCCTCCGACCGGCTCGGCAAAAAAGTGGTCGACCCCCGCCTGTTTAAACCGGGCATTGTCCATACAGGAGCCGTAAGCGAAATAATAAACCGGACTGTCATCCTCCCGTTTCATAAAACGGTATTCTTTCCAGTCTCCGCTTTTGATACGGCTGAATGAGGCACACTGGTCGGGCTTTACGACATATGCGAAGGCGGTTTTATTCCCGGCATCCGTCGTCACGGCAACCTCTTTTCGATCAAAATCAGCATAATACGCATCCAGCTTACGGATCATCTGATGATCTGTTTCATACAATTCCCCGTACACAAAAGCTGTTTCTGCTAAAGACGCCGCAGGCTGACCTTTATCCGTTTCGTACAGCACGCCGTTTATCGCAGCCTGCTCGCACACACACGGAGCGCCTTTCAGCAGTTCATGGTTTTCTTCACGCTTCCGTAACAAACCGTATACAAAAAGAAGCAAGTTATTTTTCCTCCTTTTGGACAGCAGCCGCTTCTAACGGCAGAATCACCTGAAACGTACTGCCTTCTCCATTTTTGCTCTTAATGTTAAGTTTACCATTATGCTCCTTCAGAATTCGTAAACAAATCGGAAGCCCGAGACCCGTTCCCTGATCTTTTGTTGAGAAAAACGGTTTCCCGATGTTTTCAAGCTTTTCTTTCGACATGCCGTTTCCTTCATCCTGTATGCTGATCACCGCGTATTCTTCATCCCGTTTTGTATAAATATGAATATTCCCGCCGTCAGGCATCGCTTCAATCGCATTTTTAATAATATTGATAAATACCTGTTTCAGCTGGTTTTCGTCACCGTTGACCATACAGGACTCAGTCTGCCTGAAATCCTTCTCAATCACAGTGTTCGACAGCACCGCGTTCGTGTCAAGAAGCGTTGCCACCTGCCGTAAAATATGGTTGAGATGATGAGCGGTAAACGTCACGGTCTGCGGCTTGGCGAGCAGAAGGAGCTCCCCCAGCACAAGGTCAATCCTTTTAATCTCCGAAAAAATAATATCAAAATAATCCGTTCTTTCCGGATACTGGGCTTTCATCAGCTGGAGAAAGCCGCTGACTGATGTTAAAGGATTTCTTACTTCATGGGCGATTCCTGCCGCAAGCTCCCCGGCAATGGCCAGCTTTTGAGATTGCATGGCAAGGCGTTCGTTCGTTTCCAGAAGCTCGTCGACCGCTTTTTTCCGTTCACTGATATCAGACATCGTCCCCAGGCTTCCGACAAATTTCTGTCTGCGGTCATAATACAGCTTATAATGGACTTCTCCCCAAAAGATCGAGCCGTCTCTTTTAATATATTTGGCCGTAAACATTCCTGACGGGGACTGCTGCTTGATTTGGGAGATAATATAATCAATAATATGTTTTTCTTTTATAAAATAATCATTATACATCGTGCCCATACATTCGCTGATGGAGTGGCCCGTAATCGCCGTCCAGGCCTGATTCAAATATGTAATATTCCCTTGAGCATCCGTCTGAAAAACGATTTCCTGCAAATTGTCCATGATCCGGTTTTTCTCATCTGAAAGCGCCTTTGCTTTCTGCTCGCTGTCCTTCAGCTCCGCCAGCAGCTGCTTTTTATTATCCACATAATAAGCCAGCAGCCAGACGCTGATTAATGTGACGGCGGTAAAGGTGATGTCAACTGGCCAGTTAATCGGATTCCGTTCAATCATATAAAATAAATAATCCCAAAACATAATAAAAATCATTGCCAAGATTAAGGAAATGATACGCGCTTGATATTTTCCCATAGTCCCACCTGCCGCTAGCATTTCTACATATATTGTAACATTGTTGACTGCATTATTGACTAAAAAATGATAACTATTCCCAATTAATTGAGCAGGTTCGCTTACTTTTCCCGTGAGTTTTTGCACAAGTTCATAATAAAAGGACGGAATGATGCTCCGCCCTTTTTGCTGATTATGATCTATCTTTTAACGCTTCCTCGATTTCCTCAAGCAGCATTTTCGCTCCTTCAGGACTTAAAATAATTTTGCCGTTGCCGTACTCCTGATTTTCGGGAGTAATTTCCCCCGTCATTAAGCAAATGCCGTGCGGCTTGTATTTTTTCAAGACAATTTTGTCTCCGTCAACGAAAAATTCAATACTATCTTTAATAGCGATATCCAATGCTCTTCTCAATTCAATCGGCATGACAATACGCCCGAGTTCGTCTACTTTTCTTACTACACCAATTGATTTCATAGAAATCCCCTACTTCCTTTAATGTCTCTTCTTTATGTCCAAGGAAAATCCTTCATAAACGTAGACGAAAGGAACGGAGCAAAAGTTTCTCAGCATCCGGAACTGAATGTTTTTTTACAAAAGAAAATCCTTTTGAAATATGGGATACAGACTTTCCCTCCTTTTTTACAAAAACATTTCATTCCCGGCGGAAACCCCCAAAAATCGTGGTTTTTCTCAGAAACTTTAAATGTAGAATCAATTAAATCAGGATAGGGATTGGGTGAAAACATGTTTCAATCAACTGAGATCGGAATCGACTTAGGAACCGCTAATATACTTGTTTACAGTAAAAATAAAGGAATTATTTTAAACGAGCCTTCCGTTGTCGCTGTAGATACAACAACGAAAGCGGTGCTTGCCATCGGAACGGATGCCAAAAGCATGATCGGAAAGACGCCGGGGAAAATCGTCGCCGTTCGGCCGATGAAAGACGGTGTCATTGCTGATTATGATATGACAACTGACTTATTAAAACACATTATGAAAAAAGCCGGAAAAAAAATCGGAATGACTTTCCGCAAACCGAATGTCGTCGTCTGCACGCCTTCAGGCTCAACAGCCGTTGAACGACGCGCCATCAGTGACGCTGTCAAAAACTGCGGAGCGAAAAACGTTCACTTGATTGAAGAACCCGTAGCCGCTGCAATCGGGGCCGACCTCCCTGTTGACGAGCCGGTCGCAAACGTCGTCGTAGATATCGGCGGCGGTACGACTGAAGTCGCCATCATCTCATTCGGGGGCGTCGTATCCTGCCATTCGATCAGAATCGGCGGCGACCAGCTTGATGAAGATATCGCCTCGTTCGTCAGAAAAAAATACAACCTGCTGATCGGGGAACGTACGGCAGAACAAGTGAAAATGGAAATCGGATTTGCATTGATCGAACATGTGCCGGAAACGATGGAAATCCGCGGGCGTGACCTTGTAACCGGTCTGCCGAAGACAATCAGACTGCAGTCTAATGAAATTCAGCACGCGATGCGTGAGTCGCTCCTGCATATTCTTGAAGCGATCAGAGCGACACTTGAAGATTGTCCGCCGGAGCTCAGCGGTGATATCGTTGACCGCGGCGTCGTGTTAACCGGCGGAGGCTCCCTTTTAAACGGGATGAAAGAATGGCTGACAGATGAAATCGTCGTTCCCGTTCATTTGGCGGCGAATCCGCTTGAATCAGTGGCTATCGGCACGGGACGTTCATTAGACGTCATCGATAAGCTGCAAAAAGCAATTAAATAATAAGATTGTGCTTCTTTTTTCTCCGGCCGGCTCATATTGTGAGAACTGGAGAAACATTAAGGAGGAAGCATATGCTTAGAGATGTGGGAAGACGCGTAGCAGTAGCCGTCATTTTAAGCGGAATTATTTTGGGGGGTATGAGCATATCACTGGCCAATATGCCCCATTCTCCGGCCGGCGGCGCCGTAAAACTGAATCACCCGTAAAGACGCAGCAAAAGCTGTGTCTTTTTCGTTTGTGCTCCTTTCTTTCCTTTATGAGGCGATATTTGATATGATGAGAAAAACCGATGAGGAGGAATGAATGATGAGTTCGTTTACTGAAAAGTTACATACATATGCTCAGCTGGCGGTAGAAGTCGGCGTCAATGTCCAAAAAGGACAGCATGTCGTAATCAATGCCTCAACTGATGTCCGGGAACTTGTCAGACTGCTTGCCAAACATTCTTATGAAAAAGGCGCTAAAAACGTCACCGTAAATTGGCAGGACGATGAACTGTCCAGATTAAAATACGAGATGGCACCTTTTGAAGCGTTTGAGGAGTATCCTGAATGGGAAGCAAAAGGAAAAGAAGAGCTCGCGAAAAAAGGGGCTGCGTTTATTTCTGTCGTCTCATCCGACCCCGACCTGTTAAAAGGCACTGACGGCAAACGGATTGCAGCGTTCCAAAAAGCCGCCGGAAAAGCATTGCATACATACAGACAATATATTCAATCAGATAAGGTCAGCTGGACGGTGATCGGAGCGGCTTCAACAGGCTGGGCGAAAAAAGTGTTCCCGGATCAGCCGGAAGAAACAGCCGTTCAGCTTTTATGGGAAGAAATTTTCAAAACGACCCGCGTAAATGAAGAAAACCCTGTGGAAGCATGGAAAAAACATGATCAAAACCTTCATGAAAAAGTGGAACACTTAAACAAAAAACATTACAGCGCCCTGCATTATCAGGCTGAAGGAACAGACTTAACCATTGAACTGCCGAAAAAACATGTATGGGCAGGCGCGGGAAGCGTGAATGAGAGCGGGCACGAATTCATGGCCAACATGCCGACAGAAGAGGTTTTCACCCTCCCGCAGCGTGACGGGGTGAACGGCACGGTTTCCAGCACGAAACCGCTGAGCTACGGCGGCAACATTATTGATAACTTCACTCTTACCTTTGAAAACGGCCGCATTGTCGATGTGAAAGCTGAAAAAGGCGAGGAGATTTTAAAAGGCATCGTCGAAACCGATGAAGGCTCACACTATCTCGGTGAAGTGGCCTTAGTGCCGTACGATTCACCGATTTCACAATCAAATATTCTATTTTACAACACACTGTACGATGAAAACGCCTCTAACCACTTGGCGATCGGCAGTGCGTATGCCTTTAATATTGAGGGCGGCAAACAAATGACACGGGAAGAGCTTGTCAAAGAGGGCTTAAATGAAAGCATTACACACGTAGATTTTATGGTCGGTTCCAAAGACATGAATATCGACGGCATTACTGCGGACGGCAAAAGAGAACCGATCTTCAGAAACGGAAACTGGGCATTTTAATAAAAAAAGGAGGCGATCAGGCCTCCTTTTTTTATTTCGCTTCATACATTTGCAAGTTGGCGCAGACGGTTTCCAAAACGGGTGTATCAACTGACAAGCCTTTCGCTTTCTCAAGCAAAAATCCGTGTAAATGATCACCTTCCGTCACCCTGCCCTTTTCCATATCTCTCAGCATCGACGATTTCATATGGTAAGACATGCTTGTCAATGTGCGATAACTCTCTTCTTCCAGACCAGGATCTTTCGGGATGCCGGCAGCCTTGAAAATGGCTCCGATTTCAGCAAAGAGGCGCTTTGCCGTGTTGCGGCCGCCTTCTGTTTCTAAAATCGGTCCGACCGGCTGTTGAAACAGAGTGGTCACTCCCGCCTGCGCGGCAATAAACATATATTTTTTCCAAATGTCCTTTTCAATATCCCGGCTGATGATGACATCCGCTTTCACACCTGAAAATGCGTTTTCCAGCTCGTTCATACGTTCTGTGCGTTCCCCGCTCCATTCACCGAAAACAAAGCGGTGGGCAGCGCTCGTATGAAGAATGTCCCCTTTGTCGTTAAGGGCGCTCTCAATAAAGCAGAGGCCGCCCAGCACCTGCCGTTTTGAAAAAGCTTCAAACAGCTGGTTATAGTGCCTGTATCCGTTTAAAAAAGGAATAATGACCGACGAAGGTTTGACAAACGGTTTGACATCCCGAATGACGTCCTGCAAAGAATACGCTTTTGAAGCGATGATAACCGCGTCAAATGCTCCTTCTTCGCCCGCCATGATTAATTTCGGCTTGATTGAAACATCACCTTTTTCACTTTTGACGGTCAATCCCGTTTCTTGTAATTGTTCCGCCCGTTTCTTGCGGACGAGAAACGTCACGTCATTTCCCTTTTCTGCAAGACGCGCGCCGATATATCCGCCCACTCCTCCAGCTCCGACAACTAAAAACTTCATGATGCATTCCTCCGTCTCTTTTCAAGTTATGTATTCATTTATTGTAACGGGAAGTCAGAAGATTGAAAACTTTTTTCATAAATAAAAAAGCAGAGTCTCCCCTGCTTCTTTATTACGCGTATAGCTCTTCAAGCTTTTTCTGCACATCCGCGTTTTCAAGAAATTCGTCATAAGACATTTGTTTGTCAACAATGCCTTTAGGCGTTAATTCAATGATGCGGTTGGCAATTGTCTGTACAAACTGATGGTCATGAGATGAAAACAGCATAGCGCCTTTAAAGCTGATTAAGCCGTTGTTAAGCGCCGTAATGGATTCCAAATCTAAGTGGTTTGTCGGTTCATCCAGAATTAAAATATTCGCGCCGGAAAGCATCGCTTTTGAAAGCATGCAGCGCACTTTTTCTCCTCCGGAAAGAACGTTTGATTTTTTGTTGACTTCTTCTCCTGAGAACAGCATGCGTCCTAAGAAACCGCGCAGAAAGCTTTCGCTTTGGTCATGCGGCGAGTACTGGCGGAGCCAGTCAACAAGGTTCGCATCGCTGCCGTCAAAATATTCGCTGTTGTCTTTAGGGAAGTACGCCTGAGAAGTGGTCACGCCCCATTTAAATGTACCGCTGTCTGCTTCCATTTCCCCGGAAATGATTTTAAACAATGTCGTAACGGCAAGTTCGTTGCGGCCCGTAAAAGCGATTTTATCTTCTCTGTTCATAATAAAGCTGACGTTATCAAGCACCTTAACCCCGTCAATCGTTTTTGTTAAGCCTTCAACCCGCAGCACGTCATTTCCGATCTCACGTTCCGGCGTGAAATTGACATAAGGATAACGGCGTGATGACGGTTTGATATCATCAAGCGTGATTTTATCAAGGAGTTTCTTTCTTGATGTCGCCTGCTTTGATTTAGAGGCGTTGGCGCTGAATCTGGCCACGAACTCCTGAAGCTGTTTAATCTGCTCTTCTTTTTTCTTGTTGGCTTCCTGAGAAAGCTTTAAAGCAAGCTGGCTGGATTCATACCAGAAATCATAGTTGCCGACGTACACTTGAATTTTATTAAAATCAAGATCGGCGATGTGCGTGCACACTTTATTTAAAAAGTGACGGTCATGGGATACGACGATGACTGTGTTCTCAAAGTTGATTAAAAACTCTTCCAGCCACTGAATCGCTTTCAGATCCAAGTGGTTGGTCGGTTCATCAAGCAGCAGAACGTCCGGCTTGCCGAACAGCGCCTGTGCCAAAAGCACTTTCACCTTTTCTGAACCGCCTAAGTCCGCCATTTTCTTCGTATGCAGGTCTTCAGAGATGCCCAGGCCCTTTAACAAAATAGCGGCTTCACTTTCAGCTTCCCATCCGTTTAATTCCGCAAACTCTCCTTCAAGCTCAGCGGCGCGGATGCCGTCTTCATCTGAAAAATCAGGCTTCATATAAATCGCGTCTTTTTCCTGCATGACTTCGTATAAACGTTTATGTCCCATAATGACGACTTTCAGCACTTCGAAGTCTTCATATTCAAAGTGGTTCTGCTTCAGAATGGCAAGACGTTCGCCCGGGCTCATATGGACATCGCCGGTCTGCGGCTCCAGCTCACCGGATAAAATTTTCAAAAATGTTGATTTTCCGGCACCGTTTGCGCCTATTAATCCGTAGCAGTTGCCCGGCGTAAATTTAATATTGACATCTTCAAATAACTTGCGATCCGCAAAACGCAAGCTCACATTATTTACAGCAATCATTTAGAATCCTCCATCGTGTCTATCATCATTAAAAGTATACCATGAATAAAGGGGAAGAGAAATGTTTCCCTGCGAATATACGGGTTTGAAAAGATGCAGGCGTCAAACCCGGAGCCCTGTGATACAATAGATATATATACATATTCATCACGGAGGAACAAGTTGAAGCTTTTAACACTCACAGAATATTGTCTTATGATTTTCTTTACCGGGGTTTTTCTGGCCGTCACAGGCTTTACGGCACGTGACATCGGCTTGTACGTCGGAATCTCCCTCATTTATACGTTTTCGCATCTCTTTTCAAAACGGATGCTTGAAAAACGCGGCAAAGAGAAGCAGCAGGTGAATCTTTTTTTCAGCGTTCTGGCCATTGTCGGATCAGTGCTGGCCACGGTAATGTTCATCGCCGTCGCCGCCTCGTTTGCCAAATAAAAACGCCGGCCGTCCAAATCGGGCAGCGCGGCGTTTTTATTTTGTCTGACGCATATCATGAAACGGGAAGAACACAAACTTCGAGGTGCCGACGATCCGGTTTTCGGCAATTAAACCGAGTCCGTTCCGGCTGTCCATTGAGTTCAGCCGATTGTCGCCCATGACGAAGTATTTGCCTTTCGGAACCTTTACGGGGCCGAAATCTCCCGTGAGGTTGACTCCCAGTTTTTTCGCTTCTTTTTTATTGCTCGCGAGGTACGGTTCTGCGATTTTTTTGCCGTTTATATAAAGCGTGTCATTTTTCATTTCCACCGTTTCTCCCGGTTTTCCGATGAGCCGCTTTACATAATGGACTTTCGATGTATCGCCGTTAATAATGACGATGTCCCCCCGCTCGATTTCTCCGATATAATTGACGCTTTTGTTGACAAACAGCCTTTCACCGTCATGTAATGTCGGGTACATTGATGATCCTTCCACTAAGTACGGTTCAAACAGGAAATGGCGGATTAACAGCGCAAGTGCGACTGCTATGATGATGGCCTTTCCCCATTCCCAATATGTGTTGGATTTTCTTTTTACCGATTTTTCAGAAGTAGGTTTTTGTTCTTCAGTCAACGTGGTTCCTCCTAGACGATCACTGTTTCAGTTCATGTACCATCTTTACTTTATCATAACTCATCATAAAATACATAACGCTTCTATGCGTACATGATTGAAAAAAGCGCCCGTAAAGGACGCTTTTTGCTTATTTCTCTGCAACCGGTTTTTTGACGATTCCCAAGATAACCGCCGTTACAATCGCTCCGATCACGATGCTCATTAAGTAAAGCAGCGGATGGTTCGTAATGAATGCAACGAATATTCCTCCGTGCGGTGCAGGAAGCGTTACCCGGAAAAACTCTGTCAACCCGCCCGCTACCGCAGAACCGACAACGGCTGCAGGGATGACGCGAAGCGGATCAGCCGCTGCAAACGGGATGGCGCCTTCTGTAACGAAAGCTGCTCCCATGAAGTAGCACGTAATACCGGCTTCACGGTCACGTTTAGAGAATTTGTGTTTAAAGAATGTTGTCGCCAGTGCGATTCCAAGCGGCGGAGCCATTCCGCCCGCCATGATGGCCGCATGCGGCGCATAGTTTCCGGCATCGATCATCGCAATTCCGAAAGTGAACGCCGCTTTATTGAGCGGGCCGCCCATGTCGATAGCCATCATACCGCCTAAAATAATACCCATTAAGACAAGGTTTCCAGTTCCAAGGCTTTCAAGCCAATTTGTTAAGAAATTCATGAACGCTGCGACAGGTGTGTTTATGACAAATTGCATCAGAACTCCTGTGATAAAAATACCGAGCAGCGGATAAATCAATACAGGTTTTAATCCGTCAAGAGTCTGAGGAATAAAGACAAACAGCTTTTTCAAAAGGACTACGACATAACCGGCTAAGAATCCGGCAATCAGTCCGCCCAAAAATCCGGCATTCGCCTGCGTAGCCATAAATCCGCCGACCATACCCGGCGCAAATCCCGGACGGTCCGCAATACTCATTGCGATGAATCCGGCAAGAACTGCCACAATCAGCTTTAACGCATTACCGTCACCAATAAAGTTCAGTGCTGCAGCAAACGTGTTGTATGTCGGGTCTTTCGGATCAGCTGAATGAATTCCCCAGAAGAATGAAATCGCAACGAGAATTCCGCCGCCGACGACAAATGGCAGCATGTTGCTGACACCGCTCATTAAATGTTTATAGAAAGTACTTCCGATGCTTGTGCCTGATTTTTGTTTCGGGCCGTCTTCATTTGAAGCGGAAGATCCTCCGTCGCTGCCCTCGTAAATCGGCGCATCTTGGTTAACGGCTTTTTCAATCAGTTCCTGAGGACGTCTGATACCGGCCGTTACAGGCACTTGAAGAACATGTTTGCCTTTAAAGCGTTCCATTTCAACCTGTTTATCAGCCGCCACGATAATCGCAGGCGCGTCTTCAATTTCTTGAGCCGTCAGCTTATGTTTGATACCGCTTGAGCCGTTTGTCTCGACTTTAATGTCAACGCCGAGCTCTTTCGCTTTTTCCTTCAGTGCGTCAGCTGCCATGAACGTATGGGCGATACCTGTCGGACATGCCGTAACGGCAAGGATTTTGCCTTTTCCTGACGGCGCTGCCTGTTCTTCCTGCTCTTCTTCTTCCTCATCGTCATCTTTGTCATGCTGATTGATGATGTCAATGATCGCATCTTCTGATTCAGCTTCAAGAAGCTGTTTGCGGATTTCCTCACGCATGAGAAGCGTTGAAAGTCTTGATAATGCCTCAAGGTGCGTATTATTCGCTCCTTCGGTTGCCGCAATCATAAAGACCAGGTGTGCCGGCTGACCGTCTAATGATTCATAATCCACACCATCTTTTGAACGGCCGAATGCGATGGCCGGGTTAATGACGCTCGCCGTCTTCGCATGAGGAATGGCAATGCCTTCGCCGATTCCCGTCGAGCTTTGGCTTTCACGATTTAAAATGGCTGCTTTGTAAGCCTCTCTGTCATTTAATCTGCCGGCTTTGTCAAGCACTGTCACCATTTCATCGATAACGTTTTCTTTCTCTTTGCTTTCTATATTGAGATGAATTGTATCTCTTGTTAACAGCTCAGTTATCTTCACTTTTCTTTCCTCCTCTATAGACGTGTGACTTTAACTTCAGGAAGAAGCTGCTGTACAAACTCTTCAGTTCCGAGTTCTTCAGAAAATGCCGTCGCGCTTCCGGAAGCAACTCCTAAACGGAACGCATCTTCCAAAGGCAGCTGTTTTGAAATTCCCGCAAGGAATCCCGCGACGACGGAATCACCCGCGCCTACCGAATTGACAAGCTTTCCTTTAGGAACATTGGCGAGGAAAACCGCCTCTTTCGTAAATAAAAGCGCACCGTCGCCAGCCATCGAAACAATCGCATGTTCAGCGCCTTGTTCAATCAATTTTTTACCGTAAGGAACGGCAGCTTCGGCTGAATCAATGACCGTATTGAACATTTCCCCAAGCTCATGATGATTCGGCTTCATCAAAAACGGTTTCATTTCTGTCGCTTTCATCAGCGCTTCACCGGAGATGTCCACCACTACCCGGGCATTCTGCTTTCTGCATGCCTCAGCAATTTTTTCATACGTGTTATGCGGCAGGGAAGAAGGAATGCTTCCCGCTAAAACGACGATGTCTCCCTCTTCCAGAGCGGAGAACTGTTCTAAAAAGGCATTGAACACTTCGTCTGAAATCGTCGGGCCCTGTCCGTTAATTTCCGTTTCATCGCCCGTTTTCAGTTTTACATTTATACGCGTGTCTTCATCTACCTCAGAAAAAGCCGTTTCCAGACCTTCCTGCTGCAAAAATGACGTGATATAATTTCCGGTAAATCCGCCGACAAACCCCAATGCTTTTGACGGCACATGGTGTCTTTTCAGTAATCTCGAAACGTTGATGCCTTTTCCGCCGGGATACTTCGTGTCATAGCTGGAACGGTTTAAACCGCCTACGGCAAAATCTTCAACGTGAACGATATAGTCAACAGACGGATTGAGGGTTACAGTGTAAATCATGGTTTCACTACCTTTACGACAGTTTTTTCTTGGTAATTATCGAATGCAAGTTCTTCAGCTTCAGTGGTAATGATAGCGGCATCGCCCAAGGCCGCGAACGCTGCGAAAGAAATCTCGCCGAATTTAGAAGGATCGGCTAAAACATACGCATTTTTCGCCTGTCTCACAGCCTTTGTCTTCAGAAGAGCCTCATCCGGATCGGGTGTTGTAAAGCCGGCTTCAATGTGCACGCCGTTCACCCCGAGGAAGCTTTTGTCAAAACGGTACTGGCTGACCGCCGTTAATGAGGCGCCGCCGATCATCGCACCTGTTCTATGCTTCACATATCCTCCGAGAAGATAAAAGGGAATCCCTTTCCTTATTAAAGCGTCGATATGCATAACTCCGTTTGTGACAACCACAATGTCCTTAGATGGATCTATAAAATCAATCATGTGCAATGTAGTTGTTCCCGCATCAAGATAAATACAGTCACCTTCCTCTAATAAAGATGCTGCTTCTTCTGCGATCTTCAGTTTATCCTGAAGGTTTTTGGAGGATTTTTCAAGCATATCGGGTTCTTGCCTGCTGTTGGAAAGTTTAGACGCCCCGCCGTGAACGCGCTTTAAAAATCCGCGCTCTTCGAGTGTTGATAAATCTCTTCTGATCGTTGATTCAGAAGCATTTGTCATGCTTATCAGCTCTTGAATCTTCACCACATCACGCTTTTCAATCTGATCAATAATCAGCTGATACCTTTCAGGAGTGAGCATATTCCGCCTCCTTTGGAAACGTATTCATTTCGGCTGCAAGATAATTGTAAACGCTTTTTTTACTTCTAGCAACTAAAATCACTCAAATTCATTCAATAACTATCAAAATCTTTCACATTTGTTCATATTAACGTATGTACATAGGGTTTGTAAACTGTAAATTCGACAAAAAGGGGGACAATTGTATGACATTTTCTTTTTATCATAAATGAAAAAAGTCTATTATATTCATTCAATCATTAAAACACAAAAAACCCCATGCAGACTGCATGGGGCGCCGATTATTCATACCGTAACGCTTCAATCGGATCTAAGCGAGATGCTTTGTTGGCGGGCAGCATGCCGAAAATGACACCGATCAGCATACTGAACAGCACACCGATACAAACCACCTGCCAGGAAACGAGCGACGGCCAGCCTGCGATAAGGGAAACGAGTGATGCTCCCCCGTAGCCGAGACAGATTCCGATTAAGCCGCCGATTAATGTAAGCACAACAGATTCAATTAAGAATTGTGTCAGAATCTGTCCTCTCGTGGCACCGAGCGATTTGCGGATGCCGATTTCTCTTGTCCGTTCCGTCACTGATACGAGCATAATATTCATGACCCCGATCCCGCCGACAACGAGAGAAATACCGGCGATCGAACCGATGATCGTCGTCATGACGGTCGTGACCTGGCCGATTCCCGCCGCGATTTCTTCCATATTCATGACTTGATAGGCCTCTTTTGTATCGTGATTGTCATTTAAGAGAAGGGCCGCTTCTTTTCCTGTTGATTTGATTTGATCAGCGGACTCCGTCTGAACGGAAACGTTGCTGTAGTCGTTAGTACCGAAAGACGTTTTCAGCATGTTGAACGGCACATACATTTCACTGAGTCCTAACGATAAAAAGCCGCTCTCTTCTTTCAGTACGCCGATTACTTCAACGGGCTGTCCGCCGGCCCAGACGATTTTTCCGACCGGAGACGTTTTCCCGAACAGCTTTTCAGCCATTTTTTTCGAGATGATTCCTGCTCTTTTCCCGGAAAGAAAATCATTATCCGTAAATGTCCGTCCATCTTGAACGTCCAGCTTTTTTACGTCCATGTAGCCGCTGTTAATGCCGTTCAGCGTAATATCCGTGTCTTCTTCATGGTAACGCGCCGTCATGGATTTTACCGCGGAAGCGACAACCTGCTTTACGCCGTCCACTCCTTTTAATCCATTAATATCTTCTTCTGTAAAACTCGCTTCCTGTAAGGCGTTCGGATTGGCTGTTAATTCTTCATCACTGGGCATGTAAAACAATTCAATCGTATTGCCCGGCCCGCTGATGGATTGCTTCAGCATTTGCTCTCCGCCCTGGCCGACAGCCACAACAACGATTACTGAACCGACGCCGATAATGATTCCGAGCATTGTCAGAATCGATCTCAGCTTGTGAGCTCTTACGGAACTGAGGGCCATCCGGAGATTTTCTAACAGGCTCATTCCCCCACTCTCCTCTGCTCAGCATCGCGGGAAACGATCATGCCGTCACGGACGAAAATCACTCTGTTTGTACAGTCCGCCACTTCAGGCTCATGAGTGACGAGCACCACGGTCACGCCCTCTGCATTAAGCTCTGTGAACTGCTCCATAATGGAAATGCTTGTTTTCGTATCCAGTGCGCCGGTCGGTTCATCAGCTAAAATGAGCTTCGGTTCGTTCACAATGGCTCTTGCAATCGCGACACGCTGCTTCTGGCCGCCTGACAGCTCATTCGGCATGTGACGCATCCGATCCGCCAAACCGACTTTTTCCAGCGCGTGCTCAGCCCGTTCCTCACGCTCTTTTTTGCCGATACCGGCGTAGATCATGGGGAGTTCGACATTTTTTCTTGCATTCAATCGCGGCAGCAGCTGAAATTGCTGAAAGACAAATCCGATTGATTTGTTCCGGACCGCCGCAAGCTCTTTTTCAGTGCATGAAGAAACATCTTCGCCCGCAAGCCTGTAACTGCCGGACGTCGGTCTGTCCAGACAGCCGATGATATTCATGATCGTAGATTTTCCCGATCCCGACGGTCCCATAATTGACACATATTCTCCTTCTTCAATCGTCAAGTCGATTGAACGAAGAACATCAAACGTCTCCTTGCCGATCTGATAGCTTTTTTTCACCTTTGAAAGCTGAATCATCTATGCTTTCACATCCGTTCCGTCAGTCAAACCGTCAGCCGGATTCAGAATGACTTTATCATCCTTTGAAAGCCCCTCTTTTATCTCCGTAAGCTGATTTGCGGTATCGCCGACTTTAACTTTCACGCGTTTGGCCTTCCCGTCTTTTACCGTAAAGACCCAGTGCTCATCTCCGTCTTTTTTGACTGCGGAGGACGGCAGCGTATCGGCTTTCCGTTTGTCGGTTTCAATGTTCATAATTAATTTAAATCCCGGTTTGCCTTCCGGAAGGTTTCCGATCAGCTTAACCTGAAACGGATACTGGACGGCTTGTTCCGTGCTTTCCCCCGAAGCAGCGCTTGACTTTTGATCAGGAACGAGGCCGACAGCCGCCACTCTCCCTTTCCACGTTTTACCTGGAATGGCGTCTGAGGTAATTGTAACGCTTTGTCCCTTTTTCACTTTCAGCGTGTCGTATTCGGACAAATTGCCGGCAACGATCAGGTGTTCCGGGTCTCCTATATGTATAACCGGTTCTTGAATATCCGATTTTTTAGAAGCCGCTTCTTGATTTACCGAGATTACCGTCCCGTCCATCTCACTCTTAACATTGAGATTCGCCACCTGATTTTCAAGAGACTGCTTTTGCAAATCAGATTGCTTTAATTCGATTTCCGCCGTTTTTTGCTGAAGCTGCAGATCAGTCCGTTCGGATTCAATTTGTTTTTTGGCTTCCGCTTCTCCCACTTGTTTTGCCAGATCTTGTTCCTTGCTGTTTAATGCTCTGAGTTTTTCTTCAACTTGTTCGATTTGCATCCGTTTTGATTGTTCTGTCAACTCATTTTGTTCTTTATCAAGATTGAGCTGCTCATTTGTATATGTGACTAACGACGACCCTTTTTTTACTTTGTCGCCTTCTTTTACTTTCACTTTATCAAGAGTTCCTTTATCCGCTTCATAAAAAACATACTGTTCTTTAGAGAATTTAAGTGTTCCCGGAACCATAACCGTAGAGGAGATTTCTCTGTTTTCCATGGTTCCGGTTTCGATTTTTTTCCCGGCGCTGCCGCCCGCGGGAGCGGCAGACTTATAAATATTGATACCGATGAATACTGCAACAATTACGGCGATGCCGATTCCGATCCAAATTTTTTTCATGTTATACACCTGCTGTCACTGAACTTAACAGTCCTCCGACTGCCGAAACTAAAAGCATAATAACAAACAGGACAATCGCGGAAGTCCAGGCCGCTTTTTTCGAAATGCCGCCTGTATAGCGAAGTCCCAAAGCGAGCAGAATATAGCTCCAGATGCTGAAAATGTCGAACGCGCTTAAAAAGACCGCGACGCCGTCTCCGGCCGGTATGACACTCGCCAAAGATGTAACGGCATACAATGAGCCCGCACCGGTAAAATAAGTGACAAGACCGTTAATAACTAAGCCGATATTGGTAATAAATGCCGTAAACAGGCTGAGTGAGAGCATTTTTTTGTAAGTTGTCACGCCGCCTGAAATTTTGACGCACAGCCAGTAAATGAGCGGAACGATAAACAGAGCGATAATGCCCCCGAAGATTCCTCCGAACATCGAGCCGAATTTAGCGAAGGTTTTGGTCATTTCAATCTGATCATCCGTCAAACCGTCAAGAGATGAGCTGTTCAGCACTTCTTCATAATTCATCCCAAGCCCGCGCAAAATACTGCCGGCCGCGATAAGAATGATGACAATCAGGAGAGGAATGCCGATGACCGGCTTTTCTTTTAATCTTTTAAACTGCACAACAGGACTTGTAATGACGCCGAAAATTGACGGCTTTTCCGTTACTGCCGTATTGCTTTTTTCCAGGTTTGGTTCCATATTGCTGATGCCTCCTATGTATTATTCTGTTTATACGTACGCTTTAGGCTGAGAGAAGTTTCAATTTTTTTGCCGTTTGCGTATTTATGCTAAATTGTAACACAAATTCTCAGCTTTACGTTCCATAATTATGTAAAAAAAAGCATTGTCAGATCCGTGCGACGGGATGCTCAAAGCCTTGTGAAGGCACTGTCTTCAGCCTATTCATGCAGTCAAAACCAGCTCAATCGCAAATCCCTTTAAATCCCATTTAAATATTCTCTGGAATTCAGCGCCTATATACAAAAAAGCCGGATGGCAATGATGCACATCCGGATCTCTTTCACCCTCCGCTTACAGGAGGGATAAAGGCAATGGTATCACCTTCTGTTACGATGCTGTTGTCTTTTACATATGTTTCATTGATTGCGATCATGGCATTGTCAATCGTCTGAAGTCCGTACCGTTCCTTTAACAGTGTTTTTACAGCAGACGCCGCCGTCTCTTTTTCGTCAAGTTCAATGACCGGTGTTCCCGCCTGCTCCGCAAGCCCGGCAAACAATAATACTTTAATCATCGCGATTCCCCTTTATCCAAATCCGGTTTTCCGTTCGGATAGGGCGTTGTTTCCAGCTGATCGCCTATCCATTCTTCGCCGTCTTCCCAGATTTCTTTTTTCCATATCGGCACAATCTGTTTTATCCGTTCAATTGCATATTCATTCGCCTCATATGCCGCCTTTCTGTGCGGTGAAGACACGGCGATTACGACCGCTGCTTCTCCGATATCAAGGACGCCGACACGGTGAGTGATTGCAGCTTCGGCTCCTTCCCATTTCGCGCTGATTTCATCGCCGATTTGAGAAAGCATTTGAACAGCCATCGGTTCATACGCTTCATATTCGAGACGCACCGTCCGCCGTCCGGCAGTCCACTCTCTGACCGTGCCGATAAACGTTGTGATGGCGCCGGCTTCACGCTTTTCAACTTTTTTTACGATATTTTCCGCAATGATAGGTTCCCTTGTAATTTGAAAACGTTCCATTTATGCAGATTCCCCTTTCAGCTGCGAAAGCACAAACATCATGGCAGCCGGATCGTCCGCATGGAATACGGGCATGCCTGCATCTGCCGGCATATGCTCCGTATTTCTGCTGACAACCGCGATCACGCGCTCCAAATGCTTCAGCTTTTGCCAATCTTCGCTGTCTTTGATCATAATGATTTTCGGATGCGGCGCATGTTTAAATCCCTCTATGAGAAGACCGTCAATTCCCAGACATTCATACAGACTGATCAAACCCGCCAGATCCCATTTTTTTCGCGCCGTAAGCTGCAGGACGCCATCCCCTTCTACTCCCGTAACCGCGGCCCCGGCTTTTGAAAAACGCTCCGAGTCTTTTCCGTCAGAAAAAGGTTCCGGTTCTCCGCCGTGTCCGTGATGTTTTAAACATCCAATATCGCACTCTTTCGGCGCCGCTTTCAGCACACGTTCAATAAACGTTGTTTTACCGCTGTTTTGAAAACCTACGATCTGGACGATCGGGAAAGAATTGACCACGGCCATTCACTTCCATTCTCATCACGGATGAGGAGCACGTGAACCGTCCGGCCCGCTTCATATCCCCTCGTTCCTCCCGGCAGAAGGATAAACGCGTTTGCTTCGGCTAGAGATGTGACTGAGCTTGATTTGTCGAGACCGACCGGTGACGCCATCATCTTTCCGTCCTTATGATAAACAAATGCCCTCACAAATCTCGTAAACGGATTCGGTTTCGGAAAGTCGTTTGTTAACACGGCTTCCGCCCATCCGGAATGAGGTTTTTCATTCAGAAGCCACGTCTGAATCATCGGTTTGACAAACAGGGTGAATCCGACATAACATGCGGACGGATTGCCTGAAAGGCCGAACAGCAGCATGTCATCGGCCCGGGCGACAGTTGTCACGCTCCCCGGGCGCATCGCCACTTTGTTAAAAAGAACTTCCGCTCCGAGCTTATTATAAATGTCTGGAAGAAAATCAAAATCGCCGACTGACACGCCGCCGGTCGTGATCAGAAAATCAACTTTTTTCATAGCTTCCTTCACCGCATCATAGCTGTCATCAAAATCATCGGAAATTTTCCCTAAGTTCAGCGGCACCGCGCCCGCTTCAATGACCTGGGCATACACCATCGCAGCGTTGCTGTTGCGGATTTTCCCCGGCTCAAGCGGATCGCTGACATGAAGAAGCTCGGTTCCCGTTGCGATAATGCCGACAACCGGCTTTCTGACCACGGGAACGGAAGCATAGCCGAAGGTTGCTAAAAGAGCGGTTACGCCCGGCGTGATTTTCGTCCCTTTTTTTAATAGCGAGCTGCCCTTTTTCGCATCTTCTCCTTGATATGAAATATTATCGCCCGCATGGAAAGGGCGTTTCACTGACATGTAATTCGTCCCGTTTTCAGAAAACGTTTTTGTCAGCTCAAGCATCACTACGGCATCCGCGCCTTTTGGAATCTGCGCCCCCGTCATAATGCGGACCGCTTCATAAGGCCCGAGTTCTTTTTCTGACACGGCGCCGGCCCCGATATGGTCAATGACTTCAAAGGTGACGGCATTGTCACGGGAAGCCGTTTTTGAATCGCTCGCCCTGATGGCAAACCCGTCATACGGGGAACGGTTAAAGGCCGGCACATCATGATCCGCCTTAACATCCTCCGCCAAATAGCGGTGGAGACTGTCCTCAAGCGCCACCCATTCGGTATCCCCCTGTTTTTTATACCGGCTCACCCGGCGGACTGCTTCGTCCACCTGAATCGGCGTTCTTTTTTCAAGCATAGCAATATCTCCCCTTCCTACAGTCCGATCACCCTGGCCAGAACTGAATTTGCTTCTTTTATATCGTTTGTACCGTGAATCAAAGCCCGTCCGTCCTGAAAAATAACGATTCTGAAGCGCTCATACGCCATGTGCAGCAGAAATTCATTTGCTTCCACTTTACCGATCTGCTTCAGACGTTTGACAAGCTCTTCTTTATCCAGCCTCTTTAAGGCTTCCGATCTGATTTGAACGGTGTCTCTTCCGCACAGCACGCTTGCTTTCGGCCTGTTTTCAGGCTGCAGATACGGATATACGGGCTCCGCGCCGCAGGAAGGGCAATGATCCCGTTTGATCTGATCCACATTTATGCTCATATTGGTGTTATTCCACACGTCAAACGTGAAAAAGCGCCGATTTACCGCCGCATGATTTCCTGTCAGCAATTTCAGCGCCTCAGCCTGCTGATAAGCGGAGACGATATGAACCGCCGGAGGTATGATGCCTGCTGTATCACATGTCGCTCCGCCCACGGGCATTTGCTCAAACAGGCAGGATAAACACGGCGTAACCCCCGGAATAATCGTCATGCACATTCCCTGACTGCTGACACAGGCACCGTAAATCCAAGGTGTTTTCGTTTTCAGCGCCAGATCATTGATGACCATTCTCGTTTCAAAATTATCTGTCGCATCCACGATGCAATCCGCTTGTTCGATCAGCGGTTCGAGCGTTTCCGCCGTACCTTCCGCCGCGTAAGCATCGATATGTATATCACTGTTTACCGCCAAAAGACGCGCCTTGGCCGCCATTGCTTTCGGCAGGCGCTGTCTCGCGTCTTCTTCTGTATACAGCTGCTGTCTTTGTAAATTGCTCCATTCCACATAATCCCGGTCAATAATCGCCATACGGCCCGCTCCGGCTCTTGCCAAACCCTCTGCCGCGGCTGTTCCGAGGGCTCCGGCTCCGACAATCAGGACACTGCTGTCAGCCAGCGCCTGCTGCCCTTTTTCCCCTATCGGCTTAAATCTTGTCTGCCGCGAATAGCGCTCTTCCATCTGTGTTGTCCCCTTGCATTTTTATTTCCATCATACCATGTTTCTTCCCGATCAGTCCTGATTTGAAGACTCGACATGCGCCAAAAGTCTGGTGTAATCATCCTGTGTGTTGATATTAGCGAACTCCTCCGGCCCGGCGCCGATGTCTTCAGCCTGCACATAACAGACAGACAGCCGTTTCAGCGTGTCTGTCATTTTCAGTTTGTTTTGTGTCAGCTGATCAAAAAGCACATCCTGCACCCGTTTATGGTAAACCGCCAAGAGGGGCTGCTCTCTGTTTTTACAAACCGGTATGACAGCGTCCAGGTTTCCGGTCAGCTTCATTTCAAGCGCCGCCATCGTTTTTCTTGTCACGAGCGGCGTGTCACAGGATATGACCGTATATGTTTCGCCTTCCGTTTGTTTCATTGCCGTATATATGCCGGCCAGCGGGCCCATTCCCCGAAACCGCGGCTCATCGGCCAAAACATGCCGCTCTCTGTTTGATAAGAACTTTTTTATATGCTCAGGGCGGCTGATAATTACCGTTTCTCCGCCGCCGAAGGCTTTTTTCGCCTGTTCATAAAACATGCCGCCCTTCCACTTTGCAAAAGCTTTCGGTTCTCCGAATCTTCGGGAAGCTCCCCCTGCTAATATTACATTCACCCGTTTCATGTCATCTCTCTCCCATTCTATATAAAAGCATAGCAAACGCCTCAGCCGAAATACAATATTACGGTGCTTGTCTGTTTAATTAAGAGGAATAGCCGTTGATCCTTTCCCATATTGTAGTGTTAACATCATGAGGGAGATGGTTCTTATGAAAATATCCGGTCCGTTTTTCCACGACACTTCTCAAGAGAACCTTTACTTGAAATCCGAACTTTCCAGATGCAGAAAATTAATTTCAGAATTTGAAGCAAGCTACTTCCATCAAAAAAATAATAAGCTTCAGGAGGAAAACGCCAATATTAAAGAGCGGCTTCACAAGCTTTCTGACGAATTGGAAGCCATGGCTCAAAAACACAAACAGACAAGTGACACGGAACGTTCTTTGCATGATATCAGAGCCGGGCTGCTCGATAAAATCGTCATTCTGCAAGAACTGCTTCAGCAGGAAACGTTTCGGCGGAAAAATGAGATGGAAGAAAAGCACCGTCTGCATCTTACAAATGTAAAATTTGAAGAAGAAAATAAAAACTTACATACCCGCATCCGCTCACTTGAGACCGCCATTCAAACTGAACGGACATCTCACGAAGATATGAAACAGCGTTATCATGCCGCTGCAGACGAAAATACCCGGCTCCAAACACAAATGATAGAAAAAGAATACCAGCTTAAACATATTAAAATAGAAATTAATCATATGAGAGATCGAATACTAGAAACAAAAGAACGGCTTGTAGAAATAGAAAAAACGAAAGAAAAGTTATTTCAAGAAACCATTCTTTCGTATAAACGGCAGCTGGACGAAAGTGATGCTTGGATTGCCGGCCATTTTGCTGATATTGACAGCCGCACGGCGGAACCGGCGGAACAAGCTCTGGAAATCCCTTCTGTTTCCAAAGAGACTGTTCAGGCAGAAGACTTGCTTAAAGCCGTTACCGAACAAGTCATCTCCCTGCAAAAACAATTTGTACAATCAGAGTCCCGCGATCAGTCGTTTGATGAAAAACTGGATGCGTTGAAAGAACGTGCTGACGGCGAAAAGCCTTTCCAAAAATATGTCGTCAAGCTTGAAAAAAAGCCTGGAAAAGATGCGTCACTTCCGCAGAATAAGCGGGAAAGCGCAAAAAAACTGCTTGAGTAACGCAAGCAGTTTTTACTGTTTTATTCAGCAGCCGTATCATTTGCCGTATCATTTGCCGTTTCTGCTGTTTCCTGAGAAATTTCTCCCTCAAGAATATATTGGCCGCGGTATGGTTTTTTCACTTCCGGATACATTTTAATTAAGCTTTGCATAAATGTTGTCATATTAGGAATTTCAAGGCCGCTTTCCTTTTCAATTTCCTTTTGCAGTTCGGAACTTTTAATCGCTGCATTGTGGCGTTTCAATGTTTTAATCGCTGCTTCGCGCAGTTTTGCCGCTTTTGATCCCGGTCTCGCCGTCCCTCTTCTTCTTCTTGTAGAACCGTCTGGAATGCCGGCAGGAAGAGACGTAATAGACTGCATCTGCGGCTGGGAGGATTGAGGCTGTGCCTGCGGCTTTTGATAGCTTCTCATTTCCTGTGCTGCAAGCTCTGCAAGCACCGGGAGAGAGTCACTTTTTTTCTCCGGACGAAACTCTTTTTTTGTATCGGACAGGCTGCCTGTATTGTCTAATTCTCTCAGTTTTGCATATATTTTATCACGTTCTATTTGATATTCACGAATGACTTTTACCTCTGCTTCGTTCAATTGTTCTAAACGTAAGCGCAGCGCTTCTCTTTCATTAAACATGTGTAAAACCCCCTGTCAAAAATTTAAACGCTTTTATTAAGATATTAGATTACAAAAGTAATTTTATCAACTATTATTTTATCATTTTACTATTTTATTTACTCTATGAAAAATTGCTTATTTTCTGAAAATGGTACTTTATATACAAAAATCCCTTATCATATAGGGGATTCTGGACAAAGTTCCAATTTATTCAACCATTTCAAAATATAACTTGAAATTACTTGTTTAATGAAAATTAGCGTGATATCTACAATTTTCGACTATAATATGTAAAAGATAATGATATCGATAAACAAGCGGTACAGCGTGTTTACGGCTGTTTCTCTTATTTTAAAGCCGCACATGCCATATTGGAATTTTTTATCCAGTAAGCACAAAAAAAACCTGTTACCTAAACGGCAAAGGGTTTGCAGAACCGAGACAATAGTCCGGCGGAGATTGTCCCGATTACTCAGAAGCCTGCTCCGTTTCTAAAAGTACTCGGCTGACGCGTTTTTCAAGCATTTTCATCCCGCCTCCTCCCGCTTGAAAATGGCGGAGCTGTCCGGTTTTATCGAAAAGGTAATAAGCCGGCACATATTCATTTTCAAATGCTTCAGTCAGCGTATGATCGCTGTCGACGTAAATCGGCTGAGAGATATCGTGTTCAGCCGCTGTTTCCTTGATTTTCTCAAGGTCAAGATCGTCTTCGGAACGGGGCATGTGAACGGCCACCACATTCAGCTGATCTTTATATTTATCACGAAATTCGTTCATCTCAGGCATCGCTTCTTTACACATGCGGCAGCTGGCGGACCAGAAGTGAATCAGTGCCGGCTTTCCGCCGACCAGCTGTTCCTTCGTGACTTCTCTGTTAATCCATGCTTTAGCGCCTGTCAATTCAGGCATTTGCTGACGTAATTTCATCTTATTTCCCTCCTTATGAAAAAGGTTTTTTGCCGGGGCTTTCAGTTCCGCCGGGCAACGTTCTCCTGTTTTCCCTCCAAAGGTTATGATTTGGCTGAATCACCATGTTAAAATGAGTGTGGCGATTCCTTAGTTCATATCTTCACAAAAATGATGATATTGAAACCGGGCAATATGAACAAATCATAAATGAAATAACTGGTTTCTATTAAAAGGTTTATCTTATTTTAAAAACGGGTATATCACTTTTAGCTTTTTCCGCAATAGACTTGAAAGGAAGACATCACTATGATTGATTTAAAACACTTTGACTGGGCCGGGCTTCTCACATCTGCCGGGATTTTCATCATAAAGCTGGCTCTTATTATTTTAGCGTACTTTATTTTCCGGGCGGCAGGAAAAAAGCTGATCAAGCATCTGTTTCAGAAATTCGAGCAACAAAACAACCTCTCCACAGGCCGCGCTTATACTTTGCGAAGCCTCGCGCTTAATGTATATGGATACATCCTGATTTTCGTTTTTATCGTAATGATTTTGGATTTATTTCACTACAATCCGAGCGCTCTCATTGCCGGCGCCGGTGTGGTCGGTCTCGCAGTCGGCTTTGGGGCTCAGGGGCTTGTCAGTGACATCGTCACCGGATTTTTTATCCTTTTGGAAAAACAGATCGACGTCGGCGATTATATTACGGTTGCCGGCTACAGCGGCATTGTCGAGCAGGTCGGTCTCCGTACGACGCAAATCCGGAGCTTTGACGGCACGCTTCACTATCTTCCCAACCGGGGCATTACGAATGTGAGCAACCATTCCCGCGGAACGATGCAGGCGCTTGTCGATATTAAAGTGCCGTTTGAAAAAAATCTTGATGAAACCATTCAAATCCTGCAAACCGCGTGTGACAAAGCAGCCGCTGAGCTCCCGCAGATTAAGGAAGGGCCGGACGTCATCGGGGTTCAGGATTTAAGCTCGTCAGAAATGGTGATCAGAATCATTGCCAAAACAGAAAATATGGAGCAATGGCGGGTTGAACGCGTACTGCGGAGAGAAATGAAAATCGCGCTCGACCGTTTTAAAAACGCCGCTTCCGCCGAATAGAAAAACCGAAGCGTAAGCTTCGGTCAGCTTGTAGAGAAAACCATGTTTTTTCTACAAGCTTTTTTGTTTTTTATGCATTTTCATACCCAATTCACCTGTTTCTAGAAACCGAAAAAGAGCTCCCGCATACCTAGCCCTGCTTGGCTAGGTATGTGGCAATCTTCTTCATGTTTTGACATGCGGCTGTGAGGAGAACTTGTTCGCTCACATTTTGTTTTCCCCTCAACCTGCAATAGCGAAGCCCATGCAGCTGTTTTGAATCTGCAAAGCTTCGCTCTATTTTTTCTTTTCTTTTTTTGTAGAGGGTTTTCCCTGAAACAGACAAGCGATTTTGTCTGACCTTTTCTTTGTGGTCTTCCCATACATGCCGGGTGATGACTTTCTGACGATTCTTTGATTTTGTGCATTTCTCAAGCAGCGGGCATAAGGAACATGTTTCAGAATTTGACTTATATGACCGGTAGCCTTTGCGGTCAGTTGTTGAGTACGTAAGTGTTTGCTGATTCGGACAAATGTACCTGTCTTGTTCACTGTCATAATGAAATTTCCATTTTGGAAACAAGCCCCTGACAGGGTGATAACGTCTATGTGCGATGACACCAAAGATACGGCGATCAAATAGGCCTTTACAGATGGGAGTTGTTAAATAACCGGAATCAAGAGCGACGGCTTCTACTTGAAAATCAAATCGGGCGATTTGGTGATCTAATCGATCAAGATAAGGCATAGAATCATGGACATTGCCCGGAGTTACATAGGCATCGGTAATAATGTTATATTTCATATCCGTTGTTCTGTGATCTAAGTAAAAGAAACCCTCCGGTTTATTTTCACGATACAGATATCCACTTTCCGGGTCGGTTGTGCTGTGTCGGATTTCTTTTTCAGCTTTCACCTCCTCTTTGACTTTTAACGGCTTTTTTCCGTGTTCCTCCCGATCCTCTTGAATGGCTTCATTTAAATCCCTGATATAGTTTTGTGTATCTTGTTCAATCGTTTTTCTTGTGTATTTGTGCTTGTTGGCATTGGCTTTTAGGTGAGTGGAATCAGTGAATAAGACACGCCCGCCCACCATATCATGATTGATGGCCTGAAGAACGATCTCATCAAAAATGTCTTGGAAGATGGTTGTATTTTTGAAGCGAGTGCGTCTGTTCCAGCTGATGGTGGAGTGATGCGGAACCGGATCATTGATGTTTAATCCCAGAAACCATCTGTACCCCATATTGTAGTAAATTTCTTTTTCCAGCTGTCTTTCTGAACGGATACCGTAGAGGTATCCGATAAACATCATTTTGAATAAAATCAGCGGATCAAGTGAGGGGCGGCCTTTATTTTCGCTGTAGTAAGGTTTGACCTTTTCAATGATGAAAGAAAAGTTTATGTACTGATCAATTTTTCGAAGCAGGTGATCCTTTTCGACGAGTTGGTCAAGCAGAACAAATTCGGCTGTGTTTTGAGAAGAATTTCTTGTGTGGAACATGAGAAAGACACCGTCCTTTTGAAATCTTTCTTTTATTTTATTACAGGAGAATGGATATTTTAAGAAAAAACAAAGGCTGTCGAGATTTTCTCGACAGCCTGACCGAAGCGTAAGCTTCGGTTTTTTCTTTTTAATGAAATTTTTTTTCCACTTCGCTGCAGATTTCGTCGGCGGTCATTCCGGAAGCCGTAATGACGGGAGCCTGAGTTGACGTATCGGCAATTCCTTGGACATTGCTGTCAAGTCCGGTTACGACACAGCAGTCACAATTCTTCGCATCCTCAGGAGTCTTCATCATCACTACGTCATATCCCTTTTGTTTTAACGCCTGTTCTACATCCGATAAAGATTGTTCAATTCCAATTTTTTTCGTCATATTGAGCACCTCCGTTATGTAGAATGCTCAATTTTTGTTAGATTATTCTTCTTTTCGGATTTAATTGGCATACTTCGAAAAATATCCGACCATGACATTTACCGCGGTTTCCATCGCATCTTCATCCGGGTTCAGCTTGGCGTGATGAAGCCCGTGGGATGAATCGGCCCCCAGCCAGAACATAAAGCCGGGATATTTTTTCAGCATATATCCGAAATCTTCTCCGGTCATCGCTTCTTTCGCCGTTCTCACGTCAGCAAGCTGATGATCGCTGACAAATTGCATAAATTCTTCGGTCAGGCCGCTTGTATTATAAACTTGATGATAAACGGACGGATACGTGACTTTTCCTTTGCATCGGAAGCCGATTTCAATTCCTTTGACAAGCTCTTCAATCCGCTTTTTCACCATACGCATTGATTCCTCGGAAAGCGTCCGGATAGTTCCCTCCAGATGAGCATGCTCTGCGATGATATTTTGCGCCGTGCCCCCCGTAATCGTTCCGACAGTTATCACAGCGCTGTCAAGCGGATCCGTATTTCTGGATATGACCGTTTGCAGCTGCGTGACAAGCGTGCTCGCGGCGACGACCATGTCGTCTGCTGTATGCGGATATGCCGCATGCCCGCCTTTCCCCTCAAGATCGATGACGAGTTCGCTCGTATTGGCAAACAGCAATCCGCTTTTGGTGGAAATTGTGCCTACAGGAAGCTCAGGTGCTATATGGAGAGCGGTAATCAAATCCGGCGTCCATTTTTTCAGCACATCGCTTTCAAGCATCGGTTCCGCTCCGCCCGGTCCTTCTTCAGCCGGCTGGAATAAAAAGAGCAGATCATGTTTGACGGGATGATGGACAAAATGATCAATAATGCCGAGCGCGATGGTCATGTGCATATCGTGGCCGCATGCGTGCATAAAACCGGGGTGTTCAGATGCAAACGGAAGCCCCGTCTGCTCTTCAATCGACAGAGCGTCTATATCCGCTCTGTAGGCGAGCATTTTTTCCGGAGCCGTGCCGTTGACTTTGACAAAGATGCCGGTTCTCCAAGTTTCGATTTCAATTCTTTCCTCCGGATATTGGTTCAATAGATTCAGCAGGTACTGTTGGGTTTTATATTCCTGAAAGCCGATCTCCGGAATGCGGTGCAGATCTCTTCGGATGGCAATGAGCCGCTCTTTTTCCATATGTATTCCTCCTTGAGATAAGAATAAGGCGTGGATTTTATCATCCACGCCCATTCTATCAAACCATTCCTTACAGCTGGCGTAATTCCTGTTTGATTTCTGTTTTGCCTTTTGTTTTTTCATCGATATCTTTGATTTTTTTCGCAGGTGTTCCCGCTACAACGGTATATGGCTCGACGTCATTTACAACGATGGCTCCGGCAGCGACAACCGCGCCTTTACCGATTGTTACGCCTTCAAGCACAACCGCATTTGCGCCAATCACAACGTCGTCTTCCACGACTACAGGCTTAGCGCTAGGCGGCTCAATAACGCCCGCTAATACAGAACCCGCTCCGATGTGGCAGTTTTTGCCGACAGTCGCGCGTCCGCCGAGAACAACGTTCATATCAATCATCGTACCTTCGCCGATGACTGAACCGATATTAATAGACGCACCCATCATGATAACGGCATTGTCGCCGATTTCGACTTGGTCGCGGATAATAGCGCCGGGCTCGATTCTCGCTTTAACATCTTTTAAATCAAGCATCGGGATCGCAGAGTTGCGGCGGTCATTTTCAATGACGTAATCCTCAATTTTGTCTTTGTTTTCTTCGATTGCGCTTTTAATTTCAGCCCACTCGCCAAAAACGACGCCGGATTGGCCGTTCAGGAATGTTTTAGCGGAATCGCCAAAGCTGATTCCTTCAAGATCGCCTTTTACATACACTTTTACAGGCGTTGATTTTGTACTATTTTGAATAAATGAAATAATTTCATTTGCATCCATCATTTTCATATGTATTGTCCTCCTCTGATTTTCTACCTCATTACTGTAACAAAGGAAGGATACAAAGACAAGAAAAAAAGGAACAAGCCTTTATTCTGCCGGCTGGCTGCACAGCGCGGCAAACTGTCTTCCGAATTCCCGGAGCTCTTCTTCCTCACTGCCCTCAGGGTTGTTTTCAATTTTGACCGACGGCAGCACCACCCGTCCGCCGCGGGCTGTGATTACTTTTTCCAATTCGTCAACCGCCCCGCAAAAAAACTCATAGGACGTATCTCCGGAACCGAACAAAGCAAATGTTTTTCCCGTAAACTCCAGGTTTTCCATATCTTCAGCAATATCGAGCATTTCATCAGGAAGATCCCCGTCTCCCCACGTATATGTGCCTAATAAAATATACTCGTAATCATTAAAAAGTTCGGCATGAATATCCATCGCTTCATATCTGTCTACGGATGCTTGTGCTTCGATCAGCCCTTTTTCAATTAAATCCGCCATCGCCTCGGTGTTTCCTGACATTGTGGCGTAAACAAGCAATACATTCCCCATCTTTGTCTCTCCTTTATGCATAAAAACTAATGTGCGAGTCGAACCGCCTCATACGGTCTGACAAACTTACTTTCGTAAAGGCCCGCGCAAAAAAAGTTTTCTTCCCGGTTGGCCACCCGCCATCCGTGACCGCGGATCGTATCAAACCACTTTAATTCACCGGCGGCGAGATCAGCTTGATAAATACGCGAAAATCCGTTTTCGTCCTGTGTCGATGTGACATAAATAATCCCGTTATCCTCAGAAACGTCGAGAAATGATTTTTCCCGTACGGCGGGTCCGGCTGTAATGGCAAACTCCTCTTGCGTCCGTACGTTTCGGACGGCAACCTCGCCCCGTTCTCCCTTTGCCGCGCCCTTTGCTGCAATGAGCCAGTCATTCTGATACATCATCATTGAAGCCGTCATGCGCTGCCTTTCGCAGCTTATACGCCGGATGCGGTCTTCCGTCAGATCATACGCCCAAATGCCGCCATGATTCATATGAATCCGGGTGCCGATATAAATCGTCTGACCGTGTAAACAAAGCGAACGGATGACAGGCGGCTCCTTTAATTGTGAAAAGGGCTTAGCCACATGCCAAGTGACGCCGAAATCATCAGATAAGTAGAGGCAGTATGTGCCGTGCGCACAGACAAACCCGTCATTCCGCCCGGCAACGGCCCATACGGAGGCGCTGGTCGGAAACCGGGAGGCCGTCCAAGTCTTTCCCTGATCGGCTGATCTGAGGACGGCGCCTTTTTCTCCAGCCGCGAATATGTAGGGCCCTATGTAAGTCAGCACATGAATTCTGCTTTTCACTCGGAACAGTCTTTTCCAGCCTTCTTCTGCGGAAAAATGAAAAATACCTTCGCCTTTCACTGCGACAAAAAATCCCGAAGATACTGATGCCATGACAGCCGTCGCGCCTTTATGAAACATGGCACCGGTCTCCGTGGTGAGCGGCCCATGCAAGAAAACCGCGGACAAATTCTTTGCAGCATTCTTGATCTTCAGCCGTCTCGGGCGCCAGCTCAATTTTCAGCGTTTCCGGATATAAATTGGCTCCGGCCTGTTCAAACGCATCGCAAAACAGCGTGACCGCTTCGCAAAACTTCGGGTAGGCGTGATCGCCTGAACCGAAACAGGCCGTTTTCAGTCCGTTGAGCTGGCTGTGCAGAATATCTTCGTAAAAATCTTCCGCTTCGTAAGGAAGATCACCGTCCCCCCATGTGTACGTGCCGACAAAAACATAATCATACGCTTCGAGAGAATCCGCATCTGCTTCGTCCATGTCGAGACAGTCAACTGCTATCTGATGCCCGCTCAGTGTTTCTTTTATAATGCCGGCAATATCCTCTGTATTCCCCGACATGCTTGCGTATATCATTAATGCTTTCTGCATATGATCACCTCGTAATTGATAATGATTTTCATTAACATATATAACACTTTAAATGATAATGATTTTCATTGTCAATAAAAAATAAAAAAAAGACAGCATGATTGCTGTCTTTCTAAAATGGGCGTTCCTGCTTCAGCATATCTTTAATGACAGAAACAAAAGCCTGCACTTGTTTTAATTCAAATGCCGGCTCATATCCGAGCAGCCATGTGTCACGGCCGATCGGATGGTCCTTTGTATCAAGCAGGGGCATTTTATTTACTTTGTCTTCCTCTTCCAAGGTGACTGACGGCAGAATGGCATAACCGATCCCGTGCAGCGCCATCTGCTTGCACGTTTCAATCTGATCGACAAGGATGGTCTGTTTCGGCGAGGTTTTGAATTTTTGATGCCACCAATGCTGAATTTCCTGAAAATATGTACTGTCACTTTTGAATTGGATAAACGGCCGATCGGTATGGGCTATATCATCAATACAGGAAATTTCCGTATCAACCAAATATAAATGATCGGTCATTAAATAATCTTTCCGGCCTTTCCATTCAGGATTTCCCCGGATAATGCCGATATGTACCTGATCTTCATACAGACTTTTCAGCATTTCGCTGCTCCACCCTGTAATGAGAGAGACCTTTGCATTCGGATAACGCTCCACATATGTTTTTAACACTTTCGGAAGCCAGTGCTGCCCGATAATGGAGGCGACGGCAAGCTTTAATGTGCCGTGAATCTCACCCTCAAGTTCATCAATGTTTTCTCTGATTCTTTCTTGCCGATCCGTGACGTCATTTGCAAATTGTATGATTTTTTCTCCTGCCGGCGTTACCGTAAGTCCTTTTTGAGATCTTAGAAAGATCTTTGTTCCCCAGGCTTTTTCAATGGTCTGCAATCGCTGGGACAGAGCCGGCTGTGACACGAATAACCGTTCGGCAGCCTTCCTCATGTTTAATTCCTCAGCTAAAACTACGAGCATATGAAGCTCTTGAAGCTGCATGTCGTCCTCCTTTTCAATGCCTTTCGTATTTCTTATCTACCATTCTAATAAAATAAAGGCTGCCGAGGCAAGCGCCACTCATATGTATGCGTTTTCTTTTTCCGGCATGCAAAAGAACAAATAGGCTGATCGTGCGAGCCTACTTATTCAATGATCTGATATGACTGCTCAACTGTTTTAACACGACTCTTCTCGTGAAAATGCCTTCAAAGACGCCTTCATCATTTTCAACGCAGACAAAGCCGTTGTTAATGACCATGCTGAACCCTTTGATAATCGGATCATTGATGTGGAGACGGGGAATGTCTTTCAGCATGACTTCCTCAACCGTAATTTGGTCCAGCTTCTCAAACTCGATCCGTTCAAGTCCGAAAATGCTGTTCATAATCATATTTGTCCCGATCAAACCGTGCAGACGGTACGAAGCGTCGAGGACGGGAATGGCGGTATAGCCGGTTTTCGTCAGCACTAATAGAGCATGTTCAAGGTTGTTTCCGACTTGAACGTGCGCCACTTTATCCGCCTCGATCATAAATTGTCCGACTGTTGCATCAAGAAGCTGATCTGATTGTAAGCTAATCATGTCACTTCGACCCCTTTACATTTTTCATCAAAGCATGTATTCCCTATATTGCAATAATATAAACATTATCATTTTTTGTCGAAAAGTTTCCGTCAATAAAAAAGATACTCTTTGCAATCGAGTATCAATTTATAGGCCGCTGATTAATTTTCGTTCCGAAAACGGTCATAGAGCGTTACGAGTTTTTTATAAGTGGTTCCATCAACGCTTTTTGACCCTGCTTCTATATCATTGATTTCGCTGGTCAAAAGCTCAATGGCATATTCTTGATTGATCAGGATATTCAGCAGAAGTTTCTGTTCTTCTTCCGTAAATCGTTCACTGATAAGACTCATACGTAATCAGGCCCCCTATTTTTAACTGAATACCTCTGAAAGCAATGTAAAATTTGCTTTCAGCTCTACCGCTAGAATAAGTAAACAGAAAAAAATCGTCAACCGCATAATTCGACATTTTGCGGATTCTGTATGAAATATTATTTTGTGTAACGATTGGCATAACTGAATGCTGTGCAGGAATCGGGCTTGATTTTCGCTTCAATGCCCATCGAGGTAATGCGGCCGGTCATTTCTTGTATCAATTCTTTTGTCAGTCCTTTTTGACCGATATCCAGATGCACTTCAAATGAAAGATCCGCCCCTTCATCCGTAAAAGGCAAGAGCAAATCTGTCAGTTCCATAAGACGGCCGTCGAGGATATGCGCAGCCATCTCCTGGCTGAACGCGGTTTCCAGCGAAATTTTTTCGCGAAGGCTATGTATCGGTCTTGCAAGATCATGATTTTTCAAACAGCCCCAAGCTCCCTTGCCTGTACGGTGCAAGTGTATAGCTGTAATAAACTTTGTGAAGTCGCGGTAAACTTGTGAATCAGTCCCTACAGACAGCACGTATGCTGAACGGGGGTCTTTATTGACAAAGCGTTTCAGCCGCTCCGTCACGTCTTGAAAGGTCATCTGTGCCTCAGAAAGATTATAAAACAGAAAAGAATCAGCCATGTACGGACACTCCTCTTTCCAGAGTCTACAACCAAACGAACAAGCACGTTCCTTTGCATAATTTAATAAAGCTCCGCTTGCGGAAGACCGGAAGCTTGGTCAGCCTGAAAAATCAAATCAAATTACTGAAGGAGCTCAAAAATTTCAATAGAAATCATGTCAATGTTATCAAACGGATATGTGTTAGGTTTTTCACCTTTTTGGAAAACCGTCAGTTCAAACGTTTGATTTTTTTCGAAATATTTAACACTGCAAATTTTTTCGCCGTTAACTTCAAAATAACGCTGCATCGGCTCGTTAGCCGCTTCCGCTGTTTCTTGCAGACTTTGCAGCCGCGTGATGATACCCATTAATTGTGACATTCTAAAAAAAGACTCCTTTCAAAAAACAACTTCAAATCAACAAGTATTTATTATAATACAAGTTCTACAGAGCATCATACCATAAAGTAGACCGGGATGGCATTTTCCCGCTGGATTTTCAAAAAGAAATAAACGGGAAAACCGTGTTTTCGAATAGTTTGAAGCTTTTTTCGGAATGTCATACACCTTTCAAAAATAATTTTTCGCTTTTGGAGCCGCCATTATCAGATGTATGTAAGGAGAAGCCTTTTTATGCGAGACGGCATAAAAAAACTTGGCGGGGGTAGCGCCAAGTTTTTTCGGATCTTGATCTGATAGAGGGGTTGGGGAACAGAGAGTAACTTCTCTCTATAACTAAATGATAATGATTATCAGTATCATTGTCAATCGTTTTTTAAAACTTTTTTCAAATGAACAAAAAAAAGCGGCATACAGCAGCCGCTTTAAAGTAACCCGTCCTGTTCATATAAATAAGAGTAAGGCAGATCGATAAATAAATACATATTGTCATCCATCGGGTATGAAAAGGTTCTGATCATCTCACCTGTTTCAATATCACTGTACAGGTCACTGAAAAAGCCTTTTCTTGAATTCCGCATCTTCATGATGTTTTCTAAAAAGTACGGACGCCAGCTCCAGTTTTTCTCCATGTATTCAGGCTGATAAAGCCATTCGCCGGACTGCTTGAACACATTTCCCGTCAGCTGATAGCCTTCTTCATCACACATATAAATTCTGAAGCAGCAGTCGGTCAGGTTTTCCGCCAGTTTTTTAATAAACTCATCGTCCGCCTGATGGGTTTTCTTCAGTTCGGAAACTGCCTGATTGACCCGCTTATAAAAATTCTCAGAGTGTTCATATACCGTTTCCAGCTTCTTTTTTTCTCTCGTAATAAATTGCTGAAACTCCGTTTTCAAGCGTGCTTTTAACAGGCTCCGGTCTATAAAATCCCCGCTCGGCGCCTGCAGATAATAGCCTTGAAAAAATCGGCCTCCGTTTCTCCATGCGTACTGGAGCTGAAAATCAGCTTCTATATCTTCATACAGCAGCGCGGCGCCGATTTTTCTCGCCAGCAATGAAATGCTGTACAGCACATGCTCATATGATGGTGACGGCTGAGATACCTTCAGCGCCTGCAAATCGATTTTCAGAAGGTCCGGTGAAAGGAGCGCGATTCTGTCCAGGTTGCTGCTCTCCTTACCTATATTGTCCACCGCGATTTTAATGCCGTATGTACGATAGTAGGCAAGCATATGGTACAGCTGTTCAATGTCGCCTTCGAAATTGTGCTCGGTGATCTCAAGCACAATACGGTTCAATTCAATGCCCTGCTCTTCGTATTCTTTTAAAAGCTCAAGAAAGCTTTCGCCGTGGTCAAGCATCAATACATTCGCATCCTGATTGATAAAAATCAACAGATCACGGTCAGCTTCTTTAAACCGCTCCAGCGCCTGCCTGATGACTCTGTCATCGACCTCAAGCTTATATTCTTCCGGAATGCCGGAATCTAAGAAAAACGGCCCGAGGCTCTCAATCTCCGCATCTGCCAAAATCCGCCCAAGCACTTCGTAGCCTACGACTCTTTGTTCCTCAGCGTTAAAAATCGCTTGGTAATACGGAATGACATCATCAATATTCGTCAGTATATCAAGTGGGTCCAACATGTTATCACCTGCTTCTCTATCTTTGTCTGATTATACACAATTATATCAGCACCACAAATGTTTAGATTAGGGGAAAAGGAGGCAGTATGGCCGCAGCTTAAAATAAAAGGGGGACATTTTTAAGATCACTCTTCAGACCGGTTAATTAAGGACGTTATTCATTTGTTTCACAATCACAAATAAAAGGATAAATATAAGAGCATTATAACCGGCAGCTGTCCAAAAATAATGGCTCCAATCAGTTCTGTTATATATCCAATCATCCTCATGTTCCAACTGAAAGAAAGTTCCTTTTTTATCTAAAGTGCCAAATGTAAGAGTTGTTAACCCGCCAACACTCTCGGAAACGTCAACTCCATACATTGAACCCGCATGATCAGTATGATGTATTGGCATATACGTATAATCAGATAAAATTGTTTCCGCCAGCTTAGTTGGCAGAGACACATATAATACAGCCGATGTATCGCCTCCGAGCCCACTCAAATACTCCCTGGCTTTAATAAATTTCGTTTCATCAGGAAAATCGATGTGATATAGCTTTTCAAATCTGATTATTTCATCAGATGTAAGATTGGTATTTTGATAATACTCCGGAGTAAAAGCACAAATAATAAAGTACCAAATATTAAAGATGATAACGAAACTGCTTACAAATAGTACAACGAACCATTTTAATAATTTCTTCAATTAATCGCCCCTTAATCTTTCAAAATTATATCATAATTTTGAATAGAAAATAAAACAAGCGAACGGCGGCTTTAACGTTCGCTTGTTTTGCAAAATAATCAATATATGAAAAATTAAAACGGATAAGGATTCAGCCATTGACCCCCGTCCATTGTGATACAATCCCCGTTTATATAGGACGCTTCATCAGATAGCAAAAACGCTGCCAACGCGGCGATTTCTTCCGGTGTGCCCAGCCGGCCGAGCGGCACACTGTTCATAGTGCGGGACACCGCTTTTTCCGATTCAAACAGCTTCTCCGCACCGCCTGTCCGTTCAATCGGGCCTGGGGCTATCGCGTTTGTGCGGATGCCGTATTTGCTCCCCCATTCAACGGCCAGCGTTCTTGTCAGTGACAATACCCCCGCTTTGGCTGCAGCGGAATGAACGACACCCGCTCCCGCTCCCCATGCGTATGTAGCGGCCATATTTAAGATGACGCCCTTCTGCTCCTGCTCGATCCAATGCCTTGCCGCTGCTTGGCTGCAGAAAAATGTGCCGTTTAAAACAATCTCAATAACAGCTTTCCATCCATTGGGCGTCAGCTTCTCTGCCGGGCAAATAAAGTTGCCGGCCGCATTGTTAATCAGCGCATCGAGCCGGCCAAAGACTTTTTTCGCTTCTGTAATCATGTCTGAAGCGGCGGAATCAGAACGGACATCCATTTGAAAACAGGCGACCTGCCCCTCAAAGGTCTCAATTTCTTTTTTTGTTTCCTCAAGTGCTTCATGGTTCCTCCCTGTCACCATGACGTGCCATCCTAATTCAGCCTGTTTTTTCGCCATTGCTTTTCCCATGCCGCTTGAACCGCCTGTAATGATTACCGATTTCTTATCCATAACAAACCCACCCCTTATTATTGAATGAATAATCATTCATAATTTTATCACAGATGTCTTTCCGCGTCATTACATGCTGAGAAGGGATTTTTCAGCCAAGCTGATGATATAATAGAACAACTCTGACAAAGGTTGGTTTTACATATGGAGAAAATGACCAGAAGAACATTTTTAAAAAGAGGATTCGGCATTTTGGGTGCAACTCTCGCAATGGCTTGCGGAGGTTACGGCTATGCCCGGTATATTGAACCGCGCATGATTGAGATCACCCGGCATACAATCACCAGCCGCCTGATCCCCCGCGGTTTTGACAATTTTAAAATCGTTCAATTCAGCGATACGCATCTCAGTGATGTGTTTACATCCGGTGACTTGAATAAAGCAGCGGAAAAGATCAATCAGCTGAAACCCGATCTGCTCATCTTTACGGGAGATTTAATTGATAAGCCGCATTTATTTAATGATCACCAGCATGCACTCGCCGTGCTGCAAAATCTTGAAGCTCCCTTCGGCAAACTTTGTGTTTACGGAAACCATGACCACGGAGGCTACGGTACGAACACGTACAAGGCTCTGATGGAAGCGGCTGATTTTCAAGTGTTTCGAAACGGCTATCGTCAGGTGCAGCTGACAGACGGAAGCCGGATTGAACTCGGGTTTTTGGATGATGTAATGCTCGGAAAACCCGATTATGAAGGCACCCTGTCACGCCTTTCCGAAGATGCGTTTTCCATTTTAATCGTCCACGAGCCTGATGCCGCTCTCAAGATAGGCGGATATCCCGTAAACCTCCAGCTGTCGGGACACACTCACGGCGGCCAGGTCCAGCTCCCGTTTTTCGGCCCTCTCATTACGCCTCCTTACGGAAAAACGTATACCGACGGCATGTATACGCTGCATGACACAGCCGTTTACGTCAATCGCGGGCTCGGTACGACAAGACTGCCGTATCGATTTTTAGCCAGACCGGAAATCACGCTGTTCACATTGAAAACCGAGCAAAAATAAGACTTTTATCCTGATGCACAGACACCCCCTCCGTAATATGTATATGGAAAAGAGCAAAAAGGAGGGTGATGAAACTGCTGACATATCAAGTGAAACAAGGAGAAACCATCTCAAGCATTGCGCAAGACTTCAGAATAAGCACTGCTGCTCTCCTTCAGGCAAATCCCTCAATCCAATCGGTCATATACGCGGGACAGCATATTATCATACCGAATCTTCCCGACCCATCCACCATTCCCTACTCCATCATCGTGTATATCGGAGCGAAGAAACTGGAGTTATACCGCCTTGGCAGGCTCATCCGTACGTACCCCATCGCAGTCGGAAAAATATTGACGACCACGCCGACCGGAGAATTTTACATCGTGAACCGCCAGCCTAAGCCCGGCGGCCCGTTCGGCGCTTATTGGCTCAGCCTCTCTAAAATTCATTACGGCATTCACGGAACAAATAATCCTTCCTCCATCGGCAAAGCGGTATCAAAAGGATGCATCCGGATGTACAATCAGGACGTCACTGAACTTGCCGCTACCGTTCCTAATGGAACAAGGGTGACTATTATAAGATAGAAAGATCTTATTTGTTAATGGAACGAGCTGATGATAATATATTACAGTGGGACCTTTAGGGTAAGGAGCGTGTTTATGGATATATTTAAAAATCGCAATTTTGTCCGTCTCTTTTTCGCAGCACTCGCTTCTCAAATGGGAACGACTGTAGGTAATATGGCTTTCGCTTTTTACTTGCTGGACCATTTTTCAAACCAGCCGGCATACACGACTTTGGCTGAGCTGATGTATTCACTGCCGACAGTTTTCGTATTTCTGATTGTCGGTGTCGCAGCTGACCGGCTTGACAGAAAAAAAGTCGCAGAGAATTGTGACTGGATCAGAGCCGGACTGACGATCGTATTGTTTGCCGCATTATACACCGGGAGCATCCCTCTCGTGTTCTGTATTTTGTTCATCAGAAGCGCCGTGACCAAGTTCTTTTTCCCGGCGGAAGCCAGCCTTGTACAAGCTATTCTGCCTAAGGAGCATTACGCGAAAGCGGCGGGACTTAACCAGATCCTGTTCAGCATCTTCATGGTATTCGGCGTAGGTATAGGCGCGTTTATGTATAAAACGATCGGTATTCACGGAGCCATCATCCTTGATTTTGTCAGCTTTATTGTATCAGGCTTTCTGATCCGCGCGTGCCGCATTCCGAAAGAAGCCCGTCAGCCGAACGGCCCTTTTAAATGGGGAGATTCGTTTCTGAAAGACTCGGTCGCTGATTTTAAGGAAGGGATCGTATATATTGTTAAAAACAAATTGCTTGCTTCCCTTATTTTCGGCTTTTTTATCTTTGGTTTTGTCAACGGCGGCTTTGCCGTACTGCCGATGTTTACGATGAAATACGGACTTGCGCCTGATCATTACGAATCACATACTTCCATCTTCACCGTCGCACTCGGCTTCGGCCTGCTTGCAGGAAGTGTGATCGGAACGATGATCGCAAAAAAAGTCAAACCGCATCATTTGATGTCGATTCCTATTTTGGCAGCCGGACTGCTCATTTTTGTCCTCGGCTATACGGATAAGCTGTGGATTTATTATGCGGCGGCTTTCGTCCTCGGCATGTGCATCGGCCCTGTCAATATCGCCATCGGCGGCTGGATGCCGAAAATCGTTCATCCGAAAATAATGGGCCGGGTCAGCGGCTGGCAGGATCCTTTTATGATGTTTGCCCAATCAATTACACTCGGACTGGTCGCCCTGTTGTTTCCGAAATTCGTTACCAATATTGATTACCTTTATTACGGCATGGGAATCGTGATTTTAGCGGTATTTGTGTTCTATTTTATCGCTCTTCCGAAATACAGCGCCGAGGCAGCAGAGATCGATGTGCAGCAATCATTAAAGGCTGATTCTGAAAAACATGCGAAGCCTGTCTAATAAAGGAAAAAGATGCGCCCTTTTCATCAGAAAAAGGCGTATTTTTATAATCAATATTTGCATTTCAACGCTAAAAAAGTATAATCTATATATGAACTTGATCAATGCAAAGGAGAGAAATAATGGACGACCACGCTTATTCGAAAGAGCTGCAGCCAACCATCGAGAATCTTTCAAAAGCTGTTTATACTGTGAACCGCCATGCAAAAACCGCCCCCAACCCTAAATACCTTTATCTGCTGAAAAAACGGGCATTACAAAAGCTTGTGAAAGAAGGCAAAGGGAAAAAAATAGGGCTTCACTTTTCAAATAATCCCAGGTTTAGCCAACAGCAGTCAGACGTACTTATCTCTATCGGAGACTACTATTTTCACATGCCTCCAACAAAAGAAGACTTCCAGCATCTTCCGCATTTAGGTACGTTAAATCAATCGTACCGCAATCCTAAAGCACAAATGTCTTTGACAAAAGCGAAAAACGTATTGCAAAAATATGTGGGCTTAAAGGAAAAACCGCTTGCCGCCAACAGGCAGCAGCCCGCTTATCATAAACCCGTATTTAAAAAACTTGGTGAGAGTTATTTTTAATTCCGCCGCAAAAAAGCCGATGCGTCATGCATCGGCTTTTTTCTATTCAATCACGTACGTATCCACTTTTTTAATGAGCTCGCTGATTTCAGGCTTGCTGATCTGTTCATCCGCTCCGACGACTTCGCCCCGGTGGCGCAGGTCGTCCGTAATCAGGGACGAGAAAATCATAATCGGCACATCAGAGCTTTGCGGGTTATCCTTAAGGAGCTTCGTCAAACGATGCCCGTCCATTTTCGGCATCTCAATGTCACTGATAATCATGTCAATATGGTCTGACAGGTTTGCTCCGTTATCCGTCAGTTCCACGACGTAATCATACGCTTCTTTTCCGTTTTCAAACGTAACGATTTCACTGTACCCCGCCTCAGTCAGCTCATCCGTCAAAAGACGCATCAGAAGCGGAGAATCTTCAACGATGATCAGTTTTTTACCCGCCCGTCTTTCATCAAATCCTTCCTGATGGACATGATAAGTCTCAACTCCGGATGCCGATTCAATATCGTAAATGATCTTTTCATAATCAGGCAGAAAGATCATCGTCTCTTCCAGTTTGATGATTCCCGTTAAATGCCGCTCCATGCCCTGGTTCAAGGAAGTCGGCTTTTCAATCGCCTCCCAGGACACCCTGTGGATTTGTGAAACGGAACCGACGTGAAAGACGATTTTCCGCTTGTTGAATTCCGTTACGATATATTTATCGTCTTTTGCTCCTTCGGCATCAACGCCGAAAAAGGTATACAGACTGATGACGGGAAGAATTTCGCCTCTCAGCTTAATCATCCCTTCTACGTCTTTATGAGACTGAGGCACAGATGTGACATCTACCGGCTGAATGATTTCCCGGACTTTCATCACATTTATGCCAAATGTATTGACGCCTACTTCAAATTTGACGATTTCTAATTCGTTTGTGCCTGAATCCAATAAAATATCGTATTGTTGTAAAGACAATTCAATCCCTCGCTATCCGCATTCAGTATTGTACTGTATATATCGGCTGGAAACGGAAAAAGTGAATGTATTCGGTCCAACTGGCCATGAACTCTTTATAAAAAAATGCTTTTTTCTGATATCCCATTGACTTTTTGACATCGAGTGGTAAAATAGTCAAGGATTTTTCAGGAAGAAGGGTGTAATAAATGGGTACAGTAGTCATATTCGACCAAGATCAAATGACGGTGTTAGAAGATATCAGCAAAACGGCTTACCTGCAAATGAAAAAAGAGGCGAAAGAGCGTCCCGACAAGCCCGCTCCATACATCTTATGGCGGGAAGACGTCAGCTTTGAATACGGGTATTAATGACATTCGCCACATATCACAATAGATAGATCATGATACAATGAAGACAATCATTTCAGCTGGTTGTCTTATTTTTTTCTGAAAGAAGGTATGTTTTCACATATCGGACATATACTCGGGATAGTTCAATAAAAAGATGACAAATGCTCAGCTAGTGGTAAAATAGGAGAAACTCAATATATAGTATAAGGTGATGAATTATGGAACATTTGCTTAATCCGAATGTAAAAGAAATTGAAATTTCAGGAATTCGCAAATTCTCAAATCTTGTAGCTCAGCACGACAATGTCATTTCGCTTACGATCGGTCAGCCGGATTTCTTCACGCCGCACCATGTCAAAGCGGCTGCCAAAAAGGCAATCGACGATAACGCAACGGCATATACTCCGAATGCGGGCGGCCTTGAGCTGAGACAGGCCGTACAGCTTTATATGAAGAAAAAAGCTGATTTGAATTATGAAGCTGAAACTGAAATTATCGTCACAACCGGGGCAAGCCAAGCGATTGACGCGTCTTTGCGGACGATTTTATCTCCGGGCGATGAAGTTATTCTCCCCGGACCGATATATCCGGGCTACGAACCGATCATCCGCATGTCGGGCGCCGTTCCGGTCCATGTGGATACGACGACACACGGATTTAAGCTGACGGCGCGGCTCATTGAAGAATCGCTGACACCAAAAACAAAATGCGTCATTCTTCCTTATCCGTCAAATCCGACCGGAGTGACATTGTCTGAGGAAGAGCTGCAAAACATCGCAGCCGTCCTGAAGGGCAGAAATGTTTTTGTCCTGTCTGATGAGATTTACAGCGAATTAACCTATGACAGACCGCATTATTCGATCGCGTCTTATTTGAGAGACCAGACGATCGTCATCAACGGCCTGTCAAAATCACACAGCATGACGGGCTGGAGAATCGGTTTCATTTTCGCACCGAAAGAAATTGCCAAGCACATCTTAAAAGTTCACCAATACAGTGTGACATGCGCGTCTTCAATCTCTCAGAAAGCGGCTCTTGAAGCGGTGACAAACGGTGTTGATGATGCGCTTATTATGAGAGAACAGTATAAAAAGCGGCTTGACTATGTATATGACCGTCTTGTTTCAATGGGGCTTGACGTCGTAAAGCCGTCAGGCGCATTTTATATCTTCCCTTCCATTAAGTCATTCGGAATGTCATCGTTTGATTTTAGTATGGCTCTTTTAGAGGATGCAGGTGTGGCTCTTGTGCCCGGCAGCTCGTTTTCAAAGTTGGGTGAAGGGTATGTGAGGCTGTCATTCGCATATTCACTGGATACATTGAGAGAAGGCTTGGACCGGCTGGAAGCATTTATTTTAAAAACGAGAGAATCCATGCAGACTATTTAAACAACGGCATAACGCCGTTGTTTTTTATTGTTTCGGGAATGTAATATGAAAGGCCGTGCCTCTATCCGGTTTGCTGTCTACTTGGATAGCTCCCTGGTGGTTTTTAATAAGGTTGAATGTGACCATCAGCCCCAGGCCGGTTCCTTTTTCTTTCGTTGTCAAAAACGGTTCGCCTATTCGTTTCAGCACGTTTTCCGGTATCCCGTCACCCTCGTCTTTCACCGTCACATTAACGGAATACTCATCTTCTGTCATGATGATGTGAACCGTTCCCCCATCCGGCATCGACTCAACGGCATTTTTAATCAGATTGATAAACACCTGTTTCAGCTGATTTTGATCACCGTTAATATACATGCTGTCATGTTCGTAATCCGTTTTGATAAAAATCCCTTTAAGATTTGCCTGTGTCTCTAAAAGAGCGGTCACTTCACTTATAATTTTCTTTAAGTTTACACGCTCTTTCACGGCGTTTTGCTGAGGTTTGGCAAGCATTAAAAGCTCACTTAAAATCAATTCGATTCTGCTCAGTTCAGAAAACACAATTTCAAAGTAATGTTCGTTTTCCTCCATCGTCGGCTTCATGAGCTGTAAAAATCCTTTGATCGCCGTCAGCGGATTGCGGATTTCGTGAGCGATTCCCGCCGCCAGCTGCCCTGCGATAGACAGCTTCTCCGACTTCAGCATTAATTCCTCAGTCTGCTTCCGCTCAGAAATGTCACGCAGAATGACCTGCACGGCCGTTTCTCCGAAAAACGTCGTCGGAATGCAGACCATTTCCGTGTAGATCAGCCGGTTTTTAAAGGTAAACCACGACTGCTTAATGATTTCTGACTCGGTCTTTCGGTCGATAATATTTTGGATCCGCTGTTTTACGCCGTCATGATCGCAGGGATGAAGCTGATCATAGACGTTTTTCCCGATTAAATCTTCATAGGTTTCAGCCTCAAACAGCGAAATGCCCGACTCATTCATGAATACCCATTTATCATTGTGAATCACGGCGATCGTGTCAATTGAATTCTGAATGAGGAGCTGATAACGCTCTCTGCTTTTTTGCAGAATCGTTTGGAATTTTTTCCGTGAAGAAATATCAATCAGAAGCAGCAATTCCGCCCGCTGATTTTTATATGTCGTCGGTGCCGCCTTTACTTCTAAATGAACGGGCGTGCCGTCGAGCCTTCTCCACGTCTGTTCGATCATTCCGACTTCCATTCCTTTTTGCATCCGCACAATTCGGTTTTTCACAATGTCGTGATACTCTTCTTCAATAAACTCATAAGAGCGCCTGCCGATTACCTCGTCTTTGCTTTCGGCTCCCAGCATGGCAAGCATCGCGTTGTTGGCGTAGGCGATTGTGCCGTTGATGCTGACATATAAAGGATTCGGCAGCATTTCGACAAGACGCTCGAATTCGCCGTTTCCAGCCGCATCTTCCGACTGTTGTTCTGCCTTTTGCTTCTTTTGTTCATACATATAAGGCCGGCGGGGCGTCTTCTCCTCAAGCACCTTGATTTTGAGGATGATTTCCCGATCCGTCCCCTCCATTTGCGGTGTGACAATTTCCACACCCGCTTCAAGCCATACGATGGTATGATCTTTTTTAATAAGACGAAAGGTGCAAGGCATCAAATGATGCTCATTATAGAAGTAACTTTCAACCAAAAATTGATCTTCTTCATGCAGGAACGTTTTGAGAAATGACCCGATCATCTCTTCCTGAGAATAACTGAAGTACGATTTGCAGTTTGCAGAAATATACATAATACGCCCGTTAGACGTCAAAACGGCATGAAGATCGGTTTTCGATTGAAACTGTTTGACATGCTGAGTATCCTGTTCCACAGAATCCCTCCTTTGCATTATACTCGCACTGCAGGCTGGACACGGACTGATATAAAAAGAAATTCCACTAGATTGATTCGCTAAAAAATGAGCATTCTCCTTCTATTCTTATTGTGAACGTCAATTTTCCTGAATGAAAGAAAGGGCGCACGAGATGTTCGGCCGCCCTTTCATTTGTTATTTTTTATTGTATTTCTTTTCAAGCTCTTTGTAAGCGTCAACTGCTCCCTTGGCAATGTTTTTACTGATATGATCTTTATCATCTCGAACAGACGGAACGACGACGCTGAATGCCACTCGTGGATGTTCTGACGGATAATAGCCGACAAAGGTCAGGTTATACGTCTCTTGCCCCCACCAGTTTTTGTTCGTGCCGTAATAGTGCGTCTGCGCGGTTCCCGTTTTTCCGGAAACATCAGCGCCGGAACCTTGGAATGTTGAATAAGCCGTTCCTTGAGGTGAGCTTGTGACCAACTTCATTCCTTTATGAACTTGGTCAAAATCGCTTGGGCTGTTATTTACTTTGTTCAAAATTTTAATATCTCGCTGTTCAATCGCTTTTCCAATCTTGTTTTTGCTGTCCGGCTCATGAATGCTTGTGACGATCCGCGGCTGGACGCGATACCCGCCGTTTGCGATGGCTGAAATATATTGAGCCATTTGAAGCGGCGTATACGTATCAAACTGTCCGATCGCAAAGTCAAGCAGTAATCCCCCGACCATTTGCGGATTTGACTGCATGCCCGCTGATTCCTGCGGAAGATCAATCCCGGTCTTCACACCCAAGCCAAATTGGGCGTAATAGTTGCGCATTTTTTTAATATCGTCTAATCCGGCCGGCAGCGTGCCGTGCGGAACGTAGGTGATGCCCGCTATATGCATGGCCACATGAAACATATATATGTTTGAACTTCTTTGCAGCGCGGTCAGCTCAGTAATGGTCCCCATTTGTGTCCACGAGTGCTTTTCCGTGCCGTCTTTAAACTTAAGCGGTGCATCGACAAACGTTTTATAATGCGGGAGGCCGCTTTGGTAACCCGCGAGAACAGTCGCTCCTTTAACAGAAGAGCCCATCTCATATTGGGTCGTAAATGCTCCGATCGCAAAATCCTGTGTTTTATTTGTTTCGAGATCGATGCGTTTCCCCGCCATTGAGAGAATATCCCCGTTGTTCGGGTCCATCATGACGGCAAATCCTCTGTCAACCATATAGTTGCCTGCAGCGCGGCTTCTTCTCAGCTCTTTTTCAATGACTTTTTCGACTTTCGACTGTAATTCCATATCGAGCGAGAGCTGCAGATCGTAGCCTCTGCTGCCTTCATCGACGGGCTTTTGGCTGACGACTTCACCTTTGCTGTTTTCCACATACTCTACTTTTTCTTTATGTGCGTTTAAATAGTCTTCATACTGATATTCAATGTAGCTTTTTCCCACCCGGTCATTCAGTGAGTAGCCTCTTGTGACATAATAATCTTTCCGTTCGCCCAACAATCCCTGTTCCGGTGTCGTCACACCGCCGAACAGAGAGTACAGCGTTTTATCGTACGGATATTTCCGCGTCCAGTCATTGATTACGTCAATGCCGGGGAGCTCTTTCAGGTGCTCGGATACGACGGAAACTTCTTCATATGTCAGGTCGCTTTTTGGTTTTTGCTTGTTGTTTTCATGCTCGTCAAGCAGTGAACCGCTGTTTCCGTTTCCGTTCAGCTTATTCGGGTCCATTGATTTAACGACTTGCGGCTGATAGGCGTTGCCGCTTGAAAAACGCGTATAAATCGCCGCGATTTCCAGCTCTTTTTTATTTTGTTTGATCGCATCAATCTCCTGCTTCGGGACGCGTTCAATCTGGCGTTTGTACACTTCTTGGGATTTCAGGCTGTTTTCTGAATCCTTCATAAGCTTTTCCGCCTTCTTCGGATGTGCGGCAAGCCAGTAATCAATGATATTTCGATCCTTCATAAATTCAGTATCAATATGAATCAGTGCGGCGAGATTTTTTGCCGTTTTCAATTTGTCCTTTGCCGAGGTTTTTGAGGTAGAAACGTATACAATTTCAGGCACAGCCTGGTTATCAACCGCCACTCTGTTCCGCTTGTCATACATCTTTCCCCGCGGTGTCGGATAATAGGCGGTTTTTGCATTTGCCTTCTCCGCATCCTGGCGGTGTTTATCCCCTTCGACAATCTGGACGATGCCGAGTTTAAAAATCAGTGCCGTAAAGAGAAGAAAAACAATCAAAAAATAGAGATTCATTCTCAGCGCTCTGTAACGTTTCGTTTTTTTCTTTGGTTCGCGCGCGACTTCAGCCACTTTCTGTTACACCTCTCAAATCATTGAATATATTTACATAAACAGATTTTAATTGTAACATTTTTGTAAAAGTTGTTACAGCAAAAACGGTAAAAAAAAACTGTCAAGATCAAATTATCTTAAAATATATCTAACACTTCAAATAATTTGAAGAGATGTAACGGATTTTAAAAAATAAATACAGATCGTTTTTCCTGATATAAAGCCATTTTTCTGTGCTCAATTACAATTATGACAAACGTTTGTTGTCAAAGGAAATGGCTGCCTGCATTATGACAAAAAAGCTGTGATAAGATTTTTCATGTAGAAAAAAACAACTTCTCTGGGAGGCTATAAACTTATGAAAAAAGCATTTCTCTTATCTGCCGCCGCGGCAGTCAGTTTAATTACATTCGGAGGCATTCAGCAGGCATCTGCCAAAGAGCTGTCATGCCAGCACGTCGTTACCGTGAAAAAAGGAAACACTGTACAGCATCTGACTCTTCAAGAGGCTGTTGAAAAACTACATATGAAAACGAGCGTGAAAAAGCTGAACGTTAAAAATGAGAAAGAACTGAAACAGCAGCTGCAAAAACACGCAAAGCATTCTGATATGACAGTTAAAGACGTTCAAAAAGAAACACCGGCAAAAACGGCTCCGGCAGCTGCTGAAAAACCGAAAGCCGATCAAAACCAGCAAAACCAGACGGCTGACAATGCAAAGCAGACAAATAACACAAACAACAGCAGCGAGAAAACTCCTTCATCTGTCAGTGCGTACGAAAAGAAAGTCGTTGAATTGACAAATGCAGAGAGACAAAAGCAAGGCTTAAAACCTCTGCAGATTGATGATAAACTAAGCAAATCAGCTCACGCAAAATCACAAGATATGAAAGACAAAAACTATTTCGATCACCAAAGCCCGACTTACGGCTCACCTTTCGATATGATGAAATCTTTCGGAATCACTTATAAAACCGCCGGTGAAAATATCGCCAAAGGCCAGCCGACTCCTGAAGCCGTTGTCAAAGCTTGGATGAACAGTGAAGGCCACAGAAAGAACATCATGAATCCTGAGTTCACTCAAATCGGTGTCGGTTACGTAGAATCAGGAAACATCTGGACACAGCAATTTATCGGAAAATAAATAATAAAAAAGATTGCCCCTGCGGGCAATCTTTTTTATTTCACCCAAAGCTTATAAATGCTTTGAGTTCCGCTGTTTTCTTCACCTTGCGCGGAAAGCTTGTCGTATAATGATTTGGCGAGCGCCAATCCGGGCATCTCTTCTCCCATGAGCTCCGCTTCTTCAAGGGCGATTCCCATGTCTTTAATAAAGTGTTTCACGTAGAATCCGGGCGCAAAATCACCTTTCAGCATACGGGGAGCAAGATTTGACAATGACCAGCTGCCAGCCGCTCCGGTTGTAATGCTTTTCAGCACTTGTTCCGGGTTCAGACCGGATTTTTCAGCGTAAGCCATCGCTTCAGCCACTCCGACCATTCCCGCTGCAATCGCGATCTGATTGCACATTTTCGTATGCTGGCCGCTGCCGGCCGGACCTTGATACTGAATGTTTTCCCCCATAACGGAGAAAAGCGGCAGGCATGCTTCAAACGCTTCTTTTTCTCCTCCGGCCATAATGGCAAGCGTTCCGTTCCGCGCGCCGATGTCTCCGCCGGAAACGGGTGCATCCAGAGCGTGAATGGATTTTTCTTTGGCCTGCTCCGCAATCTTTTTCGCCAGAGACGGTTTTGATGTCGTCATATCAATGACAAACGCCCCTTCTTTTGCGTGCCGGAGAATGCCGTTTTCGCCGAGATAGATGTCCTCGACATCACTCGGATAGCCGACCATAGTAATAATAATGTCAGCTTTCTCTGAAAGGTCTTTGACCGTCTCCTGCCAGACCGCTCCCTTATTCAGAATCTCTTCCGCTTTTTGTTTCGTCCGCGTGTAGACTAAAACAGGATAGCCCGCTTCTAAAATGTGCGATGCCATACTGTTTCCCATGACGCCCAAACCGATAAATCCGACCGTTTTGTTCACTGCGCTTCCCTCCCCTGATGCGATACATATATCACTCTTTCATGTCTATATTACCATATTATAGGCTGATAGAGTCCGCGTTACAAGGTGAATTTAGAAATGGCGCTGATCAGATCTTCGCTCGCGCTCTTTAACATATCAGTCGATTGCTTTACTTTTTCAAGCGTAACGAGCTGTTCATCAGTAGAAGCATTCACTTCTTCCGCCGCTGCCGCAGATTCTTGAGAAATGGCGGAGATGCTTTGAATCGCTTCTTGAATCGCGGCTTGTTCTTCACTCATTTTTTGAATGTCATTGTAAATATGATCTATACCTTGAACGAGAGACTGCATTTCCGTCGTAATCAGATTGAGGACCTCACCCGTTTCATGAATGGCGCTGTTTTGTTCATCATTCATTCTGCTTGCCTCAATCATCGCGTGTGACGCTTCTTTTGTCTCTGATTGAATCAGACGGACCGTCTCACTGATATGGCCGGAAGAAAGAGCTGATTGTTCAGCAAGCTTGCGGACTTCTTCCGCGACGACGGCAAAGCCCCGGCCGCTTTCTCCCGCTCTTGCGGCTTCAATGCTCGCATTCAGCGCCAAGAGGTTCGTCTGGTCTGAAATGGCGGATATTGCCGTCACGACTTCTTCTATGTTTTTCGTTTGTTCTTCCAGGTCATTCAGCATTGCCTCTACTTTTTTCGTTTCTGAATTGGCTTCGTTTGACTTCATCAGCAGCTGCCCGAGCGCGTCCAATCCTTTGTAGCTGGCATCCTCTGAAGATTTTGAGAGTTGTTTTATGCTGCCTGCGCGATCTGCGATTCCTTTTATTTTGACCGAGAGATTTTCTGATTTTTCATTGATCGTCTCAACCTCTGACGCTTGCTCTGTCGCTCCGGCGGCGACTTCCTCTATCGCTTTTGCGATTTGTCCGCTCGTTTCATTTGTTTCTTGTGAAATGACGGTTAGCTGGTCAGATGTATCAGACACATTTTCTGAGGAGGCCTTGACCTGTTCGACCATCTCTTTCATATTTTCAACCATTTGGTTAAAGTCTTTTGTTAACTCGCCTACTTCATCTTTTGATTTCGTCTGAGCGCGGACGGTTAAATCTCCCGCTGAGACTGAATTTGTTTTGGCAATCAGCTGCTGAATCGGCCCGGTTATCGTTTTTGCGAGGAAATAACTGAGGCCGATCGTAATCACAAGAGCAATCAGTGACATAAAAATGCTCACCGTGTTCATTTTATCGGCTACTCCCATCAGCTGATCTTTTTCAAACTGCGTTCCGACTTTCCACCCTGTTTCTTTTACCGTTTGGTAGACGACCATGTTCCCCTGCAGCTCTTTGATGCCTTCTTTATCCGCAGTGAGGTCTTTTAACGTCTGATCTTCCGAAATATTTTTTCCCTGTTTTTCCGGATGCGCCAGAAGAGAGCCGTTTTCATCCGCCAAAAACGCAAATCCTTTATACGGTACCTTTTGCTCGTTGACCATGCTCTGAATGGAGGACAGCTTCAGATCTAAGCTCGCCACTCCGACGACGGTTCCGCTGTTTTGAATGGCTTTTGACGCCGTCACGATCATGTCTCCCGTCACTGCATCTTTGTAAGGGTCAGTCCAGACAACCTTATCGGGTTTTTCGGCCGCCATCTTATACCACGTTCTATTTGTCGGATCATAGTCTTTGGCAAAGTCGGCCTTTGGATATGTAAACATTTGTTTGTTTGCGGTTCCGACATACGCAAGCGCGACATATTTGTCATTCTGTCCGATCTGTTTTAACTCATCATTAAAAAGCCGCGCGGTTTCTTTGTTCCCATCTGATAAAAAAGACCGGGACAATTCACCGCCTGCTAATCTCATTAATACGGTCTCATCATTTTTCAGCTGAAGCTCAATGTTCTGACCGAGTGAATTGGTGACATTCTCTGTCGTACGTTTTGCTTCCTCCGTCATCATCGGCTTTAATGTCAAATATGAAGAAACCGTTAAAAAAACAACCGTTACGATAAGCATTGCCGATACAAACACAGCAATTTTGATGTGCATTTTTTTAAACATAACCATCCCCTCCTGAGAGTTATATCGGTCTTTCGGCCAAGAAAATGAATAAACCTTGAAATAAATATCAAAAATTTCCGCCATTTGGCGCAGCAAAAAAAGAGCTGTCGTACCGACAGCTCCGCCTTACGTAAAATATTCGATTTTCGCTTTCGGGAAATAGGTTTCGATATAAGATTCGAGTGTTTCCCTTAAGTCATGTTCTTCGTCCTTTTGGTATATATACTTGCCGATTCCGTAGCGTCCCCATTTGTATCTGCGCTTTTCTTCATCAAGCTCAAGCTTTGTTTTCGGATAGTTCTTCTCAATCACCCGCTTGGCCGGTTTTGTAAAACGGTGCTGGATCAGTTCAAATGTGATGTCATGCCGAACGTCTTCATCAAGCGCCGCATCAAGTTTCTCAAACAGTTCCTTATAGCCTTCCTCCCAGCCATCGTGAATATAAATCGGCGCCACGATGAAACCGAGCGGATAGCCCGCTTTAGCGACTTTGACGGCGGCTTCTATCCGTTTGTCGAGCGGAGAAGTTCCCGGTTCAAAGTTTTTAATGACATAATCCGCATTGATGCTGAATCTGAACCTAGTCTTTCCGTTATGTTTTGCATCAAGCAAATGATCGACGTGGTGAAATTTAGTCACGAATCTGAGCTGTCCCAATTCGCTTTGTCCGAAATGTTCAATGGCTCTTTTTAATGTATGTGTCAGATGATCGATTCCTACGATATCAGACGTACAAGAGGCTTCAAATCTTGTAAATTCCGGCGCCCGTTCTTTCATATACTCATCAGCCTGATCCAGAATCTCTTCCACATTGACATATGTCCGAATGTAGGGCTTTGACCCCATCGTCGTCTGCAGGTAGCAATAGTGGCAATGCCCCATACAGCCCGTCGCAAATGGAATGGCATATTCGGCGGACGGCTTTGAAGAATCGAATTTCAGTGTTTTCCGGACGCCGATTACCAATGTTGATTTCGCGTTCCGGTATTGCTGCAAATGATTTTTTCCCGGAATATTCCGGACTTGATTATGCGATGTCGTTTCTCTGATCTCAAGCCCCATGTTTTCAAACTTATTCTTCAGCTCTTTTCCTAACGGGTATTCGAGCGCTCTCGGTTCAATATAAACAAGCTGGGGCACAAACGGCTTCAACATAGACAGACACTCCCTTTACATATTCTCATGTTGTTACTTTCCGTTTAAAAGAGAGTGAATATGCGTTGTAAACATTTCCTTTGATCAATGATACCGGTCTTCTTCAAAAAGCTCGCTGTAAAGCGCTTCCGCTTCCTCATATGTCGAAAAGACCGCGTCATCTTCGGCCAGCGGATGATAGGTTTCGTATAAAAACAGAGACAGTTCTCCCTCATGATACGGATGATGGACGATCTCCGCCTCTTTAATATGGGCAACATTGGCCGCATGCGGATTGCGGTAAATCACATAGACCGTATCCCCCGCTGCAAATGATTTTGTCATAATAATCCCTCCTGTTGAAAGTTATTGTTCCCCCCTTTTTTCCGAATATGAAAAAAACCAGACGGCTTACACCGTCTGGCTTTTGTATTACTTATTGAATGTTTCTTTAACGAATGCGACAACCTCTTCTGTCGTGCTCATAGACAAGATTGTTTCTTTGAATGATTCAGCTTCTTTTTTAGAAAGCTTGCTGATCTGCGTTCTTGCCGGAAGGATGGATGTAGCGCTCATCGAGAACTCATCTAAGCCTAAGCCGAGAAGAATCGGAATCGCAATTTCGTCTCCCGCCATTTCTCCGCACATGCCGACCCATTTGCCCTCTTTGTGAGCGGCTTCAATAACAAGGGTGATCAGACGGAGAATCGCCGGATTGTATGGCTGATACAGATAAGCTACGCGCTCGTTCATGCGGTCAGCAGCCATCGTGTATTGGATCAAGTCATTTGTTCCGATACTGAAGAAGTCAACTTCTGCGGCAAACTGATCTGCGATCACGGCTGTAGACGGAATCTCTACCATCATACCGACTTCAATATCGTCAGAAACCGCTACGCCGGCTTCGACGAGTTTTTCTTTTTCTTCGAGAAGAATCGCTTTCGCCTGTTTAAACTCGTTTACTGTCGCAATCATCGGGAACATGATTTTTAAGTTTCCGTATGTACTTGCACGAAGCAGCGCACGAAGCTGAGTTCTGAAGATTTCTTGCTCTTCAAGGCAAAGGCGGATGGCTCTGTAGCCTAAGAACGGGTTCATTTCTTTAGGTAGCTGCAGGTAAGGAAGCTCTTTGTCGCCGCCGATATCCAATGTCCGCACGACAACTGATTTTCCTTCCATACGCTCAAGAACCGTTTTATAAGCGTCAAACTGCTCGTCTTCCGTCGGAAGCTGGTCGCGTCCCATGTAAAGGAATTCCGTACGGTAAAGCCCTACAGCTTCTCCTCCGTTTTCAAGAACGCCTTTTACATCGTCAGGTGTGCCGATATTTGCGGCAAGCTCTACATGATGGCCGTCTTTAGAAACAGTCGGTTCATTGACGAGCTTCGCCCACTCAGCTTTTTGCGCCAGGTAAGCACTGTGCTTTTCTTCATATTTCTTTAACGTTTCACTGGAAGGATCGATGATCACATCACCATCGATGCCGTCTACGATTACCGTAACACCGTTTTCAATTGTCCCTGTAGCCGCTTTTGTGCCGACAACAGCCGGAATTTCAAGCGAACGGGCCATGATCGCGGAGTGTGAAGTGCGTCCGCCGATATCAGTTGTAAAACCTTTTACAAACTGGCGGTTTAATTGCGCCGTATCAGACGGTGTCAAATCTTCAGCCACGATAACAACCTCTTCTGAGATCATGCTCGGGTTCGGAATTTCCACGCCCAGCAGGTGCCCCGTCACACGTTTTGTTACGTCACGGATATCCGCCGCACGCTCTTTCATGTATTCGTTATCCATTGATTCAAACATAGTAACGAACATGGAAGCTGTTTCTTTCAAAGCGAATTCAGCATTGACTGAATCTGTGCTGATTTTCTCCTTTACCGGGTTCAACAGCTCAGGATCACTCAGAACTAAAAGGTGCGCGGAGAAAATGTCAGCTTTGTCTTGTCCCAGTTCTTTTAAAGCATGCTCTTTAATTTTTTCAAGCTCTTCTTTAGAACGTACAATCGCTTCATCAAAACGGCTTACTTCAGCCGCAGCATCAGCAATGTTTTTCTTTTCAACCGTTAAGTCCGGCTCTTCAAGCCGGTATGCTTTCGCAATCGCAATTCCGGCTGAAGCGCCTATTCCTTTTAATTCTTGCATTACTCGCCGAGTCCTTCGCTTTTCATTGTTTCTTCTAAAGCGTTAAGAGCATCGTTTTCGTCAGCGCCTGAAGCGGAAATTGTGATTTCAGCGCCTTTAGCAATACCTAGAGACATAACGCCCATGATTGACTTAAGGTTTACTGTTTTGCCGTTATATTCTAAGTTTACGTCAGCATCGTATTTGCTTGCAGTCTGTACAAGAACTGTCGCAGGACGAGCGTGGATTCCGGAATCTGCTGTTACTTTAAATGTTTTTTGTGCCATGATTATCATTCTCCTTTAAATTAAAGCTATTTTACTACACAATATTATATCATACAGCCGTACTTGTCATCTGACAAGCACGGCGTATTTATATGCTTATTTTCCGATTTTCACAATATCTTTTTGTTCCCGTTTTACGGTACCTTCGGCCGAAAGCGAAATCGCTTCACCCTCGGCAAGATTTGTAAAGACAATCGGTGTCATTAATGAAGGAACATGAGGTTTAACCGCTTCAAGATCAACTTCAAGCAGCTTTTGCCCCGGTTCAACCCGGTCACCCTCAGAAACAAAAGAAGTGAATCCTTCGCCTTTCAGACTGACTGTGTCGATTCCGAAATGAATCAGGATCTCTCTTCCGCCGTCAGACTGAAGGCCGATCGCATGTTTTGTCGGGAAAACATTCAGCACTTTTCCGCGGACAGGCGATACGACGATTCCTTCTTCAGGAAGAATCGCAAAACCGTCACCCATCATTTTTCCTGAGAACACCTGGTCAGGCACATCGGTAATCGGATGGATTTCGCCGGTGATCGGAGAAGCGAACACTTCTTCACCCTGCTCGTTTCGGAGCGGATCTGCGATAACCTCTTCAACCTGCTGGCTGACTTCTTCTTGCGCGGATACTTTCGGTTCAGGGCGCGGCGTGCGTCCGGCGATAATATCCTGCATCTGTGTTTTTAAACCGTCAGAACGCGGGCCGAAAATGGCCTGAATGTTGTTTCCGACTTCAAGAACGCCTGAGGCGCCAAGCTGTTTCAGACGGGCCTTATCCACTTTCTTCTGGTCGTTGACCGTAACGCGAAGTCTCGTGATACAAGCGTCAAGGTGCTTAATGTTTTCCTGATCACCCATTGCCTGCAGGATTTCATAAGGAAGGTCGCCGGCTTCGCCTGAGGCGCCCGCACCTTCATCCGCAGCCTCTTCTTCACGGCCCGGCGTTTTCAGATTGAACTTTCTGATCGCAAACCGGAAACCGAAGTAGTAAATGACGGCTAATCCTAAGCCGACCGGAATGACAAGCCACCAAGCCGTCCGGTTAGGCAGAATTCCGAACAGGAAGTAGTCAATCAGACCGCCTGAGAAGGTCATACCGATTTTTACATGCAGCAGCTGCATAACCATAAAGGAAAGCCCCGCGAATACGCAGTGAATCGCAAACAGGATAGGAGCCACAAACAAGAATGAGAATTCAAGCGGCTCGGTAATTCCCGTTAAGAAACTTGTCAGAGCGGCAGAACCCATGATTCCGGCTACAAGTTTTTTCTTTTCAGGCTTCGCTTCATGATAGATTGCAAGCGCTGCCGCCGGAAGACCGAACATCATAAACGGATATTTCCCCGTCATAAATGTTCCCGCCGTCAGCTGTACGCCGTCTTTGATCTGAGCCATGAAAATCCGCTGATCTCCGCGGATGATGTCTCCGGCCGCATCTTTATAGCTGAAAAATTCATACCAGAACGGCGAGTAGAAAATGTGATGAAGACCGAACGGAATCAATGACCGCTCAATCATCCCGAAAATAAAGGCCGCCAAGGTTGGATTCGCTTCCACAAGACCCGTGGAGAAGGAATTCAGACCGTGCTGGATCGGAGGCCAGATCACTAACATAATAAGACCGAGAATTAATGCGGAAATTGATGTGATAATCGGGACGAAGCGCTTACCCGCAAAGAATCCGAGGTACTGCGGAAGTTCAATTTTATAAAACTTGTTGAACAATAACGCGGCCAGAACCCCGACGATAATACCGCCGAACACGCCCGTCGCCAAAGTGGGTATCCCCAGCATGTTAATATAGGCCGGATGGTTTTCCGCAAAAAACTTTGCCCGTTCAATTTTGTCAGACGGAATACTGCCGTTTGCCATAAGCACGGCGCTCATGGATACGTTCATGACCAAGTATCCGATAATAGCCGCGATTCCGGCAACACCGTCTCCGTTGGCAAGACCGATCGCAACCCCTACTGCAAAAAGAAGCGGCAGGTTGTCAAATACGATTTGACCGGCGCTTTCCATGACATTCGCCACAAGCTGAACGTTATCATTGCTTAAGAAGTGCATGACTTGAATCATATCTTTGTTCTGCATGGCATTCCCTAACGCAAGCAAGATCCCCGCAGCCGGTAAAATCGCAACCGGAAGCATAAGAGCACGGCCGATTTTCTGGAGAACGCCGAATAATGCTTTAAACATAAAAGATGTACCTCCTCTGTTAGCTAGTGTGACCTTACAGCGAAAATTCATGACAACGAATTCACTGGCGCAAGTCTTCAGTTTAACCGTTTACATTTGCCCTTTTACACAACAAAAAAGGCATGAGTAAAAAGGGTGTGCAAAATAACGGGACCATTCTTCCCGTTTTTTACCCTCAATCACTCATGCCTGATCGAATCAGTGACACGTTTTTAAGGTTTCAACTGAAATTATGAAATTTTATTGGTTAATCGGTACAAATGAAGCGTGAGATAAACCGCTTCCGCCTCATGAACTGGTTTTTTCAGTATTTGCTGCAAGATTTTTATCAGTTTCCAAGCAGTATTGTAGCATAGCGGGTATTCATTTTTCAATAATAACATTAACTTTTCTGGTTCTTTTGTCTGCTCTTCCCGATTAATCCTGTCTATGGTAAATCTGATATGCCGGATCAGCCGCAAATAGTGGACGCTTTCTTTATTCACTTTCATCTGGAAAGATTCCTCAATCACCTGAACGAGCCGGGACATCAGCTGTGAATGCTGATTGACCTCTGAAAGGGGCCGATTCGTCAGGGCGGAGTGGATATGCAGAGCGATAAAGCCGATCTCTCCTTCCGGAAGGCAGATTCCCGTCTTTTCATTAATCATGCCGACGACTTCACGGGCAATTTGGAATTCTTCCGGATAAAGCGTTTCGGTTTCCATGAGAAACGGGTTTTTAATGTCAAAACCCTGCTGCAGCCGCTTAACCGCAAAGGCGATATGGTCAGTCAGCGCAATATGGATATGCTCATTTAACGGTTGGCTTGTCCGCTTCTTGATATGATAAATGACGTCATTGGAGATGTCGACAAGTGTCTCGTCCACATAACCGAGGAGCTTTTTAAATTGTTTTTGTTCTTTTTCATCCTTTAAGATGAACATCTTGTCATACCCTTTATCTTCAATGACATCCGCTTGTTTTTTTCCAAAGCCGATCCCTTTTCCGATTAAGACGACCTCACTGTATCTATCATGTGTTGCGATGAGCACATTGTTATTTAATACCTTTTCAACTGTAAAGGACCCCTTCATGATCCTCAGCTCCTTTGTCATTCAATACCTCATATCGTACAAAACGAACGGAAAGCGCGTCAATTCTTTTTTTAGACGGTTGATCGTTCAATAAGGCGGTAATCAAGAACTTTCCTTGCCGGAGGCCCGCCGCTGATCCGGTTCTCAAGCATGTGAAAAGCCTGCTTTCCCATTTCTTTTGTTTGTATATCTATTGTGGAAATACCTAACATCTTGCTGATATCATGATTGTCGATGCTCAAAATCGCAAGCTCTTCCGGGATGCGCGTCCCGTTTGCCTTGGCTTCAAGGTAAAGACCTGCGGATACTTGATCATTCGCCGCAAACAGCGCAGTCGGTTTGTCATCCCAGCTCTTCCATCTATGAAAAAGGGCTTTCCCGTCAAGCAGCGTCAGCGCCTTTTCCACAACCAGCTCTTCCCTGTAAGGCTGCCCGATCTTCTTGAGCGCCTCTTTGTATGCGGCAATGCGTACTTGACTGTTTTTTCCCTTTTTTCTGGCCAGGCTGATCGCTATTTTCCGGTGTCCCTTTTCTATCAGATAATCCAGACCGTGCCGAAATGCTTCCCGATGCGGATTACTGATGGAGGAAAGCCCCGCCGCATCAGTGTACTGGCAGAGGATGAGCGGTTCTTTCACGGTAAGCAGATGTTCATCAGGAATTGCTTTGGAGCAGATAATCAGGCCGTCCACTTGGCGCTCCTGTAATTGTGATAAGGCAAAACGTTCTTTTTGCTGCTGATAATCTGTCTGGTATAAAGAAAGATGCACGCCTGACGCTTCGGCAGCCTCGGCAATACCTGCAACAAGGTCTGCAAAATACGGCAGATTCACCGACGGAAGCACAACGCCGATCATATCGGAAAAACCTTTGGATAAATGTACAGCATGAATGTTGCGCGTATATCCGAGCGATTGCATCGCTTTTTTCACTCTTTCTCTTTTGTCCTTACTTACATAAGGATGATCGTTTAATACTCTTGAAACCGTTGTAACGGAAACCCCGGCAGCGCCGGCAATGTCTCTGATCGTAGCCATGGCGTCCCCCTTTCTTTTTTCCCTTGATCTGGAATGCGTTTCATACAGTAAGCTAGAAACAGAAACAGCCTATTCGTTTGAAAGGAGAAGAACAGCGATGGGGATTCTTTGCTTAATCGGTTTGTGTCTCGCCATAGTCGGCGGCAGTTATCTTGCCATGCGGCCCCTGAATGAAAAGCATGACATCAAACCATTTCAGCATTTTGATGATTTTTTCATTTAAAAGGTGATAAAAAAGGACGCTGCGTTCCAGAACCGTCCTTTTTTATCACAAAGCTTTCTATTTCAGAATCGTTAATCCTTTCGGATACTGCGTTAATGCTTCGGCGCCGTCTTTTGTGACGAACACATCGTCTTCAATGCGCACGCCGCCGACATCCGGCACGTAAATCCCCGGTTCTATCGTGTATACCATGCCTTCTTTGAGGAGTGTGTCGTTCGCGCTGCTCATTGATGGATATTCGTGAACCGAAATCCCGAGTCCGTGGCCGAGGCGGTGCGGGAAATAGTCTCCGTATCCGGCTTTTTCAATAATGCCGCGGGCTTTTAAATCGAGATCGCCGATTCTGACGCCTGGTTTGCTTAATTGAAGCGCCGCCTGTTCAGCTTTAAGCACCGTTTCGTAAATCTCTTCCTGTTTCGGGCTGATTGATTGGTATGCGAATGTTCTCGTAATGTCTGAACAGTAGCCGTCAAGAATAACGCCCAGATCAAACAGAACGAAATCGCCTTTTTTCAACCGGTCTGCACCCGGATTCCCATGGGGCTGGCCTGATTTTTCCCCGAACAGCACCATCGTTGAAAATGACATGCCCTGCACGCCTTTTTTCTTCAGCTCAAACTCAATCTGCGCGAGTACTTCGGTTTCACTCACACCCTCTTTGAGCGCCGCAACACCGACTTCAACTCCGTAATCCGCGAGCTTTGCCGCTTCCCTGAGAATGCTGATTTCCTTCTCATCTTTCACGAGACGAAATTGGTTGAGCGTTTCTTCTGCTGAAACAAATGCCGCGCCCCCTGAAGCTTGTTTGAGCTGTTCTGAGCGGGAAAGAGAGATCGAATCCTTTTCAACCGCGATGGAATCAAGCCGCACATTTCGTTTTGTGAGCTCGGCTTTGATCAGCTCCCACGGATCTTCGTGATCGCCGTAGCCGATAATATCATGCTCCCACCCGGCGTTGCGGGCTTGTCCGGCTTCCATTCCCGGACAAACGAAAAACGGCTCCTGTTCCTGAAACAGGAACAATCCCATTAACCGCTCATGCGGATCCGTGTAAAAATCAGTTAAATAAAATACGTTTTCCTTTGTATGTATAAACGCCGCATCATGTCCTTCTTTTTTCAGCCAAGATGAAACACGTTCTAATCTGTTCATTTTTTGCTTTTCCTCCTTACCAAAGTGACTCTTTATTCATTCTATCAGTTTTCTGGCGTTTATGCTGTGAACGAACATTTAAAAAACAGCCGCCCGATGTGCGGCTGTCATGTTTATTTTAATAATCTCAGTCCGTTCAGAATGACCAGAATCGTGCTCCCCTCATGCCCGATCACGCCAAACGGCAGTTCCATCACCTGCAGAAAGTTAGCGCAGATCAAAAGGCAGATGACCGAGAGCGAGAAAACAATATTCTGCTTAATAATCCGGTTCATTTTCCTTGAGAGTCTGCACATTTTCACAAGCTTGTGAAGATCATTTTTCATAAGGACTAAGTCAGCCGTTTCAAGGGCCACGTCCGTTCCCCCGCCCATCGCAATACCGACGTCAGCGGTTTTCAGAGCGGGCGCGTCATTAATGCCGTCCCCCACCATGGCGATTGTGCCGTACGTTTCTTTCAGCTTCTTCACTTCTTTTGCCTTTTGGTCCGGCAGACAATCGGCAACAACCGTCGTCATGCCCGCCTCTTTTGCAATGGCAGCCGCAGTTTCAGACTGATCGCCGGTGAGCATGGCTGTTTTAATACCCAGTGATTCAAGCTCAGCCATCACGGCTTTGGCTTCAGGTCGGATTTGATCCTTTAAGGCAAAGCAGCCCGCAATCCGGTCATCTTTTTTAACAAAGACCAGTGTAAAACCTTTATCCTTTAATTCTTTTCCCGATGTTTGCAAAAAAGCATCTGCCGCATCTTCACCTGCAAACCCCGCTTTTCCGACCATCCATTTGACGCCTTCTATTTCAGCCTGAACACCGAATCCGGACGTCTCGTCAATCGATAGATGTCCTGCGGGCGCGGCGCCCCGGCTTTCGGCAAATTCAGCTATCGCTTTTGCAAGCGGGTGGCTTGATTGCTTTTCCATCGCATACACCGCCTGCATGATCTCATCTTCACTCACATGTTCCGCAGCTTGAAATGCCGCGACTGCCGGCTGTCCCTTAGTGACCGTGCCGGTTTTGTCAAATGCGATCATCCGTACGCTTCCCAGCTGCTCTAAAAACACACTTCCTTTAACCAATAATCCGTTGCGGGCCCCATTTGAGATAAGGGAAAGCGCAGCGGGCATAATAGAAGCGACAAGCGCGCACGGGGAGGCGACCACCATAAACACCATCGCCCGGTAAAAGGTTTCACTCCAGCTCCAGCCTAAAGCGAAATGAGGAATGAATAAAAGCAAAGCCACGGCTAACAGCACGCCTTTGACATAGACACTTTCGAACCGCTCAATAAATGCCTGAGCCGGTGACACGCTGTTTTGGGCTGATTCAACCAGCCGGATGATTTTTCTGAATAAAGACTGTTCATTTGTTTTCGTCACACGGACCGTTAAGGAGCCGTTTCCGTTTACCGTTCCTGTAAACACAGAATCTCCGGCTGTTTTTTCCGCCGGCATCGCTTCACCCGTAAGCGCCGATTCATCGAGGCTCGTCACGCCAGACTCAATGATCCCGTCTGCCGCTACGCGTTCGCCCGGCTTAATGACGATCATGTCACCGATCTTAAGTTCAGCAGCCGGCACCCGCTTTTCCCGTCCGTCCGCAAGCAGTGTCGCTTCCTCCGGTTCCAGTTTCATTAAAGATGTTAAATCACGGCTGCTTTTATTCATCGTATATGTTTCGAGCGCGCCGCTTAACGAAAAAATAAAGATAAGAACAGCGCCTTCAGCCCAATAACCGATCAGGGCGGAGCCGACAGCCGCAAAAATCATCAGCAGTTCCACATTTAACGCCTTCGTCTCAATGGTATCCTCAATTCCCTCTTTCGCTTTTGCAAATCCCCCGATCAGGAAGGCAAGGATATACAAAGTGACGGACAGGCCTTTTGTTTCGGTAAAAAACCAGGCCGCAAGAATAAGGACGCCGGATACGAGCGCCGCAATGAGTTCTGCATGCTGGAGCCACTTTTTTCCGGCCCGCTCTTCTTGTATGTGCTGTTGTGAATGGGTTTGTGTCATCACTTGTTCGTTCATTATGAATTCTCCTCTCTAATTGAGAACGCAAATCATCTTCAATTCCCCGATAAAAGCAAAACAGCCGCCTGACAGGCAGCATTTTCACAGTGTTATCGCAGTGTTTTCTTTATTATAGCATGCCGGCGGAAGATTTCAATTATAATTGTTTTAATTTCTTTTTGATAATAATTATCATTAGCATTTCTTCAGCTGTTCATTATATGCAAAAAAGGTGCTGGAGGAATTCCTCCAGCACCTTTTTATTTCTCTGACCATTCTTTTAATTGTGAGGCGGTCATCGGACCGACGATCTTTTTTTCGATTTCTCCTTTTTCATTCAGCAGAAATGACGTGGGAATCGTCATGACATCGTATTCCTTCATAAGCTCACCTTTCGTGTCAAGAACAATCGGGAAAGTGAGATGGTGCTGACTGACAAAGTTTTGAACGGTATTTTTGTTTCGCTCGGCATTCATCAAATTTACCGTTACAAGGCTTACATCATCGGACTGATGCTGTTCATAATACGTTTGGAACTGAGGCAGTTCTTTTTTGCACGGCGGACACCACGATGTCCAAAAATGCAAAATCGTTTTCTGCCCTTTATTCGGAATCGATATCTCGTCTCCTTCAATCGTCTTCATCAGAAACACGGCGGGAACTGCCTGTTTTTCTGATGAGGCTTTTGCTTCAGGCATCCAGACGGCGGCAGCTATCAAAAGGACTGCACATACAATTAGGCGGTTTTTATGCATATGATCTTCCTTTCACGCGTTTCGGATAGCTTGCCCTTCCTTATTGAAATGTATCAGCCTTTTCAGCTTTCGATCCGGGGGGCTGTTCTTCCGCCGCCCGTCAAAAACACGGAGACACCGAGGTCTTTGCAGATCGTCGCGTAATGTAAACTTGTCAGAAGAATCATGCCGGTATTCATGCCGAGTATAATGCCGAGCATTTGCAATTCCGGCATAGAACCGAGCACATACATCATCGAAAGCCCTACAATGCTGCTCCATACGTTATGATAAAACGCCGTTTTCACGTGGCCGATACCGATCAGACAGGCCTGAAGCGGCATCACAAACAGATGAAAAAGAAAAAACGGCCACAAAAGCTGCAAATAATACTGCGCTTCCGGAGACTGAAAAAACAAATGGGTCAGCGGGCCCGCGAACTGAAACATGACCCAGACTGCCGGAATGCCGTAGCCGAATGTAATAAAAATCGCTTGTCTCAGCCGTTTCAGCACAATATCATATTGGGACAGCGCATACGCTTCTGAAATGCTGGGAATCATGACGACCATCAGCGAATGGGCGATAAATGCGGGAAACGAACCGATTGTCATCGCAACACCGGCAAGCATGCCGTATTGATCAATCGCGGCTGTCCCGGCTGCCCCGGACGCCAGCAGCGCTCCTTTCACTAAAAAGGGTTCAATGGCATTCGTCACCGCATGAAATATACGAAGTCCCGTTGTCGGGATCGATACGGCCAGGAGGCGTTTCCGCACGTCCTTGCCGCGAAGATGAATGTGCTGATGGCCGGAAAGCGCCCTCCTCGCCAAAATAAACTGCGTATACAAGTAAACGAACACCACGACATCGCTTGCGACCAGCACAAATAATGAAATGAGCACGGCCATATCAATTTCAAAAGAGTACCATTGAAAAAAGATAAACAGACAAAGCACTTGAATGATTTTTTTCATGACATTCGCAACCGCGATTTTTCCCATTTGCTGCACACCCATAAAATAACCTCTGGCGATGGATGTAAAAGCGACGACTGGAATCAGCCCGATGACAATCCCTTTAATAAACGGGTGATACGTATCGAATACAGGAATGAACGGCAGCGCGATGCTTGCGGCCGCGGTTGAAAACGCGGTAAAAACGGCGGTCATTCTGAAGGCATGCCGGAGCATGCTTTCATGCAGCTTCTGATTGGATTCCGCGATGAATTTTGAAATGGAGATCGGAAGCTCCAGACTGGCGATGACGATAATCAAAAAAATGGTGGGCAGAATGCTCATGTAAAGTCCCATCCCATGCTCGCCAAGCTCCCGCGCCAGTATCATATTCACGACAAATTCCAGACATTCCGCGAAAAAGGCGGCGATGGATAAAAGAATGATCCCTTTCACAAATCGATTCATGGTGTCTCTCCTTGTCTCTCGTTCTTCCATCATCATATGAGACAAGTTCTGAAAATATTTTCGATTTCTCAAAATTGAAAAAAGCATAGCCGGGATATTTTTGATCCCGCTATGCTTACATCGCAAATACGTGTCTGCCGATCCGTTCGATAATTTTTCGGGAACGGATCCAGTGGTCAGATGCCGTTTTCGGATTGTAGAAAAACAACGCGTCCGTTTCTCTTCCCGGATGGTCAAGCGCCTCATTTGCGGCGGCGATGGAATCCTTATCCGGCTTTTGATTAATGCTTCCGTTTGCTACCGGTTCAAATGCATTCCTTTGATAGATCACACCCCGAATGGTATCCGGGAAGCCGTTTTTTTCAGTACGGTTCAGCACTACGCTGGCTACCGCAACCTTCCCTTTATAAGATTCACCTTTCGCTTCTGCGTGAACGAGACGTGACAGAAGTTGTCTGTCAGCGCGGGAATACGTTTTTTTCGGCGGCTGATAAGCCGTCTCTTCCGGTTTTGCCTTCTTCTCTTGGTGAGATGACAGCTTTATCGGTTGGATAGAATGCTTATGATCCGTTTTTGAAAGCTTCGGAACCGAGCTTTTTTTATTTAAATCAGCAACCAGTGTGCTGGGTTCTTGCTTTGGCTTCTTCGCAAAAGTAAACAGAGCTTCTGTATGTTCAATTTTTGATGCAGGCATAAAACATAGAAAAAAGACAGCCAAGGCAGCAAATTTTGTCGTCATACGATTTCCTCCTTAAATACTTCACTACCTTAACAAGAGCTGTGCGCAAATTCACGGTTAAAGATTTTCCAGTGCTCCCAATCAGCTTTTATGATGGAAGAAGTTCGTTAACAGCCTTGTTATTGGCAGGAAAACAGCCGTCATTTTCACAACATTAACCAAATAGCAGTAAAAGTATCCATCGGAGGGATTTTACATTTTGTTTACATCTGTTACAGCAAGATGAAATGAGAAACCAAAAAAACAAAAAAAAGACTCCTCAAGTGCGAGGAGCCGTCAGCTTCTTGGCTGTTCTAAATACTGAAATACAACATCTCCGCCCTGCTGGGCAATACCGCGGAAATGCTTAAAATCTTCCTGCTTCGATAAAACTGCTCGAAATGCAAGAAAATGTTCTTTCTGCACCCTGAATTCTTTGATTTCACCGGTGCGCATTTGGTTGATACATTCTGAAATTTCCTCAGGCAGCAACGAACACAGCCTCCTTTTCTCGGCTTTTTCCCGAAAATCAATATACCATCTTTCCCCCGCCGGGACAATGATTGAGCGGGCTGATACCCATATCGCTTTACTTCTTAAAGAAAATACTGCAAAATATTTTCAAACAGGATTTATGATAAAGGAGAGGAAGCTCGTGAAAATTGCTAAGGTTGGAAACGTCATTGAATTTAAAAACGGATTAACCGGTATTGTTGAAAAAGTAAATGAAAACTCCGTCATCGTTGATGTAACCATCATGGATAATTATCGTGACCTTGAATTAGATTCCCTCACTGTCGTCAACCATAAGAATTATAAAATCATCAGAGACTCCTATTAAACCCCCCGAACAATCCGAACCATTTACATATCCCGCACAAAAGCTGCCGCCCGGCAGCTTTTTCAAATGAATTCAGATCTCCGTCATTTCTACAAAAAAATCACCTGTCTCATCTTTATTGTAAAGATTAGTGACGGATGTATAGTAGTTGGTTATTTTACCGCGGAATTCAAGCCCGCGCTCGGGCGCCTTGATGTCAAATATTTTTTCATACAAAAGGACGGCAATATCATGATACGTTTCAGATGTCACCTTCAATACGAATGAAATCATGCGGCCGTTTTTGCCCGCACTTTCTTTACAATCATACATTTTCAGCCTTACACCGTTTAACTCTAACGGCTCCATAACGAACACTCCTTCTTTTTACAGGACATGCTATCATGCTGACCATTCCTTTACAATTGATCCGCTCCGAATGAGAAAAAACTGCGCAGGCCTTTACAAACGTATGTTCCCTATTTTATAATGAAACAGACGAGCTGCCATCCAGCACCCGTCTTTTCATTAGAAAGCGGCGAGTGGAATTCCCCCCGGATTCGCTCGTCTTTTTTATGTAAAACCCCCTCATTTCTGAGGAGAAACTATATGGTCGATTATCAACAAGTCATGGTTCTCCACGTACCTTGGCGCCTTGAATTTCCCCATCTTTTAATGAGAGTGGTCAATCAATTCTCATCATGTTTTTTAGATAAACCAGCATCCATTAAGGATAGAGATTCATTGCAATTATCTTCGAATTTTGCTTTGAACTATAAATCATTATATATTTTTAAACACTGTATTCCAGACTGACGCATCCTCTTGTCCAAGACTCCAGCTGCCAAGACCTTTCAGATTATATTTTTGAGCGAGTTTTATTTTTGCTCTGAGTGACTGTTCATTTTCAAACCATAATGTATATGTTCCCGAAGGCAACAGCCCCTTGTTATCGTGATTGACAGTAAAAATAGCTTTTGGAGATTGACTCTTTGTGTCAAAAATAATTGTCCCGTTATGCCTTTTTACTAATGAGTCAACAAGGTAAAGGGGAATGGCTTGAGAGGCAGATTGGCCTTTCATCCAACAGCGGCCATAGAATGGCAATCCTAAAACTAGTTTTTCAGGAGAGATTTTTTGGTTCAGAGCATATTGAATGGACTTTTCCACCCATCCTACACTTGCAGTAGGTCCAGCAAGGTGGCTTTCATCGTAGGCCATAATCATAAGGTAATCTGCATATTTAGCTAAATACTCGTAATCATATGATCCGTGCCAGCCCTTCGTCCAGCCAAAAGGATTTGCCGCCACTGCAACTGATACTTCTTTATATCTAGGAATACTTTCTCTTACCAATCTAACAAAATCTGTAAATAAATTCCGATCTTTTTCTGTAAGGTTTTCTATATCGATATTAACTCCGTCCAAATCCAGTTCTTCTATTGCATGAGAAATTTGTTTAGCTAAAAGAACTCGGTTCATTAATGAAAATCGTCCCAAATCCTGATCCCAATGATTGCTTAGAAAAGGAACTACTTTTAATTTTCTTCTATGAAGAGCTTTAACCACATCGGGATTAGCTGAACGGAGAAGTAATGATCCATCTTTTCTGATATAGAAAAAATCAGGAGACACAACATTTAATACTCCGTTCGTTTGATCAACGTGTTGAATAAAATCCCATCCTAATCCAGAATAGAAATAGCTCATTTGAAACATCTCATAACCCCTTCATCCCCAAAAATATCAAGTTCCCCACAAATAAAAAAATGAGGATTGTCAGTTCAATTTGATTCGTTTCCGAAACCTCAAAGATTATCTTTCTCTTATCTTTATAATTTGTCCAGGATAAATTCTATCTGAAGAAAGCTTATTAAGATTCATAAGTTGTTGTACCGGGATATTGAAGGATTTAGAAATCGTCCATAATGTATCGCCGGATTCCACATGATATACTTCGTATGTCACGGGAAATTCCATATAACGAGGCGTTCTTTTTACTTTATTCGCTTGATTTCTTATTTTAGGTATTTTCCCCTTCATTCATATTACTCTCCTTTAGAAAAATTTGTTATCAATATTTCTAAACCGTTTCTCTCTAATCTTAATGATTTGTCCAGCATATATTTGATCTGATTTGAAATGATTAAGCTCCATGAGCTGCTGCAGGGAAACATTATACTTCCTGGCAATTATTGATAATGTTTCACCTGGAGTAACATGATGGATCACGTATTTTTCTTTGAGAACATCTACATAATGAATGGTTTCCCCTAAGTTTCTTATGATTCCTCTGCTTTTTAGCACCTCAAGCATTCTCTCGGCTCTATGCAGATAGGAATCATTCTTTACAGCCTTTTTACCGTTTATCTGAATCTTTTTTCTCTCGCTATCATGATTCAAATAGTATTTAACCTTTTCCAATGTGTCTTTTGGGGAGGAAGAAACGATGAGATCGCGGCCAGGTTTGAATTTACCGCGAACTGCTGGTGTATCCGATGTCAATAAAACCCCCCCGGAACCAAGAATCTCATAGGTGCGTTGCGTAAGTTGGCTTTCACAGTTTTGCAAACCGATAACGACTTTTGCTGAACTGTAGACTTTATATGCTTCAGTATAATCAAGGTATCCATGGATCCAATTGCGGGGAATTTCTCTTCCTATATATTTACTCATTTTTTCCCAGTTTCTCCCCCAAAAATCAATGCGAATACCCTTCCGTATAAGAGGACGAATAAGCGTTTTTAAAGAGGACGAACGGAACACTTCCGGATGTTCTTCAAGAAAATTAGGGTAAGCATTAGCCACCACTGCTATATCACAACTGTATTTTGCTAATGGTTTAATCTGGTGATGTATACTTTCGTGAAATGCAAAGTCTAAGTGAGCTGCTTTAATCCCCATGCTTTCATAAGTTTTACACAGAGAAGGCGTAACCGTGAAAACAAAATCTGGTTTCACCTTTTTAATTAACGGGATAGTAAAGTTTTGAGTGTGCAGCGGGTCTTCAGTTGCCCAATAAACGAGAGGGATATTCACCTTTTTAGTAGCGTTGCGAATCCAAGCCTGCTTTTCCCTTGAATGCTCTGGTGTCCATCCCATAGATACTATTAGATCTGGTTTAAATTCGTCTATCATTTCAGTGATATTTTCCCGACTTACAGGACCGGAAATCATTACGGTATGTCCTGCTTCCCTAAACCCATTTGGTAAACCATAGAGCCACATGGGATGACTCTCGAGGAAAAGAATTTTCACACATTTTCGCCCTCTCTTTCACTTTTTAATGTCTACTTTATTGGTATGTAGAAGAGAAATAATTTGTCGCGGTACCAGTCTATAAAAAATGTTCAAGTGCAAGATAACGTGATTGGATATGGATGCCCCACAAAAAAAGAAAGCAATCTACAACATATTTGCCTTTGATTTTGTTAGCCTTTCTGCCAAAATACTTTCGTTAATAAATTGTTTTTGTGCTTAAAAGAAAAAGACGTACACATTTGTACGTCTTACATTACCTCTGCAATAGCAATTTATTTGCATAAAAGTCATAATAGGCACGCTTTTATAGTGATTAACGATTATCAATCGTCTCCGGATACAAATCATGATTCATCATGCGGTACTCGGCCATTTTTCATATTTTGTTCCCGGTCTGCCGTAGTTTGTATACGGGTCAATGGAGATTCCGCCTCTAGGCGTGAATTTGTCCCATACTTCAATGTAACGGGGGTCCATTAATTCGATCAAATCATTCATGATGATGTTCATGCAGTCCTCGTGGAAGAAAAGGCAGGTCAAAGTCTTGTCCCATAAGTACTTGCTCTAGCATTAATCATGAAGTCACACCAATTTCACACCTTACCAAACGATTGATTTTAACCTTTTTTGGGGACGATTTGTAATCTCTGCGCAGTGAAATTATACCTGTGCTAGCCCGCCATCTACGAACAATTCAACACCCGTCAAGTAACTGCTTTCGTCTGAAGCAAGGAAAGATACAGCGTTTGCTACTTCTTCAGGTGTCCCAACTTTTCCAGCTGGAACAGTATTTCTGGCATTTTCCATTGCTCCTTCAAGTGCATCACCAAAAAGCTCATCGTATGCAGGTGTAAGAATAGCTCCTGGACTCACCACATTTACACGGATTTCAGTACCTTTTAGGTCAAGAATCCAGTTGCGAACCAGTGCTCTTAATGCTGCTTTAGAAGCTCCATATACACTAAACGCTGGGTTGCCAATTGATCCAGCAGTAGAGCCCGTTACAATAATAGAACCTACTTTGTCCGGGAATAGTGATAACGCTTTTTGAACAGTAAAGATGGTTCCTTTAACGTTAATGTCGAACGTTCTATCAACCTGCTCTTCAGTAATTTCACCTAATGGAAGGAAGTTGCCGATGCCTGCATTAGCAAAAAGAATGTCCAACTTACCTTTTTCCTGCTTTATCATGTCATATAGTTTGTCTAAGTCTTCAAGCTTAGAAATATCACCTTGAACACCGGTTACGTTCTTGCCAATTTGGTTAACAGCTTTATCAAGTTCGTTTTGTCTGCGTCCCGTGATATAAACATATGCACCTTCGTTTACAAATTTTTGTGCTGCAGCAAGACCAATCCCACTTGTTCCACCCGTTACAAGCGCTATTTTACCTTCAAATTTACCCATACTTAACACTCCTTTAGAATTCATATTATTTTATGTCTAGTACCTTTAAGTACTTGAAGAACAACTTACAAGATATAGTATCCTTCAGTAAGCACATTATCGGAAGTACCCACTTTTTTGTGATATAGTAACTAAAAAGTAATAAATGTGGAATGGAGAGCTTTAGACATGAAAAAATTTAGCTGTGGGTTTGAAGTGACAAAGGAAGTCATTGGCGGAAAATGGAAAGGACTTGTATTATACTTTTTAATGAATGGACCAAAGAGAACGAGTGAATTAAAGCGCATGATCCCAAATATAACTCAGAAAATGCTGATTCAAACACTTAGAGAGCTTGAAGCCAGTGGACTTGTGAGCAGAAAGATGTATAATCAAGTACCGCCGAAGGTTGAATATTCATCCACTGAACTTGGAGAATCTCTTAAACCTATCTTGCAGGAGCTCTGTCAATGGGGAAGCCATTATGCGGAGCAAGAGTATGCAGAAGGTGAATATGAAATTGTACAACCAGAACAACTAAAGTGAGGATTGATGTAGCTGCTGAAGTAAATACTTCAATACCATCACCTAACAGATGAAGAACAGTCAGAAATAAATGAGATATTCAATTTTGAAAGTGAAGTTCTAATAAGAAGTGTCACGGACTATATTCAGGAAAACTTTGATGAAATTCAAAAAAGAGCTGTTTCAAATGTTAAAGAGAAGGTTCAGAAACTTAGCCAAAAAATAAATGAAAATATTGATAATAATATTTAATGCCTATGATCTTTAGATAGGCATTTTTTCTTTCGGATAAAAAAGAAAAGACGTACAAATTGTACGCCTTAATCTGCTTCTGTACTATCAATTTTCCACTGCATAAAAGTCACAGTTCAGGTTGCACCTCAGGTCACACTTTTATTGAGCTTAGTGCGGGTCACACTCCGTATCACACAACGGAATAATTACCGATTATCAATCGTCTCCGGGTACATATCATGATTCATCATCCGATGTTCGGCCATTTTTTCATATTTTGTTCCCGGTCTGCCGTAGTTTGTATACGGGTCAATCGAGATTCCGCCTCTTGGCGTAAATTTGCCCCATACTTCAATGTAGCGGGGGTCCATTAATTCGATCAAATCATTCATGATGATGTTCATGCAGTCCTCGTGGAAATCTCCGTGGTTGCGGAAGCTGAAAAGATACAGCTTCAGCGATTTGCTTTCCACCATTTTTTCGTCCGGAATATAGCTGATGTAGATGGTTGCAAAATCCGGCTGTCCCGTTTTCGGGCAAAGCGACGTAAATTCCGGGCAGTTGAATTTAACGAAATAATCACGGTTCACGTGTTTATTCGGAAATGATTCCAAAACCTCCGGCGCATATTCAAATAAATAGTTTGTCCCTTGATTCCCCAGGAGCGTAACTCCTTCTAATTCTGATTCTTTTCTTGTCATATAAATCTCCCTTTCTATTAAACTCCCCGTTTATTGCCCCAAAGCAATGTATGCAGCTGAGGCAGGACTCTGACGAGATTCAGATCCGAATCGGCTGAAACCTTATCAACGAGTGTTTCGTATTTTCCGAGCAGATGTGCGATCAATGCCCGGTCGTCCGTCGTATGGACGTTATCGTTTCCGACCTGAAGATAAAACGGGATATTCGGATACCGCTTGTGCACGGTTTTCGCGAATTGCAGATCTTCATCATTAAAAATGACGACCTTTAAACTGACCGCGTTAAGCCTTTCTGCCGCATCAAGCGAAGACACAATGTGATCGAGCTTTGCAAAATCGGTTGTCATCCCCGAACTTGGCGGCTTCGGTGAAATCGTCAGGTCGTTAATCATTGTGAACCAATCCTGATAGACCGTTCCCTGTGTTTCTAAAGCGGCGCGCACCCCGTTCTCTTTCAGCAGCAGAATCAGCGCGTCAAGCTGCTTTAACAGCGCCGGGTTTCCTCCTGAGATGGTGACATGGGAAAAGGCGTCTCCGCCGATTTCTCTCAGCTCGCGGTAAATGTCTTCCGCCGTCATCCAGCGGATATCTTTTTTGGCAGAGCCGTCCCATGTAAAAGCGGAGTCGCACCAGCTGCAAGAGTAGTCGCAGCCCGCCGTGCGGACGAACATGGTTTTCTGGCCGATAACCATGCCCTCCCCTTGTATCGTCGGTCCGAAAATTTCTAATACCGGAATTCCTTTAGCCATTCCTATCACCTTTTTTCGGGCGGTATACGCAATAGCTTGTCGGGGTTTCCCTGACAAAAATCTGCACGCAGACCGGCTGATTCTCCAGTGTTTCGAGGTAGGACTGCACCTTATCGTAAATCGTTTTGGCCACGACCTCGGTCGTCGGCAGTGAATATCTGTCATCATCAGCAGAAAACTCGTCATGGTCATTCAGCAATGTATGGTCATAAGCGCCGTGCACCAATTTCTTCAGCACGCTGAAATTCACGAGAAAGCCCGAATCGTCCAGTTCATCCCCCGCAACTGTAATATTTACTGTATACGTGTGCCCGTGGACTCTGCTGCACGCTCCGGCGCTTTCGCGGGGAATAAAGTGCGCGGCTGAGATGTGCATGTCCTTATTCAACTCAAACGAATAAGGATGCTGAACCTGCGGGTAAATTTGAGAAAGCAATTAGTTCCGCTCTCCTTTCATTTTCATATATTCATCATATCCTTTATTGCGGAGCAGGCATGCCGGGCATTCGCCGCATCCGTCCGCAATGATGCCGTTATAGCAAGTCAGTGTGTTATTCTTTACAAAATCAAGCGCGCCGAGCTCATCCGCAAGTTTCCACGTTTCCGCTTTGTTCAGCCACATAAGCGGCGTATGAATGACGAACGGCTTTTCCATCGCCAGGTTGACGGTGACATTGCAGGATTTGACAAACTCGTCACGGCAGTCCGGGTAGCCGCTGAAATCAGTCTCGCAAACACCGGTGATAATGTGGCGCGCGCCGATTTGATATGCAAGAATCGATGCAAAGGATAAAAATACAAGGTTGCGTCCCGGCACAAAGGTTGTCGGCAGTTCCCCGTCCTTCGCTTCAATTTCGATATCATCTCTTGTCAGCGCATTCGGCGCGAGCTGATTTAAAAGAGACATATCAAGCAAGTGATTTTTGACACCGAGCTTTTCGGCAATCGATTTTGCCACATCGATTTCTTCTTGGTGACGCTGATTATAATGGAATGTAACGGTTTCCACTTCTTCAAAGTTTTGCAAAGCCCATAATAAACAAGTCGTGCTGTCTTGGCCTCCGCTGAACACCACAACTGCTTTTTCTTTTTTCATGTCTTTCTCTCCCTTATCTATCATTCCATAAAAAAAGCGCCTTTTTCGGAAAAGGCGCCCTAAAAAACATAAAAAAACCGTATCCAAGGATACAGCTCGTCCTTAGTTTTTTATAGAGGGTGTAGCTAGAACCTCTCCCGCATCAATACGGATTTTCTTCTTTTTTCACTTTTGCTATCATACCATAATGTTGTTTCCCGTGACAATAAAAAAAACAGCCTGAACCCTGTGTCAGGCTGCAAAATCGGGTTTAAGCCCCGCGTTTTTTCCCCGGAAATACCATCAGCGCAATCCCGATCAGAACAAATAAAGCAGGCCAGAAAACAGAAACCGGAATGATCGGCTGATTCGTCATCATAAAGCAAAGTGCTGTCAAGGTCAGCACCGCAACCGGGATGAGCAGCGCCTTCTGTTTCCCGCCGAACAGCCACAGCTCAAATAAACCGAATGCCGTTGCCAACAGGTAAACAGGCCATGTCACACCGGAGTAGGACCAATTGGTTGCCGTTTCAAAGACAAACAAGATCCCCGTAATCAATAATATGCCGCCCGGTACGAGAAGTCCCGCGTTTTTGACAGGTTTCGGGCCGAAAATCGGAATGTGAAAAGCGGCGCCCAGCAAAAGAATGAGAGCGGGCCAGCCGCGTTCGCTGATGGCTTCATTTGCATTGGTGAATATGCCGAAAATGCCCGCGGCGCACAGAACCGCCGCAGCAGTCAAAAGCCCTCTTTGCCTTCTGCCGAACAGCCAGGCTTCAAACAGGCCGAACGCAACGGCAAAGAGGTAGACAGGCGATGTCACATTTGCGTATGTCCAATCCGTCAGCGTTTCAAACCATAACAAGCAACCCGTCACAAGCAAAATGCCGCCCGGAATAAGAAGGCCCGATCTTTTTTTCGGCTGCATAAAGGCAGCGGCGTGAAACAAAAGCGCGGCTGCGATGATCAAAAGCGGCCACAGCCCCGTCATCAGCATACCGGCAAAGCATAGTGCTCCCACGGCTGTCAGGATGAAAGCAGGAATCAATACACCTAACTTCCTCCCGCCGAAATACCACAGCTCAAACAGACCGAGAGCAGGCGCCCATATATAAACAGGCCACGTCACGCCTGAATACGTCCATCCCGTTGCCGTTTCAAAACAAAACAGGCAGCCCAGCACAAAAAACATACCGCCCGGAACGAGCAGTCCCGCCTGGTCAGGCGTTTTTTTCGCAAAAATAAATCCGGCGTGAAACCCTGCGGACATTATAATGAAAAGAAACGGCCACGCCGAACCTGCGGATAGATGAATAACTCCCGCCCTCTGTAAAAAAAACGCAATGCCGATACAAATAAAAATAAATCCCAATAATACACGTCGAGCTTTCATCTCTTACTCCTCCCCATCATTTCCCAATTCATTATACAGAAATGTCAGGAAAAAAGAAGGGGAATTCCCAAAAAATACAGACATTTTCCTTATATCCTTATTTTTCTTTCGGGATTTTTTTGCAAATCAATGCGCCGATGAAAGCGAGGCTCACATACCCAAACACCGGATAAACGGTGGAAATCAGCTGTCCGTAGCCGATTTGGCTGATAATGAAAGCAAACGCCAAAATGCCGCCGTAAATATATGTACTTTTTATATGAAGAAAACTGTTTAATTGTTTTTCCAATCCGTATAAATTGCCGATGACCGACGTAAACACTTCTCCGAAAATAATAAACAAATAAATGATATGAAGCGAACGCGAATACGAATAGACGACTTGAGCCATCGGAATGTCAAACTCCAGCACATCCGGCAGCACCGATAATGATAAAAAGCTCGCGGCAAGCACCAGTGTCAACAGAACGCCGCCAAAATAAGCCCCCCTTCTGATCACCTTCTCTGAAGACATTTCATTCGCAAGCGGCACAAGCACGGCTTGGGCGAGCGATAAATTTAACGCGCCGTAAGAGACGGCGGACAAAAGCCAATTCCACTTGTCAGGCCATACCCATTCGTCCGCGTTTCTCGTGCTTGTAAATACAAATGAATCTGCTGTCACGATAAAAGAGAAAGAAATTAAAAGCGGCACAACCAATATATTGACGCCGAACACACCTTTAACGCCGCTTGTCATGACGGCAAAGCTCAGTACGATCGTCAAAAGGATCCCCGCTTGTGCGGACCAGCCAAGCTGTTCATGAAACAGCGCTCCCGCTCCGGACAGCATGACAGAGGTCACTCCCAGCAATATAAACATCATAAACATGTTCACGGCGCGGCCGATGGACTGGCCGAATAAATATGTGTTCAATTCCTGATAAGATGCTGCATGAATCCGTTTGGAAATGATCATGATTTTGGCGCCTAAATATGTAAACATCAGACCGCTTACCACGATACCGAACAGACCGATCCAGCCAAACTTCAGAAAAAACTCAACGATTTCCCGTCCCGTGGCAAAACCGGCTCCTACAACCGTGCCTACGTATACAAATGCAAGCTGACTTGCAGAACCTTTTGTTTGTCCCATTTCACCCTCCGGCTAAGCGCAGATTTGTCCAGGCCTTTATATATGCTTATGAGACAAGTCGCCCGAAAAGACGAACAAATCGTCCTTCCCCGGAGAAAACAGATTCACCTCTCTCCTCTAAGCAAAAATATTGAAAGAAAAAAAGGGCCAGAGTATACTCTTCATCAAGAAAGGTCAAAGCATTTCATTTCCTTTCTGACTATATTGGTCAAAAATAATCAAATCTCACAAATATCACTTATCATGCTGTAAACATTTATTTTTCGGGGTTTGAAACAAAACACTTGAAAGTCAAAGAAGGTCAGAGTATACTATTAATCAAAGAAGGTCAAAGTTAAGACCTTATTTTCTAATCCATTTGGTCAAAGATGATCAAACATTTTTCGAGGAGGTTTTGGCAAATGCGTTGTCAACATTGTCAGAAAAACGAGGCGACGATTCGCCTGAACATGCAAGTCAATTCCATTCAAAAACAATTCGTTTTATGTGAAACATGTTATACAGAATTAACCCGAAAACCGTCTATGAGCATGGGGCCGCAATCATTCGGATTCCCGTTTGAGCAAGGTTTCGCACCCAATCAAAATAAACAGCAGGCCGGCCCTGAAAAAGGCCTGCTCGACGAGCTCGCTCAAAACGTCACAAACGGCGCAAAAGCAGGTCTGATTGATCCTGTGATCGGCCGCGATCATGAAGTGGCGCGCGTAATTGAAATTTTGAACCGCCGGAATAAAAACAATCCGGTGCTGATCGGTGAACCGGGCGTCGGTAAAACGGCTATTGCAGAAGGCCTCGCGCTTAAAATCGCTGAAGGCGATGTGCCGAACAAATTGAAAAACAAAGAGCTTTTCCTGCTTGACGTCGCTTCTCTCGTCGCCAATACAGGGATCAGAGGCCAGTTTGAAGAAAGAATGAAACAATTAATGAACGAATTAAAAGAACGGAAAAACGTCATCTTGTTCATTGACGAGATTCACCTTCTTGTAGGCGCCGGCTCTGCCGAGGGATCAATGGATGCCGGGAACATCCTGAAACCGGCGCTTGCCAGAGGCGAGCTGCAGGTCATCGGGGCGACAACACTGAAAGAGTACCGCCAGATTGAAAAAGATGCGGCGCTTGAAAGACGCTTCCAGCCTGTCATGGTTCACGAGCCTACAATAGAACAAGCCATCAGCATTCTGGAAGGCATTAAAGATAAATATGAGAAATACCACGGCGTCACATTCAGCAATGAAGCGATAAACGCCTGTGTTACGCTTTCATCCCGTTACATTCAGGACCGCCACCTGCCGGATAAAGCGATCGACTTATTAGATGAAGCCGGCTCTAAGGCGAACCTGGAGCTTGATACCGTAAATGAAGAAGATGCGGCTGAGAGACTCAAAGCAATTGACGCGGAGAAAACAAAAGCGCTTCATGAAGAAAATTATGAGCTTGCCGCGAAACTGCGTGATGAAGAAGCGGCGTTGGAAAAGCAGCTGGCGCATGAAACACCGGCCTCTTCACCTGAAATCGGGGCGGAGCATATTCAAGCCATTATTGAACAGAAAACAGGCATTCCGGTCGGAAAACTCCAGGCTGATGAACAAGTTAAAATGAAGGAACTTGAAGAGCATCTTCATCAGCGCGTCATCGGTCAAGAAAAAGCCGTGAAAAAAGTGGCGAAAGCGGTCAGACGAAGCCGCGCCGGCTTAAAATCCAAAAACAGACCTGTCGGCTCCTTCCTCTTTGTCGGACCGACCGGAGTCGGAAAAACCGAGTTATCAAAGACACTCGCAGATGAACTGTTCGGTACAAAAGATTCCATTATCCGTCTCGATATGAGTGAATACATGGAAAAACACGCCGTATCAAAAATCATCGGTTCACCGCCGGGATATGTCGGACACGATGAAGCCGGTCAATTAACGGAAAAAGTGCGCCGCAATCCGTACAGCATCGTGCTGCTCGATGAGATTGAAAAAGCCCACCCTGATGTCCAGCATATGTTTCTGCAGATTATGGAGGACGGCCGTCTGACAGACAGCCAGGGCAGAACGGTCAGCTTCAAAGATACCGTTTTGATTATGACAAGCAACGCTGGAACCGGCGAAAAACAGGTGAAAGTCGGATTCCAATCTGAAGAGAGCGTCCTGGAAGAACAAACGCTGATTGATTCACTGAGCGCGTTCTTCAAACCGGAGTTTTTAAACCGGTTTGACAGCATCATTGAATTCCAATCCCTGAAAAAAGAACATCTCGTGAAAATCGTCAGCCTGCTTCTCACAGAGCTTGAAGACACATTAAAAGAGCGCGGCATCAGCCTGAGCGTAACGGACGAAGCGAAAGAAAAAATCGCTGAAATCGGCTACCACCCAGCTTTCGGAGCACGCCCGCTCAGAAGAACCATCCAAGAATTGATCGAGGACGAAATGACAGATCTCTTATTGGATAACAACGAAATAAAAGCCTTCCATGTCGTAATGGAAGAGGACGGCATCAAAGTCCGGGCACAATAAGAAAAAAGCGGTTCCCTCCTCGCGGGGAGCCGCTTTTTTGTTTCTTTATCCATGTCAGAAGGGAGAAACTGTGAAGAATTCGGGAACAATTTCTCAATCACCCTAAAGTTCCATGCACTGCCACCGATATTAACCATAGAAAGCTAGTATAAAGGATTTGGTGAAAACTATGGATAAAACATCGATTATCGGTATCATCCTCGCCTTGATTGCTTTAAGCGTGGGCATGGTGCTGAAAGGGGTCAGCTTAAGCGCACTCGCTAACCCGGCAGCTATTCTGATTATTTTGTTCGGTACGATTTCTGCGGTGATCATCGCATTCCCCGGAAAAGAAATCAAAAAAGTGCCTGCCCTTTTTAAAGTGCTGTTTAAAGAAAATAAACAGCTGACAATTGCGCAATTAATTCCTATGTTCTCTCAATGGGCGCAAATCGCCAGACGTGAAGGTCTGCTCGCATTGGAAGCAAGCATTGAAGACGTGGATGACGCATTTTTAAAAAACGGCCTGAGCATGGCGGTTGACGGACAAAGCGCAGAATTTATCAGAGATATTATGACTGAGGAAGTTGAAGCGATGGAAGACAGACACCAGGCCGGCGCAGCCATCTTTACACAAGCCGGCACATATGCGCCGACACTCGGCGTTTTGGGTGCGGTCATCGGCCTTATCGCCGCTCTTTCCAACATGAACAACACCGAGGCGCTCGGACATGCCATCAGTGCGGCGTTTGTCGCCACCCTTCTCGGGATTTTCACAGGATATGTACTATGGCATCCCTTCGCCAACAAACTGAAACGCAAATCAAAGCAGGAAGTCAAACTGCGTGAAATCATGATCGAAGGCGTTCTGTCAGTGCTTGAAGGACAGGCCCCGAAAGTGATCGAACAAAAACTTCTCATGTATCTTCCTGCGAATGAACGCGCAAAAGTCGCTGAACAAGAAGGAGAGGCAAACAATGGCGAGAAAAAAGAAGAAGAAGCATGATGACGAGCATGTGGATGAGTCTTGGCTGATCCCGTACGCGGATTTGCTCACCCTTCTTTTGGCTCTGTTCATTGTATTGTTCGCCATGAGCTCGGTCGATGCGGCGAAATTCCAAATGCTGTCTAAATCATTTAACGCCGTGTTTACCGGAGGCACGGGTGTTCTTGAATATTCAAGCGTTACCCCTCCTGAAAACGAAAAAGACGGCGTTGATCAGTTAAAAAAAGACAAGGAAAAAGATAAAGAACAGAAAAAGAAAGAAAGAGAAGCAGCCGACCGCGAAGAACTTGAAGGCGTGCAAAAGCAAGTCAATCAATTTATAAAAAATAAAAAGCTTGAAACTCAGCTGGAAACAAAGCTGACTAAAGAAGGACTCTTAATTACCATTAAAGACAGTATCTTTTTTGATTCCGGACGGGCGGATATCCGTCAGGAAGATATTCCGCTTGCCAAGGAAATCTCGAATCTCCTTGTGCTGAATCCGCCAAGGAACATTATCATCAGCGGACATACGGACAATGTACCGATTAAAAACTCACAATATCAATCTAACTGGCATTTAAGCGTCATGCGGGCCGTCAACTTCATGGCTATTCTGACAGAAAACCCGAAACTTGACGCAAAAGTATTCAGCGCCAAAGGTTTCGGAGAGTATAAACCGGCCGTGTCGAACAAAACCGCCGAAGGGCGCAGCAAAAACAGGCGCGTCGAGGTATTGATACAGCCTAGAAACGCCGCGACCGACCAAAATCAGTAATATAAAAAAGGAAGCCTTTCAGAATGGCTTCCTTTTTTATTTCTGATGAAAATGTTTAGCGTTTAACCCCACTCTTTTCAGCATTTCCGTACACATTTCTATCTCTTCATCACTCAGCACACTGATCATTTCTTTAATTTCGTCAGCATGATCAGGGAAAATATCGTCCAAAAGACGGATTCCCTTTTCGGAAATCTGTGCGAAAGTCACTCTTCTGTCAGTCGGCGAGGCTTTTCTGATGAGAAGTTCTTTTTTCTCTAATTTGTCAACAACGTATGTAATACTTCCGCTCGCTAATAAAATTTTGTCGCCGATCTGCTGAAGCGGCTGTTTGCCTTTGTGGTACAGCAGCTCAAGCACCGCAAATTCCGTCGGGTTCAGGCCGTGCTTATGAATATGTTTATTCATATGGTCGTTAATAGATCGGTACGCACGTGACAGTACAATAAATAATTTCAATGAGTTTTCTGTTTTATCCGTCATACATTCAATCATCCTTTTACAAAAGAAACCGTTACAGAGAAACATTAATAAACAAAATGAAAAATGTCAACAAAAATGTTTCCAAAATTTCTCTTCTTTTTGTCAGACCTTAATAAAATAATTTGTTTTTCTATCATTTTGGTTATTTTTTCTTATTAAAGAAGTATAAAAATGATATAATACCTCTATTCAAGTGTAATGTTGGAGCGATGCAGAGTGAATACATTTAAAGGTGCCCGGGGAAAGATCAAGCTTTATCTCATATTGGTGATCATCCCGGCACTTATTATCAGCTTTTTCATTTATGAAAAAGAAAAGCAGAAAATAGCCGATAAACACATACAGGAAGCCAGTATGATGCTCAACCTTCACCGCAATAAGCTCAATTATTTAATCGGTGAAACAAAAGCCCGGATGACAACACTTGCGATCGCTGTCGATAAGCCTGTCAATGAAGAAAAGATCATTGACATTCTCGATCAGGCTTTTGAGGATGAACCCAGATTCAGCGGACTGTATATGCTGAATTCCAAAGGTGATGTCATCGCAAGCACGACTGATCTGAAATCAAAGGTGAATTTGGCCGACAGACCGTATTTTACGAAGGCGAAAAAGACGAAAAAAACGGTCATCACAAATGACTACTCCAGCAGAATTACAGGCCAGCGCATCTTCACGATCTGCGTGCCGGTGTTAGACGCAAAACGGGAAGTCACGGATTATTTAGTAGCCGCCATACAAGTCGATTATTTGAGAAATATGATCAATATGCTGAGCCCTGACGTTTATGTCAAGGCAACCAATCAGAATAAAGTGATATTTGCCAGCGGACGGGCTGATCAATCAGAAGGTGTGAAACCGGTCAGCGGCTATCTGGATGATATTAATTGGAATATCAATGTTTATCCGAAACCGGTTGAGCTGAACGAGCTGACCAAAAGCGTGCTGCTGCCGATGTCCAGTATTGCCGTGCTGCTGAATATTCTGTTCATCCTCGTTCAATATTATCTGCTTAAGCGCAAGACCCAGCTGGAGCGCGCTCAAAATGAAGCGCAGAAATTGGAGCTGATCGGAACGCTTGCCGCCAGCACCGCCCATGAAATCCGCAACCCGCTTACAGGGATCAGCGGCTTCATTCAGCTTTTGCAGAAAAAATACAAATCGGAGGAAGATCAGCTGTATTTCTCAATTATTGAGCAGGAGATTAAACGAATCAATCAGATTGTCAGTGAGTTTTTAGTGCTTGGAAAACCCACTGCCGAACGGTTGGAAGTGAACTCGCTGCAGGATATTCTTGATGAGATTATGCCGATTATTTATTCTGAAGGGAATCTATACAATGTGGAAGTGAATGTGGAGATACTCGTCAATCGGCCGCTCAAGGTCAACTGCACGAAAGACCATATTAAACAGGTGATTTTAAATGTCGCGAAAAACGCGCTGGAATCCATGCAGGAAGGCGGCCGGCTGTCCATCTATTTAGAAGCCCGCGATCATAAAGCAGTCATTAAGGTGGCCGACAACGGAATGGGCATTTCTGAAGATATGCTTGAACACATTTTTCTTCCGTTTGTAACGTCAAAGGAAAAAGGCACCGGCCTCGGCCTTGTCGTATGTAAACGAATCATGCTGATGTACGGCGGTTCGATTGACATTCAAAGCGAAGTCGATAAGGGCACAGAGGTCACCATTACCCTTCCTGCCGCTTCTCGATGAAAAAAACACCCTGATCGGGGTGTTTTTTATTTAAAGAAGAGTATGTGTAAGAGGATATACCAGAGGAACGGCATCATAGCCGGCAGATAGTACGAGGCGCTTCGTGAGCCGTGCCAGCGGAAAAATGTGCTGACTGTACGCGGTCATCTTTCGGATGCGGCGCTTGATCAGGAAGCGCATTCAGTCTTCGTTATCTGTTTTATCATCAATCATTTGTTTGCTTCATATGCAGGCATGACGTCACCGCGGGAGAACAAGCCTATTTTCTTCACAAGGCCCTGTATTCCTTGGTGATGTGTACGATCACGGTTTACCAGCTGCTGATACGCGTTCATCAGACAGTCCAGTTCCTGGCTGTGCCTGATCGTGTCATATCCTGTAAACCCTTGCCTGTTAGCCGCATCTATCATCATTTTTCTTTTTTTATCAATAGATACAAGCAATTTTTCTTGTTCAGAATAACTGCCCATTCACTTCACCCCTCACCGCTAAAAGAATAGGAAACAAGTTTGATTGGGTTATTGAGCATTATTACAGATTATACTTTATTTGTAAACATTTTTTTACTAAATAACTTATTTTTTCATTTCATATTGGAATCTTTAGCATGAATACGAGAATAATACCCATTCGGGTAATGATATAAACAGAATGCGGCATATTCAAGATTTAAAAAACAGCCACAGCTGACTTTATATTACAATAAAAAACCTCTCATGCCGGCGGGGCATGAGAGGTTCGGGCGTCTATCAGTTTTGCACACTTTCATTTTCGTAAATCGGCACCCAGCCCTCAGTCGTCACGAAGATTCGGATTGCGACGACCCGGCGGTCTTCCTGAAGCGTAAAGTAGTGGCGGATGTTCTCCGGAACTGAAATCAAATCTCCCGGATTTAAACGGACGTCGAAAAATGTGCCGTCTTTGCCTTGAATGACGAAGATGCCGTGTCCGCTGACGATAAAGCGGACTTCATCATCCGTGTGGTGATGTTCTCTTTGGAAGTTTTTTAATAATTCATCAAGATTCGGCGTGGTGTCTGATAAAGAAATGACATCCTGAGACTGATATCCGCGCCGGGCTGAAATGTCCTGAATCTCCGTGTCAAACGCCGCGAGAATCCGTTCTTTTTCATCTTCGGTTAGATCGTATTTTTCCGAAAGCTCAGACGGAAGTTTTTCAATGTTCCACTGCTCATAGATCACCTCTTGTTCGTCTAAGAAGCGCGCTACTTCTTCCTGATGTTCAATGAGCGTATTCTTTTCGTCATGAATTTTGATGGTCGCCATTTTCTATTCCTCCTTTTATTTTACCAGCTGCGGACGAAGTGACAGAAGCTTGAGGTGACAGCTGAATAAAAATTCATAGGCTTCCAGCACCCTTTTCGCTTCAAATGCGGTCCGCCCCCATGCCGTAATGCCGTGATTGCGGATTAACACCGCGCCTGAGCCGGCGTCCGCATGGTGCGCGAAGTTTTCGGCCAATGCCGGGATGTGCGCCGGATTGTCAATGATCGGAACGGTCACGGACGCGTTTTCCTCCCATAATCCGAGCGCCTTAATCATCTCCTGCCCCTGAAAAGTGATTTGTTTTTCATCCCCGTAAAGCTCTGAGATGACATTATTATTGACGGTATGGACATGCAGACAGCAGCCCGCGTCTGTCTTTTGGTATAAGTAAGTATGGAGAAGCGTTTCCGCTGAAGGTTTTAAAGAATGGCCGGTCTCAGCGGGCTTCCCGTACTCATTGATTAAGAGAAAATCTTCGTCTGTTTCTTTTCGTTTGTCTTTTCCGCTCGCCGTAACGAGAAAAGTCAGCGGCCCGTCGGATACTTTGATGGAAAGATTCCCGCTCGTTGCCGGGAACCAGTCTCTTTCGGCCAGCTCGCGTTTTACCTCGGCAAGTTCGCGCCAGCGTTCTTCTTTTGCAGCCATGCCTGCACCTCCCCGATGTTTTCAATGCCTGTTTTCACCTCATGAAAATCTTGAAAAGGCAGATGCCGGAGGCCGAGTTCTTTGCATCCAGTCAAAAGATAATCTCTCGCAAAGCACATATCGGATAACTTTGCAGCCTCGACATCCGTGACCGAATCACCGATCATAATGAGAAATTTCTGCTGATCGGATAGCTTACGGATGACTGACGGTTTGCAGCAGCCGCATTGATTGGTACAGTCTCCGTCACAGGCGTGCGGCCAGTCTATATGAATATATTCATTGTCAAAGGATGCATGATTGCAGAAAATCCGCTCCTTTTCTACGATCCCTTCCAAAAGCGGATGCACAAAAAAGTCCATTCCCCCGCTTACGATATAAAACGGGAGGCCGTTTGACCGGACAAACGAGACAAAATCCAAAAAGCCGTCCCGTATTTTCGCATCCTTCAGAATAAAGCCGGTCAGTTCTTCTTTTAAGCTGCTCGGCAGCAGTCCGAACATCCGTCCGACTCCTTCTTGGATTGATATGCTTTTAGACAGAACACCGTCTTTTAATTCAAGCCACTCAGGAGGCGCGAATTGTTTCATCATGCTGACAATGTTGTCGTTCATGGTGACCGTTCCGTCGAAATCACAAATAATCAGCGGTGTGCGGGTCATACGGCTTCCACCCTTCCCCATTTGTCTAATGCGAGCTGAAGATCTTTGCACGACGCGGCTTTTTCTTCAATCGGCTGCGCTTCAAGCACCGCATCAATGATGGCGCGGAACGCTTTTCCCCCGCCCTCGGCTCCTTTCGGATGGCCGTGAATGCCTCCGCCGGCATTGATGATGTGATCGATGCCGAAATCGCGCATCAACAATGGCACCATACCGGGGTGAATGCCTGCTGACGGGACGGCAAACGACGGATGAAAGACATCGTCTTTTACACATTCATCATGGATTGCAAGCGCGGACTCCTTCGGAAGAGCAACGGATCCGTAAGGTGACGGAAATAAACTGAAATCAGCGCCGCAATAGCGGTTCAGCTTGCCGAGCAAAAGCGCATGCGACAAGCCGTAAACGGGAGATGATGTGAACGCGCCGCTGACTGCCGGATGCGCCATGATCGGAAGCGGGATTTCCCTGTCTTCAGCAAGGCTCTGCATCACATCTAAACCGTAAGCGAACACATTCAATAAAAGCGCGTCCGCCCCGAGTTCTGCCGCGCGCCTCGCTTTATCCCGCAATTCAGCGGTCCTTCCCGTAAGGTTTACGGCATACAGCGTTTTATGCCCCGTCTCCTCCCGGGTTTCCTTCAGGACTTGTTTTCCTTCGATAATGCGGGTTTCAAACGGAGCCAGTTCATTTTCAAAGAAAATTTCGTCATCTTTAATCAGATCCACGCCGCCGAGCGCCTGCTGTCTGAGCTGTTCTTTAATGTCGGCGAGATCCCGTCCGATCACGCCTTTAAATATGCTCATCAGAAGCGGTCTTTCAAATTCGCCCAGCAGTTTGCGGATGCCGTATATACCGAATTTCGGCCCGGGAAGGGAGCGTTTAAACCCTTCGGAAAATTCAAGATCAGTCAATTTTATTTTTCCGTCCAGTGACAGCTTTCCGAATACCGTCGTCAGGACGGCCGGAATATCTCTTGAAAAGTTCGCCTCGGGATAGGCGATGGTGATGACGGATTGTGTTTCGTTTTCTGAGGTTCCTTCTTTCTCCTCAACTTTTACGACCCGCCCTTTATGTTTTCTGAGCTGTTCCTGCTTCACCAGGGGCAGGTCAGTCCAGGAGCCTACCGTCAGCCCCGCCGCAATCTGTTCCGCCCGCTTTTCACTGTCCGTTGTGTCTGTCAGAAGATATGTTGCCAATACTTCGCTCATGCGTGAACGCCTCTCTTTCTTTCGCAAAACATAAAAAAACCTCTTCCGTATGAGCAGAAAGAGGCTTCGTGTTATGTCCGAATCTTATCTCTCAGCTCCTGCTGCAAGAATTAGCACCGTGCTTTATCAGTCGGTTGCCGGGCTTCATCGGGCTCGTCCCTCTGCCTGCTCTTGATAAGAATAATGATTTTATAAAGTATTTTGAATTATCGCATTGTTATCCAGATATGTCAATGCTTTTTCGGGTGAAAAGATTCAGTTTCCCGATCCGTTCCGCAGCTTCTTTAAGTCTTTCTTCACTTGTCAGAAGACCGACCCTTATATAGCCTTCCCCCCATTTTCCGAACCCGTTTCCGGCAGCGACCGCGACATCCGCTTTCTCGAGCAGCAGGTCTGAAAACGACTGTGACGTATAACCGTCAGGCACAGGGAGCCATGCAAAAAAGGAGCCCGCCGGAGCCGTCACATCCCAGCCGATATTGCGGCAGGCTTTAATCCATGCATTGCGTCTCGATTCATATCTGTCATTTTGCGCCGCGACGCATGCCTGATCCGCTAAAAGTGCGGCTGTCGCCGCCTGCTGCGCCGCGGGAAACAGGCTGACAAACATATGATCCTGATAAAGGTTGATCGCTTCGATGACAGAAGCGTTTCCGACGGCAAAGCCGACCCGCCAGCCCGCCATATTATACGTTTTGGACAAGGTATAGATTTCGATTCCCGTCTCTTTTGCGCCTTCGGTCTGCAAAAAGCTCAGCGGTTTATGCCCGTCAAAGCCGACGGCTCCGTACGCGAAATCATGAACGACACAAATGCCGTTTTGCTCCGCAAAACCGACCGTCTCCTCGAAAAACGCCTCTGTCGCCACAGCGCCGGTCGGATTATTCGGATAATTGAGATACAGCAGCTTCGCCTCGCTCCGCACCTTTTCAGGAATTACGCTGTAATCAGGGAGAAACCCTCTTTCTTCCGTCAGCGGCATCATTTCCATTCTCGCTTTTGCAAGGGCGACGCCTGACCAGTAATCAGGATATCCGGGATCAGGCACCAGAATGGTATCTCCCGGGTTTAAAAGACATTGCGGAAGCTCAACAAGTCCCGCCTTGCCTCCGAACAGCACGGCGACTTCCGTTTCCGGATCAAGCGTGACCCCATACTCCCTTTCATAAAATGCAGCGGCTGCTTTTTTGAAGCTGTAAGCGCCCCGGAATGATGAGTATTTATGATTTTCCGGCCTTTCGACGGCGCGCTTCATTTCTTCAACGATATGCTGAGGCGTCGGCTGATCAGGGTTTCCCTGCCCTAAATTGATGACGTCTCTGCCTTCTTTCAGCTTTTGATTCACTTTTTGCACCAATGATGCGAAAAATTGTTCCGGCAGCTGTTTGAGTACATCTGAGATTTCAAAGTTCATATTTTCACCTTCTAAAAATGTCTTGAAATGATAGTCCATCATCATATATGGTTAAATAAAAAAAGTAAAGAGAAACTTGAGGTGTTAAAAAATGAAATGGACCGTTTCCTGTTTGCAATTTGATATTTCATACGGAAATCCTTCAGAAAACTTTAAAAAAGCAGAATCTTTGATTGAGCAAGAAAGCCGCCATGCGGATGTAATCGTGCTTCCTGAGTTGTGGACGACCGGCTATGATCTCACACGGCTAGACCAGCTGGCGGATGAAAACGGCAAAGTTTCGGAACAATGGCTTAAAGAAACGGCAAAAACATACAACGTACACCTCGTTGCCGGATCTTTTGCGGTCAAAGAAGGCGAAAATGTCTATAACACCATGTACATCGCCGATAACAGCGGACAGATCGTGAAGCGGTATCAGAAAGCCCATCTGTTTCAGCTGATGGATGAACACCTTTACTTGTCAGCAGGAAACAGCGACGGTTCCTTTGAGCTTGACGGTGTCAAGTGCGCCGGGCTGATCTGCTATGATATCCGTTTCCCCGAATGGATCAGAAAGCATACGTCCCAGGGCGCGAATGTCCTGTTTATCTCTGCGGAATGGCCTCTGCCCCGCCTTGATCATTGGCGAAGCCTGCTTATCGCCAGAGCAATTGAAAACCAATGTTTTGTCGCAGCCTCTAACTGCACGGGGTCCAATCCCGATAATGAATTTGCCGGCCACAGCCTGATTATTGACCCGTGGGGCCGGATTTTAGCCGAAGGAGACCGGACGGAAGGCGCAGTCCGAGCGGAAATCGATGTGTCAGAAAGCGCGGCCGTTCGCGGAACCATTCCGGTTTTCCAAGACTTACGGCGTGATTTATATTAATTTTCAAAAAAACGTTGACAAGAATATCCGGCACCTGCTAATATTTTCATCAACTGATTAATCCGAATTGTGATACAAATCAATATATTTTTCTCTTATCGAGAGTTGGGCGAGGGATTGGCCTTTTGACCCCAACAGCAACCGACCGTAATTCCATTGTGAAATGGGGCGCGTACATTTTGCGCCGAGACGATTGTCTCACAAGGCACGGTGCTAATTCCATCAGATGTTATCTGAGAGATAAGAGGCGGACTGCACTGTTTCAGCCTCCTTCTCTTTCAGAGAAGGAGGCTTTTTTTCGGGCGTATTCTCCGTCACGATCTCTTACTGCCACTACATAATTGGAGGGTAAATCCATGTCAGCAACTAAAACAAGTCTTTATGAACAATTAACAGAAAGCTCCGCCGCCGCGTTAGCCGTCAAGCTCGGCTTATTCCAAAACAAAAGCACTCTGACATGCCGTGAAATCGGCGACGGCAATTTAAATTACGTCTTTCATGTTTACGATAAAGAAAACAAAAAAGGACTGATTATCAAACAGGCGATTCCTTACGCGAAAGTCGTCGGTGAAAGCTGGCCGCTTACCATTGACCGGGCGAGAATCGAAAGCAGCGCCCTCATCCGCCAGGGCGAACACGTGCCGCACCTCGTTCCGGCCGTTTACTATTCCGATACTGAAATGGCCGTCACGGTAATGGAAGACCTCTCCCATTTGCGGATTTCAAGAAAAGGGCTGCTGGAAGGGCAGCATTATCCGAACTTATCGGTTCATATCGGTGAATTTTTAGGGAAAACGCTGTTTTACTCATCTGATTATGCGCTTGATGCGAAAGTAAAGCAGCAGCTCGCAAAGCAGTTTACAAATCCTGAGCTTTGCAATATTACGGAAAGGCTTGTGTTTACAGAACCGTTTCTCGACCATGAGACAAACGATTTTGAAGAGGAGCTGCGCCCATACGCAGAAAAAGTTTGGAACAATTCCCGGCTGAAAGAAGGCGCTGACGAATTGAAAGCCATCTTTCTGAATTCCGCGGAAACATTGGTTCACGGCGATCTGCACACGGGAAGCATCTTTGCCGATGAACATGAAACAAAGGTGATTGATCCCGAGTTTGCTTTCTTCGGACCGATCGGGTTTGACATCGGCCAATTTATCGCCAATCTGCTGTTAAACGCCCTCAGCCGCGACGGTGACGACAGACAGCCGTTATATGATCATACTGCCGCCGTATGGGATACATTTGTGAAAACATTCAGTGAAGCATGGGAGAAAGACTGCTTGCCTTCCCGCAGACACCTGCTGGAAGACACACTGAAAAACGCGTTTGAGGAAGCGGTCGGTTTTGCGGGATGCGAATTGATCCGGCGCACGATCGGACTCGCCCATGTGGCTGACTTAGATGAAATCACTCCGTTTGACAAACGAATCGAACGGAAGAAGCTGGCGCTTGACATCGGCGCCTATTATATCGAAAACAGAAAAAAACTGAAGCATATCACCGAGGTTCTGGACCAATTTAAGCTCCGTGTAAAGGAATGATGCAGCATGACCAATGAATTTGCCATCCCCCGTTCTGTAGAATGGAAAGAAACCTACATCCGCATTTTAAATCAGCAAAAGCTTCCCGACGTCACTGAATATGCGGAACTTAAAACAAAGGAAGATGTATTCGACGCGATTGTCACGCTGAAAGTAAGGGGCGCCCCGGCCATCGGTATAACCGCGGCGTTCGGACTCGCGCTCTCCGCCAAGTCGTTTGAAGCCCGCGACCTTTCAGATTTCCGACGTCAGTTCGCGGATGTCAAAGCGTATTTAAACAGTTCAAGGCCCACTGCCGTCAACCTCGCGTGGGCGCTTGACAGACTGACGGATTCCATCAGGGATGCGATCTCAATCAATGAAGCGAAGACAACGCTCGTTCATGAAGCCATTCAAATTCAGATTGAGGATGAAGAAACATGCCGAATGATCGGCCAGAATGCGCTGCACCTTTTTAAAAAAGGCGACCAGATCATGACCATCTGCAATGCGGGCTCGATTGCCACAAGCCGATACGGTACGGCGCTTGCTCCCTTTTACTTAGCGAAACAAAAAGATCTCGGCCTTCATATCTACGCATGTGAAACAAGACCCGTTCTCCAAGGATCACGGCTGACGGCGTGGGAGCTGATGCAGGGCGGAATTGATGTCACGCTCATTACGGACAGCATGGCCGCCCATACAATGAAGGAAAAACATATTTCTGCGGTCATTGTCGGCGCTGACAGAATTGCAAAAAACGGTGATACGGCCAACAAAATCGGAACGTACGGCCTCGCTATTTTGGCAAACGCCTTTCAAATTCCGTTTTTTGTGGCCGCACCGCTTTCGACATTTGACTTGCAGATTGAAAACGGCGATCAGATTCCGATTGAAGAGAGAGATCCGAATGAAGTCAGACAGATCTCCGGCATACGCACCGCTCCCGAAGATGTGCCGGTCTTCAATCCGGCCTTTGACATCACGCCGGGCAGCCTGATTTCCGGCATTATAACCGAGAAAGGAATTGTGACCGGCTCTTACACGGAAGAAATTGAACAATTATTCGCTGACTGCCAGCTGAGCTGAAAAACCGCTGATGATATTGCCTCAGGCAATGTCAGCGGTTTTTTTGTCTGCACAATGTAATCACTTTATCTTTTTGGACGGCTGTAATGAGATGCATTTTAAAAAACAGCTCTGCATAACCGGCTATCTTTTGCGGACGGCTCATTTTCATCAGGCTTCGTCCTCCTTTTTCATCAGACCAACTTTTTTCACTTAATAAAATGATATGTCGGACGTGAAAAAACGGAACGTGCCATACGCTTTATTTTTCATTATAGGATATTTGTTCGATGTTCAGCAGCACCGCTTTTACATCCGTCTTCGTGCCCGCGTATCCCGTTAAGGCGCTGTTTTTGCCGATTACCCGATGGCAAGGGATCAAAATCGGCAGCCGGTTTCGTTTATTGGCTTGTCCGATGGCGCGCACCGCTTTCGGTTTTCCGATCGCTTCAGCCATATCGCCGTAGCTTCGGGATTCCCCGTAAGGAATCATCGTCAGCGCGTTCCATACCCTTTCCTGAAAGGGTGTGCCTTTTTGTCTCAGAGGCAGAGAGAATTGCTTTCTTTCTCCTGAAAAATATGATGCCAGCTGCTGTTTCGCCTCCGACAGCAAAGCGGTTTCGCACGGCTTTACGCCGGGCGCGTCTTTCCGCCATTCCTCAAAATCTTCCCCGGTGAGAAACAGGCCGGTAATAAAGCTCTCTTCCTCTGTTATGATGACGGTTCCAAACGGCGCTCTCACACTTGTAAAACAGATCATTCCCCGCTCCTTCTTTCTTCGGTATTCTGCCGGATCGGAAGCGTCAAATGAAAAACGGTGCCCTTCCCTTCTTCACTTTCCACATGAATGCGTCCCTGATGCTCTTCGATGATTTTATAGCTGACCATGAGACCGAGACCCGTTCCCCTGTCTTTTGTCGTGTAAAATGGTTCACCCAGACGTTTTAATTTGTCTTCGGAAATGCCTGTTCCTTCATCTTGAATAGAAATCAAAATGTGGTCTTGATCAGAAGACTGAATGGTCACGTAGATATTGCCGCCGCCCGGCATGACTTCAATGGCGTTTTTTAAAATATTGATAAACACCTGTTTTAATTGATTCGGTTCACAGTAAATCGGCGGGATGTTTCCGGTCAGGTTCAGATGGATCTGCACATTGACAAGATTGGCCTGGGCATTCAGAAGATCAGCCGTGTCTTTCATAATCTGCGTCACGTCTTTTTCTTCATATAATATCGCCTGGGGTTTCGCTAAAATTAAAAATTCAGTGATGATAGACTCGATGCGTTTTAATTCTGAGGTAATGACGTTAAAGTACAGAGAATATTCGCCTTCAATGCTTCCTTGAAGAAGCTGAATGAACCCTTTCAGCGCCGTCATCGGGTTTCTGATTTCGTGGGCGATGCCCGCCGCCAGCTCCCCTACAACATGAAGAGTATCGGATTTCCGCAGCCTCTCTTCAAGCTCTTTGGCCTCTGTGACATCTTTAAAGATGGCCAGATTCATATTTTGAATGATATTTCTTTTGAAGGAGAATTCCAGTTTGCGGCTGTCGCTGCTGCTTAACAGGAAGGGGATTTCATTATCCATTCCTTCTAAATCAATCTTTCTGGCGGGAACACCCGCGTTTTCAATATCAAATAAAGAAAGAATATCCGGAACGGTGTACGCTCTCAGCTCCTCATCCGGCATACCGAGTATACGGCTTGCGAGAGGATTCGCGTCAATAATGCGGAATTGGTTGTCAAATAAGACCTTGCCGTCCATTGAGCCGTTGAATACTTTTCTGAATTTCAGCTCGCTTTCCCGCAATTCTTTTTCCATCCGCTTACGATCGCTGACATTTCTTAAAATGGTTAAATGCTGACCTTCAAGTATGGTTCGTTTTGATGTGAATTCCAGCTCTTTAAATTGGCCGTTTGCCATCTGAAACAGCATTTCTTCACGGATTTCCCCGTATTTTTCATATTTTTTCTTAATCTGCTTATATTTTTTCTGCGGATCAACGATAAACGTACATAAATTCGTCTCCACCAGCTTATCCATCGGCAGTTCGAAAATGCGGCACGCCGATTCGTTTGCTTTGGCAATCTTTCCGTCATCAGACCAAATGACAATCGCGTCCATGGCGTTTTCAAAAATTTCGCGGAATCGCTCTTCGCTTTTAAAAAGTTTCAATTCCATCAACCGTTTCTCTGTTATGTCCCTCATAATGGACATGTAGAACCCGCTGATTAAGTTGGACGTAATCGTAAATTCAAACAGCTTCTCTTCGCCCGACCGAAGCTTGACGGGCAGTTCTCCTTTGGCGTTTCCTTTTCTGCGGAGGGTTTCCCAGATTTCTTTCAGATGCTTTTTGTTTTCTCCGTCGGTAAAATGGCGGAGCGACAGATGGGACAATTCATTCTGGCCGATCTCAAAGCTTTTGCAAAAAGAGAGGTTCGCATCAATAAACCCGCCGTCCTTATCAAACAGCACGATGCCGTCGACAGCCCTGTCAAACAAATCTTTAAACAGCTGCTCGTTCATGGAGAATTCGCGCTCTAATATTTTTTTAGAGGAGATATCCCTCATCACCACAAAAAAATAATCCTCCCCAATTCCGTCTCTGGCGAGGAATTCAATGTATTTCGTCGCGCCGCTGTCAAGCTTAATCGGCACCTCTTTCCACAGATGGCCTTTTTTTAAAAACTTTTTCACGGCCTTATTCAGTTCTTCCTGAGGCACGGAATATAAAAAATCCAGGACGGAGCGGTTAATGAGGTTCTCTGCCTCAATCTGCATCATCCGGGCCGCAGCCTCGTTCGCCTGGACGATTTTCATTTCCTTACGGCATATAAAAATGGCATCAAGCGTGTTATTCATAATCACGTGATACCGGTTCAAATCACTCTTCAGGCGGTCATTTTCCTCTTTCATCCGCTTCAGCTGCTCTTTCAGCGACTCTTTTGTTTGCAAATCCAGAGTTTCAGCCATTCAGTACACTCCTTCTTCAAAAACCTATCCTTCAATATTTCTACAAAATACCTCATCTTCCTTCATTCGCCCTATACATTTCAGAAAATTTCAATGATATGACAAGTTAAAGTCTTTTTCTACGATCCTTACCTCCCCATTACATCATCCTAACAATCCCTTTTGTCCTCCTTCAATTTTTTGTTTTTTATTTTAAAATGAACACCAACAGGAAATAATCATGCAGTGGATGATTTTTGAAGAGAAGGTGATGCTATGACAAAATCGCGAGACAGTTACTTTGACAACGCCAAGTTTATCTTGATTTTTCTGGTGGTGTTCGGCCATATCCTCCGGTCATTTATTAACGGAAATGAGTTTATGCTTCATCTCTACAAATTCATTTATACTTTTCATATGCCGGCCTTTATCCTGGTTTCCGGCTATTTCGCAAAAAACTTTAAGCGGAAAGGTTATGTGAAGAAGCTGGCTGTGAAGCTGATTATTCCGTACTTGATTTTTCAGGGCATTTACTCAGTTTTTTACTATTTGATTCAGGATGAAAGCATGGCAAGCGTCAATCCGATTGATCCGCAGTGGTCTCTCTGGTTTTTAGTCAGCTTATTCTTTTGGAATCTGCTGCTTTACCCCTTTACGAAGCTGCCGAAAATGTGGGCGCTTGGGGCGAGCTGCGGGCTTGCCGTCATGATCGGGTATCTTGATTTTATCAGCAGCACGCTGAGTCTTTCACGGACGTTTGTTTTTCTACCGATGTTTCTTGTCGGGTTTTATTTAAAGAAACAGCACTTTGATTTGCTTCGGGCTAAAAGAGGCAGGCAGATTGCCGCGGGCGTACTGGGGATTGTTTTCCTCTTATGCTGGTGTATTGATTTTGATTACTCGTGGCTGTTCGGTTCGGAGCCTTATTCTACATTCGGCACAGTGTCGCTGTTGAGCGGTCTGTCGCGCATCGGCTGGTATGTTTTGGCCTTTGCCGCCACTTTCAGCTTTTTGGCGCTCGTTCCGCAAAAGCGTTATTTCTTTACGAAATGGGGTACGAGAACGTTTTACGTGTATCTGCTGCATGGATTCATTATAAAAACGCTGCGGCAGATCGGGCTTGAAGATCACTTGTCTGATTATCAGAATTTAGTCATGCTCTTAATGTTAACGGCCGCTCTTACGTCCATTCTCTCCAGCAATGCGGTGAAAACGGCCGCACAGCCGTTTATTGAGCTGCGGATCACCGGCTGGCTTGAAGCGGTGAAAGGAACAAGAAACGGTGCTTATTCGAAATAATGCAAAATACCTCTTAAGCGTTATCGCCTAAGAGGTATTTTTTATTGTTTGCCGTCTTCTTTTTTCTTTGGCTTCGTCTGTTCAAGCGTTTCAATCCATTTTCCGGCGTTATAATCACCGAGCTCGCTTGCAAACTCTTCTTCAAGCAATTTAGGGTCCATCGGCTTTTTATGGTTTTGCATGTCTTTGCTGTGGCGGTTTTTTTTCGTCATGTTACTCGCCTCCTTGTTTGCCGTGTTTTGATTTGCGGTTTGCGCCTCTCAGTCCGGGATCACCGTCATATTGTGTTTTGTATGCATCTTTGTCCATGCTCTCAGTCGGTGTGTTGTTGTTGGTCAAAGCTTCATTCTTTGCTGCTTTGCGTTTCATTTGATTTCCTCCTTCTGTCAGCAAATCTGTTTTGAATTCATCAAGCATTTTTTTCAAGTCGCGCACTGTCACGTTTTTGGCCTCATCAATGAGTTCATAGCCGATCTGTCCGTTCGGCTCAAGCAGCACATATTTAAAATCTTGAATGTTTCCGAGGCCTTCCTGCCTGATCCTCATTGACAGCTGAGCTTCGGTAAAACGCATTTTTTTTAAGTTTTCCGGGATGATTTTTCCGTTTCTGACAACGGCGACGGTTTTTCCTGAAAATAAAAACTCAAAAAAGCTTGATTTGATTTCTAAATATTCCATCAGGATTAATACCGCAATAAAAATCGCCGCCGCGAAAATAGTTTCCCATAAATTATGTTCAATAAACGGCTGAATAATAATCGAGCCGATCGAAATCATGATGACTGTCTGGGTCACCGACAGCTGGCTGATTGATTTCCGTCCGGCAATCCGCAATAAAAAGGTACCGACCGCTATCATAACTACCGACTTCCAAAATACGGCAAACAATGACGTCACCTCTTTACAAGTAGAATCTCCAAAGAAACTGTTTCCACTCATCCATTTTACGGCAATAAAAAACACCGCTTTCTGAAAAGCGGTGTCAGCCGATAATCATTCTTTCCTTCGGATAGTGATAATTTGCTTCGATTTCTTTTCGGCCGATCAGATAAAGGAACGTCAAAATGCCGATCCGGCCGATAAACATGACAATCATGATGACGCATTTTCCGATGTCGCTTAAATGCGGAGTAATCCCAAGCGACAGGCCGGTCGTTCCGAATGCGGAACACACTTCAAACAGCAGTCCGAGCAGCGTCTGATTTGTCTCCGTCACGGCCAGAATCAGCGTCGATCCGAACACGAGCAGAATCGCCATCATCGTAACGACCAGCGACTTCATGACATCAGCCTGGTGAAGCTCGCGTTTAAAGACCTTGACCGCTTTATTTCCCCGGGCAAAATGAAACAGGGCAAGAAGGTTAAGCGCAAACGTCGTCGTACGGATTCCGCCGCCGACCGAGCTCGGTGATGCGCCGATGAACATGAGGGCGCAGATGAAAAATAATGTCGGCGCCGACAGCTGGCTGATATCAATTGTCGCAAGCCCGCCGCTTCGCGTAGCGGTTGATTGAAAGAGACATAAAAATAAAACATCATGCCAGCTTTTCCCCTTCATGACATGGCTTGCTTCAAGCGCGTAAATGCCCACGGCTCCGAACAAAACGAGCATTCCGAACGTAACGGTCGTAATTTTCGTAAACAGCGTGAATGAGTATCTGCGCTGTTTTGAAAACAAAAAGTCCTTTACTTCTACGAGCACCGGAAAACCGATCGCACCGAAAATAATCAGAAGCATCGTAATAAACTGCACGAAATAGTCATGTCTGAACGGGACGAGTGAATTTCCCGTAATATCAAAACCGCCGTTTGTCGTGGCGCTGACGCTCGCAAAGAATCCGTGCAAGTACGCCTGTTCAAACGAATCATAATACGTTAAAAAATATGTTCCTAAGATGATGCCGCCTAAAAACTCGATTAATAAAATCAAAAACAGCACTTGCTTCATCAGGTTGACGATACCGGAAAACTGCGATTGATTCTGATCCACCATGATGAGCTTCCGTTCCCGCAGACCGATCCGTTTGCCCATAATGAGCCAGACGAATGTTCCGAGCGTCATGATGCCGATTCCGCCGAATTGAAGCACGAAAGCCAAAATGACAATCCCGGCCGTGCTGAATGTATCAGCCGTGTTGACGACCGTTAAACCGGTGACACTGACTGAGCTGACAGCCGTAAACAGCGCGTCTATAAACGACCAGCTGGCCCCTTGTTTGTGGGCGGCCGGCAGACTTAGCAAAATAAATGCCACCGTCACAGCAAGAAAATAATATAATGCAATCAGCTGTGCAGGCGACAAGATCTGTATGAATTTCTTCAGTGTTAATTTCATAAGATAGTTCCTTCTGCCTCTCAAATGTAGTACGTAATTATTCTAATGATATTGGGAGTATTTTTAAAGGGCTTTTTAGAAAGATTTTTCATTACCTTATGTAATTTGCCGATCTTTAAACAAAAAACCTCTGAAACGAGGGACTGACCCCCGTTTTTGAGACAGGGATCAAAACACCTTTAAGCAGCCAGCTGTCGGTATGTGACCGGCGGCTGGTTGTTTAGTTTCGTTTGAATACGAATGTTGTTATAATAGTATATATAGGTTTCGACAGTTTGCTCTACGATGGTCGTCGTAGTGCTTTCCAACCTGTCGAGGTAGAACGTTTCAGACTTTAGTGAGGAATGAAACGATTCGATGGAGGCATTATCAGCGGGTGTCCCTTTACGGGACATGCTCATGGTAATGCCTTTTGTTTTAACAGCTTTCTGATACTCATAAGATGTATAAACAGAACCTTGGTCACTATGTAACACGCAGTTCTCTGGGAGTACGGGCAGCTGATCAAGTGTGTGTAAGACAAAATCTGTGTCCTGTCTATCGCCAATCGTAAAAGCAATCACTTCTCCATTGTATAAATCCAATATACTGGAAAGATACAATTGTTTCTGCCCATAAGGCAAATATGTGATATCCGTTACTAGCTTTTCCAGAGGGCGATCAGACTGAAAGTTCCGATCTAATATATTCTCGGCCACGGCATATGGCTGCCCATTCTTCTTGCGCTTTTTCACCTTAACCCGGCATTGCCACTGGTTTTTCTGCATAATGCGCTGAACCGTTTTATGATTAATACGCATTCCCTTTTTTAATATGGCTGTGATTTTCCGATAGCCATATCGATACTTATGTTCTCGGCACAACGTGCCGATTTGTTTTTCTAAATGGTATTTAGGGTTATCTTTCATCAGATTCTTCTTCCAACGATAATAAGATGCTCGTGAGATACCTAAATGAATACAGATATCCTGTATGGTCATTGTGCCGCGCAATGCTTCTACAAGCTCGACTGGCGTTTCGCTATCAGCTTCCTTTCCAATTCGTTGTACTTTTTTAACACTTCATTCTTTTGTCTCAGATAACGATTTTCTGCCTGCAGTTTCTCTAATTCGGAAGAATACTCTGGACCTTTTCCATAAGAATATTGCTTTCCGACAGGTTGTTCGAATCGATGTGTGTCCCCAGCTTTATACCACCTGACCCATGTCTGCACCTGCGTCTTATTCTTTATATTCAATTCCTGCATGATCTCCTTCACAGGCACGCCCGCCAATCTCATTTCTACAGCCTTCTGTTTGACTTCAACCGGATAACTCACTCTTGCCCTCATAGAAAAACACCTCCAAGTCTAATTTCGGATAACAACGATCCGTTTTCAAACTTGAAGGTGTTTTTTGTTTGTCTCATATTATGGGGTCAGTCCCACGATTGTCAGAGGTTTTGTTGATTATTTTGCTTCCAGCCTGCGGATGCGCTCATCGAGATCAGGGTGTGTGGAGAACAGTGACGAATGCTTTTTGCCGTTAATTTTTAACGTCTGCACCGCCGTCTGGTCTTCTTCATTCACATGTCCTGTATAAGACTTCAGCGTACGCAGGGCGTGAATCATTTTATCCTTGCCGGCAAGGTCTGCACCGCCGCGGTCAGCGTGAAACTCTCTGTGGCGCGAGTAGGCGAAGACGACAAGACTGCCGAGAATGGAAAAGATAATCTGAAACACGATCATCGCGATAAAATGAACGACCGGCGCGAGGTCTTCTTTGACAAAGCGGCTTGCAACCCATGCCGCGATTCGGGAAAGGAATACGACGAACGTATTGACGATTCCCTGCAGCAGCGTCATCGTGACCATATCACCGTTTGTGATGTGTGCGACTTCATGGGCAAGGACCCCTTCCACCGCAGCATCATCCATCTGCTGCAATAAACCTGAAGAAACCGCGACAAGCGAACGGCGCTTAGAAGGTCCGGTCGCAAAAGCATTGACCTCCGGGGAATGATAAATGCCGACTTCAGGCATTTTCGTCATCCCTGCGGCACGGGACAATCTGTGCACACGGTCAACCAATTGCTGTTCTTCATAGCTGAGCGACTGTTTCTTCGGATTTAACACCCGGACGCCCATCATCGTTTTGGCCATCCATCTGGACATTCCGAGAGAAATAAAAGAACCGACAAAACCGACGACAAGACTGAACACGAGCAATGCCATCAGATCAATGCGGCCATTTTGTATATACGAGCCGACACCGGTAACGCTTGTAATAATCGTAAGCACAATTCCGATTGTCGTAATGACCAAAAGGTTCGTTAAAATAAACAGAAATATTCTTTTCGCCATAATTACCTCCGTCTTTTTTAAGATCAAAAGAACTTATTTACTTAAATTATAAATGATCTGTTTGAAAATGCAACAATTTCGACGTATGATGTTAATGTAATTCCCATTGATATTAAAAAGTAACACGTAATCAATCAGAGGTGAACCATGAACACGTTTAAACTGACCCGAACTGATATGGTCCGGCTTCTTTACGCGCTAAAAGGCCAAGGAGACGCAACCCCTCTCCAAATCTTATTGCAATCAGCGGATATGACCTTGGATGAAGCGGAAAGCCGTCTGCATATCCCTGAATTTCTGACGAGATTCGAACGAAAAAAAGAGAAAAAGGAATACGGGCTTTCAACTAACGAGATTGTCGAGCTGGGAAATCTGTGCGAGCTGACGTCTTTAAAATCAACCGCCGTCCAAAACTGGGTGAAGCGCGATATTAAAGATTTAATCGGCCACCCCTTACTCGGCAAAAAATATACAATTGAACAAGCTGTCATCCTTCTCATTGTACGTGATTTAAAATCAATTTATGACTTCGAACATATACGCGGCATATTAAAAATCGCTTTTAACACGATCACAGACAGATCAGACGACGTCATCAGCCCGATCAGCTACTATGAAAGCTGCGCCCAAGTGATTGATTATCTTCATCATAAGGCAAACCCGCCGATGAAGGAAACGAGCCTGCAGGAGCTCGTCGAAGAGCAGACGGACAAGCTCAAAAGCTGCTTTAAAGAACTCGGAGGCAGACAATGGAACAATATCAGATCCATAATCGCCGTCACGGTGCTCTCCGTTTTGACTTTCCATATTCAAGCCTCAGCCTACAAAATGACCAGCCATTTATTATAATTCATAACGCTTCTTCGCCCCGGTGTCTGCGCCGGGGTTTTTTTGCTGTACAACAATTGCCAGCATAATCAATACCGTTCCGTTTGAAACTAAAATGCGAAAACACATCTTGCCAGAGAAAAGGAGATGAAAAAGATGGCGAGCAGAAATAAACTCTTAGTTCCAGGGGCTGAGCAGGCACTTGACCAATTTAAATACGAAGTGGCTCAAGAATTCGGCGTGAACCTTAGCTCTGATACAGCAGCACGCGCAAACGGCTCTGTAGGCGGGGAAATGACAAAACGTCTTGTACAGCAGGCTCAATCACAATTAAACGGGAAACATCAATAATGCAGCTTATTCGCCGGGACTTCTCGGCGAATTTTGATATTTATCGGCATTCTCCTTTCCGTGCCGGTAGCCGTTCGGATTCCTTCGGTCTGATGAATCTTCATGATGCCGATAGGATTCCCAATGTTCATTGCGATCATGATTCCAGTAATGATTGTAATACTTTTGCTTAGGCTCTTTGTCATTTCCGTTTTCCTGAGGATTTTGTGTTGGGGGCTGCTCTGTTTCCCCATCTTGTTCCTTCTGTGTGTTTTCCTCTGATCCGGAAGCTGCATTTTTTTCGGTTTGCTGATTGCCGTCCTGACTGTCCGGCTTCGCTTCTTCCGTACCGGGCGTTGTTTCATTGTTTCCCGGCTTCTCTGCTGCCTTTTCTTCATCAGGAGCTGTCTTTTCATCAGCCGCCGGCTTTTCTGTGTCCGGCTGCTCGCTTTGATCAGCGTCTGTTTCGGTATCTTTTTGATCTGTTTCATTGCCGTCGGTTTGCTTTTCAGGCTGTTTTTCTTCTGTTTTCTTTTCGTTTCTTCTTATGTAGCTGCCTGTTGACATCCCTTCCTGTTTTGCTTTTTCTCTTGTTTCCATATCAGATTCAAGCGATTGGACCTGGTAGGTGCCCTTATATTTTTCAGTCATGTCGGCCAGCTGTTTTTTAACGCCTTTTTTATATGTATTGTCATCTGTATTTTCATAAACCGTGGAAATTAAAATCTCTTTTGATTCCTTTACATATCCATGCTTGCTGCAATCGGTAATAATATTACTGATGACTTCCTTAAAATCGCTGCTTTTCCAATCTCCGATGTCACTGATGACCTGTTTGGCGTCATGGTTCAGCGGTGTCAGTTCAATGACTTCATATTTGCTGTTTAAAGCCATTTCAATGCTGGGATTAATGTCAAGCGTCATATACGCGTAAGCTTTGTTATCAGAAAAAACCGGGAGCAAAATTAAAATAAACAAAATAATAGCAGTCATCGTAAACACTCCCAATTTAAAAGGGCGCAGTTTCAGAAAATCAAAAAAGCTGGCCCTTCTTCCCATACGCGTTTCGCCTTCGAACGTAATTTCCTCTCCGATTTCACAAGTGCGGTGATCATTTTTTGTTTTTAAAAATTGTCCGTCAGGGGTTAGCAACGTGACGAATTTTTTATTTTTCTCTACTATGATCCCTCTTCTCATGAGTGCAACACCCCTTTAAGATAATCTTTTAAATAAATATAATCACCGGTAATAATAATACTCATGGCGATGATATATTTTCGGTTCCGTTCGATCGTTTTTCTGCTGACCGACACGAGCTGCTCCAGCTGCTTGACAGGAAGCTGTTTTTTCTGGTGCAAAATGGACGCCAGCTCTTCATTTTCAACAAGCGTGTAGGCTACCTTAATCGCATTCTGCCTCGCATCTGTATGCTTCGGCGATTGTTCCAGCAGCTCTTTAAAAGACAGGCCGTATTCTTTCAGCTGCTTCTGAAAAAAAAGAATTTCTTCCCGGCGCTGTTCCTGCTCTATCTGTTTGCGGTATTCATCAATGGAAAGCTCCGCTTCGATAAGGCTCTGCGAAGATTCCTGGTCGTCGCCTTCCTGCACATCCATATTGATATGCTGAGCGGTTCTTGCTTCTTTTCTGATATAATCTATCACTTTTCTTTTTATAATCAGCTCTGCAAATGCAAGCAGCGAATTACCTTTTTCAGCCGAATATTTTTCAATGGCTTCGTTAAACGCGATCAGCCCGATGCTGAATTCGTCGTCTTTTTCATCTATATATCGTTTACAAACGGATGAAACCGTCTTCGCGATAAAAGGCTTATATTGCTGTATTAAATCGTTCTGCAGATCTTTGTCGCCTTTTTGTATTTTTTCAACAGATGTTTCAAGCGTTTGCTTCTTTTTTCCCAATTTAAACAAAAGGCTAAGCACTGGTTTCACCTCAGTTCCTCCCTATAACTACTCATAATCATAGCTAATTTAGTAGGGATTCGCAAAGGAAGAAAAAGAGAAATCGATTTCATTTGTCTCAATTATGACAAGCCAATAAGACGTACTATACATGATTTCGTGCCCCCATGCAGAATTAAGGGGGTTTTCTCTGTGTTTTTTGTAACAATGCTGTTATAAAATTGTTATCATATGTCTTAAATGTAAGCGTTTCAAACAAAAAAGGGAACCTGCTTTTTAAAAAGCCAGACTCCCTTTTTGATCATTTTACGCGTGTTCTCTTTTTTCCGATTCCGCGCCGGACTCTATTTGTTTTGCTCCTGACATAAACCATCCGCAAACCGCAATGGCAGCCAGAACCGCCCAGAAAATGATTTTCCAGGCCGCCGAATGGATGATATCTGCCGGAATTATACCGAGTTCCTCATGGGCCAATGTATAAAGAGCGAGCTTCACGCCTACCCATCCGACAATCACAAATGCCGCCGTTTCAAGGCCCGGCCTGGTTTTCAGTAAGGATACGAACATTGATGCCGCAAAACGCATAATGATTAAACCAATTACGCCGCCGGCTAAAATAACGAGAAACTGACCGCCGTCCAAGCCGCCGATGGCAGGAAGCTGAGTTCCCGGGAGCGTTACGGCAAGCGCGACCGCCGCTAAAATGGAATCAACGGCAAAAGCGATGTCCGCGAGCTCCACTTTCAAGACAGTCTGCCAAAACCCGCTTTCTTTCTGCGTTTTCTGACCGGCGTTATCTTTAAATACATACCGCTTCAGCAAATGGCTGACCGCAATGTAAAACAGATATAAAGCGCCGACGGCCTGGACCTGCCAAACATTCACCAGAAAAGAAATGGCGAACAGCGACCCGAAACGCAAAATAAATGCGCCCGCCAATCCGTAAAATAAAGCCTTCTTCCTTTGTTTTTCAGGAAGATGCTTCACCATCACAGCCATCACCAGCGCGTTATCCGCCGCCAAAATCCCTTCCAGCCCGGTTAAAACGAGAAGAACCCATCCATACTCCAATAATAATGCAAAGTCCAATCCATTCCCTCCGTTTCTTTTTTCTATCATCCGAGCTTATACCGGCGGTTTTTTACGCAAAAAAGACCTTTGCCGATATAAGGCAAAGGTCTTGCTAGACATGAATGATTGGCATGCCAACAAAGCCGATGGATATGATCCATGAATTGACGACTTTGTTTCCGGAATATCCGGACGCTACTCCCCTTTGGGATTTCAAGAAATATTTGTTTATACGCTCATGATAAAGCCTGTTTCATCATTTGTCAACGCTTAACTTTTTTAACAAATTGAGAAATTTTTTCTGTTTTGGCCCGCTGTTTTCTTCTCTTTAAAAACATCCAAAGAATGAGAAGCAACACAATGAATATACCGAGCGGCAGCATATATTGATCGAGAATGGAACCGACGCTTTTCCAATTTTCCCCGAGTTTCATTCCGAGGTATACGTAAGCAAATGTAATCGGCAGCATCGCTGCATATGTATATAGAGAGAAGACCCAGACATTCATCTTCGCAATGCCGCACGGCAAAGAAATCAGCGTCCTGACCCCCGGTATAAAACGGCCGCTGAACGCGACCAAACCTCCGTGCTTCTGAAAGAAATCATCTGATTTCTGCAGGGATTCGGGTTTTATCCATATATACTTTCCATATTTCAGCAAAAACGGCCGACCGCCCAGCCTGCCGATTCCATATAAGACAAGCGGACCTGAAACACCGCCGAGCGAACCGGCAAACACGGTCCCGGCAAGCGTCATATCCCCTTTTGAGACCCAATAGCCCGCAAGCGGAAGAACAATTTCCGCCGGGATGAATTCTATACTGAGCGCCAAAAAAATTCCGGCATAAGATAAGCTTTTAAACGCCTCTATTATTGATATGATGAAATCTTCGATGATCTATCACTCCCGGCTTACGTCTATATTCCGAAACTTAAGAATGATTTTAACACAAAACCTTGAGGCTGAAATATCTTTTAGACATGCCCGTTATAAATGTGAGTCGTTTCAGATCGGTATAGCGGGAGGGAATGACATGCGCAATACAACGTCCCGCCTGTCTCCTGATTGCTTGTCTGGCGGCGTTTACATCACTTAAGATCTCCCGAAAAGTAAGCGGCGGCTGACCGCGGATTCAGTTCATATGGGAGCGGGAAATTTTCTCAGTCACCACATGGGAATGCGTGGGCATTTCCCGGGGAATGATTTTGTATAATCTTTTTGATTACCGCTGATGATTTTCAGGGACTTCAGCGCTTTAAAGAACTTACCGATTCACTGATTGTAAATAAAGAATTCATTTCCTTTTCAGCCGACCATTTCCGCCTGAGGAAATGGAACAGCCGCTCCATGAAGCGCCGCAACACCCATAAGTTGCTACACATGGAACGGACCCGTTTATCCACAATAAAGACAAAAAGGAGTTTTTATTCATGCACACGATGTGGAAGGGTTCGATCAGTTTCGGCCTCGTCAATATCCCGGTCAAGCTCTTTGCGGCCACTGAAGATAAAGATATAAAATTCCGCAGTCTTCATAAAGAAGACCATGCGCCGATTAAATACGAGAAAATCTGCACCGGATGTGAAAAAAGTCTGGAACCTGATGAAATCGTGAAAGGCTATGAGTATGTAAAAGGGAAATACGTCATTATGACAGACGAAGACTTGAAAGACGTAAAACAGGAACATGAAGAAAAAGCGGTTGAGATTGTTGACTTTGTCCAGCTGCAGGAAATTGATCCGATTTATTTTAACCGGTCATATTATGTCGGGCCGGGAGATAACGGCACAAAAGCCTATACACTTCTGCGGGAAGCGCTGAGGACGACGGGTAAAATCGGGATTGCCTCCATTACGATCCGCTCTAAACAGCAGCTTGCGATTCTTCGCGTGTATGACAACTGCATCGTGATGGAATCCATTCATTATCCGGATGAAGTCAGAAATGCCGGACATGTGCCGGGCGTTCCCGAGCAGACAGCCGTTAATGAAAAAGAGCTGCAGACGGCGATTACGTTAATTAATGAGCTGACAACCGAGTTTGACCCGGAACAATACGAAGACACATACCGGAAAGCCCTTCTCGCTAAAATTAACGATAAGCTCGAACATGAAGAAGCGGGCGTGACACCGGCTGCTGCCGGCCCGCGCGAAGATGTCATCGATCTTGTCAGCGCGCTTCAGGCAAGCATTGACCGGACGAAGCGGCCGGATCGCGAACAGGCTGCACCGGCGCGGCCAAAAGACGCCGCGTCAGCAGGCGGCGGAGGCAAAAAGCAGAAGACGACCAGACAAAAAGCCGGAACGTCTTAATCATGGTGCTGACGATGCAGCCGATTTTGACCTCTGTACCGCCTGAAGGCAGTGAGTGGCGCTATGAGGTAAAGTATGACGGGTTCCGCTGTCTTCTCCGCATAGACGAAAGCGGCGTTACATTAACCAGCAGAAACGGACAGACGCTGACGAATCAATTTCCGGAAATCACAGCTTTTGCGGCTCGGTGTTTTCAGCACATGAAAGACAGGTTCCCCATTACGCTTGACGGAGAGCTTGTCTATTTAATCAATCCGTACAGAGCGGACTTTGAGCATCTTCAAATCCGCGGACGTTTAAAACGGACGGAAGCAATTGAAAGCACCGCTGATAGACGGCCGTGCCGCTTTCTGGCATTTGATCTCCTCGTTCTGGAAGGCGCGGGCACCGTTTCATTACCGTATGTGAAACGGAAACGCGCCCTTTCCAAACTGCTTAAAGAAGCAAATCTTCCAGCCTGCCCTCATCACTTAGCGGAAGAAGCGATTCAATACATTCCGGAACACACTGACTTTGATGCGCTTTGGGACAAGGTCGTCCGCCATGACGGAGAAGGTATCGTAGCAAAAAGGGCTTCCAGCGGCTGGGCGGAAAATAAACGCTCCCCCGACTGGCAAAAGTATAAACATATGAAAACGGCACATGTGCTATTAACCGGGTTTAATCCGAAAAACGGGTATGTAACGGCCTCTGTTTTAAAAGACGGCACCGCCGTCCCGATCGCTTCCGTTTCCCACGGCATGCAGGCGGAAGAAAAAAACGCCGTCAGAACTATTATGGAGACCCACGGAAAAAAACAAAAAAGCGGCGAGTATACACTTGAGCCTTCTATCTGCATGACCGTGCAGTATTTAACCATATTGCAGGACACGCTGCGTGAAGTATCTTTTGTGTCTTTTCAGTTTGAAATGGATTGGACGGAATGCACGTATCAACAGCTTATCCTTCACTCTAAAACGCTGCCGCCGAAGCTGCAGTTCACAAGTCTGGATAAGATTGTTTTTAAAAAACGTGAAAAAACGAAAGCAGATTTCCTTAGTTATATGGTGAAAATGAGCGATTTTCTGATGCCCTTTCTTAAAGATCGGGCCGTCACGGTGATCCGTTATCCGCACGGCGCGCCTGGCGAATCTTTTTTTCAAAAAAACAAACCGGACTACACGCCGGACTTTGTTTCAAGCGTGTTTGACGGGAGCCACGAGCACATCGTATGCAGCAGCATACCGTCACTTTTATGGCTGGCTAATCAGCTGGCGCTTGAATTTCACGTTCCGTTTCAGACAGTGCATTCTGAAAGGCCCGCAGAGATTGTCATTGATCTTGATCCTCCGTCAAGGAATGATTTTCCTATGGCAGTGGAGGCTGCGCATGTGCTGAAACAGCTGTTTGACTCATTCAGCATTACGTCATTCCCGAAGCTCTCCGGAAATAAAGGCATTCAGCTCTACATCCCGCTTTCACCGGAAGCATTCACCTATGAAGAAACCCGTGCTTTCACAATGCTCATCGCCGATTATTGCGTCAGGACGCGGCCGGATCTTTTTACGACAGAGCGGTTTATCAAAAACCGAAACGGCAGACTCTACCTAGATTATTTGCAGCATGCCGAAGGGAAAACCATTATCGCCCCCTATTCGACCCGGGGCAACGAATTGGGAACGGTTGCGGCTCCCCTTTATTGGAGCGAAGTAAACTCCTCTTTAACACCTGATGATTATACGATCGATACAGTAGTGAACCGCGTCAGGACAGAGGGAGATCCGTTTTATGATTTTTACCGGAATCCGCAGGACGGCCCGCTTTCAATCGTGCTTGAGCAAATCAAGAGAAAGAGCTGACGCTTTTTGTCAGCTCTTTTCAGTCTGATACGTGCACATCAATTTTTCTTTGGAAATAAATAAATAGCAGGAGTAAGGAATGTTTTTGAGGGTGAGCTGTTTTGCAGTAAAGTATAAAATGGGAATATGGGCCGCTTTCTTAAACAGCCTGTAACAGCCGCTGGACGGTTTTATCACATCAAAACCGAGTCTCGCAGCTCCTTTATGAAGCATTGTAATGCCGACGACTCCCTTAATCTCGTCTTTCCGTTTATGCTGGTTAATATAATCCGCTAAATGAGGCATGGATTGATATACCTTCTGATATAGCATAATCCCCCTTCTGACCGCGCTTTCAATAGGCTGCAGCTCTTTCAGGAGTTTGACATTATGAAGATGAATCTTAACTAACACGTCGTTTTTTTTAATTCTGGTTCCGTCGCTCAGGATGACATCTTTTCCTTTATATCTAGTCAAACGGACGCGGAATACATTCGATTGCCGTTTATCAATCAGCGTCAGCCGGGTAAAGAAGAAATAAAGCGGATCAAGTAAGTACCATATAGACAGCAGACAGCTTCTCACATGTTCACCTTCTTTATAATCAAAGCACCCTCATATTTTGGCATGGGGCGTGTCACATTATGATTGGTAAATAATGATGCCGACCTGTATCAGCTTATGCAAAAACCGCTTCAGGCTCTACTGTCCGGAACAGAAAAAAAAACACTCTTCGTGAAGAAGAGTGTCTGTATCCGCTTTCTTTTAACGGAAAAGCAAATGCTGGCTGTGAATTCCCGCTTTTTTCAGTAAGGCTATCAGCTGTTCCTGTTCCTCAGGCATAAGTCCTGAAAACGCTCTCGCAATTCTCAATGAATGAATCGGATAAATTTTATCCAAATACTCGTTTCCTTTATCAGTTAAATGGGCGTAAACAGACCGTTTGTCCTTCGGGTCTTGTTCTCTGACCAAAAACCCGTTTCTTTCAAGCTTGTCGATGACATAGGTGACATTCCCGCTGACAAGCAAAAGACGCGACCCGATTTGCTGAAGCTTTTGCGGTCCTCTCGTATAGAGCAGCTCCAAAACGGCAAATTCAGTCGGATTAAAACCGTGTTCTTTACTGTCGCGGATGCTGTGTTCAGACACACTCTTGAAAGCCCTTGCAAAAACTTTGTACAAATTCATCGAACGCATCACTTCTTCTTCGTTAAATGATAATCTCATCATATCTACCCCGTATTTAAGATTTTTATAAAAAAATAATGTAAACCCTTACAATTCATAAGAGTCGATCTTTGTTTTATATTCTATTCGTGCCGTTTTTCAGAATTCCTTCTTTTTTATATAAAAAAATACCCTTATACATCATTTAATTTGTATAAGGGTTCCGTTCTTTATAGGGAATGTTCCGAAAAAAATACGCGTATTCCTTTCTCAGCTCCGTAATTGTCATGGAATTGAGTATTTCTTTCGTATAGACTCCGATCTGCAGAAGCTTTTTGGAATAATGGTTTCTCTCTTTGTCCAATGCATTTTGAAGCAAACGACTCATGGCGGCCTCCTTTGTTTTCCGTTATTCTATGATCAGAATAACGCTTTTATATCAAAGACGTATAAAGCCATTGTAAAACTTCTGTAGATTATGATGTTTTTCGGTAAAGTCCGTTCTGGACGGCTCTGAGCAGCGGAAAAGCGTGTTCCCCGGCAAGCTGCATGAACGCCTCCAGCATTTCGTCGCGTTTCATATCTAATTCAATGATTTCTTTTGCCAGCGAAACCGCTTTTTCTTTCTCCATTCCTATCCTTCCTCCTCATTGTGTCTGTATAGTAAGCATAAAACGGGGGCACAGGACCATGCATTAACCTTGTCAATTTTTCTGCCGCTTTTTTTCTAAAATTTTCTATTCCGCGTCAGAAAACCTGACAAGCGTCAGGTTTTTTCTCTTTTTTTCTTATATAATATGAGTAAAAGACATCCAGGGGTGGAAAAATGACGACAGACGAACAATCTTACAAAGATAAAAAAGTAATCTCGATCGGCATTGTAAGCGAATTAACCGGATTGTCAGTCAGACAGATCAGATACTATGAAGAACGGAAATTAATCTACCCGCAGCGTTCATCACGGGGAACGAGAAAGTATTCCTTCGCGGACGTTGAGCGGCTGATGGATATTGCCAACAAGCGGGAAGACGGCGTGCAGACGGCTGAGATTTTAAAAGACATGCGAAAAAAAGAACAGGCTCTCAAAAACGACCCGCAGCTCCGCAAAAAAATGCTGGAAGGCCAGCTTAATGCTCATTTTAAGTATAAAAACCGCTGATCAAAAAAGTCCGCCTCCTGTGAGACGGACTTTTTTTATAAAGCATGAAGAAATGCAGTTGCAATGCCGAAATAAATTAATAAGGACAAAATATCGTTCAGCGTCGTAATCAGCGGACCTGATGCAATCGCCGGGTCAATGTTCAATTTATGAAGAATAATAGGGACGATCGTTCCGGCCATCGTACCGATAATCAACGTTGCAAGCAGCGATGAACCGACGACAAAACCGAGCGTTAAGTCTTTCTGCCAGACGGTTGCGACAATCGTAATCGCGATCGCACAGACGATGCCGATATAGATACCGGTTCTTAATTCACGGAAAATCAGTTTAAAGATGGTTTTTTTATTCATTTCTTCTTTAGCCAGTCCTCTGATGACGACGGCGAGTGACTGTGTGCCTGTATTACCCGTCGTTCCCGCGATCATCGGCATGAAAAACGCGAGGGCGACGACTTTTTGCAATGTATCTTCAAAATAATTCAGAATGCTTCCGGAAATCAATCCGATAAACAAAAGCAGAATGAGCCACGGCAAACGGCGGTACGCCGCAACGTACGCTTTCGTATCAAATGTAATCGCCTTACCGGAGGCTGCGAATTTTTCGTAATCTTCATCGGCTTCTTTAATCACGACGTCAATAATATCATCGACAGTGACAATACCGACAAGCACATGATTTTCTTCCACGACCGGAATGGCTAAAAAGTCATACCGCTGGATCAGCCGGGCGACTTCTTCCTGGTCTTGGAGCACCCCGGCCGAGATGACACGTGTAAACATGAGATCCTGCACTTTATCCTCAGGCTCGCCAAGAATTAAATCTCTGTAAGAGAGCACTCCGACAAGCTGCTTGCTGTCATTAATCACGTACAAATAATTTATTGATTCTGCGATTTCTGCAAAGCTTTTCAGCTTCACGACCGCATCTTTTACTGTATAATGCTGCGGAATCCAGACGAAGCGGTTCGTCATCATCCGGCCCGCCGATTCTTGCGGATAGTTCATCAAAAGCTGTACGGCTTTTGATTCCTCAGCCTCCATGCTGGATAAAAGCTGTTCTTTCAGTTCTTCATCCATCTCTTCCAGCAATGCGGCGAGATCGTCGTTATCCATTTTATTCATTGCGAGAGTGGCTTTCGTTTTACCGACTTTATGCAAAACGGCAAGCTGAAATTCCCGCTCCAGCTCTCCGATCATGTCGGTGATGTCATCAACCGTCATATATGACAGATAGCGGGCCCGGTGCTTTTCCGGCATTTCTTTAAACAAAAATGCCATGTCATAGGGCTGAAGCTCATCTATCATGTTTCGGAATTCTTTTATTTTTCCGTCCCGCAATAAAATGATAATGCGTAATATGAGTTCGTCATAGGTCATGTTTTGGACCATCGGGACTCGTACCTCCTTTACGGAGACGCGCCGTCCGTCAAGGGAAGTGCGGCGGTTTGTCTCCTCATCATGTCGTCACTGGTTATCTGGCTGTATATGGGTACTTCTTCTGACATACTCGAATGGGGAGAATCCATACTCCGCACCTCCTTATCATGCTCAGTCGTGTACGTTTTGAGGCATAAAAAAAACCTTCTGATATGAAGGCGAAAACAAGCACGGCAAATAAACGTGCGGGGCCTCCAATCGTAGAGCTTTAGCACTGTATGGCATAGGACAGCCATCCAGCTGCGTTAAGAATCACCTTATGTCGATGATTCCTGTTGACCCATTGGCGTCTTTGGACATTTTTGGGCAGCAGCGTATCTCCATACAGGAGCCTCACCTAACGAAGTTCTTATTTGAATTGACACACTGAGATTACAGAAAAAAAAGGAATGTGTCAACCTTAAATTTGTGATTTCAGCACATGCCTATAAAATAAACGGAATAAAGGCATAAAGCCCTTATTCCGGCAAATCGCTTTCATCCTCTTCTGAAAGGAAATGATAGGATTCATGCAGCATGAGCGCGTACTCCCCTTCTTTTGTCGGATGCGGTACATACTCAGCCTCGTTGATATACTGCTCTTCCCTTTTCTTCATATGACAGACCTCCTGTTCAATTTTAGATTGTCCAAAAGAAGACCCGTTATCATAGGAAAAAAATCACTTGCGGAGCGGGACAAGCAGCTATATTTTTCGGATCGTGAAAAAGTTCCTAAGCAGCCACGGGCCCGGTTTGAAACCGAGCGTTAATTGCCACGCGCCGATCGCCTGCAGTCCGAACTCCCGAACGAGAACCATTTTTTCACTCATGCTCCGCACATCCTCAAACCACACTTCATGCGTTCTTCCATTTTCATCAGTATACCGGAAGTAAGGGGAACGCTCCTGCTGGGAATAACGGATCACTGATTGATGCTTCATGGCCGTTTCCATGGCGCGCTGATTGGAGATGGCGGATCCGATCGTTCCCGGACGGTACGGAATCACCCAATCATACCCGTACAGCGGAACACCGAGAATCACTTTTCTTCTCGGCACCCTGCTGATGGCAAAATTGATCGTTTGCCTGACCTCTGTCAAAGGCGCCACGGGTCCCGGCTCACTGCCGGCGTGGTGCCAGTCGTACGCCATAATGAACATATAATCGACGACGGCTCCGATTCCGCCGTAATCATATCCCCTCAGCCACGGCACTGCATCACTTGTTTTTGCCGGAACCGATATCGTTAACGCGAGCTGATGCTCCGAAAGCCGGGTTTTTAACTGCCGGAGAAATCCTGTGAAGAGGTCCCTGTCAGCTTCTCTGATCCGTTCAAAATCGATATTTACACCGCCGTATCCCTTTCTTACGGTTAAGGAGACGATATTGTTGACGAGATTCGTTCTTGCCGTCGGATTTTGCAGCACTTGATGGGCTAATTCCGGACTGAATCCCCCTTCTGTCAGATTCGTAATGACGGCAAGCGGGCGCACTCTGTTCTGCCATGTGGTTTCTATTGCGGTTCTGTCGTTTAAATCGTTAATGATATCTCCATTCGGGCCAAAATGATATTCAAACAAAGAAATCGCCGAAGAATACGGCGCAAAATCATTAATTAGCTCTCTATCCGCTTCAGGCGTCCGAATGACATAAAATTGCAGGGTTCCCGCAAGATAGTTAGAGATATCAGGGATCTTCACTTTCATACCCGCCCGCAGCCGGTTCGGCGGAATATCCGGGTTTGCCTGCATCAGCTGCATCTGCGGCACATAAGCCTTACCTGCGATAACGGCATACGTATCATTCGGCTGAACCGTATATTCATTAAGAGGGATTAAAAGCGCCTGCCCCGGAACGATATTCGTTTCCTCAAGCCCGTTGACACTTCTGATGCTGTCAACAGGGAATCCGTACTTTCTGCTGATGGAAAATAACGAGTCACCAGACTGCACTGTATGAACAAACATAGATGTCCTCCGTTTCCTTTTGATCAAAAGGGCTCTTCTTATCTTTATGAATGATCATCCGGTCCGATTCCAAACTCTGTTCGGAGAAAGGCTGTTTACAAATCAGACATGATCAACTATGATGATGTCATCATAAAAAACTGTATAGGAAACGCACTAGGGGTGCTGTTATCGGCTGAGATAAAACATGCGGCAGGCGTGTTTTGATCCCTTATAACCCGATCTGGATAATACCAGCGTGGGGAAGTGCAGATTGACCGGAGCGCAGGTTTTTTCCCCATGCGTTTTCGTTCTGCTGCTGCATATTCCCTCGGATATGCAGTTTTTTATTTTTCATTAAAAAACGGGGGAGGACACCGCAATATGAAACTGAATATAAACCGCCTGTAAAATCATCTCTTTCATACATACCACTATCCGATAAGAAAGCAGGAGATCACAATGAAAAATTGGAAAATGAGAGAAATTGTCGTCATGTCCGTCATCAGTGTTGTATTTGCTGTCATTTATTTAGTATCAACTCATGCAAGCAATATAGCGGCAGGGTTTTTCGGCCGGATGAGCTACGAACCGATTTACGGTATCTGGTTTATCGTCTCGGTGATTGCCGCGTACATTATTCAAAAACCGGGAGCGGCTCTCGTTTCTGAAATCATCGCCGCGTTTGTGGAGTGCTTACTCGGAAATCCGTCAGGACCGATGGTGATTCTGATCGGGATCGCACAGGGAATCGGTGCGGAAGCGGTCTTTTTAGCGACACGCTGGCGGGTGTATACCCTGCCCGTGCTTCTTTTATCCGGTATGGGGTCTTCTGTGACGAGCTTCATTTATGACTTGTTCGTTTCCGGATACTCTGTTTTGAATCCGGGTTTATTAGCCGTCATGCTTCTCATCCGTCTGGTCTCAGGTGCGCTTCTTGCCGGCCTTCTCGGCAAAGCAATCAGTGATGCGCTGGCTTACACAGGAGTGCTGAACGGCATGGCGCTCGGAAAACAATTCAAGAAGAAAAAGAAACAGGTGAACCAAGATGCAGGCATCTGAGCCCCTTCTATCGGCCGGCCGTCTTACCTTTTCTTATGATCAGGATGAAAAGCCGATTCTTCAAAACGTGTCCTTTCAGCTCCGGAAAGGAGAGAGGGCTTTATTGCTCGGGCCGAGCGGATGCGGCAAAAGCTCGCTCGCTCTCTGTTTAAACGGTCTGTACCCGGAAGCATGCGATGGGGTTCAATCGGGAACCGTTTCTTTATACGGAACACCTCTTTCACATCTGACAGAGCCCGCCGCCAGATCCATCGGCGTCGTGTTTCAAGATCCGAACCAGCAGTTTTGCATGCTGACGGTTGAAGATGAAATCGCCTTCGGCCTGGAAAATTTGCAATATACAAAAGAAGATATGGACGCAATCATCGATGACGTTTTAGAAAAATTAGAGATCACTCATCTGAAAACGCGAACGATCGCTTCGCTGTCAGGCGGTTCAAAACAAAAAGTGGCGCTTGCCTGTATCATTGCGATGGAACCGGAACTCATTATTTTGGACGAACCGACGGCACAGCTTGATCCATATTCCGCACGTGAATTAGTGCGGCTGATCAAAGATCTTCAAGCAAAAAAAGGCTTCGGCCTTCTCGTTATCGAACATCAGCTTGATCATTGGGCGCCGTGGATGGACAGGACGATTGTCCTTGACGAAACGGGTCAGAAGGTGATGGACGGAGAGACGGACGTTATCTTTGAAACAAAGATTGAAGAGCTGATAGAGCTCGGCATTCCGATTCCGCGTGTGATCTCATTGCAGGAGCACGTCAGCATTCCTTTTACATTGTGTAAAGAAAAGCTGTTTCAAGAATCTGTACCGTCTCTGCCCGAACCCCGGCCCGCCGCGCTTTCGGCAGAAGACGCGCTGAGCGTTCACGAGCTGTCATTCTCAAGAGGGGCAGACGTCATTTTTCAGGATGTGAGCTTTTCCGTAAAAAAAGGTTCAATCACCGCGATTGCCGGCCCTAACGGAACAGGAAAATCCACGCTCCTTTCTGCCGCGGCCAAGCTCATCCGTCCGCTGGGCGGAGACATCAAAATAGACGGCAGACCGATTGATTCCTATTCTGAAAAAGAGCTGCGGCGGCTGATCGGATATGTTTTCCAAAATCCTGAACACCAGTTTGTCACAGATTCCGTCATTCAAGAGCTGATGTTCGGTTTTGAAAGCAGCAGAGCCGCAAAGGAGAAAGCTCTTCAGCTGTTAACCCGATTCGGCCTGAGACGCCATGCCTCACAGCATCCGTTTTCTTTAAGCCAAGGACAAAAACGCCGGCTCAGCGTCGCAACGATGCTTATGCACAATGTGAACGTTTTGATGCTTGATGAACCGACTTTCGGACAGGATGCCAAAACGGCGCGGGAGTGTATGCAAATGCTCCGTGAGATTCAAAAGGAAGGAACGGCTGTTTTGATGGTGACACACGATATGGAACTCGTCTCAGATTATGCCGACACGATCCTTGTGCTCTGCGGCACGAAACTGGTATTCCGGGGAACTCCCGACGCTTTATTTTCTGATAACACCGGGATCGCCGAGCAGGCGCATTTGGCTTTGCCGCTGCGGTATGAATGGATGAAACACGACAGGAGGCGGAGAAATGAACTTGCGGCTGGAGGCTGTTAACCCGTCAATAAAGGCGGCGGCTGTATTGTTATGCGTCATTATGCTGTCGTTTATTTATAATCCGTACACCCCTGCTTTGTTTTATATCATCATTGCGGGAGGCGTCCTCTCGGCGGGGCGTGTGCCGCTGAAAAAATGGCTGCTGTTCACGATTCCGTTTGTCATTCTGGCCTTCGGTTCTTTATGGACAGCCGCCGTATTCGGAAACGTCCCGACAACCGGAAGCAATCTGCTGTTTAAGCTCGGGCCGATTGCCGTCAACAGTGATAACGCGGCGCTCGGGATTTCTATCGCGTTTCGTATTTTATGTTTTTCCGCTTTGTCGATGATGTTTCTTTTCACAACCGATCCGATTCTGTTCATGCTCAGTCTGATTCAGCAGTGTAAGCTGCCGCCCAAGCTTGCATACGGCGTTATCGCGGGGTTCCGGTTTCTCCCTCTTCTGAAAGATGAAATCCTGATCATCCGGCAGGCGCACAGAATCAGGGGCGCGGGGTCTGATTCCGGGCTGAAAGGAAAGCTCTCCGCCTTCAGGCGCTTCACCATTCCGCTATTGGCAGGCGCAATCAGAAAGGCGGAACGCACGGCGATCGCGATGGAATCTAAAGGCTTTACGGGGAGCCGAAACCGCACGTTTTACAGAACTGTTACCGTGCGCCGCGCCGACTGGTGCTTTTTCCTGCTCGTGCTTCTGTTATTCGGCGCAAGCTGGCTCATTTCATTGTTGTTTGTATAAAAACAGGCCGCCGGAGTGATTCGGCAGCCTGTTTTGTTATGTATGTTATTGATGATAATTGAGAGCCTGAGCGAGATTGGACTTGACCGTAATATCTGAGAAATTAATGCCGAGCTGTACGGCGGTTTGAGCGATTTCCGGTCTGATTCCGGATAAAGTGGACGTGACGCCGATCAATTTCAGCGCCTCAATTAATTTAAAAATCTGATGCGCCACCATCGTATCGACAACCACTACACCCGACAGGTCAATTAGCAGATGTTCAATCAGCCGTTTTGCACATGTGCTCAGCGTATTTTCAAGAATGAATTTGGCGCGCTCCGTGTCAATATCGCCGACAAGCGGCAGCAGCGCCGTCCGTTTGCTCAGCGTGATAACCGGCGAGCTTAACTCCAAAATCATTTCTCTTTGCGCATTCAGCTGCATTTTTGAGTTATACTCGGCATGATCGACAAACGTATAAATCGTAAAATCAAATACTTGTACAATTAAATTCTCCCATTTCTTCCTTTCTCCCTGTGCAAACGAAGATTCATGTTTATCGGCAAACGCATTATAATAACTGACGTATAGTCTCCGGTTTCTCATGAATTCACGGACCACATACTGGACGGGAGTATCCAGATGCTTCTGGTCTTTCGCAAGCTCAATCACCCACCGCTCGAACTCTTCTAAAAATTCTTTTTCCGGCATGATATACATTTTATTAATATGCCGGTAAAATTCTTTATCCTGCTCCGTCAGTTCTTCTGTGATGACGGGGTTTGTCAAAGAATAAATCGAATTCGGATCCGAATCTTCCATCGTTTCGATCCACTCTTTCGCAATTTGATCCACTTGTTCTGAAAAATAGCTGTATAATGCTTCACTTATCTTCATATCTCTTCTCCTTTCCCATTTCCAATTATAGCGTCAGCGGATCATGAATGAAAATAAAAGCTGTTAAACTATCCATTTATTTGAAATTTTTTAGTGCGATAGATTACGCCTTTTTTATGAAAATGCTTCAAATGACTCTTTCCGGCCGGCATGCTCTGCCATAAAATAGTAGCAACACCCTTGTATCCACTCGCAAGCATAAAAAAGGAGGGCTTTTTTATGAATGGTGAAATGCATTTGATTCCTTATGTCACGGATGAACAGATCATGGAGGTGAACGAGCTTCCAGAGGGTATTAAAGTGATTAAGGCGCCAGAGTTGTGGGCAAAAGGGTTTAAAGGCAAGGATATTAAAATCGCGGTGCTTGACACAGGCTGCGACATCAATCATCCTGATTTGAAAGACCGGATTGTCGGCGGGAAAAACTTCACCGATGATGACGAAGGCAAAGAAGACGCGATTTCCGATTATAACGGACACGGGACACACGTTTCCGGAACGATTGCCGCCAATGATTCAAACGGCGGAATTTCGGGTGTCGCGCCGGAAGCAAGCCTTTTAATCGTTAAAGTTCTCGGCGGTCAAAACGGCAGCGGCAAATACGAATGGATCATTAACGGCATCAACTACGCCGTTGAACAAAAGGCCGATATCATTTCCATGTCACTCGGCGGGCCAAGCGATGTGCCAGAATTGAAAGAAGCCGTCGCAAATGCGGTAAAAAGCGGTGTTCTGGTCGTTTGCGCGGCAGGAAACGAAGGCGACGGAGACGAGCGTACAGAGGAACTGTCGTATCCGGCCGCTTACAACGAAGTGATCGCAGTCGGATCAGTCTCAATCGCCCGTAAATCGTCTGAATTTTCAAACGCCAACAAAGAGATTGACCTGGTGGCTCCGGGAGAAAATATTCTCTCCACCCTTCCCAACCATAAATACGGGAAGCTGACGGGCACTTCAATGGCCGCCCCGCATGTGAGCGGAGCGCTTGCCTTAATAAAAGGGCTTGAACAGGACGCGTTTCAGCGGACGCTTTCTGAGACTGAAGTCTACGCCCAGCTCGTGCGGCGGACCCTTCCTTTGGACATCGCCAAAACATTGGCCGGGAACGGATTCCTGTATTTAGACGCGCCTGAAGTGCTGATGGAAAGAGCCGAACAGGCACAGCTGCTGTCTTTCTGATATTTTTCTCATATAATGATTGATCAGCTTGTCACATCACTAATTTTTAAAATGTGAGATTTTCTATTGACAGTGATCTGAATAAGCTGATAAGATAACCAACAAATGATGTAACTTTTCAAAAAAATTGAAATATTTTCTCTTATCGAGAGTTGGGCGAGGGATTGGCCTTTTGACCCCAACAGCAACCGACCGTAATTCCATTGTGAAATGGGGCGCGTGATTTTTGCGCCGAGACGAATGTCTCATAAGGCACGGTGCTAATTCCATCAGACGTGATCTGAGAGATAAGAGAGGCTTGCATTTTGAAGTTAAAGCCTCTTTCTCTCATGAGAAAGAGGCTTTTTTGTTACATCTCACTTAAAGGAGGAAACTTAATGACAACAATCAAAACTTCGAACCTCGGTTTTCCGAGAATCGGCTTGAACAGAGAATGGAAAAAAGCGCTTGAGGCTTATTGGAAAGGTAAAACTGATAAAGAAACGTTTCTTAAAGAGCTTGACGGTTTATTCTTATCAGCTGTCAAAACACAGCTTGACCAACATGTCGATATCGTGCCGGTCTCTGATTTCACCCATTATGACCATGTGCTTGATACCGCCGTCAGCTTTAACTGGATTCCGGAAAGATTCCGCAGCATCACGGATCCCGTTGATACATACTTTGCGATTGCCCGCGGTGTAAAAGACGCCGTTTCCAGTGAAATGACGAAATGGTTTAATACCAACTACCATTACATCGTCCCTGAATATGACGAAAGCATTGAATTCCGTCTGACGAGAAACAAACAGCTTGACGACTACCGCCGGATCAAAGAAGAATTCGGAGCGGAAACAAAACCTGTCATCGTCGGTCCGTACACATTCGTCACACTTGCGAAAGGATACGAAGAATCAGAAGCGAAAGCGATTCAAAAACGCCTTGTTCCTCTTTATGTGCAGCTGCTGAAAGAACTTGAAGCTGAAGGCGTAAAATGGGTTCAGATCGATGAGCCGGCCCTTGTGACAGCTTCTTCTGAAGACGTCCGTGCCGCAAAAGAACTCTATGAAGCGATCACAAAAGAGCTTTCAGGACTGAATGTCCTCCTGCAGACATACTTCGATTCTGTTGATGCATATGAAGAACTCGTTTCTTATCCCGTACAGGGAATCGGGCTTGACTTCGTGCATGATAAAGGCAGAAACCTTGAGCAGCTGAAAAAGCACGGCTTCCCGAAAGATAAAGTGCTGGCAGCCGGTGTGGTCGACGGCCGCAACATTTGGAAAATCGATGTTGAAGAACGCCTGGACGCGGCTCTGGATATCCTCAGCCACGCTGATGTTGAGGAGTTATGGATTCAGCCTTCAAGCAGCCTTCTGCACGTGCCGGTGGCGAAACACCCTGACGAGCATCTTGAAAAGGATTTGCTGAACGGCCTGTCATACGCTAAAGAAAAACTGGCGGAACTCGGCGTCTTAAAAGAAGGGCTTCTGTCCGGCAAAGCGGCCGTCAGTGAGCAGATCGAAGAATCAAAAGCGGCACTTAAGGCTTTAAAAGCATTCGCAACAGGAGCGAACTCAGCTCAAAAAGAAGAGCTGAATCAGCTGACGGAAAAAGATTTCTCCCGTCCGGCAAGCTTTGAAGAACGATTGGCGCTGCAGAATGAATCACTCGGTCTTCCCCTTCTGCCGACGACGACAATCGGAAGCTTCCCTCAATCTGCAGAGGTGCGGAGCGCACGGCAAAAATGGCGCAAAAAAGATTGGACGGATGAACAGTACCAAGCCTTTATTAATGCGGAAACGAAGCGCTGGGTTGACATTCAGGAAGAAATCGGCTTAGACGTGCTCGTTCACGGAGAATTTGAGCGGACGGACATGGTCGAATACTTCGGTGAAAAACTGGCCGGATTCGCCTTTACGAAATATGCATGGGTGCAGTCTTACGGTTCACGCTGCGTACGTCCGCCTGTCATTTTCGGAGATGTCGAATTTATCGAACCGATGACGGTAAAAGATACGGTCTACGCCCAATCGCTGACGGAAAAACACATGAAAGGCATGCTGACGGGACCTGTCACCATCTTAAACTGGTCATTCCCGCGTGTGGATATTTCAAGAAAAGAAATCGCCTTCCAGATCGGGCTTGCCCTCAGAAAAGAAGTAAAAGCGCTTGAAGATGCCGGTATTCAGATTATCCAAGTAGATGAACCCGCGCTCCGCGAAGGACTGCCGTTAAAAACGCAGGATTGGGATGAATATTTAACTTGGGCCGCAGAAGCATTCCGGTTAACGACGTCTTCTGTGCAAAATGAGACGCAGATTCATACGCATATGTGTTACAGCAACTTTGAAGATATCGTAGATACGATCAATGATCTTGACGCGGATGTCATTACAATCGAACACAGCAGAAGCCACGGAGGATTTTTAGAATACTTGAAAGAACATCCTTACGTGAAAGGCCTCGGACTCGGTGTTTACGACATTCACAGCCCGCGTGTGCCGGCAACTGAAGAAATCTATCAAATTATTGATGACGCGCTTGAAGTGTGTCCGACTGACCGCTTCTGGGTAAACCCGGACTGCGGACTGAAAACAAGACAGCAGGAAGAAACCGTTGCGGCCTTAAAAAATATGGTCGACGCCGCGAAACAGGCACGAAAAAAACAAGCTCAGCTTGTATAATGAAAACAGCCATCCGCAAATCGCGGGTGGCTGTTTTTTCTGGGCGTGCTATTTATTCTTCAGCGCCTCCGCAAGTTCACTTAGTGAATCATGCTACTTAATTTGATAGCCCCGCCCTTCTTTTTGCAAATACCCTTTTTGGCAGAATTGCGTCAGCACATGCAAGAGATGACGGTAAGATACACCCAAATAATCACAGACCGTTACGTGCTTCTCTTTATAAACCCCTTCATAAGCCGTCTGCAAAATAAAATCAGCCAGCCGGTATTCAAGCGGGAACGCCAGACTTTGTGAATATTTCGAAGCCATAAGCGTCGCCTTAGCACTTAGAAACTTAGCCAACTCACGCAGGAATTTCGCATCCTGCAGCAATTGCGCGCGGCAGCGGTAAATAGGCAGAGCAAAACAAACAGTCTTCGCTGAGGCTTGAATTCCTTTTGTGTAATACACTTCATGTAATAGTTCCATCTCTCCGATGTAATCATTTTTGTTGATAAAATTAATTAAAGAAACTTTCCCGTTTTGATGGGTTACATATATTTTCGCTTTTCCTTCAATCACGTAAAACAGGAAGTCAGGCCTCCTGCCCTCTTGAATAATCCATTCGTCCCGCTCATATTCGCGCACTTCCATAAACTCTCCAGCGGGGAAAGAGAATAAATGCGCGATTGAGTGTTTTTTTAACTGATGCCGCTTTTTCTCGCCTTTATAAATTTCCATCGTCCACCCCAAAAATATGAGATATCTCATATTGTCTTTATGTCTTTACATGATAACATGCCAATTAAAGGAGGAACGGGAATGAAAGCATATCGCTGGATGAGTCTGCATTTTTTTAGTTTTTTTATGACATGGGGTGTTTTTCTGCCCTATTGGACGGGATGGATGGTGCATATAAAAGGGGTTTCCGTATCCGAAGCCAGTTTCATTATGAGCTTGGGCTTGGCGGCAAGAGGGATTTCCACATTATTTTTCTTTCCTTATTTATCAGGAAAATTCAGCAGCAAAGCCTTATTAAACGGCGCCAGAATCGGGACGTTTCTCGCACTTTTATGTTATATTCCCGCTGATTCTTTTCAAAGCCTGCTTCTTGTCACATTAGTGCTGCATGTGTTTTATCCTGCTTTAATGCCTGCTTTAGACAGCGCTTGCGGCGTCCTTGTACAGCATAACGAATTAAAGGCCTATGGGACAAGCCGGCAGTGGGGGTCCGCGGGTTTTGTTTCAGCCGGCGTCATCCTGTCCGTCTTTACAGGTATATTCGGAGATCAAGCGATTTTATGGGCACTGCTTTTAGGCACCCTGATATTCGCATGCCTCAGCTTTATGCATGCGCCAGCTGTTCTTTCAAAACGGCCGGAAACAGACAGCGCAAGAAAAGAGGGCATGTTTGCCTTATTCCGCATCAAATATTTCGGTCTGGTGCTCGCAATCGTTATCTTACTGCAGGCGGCACATGCGTCTTATTACAATTACGGTTATCTCTTTTTGCAGGAAATCGATGCCCCCGCATATGCCATCGGAATCATCATCAACATCGCCGTTATCGCGGAGATTATCTTCTTTGCAATCGCTGACCGATACTTTCATCAATTTACGGCAGGCTCTTTGCTCGCGTTGGCGGCGCTTGGTGCTACCGTACGCTGGATACTCGTATTTGCCTTTCCGCATGTCATCATTTTCTGTATTGCGCAGACGCTGCATGCCTGTTCATTCGCGATGGGACACTATGCATTTATGAAATACTTAATTAAAAATATTTCACCCGCGCAAATCCCGAAAGCCCAAGGCATATATTCAGCGCTTGCTCTCAGCTGGAGCACTGCGGTATTTACTATTTTCGGAGGTTTTTTATATGAAATTGAACCCCGGTATGCCTTTATCGGAATGATTGTTTGTACGATCCCATCCATGCTTCTCGCCCTTTTATACAGAAAACTTGAAATGAAAAAGAGAGTTTTTGCAGGAAACGCACAAGATATATAGCCATCGCTTTATAGACGATCACATGTCCCGCTGTCATTTTGACCGATTTGCGAATGCTGTGCGATGTATTTTCTCTATATTTAAAGTATTTCCTTCATATATCATGAAATCAAAAACAGCGGTATAACCCGCTCAATTGGTTTATAAAGGGAATCCATTCAGAAACTTGGACAGAATCCGTGAATATACTGATACAGTACTGCTTACGCTCATTTCGGGGAACTTTGTTCGTAATAAAATGATTTTCAGCCAACTCATAAGGAGGGACATTGTGTCACAGCCTAATTTGCCCAATATCACCCCTGTCGTTACACTTTCCAGAGACGATACCATTAACCTTCTTCTTTCGTCAATTGCTATGGAAGAGCTGGGAATGGCACATATTCTGAATGCGGAAGGTGAAAAAATCCAATACGCGCTCGGAGCGATTCCCGGATTAACAGGGCCCCCGTCAAGTCTTGCGGATATTCTTAACCTGAATGAGAGCGTCCGGGATACGCTTGACAGCTTAATGAAACAGGAGCTTCTTCTCGGTTCAAAATTGGACAGTATCTCAAATATCCCTACACTGGCGGGGCCGACGGGACCGACGGGAGCAATCGGACCTACGGGGGTCACCGGTGTGGGCCTTCAAGGGATTGTTGCTTTTAATCCGCTGATTGCCCCCACTTACACAACCGGACAGGTTGTCTTGTATAACGGAAGCTCTTACGTCGCAAACGTAAACAGCCCGGCGGGAACCCCTGGAGCCTCAGCTGACTATACACTTTTAGCTGCGGCGGGAAGCACCGGCGCTACTGGCGGTACCGGGCCGACCGGAAGCACCGGCGTTACTGGCGGCACCGGACCGACCGGGAGTACCGGCGCTACTGGCGGCACCGGACCGACCGGAAGCACCGGAACAAGTCTGACAGCAACTTCCGGCTATGCGAGCAATACGGGCGGCGGTGTTGTCGCAGTTATTGTCGGCGGCACGACCATTTCCTTACCGAATGAACAAAACCTTTCGGCAGATATTACGGCTAATGCCGCAAATACCATATTTACCGTTGCTCCGGCGGGACGGTACTATATTTCCTACCATATTAATTTAACGGCCGGCTTGCTTGTAAGTTCGCGTATTTTAATCAACGGCACTCCTCCTGCAAGTTCGATTATCGCCCCGGTCGCGTCTTTGGCAAACTTTAATAACTCCTTTATTGTGACTTTGCCAGCAGGCAGCACCATCCAGCTTCAGCTGTTCGGATTATTGAGTACGGCCACATTGCTTGGAGGAAGCGTCGGTGCAGCTTTAAACATTATTCGATTATCTTAATGGAACATGCAAAAAAGGATCAGGCGTTTGTCCGCTGATCCTTTTTTAATTGAGACAGAAGTTCTTTCGCGGGTTTAAATTGAGGATTGAACTTCACCGATTTTTTGGCGTAAGCGATGGCCGTCATATCATGGTTTAATGCAGCATGGCATTTCGCCATATAATAAAAGGCTCTGAAATCGGCGGCACCTTTTAAAATGAAGTGATCAGCGTTTTCTCCTTCAACCTGCGTTCCGTTATCAAATGCTTTGATTGCCGCTCTGTACTTTTCCAAATGATATAATACAAGGCCTTTATAATAATGAAGATTGCTGTAATCAGGATATAGCTTGAGCACTTTTTCAATCCCTTGTTCGGCTTCTTCATACCGTTTGAGCTCAAGCAATATTGTATATTTCAAATAATACAGGAGAGACGGAGGCATTCGTTTTTCGCTTAAAAATTGGAAAATTGAGCCGTTGACAAGATGTAATGCTTTTTCATAGTCTTTGATTCTGTAGCATTCACTTGCCAAATGATAGACAAGCCACGGATCAGGATTTTCCTCTGAAAGCTCTTCATTTAAAATGCTGATATTCCGTTTATGTTTTTGCTTGATCTTTTCTTCCTGCTCCAAGTAGCCGTAGTGATGAATCACACATGGGAGCGTGAAAAAAGCATTGTTTTCTTCCTCATTGGAAGCCGAGATATTCTCGTGAATTCTGCCTTGATACAGAAGGCCTTTATGATTGCGGAACAGTCTCGGCTGCATGCTTTCAAACGCTTCGTTTTCATCGAGCTGCTTCCCCGTATAATTGATGATTTTCAAAAGGCCCCGGCTCGGTAATCCGTCATGAAGCAGCGAAGTTAAAAAACGGCCCGTCTCCTGATCGAGCTCTTCATCCGCGTCAAGCACTAAAATCCAATCTCCTTCGGCATGCTGCAGGGCGTAATTTCTGGCCTTTGCGAAATCATTCTCCCATTCGAAATCAAACACTCTTGCCTGAAAGCTTTTGCATATATCTTTTGTATTATCTTGTGATCCGGTGTCTGCGATGACGATCTCATCAACGATGTCTTGTACACTTGATAAACAACGGGAGATGTATCTCTCCTCGTTTTTCACAATCATGCAAAGAGTCAGTTTACATTCAGCATTTCCGCTCATTTTCTCACCTTTCCCGATTTTGGAGTTGTTGATTGAACCAAGGCCGTTCAGGAGTGCCGTTCATCGTGATGATGACAGGCCGCACCCATCTGACGGCAGGTTCGGCAGTTTCCGTATTCCATTCCTGAAGCTGCCTGACAGCCCGCTTCGTAATGGGATGCGCCCGGAATTCGCGCGGGCTTTCAAAAATGAATTTTTTCGTTCGTTCCGTCACTGTCTTCATCTCATGAAAGTGCCGCTCATACATCTGCTTCTGCTCTTCTTCCAGGCTGATCATTAAAAACAGACGGCCGCCTGTTTCCATCTGCCAGCGGCACAATGCGGAGAACAGCCTGATTTCTTCTTTGTAATTTGAACCCCTTCTTTTATCCACGGTCACAGATAATATATGTAACAGCGCAATCGTGAGACAATGCATGGCTTCAAAAGATGCCTGTTTCGCTTTTGAGATGCTTGAATACGGCATGTGCTTCACCCGTCTCTTTTTTTATGAACGATCCCCGCCTTTTTTCTTCCAACCGCAGTCCTCACAATCCCCGCACTCACAGCAGCCAATGCGCCCGTAAAACAGGCCGTCACACGGATCTTCCGGATCACTGGGATCGTCTGGATTCCACGGGTCATCAGGATCGCCCGGATCACTCGGATTACTTGGGTCGTCCGGATTCCACGGGTCATCAGGATCGTCTGGATCACTCGGATTACTTGGGTCGTCCGGATTCCACGGGTCATCAGGATCGCCCGGATCACTCGGATTGCTCGGGTCGTCCGGATCCATACAGACTTCAGAATCCTGTAAGAAGATAATGTCCTCAAGCTTCGTCTGCAAAAGGAGTTGTGATTTCATGACGGTGCGCAGGAGCCGTTCAGTGCTTCTATTGATTGATGACAATTCCTCCAAGGAGGGATCGCCGGAAGCGCCGAGAAACATTTGAATCCTTTCCGCTTCCGCCTGCAGAATATGGGATAGTCCGATTTCTTCCATAGCCACGGATGAAAGAAGGAGGTTCAGGGTCTCACATCTGGAGAGTGTAATGTCGGGGGTGATGTTCGGTATGTTTGGAAGAGACATCGATTTCTCCCTCTTTTCTCTTGGTGTCATTATGCAAAAGTGCTATATCGTATTCATATTCCGGGAGAGAAGAGATCATTACTGATGTTTTCGTTAATAAAATATCCCGGATATAAAATCCGGGATATTCGTTCGTTGAATTATTTTAATTCAAGTTTGACGTCTACATTTCCTCTTGTTGCTTTTGAATACGGACAGAACTCGTGAGCGGCGTGCACTAGCTTCTCCGCCGTTTCTTTGTCAAGATCTTTTGTATCAATGACGAGCGTTACGCCGATTTTGTAACCTCCGTCACTCTCATCTTTTAAAAGGCTGACCTGTCCTTCAATTTCAGAGGTCATGTCGATTTTTTGTTTTTGGGCGGCGAGCTCAAGCGCTCCCCCGAAGCAGGCAGCATATCCTGCCGCAAAGAGCTGTTCAGGGTTTGTGCCGGTTTCTCCGTCTTTTTTTGCATTCGGCATGATGATGTCAAAATCCAGCACCCCGTCTTCGGATTTAATATGTCCTGCTCGTCCGCCGACTGCGGTCGCTTTTGCAGTAAATAATGCCATTATTATCAGCCTCCTCATTGTACTTACTGTATATATTGCCCCTGCTCATATTTTTAAACATGATTGGAATAGGAAATGGGCCGTTTTTCGGCTACAATAGGGGTAACGTTAACAAACAAAGAGTTGGTGAAAGAAGTAATGGCAGAAAAAGATTTTGAACATATGAAACTGGAGAATCAGCTTTGTTTTTTGCTGTACGCAAGCTCAAGGGAAATGACGAAACGGTACAAACCGCTGCTTGATAAGCTCAACGTAACTTATCCCCAATATTTGGCGCTGCTTTTATTATGGGAGCACGAAGAACTGAATGTGAAACGGATGGGTGAGCTTTTGTACCTGGATTCCGGAACGCTGACACCGATGCTGAAACGGATGGAGCAGCACGGAATCATCATGAGAAAGCGGTCGGCTGAAGACGAGCGATCCGTGACGATCAGGCTCACAGATGAAGGACGGGCCTTGCAGAAAACAGCGGCGGATATCCCCATTGCCATGCTGGAACAGACGGGACGGTCAAAAGAGGAATTAAAGCAGTTAAAGCAGTCGCTTTATGAGGTTTTGAATACGCTGCACGGCAAAAAATAAGGATGCCCCGAATGGGCATCCTTATTTTTATTCTGCTGCCAGAAGCTTCACTTCAATATTTCCCGCTGTCGCTTTTGAATACGGACAGACACCGTGCGCTTTTTGGATAAGGGCTTCAAGCTCCTGTTTATCAATGCCGGATGCTTTGACCTCAAGCGTAACGCCTAGTTTATATCCTTGGTCTGCTTCATCTTTCAGCAGACTGACATGCGCAGTGACCTCTGTTTCAATACTCAGACGCTCTTTTCTCGCTACGAGCTGAAGAGCGCTGTCAAAGCAGGCTGAATATCCTGCGGCAAACAGCTGTTCAGGGTTTGTAGCATGTTCGAGCTTTTTTGCTCTTGGCGTTCCCGGCATGGCAACATCAAGATTCAGCACTCCGTCAGAAGACGTGACTTTCCCTTCACGTCCGCCGGCGGCTGATACGGTTGCAGTAAATAATGGTTTTGTCATGTGAATTCACCTCTATTATATTGCGTACAATTTAATTTTACACAATATAATAGAGACCGTCAATCTTTCCGCATAAAAAAAGCCTACCCTTTTTGAAGGATAAGCTTAAAAGATTATACGCGGATTTGTCCGTTTCCTTTGATGATGATTTTTGTAGATGTTAACGCCGGAAGCCCCATCGGCCCTCTCGCGTGAAGCTTTTGCGTGCTGATGCCGATTTCGGCTCCGTATCCGAATTCAAAACCGTCCGTAAACCGGGTTGAAGCATTATGATACACGGCGGCGGCGTCAACGGCGGTCTGGAAGTAAGCCGCATGCTCGGCGTTCTCCGTCAGAATGGCTTCTGAATGGTTTGTGCCGTACTGCTGAATGTGGCGGACCGCCTCCTGTACGTCCTGCACCGTTTTCACACTGAGAATCGGCGCCAGGTACTCCGCTCCCCAATCGGCTTCTTCTGCTTGTTTCGCTTGAGGCTCCAGTCCGCAAATCACCTGGTCTCCTCGGAGCTCCACCCCTTTTTCTGTCAGCTGATTCAGCAGCTTTCGTCCGTGTTCTTCGGCCCATTTTTCATGAATCAAAAGAGATTCAATCGCGTTGCAGACCGAAGGACGCTGTGTTTTGGCATTGATGACGACCTCGCTTGCCATTTGAGGATCTGCTGACTCATCTATGTACACGTGGCAATTGCCCGCTCCGGTTTCTAAAACGGGTACGGTTGATTCCCTGACCACAAGATCAATTAAATTTTTACCGCCGCGCGGGATCAATACATCCAGCCCGTCATTTAATGTAAAGAGCTGTTTGGCGGTTTCTTTGCTTGTATCTTCTATGAGCTGAACGGCATCAATCGGAAGCTTTGACAGCCCCAGAGCGCGTTTCATCACACTGACAAGCGCTATGTTGCTGTGGATGGCGGAAGAACTTCCTCTGAGCACAACCGCGTTTCCGGTTTTCAGGCAGAGTGTGGCCGCGTCTACGGTAACGTTCGGTCTGGCCTCATAGATCATGCCCACTACTCCAAGGGGCACGCGGATTTTTTCAATGGATAATCCATTCTCTTTTTGAATGGTCTCCAGCGATTCACCGACGGGATCTTCAAGACCGATCAGCAGTTCCACGGCGTCCGCGATATCGAGCAGGCGTTTTTCATCAAGAGTCAGCCTGTCAATAATGTCAGGTGTCAGTCCTCTGTTCCGTCCCGCTTCAATATCTTTCTGATTCTCTGTTAAAATCAGCCGGCGTTCATTTCTGAGTCCGTCTGCAATACATTGGAGCGCTTCGTTTTTTTCAGCCGTCGTTTTCATGACCATTTCGGCAGCCGCTTCTTTTGCCAAGGCTGCTTTTTGCAATACTTCACTCATTTGTGTTCCCCCTCGTCAAATAAATTCACCCAATCATCTCTGTGAATCACTTCCACCTGCTTCGTTCCTGAAAGCTGGTCGCTCCGCTTCCCTTTGGCTTCTAAAATTTCATCGGATGAGTACTGCGTCTGCCCTTTGCCGATCATGCCGCCGGGCCCTTTGACTTCCACTACGGCCCCTTTCGGAAAACTGCCGCAGACATCGGCGACACCGGCCGGGAGGAGACTTGACCCGTTATGGATCATCGCCTGCTCCGCTCCCCCATCAATGATGATTTCCCCTGATATCGGAGAATGAAACATGATCCATTGCCGTGTATTATTCACTGAGGACAGGTCTTTATCGCCGATATAAGTGCCGTCGCCTTTTCCGTCTAAAATCACCATCAGTTTTTCCCGTCCGGAGCCGGTTCCGATAAATACCTTCACCCCGAGCGACAATGCGGTCTGGGCGGCGAGAAGTTTTGACTTCATACCTCCGGTGCCGACCTTTGAGCCTGCTGATCCGGCATATCCGAGCAATTCTGGTGTGATGTCATTCAGATAGTCGAACCGCTTTGCGTCCGGGTTTTCATTCGGATTGGCATCGTACAGCCCGTTAATGTCTGTGAGAATCATTAATTGGTCTGCATGAATCAAACCGCTTACAAGCGCCGACAGCATGTCGTTATCACCGAACGTCAGCTCTTCGACTGATGTGGAATCATTCTCATTAATAATCGGCACGACTCCACGCTCCAACAGTTCCATTACAGTGGCATAGGCGTTTCTGTACCGCTCTCTTTTTGAGAAATCATTTCTTGTTAATAAAATTTGTGCCGGCGTCAGACCGTATCTTTTTAAATGGTCCATATATTGCTGCATTAAAAGCGTCTGGCCGACTGCGGCAGCTGCCTGCTTTCCTTTTATCGTAACAGGTCGCGACGGATAGCCGAGAGCGGAAAAACCCGCTGCCACCGCGCCTGAGGTAATGAGGATCACTTCATGCCCGTTTTCTTTTAATAAAGAAATGGCTTCCGTATGTTCCTTGATTTTTGCTTCATCAATACTTCCGTTACTGTTGGTGAGCGAGCTGCTCCCGATTTTCACAACAATTCTTTGTTTTTTCATCGTTTCTCCTCCGTGGCAATCAATCCAAACCGGCTCCCGTCAATAAAAAAAGCCCATTCCGTCCTGAAAAATAAGGACGAAATGGGCTTTCCGTGGTACCACCTTGTTTGAACGCGTTTTTCACGCGTCCCGCTTTCCTGTAACGCCAGGTTATCGCGCCTGAGTTTTCCCCTCAGGACTCCAAGGCAGGTTCGGCAGGTTTCATGCGGCAAAATGTTTCAGCGGGCCATTTTGCTCTCTGTCACAGAAAGTTCTGCGTACTGATCCTCTTCAACGCTCAATGATTTTTTTATATTATGCAAAGAAAACAGGTTCTTGTCAAGACATTTTCATCCATAAAAAACAGTCCGCCTCCCCGGCGGACCGTCATTAATTAAATACGATCGTTTTGTTTCCGTGAACGATGACGCGGTCTTCCAGATGCCATTTTACGGCTCTTGCCAACACGCTCCGCTCAATCGTTCTGCCGATATTCTTCAGATCCTCTGCGTGATCTCTGTGATCGACGCGTTCAATATCCTGTTCAATAATAGGCCCTTCGTCAAGATCGTCCGTCACATAGTGAGAGGTCGCGCCGATTAATTTCACTCCGCGCTCATAAGCCCGTTTATACGGATTAGCGCCGATAAAGGCCGGCAGAAATGAATGGTGGATGTTAATAATCCGATTCGGATGGGCAGATACAAAATCAGACGTCAAAATCTGCATGTAGCGGGCAAGAACGATCACATCAATCTTATACCGCTCCAGCAGCTCAAGCTGGCGCCGCTCCACTTCGGCGCGGATGTCTTTGTTAGCTTTCATGTAATGGAACGGAATATTCAGCGGTTCGACCACTTCTTTGGCCTCTTCGTGGTTGCTGATGACGACCGCAATTTCGGCCATCATATTGCCGCTTTGCCATTCCCAAATCAGTTCATGAAGGCAGTGCAGCTCCTTCGATACAAAGATCGCCACCCGCTTCAGCTCACTTGCCAGAGACAGGCTCCATGTCATGCCGAATGTCTGGGCGATTGAGGCGAACGCCTGCTGTAAGTCCTCTTTTTTCTCACGAATGCCCTTGCAGTCGAATTCGATCCTAAGAAAAAACCGTCCGCCTTCAGGGTCAGTCGTGTATTGATTTGATTCAATAATGTTTGCGCCATGTTCAAACAAAAACGCGGACACAGCCGATACAATTCCCGGCTGATCGGGGCAGCTGACAAGCAGGCGCCCTTTTTCCTCATTCCCGCGGCGGTATTCTTTCAGCCGCTGTGTCATATATGAATTCATCTGTTTTAATCCCTCGTATCTTCATAATTCGTAACTTATTATAGATTATACTGAAAATTTGATAAAAATCAATTTACGAAAGAATTTTCAGCCCTACGGCAGCGCATAAAATAAGCGCAATGAAAAAGATGCGCTTCGCATCCTTCTGCTCGCCGTAGAAAAGAATGCCGGCTAATGCGCCGCCCGCCGTGCCGATACCGGTCCAGATCGCATAGGCCGTGCCCATCGCGATCGTCTCCATCGCATAAGAAAGCAGGGAAAAAGAAGCCGCAAATCCGGCGATAATGAAAAGAATCCATTTGACTTTCTTTTCTTTTTGAAATTGATTCATTAAAATGACCCCGAGCATTTCACAAAGACCCGCGGCTATCAGGCTGATCCAATGCATTACGCCTTCTCCTCCTTCGTCTCAGGCTTATCCTGTGTGACCAGCTTTAATCCGATGACACCGATCAGCAAAACGCCGATCAGCACGATTTTCACCGGATCGGCCTGCTCTTTGAAAAGCAGGATTTCACTGAGCACGGTGCCCGCTGTCCCGAGTCCGGTAAAGACCGCATATACCGTTCCTACGGGCAGGCTGTCTGTCGCCTTGATTAATAGATAAAAACTGATGATGATTCCCACAATCGTGCCGCTCCACGCCAGTGCCGAATCAGCATGTTTCAGGCCGGTGACCCATACCACTTCAAATACGGCCGCTATGACCACTAAACCCCATTTCATGTTCTTCACCCTTTCTGTATCCGGACAATACAAAAAAGCCCGGATAGTCGTCTCACATGAGATTGACTCTCCCGGGCTTTTTTCCCTCCGTGTGCATATGCGGGATATGTCCGCATATGTGTTTTCTCTCGGACCAGGCCATGTATGAACATGCGGAACCCTAGAAAACATGTCTGCTCGTATCATACTACATTTCGCCGAAACGTTCAACGTCAGATGTGATGTCAAAAACCGTCAGCTGCCTCTCCCATTTGGTAACGGTCTCACCGGGCACCATACCGATTTTTTCCGCGACACGGACGGAGGCAGCGTTTTCCGGATCAATCAGCGCCGCTATGCGTCCGTATTGCTGCGTATGAAAACCGTAGTCCAGACAGGCGTTCGCCGCCTCTGTCGCATAGCCGCAGCCCCAGCGGCGGCGGGCAAACATATAGCCGATTTCCATCAAAGTGTTTCCGTTTACCGTCTGCGGAACGATTCCGCATTGACCGAGAAATGCGCCCGTCTCTTTATCCTCTGCGATCCAAAGACTGACGCCGTATCCTGCGGCCAATCGTTTGTTCCAGGCAATCCATTCCTTCGTTTCCCGTCTGCTTTTAAGAGAAGGATAATATTTCATGACCTCTCTGTCGGTAAACAGCCCGTACAAATTTTCTTCATCGTCATCCCGCATAGTCCGCAGACGGATACGCCCGGTTGTCAGGATGGTGCCGGAAGACTTATGTTTCATCATGCACGCCACGTCTCCTTTCCCTGTAATAGATTATGGATCCGGCAGGAAAAGTCCTTTCTCAGCATAAAAAAACCGCTTTTTAAAAAAGCGGTTTGACGATTACCAAGGTTTATTTGTTCCGAGCGCCTCGGCCAGGGCCTTGCTGTGTTTTAAGCGGTTTTTTCGTTCTCCGGCGCGCTGAACGGCCGTATTGTGAAGCATGATTTCTTCCTCAGTTTCCGGCACGATCCGCGGAACGGGTACCGATTTCCCGTTTGAATCAAGCGCGACAAAGGTCAGAAACGACGTTGCCGCAAGCTCGCGTTCGCCCGTCATCAGATGTTCTTTAATGACTTTGACAAACACCTCCATAGACGATGTGCCGACCCATGTGACGTAAGATTCAAGGCATACGGAATCCTGTTGGCCGATGGGGCGCAAAAAATCTACAGAATCCATTGAGGCCGTGACTGTTTCACACCGGCAGTGGCGTGCCGCGGAAATTGAAGCGATATCATCAATGTAGCTCATCAGCTTTCCGCCAAACAGCGTATTGTGATTATTCGTATCAAGCGGAAAAACCCTGCTTGTTTTAACAACCCTTGTTTCTTTGCAAAATCTTGATTCTGGCAACTTCATATTATTTAAACTCCCCTTTGGTGTCTGGTCGTTTTGACTCATTCATCTGTACCCTATTAAACAATACTTTGACCGTTTTGTCTAAAATTTTAAATATTAAGTTGGTTAGATATTCTCTCATAAATGTTTTATTATTCATCACATCCGGGAATAATAAACGCACATTGAATACCGATAGGAGGATATCACATGGACGTATCCATTCCCAAATCCACGCGGAAACCGGCTTGCCGCAGTGAGTTTGATGCTTTGCAGACAGTCATCTTATGCCGGCCGGAACACATGGCCATCAAGGATATTATTAACGGAACGCAGAAACATTTCAAACAAGAAAATATTAACATATCCGTTGCCCTCAAACAGCATAGTGAGTTTATTGACATTTTAAGATCTCATCAGATTGAAGTCGTCCTGCTGCCTGCCGATCCCGCATTGCCTGAGCAGGTATTCACCCGGGATATCGGATTTGTATTAGGCGAGACGGCGTTTATTTCAAACATGGCGGCTTCAGTCCGGCAGGGAGAAGAAAAAGTGTTTCAAGACTTGCTTGACAATAAGAAAATCCCTTATACGCGACTGAAAAAAGCGAATATTGAAGGCGGCGACATCTTGATCGCAGACGGCACCGTTTACGCCGGACTGAGCGAGCGCACGGATAAAGCGGCTGTCCGGGAGCTGCGGGAGGCGCTGCCGGAGATGACGGTTGTGCCGATTCCTCTCAAGGAGGATTTCTTACATTTGGACTGTGTATTTAATATGATCTCCGAAACGGAGGCGCTATACTGCAAAAATGGCTTGCGGCAGAAAGAAATTGATCTTCTCGCCGAACGTTTTGAGATGATAGAAGTGCCTGAAGAAGAGCAATTCACGCTCGGTCCGAATATCCTGTCACTCGGCAATCAGACAATTATCAGCCTGCCGCAGCACCGTCATACGAACCGCGAGCTCAGAAAAAGAGGTTATACAGTCATTGAAACCGAGTTTTCCGAAATTATTAAATCAGGCGGTTCCTTCCGCTGCTGCACCTTGCCGCTTGTCAGAACATCTTAAACATTTACAAGGCAGTTTCCTTCAAGATACGTTAATATAGAGAAGACAAGACTCTAAAGGGGGAAACCGAATGGCTAAGTACATAGGATACGCGGGAACATATACAAAAGGCGGAAGCGAAGGCATTTATTGTTTTGAACTTGATACAGAAGCGAAACGGCTCAGCCGTCCGAAGCTGGCAGCAAAGCTCGGCAACCCGACATACGTCACTCCGAATTCTGATAACAGCATGCTGTATTCCATTGAAAAGGCAGACGGAAAAGGCGGCGTCGCAGCCTATCAGATTCATCAGAACAGCGGGGAATTAACTTTTGTGAATCACCAGCTGATTGAAGGCCCGTCTCCATGCCACGTCAGCATTGATGATAAACATGAATATGTGTTAACCGCTAATTACCACAGCGGAAAAGTACACGCCTTTCCCGTCAATGAAGACGGAAGTCTGCGGGAGCCGGCTGCCGAAGCCGCTCATACGGGAACAGGTCCTCATGAAAGACAAGAGAAACCGCATACCCATTTCGCAGGCTATACACCTGAGCATAACTACATTGCAGCCGTCGACTTAGGGACGGATACGCTTTATACTTACCAAATGAAAAACGGTTCGCTCACAGAGGTGAAAACTCACTCTTTCGCACCGGGTTCAGGGCCGCGCCACATCGTTTTCCATCCGGCGGAAAAATACGCCTATGTCATGACGGAAATCAGTAATGAAGTCATCGCGCTTGAATACAACCCGACCTTAGGTGAATTCAGAGAGCTGCAGGTCATTTCCGCTTTGCCTGAAGGCTTTACGGACAAATCGCAAGGCAGCGCGATCCGCATATCTAAAGACGGCAGATTTCTTTATGCCGCCAACCGCGGACATGACAGCATCGCCATCTATAAGATCAACCAATATTCCGGCGAATTGTCTCTTATTGAATGGGTGCCGACAGAAGGCAACTGGCCGCGTGATTTCGCGTTTGACCCTTCCGAGACATTCCTTGTCGCGTCAAACGAAGAAACGGGAAATCTGGTTTTATTTGAACGCGACCCGGAAACGGGCAAATTGACTCTGCTTCAATCTGACATTCCGGTTCCGTATCCGGTCTGCGTGTCATTTCTGCATCAGGTTTAATTAAAAAAGAAAGCTGACTTTATATTGTCAGCTTTCTTTTTTGTATAAATGGCAGGCGACAAAACGCCCCGCCTTCACTTCTTCAAGCTCAGGCGTTATCTTACCGCAGAGCTCCATCGCTTCAGGACACCGCGTCCTGAATACACAGCCGCTCGGCGGGTTAAGGGGGCTCGGCAGCTCCCCTTTCAGAATAATCCGTTCACGCTTGTCCTCAAGAAGCGGATCAGGAATCGGGATTGAGGATAAAAGCGCCTTCGTATAAGGGTGAAGCGGTTCCCGGTAAAGCGCAGCGCTTTCTGTAATTTCCATCATGCGGCCCAAATACATCACGCCGATCCGGTCGCTGATATGCTTGACCATTGATAAATCGTGAGCGATAAATAAAAATGTCAGCCCTTTCTCTTTCTGAAGCCTTTTTAAAAGGTTGACGACCTGAGCCTGTACCGACACATCCAGCGCGGAAATCGGCTCATCCGCCACGATAAATTCGGGATGCAGAGAGAGCGCTCTGGCAATCCCGATTCTCTGCCTCTGTCCGCCGCTGAATTCGTGGGGATACCGGCTGCCGAAATCCGGATGGAGCCCGACAGCTTCAAGCAGTTCATCCGCCATCATCAGACGGGCTTTTCTTGTATTGTAAAGATTGTGGATTTCCATCGGCTCCATAATAATTTCCCTTACGGTCAGGCGCGGATTTAACGAGGCGTAAGGGTCTTGGAAAATCATCTGCAGCTTGCGGAAGAAGACCGACCGCTGTTCTGCCGCGGCACGGTGTATATCCGTCCCTTCATATGATACCGAACCGGCCGTCGGGTCATACAGACGGAGAATAACCCTTCCGAGCGTCGATTTACCGCATCCCGATTCTCCGACAAGTCCGAATGTTTCCCCTCTTTTAATGTGAAAGCTGACACCGTCGACTGCTTTTACGGCTTTCTTTCTTCCTGCGTCAAAATGCATTTTCAGCCCGCTGACTTCAAGGAGCGGAGATGCCGTCATTTTCTATTCCCCCTTTTCGCTTATACAGCGGCGTACGGTGCATAATTCTTTTTCATAGACGGTTCCTTCCAAAGACAGCACTTCGATTGTTTTTCCCGTTTTCGGGGAGTGCAGCATTCGGCCGTCTCCCAGCGCCAAACCGACATGGTGGATCGCGCCTTTTCCTTCTTCATAGGCGAAAAACAAAAGGTCAGCCGGCAGGATATCGTTTACCGCCGCGCCGCATCCGGCTTTTGCTTGGTCCTTTGCATCACGGGGAAGGGTATAGCCGTTTGCTTTAAATATCGAATACATAAACCCGGAACAGTCAAACCCGAAACCGCTCAGTCCTCCCCATAAATACGGAAGCCCGAGAAACATCATGCCCGTTTCGATGACATCGGCCGCCCGTCCTTCCGTATGCCGGCACTCGTCTGCGTCAGCTTCATTTACGAACCTTTCTCCGAGCGGCGTCACCACCCGGAAAAAGCCTTTCTCACGTCCTGATGCCGGAAGACGCGTTAAGAAACTTACTTCCAAGTCCGGTTCGCCGTTTGTGTGATATAAAATAGCTGTCGGTTTGGTAATCCATACGGCGGGGGAAGATGTATGGAAGCCGTCTTTTGAAAGCTGGCTTTTTTTCATCCACCCCGGATATCCGCGCACATCCTTGTTTGAAGGCTGGCCGGGAACGGCGACAAAAGCCCATTCCCCTTCCTCTTTGAGAATGATCACTTCTTCCCCGAAAAGCGCTTGCGTTTGGACAAGGTTGTCTGTGCATAATTGCAGCCGCTCTTCATATCCCATAGACGCTAACCATTTTCTGATCTGCGGCGGGTTTTCGAGCATCGGCGCATCATCCGAACGGGGAGATGACGGCAGCGTCCATACGTTGGCTGCCGCCGCTGTAACGGCTGCTCTCATCTTTTCGCCTCCTCTTGTATCGACACACCGGTAATGCCGAGACCCGGTTCGTCGGGAATCGTAATCTGACTGCCGCTGTATGTGATGCCGCCTTGAATCAAATCATCTTTCAGCATAAGCGGCGCATCAAAATCAAACTTCGTCACATTCCGTTTGCCCGCGGCAAAATGGGCCGCGGCGGTGATGCCGAGCTTGGTCTCAATCATGCTGCCGACCATGCATTCCACGCCGCACGTTTCCGCCATCGCATTGATTGTTTCCGCCTGCTTTATGCCGCCCGCTTTCATCAGCTTAATATTAATTAAATCGGCGCTTCTCGTCTGCAGCACGTGAAATGCCTGACGGGGGGTAAAGACGCTCTCATCCGCCATAATCGGCGTGTCTACGGCATCTGTGACCTGCTTCAGCCCGGCGATATCGTCTTTGTGAACAGGCTGCTCGACCAGCTCAATGCCGAGGCCTGCGTCTTCCATCTTTCGGATCGCAGTCACGGCTTCTTTCGGCATCCAGCCTTGATTCGCGTCCAATCTCAGTTTGACGTTTCCGCCGACACGTGATCTGATCGCCTGAATCCGCGCAACATCGTCCGATATGTCACCTATGCCGACTTTTACCTTTAAAATATGAAATCCTTTGTTCACATAACGGTCTGCATCCCCCGCCATCTCCTCAGGAGAATTGACGCTGACGGTAAAATCTGTTTCCAGTGTATTCCGATAGCCGCCGAGAAGCCGGTAAAGCGGCTGTCCGTGCATTTGCGCCCATCCGTCATATACAGCCATATCCACCGCGGCTTTTGCGCTTTGATTTCTTTCCAACAGCCGGCTGATATCAAACAAAACGGCTTCCATGCCGGAAAGGCCCCGCCCCAAGAGAGCGGGCTTCAGCACATCGTGGACGGCGCTTTCAATACCGGCCGCGCTGTCGCCTGTAATGACAACCGTCGGCGGCGCCTCGCCCCAGCCGGTCAGACCGTTGTCAAAAGTGAGCTTCACAATGACCGATTCAGCATTGTAAACCGTGCGCAAAGCGGTCTTAAACGGCTTTTTCAGCGGCACGGACATCCGTCCCGTTTGAATATCTGTAATCCTCACGCCTGATCACTCCCTTCCGGAAACCCCCGATTCAATCGTTACCGCTTTGGCCGCCGTATCCATAACCGCGCGGGCTCCGATCGGAACGGCGAAGCTCGGTGAACAATGGCCGATTTTAAAGCCTTTGAGCGCGGGCTTCCCTGATTTGACAATGTAATCGTTCAGCACTTGCTCTAAAGTAAGCGACTTTTCTTTATGCTTCGGTTCGCATTGGTGAAAATCACAGACCAGGATTCCGGCTGCGTCTGACAGTTTTCCGGCCATCTTTAATTGATTCAGCATTCTGTCGATTTGATACGGCTCCTCATCAATATCCTCGATAAACAGCAATTTGTCTTTTGTATCAATTTCAAACGGCGTGCCGAGTGTGGACGTAATGAGCGACAAGTTGCCGCCTGCAAGCTCTCCCTCGGCCCTTCCGCCTGTCAGCACCTCTAAGGGAGAAATGTCCTCCGTATAGGTAAATTCCGTTTCTGTAAAAAGCTGATGATACGACGCTTTTGTCAGGGGATCAGCATTTTCAAGCCCGACATCTGTGCTCAGCATCGGACCGTGAAATGTGACGAGCCCCGTATTTTGATGAATGGCGGTATGTAAAAACGTGATATCACTGTATCCCCAGAAAATTTTCGGATTGCGGCGGATTAATCCGAAATCGATGTCGGCGGCAATACGGCCAGTGCCGAATCCTCCGCACGCGCATATCACCGCTTTGACATTCTGATCACTAAACATGTCATGGAGATCATCGAGACGCGCCCGGTCTTCTCCCGCCAAATAGCCGTGACGGGTCTTCAGCGCCCGGCCGAGTTTCACTTGAAGGCCAAGCTCATTCTCTAAAAACAGCAGCGCGGTTTGCAGCGTCCCGCTCTCAGGCGGGCTTGCGGGCGCAATCACACCGACCGTGTCGCCTTTTTGCAGTGCTTTCGGTTTATGGTTCATGACTTTTTCAATCTCCTTTCCGGATTGAAAAGTGAAACACGCCGCTCCTTTAACGGCAAAAGAACGGCGTATGTTTCCGCTGTAAGATCAGGACTTTTCCGCCCACTTCAGATCAATGTAACCGACGGGGTGCCGGACAATGCCCTTCACGCCGCTGTTCTGCAGATGCACCTGATTGTAAAAGTAAATCGGAATGATCGGAGCCTCGTTCATGAGCAGTTTTTCCGCTTTATGCATGAGCGCAAAACGTTTTTTGGCATCGGCTTCCTGTTTTGCCTGCTTGATGTAGCCGTCGTATGCCGCGCTGCCCCAGCCGGTGCGGTTCATGGAATTATCCGTCTGGAAAGCCTCTAGAAAACTGATCGGATCTGCGTAATCCGGTAAAAATGAGCTTTGAGAGAACTGGAACTTCAGTCCTTTCTGCTCTTCTAAAAAGACGTTCCATTCCATATTGGCGAGCTTAACGTCTATACCGAGCACACTTTTGAGCTTCTGCTGAATCGCTTCCGCTATTTTCTTATGCTCCGGTTTTGTGCTGTATGTCAATGTAACGGCGGGCAGCTTGTCATAATGCTCTTCTGCCATGCCTTTTTCCAGCAGTTTTTTGGCTTCTGAATCATCCGGATTTAATAAACTGCCGCCCGCTTCGCGGAAATCTTTCCCGTCAGGCTGAGTAAATCCCGGGGATACAAAGGCATGTGCCGGCTTTTCACTGTTTTTGGTCACATAATCCGTGATTTCTTTCTGATCAATCGCTGCCGCGAACGCTTTTCTGATCTTTTCATTTTGAAACGGCTCCATTTTCACGTTAAAACGATAGAAATAGAGTCCGGCCTGATCCCACGTGCGGACATTTTTTCCTCCCATCAGCTGCTCGCTCAGCTCTGCCGGCACAAAGGCGGTATCCAAATCCCCCGACTGGAACATCTGATAATCGGTATTCCGGTCACTGACCATCGCCCATGTGACTTTATCCAGTTTCACCGTCTTTTTATCCCAATACGTCTCGTTTTTGACCATCGTCATGCTATCGTCATGCTTCCATTCCGTCAGTTTGAACGGCCCGTTGCCGACAAAGGTTTTTGCTTCAGTAAACCATTTCGGATCAGCCTTGGCGACCTTCTCATTAATCGGGAAATACGCCGGATTGGACACGACGCTCAGAAAATAATCCTGCGGTGCCGCCAATGTGACGACAAGCGTTTTTTTATCTTTTGCCGTGACTTTCACGTCTTCTTGTTTGCCTTTTCCGCTGTTAAATTCTTCCCCGCCTTTGATCATATAGCCGAGAAAAGCGGAAGATGCGCCCGTTTTCGGATCGAGCATCCGTTTCCAGGCGTACACGAAATCTTCCGCCGTAACGGGATCGCCATTTGTCCATTCGGCGTTATCCCGGATATTGAAGGTATATGTCAGCTTATCAGCGGACACCTTCCAGCTTTCCGCCATGGCCGGTTCGGGCTTATTATCTTTTCCGAGCCTCGTCAATCCTTCCATGATGTTATTCAGCGGCTGCCAGGAAACATTATTAAATCCGATCGGCGGATCAAGTGAGGTCGGCTCATTTTCGTTATTGAGCCGCAGCACCGTTTCACCCCCCTGTTCTTTTGCTTTGCCGGGTTCTGTCCCCGCCTGTTCATTGGCTGTACAGCCCATCAGAGCAAACGAAACAACAGCAATCACACCGATCGCCCATCTCTTTTTCATTTCAATCCCCCTTTTTCCTCTGCTGCCGTCAGCTGCTGCTTCAGCCGCTCTGCACGGTGATCCTGAAGCCAGCAGTTGACGATATGGCTTTTGGATTTCACGGTTGTTGCCGGGTATACCTTTTCACAGACGATCATCCTGTCCGGGCAGCGGGCGGCAAACGGGCAGCCCGGCGGCGGATCGAATAAATCAGGCGGCGTCCCGTCAATCGGCGACAGCTCACTATCCTCCATATCCAGCCGCGGCACTGAACGAAGCAGCCCCTTTGTGTATGGATGAGCCGGACGGTAAAAAATATCATGCCTCGTGCCGATTTCGGCGATTTTCCCCGCATACATGACGGCGACTCTGTCGGCGGTCTGAGCGACGACGCCGAGATCGTGCGTGATCAGAATAATAGACACGCCTGTTTTTCTTTGAATCTTCTTAAATAATTCAAGGATTTGTGCTTGAATCGTCACATCAAGAGCCGTTGTCGGTTCATCGGCGATCATAATTTCCGGCTCGCAGATCAGAGCCATCGCGATCACGATCCGCTGCCGCATGCCCCCGCTTAATTGGTGGGGGTACTGCTTCAGGCGGGATTTCGAGTCCGGGATACCGACCAGATCCAGCATGGCGAGAACTTCGGATTCAGCTTGTTTTCTTGTCATGGCGCGGTGTTCCAACAGCGCTTCTGAGAGCTGATCCCCTATGGTCAAAGTCGGATTGAGCGCCGTCATCGGGTCCTGAAAGATCATAGAAATATCGCGCCCCCGGATTCCCCGCATTTCCCGATCCGACATTTGGCAAAGGTCTTTCTGTTTAAATTGTATGCTTCCGGATTCAATCTTTGCCGAATGTTTCGGAAGAAGACCCATCACGGCTTGTGACGTCACGCTTTTTCCGCAGCCCGATTCACCGACGATCGCAAACGTTTCACCTTTATATAAATCGAAGCTGACGCCTCTGACGGCTTTTACAGTGCCTCCGTATGTTGAAAAAGTAACATGCAGATTTTGAACGGAAAGAACTTGCTGCGCCATTTTTCCTACCTCCTCAGTTTCGGGTCTAACGCATCCTGCAAGCCGTCTCCAAGTACGTTAAACGCGTACATCGTCAAGGAAATGAAAAAAGCGGGGAAAAACAGCCGCCACCAATGGCCTGATAAAATCGCCGGCAGCCCGTCGTTTGCCATGACTCCCCAGCTTGCAAACGGCGCCTGAATGCCGAGTCCGAGAAAACTTAAAAATGATTCCGCAAAAATCGCCGCCGGCACCGTAAGCGTCATTTGGACAATAATGGCTCCCATCGTATTCGGCAGCAGATTTTTCTTAATGATCCGAAATGTTTTCGCTCCAAACGTTTTCGAAGCCAATACGTGTTCATCATGCTTCATCCTCAGCACCTGCCCTCTGACAATCCGCGCCATGCCGACCCATCCCGTCACGGTCAAAGCGACGATAATGGAACTGAGCCCTGGCCCCATCAGCACCATTAACAAAATGACAACGAGCAGATACGGCAATCCGTAGAGAACCTCGATGATTCTCATCATGGCGCTGTCTGTCCGGCCCCCTTTGTAACCGGCGACGCCTCCGTAGATGACACCGATCAAAAAGTCGATCAGCGCCGCCATCACACCGACAAATAAAGAGATCCTCGCTCCGTACCACGTTCTTGTAAACACGTCCCGGCCAAGTTCATCGGTTCCGAACCAGTGTGAAAAAGACGGCGGAAGATTCTGCTCGGCGAGCGTCTGCCTTGTCACGCTGTGCGGTGATATCAGCGGACCGAACACAGCCGATAGAAACAGGCAGCATAATATCACAAGGCCGGCCATCGCCAATTTGTTCTTTTTAAGCCGCCGCCACGCATCCTGACTGTAAGACAGGCTCGGACGCTTGACCGACTCGGTTTCACCCTTTCTTTCCGCACCCGGCTGAAACCAGTCATCAGGCACTTCTGTGTGTTTTACCGTTTCTTGCGGGAGATTCATCAGGATCACCCTTTCTTATGAAGTTTTATGCGCGGGTCTAACAGGCCGTATGCCAAATCAACCAGAAACAGCAGGACGATCAGAATCACACTGTAAAATACGGTCGTTCCCATGATGACCGGGTAATCTCGCTGATTGATGCTTTCTACGAAATATTTGCCCATTCCCGGTATGGCAAAAATTTTCTCGATGACGAAACTGCCCGTTAAAATACTTGCGGCAAGCGTCCCGAGTACTGTCACAACAGGCATAAGAGCATTTTTCAATGCGTGTTTGATCACAATTTTGACGGGAGAAAGCCCCTTTGCTTTTGCCGTGCGGATGTAATCCTGAGTCAGCACTTCGGCCATGCTTGATCTTGTCAGCCTCGCGATAATGGCCATGGGACCGACGGCAAGCGCAACAGTCGGCAGGACCATGTGAACGGGACTCGTCCAGGTAGCTGCCGGAAACCATTTCAGATGAACCGCAAATTGCTGAATCAGCAGCGTAGCCATAATAAAATTCGGAATGGAAATCCCGAGCACCGCAAGGCTCATGGCCGCATAATCGAGAAAGCCGCCGCGCCTGAGAGCGGCCATTATGCCGAGCGCGAGTCCGGAAATCACAGCGATGATGATCGCCGTTATCCCAAGCTCAAATGAGACCGGAAACCCGCGTTCGAGCATAGCGTTTACACTGTCTGACGGTTTTTTAATTGAAGGACCGAAATCAAAGGTAAGAATGGATTTTAGATAGATGGCGTATTGAGTGATAAGAGGTTCGTTCAGATGGTAGTAGGATTCGAGATTTCGCTGGACCGCTTCGTTTGTGCCCCGCTCTTCGTTAAAAGGCGAGCCGGGTATCACTTTCATCATGACAAATGTCAGAGCGGTGATGACGAGGACGGTCATAATCATGGCGATAAAACGTTTGATAAAATACCGCAGCAATGCCGTTCACCCCTTTAACAGAATGTTGTTCTCATGGCGAGTTCTGTCATGACGAGCATGGCCTGATAGGCTTCCGGCATGTCTTTTGCCTGAAATTGAACGATTGTCGTTCCCGGGATGATTTCTGTGCCCGGCATTAAATGGGCCCATTCAGCCTGTCCGTAGTTGGCAAATTCAATGCCTAATACAGGTCTTTCAGGCGGAGTCAGCGGTTTGACCTTATCTTTATTTTTGAGCGCATAGGCTGTTTTTTCCGTCAGGAGCCGTCCAGCTTTTTGAGGGGACAGGCATTTGACCGCGGTTCTTGAAATGGTTTGTTTGACGGCGGCAGTCGTCACATTCGGGATCAGCTCCTCCGCCTCTTTTGCGGCGCAATCATCTCCGGCAGCCATAATGACAGGGACATCGTAAAATCCCGCGAGATAGGCATTTAACCCCAGTTCACCGACCGGCTTATCATTTATGTAAAAGTGGCGGACGCCGAATATCATGCTGTGCGACATAACGCCCGGCATCGACGCTCTCGCATGATAGCCGATAAACATCACGCCCGAATACGATTCATCAAGCCCCTGCATCATGGAAAACGGCTTGACATCCCCCGTAATCAGCTCTGCCTCAGGGTGAAGTTTTTCAGCGAGCAGATTATTCATCTTTGAGTGGCTGTCATTCACGGTCACTTCCGTGCATCCGTTATTAAACGCTTCTGCGATGCACCAGTTTGCTTCTTCGGTCATCAGAACCCTGCCGCGCTCATAATTGTGCATGCGGGAATTGACAAATGTTTCATCAGGCAGTCCGGAAATCCCTTCCATATCCACAGATAGATACAGTTTCATGTAATGCCTCCTTTTTTACTTAAAATTTCGATATTAAATTATGAATATTCTAACAAATTATATTAAAAAAGGATGAAACATGCAATATACCATTCTGCCATTATGGGAAAAAACAAACCCTTTTCACCGGGAAAAGGGTTTGCTGATAGAAATAGTTACATACTGTTTTTGCTTATATGATGACGCTGAAACTGTCTGACCGCACTTCTGTATTCATGATCGGGAATGACCTGATGCCTGATCGGTTCAGGAGCCTGCGGCGAAGGCTGTTCAGCCGCCTGCTTACGGACGGCATGCGGTTTATGCGCCAGCTTATGTCCCATGCCGGTCGCATTCATGACAAATGATAAACACACTAAAAGCAAGCTTAAGATGAAAGCAATAAGAAACAAATCGCTGTATGTCCCCATCAGCAGGTCATGCGGCGATTGTGTGCCGCGCGCGCCCCGAAGCGTGCCGGAAGCATCTCTTTTCGTAAAATACCCTATTAAAACAGGTGCGCCCATATAAATGAAAAGCCTCAAAAACTGAACTGCCGTCATGCGTTTCACCAGTTCCGGAAGCGGTCCGCCCAACGCGGCTCCCATCAGTCCGGCTGCCACAATAAGCCCTGTCCCGGCCGCCAGCATCACGAAAAGCCCCGCAAATAGAATAAGCGGTATATGATGATCCGCCGTCATCCATTGGAAATTCACGAACACCAGTATAACAGAGCCTGTTATGCCGAGCATGCCCGGACCGACTTTATCATATGCTAATGCACTGATGACAGCGGCGATGGCCACGCCTCCCAAAAGGCTCGCATAAAGGAATATCAGTTGAGTTTGTGACATATGATATGCGGTCTGAAGCTCCCCGTGAAATGCAGAAAGACTGACCGCTATGGAAATACTGCCCGCAGCGATCATGAAAACACCCAGAATCGGCTTTGGAATCAGCATAAGTTTAATCGAAATCAGCGCATGTTCGTTTCTGTACTGCATGATCAGCAAGATCAGAAGAATGACGATGCTTCCTCCAAATCCCGCCAATGTCTGCCATGATGAAAAGCCCCATTTCGGCAGATGAATAAATGTATAGGCGGTCAGCACGGCTGATACACCCGCTAACAGAAAACCGATGCCGTCAAATGGAGATTTTTCAGCATTTTTATGAGCGTCATCCCGCAGCCACATATAACTGAAAATGAGGCCGAAAAAAGACAGCAGGCCAAAAATGCCGAACAGCCAATGCCAATGGCCGGCGCTTGCCGCCGCCGTGCCTAAAACGGTTCCCATAATGACGGACCCGTAAAATCCGCCGATCAACACAAATAATGCGTAATTCCGGCGCTCAATCGGAAACGAAAGCACCAGCATCGGGATCATAATCATCAGCATAGTGCCCGCCGCAGCTCCCTGTAAAAAACGGCCCGCGGCGAGCGGATAAATATCATTTGTCACAGCAGCAAGGAGCGCTCCGATGACACCCGCGGCCATCGAAATCATATAGACAGGCCGGGAGCCGAATCTTTTTCTTAAATACGGCCCCGCCGGCACGAATAAGGCAAATGCCATATTACCGATAATAATCGGATGAAAAGAGTCAAAGTTTTCCCCGCCGACCGTCTGCCGGACAAGGCTTTGGACAGCCGAAAGAGCGGTATTCGACATCAGCCCCGGCCCGACCGCCAATACAGCAAGCAGAGAAATGATCCAGTGATGTTTTTCTTTCATGTGACAGCTCCTTTCTGACTATTTGACAAAGTGAAAAAGCTAACAGATTTCCCCCATTAGCTTGACAGAATTTTCATATCTTTTCATGTGAAGGATTGAACATAATATCTCATTTATTATTTCAAATCCGATGGAAATTGTCAATATAAAGCGCCGCCGTCCGATTTCATCTTTTTCACAATTTCCCACAATCTTTTCATTATTATCCCACACTTTTTGTTTAAGATGGAGTCAGTAATAATAGGCAAATCATGCTATGATGAAATAGAGAAACGGAGTGAACATGATGGATAACTATCGTGATGAAAATCGGACAGACCAAAAAGAACAGGAAGTCCTTTTAGTAAAAGAAAACCCGCAGACGGCCGGATATTCCGCGCCGGACGAGGACAAGAAAAAACGAAGCTTCGGCTGGTTCAGACCGCTTCTCGGCGGAGTGATCGGCGGAGGGCTCGCCCTCGGCATCTATACATTTACGCCGCTTGGAGACCATCAGACTCAAGATACTTCCAATCCGGCTCCCGCTCAGGAAACGTCATCGGTAACCGCCAAGCAGACATCTTCTGAATCAGACAGCGGCAAATCGGCAAACAGCTCATCGGCAAATTCAAGCAGCATTTCGAATATGGTGGAAGACATTTCACCGGCGATCGTCGGGATCACCAATCTGCAGAAGCAGCAAAGCAGTTCCGATTTATTCGGATTCGGATCAAGCTCAGATTCAAACTCAAATTCATCGGGTGAAGATGCGGAAACGGGATCGGGTTCAGGCGTTATTTTTAAGAAAGCAAACGGCAAAGCGTATATCATTACGAATAACCACGTGGTCGAAGGCGCCTCTTCCCTTAAAGTGTCATTATATGACGGCACCGATGTAACAGCTAAACTCGTCGGCAGCGACTCTCTGACAGACTTGGCCGTTTTAGAAATCAGTGATAAACACGTGACAAAAACGGCAAGTTTCGGCAGCTCATCCGCTCTCAGAACGGGTGAATCCGTCATCGCCATCGGTGATCCGCTCGGAAAAGACCTTTCCCGCACCGTCACACAAGGCATCGTGAGCGGCTTAAACAGAACCGTCTCGATCTCTACGTCAGCCGGTGAGTCAAGCATCAACGTCATCCAAACCGATGCCGCCATCAATCCCGGAAACAGCGGCGGACCGCTCTTGAATACAGACGGCAAAATCATCGGCATCAACAGCATGAAAATAAGCGAAAGTGATGTAGAAGGCATCGGCTTTGCCATCCCGAGCAACGATGTAAAACCGATCGCCGAAGAGCTTCTCACGAAAGGACAGGTGGAGCGCCCTTATATCGGCGTGAGCATGATCGACTTGGAACAAGTGCCGCAAAACTATCAGGAAGGCACACTCGGGCTTTTCGGCAAACAGCTGAATAAAGGCGTTTATATTCGCGAAGTGGCGCAGGGCTCACCTGCAGCCAAAGCCGGATTAAAAGCAGAAGACATCATTATCAGCTTAAAAGGGAAAGAAACCGGCACGGGCAGCGAACTCCGCAATATTCTCTACAAAAATACGAAAGTCGGCAGCACCGTTGACGTGAAGATTATCAGAAACGGCAAGGAAATGACGAAAAAAATGAAACTGACTCAAAAAGAAGAAACATCTTCTTAACAAAAATCCAAGGCAGCCGCCTTGGATTTTTTATGTACAGCGGAAACTTTAGGCCTGGATCAACCGTATGACTTAGTGTACAAAGGAGGATACTTACACATGAAACAAACAGGACTTTTGCTGGTCGTTACAGGCCTGATCTTGCTGCAGCTGAGCATTCAGCTTCCTCAGCAAAACGCTGCTTGAGGTATGACGCTGGGTGCAAGCATTTTACTGAACTTTCGGGAACCGGACTGATCATGCGCTCTCTGCACACGCAGACCGGCCGCAGATGAATGAAAAAAGCCGCGGGACATTCTGTCATCCCGCGGCTTTTATTTCACATAAAAGCACCCTGTCCGCTGGCCGGACAGGGTGTTTCGGTTAAGACATATGCTGGTCCCGATAAATCTTTTCGTTTTTCATGCCGTACGCTTTTTGCACGATATAGAGCGGACGGTCTTTTGCTTCGTCATAAATCCTTCCGATATATTCGCCGATCATTCCGAGCATTAATAGAACGATGCCGCTGAATAACAGCTGTATCACAATCAGAGAGGACCAGCCCGTAATGGTGCTGTTCGTAAACAGCTTCATGTATAAAACGATAAACATATAGAGAAAACCCGCTCCGGACATGATCATTCCCGCATAGCTTGCCGCCTTGAGCGGTTTATGAGAGAACGTTGTGATCCCGTCCATGGAAAGCTTCAGCATTTTTTTAAGCGGGTATTTCGTTTCCCCCGCAAGCCGCTCATCACGTTCATATTCTACAGCAGTCTGCTTAAAGCCGACCCAGCTGACGAGTCCTCTGACAAAAGGATTTTTTTCTTTTAATCTTTTCATCTCATCACAGACTTTTCTGTCCAGCAGGCGGAAATCTCCGGTGTCGAGCGGAATATCAATATCAGTCACGCTCCGCAGCAGCCGGTAAAACATAGAGGCCGTCTGTTTCTTGAAAAAGGTTTCTCCCTTTCGTTTCGTTCTGACGGCGTACACCACATCGTAGCCTTCTTTCCACTGCTCAATCATATCAAGGATTAATTCAGGAGGGTCCTGCAAATCGGCGTCAATGACGGCGATTGCATTCCCCTCTGCATAATCCATACCCGCCGTGATCGCGATCTGATGTCCGAAGTTTCTGGAAAAGTCAATAATTTTCACTCTCGGATCAATCAGACTTTGCTCTCTTAAAATCTCAATACTGCGGTCTTTGCTTCCATCATTGACAAAGATCAATTCATAATGCTCTTTTGTTTGATCCATGACTTCTTTCAGGCGCTGATAGGTTGTCTGAATGACGGGTTCCTCGTTATAAACCGGGACGACTATTGAATATTGAATATGTCTGCTCATGTTTTTTCCTCCTATTCATCAGATTGAAGTTCGTATAGTGAAGCTGATTGATTCATTCCGCCCGGCCCGCCGCTCATTCGGCTGTTTTTACCCGCGGCCTTGCTGCTTTTTGTATCAGCCGGATCACTATTTTTCGTTTTCTGATCTGTGCTTGATTGCCATTTATCTGAAGATACTTTCTTTCCGTTTTTCTCAACCCACTGCACAATATCGTTATTTCCGCCTTTGCCCATTCCGGATGTTAAGAAGTATTTTACTTTCCCTTCTTTTACGAGCTTTTTAAATTGAGTCAGCGTAATGGCCGGGTCAGACCCGCTGAATCCGCCGATCGCCATGACCGCTTTTTTCGTTTTAATAATGTAAGGCGCCGCCGTGTTGGAATCGGTTGCAGCAAATAGATAGTCCGCTCCGGCGTTGTGTTTCTCTAAATAGTTGATCAGTTTTGTATTGACAGATGCGTTATCCATTCCCATGCCTTTTCCGCTTGTTGAAGCGAGCTGAGGGCCTGTTTCAGGCAATGAGCTGTTGCCTCCGTACAGAAGCGGTGTGCTCGCCCAATAAATCGGCATGACCATCAAGACGAGAAGGGCTGCAAGTGAAACATAATAACTTAGCGGTTTTTGGCGCTGTTTGAATACGAACAGGGCGATTGCTGCCACTGCGCCGAGAACGCCTGCTCCGATGCTCCAGCCTACGCCGATTTGATCATTGTAGTTTCTGAGGATAAACAGCTCAAATCCGGTTGTCACAAGAATAGCGGCCGGCAATAGCCAAGTTTTCCATCCCGCCTGCTTGCGGTACAGATGAACGAGTGCGACCCATCCCGCACCGACAAGTGCCGCGATCGGAGGCGCCAGCATAATGAGATAATAATGGTGGAAAAATTCCGCCACACTGAAGAATCCGGCAATCGGCACAAGCCACGCTGCCCAAAAGATCGTTTCCTTCTGTTCTGCTGATAATCGTCTTCTTTCTCTCGCCCCGGCGATCAATAAACCGGCCATTCCAAAAATCGCAAACGGCAGGAGCCAGCTGATCTGATCAGATAATTCCGATTGGAAAAGGCGCAGCGGACCAGGAGTTCCCGTTCCGAACATTCCTGAACCTGATTGCATTTTCGAGCCGGTGCCTGTACCGCTTTTTCCTCCGCCGCCGGGACCGCCTCCGCCGCTTGGAGGACCTCCTTGACCGCCGCTTGGCATTTTCCCGTTAGATGGAGGTGCCGTCATACTGCCGTTTTGTGGTTTGTCTCCGCTTGCTGAACTGCTGCTTGAAGACTGGCCAAGCGGTTTTTGCATTTGTGAAGAACCGCCGGAAGAAGACATCTCTTTCGATGCGTTTCCGTCCGGTCCGCCCTGACCGCCGCCGGAACTTTGCCCTGTCAGCCGCTGAATCCCGTTATATCCGAAAGCCAATTCCAATACGGAGTTTGTCTGGCTGCTTCCGACATATGGCCGTTTGCCGGCAGGAATATTGTCAACAATGAGCGGCCATGACAATGAAACGGCTGCTAAAACGGCTAACGCGCTTACCAATGAAATGATTTTTTTCTTAATCGTGGTGTTTGCCGCAATCATATAGAACAGCAAGAAGGCCGGCAAAATCATATAAGCCTGAAGCATTTTTGTGTTAAAGCCTGCTCCGACGACAAAAAATGCCGCCAAAAGCCAGATCAGTCTGCCTTTTCTGATCGCTTTAAAGAGAAGCCATGTGGCGAACAAGAGGAAAAAGACCAGTAAAGCATCGACATTGTTCGTCCGCGCGACCGCTACTGCGATCGGTGTACACGCCATGACAAATGAGGCGATGCGCGCCGCCGTTTTTCCGAACGTCGGCTTTATTAATAAGTACATGAATAGAACTGAACCTACACCCGCCAATGCCTGAGGCAGGATAACGCTCCACCCGTGCATACCGAATATCAGCGCGCTGATCGTTTGAATCTGGTATGTAACAGGCGGTTTATCTACCGTGATAAACCCGGCTGCGTCAAATGAAGCGTAAAAGAAATTATGAAAGCTTTGAAGCATACTCGTTACCGCTGCGGTGTAATAAGGATTCACCGTATCGTCATTCCAGATGTTGTACATATTCAAGAATGCGGAAGCGAGTAAAATGAGAATGAAGACTGCGTCTATCTCGCGTTTTTTCATTTTCACCTGTGTTTTCACTCCTTTTGTTTAACTTTGAACAAGTGTAACAACCAAATGTGAAAAATTTATTAATAAACAAAGACAATTATTTTGCCGTTTACAAATAGGTAAAAAGAATGACAAAACGGGTAAAAAAGCAAAAAAAGATGCCCCCGTCAAGCCGGGAGGCATCTGTCATGATTTCTGATTTACTGTATCGGTTTCAGCCGTGCTTCTATTTCAGAACGACGGTGTTCGAGATAAGGCGGGAGCGCAACCGTTTTGCCTAGCTCTTCAGGTTTTTCATCAACCATAAATCCCGGACCGTCCGTTGACAATTCAAACAGAATTCCGTTCGGCTCCCGGAAGTACAGCGCTTTGAAATAATAACGCTCTACAATGCCTGAGTTGCTGAAACCTTCTTTCGTAATGATGCGGTGCCATAAAGCAAGCTCCTCTTCATTCTGGACGCGGAAGGCCACATGGTGCACGCTGCCTTTTCCCGGACGCTCGCGCGGAAGATCGTTTCTTTCAATGAGATGGACTTCTGTACGCGCGCCTCCGTTTCCGGATTCGAGCACCGTAACCGTGCCCCGGTCTTCATGCGTTTCTTTCCCGATTTCAGTGAAGCCCAGCACATCGGTTAACACACGCAGCGTCGGTTCTGCATACGGGACGGTCAATTCAACGGGACCAAGACCGCGGAAAGAATATTCTTCCGGTATGCCGCTTTGCTTCACCGCTTCACCGATGTCTTTTCCTTTTTCGTCAGCTGTCAGCACAAGCCGCTGTCCTTCATGATCCCAAAAAGCGAGTGTCTCTCTGCCCGCTATTGTCATGATGCCGCCATGAGCGACCTGATGCTCTTCGAATCGTTTTTTCCAATATTGCAGCGCTTGTGCATCCGGGACACGCAGGCCGATTGAAGAAATACTGTTTGTTCCCGCATGGAACGGCGCAATCCGCGGAATTTCGAAAAACGTCAATTCCGATCCCGGATTGGCTGCTTCATCACCGTAAAATAAGTGATACATGGTCGGTTCATCCTGGTTTACGGACTTTTTCACAAGCTTCAGTCCCAGGATGTTCCGATAAAAATCTAAATTTTTCTGCGCATCAGCCGTCAATGCTGATACATGGTGTATTCCATTAACTTTCATTATGTTATCCTCCAGTCAATTATCTCGATTTCGAGATATTTTATATATACAATTTATGTTATCCGGATCGCAAAGTCAACCCATCTGCTTCACAGACGGTCTGCAGACTGCCGCTCCCCAAATAACGAACCTTCAATATTAAAAAACCATTAATGTTCGCTTTTAAAACGGTATTTTTTCCTTCTCAAAAGCAGAAACCTTTATCTTTTAGGGAAAACAACAAAATCAGAAAATTTATTTTATTCGTGTTTCAGCAATTAGGGTTTACAATATGGAAAATAGTTTTTTCAGCATGACGATTTTACATCTGGAGGGATAGGATATGCAGATTGAAGAGAACGGACTTAAAAAAGAGATCGGCCTTACCATCGCCCTCTCACTTGTTATCGGCACCATCATCGGTTCCGGCGTATTTATGAAACCAGGCGCCGTGCTTGCCTACTCCGGTGATGCGAAAACCGCGCTTATCGCGTGGCTGTTAGGAGGCATTTTGACGCTTGCCGGCGGCTTGACCGTTGCGGAAATCGGCACTCAGATTCCGAAAACGGGCGGACTTTATACATATCTCGAAGAAGTGTACGGCGAATTTTGGGGCTTTTTGTGCGGATGGGTTCAAATTATCATTTACGGCCCCGCCATTATCGGAGCAATCGGCTTGTATTTCGGCTCTTTGATGGCGCACTTGTTCAATTGGGATTCCGGCTGGTCTAAATTGATCGGGATTTCAGCCGTTTTGTTTTTAAGCATCATTAACATTATCGGAACGAAATATGGCGGCATCGTCCAGGGAATTACGACGGTCGGCAAATTGATTCCGATTATCTGCATGATCGTGTTCGGCCTTTGGAAAGGCGATCAGCATATTTTCACAGCCGTCACAAGCAGCATGTCGGACATGAATTTCGGCGCTGCCATACTGGCCACCTTGTTTGCTTATGACGGATGGATTCTGCTTGCGGCACTCGGCGGCGAAATGAAAAATCCGGAAAAGCTGCTCCCGAGAGCGATGACGGGCGGACTGCTGGTCGTCACCGCCATTTATCTTTTCATTAACTTTGCGCTGCTGCACATTCTTCCTGCGACCGACATCGTCAAACTCGGTGAAAATGCGACCGGCACCGCTGCCGGAATGCTGTTTGGCGACATCGGAGGAAAATTGATCAGCGTCGGAATCATCGTCAGCATCTTCGGCTGTTTAAACGGAAAGATTCTCGCTTTTCCGCGTGTCTCGTTTGCGATGGCGGAACGGAAACAGCTGCCGTTTGCCGGGCAGATTTCGCGGGTGCATCCGACGTTCCGCACCCCGTGGATTGCCGTGTCATTTCAGATCGCGCTGGCCATTATTTTTATGATCGCCAGCAATCCCGATAAGCTGTCTGAAATCTCTATTTTCATGATTTATATTTTTTACGTCATGGCCTTTTTCGCCGTGTTTATCCTCAGAAAAAAAAGCGGCGGAAAACCGCGCGCCTACAGCGTGCCTTTGTATCCGATCATTCCTGTTTTGGCCATCGCGGGTTCACTGTTTGTGCTGATCAGCACGATCATTACAGATACACTGAGCTGCGCGCTGTCCCTCTTGATCGGCCTCGCCGGGCTGCCGCTCTATTTTTGGCTGAAAAACGGCAGAAAAAACTGACAAAAACGGTTCCTTTTACGGGAGCCGTTTTTTTTCTGGCAAAATCACGTGCAAAAGTTGACAGCAAATTCACATCTTTTGTTATACTTTTTAAGCAAGATGTCTGAATTCGAAGTATGTTACGTTTTTTTGGCGAAGTGGGTAACATAAGAAAAACAGGATGAGACACGTTTTTACGAAAAAATCAAGAGGCGTTTTTTTCGACTTTATCTGTTTTTTTTCGACAAAAGGCTATATAATAATTTGATGTGTGCATTGTCTCATTCAAACAATGGAGGGTTTTTAATGATAAAAAGAAAAAAAGATAAGTTCTCACTCCTTTTAACAGAAATCGCAAAAAACATAGACGAAACCGCAGAATATTTTGTCAACTTTAAAGTGACGAACCAGACGACTTTAAAGGAATTTGCCGATACGTTAAAAGAGTTTGAAACAAAAGGAGATAATCATGTTCATGTCATGATTAAAGAGCTGAACAAAGCTTTTATCACTCCCATTGAACGTGAAGACATCCTTGAGCTGACAAACAGCCTCGATGACGTGCTTGACGGAATCGAACATTTTTCAGCAATGATGGAGATTTTCTCGATCACTTCTTCCGATGAGCATATCGATAAGTTCAGCGGATACATCAGAGAGTGCGCGAAGGAAATTTTAATCACGATTGAACTGCTTGCAGAAAACCGATTGAAGGACATTCACCCTCACGCCATTAAAATTAAGGAATACGAGCACAGCTGTGATAACCTGCACCGTAAATCATTAAAAAATCTGTTCGGCACAGAAACCGATCCGATTAAAGTGATTCAGTACCGCGAAATTTACGAAACGCTTGAGGAAATTGCCGACTCTTGCCAAAGCGTTGCCAATAACCTTGAAACCATTATTATGAAAAACGCGTAACGAGGGGTTATAATGGATACTCTATTACTTTTAACGATATTAATTGTCATATGCGCTTTGGTATTTGACTTCATTAACGGATTTCACGATACCGCAAACGCAATCGCCACCTCAGTTTCGACAAAAGCGCTGAAGCCGCGGCACGCAATCGTCATGGCCGCCATCATGAACTTTCTCGGAGCAATGACATTTACCGGTGTGGCGAAAACCATTACAAAGGACATTGTGAATCCTTATACATTAGACAATGGGTCAGTTGTCATTCTTGCGGCTCTACTCGCCGCAATCGCCTGGAACTTGATCACATGGTATTTCGGCATTCCGAGCAGCTCTTCACATGCGATTATCGGAGCGATCGCCGGAGCGGCCATTGCAGCGTCAGGTTTTGCGACGCTTAATTATAAAGGGTTCATTAAAATTATCGAAGCACTTATTTTATCACCGATCATCGCCTTTGTTCTCGGCTTTATCGTATATTCGATCGTGAAGCTGATTTTTAAAGACAGCAATTTGGCGAAAACAAATAAACGCTTCCGCAGAGTGCAGATTTTGACGGCTGCCATTCAGTCCTATACACACGGAACGAACGACGCGCAAAAAGCGATGGGTATTATTACGATGGCGCTTATGACGGCCAATTTACATAAAAGTGATGCCATTCCTTTTTGGGTGCAGCTCTCTTGTGCCCTGGCAATGGGTCTCGGCACATCCATCGGCGGCTGGAAAATCATTAAAACCGTCGGCGGAAAAATTATGAAAATCCGTCCGGTAAACGGCGTATCTGCCGACTTAACCGGCGCAGCCATTATTTTCGGGGCCACGTTTATTCATCTCCCTGTCAGCACGACGCACGTCATTTCGTCTTCCATTCTCGGTGTGGGCGCTTCCCACCGCGTAAAAGGCGTAAACTGGGGAACGGCTAAACGGATGCTCATTACATGGGTCATCACCCTGCCGATTGCAGGTACACTCGGCGCCATCGCCTTTTTCATCCTAGATCTCTTTTTCTGATGACATCCGCTTCTTTACAGAAGCGGTTTTTTTTGTGACAGGAAAATGATGTCATGACATAGAATGAACATAGCAGACCATTTTTCAAATTGTGAGGGATGCTCATGCTTTTGTTTTTTCAGATCATGGTGTGGACGATGGCGGCCGCACTCATTTTATATGTGTACGCATCCTGGCGGTATGAGGCAAAGGTAAAAGAAAAAATGTTTGCCATCCGTAAAACGTGGTATTTACTATTTGTACTGGGCTCCATGGTCTATTGGACATATGATCCCGAATCGCTCTTTGCCGCATGGAGACAATATTTGATTGTTGCCGTCTGCTTTGCCCTTATTGATGCGTTTATCTTTTTGAGCGCGTATATCAAAAAGCTCGCCGGCAATGAATTAGAGACGGATACGCGGGAAATTTTAGAAGAAAATAACGAAATGCTTCACTCCTATCTTGAAAAACTGAAAACCTATCAATATCTGTTGAAAAATGAACCGATCCATGTATATTATGGAAGTACAGAAGCTTATGCGGAAGGCATCACCAGACTGCTGGCCGCTTATGCCGAAAAAATGAATGTCACGGCTTCCTTGTGCGACTATTCCGCACAATCGGATAAGGACCGCTTGACGGAGCATATGTCTGATGCGGCGGACGTTCAGTCCCGTCTTAACCGTAAAGACGTCTACTATGATCAAAAAGGCAGGCTTGTGCTTATTCCGTTTACAGTCCAGAACCGCCATTACGTGATCAAACTCACGTCGGAAAACCTGTTGACGGAATTCGATTATTTGCTTTTCACATCGCTAACGAGCATTTATGATTTAATGCTGCCAATAGAAGAGGAAGGTGACGGTTAAATGGAGCAGGCATTTCAAAACGGGCAGCCGGAACAAAGAGCGAAACCGTTCAAAATGTTTAAAAAACGTTCAATGACAAGTATCGCAAGTTACCAGGTCAGCCCTCATACCGCCAGAATTTTCAAAGAAAACGAGCGGCTGATTGACAAGTATAAACAAAAAAAAGCTTGATTACACTAAGGACAGGAGACACGGCTCTTGTCCTTATTCCTTTTTTCCATATCTTTCATATAATAAAACCAACAAAGAGATGCGACAGGTGATGATGTGAAGAAAATTGTCAGGCGCGTAAAGTTTGTGGATTACGGACGCTTCGGGCTTTCCGCTTATTCGCTGAGGATGCGGGCGAGGAATCTCGGGTTATTGAACCGGTTAAAAAAGAAAAAAGGCTGAATCCCGCAATGTGAACGGGACTCAGCCTTTTTTGTTAAAGCTGCATCAGAATTTTCGCTTTTACAGCGGGGCCGTAGACGCCGTCAGACGTCAGTCCGTTTACAGATTGGAAGCGGGCCACGGCATCTGCGGTTTTCGGACCGTAGATACCGTCAATTCCGTTATTGACAGCTCCTTTTTCAGGATAGAAATAAAGCGCGGCGAGCGCGTTTTGCACCTGGTATACCTTCTCGCCGGACGTGTACGGCTCTGTCAGCTGAATCACCTCGTCCGGAAGAGAATACAGTGCTTCAACCGGCGGGCTGACGATCAGTACTTGTCCGACTTTAATCAGGTTCGGGTCAGCGATGTTATTCCATTTCTGCAGATCGGCCACGCTGACGCCGAATTTCCGCGCGATCGCCGACAGCGTATCTCCTTTTTGGACGGTATACGTCTGTCTTTCCCCAGAACCGATTCCCGCTTTAAACTCATCCCATGTATCCAACAGTCTTCTCGGACAAAGCTTTCCTGACCAATGCTTGTGCGCAACGACATTTGCAAGCGGGATGCCGTGCGAGGTCATTAATGTGCGGATGAGCCATTGGGCGTTTGCCACGGCCTGTGAAAAGTTGCCGTCTACGTTTTCACAAATTTCAATACCGATGGATTTACGGTTGCCGTCCCCGTTTCCGTCACCGGCATGCCAGCCGTTTTCGTTCAGCGGAAGATGCTGATAAATTTCCGTATCATCGACTGTGAAATGCCAGCTTGTCGGTGTATCGGGATTTTTCACATAGCTTGCGTGACTTTTGGCGTTAGCTCCGACTGCGGTATTGGCGGTATTGTGCACCGTAATGTAAATCGGTGTCAGTGCATAGCCTGGGCGGTTATTGTTTCCTGCCGGGATAAAATCCTGTGTGATTTTTACCATATTCTCATCTCTCCTATTTCGATAAATTGTTTATTTTTAATAAAGCCTGCTGTTTTTTCCCTTTTGCTGTAACGTAATTGTTTTTAAACCAGGCGGCGGCAGTCGTTATGATTGTAAAAACGGCCGACCCGGCGGCATACAGCGTATCTGCAAGCTGGCTGACCTGGTCCTCCTGAATATTCAGCGGCGATTTGCCGAACATCAGCAAAGTTTGATTCAATAAAGCAAGCAAAAGAAGCACCGTCCTGACGACCGTGCCTTTGTCCGCGAATTTCATATCGGTTTCCCCCTTACTTTTGCAGCAGATTGTACATGATGGCGATGGCTCCGCCAATGACGCCCGTGCAGATTGCTGTCACGATCGCTCCTGTAATGGTCCGCTTAATCCATGTTGTGTTTTCGTCAATTTTGTTCAGTTTTTCGTTCAGCGTCATGATTTGCTGATCCTGCCGGTCGGATACCCGCTCTAATACGGCCACCCGCTGTTCAAGCACCTTTTGTTCACCTTTGATGCCTGCGAATTCTTTTTGCACCGCTTGTTCATCCAGAAGCACTTCAGCTCCCCCCTCTTACATTGTTCTCACCTCCCTTCGGAAGCTTCATTCTTACGAAAATGCCGTGCCTTTGATAGAAAGGCTCCCGCCGGAAATGCTTTTGATTTCCATGACGATTTCCTTAAAGCCGGCAATATCAAATGACCACACTTCTTCTGTGCCTGACGTACCGGCGGCTGATGTCCCGTCATCAGACCTGATTCCTCTGATCGGCACGTTTTTTCCCGAGATGGATCTCCCCCAAAACGCGACATGGCCCGACTCAGCGGTGCCGGTGATTTCGACGAGAAGTTTTTTCCAAGCGCCCGCCGAGAAGATGCTTCCCTCGCCCGCCTCTGCTGCATTTTCATGAAAAATCACATCTGTATATGAAAACGCCATATCACCGCCCGAACCGACAGATTGGTATAAAACAAATTCGGACTGTTTTTGATTTCCATTTTCAAAACGGAACCGATAATATCTTTTTGTCAGGCTGACCCAACCCGAAGCGGTCAGCACTCCGCCTTTTACTGCGACAGAATGTGAAGCTGTCCACGAATTGTTATCCTCGCTCTCTTCGATAAAAAGAGTTCCGCTGCGGTCCGAATAAGCCCACCCATGTGCTCTGTCTATTAAGACGGCTCCTAAACGGTCTTGTCCGAATTGGCTGTAAACTTCAATCGCTTCTAGCGGCGTATTGGTAAGAAGCTCTGCCATTCCGGACAAATCAGCAACCGGTGTGACATAATCGTTTTTGTTACCGCGATAAGCTTTTACGGCGCCGGGCCTGCCAAGTTGATCGGCGGGAAATTCAAATGAATGCTTTTTCATTGGCCGTCCTCCTTTTCTCATTTATTAAAAACGACAAATAAAAAAAGCCGTTTGGCTTATGACACAGCATTTTTATAATTTTCGTATGTTTCACCCGTTATTTCTTGAAATTCCTCAGGCGTGATATACTTCGCGGCCACACCTTCAGCCAGATCTTCGGCAGAGCAGTCATCATAGCCCATAGCCTGTTTTACCATTTCTATTGTGGCCCACTTATAAAACAAAGCGTAAACCCAAAAGTTAAGTCTCTTCATTTTTTCATTCTCCTTTTACGTTTAAGAGTTCCAGTTTTAAAGACGCTATTTGTTCACCTAAAGTTTTATTCAACATCTCTGTTTTCTCCCTTGCTACCACTTCGGCAGACAATTGTACACCTAAAGCATTTTGAGCTTGTTCTGCTTGTTTTCTCGCTAGTTTTTCATCTGCCAGTTGCTGTCCGATTTCTTTCAACTGTTCCACAATGGGATCCGGCTCCCCCACATCCTGATACTTGTTTTTTTGATTTTCCTTATATTCTTGATCAGCAGATTCGTTCCAAATTTTATTTACTTCATCAAACTGCGGCCTCCATAAGCCGTCCGGAGGTTTTATGGTTGTTGAGTTTTGCGGCATTATACTTGATGTACTGTCTAAGATTTCAGGCCTTTGAAAATAAAAATTCTCATCATACAAAAAGACTTGCATATTCATCCCCCATTACAAAGTGAAATTATTATCTATTGAAATCCCTGTAATATTCCCCTCTATTTTGGCATATTTCCCGTTAATTCTCAGTTCTCCCGTTGGTTCGGCATAATATTTTGTTATCCCGGTTGTTCCAAAGAGTGGGGCAGCCATTGATTTCTGTGTTGAAGGATGAGCTTCAGAAGGAAGTACAGCAAAAACGCTGTCGAAATCTGGGGGAACCACTTCACCACGTGTGAATACTTGGTTGCCCCACACTGCATACTGAGGATTTCTTGCGCCAGCCTTATGCCCATTAATTAGTGTTAAATCATACCAGGTCATTTTATTAAATTCTTCTTCAGTAAATAGACGTTTCCACCCCTTAAAAACACCGTCTGTATGAACAGTCGCGATCCATACATTATTATCGTAACTTCTCCAAGCCAAAATCGACTTTCTACCTGACTCACTCTCAATCACATCATAGTTAAACAAGGAATTATCATTTTCAACCGGATTGTTTTTCAGCTGAGCACCCATTCCATAATAAAACCCCGAGCTCAGTGCCAGTATGTCTGATCCGCTTTCTAAGCGTGTCCGTTTCCCATCATCCTTTGTCAATTTCGCCAACTGGCCGCCGTTCCATTTGTCTCTTTCGATAGGACTTATATGAATTGATGAATCTATCGCATGTGCATCGACCTTTGACTGCGCTCCAGCTATGGATTCAATTGGATACCAATTGATTGCTGTTTGATTAGTGTTATAATAAAACCACCATGCATTACCCTTCACGTCTACAGCATAACCATTACCTATTCCCGGCTGCCCCACTAACTGCATACCTCGGAGACTCGTATTTGACGGGTTGTCTGTTACTGCATTGGTTCCGTAAAAAGTTACAGAACCAACATCTTTTAACGAGTCATAAAACGAGCCGGAAGTTAAATTGATTTTTTGCGTGCCGTTATCAGCTGTGATTTTAAACAGCTGCCCTGCATTCCATGTATCCTTTTCAGCTTTCGTTACATGGATATCAGTCTGATTTGTGTGGGCATCGACTTTTTTTTGGGCGCCTTCCGAAGTTTCTAACTGAACCCAATCAGACCAGCCGGAAGCTTTAAGGGTTTTTCTCCATGTGCCTCCTTCATAATCCATTGCCAGAGCCTCACCATAAGACTTGAATCCGATATATAAGCCTCTGGTGGAAAGCGGAGGAGTATGAACTCCCGTGTTATTTGTGTAAAAGAAAAAAGATTGATTAAGCTGGTCTACAATTTGATGAAAATCCAAGCCATCTTGTATACTTATTAAATATTTCCCTGAATCATCCGTCAGCTTTGTTAACTGCCCGTTATTCCACTTCTGGCGCTCTTCCTTCGTCACATGCCGGTCCAGATCTTGATTGTGCCGGTCAAAATCTTTCTTTGCTGCCTGCTGGACATTGTCTACGTTTCCGAGGCCGATTTGCGCCTTTGTCGTTTTGTGCGGGTTGTTCATGTCGTTTTTATGGGCCGCCAGATCCGTGTGTGCGTCATTTATGCCTTTTTCCCAGCGGTTGACGTCATCTTCGTTAATCGGATCGTCCGGAAGCCAGTCTGTTTTTTCTTCGTAAGCCATCGTTACACCACCTCAAAGGTAAATCTTAAATCAAGCGTTCTGTTATTGCTGAGATCTAAATTTGTTTTTCGTTCTGTAATGACGCTTCCTGTTTCGTCAAGCATCTGCACGGTTTCAATGTGTTTGACGTCTTCTTCCCTGCGTGTGAGAACGGTGACTGCGGCTTCTTTTACGGAAATGTCCGCAATCGGAGTTTCTTTTCCGTTTAACAGCACTTTTGTGATCCTGTTTTTCAGATCGGCTGCGGCACGCTGTCTGTAAGCGGCTGATATCATGGTAAGACCACCTCGTTATTGTTGAGTGTGACGGAATAACCGACCTTCAGTTCACTGACTTTTCGGTATCTCCGATTGTTGAGAATGACACGGTCTTTGATTTCCAGTGTTTCGTTTAATGCGGCTCTCAGTGTATACGCCAAATGAGCGGGTTTGATTTTTTCAAGCGTTTCAATCAGCTCGTTCATGTGCTGCAGGTCATCAAGCCCGATATCGGCATAAAAACGATACTGCCCCGGAAACATCCGAACGTAAGCTGACGGATGTTTTAAAAAACGGTTTAGCGCCTGCTCGATCGCTTGATGTGTGATGGGCGGAATATTCGACATCTTTGAAATCAGCCTGAGCCGTCTCATATCCTCCGTGTCACCTGATTCCCGCGGTATTTTTAATATTTTTTCCCAGCGTTCAAGCCCCCACGTCGCCGTCGTGATAAAGAGCTGATCTGTCAAATCGAAAATATCGTTATTCTGCCGCTCAAACTCGGGAGCTTCCGCCTCAAGCAGTTGTGCCATCTCCTTTAATCGGGTTAAAAACGGCGGGAGGTACGCCGTCATCTCATCGAGTCTGCTCAAGGATTGTCACCTCTTTGAGTTTAGGAATTTCCACGTCACTGAGCACGAGGTTTTCCGCCGCACCGTTCATTTTGATATCGGCATAGTCACTGACGGATGCCGAGTTATAAACGATGTTGTTAATTTGTGATAAACGGACGGTGTTTTCTTCGAAGGCCATTTTCTTAAATAAATTCAGGACGCCTTTTTCAATCTCCGCTTTCACGTCATCGATCGAGCTGTTCAGCTCAGGCAGCACGGAAGCGGAGATTTCGATTTCCTTCCATACGGCGCTTTCCACCGTTACTGCCGCTCCGATCGGCGCCTGTCCTTCTCCCTGCCCTTCGTCCGGATCAATATAATCCTTTACTTTCTTGATCAGAATATCTGATGCCGGTTCCAAATTCGCATTTGTGATGACAACCTTCACCGTTCCGGCTCCGTTCCAAAGCGGGAAGATTTTCGCCCTGCCGACGCCGTCAACCTCTTCGGCCCATTGTTTATAGTGCTGTTTATTTGCGCTGACTGCTTCCCGGCGGACACGGGTAAAATAGCGCGCCCTTAAGCTGTTGTCATCTTCTTCCTCACGGCCGGGAATTAATATATCGCGCACGACTGCTTTCTCAAGCCCGGGTATCGTATCAAGCGGCAGCAGGTTCTGCCCTGAAATGCCGGCATTGCCCGCTTCACCGGCTGTTTCACATTCAAGCGTTCCATCCCCCGTATATTGAAAATACAGGTTATCAACGAAGAAACGAGAGCCTGGCGGAATGGTGATGCCCGCTGTGAATTCTCCGGCTCTGACCGCTTTTGTGGCAGGTGTTCGTTCAATTCCCGCTTCAGCAGCCCGCCTGTCCAGAAATTCTCCCTGAGCCGTATCGGAAAACACGAGCTCCAGCACGGTATCAAGCCAAATATAAGACTTTGCGAGCTCAGCGGCCGCAGGCGCGAGCGCATTGTAAATGACGCTGCCTTCTCTCGTATCAATATCTGCCGTAATGCGCGCCAGCATTCTGTCCATAATGTCGTCAAACGTCTGAGCTTCAAACATCCTCACCCAGCACCTCCTCTATCTCAAGCATGCCCTCATCAGTTTCAACGGTAAAAGAGACGGTGAAGGCATCATCTTTTTTCTCAATCTCAAAATTGGTAACAGCCAAAATTCGGTCATCATACAGCAAGGCTTCTTCTATCAGTCTTGGAATCTCCATTTTTTTATAAGCATCCGTCGTGTTCTGATCTGAAAGCACTTCCTGGAGTTCGTTTCCGATATCATGGCTGAAAACCGAATATGAATACCGTTCTGTGTGAAGAGCGATATAGACGAATTGTCTGATTGCGTCCAGTCCGTTTATCAGTTCATTGGTAATCCGGTTGTTTTCAAAATCAATTCGGTAGGTTTGTGAAGTTTCAATGGCCTCACTCGCATCCTCCAAATCTTCAAATTCGATTTCCGGTGTCAGGGCCATTGCACCCGCTCCTTTTAGATTTGATCATGTAAAAAAGCCCTCTTCGGATGATGAAGCGGCTTTAATAGGCTGATATTCTCTTACATTTCCGTCCGAACGCCGGTTAAATTTTGTCCAGTACAAAGAAAGACTGCCCTCCTGTTAAAGCGGCGGTCATCACCCGATCTCCCGCCTGGAGCTGATCATCTTCTCCGGATCTCAGCCGCTTCGGCACAATGAGTGCATCAGACGGAATTAACAGTTTGTCGTGATCTTTCAGTTTCAGCTCAAGCGGCGAAACGGAGGTCACTTCGGCCGGCATCAGCTCTACCGGTGCTTCGGCGTCAACCGCTCCGACGGCTAAATGTTTAATGGCATCACTTAATCTCATCAGGATGTCCCCTCCGGAAGTGAATTTTTCTCCGTGACGTCAATCGTCATGGTATGTTTTGTTCCTTGGAATTCATGGCGGTCCGTATCTACATAATAGGTTTTCTTCAGCCCGATTTCCGGAATTGAGATATAGACCGGCAATCCGCTTTCCAACCCCGGGATACCGATGGCCTGTATATTTTTCAGCTCTTTCTTAACGCCTTTTTTCTCAGCCTGCTTCACTTTTGCGCGCTGTTTCAGCTGGGCTTCGTTAATGTCGTCAGAAACCGTTTCGGTATACTGCAAAACGCCGAATGTTTTCATGCCCGCGCTGTCTGACGCGGAAGCCTTCACGGTTTTATTGTCTTTTTGCAGCCGCATGACGACACGGGTTGCGGTGTCATCAATTGAGGTGCTGTATTGATACCCTGTGATATTAACTCCTGTTTCCAGCACCCATATGTCAGACGGCTCCGGCCATTCACGCAAGCCGAGCCTGCCTTTTTCTGAATAGAGCTGATAATTGCGCCCCGTCTGGCTTTTTGTCTGCTTTAACGCTTTTAGCATCATATCGTAAAGGCTTGTATCATTTTTAAAAACGAGTGATTTAATGGTATGGCCTGTGTTGGCAATGGATGTGACGGGAATTTGAAAATCGCTGGCGATCCTTTTCAATATTTGATCGGCGCGCTTGTTGGAAAACACGTAAACGTCCTGGTTTTTCACAAGGTATTGAAGCATATCGTATGCGGTGAAGGCGACGGTATGCTCATCGGGCGTTCTTGCAAAAACAACGCCGCGGAACAGCTCTTTTCCGTTCCATTTGAACAAAACCGTATCCCCTTCTGATACGCCGTAATACGTCTGGCTGCCCTGCTTTACGACAATCGTCGCTTCGATGGAGCGGGGCGCCTGATATCTGTGTCCTTCCAGCGTTACGCTTTCTGTGACAAGCTCGAGCCACTCCGTTTCTTTTATGACAAATAGTTCAATCATCTTTTCACCCGTTTCATTGCGGTATCTTCAGCTTCTGCCCCGGGAAGATCCAATGCCCCGGCTGCCGGATATTCCGTTTGCTGCGCTTAATCATGGAGGTTTTATTCGCGTTCCAGATTTTCCGCCACTCCGTGTGTTTTCCGTAAAACTTGCCGGCGATGTCCCAAAGCGTATCCCCTTTTTTGACGGTATATGTTTTGGGTGAAGCTTTGGACGGGCGCTTCGCTTTCGTTTTTTTCTTTTGTTTGATTTTTCTTGGCGAAGCGGTTTTATATTCTTTTAGTACGATATCAAAATTCCGGTCGCCGATTTCATTGTCACCTTCGCTGTAATTAAAGCTTTCAATGCTGCATGTGACATTGATTTTTGTTCCTGTAATCAAAAACTGAACGGGTTTTTTCGCTTTCATCCATGCTTCAATGGCTGAAATGGCTTTTTCCGGCGAAGGGATGCTTTGATATTCGGCAATCGGGCTGTACCGTTTCGGAAAAAAAGAAGAGAACGAAATTTCTTTCGCTCCCGGTTCTTCGATAAACGTCACCTCTCCAAGTCCGGTGACTTTCACGGAATCATTCTGCACGCTGTTTGCGATATCAATCGCTTCAGGGAGAACGGGAAGCCGGAGCTTGTCCTTCCCCTGAGACAGCCAAAATTCGTAAACAGATTTAGTCAAAAGCAACGGCCCCCTTTGCTCCGGTATAAATGTCTTTTTGCAGTTCATCAATCAGCGCCTGTTTGATTTTGGAGGCGAGGCTGTCGGCGTCCTGTCCGTTATGGAAATGCTGATCGCCGCTGAATTCGATTTTAATTTCTTTTGTTCCCGTTTTTTGAACGGTTTGTCCGCCGCCTTTAACGGCTGCGGAAACCGTGCCGGCTGAAAGCGCCGCCGGTTCCGTCTGGGACGGATCGGACACTTCCATGCCGAGCGCCTGAGCGGCTTTTTGCAGCAGATAACGGCCGCGGATGCCCCGCTCTTCAGGGATGATCCACTCCCGTTTGTTCCCTTCGCCGACACGGGCGATCTGCTCCTTGGTAATCAGACCCCCATTGGCATAACCGACGTAAGGGCCTCCGTGAGCCATACTTTTAATCCCGGGGACATTGCTGATCGAGCCGTATCGGCTTTTAATATAGCCGATAGCGGCAGCGGCGTTGTGAATTGGATTTCTGATATCATTCATGCCCGGCGCTTTGTGATCTTCAAAGGTGCTCGGAATCGTCTGCATAAGCCCCTGTGACGGGTGTCCGGCTTTGGCGTTGCTGTCCCATAGATTAATGGAATTAGGGTTGCCGCCTGACTCATGCTGTGCGATCGTCATTAATCCCGGAAGCCAGCTGATCGGCGTATTGGTTGCTTTCATTGCGGCCAAAAGCCACTCTTTGACGCTTCCTCCCGCTGCACCCATGCCGGAAAAGGCTGCTGCAAGCGAGCCTGCCTGTTTTTCGGCGTATTTTTTTACGTCAACTGAGCCGAGACCTTTGACGACGCCGACTGAAGCAAAGCGCCCGAGGCTCATCATGACACGGGAAGGAGAATGAATATCAAGCTCTTCTCTGAATGCGTCCTCGACTTTTTTCGCCATATCTTTGGCCGCCTGTTTGACTTCGCTTCCTTTTGCAGTCATCCCTGATACGAAGTGTCCGATCAGGCCTGACCCCCAGCCGTTCGCGGAATCTCTTGATTGCACAAACGGTTTATTGATATGTGTGCTTACGTATTGCGACGTTCCCGTATCTTTTGCATTCTGTCCGGCCGAATATCCTTTCACCGTTGCGGCGCCCCATGATGACGATTGATTAACCGCCGATTGATAAGGTGTTTTCACCTTTGTTTTTAAAAATGAATCGGTGCCCGTCGGCGAAGTATTCTGACCTTTCGCATAGCCCGCAACGACTTGCTTTCCGTAACCGGATGAAGACGAAATGAGGGCATTGAACGGCGTTCCGATGTTTTTTTCCTTCCAGCCGTCCATATCCACCGCTTTTTTGCTGATTCCGCTGTCAAAGCCTTCAGTAAACTGTTTGCCGAGTGATGAAGCCGTCCCGCCAAGTCCGGATGCCTCTACAGACGCTGCTGCCGATACAGATGCAGAAGAAGAAACACCGCCCGCTCCCGCCGGAACAGCAGAAGACTGAGCCGAAGCCGCGCCCATATCATCGACAACACGCATGCCGAGCTTAGACGCAGCTTGTGAAAGCAGCATCTTTCCGCGTCCGCGATTGTTGTCAACGGGAATGACAAATTCTTTACCGGCTTCACCGATCCAGGAAATGGTCGGCTTTGTAATGTAGCCGCCCGTGGCGTTTTTGTCCGTTTTCTTCTTTTTATCTCCGCCGCCTCCTGTGACAAAGTTCATTATGCCTGAAATCATTTTGCCGCCGGTTTTATCCCAAATCTTTTTCACCCAGTCGAATGCTGCAGAAAAAGCATCTGATATGGCCGTTCCCACTTTTACAAGAGGTTCTTTTATATGTTTCTCAAACCAGCCGCTTAACCCTTTCCATATATTCTTTACAGTATCTAAAGCAGTCTTGAAAGCATCTGATATTCCTTTACCGACATTTTTCACCATGTCTTTCACCGGATTCCAGACAGTATCCATGAACCAGCCGGAAACCGTACTGAAAACGGATTTAATTTTATCCCAAGCTCCTGTGATTTTACTCCAAATGGACGTCGCCACTCCGACGACAGCCGATTTTACGGGCCCCCATACCGTGCTCATAAACCAGCCGGATACTGTGCTGAAGACACCTTGAATCGTCGTCCACGCATTCACGATATTTGACCAGATGCTGGTTGCCACTCCGACGACAGCCGATGAAACCGGCGTCCATACATTTTCCATGAACCAGGATGACACCGTGCTGAAAATCCCTTGAATCGTCGTCCACGCATTCACGATATTTGACCAGATGCTTGTCGCCACTCCGACGACAGCCGATGAAACCGGCGTCCATACATTTTCCATGAACCAGGATGAAACGCTTCCCCAAGTATCTTGTATTGTTGTCCAAGCACTTTGCGCCGCTTTGGAAATATCATTCCACGTGTCTTTCAAAGCTCCTGAATCAAAGGCCTCTCCCAAGCTGGAACCGCCTAAACTGCCGGCGATGCCGCCTACCGCGCCGCCGATTAATGTGCCCACTCCGGGAACAACGCTGCCGATTGCCGCTCCGGCCGCGGCTCCGGCAAGACCGCCGCCTGCTGAGCCGACCTTCTCTCCTGCATTATCTTTATTGATGCCGGCTAAATCAGTAAGTGATAACAATTCACCTATGCCGGGAATTCCTTTAGCGGCACCTTTTAACCCTTTCATACCGCCTTTTAGCGCCTTTGAATCTCCTAAGCCTTTCAAAAGCGCGCCGATGCCTTTACCTGCCCCTTTTGTTTTCGGCGTGTTTACGGATGCCTGTTTGCTTTCCTTTACGGATGAACCTCGTTTTGAAGATTTATTTCGCCCTTCGACTTTACTGCTTTTGCCCCTCGTCACTCCGGTACAGCAGCAGCCCCCCAAAGCCCCGCCGGTTTTTTTGGCTGACTTTCCTGAAGATTTTGGCGCTGTTACCGTGCGCTGTGAACCCTTTGTCAGATCTGGACGCTTTGGGCCGTTGGAGCCGCCGGCAGTAAGGCCGCCCTTACTCTTTTCTTTTTTCGTGCCGCCTCCTAATAATCCGCCGATATTGAGTTTGCCTAATTTTTCAGCGATTCCTGAAAATATTTTTTCTATTAATTCCCCGGCTTTTTCGATGATTTTGTCCGGGCTGAATTTCTCAAATTTCTTGGCAATCTTGCTGACAATTTTATCAACAAATGCCTCAGCTTTTTCGATGATCGCATCAGGACTGAATTTGCCGAACTTTTTATCAATGCCTCCGAACAGTGAGGATGTAAACTGCTCCACTTTTTCCAAAATCTTATCCGGATTGAGAAAATCGAATTTCTCAGAAATTCGGTCAATCGTGTCATTTACAAATTGTTCGGCGCGGTCGATTAGCTTATCAGGACTGAATTTGCCGACAACGTCGTCGACTTTCTTCATAAACGAATCAGTAAAATGATCCAGCTCTTTCAATATGGTCTCCGGGCTGAATTTGCTTGCGATCTCATCCACTTTTCCCATGAATGAGGTTGTGAACTTATCCAGTTCGGTTAATATCGTTGCCGGACTGAATTTGCTCGCGATTTCGTCTACTTTTCCCATGAATGAGGTCGTGAACTTGTCCAGCTCTGCTAAAATCGTCTCCGGGCTGAATTTGCTTGCGATCTCGTCCACTTTTCCCATGAATGACGTTGTGAACTTATCCAGTTCGGTTAATATCGTTGCCGGGCTGAATTTGCTCGCGATTTCGTCTACTTTTCCCATGAATGATGTTGTGAACTTATCCAGCTCTGCTAAAATCGTCTCCGGGCTGAATTTGCTTGCGATCTCGTCCACTTTTCCCATGAATGACGTTGTGAACTTATCCAGCTCTGCCAAAATCGTCTCCGGGCTGAATTTGCTTGCGATCTCGTCCACTTTTCCCATAAATGACGTTGTGAACTTATCCAGTTCGGTTAAAATCGTTGCCGGACTGAATTTGCTCGCGATCTCGTCCACTTTTCCCATGAATGACGTTGTGAACTTATCCAGCTCTGCCAAAATCGTTGCCGGGCTGAATTTGCTCGCGATTTCGTCTACTTTTCCCATGAATGATGTTGTGAACTTGTCCAGCTCTGCCAAAATCGTTGCCGGGCTGAATTTGCTTGCGATTTCGTCCGCTTTCTTCATAAAGCTTGCAGCGAATTTATCCAGTTCCGCTATGATTGTTTCCGGATAAAATTTGGATGCGATGTCATTGACTTTTTTCATGAAGGTGTCTGCAATGGAGTCAAGCATTGAAAAATCGTTTTTCGGCGAAGCAGGAGCAGCAGATGCAGAAGCTTTTCCGCCGTCCGGCATATTCTTTTGCATTGCAGCCAGCTGTGCTGTCACCTTTTCGTTTAACGATAATTGAATAACATTGTTTTTTCCCGTCAGCGAATCAATGCCCGCTGAAATTCGGCCGACTGTTTTCATGACGTGATCTATGACGCGTATAGTGACAGAGTACCCGTTCTTTAACGCAGATTGCATATAGCGTTTGATACGTTCCATGGCAGGGGTCACTTCGTCTGACGCATACAGTGAAACGGTAAATCCTTTAAAACCGGCAGTCAGATCCCGCAATCTCTCAAATGCCGCTGTCGCGCTGTCTTTTGCTCCTATTTTAATGGTTAAAGACGCAGGCAGACCCGCTAATTGGGCTTGCACCTTTTGAATGACGGCACTGGCTCCGTCTTCAGCTGAAATAGAGATCATTTGTGCGCCCAGCTTTCTTTTCATAGAGCGCTGGATGCGGTCAATTGTTCTTAAAACAGATTTACTCTCTTTGCGTATATCAATTTCACTTTGGCGTTTTGTCATTTTCCTGTATTTCTCAAGCGCTCTGAAGCCATTTTGGATTTTCCTTATTTTCTTTGAAACCCGATCTTCCAATTCAAAACGGGCGGTCAGCTTTGCCATGATGTCGCTCCCCCTTTCTTCGCTTGTTTTTCAAGAATGTCCAGCTTGTAACCGATTAAACCGTACAACAGCGCCTTAAAATGTCTCGGTGCTTCATATAACTCTTTCAGTTCTGATGGAGAATAATGAAGCTCATGCATCGCGTAATAGAGATACACGGCTTCCTTATTCCCATCTTTTATCAGTTTTTTGCTTCTTGCTCCAGATCTTCTAATTCATCTTCAAAACCGTTGATCTCAATCGCTTTATTCAGCCAATTTGCATACTCACCGCCGACTGAAAGCACGCGTTTTGCCACCTCGACCGGATCTGCCGTTTTGTAAGCGTCGCGGAGCTCCTTAGACCGGAAATCAGGGTAAATCGTAGATTCAACCGCGATCCGCGCATAAAAGCGCTGGCTGTCTAAGTCTTTTACTCGGCCTCTGCCCTTCACATTTTTATATGTCGTGCTTTCCTTCTCCAGTTCATCAATGCGCTCAGTCGTAATGGCTTTAAAAATAAAAGGCACGATGTTTCCTTTTTTATCGACAAAACGCTTTGAAAGCGGAACCCGAATCTCCTCAGCCTCGACTGTTTTACCCGGCATAAAGAATGACAGATCATATACTTGTTCGTTTTTTTCGCTCATGATGAAAACTCCCTTACTCTTTTTTTTATAAAAAACAGACCTGTAAAAAGGCCTGTTTCACTCATACCGATCTTAATTAAAACGTTTCAGAAAGCTTTTCCGGCACATCGAAATCTTCAAAAGTAAACGGCACTTCTTCTTCGAGTGCTTCTGAGTCTACGTCCAGTCCGGCGATTTTTGCAGAATCAAAGTTGACGTCATACAGAGTGACGCGTTCTGTTCCGCGGCCCGATGATTTGTCATCAAGAACGGCTTGCAGCGTAAAATACGGGTCGCTGCCTTTTTTGACATAATCCATCATAAGGACGGCGAATTTGGATGTGACCTTATAGAATGTTGCCGTGCCCGTTCCGTTGGCGCCTGTTGTTTTATGTCCCGTCATGCGGCGGCCCATGATGTTTACTTCTGATTTGTTTTTTTCCACGTTTGCTTCAAACGTTTTAATATGCGCCATCTCTTCTCCGTCGAGAAATAAACGGCCTTCTTTTCCTGAAATCGTGTTTTGCGCTTTTAATGCCATCTTAGTTTACCTCCACGTTAAAGTAGAATTTTTCTGCCGCATCCACAGGCTGTACGGCGAGATCGATTAAAAAGCCGTCGCGGTCTTCATTCAGCCCGATTGTAATGTCTTTGTCTGAATCAAAGTTGGCGATGCCGCCCGCATCCTGAAGCGTAGTCAAATATTGAATGATCATCGTTTTGACGAATTGAAGGCCGTCATTTGTCGCAGGAAGATCGCTGCCCGTGCCTTTTTTCGATTTAATTAAGGCTTTCAGTTCACGTGTCAAATCGTTATTCACCGCATCAAGCACACGGACGATTTTGTTTTTCGCGAACTTTTTGTTTTTCTCTGCCGTAAATGTCACCAATGAGTTGATATCTTTTTCAACGCTGACTGACTTATCACGGGCATCATAAGAGAAAAGGAATTCACCTTTGGAAAGACGTTCGATCACTTCATCATGAGTCAGGCGGTGTAGCACATCGACGGCGCCTTCGTATTCAACGAATGTTAAGGATTGATTAAATGCGGCGCTGGCACTTGCGCCTGCCACCCAGGCGGTCGCATCTTCAGCTTTAATCTCGGTTCCGTCTTCCAGCAGCACACCTTCAGTCACATTGATAATGCCTTCATAATCGCCGCTGTAATGGGCGGTCACCCCTTGCACTTTCTGTCCCTGCGCATCGCGAAGGCGTTTAATGAATGCGGCAAATGTCGCTTTCAGCTGATCGTTTTCCGCGACAGGAAGAGCGATGACATCGAAATTCTCCGTTTCAGCCGCAGCTAAAAAATCCGTATAGTCTGAGTTGACCGGTGCTTTATCAGTTCCGCCCGCGAGACGGATGCCTGCCTGCGGGTTTAACGTTTCCCCGGATTCTTCCTCAGTGCCTGTCAGCGGGATGGAAGCCGACAGTTCGCCCGTTCCCGTAAATGTGACATAGCCGTTTGCTTTTAATTCTTCGGCTTTTTTCACCGTTTGTTTGTCAACTTCCGCTTCATCCATGTAAGTGGTCACATCGAAAGCGGTCTGATCAAGGACGTTTTCACTGATGCGGATGATGATGTCATTTCCTTTTGAACCGCCGTACAAAGCGGTTGCTTTAACACCTTGCGAAAGATCGGCACTCGCTCTGATTCCCTCTGTCAGACGGTACATCAAAACGGTTTTTGCTTTCTTTTTCGCCTCACGAAGCAGAATCAGTGACGGATCTTCAATACTGAGCCCCACTTTTTTATTCAAATCTTCAATGCTTGAAATGGAAACGAATGTTTTCGCTTCCCCCCAGCCGGATGCGACGGGAAGGGCGACAATCCCGCGTTCACCGATCGATACCCGCTCCTGGGCGGTTGTTTTAAAGTTAAAATAGATTCCGGCACGTTCTTTTTCTTTTCCTTGCGTAAATGTTCCGCCGTTCATTATTGCATGACCTCCTTGGTTAAAAATGCTTCAATGTAAGACTTGGCTTGCGCTTTTGTCATTTGTTTTTGCTTCACGCCGAATAAAGCCCCCTGGAGAATCTCAGGTTTTACGCCGAAAAGCTCCTTCGCGTGCTTTGTTAAATCCGCCGTGTCATAAAGAACCGCTCGTTCCGCCGCTGCGGCGTTTTTCTTTTTATGTTGTTTCACTTTTCTTTCACCCCGCTGTTAATGTCCACATCCCGCAGTGCGGGAGATGTTTGTTTCTGATAGTAGTAGCGGCTCGTCCAGCGGATTGTGATCACTGCCTCGCCTTTGTCTCCGACTCTTGTTTCGATACGGCTGATGCGGACGAAATCACCGGTATCCTCCCCTGATTCCGTAAGCAGCGGAATCAGCTGTCTTGATTCTCTCACCGCATCGGCGATCCGGTCGGCTGCATAGAGCGCCTGCACCGAGTCGGCATGGAACAGCTTCACATTCAGACTGTACGTTTTCTTATAAGTGGAGACTGTGTCATTTTCGTCAAAAACAAATGGGGGCGGAATGTATAGTGACGGCACCTGAAATTGTTCAGGCAGTTCATTTTCATATACGGGCACGCCGCACTGCTGATACAAAAAAGCGGCGATTGAACCGGTTTCGCGATTCATCCGATATCTCCCCCCAACGTGTTAAGCCACTGATTGAAACGCTTGTCCAGCGATTCGGCGAAGAGTGTCTCATACAAAAGAAGGGCTTTGTCCCAATACCCATTCCCGCTGATCCACTGTTTTTTGAGCGCCATTCCCGTTGAAGCTGACGGATCATAGATGAACCGGGAGCCTTGAAAATATCCGGGCACCCATCTGACATTTTCATCTGAGACAGTCCAATGTCCGTCATTTATGAATGAGGCATACTCTACATTGGTGCCGATTTCAAGGGTCAGTCCCCCGTTTTCAATGATCCATACATGATCCTGCGCTCCTTTTCGGAAAGAAGACAGCAGGTTTTCTGTTTCAATTCCTCCCGAATGAATAAGCTCCTCCCTTACCATGTCGAGAAAATCCTCTCCTGACTGTTCCAGCCATCCGCCTGCCTGACGGGCAAATTCTCCGGATGATGCCTTTTGCAGCGACCGATTCCATTGTTCAAGGTTTTTTATGCTCATAGTCTGTCATCTCTCACAGCGATAACCTCCCAATGGTGCTGTCTTGCTTTCTTCGGCATTTGCAGAATATACGCCTGTCCTTCCCAAATGATTTTGTCATTGACACGCACAGCGGCCTCTTTCGGAAAATGAACGAGAAACCGCTGATATACCTTATGATCAGGCGCAAGCTGAATAAGCTGCTTCTGTTTTTCAACAAACAGACACGGCACGTCTTCAGCGTCGGGCACTTCCGGATAAGAAAAGACAGGCTGGAGCTTTTCGGCGGGAATCCCGAAGCGTCCGGCCTTCGGAACTGACACCGTCTCATGATAAATATCGCATCTGTCAGTGAGCAGCCGTTCGTAGCTCATAAAGGTCTCACCTTTGCGTTTGCAGAAACCGGGGAATAACCCGGCGTGATATATTCACAGAGAAGATGGCGCACCGCCGGTTTTCGGATTCCGCCTTCACCTGCCACCGTATACGAGTAGTCGCCTATCTTTTCAGATTGATAGGCGGAAGCGGCTGCTTCATTCTGGTTGATCAGCGCAAAATATTGAGAAAGCTTTAATAACGCAAGCTTAATCTTTTCGGGAAGCGGTGAGTAAATAGGGTCAGTGAACGAATGCCCCGCCATTCTTGCCGCTTCCGCCTCCGCCTCCAGAATGTCCTGTATAAGAAGCGGCTCCGGCCTGTTTTTGACTTGATCATAAACTGAATATGAAACAACGTCAGACGGCTGAATTAACATAACTGCCACCCCCGTCTTATTCTTTAACGTTTACGATTTTGGCGCTTGCATCTTCTTCTTCAAATTTGCTGTCAAGTTTAGCCGTCAGTACGATAATAAATTTGCGGCTGCGAATATCTTTATCTACTTCGATTCGGATATTCCGTGAAAAACCGAGAATGATATTTTTTGGGTGAGTCAAAATAATGTCAGACGCATCGTATTGGGAGTCACCTTCTCCGACCGAGTACGGCTGCAGATTGGACACTCCTTTGACCGGAACGCCGAATGCTGAAGACAAACCGCCCTGCACCGCAAGATCCCCCAGGTTGGTCTGACGGTCAGCCACACGGTCTTTCCATTCAATCTCCATGCCTTGAGATGTGTAAAATCTGAATTCCTGAGGCAGGCGCAAATATTTTGCCGGAATGGCTTTTAAGCCTTTTTTAAATGTGGCTCTGGACAGCTCTTCCCCGTTTCCGTCAATGACATGAGATACAGTCTGCTTACGGATTCCGTCAAGCTGTGCCAAGTACGGATCAGAAGAAGATGTATCGCCGTTTACGACAAGCTCCTCAATATCGACTGCCGCCCGCTCCGCCAAAATCTGCATGATCGTCTGCTGCAGGCCGTCTTTTTCTATATTGTTTTCAAGCGTGTCATAGGTGATATTAATTTCCGCAATGACTTCTTTCGTATTCAGCTGCACTGTACTTGTTGCCGGGACGGTCAGCTGATCGTCAGTTAAGGCTTTTCCTTCCTCAGCGGCACGCAGAATCCGCTGGCCGAAACCGATTTTTTCAAATTTCTGCGAGTCATTTTCCATTTGAATCACACGCGATTCGCTGAAAATAGTCGGCGTGTTCTGCACCATGCGGATAAATGCTGAAGCTTGTGCGGGGTTCATTAAACCGCCGCTTTTTAAAGCGGAAAGTGACATTTCCGCCTTTCTGATGATATCTTGATTTCTCACTCTACAGTTCCTCCTTCTGACTGGGCTTAAAGCAGTCCGCTCCAAATGGATTTTTTAACAGGCTCTTGGCCGCCCGTCTCTTCTTCCGGCTGCTTTGATGCGCCTCTTACTTTTTCAAGCGCTTCAATGCGTTTAATAATCGGGGCGAGCATGTCCTCAACAAGCGTTTTCAGCTTTTCTTCATCAGACGGCGCAGCCGCCCCGTCTTTGTCTTCCGTGTTTTGGTCCAAGCTGTCAAGCCGCTTTAAAAGCGGGTGCAGCGCGTGTTCAATCGATTCTCTTACGTCTTCTTTTCTCATCTTGTTCAAGTCCTCTCCCTTGCGGTTTCTTGATTTGCGGTCACGGTCGAGAAATTGCTTGACCGCGCCGAATAAGCCGGCTTGCTTTTCTGCCGGCTCTTCGTAAACGTCAGCGGTTCCCGCCATGCTGTAGCCCGTAATGATACCGGCTTTAATCTGATCCCATACTTCATCGGAAGCTTTGGTGACAAGCACCCAAGATCCTTTCCGGATCACAGCATTCCCGATTTCAAAGTCATCCGGAGCGACGTACGACTCTACCACCTCGCCGGTCCCGCCTTCAAAATTATGATTTGTATCGATGTTGCGGGCGTCCGCCAAAAAACCGTGGGCGGCCTTTTCAATCTCTTCAGCCGTCATATAATCACCATGGGCATCCGGGACATCCGGCTCGTAAACGATGCCGTAAACAAGCTTCTGCTCATCCGATTCGTTTTTTGTAAACACCTGCACCTTTTTTTCAAATGACGGAAGGCCTCCGGCTGATTTTGTAAAAAAGAATTCCGTTTGGTTCGCCGCCTTATCGACATAGCTCACAAAACTGATGACGGCATTTCTCAATTCTCTCGGCACGAGATGTTTTCACCCCCTTTCAGGATTGCTCCTTTTTCCCTTTCAGCACCGGCCGGCTGTAGTACTCTTCAGGCCATTCCTCAAGCGTCTTGCCGAGCACTCTTCCGGCCAGATCACGGAGGTCATTAGGAGAGACCGCGCCGGCGGAAATAAATGGCGTAAGCACCTTCGCAATTTCAAGCGGATCGCGAAAATCAGGCCCTTTTAATGTGAGCTGTACATCGTGGAGACCCAGTTCAGGCAAAAATAACGTGTTGAGCTTATTAATCAGCGTTTTCCGCTCCGGCTGAAACACCTGCTCCTCCGTTATTTTCCGTGCCGTATCGGCGGTGGCTTTGTTGTATTCCTGCGCCTCGCCCGTATAAAGCGGCGGGAGACGGAAAGCGGAACGGAGTTTATTTCTGCTTTTGTCGTCATATTCAAGAAACAGCGCATCATCCTGCAGAATTTCCGCAAGTGATTTAATTTCCACAGACACGGGCGTAATATCTTCGCCTCCGTGAAGGTCTTTTTCCTTCGCAATGCCTTCCGCCTCAATCAGCAGAAACTTGTGGGCGTTTTCCACCCCTTCCAGGTCATTCATATAATCCTGGAGCTCTTTGTACGATGCTTCTGACAGCATGCCGTTTTCAACCGTAATGGCGGCCGGCACGTGACGGCCCTGCTTGAAATACATAAAATTCAGTTCTTCCGCTTTCCGGGCGCCGTACAGATTGACGATATTGCCGACCCAGCGCGGAATTCCGTAAGTGCCGCTGCCGATTTTTAAGTGAATGGCTTCATTTGCCCGGTATTCTTCAGACAGGGTCTTTACGTATTCGCCGGTTCTCATGTCCATCATGCGGGGGTCGCCGTATTCCTTAAAAAACACTTTCCGACCGTTCAGCATCTGAACATATTTACGGAACCGTTTTTGCCTTTTAATCGTTTTGGATGCGCCGTTTTCTTCATATGAAAATGTGACTTCAACAGGATCAGTCACACCGCACACGCGCATATGTTTCACATCCAGATATTCAATCCCCGCCGGTTTTCCCGCCCCGTCCCGAAGCACTTCGAGAAAACCGTTGCCCGTTTTTTCACGGTCTTCTATCGCATATCCGAGGATCGTCTCGGCCGATTCATCAAAATGAAGACATTTGTAAAAGCTCTCCAGCTTCATCCAGTTTTTTTCGGCCCGGGCCTTTTTTGACGGGGAGCAATCCGGGCTATTTACATCAAAGGTATATTCCACATCAAACCCAAAACCCGTAATATTGACCCGATACGCGTCAATGCACTGCTGAAGAATCGTCGAGTATTCGGCGATTGTTTTCAGTTCAATGAGATTATAGGGCGGTGAAATGATGTCTTCGCCGTACAGATCGGCAAATTGATCTTCGTTCATCTGCCTTGCCTGCGGCGCGGCCATTTTTGATTTAAAGACGGTGGCTCTAACGTTTTGATAGTTCGGCAACGCCTACCTCCTCCTTTCCCGATTCGGACGTCTCCGTTTTTGTGATGCATCTTTCAAATCCGCCGCGTCATAGTCATCCAGCGCATACCAAATGGCTGAAAGTGTGTGGGGATCAATTGAAAACTCATCTTCCGACAGAACGCCGTTTTTGTTTTTTGCGTACGTTAAGTTCTGCAATTCGCGGATCGTATGTTGACAGCTGTCTGAGCAATAGATGTGTTTGAACCGTTTCAGTTTTTTTGTATACTGAAGTCTTGAGCCCGGAAACTTTTTGGCCGCAACCATGCAAAAGCCCTGCCTGCGAAAATATTGGATGCTTTTCGGCTCAGCCGAATCCGCTTTGATCAGCTCTTTTTGTTCCGCCAATTCCTGAAGCTCCTCAGCTGTCTGATCATCGGTCATTTTGTTTTTGTAATACTCCCAGAAAATATAAAGCTCTTTTTGATCCGGATCGACGGCAAGCCGGATGACCGCATTGTATGACTCTTCAAATCCGAAATCCATGCCGGTCCGAAACAGGGGGCGTCTGATGGAAGCAATCCGCTCCGTTACTTCGTTGTGCTCCATGACCTGAAACTGCGGAAACACGCGGATGCCATTGACGCCGAACTGTCCTTTGCGGGCGATCCGGTATAAATCGGGATCGTAATGCCGTAAACTGTCCAGCTGCTTAATATAGCTTTTCGGCAAAAACAGATTATCGCACGCTGTGGAATGGTGGTAATACGTATCTCCCTTAACGACGGTGCCTTTTTCATACAGCGTCTGATCATCCAATACGAAGCGTTTTTTTTGCTCATCACGAAAAAAATGCCGGTACGTCCAATTGGAGGTGCCGACGGGATTTGTGGTGCATATCATATGAAGCGAAAGCTCGGGATGGCGCAGACGCCCGATCAGCTCCTTAAAGCCTTCATACTTCACTTCAGAGCATTCTTCAATCCAAATCAGTGAAATATGATGAATGGATTTCAATTTGGCCGGGTTGTCCATCCCTTTAAACATAATCCGGCTTCCGTTTGAAAATCTCAGCTGCATCGGTGAAGACACGGCCTTTACGGCATGTCCCAGCTCAAGCTCCCCGATAATATCTTCAAACAAGGCAAAAGTAGAATCTCTGTGCGTATCGAAAACTTCCCGCACGACAAGCGCCGTCCGCTTTTCACGAAGCAGCTTCAGGATGATTTTCAGCGCGGTATGATAGCTTTTTGACGAGCCGTAGCCTCCGACGAGAAATTGGTACGTTTCATTCCAATTGAACAAATAATCTTCAAAGCGCGGGTTCACCGCTTTTTCAATCATGACCGTTCCTCTTTCCGCGTAATGACAATGTCAATCGGCTTTTGGCTGTCTTCTGTTTTTTCCATCTTCTGCTGTGCCAGCTTTAATTTTTCATTTTCGATTTTTTGTTTAAATTGATCAGGGAAAAGGTCAAAGTACAAGGACAGCTTTTCAAGAGCTTTCATCTTGTCGGCAAGCTTGATTGCAATGCCCTCTTTTCCGAGTTTTGCTTCTGTGACGATGGTTCCGTCCAGAAGGTGCGAATCTTTAACGTCAACGTAGCTGATTTCCTGCATAATCGGCTTATCATTTTCGTCAAAGAGCGGCCCTGATTTTCCGAAGGCCTGAACCTCTTTTTTTCCGAAGGTTACATAATCGGTAATGTCGGCGAAAGCGATTTTCACATAGACTTGAAGAACGTCCATCGCTTCGACAAACACTTTATTGACCATTTCCTTTTTCATGCGGCTGATTTCTTTGGCGACTTTTTCGTTTTTTAACAGCCTGCTTCCCGTCACATGCGCGCTTTCCGGTGAATACCCGGCTTTTATCGCAGATTGGGTGGCGTTAAAGCTTTTCACATAATAAAGACAAAACAGCCGCTGGCGTTCGTTTAACTCATCACCTTCGCCCGGGTTGTTTTTTTCGCCGCTTTCCGCATTCTTATGAAGCGCCTCGTCCCAGCGCCCTTCTTTTTTCCATCTGCCGATCGTTCTTGCGGATACGCCTGATTTGCCGGCAAGGGCGCGATTTGTGATGCGGCCTTTATGAGACTGATAGATTGTAAATGCCTGTTTTCTTTTTGCGTTTTTCATGCTACGGCATCACCGCCACCTCCGACATGATTGTCTATAATAAAAAGCGGCTTCTAATCGGGCCGCTTTTTGTGATCGTCTGTTCACTTCTAGGTGGCAAACGTATGACAACTTATGAAGCAGGCGATTGATTTCTTTTTCTTTGTTCCTGCTGTTTTTGAATTTTCAGAAGCGCCCGTTTGACCGTCGTCTGTACGGTTGATTTCTTTACGTTCAGCAAGGCGGCGATCCGTTCATATGAAAAGCATTCCGCTTTGTGGAGCAGCAGCATTTCTTTTTCTCTATCCGTTAAAACGGCTAATGCGTCCCGCAGTCTGATTCTGTCTTCTTCAGTCACATTTGCGGACGGTTCAAACATCAGCGCCTGCGAATAGGTTTCTATGATTCTCGGATCTTTAATCAGCATTCTCTGATAAGCGTCTCTTCGGTCTATCGCTCTTCTTATGCCGGGCTGCCGGCCTTTTTCAAGCCATTCGATGACATATTCCACATCTGTAATGATCGTTCTGATGATTTTTTTATCTTTCAGTTCTTCTGAAGTAAGCACCGTTTCATCGGCTTCCTCCAGCTGCTTGTACCACTTTTTCGTCTCTTTCAGCGTGCGTTTATATTCAAATAGTAAGTCTTCCATGCAGATCCTCCTCTTTTTCGGAACAAAAAAAGGACACCAACCAATGCGCAGCATATACGCGATTGATCAGTGTCCGCAGGCTTTCCGTCTTGGACGTATTCTGTTTTTTTCGATTAATTCAATTTAAAGCCGATTTCATATTCGACCCGGGCCAGATCTCCTTTTCTCGTTTCGACAAGCGTTTTGCCGTGCTCCGGCGCTTCGGCGAGCCATGCTTCCTTCTTCAGTCCGTCTACAATAATCACCCGAACCTTGCCTTCTTCCAGCTGGCTTTGTAATGTTGTATGTTCAATGTCAGTCAGTTTTTTAGGATTCATGTTTTACGTCCTCCGTTTTTTTCAGGATGTTTACTTCATGTATGAGGCTTCCGAGCTCATTTATGAACGCTTCTTTTTCTTCAGAACTTTCTCCCCGGAGCAGGCGGAGAGCCGTTTCGGCCGCCTCAAAAAGTTCCGGGGCTTTTGCCATCAATGCCGCGTTGATCTGCTGAGAGTATGAACTTAAGTTGAAAACGGCCGCGATGAGCCTTCCGTTTGAATAAGGGAACTTCTCTTTATCCGCTTCGCTGTAAGCGGAATAAATGTAAATGGGTTTTTCTTTTCCGCTGTGTACGGCCCGCCATGGAGCGGGGCTGTGTTTTTCTTGCAATGGTTATCCTCACTTTCCATCAGCCTCATGCCATGCTTCAATTTGCTTTTCTATCCGTTTCGCCCTGAACAGCAGGCAAAAAAGCCATTTAATATATTTATACACGTGCATCAAGCCTCGCTTTTGCGTCTTGAACCATTCGCTCAAGACGTTTAATGACCGGCGTTAAATCAGTGCCTGTTTTGCAGTTCGGGCAAGGGTGAAAGACAGCGCCGAAACCCGTTTCCGTCACAATGACCTTCTTCGGCCCGCACAGCTTACACATTATCTCGCCCCCTCTAATCTGTGGTTTACGTCAAATGAATTGCCATTAATGATGACTAAATAATCGCTGCACATCTCATAAATTCTTGTGCCCAAGGCTTCATCAACCTGCACCAGTCCGTCACAGGCCAGCTCGCTCGAGATAAGAACCGGCTTATGATTTAAATAGCGGTAATTTACGACGGCGTACATTTGTTCAATCTGCCAATCGGTCGCCCGGGGTTTTCCGTTCAGCGGTTTGAACAGATCGTCAATAAAAAGCACATCCGCCTGTTTCATACGGCCAAGCTTTTCATCAAGCAGATCAAAATCATTTTTTAAATCCGTAAAGCCCTCCACAAAAGGAAAATACAGCACGGGTGTCTGCATCTGTCTCATGACATAATTGCTGAGAGCGGTCAAAAGATGGGTTTTTCCCGACCCCGGACGCCCTAAAAGGGCAATGCTGTTTTTCCGGCAGTTTTTAATCTTGTCGAAGTTTTCAACATATTCAAGGGCGCACTCATATGCGTCGACGACTGCCTGAGGCTTGCCCCGCGTGATAAATCCTTTGAAGTCCAGCTTCCGAAAGGCGCCTGTAATCTCACTTGCGCTGAGGATGCGCTCTGCTTTTCGTTCGGCGGCGCAGCGGCACTTAACCCACACATCCATTCCCAGCTGGTTTTTGAGATAACCGCCCTGATCTTTACAGAGCGGACAGTCAAAGCGGCTTTCGTCTGATTCTTCCGGTCTGTCCGCCAGTAATGGACGTTTTCCGTTTTTCAGGTCGGCCAGTATCTGCTCGATCGTTCGTTTTGTCATGTATCGTATTCCTCTCTTTTTTTGTTGTGATTGTCCTTCCCGCAATTCGTGCATTCAAGCGGTCTTCCATATACTTGGCGCAATAGCTGAAAGCCTTGATCGTTTCAGCTGAAGATGTACGCCGCTGTTCAAAAGCGGTAAAGCATTCGCCGAGCCATTTGATTGCTTCTTGTGCTGACGCACCGAGGGAAACAATACGGGCGATGGCCTGATAATCCCGGGGCGACGGGTATACGCTCCGCCCCTCCTGTACAGACCTTAATCTGATAAAATGGGCGGCAATGTCGTTAATCGCTTCTTCAGCAGTATGATTTTTTGTTATATCTATTTCTCTCCGGACATTTTTGTCCCGGTGATCCGCCGATATTGTCCGGTCAGTTGCTTCTGGGCGGGTCAATGTCTTTTTCGGCGTGAATCTTTTCGAGTGCTTTACGGAGACGATGAGTCCGTAAGGGGCGCGTACGGTTTTGATATATTCATGCTGTTCCAAAACCTCAAGCCACCGTCTGACGGTTTTTTCGCTGACGGCAAATACATCGGCCATCTCTCTTGCTTTTACGGGCTTATGACCAAGGACGATCCCCCACTTTACACCGTCTTTTACGTGTTCCTTTGTCGTTGAGCTGATGAACCATAAAAACAGCCAAATGGCGGATCCTATTTTGTCGTAATGTTCTGAATTCAATAATCCGGAATAGATGAAAAACGGGTAGCTTTTACGACTCATAAGGGACGTCTCCGTTTTTCTTCAGACCTATATAGCGTTCATACTGCAATCGGTTATCAAATCGGAATACCGGAAGTCCGCAAGCGGTAAAAGATATCGAACCGCCTGCTTTTCCTAAACATCTCTGGTCAGCCGGATTGCTGCTGAAACGGATGATTATCGGCTTCATCTCTCACCCTCCTGATCAATTTCTTATCGTATTTTGATACATTTCGTATCCTTATGATGTTGATTATATACGATACTTTTCGTATCATCAAGACCTTTTTGATACTTTTTTTATCATCTCTTTATTTTGATACATTTTGTATCTATAATCATAAGTAACTTAGGGTGTTGAAAAAAGAGAGGTCATTCGGATGATAGGCGGAAGATTAAAGAGTCTCAGAGGAAAGAAAACACAGGAAGAAGTCGCAAATCATATCGGTGTCTCGCGCGCCAGATATTCTCATTATGAAAACGGCCGATCTGAACCCGATTACGACACGCTGCAAAAGCTTGCGGATTATTTCAAAGTGTCGACTGATTATTTGTTAACCGGAAAAGAACCTTCAGATGAAGACATGTTTGCCGATCCCGACCTGCAGATCGCATATCGGGACATGCAGGACTTTTCCCCGGAAAGCAAGCAGCAGGCCATTGAATTCATTAATTATTTAAAAGAAAAAGAGAAAAACCGCAGGCCGAAACATAAATAATCCGCTCTTTTCCTTTAAATTGCTTAACGTTCAGCCGATATAAAAGCTGAATGTTTATTTTTAAAAGAAAAGGGAATTGATTCAAAGTCCGATCAGGGCTTTTCTTTCTCGCTTGAAAAAGAACATAAGTTCGAAAGGGTGTATTCAATTGGGCGATTTTTTAACACATCTTGAGGAATACGTCAAAAACTTATATTGCCGCATGGGAATGACCGCCCCTCTCCATATTGATATGCAGATGATTGCCAAGGAGCTTGACATTTGGATTCATTTTGAAGATACGCACAGTATGATGCTGAAGCGGGACGGCATGTACAGCATCGTCCTGAATCAAAGAAAGTCACCCGAAGAGCAATGGCAGGATTTTGCGCACGAACTGTGCCATGTGCTGAAGCATACCGGCAACCATTTTCATATGAACAAGCTGTTCAGGGAACTGCAGGAATTTCAGGCCAACCATTTTATGTACCACTTCTGTGTGCCGACCTTTATGCTGTTAAACATGGAGCTTCCCCAACGGAGAAGCCATGCCGTTATTTTAATCGCAGCCGCTTTCCGGGTGACGGCATCATTTGCGGAAAAAAGACTCGAGCTGTTTGAACGGCGTAAAGCAGGTATTCAATTTCAGAAGCGGCTCGCTTGTCTGTTATCCGACAAGCGGCCGAATGTGTATTATGAAAGCGGACAGACACACTTGCATGCCGCTGAAGAAAAAACGCCGTATTTTATTGAAAATTAGCGATTCTCCGCCGGCAGAGTGTCAGCATTTTGACATCGGAGGAAGAGTATTGTGAAGCCACATTGGCGCTGGTTTAAGATGAGGCGCAGATGCGAACGCGACCGGGGCCGAAATATATCTGAACTCGCCCCGTCCGTCAAAGGCTTCACCGCGGGCCCATCTTCCTTGTGAACTCTCATCTCCTCTGGAAAAGTTAAACAGGTCATACGACACTTCCTGCTTTTCGAGTTCACGCGGAAACGTCACAGGTACAACAATGTCCCGTTCTCTTTCTTCCAGCTCTTTTATCGCCGCATACCACATATTTTGATGATACGTATCTCTTGCAATTAAAAAGGACAGCATATCCCTGACACCCGGATCGTCAGTCATCGCATACAGCCGGGTCACCTGAAGACGTCCCTGGGATTCCGCATTTAAATTTGCCCGAAAATCTGCAAGTAAATTCCCGCTGGAAATAATGTATTTCGCATTCCAAGGGTATCCTTCAGCGTCAGCCGCCATTGCGCCTAAACCTGCAACAATGGCGTGCTGCGGATTCATTCCCCCCATAACAGCCGCGACGGCCGGGTCACTTTTATAGGCGTTTTCCTGCACATCAGCCGGCGCATCGTCCAAGAGCCTTGAAATCATCGTCGCAAGCATTTCCACATGCCCGATCTCTTCCGTTCCGACATCATGCAGCAAATCTCTATATTTTTCATCGGCACGGCAGTTAAAGCCTTGAAACAAATATTGCATCATGACGCTGATCTCACCGTACTGCCCTCCAAGCACTTCTTGAAGCTTTTTCGCGTAAGCCGGATCAGGACAAGACGGCTTTGCGCGGTATTGAAGCTCTTTAATATGATAAAACATACTCATTCCCCCATTCTTTCAAACAATCTTAGTGTATGAAAGAATGGGCAGGCGGTGCGAGTCCGTTTCTTCACTCATAAAAACCGGCCTTCACGGCTTCTACATACCGAAAAAACAGATCGGTTGGCGTATATTTTTCTCCCCGGCACCCAAAATTGCTGAACAGCGCGTGTCTCTGCGCCGTGCTCACTTCCAATTGCAGCCCCATTTTCCTTTTTGTCCGATTGACAATGTTGCCGGGATTTACACCTGCCAGCCGATCATTCTTCTCTGTCAGCTCGGCATCAAATCCCGCTTCACGCAGCAGATCACAAATCAGTCTTGCTTTTTCCAGATCCGCGCCCCCGACGAGTGTATTTGCCTTTTTCAGATCATGATACCCATGAAAAGCCAATCCGTAATGATGGGCGGTCACTTTTTCTAAAGCCAGGGGTTCGTCAAAGCGTGTGCTTGTCAAATGGAGAGAACGGTTATCGCACCGCTTCGTTCCTTCAAATAAATAAATTGAGCTTTGGTCAGAAAATGCCCGCACCAGCTCACTGACTCCCGGCTCAATCCTGCCGCCGTGGGGAGCGAGGACGATACAATTACTTCCCTCTTTTTCTTCATAAATAATTCTGTATTCCGATTCAGCAGCAGAAAGGGCTGCGAAATTGTCATATCTATCTTTCATGTGTAGCATGCTCTCCTTTTCCAGTCAGCACCAGTTTACTCTACTCATCTGGGAATGGAAACCTTTTTATAGTATGATTTGATAGAATACGTATCAGGGGGGGATATATCATGGGATTCATCAATGGATTGCTGGGCAATGCGTCGACAATATCGACGGCTGAAGCAAAAGCAGAACTGGCTCGTATTCTGCTGGAAGGTGAGAATGTCAATGCCGCATTTAAGCTCGTCCGGGATATCATTGTCTTTACGGATAAGCGTCTTATTCTTGTTGATAAACAGGGACTCACAGGGAAGAAAACGGAGATTCAATCCATTCCGTACAAGAGCATTTCCAGATTCAGCGTAGAAACCGCCGGCCGCTTTGACCTTGATTCAGAGCTGAAAATTTGGATTTCAGGCGCGGAACTTCCCGCTGTCTCAAAGCAGTTTAAAAAAGATGAAAGCATTTATGATATTCAAAAGGCCCTTGCAGCAGTTTGTATGTAAGAAGAAACGGAAGCCCGGAGAGCTTCCGTTTTATTGATTACAGTTTTTCTTCAATTTTCGCCTTCGTTTTCGGGCCGTAAATTCCGTCTGCCGTTAATCCGCTGACGGATTGAAAACGTTTTACGGCATTTGCCGTCTTCGGACCGTAAACGCCGTCCGCCCCATGATTTTTTGCTCCTTTATCGGGATAAAAATAAAGAGCGGATAAAGCGTTTTGCACTTGTTTTACGTTTGTCCCTTTCGTCAGCGGTTTCGTCACTTTGATCACACCGGATGGAAGCGGATAGGAAGACACAGCCTGACTTTTTGAAGAAGAACCCGTCTGAGCGAGCTTGATCACTTGTCCGACTGTAATGTGATTCGGATCGGTGATATGGTTGATGCTTTGCAGCGATTTTACGCTGACACCGTGCGATGCGGCGATTTCCGATAAGGTGTCGCCTTTTTTCACATGGTATTCAGACGCGGAAGAAGCAATAGAGGCTTTTTTCGCCGGCATACTCCCGCTTAATTTCTTTTCAATCTTCGCCTTCACTTCATCCCAGCGGCCTTCAGACAAAATGCGGTGCGGGCAGTACTTTCCGTTCCAGTCCTGATGCTTTCTGATTCTGTCAATCCCCCAGCCCCGTTCTTTCAAAAGCTGCGCCGCGAACGCAATCGCCAGTTCTTCTGCGGCTCTGTACCGTTCGCCGCCTGACTTGCTGTAACAGATTTCTATAGCAATCGACTTTCGGTTTCCGGTACCGTTCGTGCCGTCTCCCGAATGCCAGGCATTCCGGTCCAACGGAATTCCCTGGATCACTTCTTTGTCATCAACCGCAAAATGATAGCTCGTTGATTCACTGTTTCCCGTCATATAGCTGATTTCATTAGCGGCGGATGCGTCGTTTGCCGTGTTATGAATGGTAATATACTCCGGCGTCATCGGATTCGGACATTTTAACGCATATTTATCAGCCGATACGAGCCGTTTTTTCACTTCAATCCCCACTCTTCATCTCTCCTTATGCCTTTTTCATCAATAGGTGGCATTCGTAGGACAGATAACTTGAGCATATAGACCCTGCATTCGGATAAAAATGGAATGGATACGCATGCAAAAAATAAGACCCTTCCAAAGAAGGGTCTTTATGTTATGTTTGGTTGCGCGCGGCAATATGGAATGTGCCGTCCGCTTGGTTTTCCAAATGGCTTTCATGGCCGATCACCTGTGTAAAGCTGAATCCGACAGCAACAAGCAGCAATCCTGACAACAGTTTAGATTTCATATAGACAATCTCCTCTCTGGATTTGTTTTTGGGCGTGCACCATTTTTTCATAAAACGTGAGCGCTTTTTCAGGCTGTCCGTGTTTCATGTAAAATTTGGCAGCATCATGCGCCAATTCTTCTACATACGGATACAGCATGTGTTCTTCCAGAAAATCAAACGTGTGCCTGACGGATGCGTTATCCATTTCCTTGCCGTATAACGCATGTAAAAATTGGAACAGATTCACAAACAATTCATCATTGTATTCGCGGGCGATACTGAGCCCGAGGCGGTATTGCTTCTCTGCTTCGGCTGTAGTGTTCTGTTTATAAAGAACCTGTGTTAATGAGTAAATAGAATGCGGAAGATTATCGAACTTTTCTGACCTGCAAATGGAAACGGATGTCTCAAAATATTCGGCTGCTTTAGAGAGGTCTCCCATTTTTTCGTAACAGTTTCCGAGATTATATAAGGCTGAACTGATAAGACGGGGATTGCCTTCTTGTTTTGCAAGATCTAAAGCAAGTTCTAAGTGGGGCAATGCTCTTTCTGGATACTGCATGTCATCATAATTCCCTGCAATAACGAATTCACATTGGATTCTGCGGACGTTGTACGTCTCATACGATTGGTACGTTTCAAGGGCTTGAACGGCATAACTCATGGAGACGTAGGTTTGTTTCAGGTTGTAAAATATCTCGGCCATTTTAAAAGCAAACTCAGCTTTCTCGATGTCATCAGAAACGAGTGCAAGGTTTTTTTCAGCCCGTTTGTAATACATCATGGCGTTTAGGAACATTTTCTGTTTAAATTCGTACATTCCTCGAAAAAAATTAAAGTAGTAATCAAGCAGTCCTGTCAGTTTATACTGGTTGCCTTCAATGTCTTCCAATAATTCTGAAAACTCAGGCTGAGAAGGGTCCTCCTTTAAGGGCTTGATGTAATCCAGCATGACACGGTGTCTGAATTCCATTAATGAATAATACAGCAGCAGATCCTGATCTTCTTCCATATCCTCGATCTCTCTCTCTACTTCACGTTTGACGCGCTCCGCCTCAAGAACGTGAAACTGCCGGATATGGGTATACCATTCATTAATTTTGAGCCCGACAAAAGAGGACGGAATAGTCTGCTTCATCCTCAATAAATCCCCCCTTTTGGAATGACCGAGATATGTCATATTTTATCATATTTGCTAGAAAAAGAAGAACGCAAAAAGACCGCAATTGTCGAATTTCGGATATCCGCAACGATTTATCTCCGTCACAAGCTTATTGCTTGTTTCTTCCGTGCCGTTGATATAGCATATCCTTGCAGCTTTTTATTCTGTATCAAATGGGGGTTTTCACATGACAGCACAAAATCAGTTGGTCAGCCACTTTCTGTCACATCGAAACGTAACGATTGAGCTGGCGGAAAAAATCAGTCGCGAACATTACGATTACAAGCCGGCAGAGACATCAATGTCCGCTCAGGAACTTGTAAAACACATGGTTTATTCTTTTCTTATGTTTGCAAACGTCATTAACGACGGAAACGCATCAGCCATCCAGAACAAACCGAAAGAAGAAGCAGAAACAGACCTCGTCAAACTGGCTGAAACGTGTACTGAAAAAACGACAAACATCCTGTCACAGCTGACAGAAGAGCAGCTGAACCGCGAAATTGACCTGACCGCCTCTTTCGGCAGAAAAGTGACCGGCGCGGCTCTCCTTCAGCTTGCCATGGAGCATGAAATTCATCATAAAGGCAATCTTTTCGTGTATGTCAGAGAAATGGGCCACACGGAACTTCCGTTTTATCAGCAAAAATCATAATCCGGCCATCCGCCGGTCTGCGACATAACAGCAGGCTGGCGGATTTTTTGTTCTGCATAAAATTTTCCGAAAATTTAATTGATTACCGCCTCTTAATCATATATAATCTGATAAAAATAGTAGGATTATTCAGGAGGCACACAGATGACTGTAAGCATTGTGTTTATGGGTTTCTTTGTCGGAACGCTTGTCGGATTGACGGGTGTGGGAGGAGCAGCGCTCTTGACTCCTTTACTGATCGTTTTGGGGATCAACCCCTCAATCGCCGTCGGCACTGACCTTTTATATAACTCCATCACCAAACTGTTCGGTGTCGTTTCTCATTGGAAGCAGCGCACCGTTCAATTTAAACTTGTCGGTTACTTGGCGCTCGGAAGCATTCCCAGCGCAACAGCCGCCATCGGTGTTCTTCACTTGTTTCCCGCTTTTCACCAGCATCAGGAGCAGATTATCAAACAGGCGCTCGGCTACGTACTGACCCTTGTCGCCATTTCCATTATCGCCCGCCTTTTTTTCGATAAAAAACTGCGGCCGAACCGCTGGCAGCAAAAAACGCTTGAAGAAAAGCGGACACTCATGATACTGATCGGCGTCATTTTCGGCTTCATCGTCGGCCTGACATCTATTGGATCCGGCTCATTATTTGCGATCGCCATGTTATACCTGTTCAGAATGAAAACGGCAGAAGTGGTGGGAACGGATATCGCACATGCCTTTCTGCTCGTAACTGCTGCCGGTCTGTTAAACGCAAGCTTCGGAAGCGTCGATTACCTGCTTGTATTGAATCTGTTGATCGGCTCTGTGCCGGGTGTGCTTCTCGGCAGCTTCTTTTCGCCGAAATTCTCACCGCGCCCCCTGCAGTTTGTGATGGCGGCGATTATTTTAATCAGCGGAATCAAATTAATATAAAAAAGCGTCCTTTACGGAACTGACCCCATAATATGAGACAAACAAAAAACACCTTCAAGTTTGAAAACGGACCGTTGTTATCCGAAATAAAACTTGGAGGTGTTTTTCTATGGGGACAAGAGTGAGTTATCCGGTTGAAGTCAAACAGAAGGCTGTAGGAATGAGATTGGCGGGCGTGCCTATGAAAGAGATCATGCAGGAATTGAATATCAAAAATAAGACTCAGGTTCAGACATGGGTTAGATGGCATAAGGTTGGGGATACCCACCGATTCGAACAGCCTGTTGGAAAGCAATATACTTATGGAAAGGGTCCGGAGTATTCTTCTGAATTAGAGAAACTCCAGGCAGAGAATCGTTATCTGAGACAACAGAATGAAGTGTTAAAAAAGTACAACGAATTGGAAAGGAAGCTGATAGGGAAACGACAATCAAACTGGTAGAAGAATTGCGCAAGACGATGACGGTACAGGACATCTGTGTCCATTTAGATATTTCACGCACTTCATATTATAGATGGAGAAAGAATCTGACTAAGAGTAATCCTAAGATACGACTGGAGAAACAAATCGGCACGTTGTGCCGAGAAAACAAGTATCGATATGGATATCGAAAAATCACAGCCATACTAAAAAAGAGAATAAGTATTAATCATAAATCTGTTCAACGTATTATGCAGAAAAATCAATGGCAGTGTCGGGTTAAGATGAAAAAGCGTAAAAAAAGTGGGCAGCCATATTCTGTGGTCGATAATATATTGGATCGGAACTTTCAGTCTGATCGCCCTCTTGAAAAACTGGTAACGGACATCACATATTTGCCTTATGGACAGAAACAATTGTACATTTCCAGTATATTGGATTTATACAATGGAGAAGTGATTGCTTTTACGATTGGAGATAAGCAGGACACAGACTTTGTCTTAGACACACTTGATCAGCTGCCAACACTTCCTGAAAACTGCGTGTTACATAGTGACCAAGGTTCTGTTTATACATCTTATGAGTATCAGAAAGCTGTTAAAACAAAAGGCATTACCATGAGCATGTCCCGCAAAGGGACGCCCGCTGATAATGCCTCCATCGAATCGTTTCATTCCTCACTAAAGTCTGAAACGTTCTATCTTAACAGCATTGATCGAACTACGACCGCCATCGTAGAACGCACTGCCATAGAATACATTCATTATTATAACAATATTCGTATTCAAACAAAACTAAACAGCCAATCGCCGATACAATATCGGCAATTGGCTGTATGAAGGTGTTTTGATCCCTGTCTCAAAAACGGGGGTCAGTCCCTACAGGATCGCTTTTTTATTTGGGAAATCCCCCCAATGAGCACCTATATAAAAGTTCAATATTACCCTACACTTATTAAAATATAAACAGCAAACATAACAATGTATACCAGAAATGATCCAGCCATAAATTTTACGGGTTTTCTTGAGAAGTTTAATACTCCTCTTAATCCGTCATTCAAAATCATTCCGAAAAATGTCATCAGTGTCACTCCTAAAGCGAGCATTGAAATCACAAAAATAACCTGTTCCATGTCAAATCATCCTCTATTTACATTTTATTTTTTCAAATATGCCTATTAGTCTGGGAAAAAGATAAGACTATTGCGACCTAACATTTTCATTACTAGAATTGAAACGTTACTAAGTTCATAGCAGCAGAAAAAATGTCGCTATTAATCGCTTGCCGGGACTGAAGTTGGAGGAAATATCCCTAAAAGAACTTTAAGCAATGTGGTTTTTCCTGCACCGTTGGGACCTAATAAACCATATATTTTTCCTTTTTCCAATGTTAAATTTATATCATGTAAAATGTCTTTCTTTTTTATAGAAACATTGATACCTTTGGATATTAAAGCTGGATCAGCCTTTCCCACTTTTCATCATCCCTTTCCGTCTTGTTCTGTTTATAATATAAACTTACGAGGTTAAAAAGAAGATATAATCAAGGTTAATTTGCGTTTAAATTTCTCAACATAAAAAATACGTGAAGCCTCTACGGCTTCACGTATTCACTGCTGTTTGGATAAATTATAAAAACCGTTCCGTTTTGATTGCTCTTTATTTTATGTTCAAGCCCCATTTGTTTAAGCATCATATTAATGATCGATAAGCCAATCCCGGCGCCTTTTCTTTCAGATTTATTATTCATTCCCGGGCCCCTATCCTCAATGATGATTACGGGTTTGTTTTCAATTAGCTTTGTTTGTACTAAAACGTATTTTCCTGAATGAGCATGGCGCAAAATATTTTGAAAAATGTTATCCAAAATTCTTTTCAGCCAAGTTTCGTCTATTTCCCATACGATGTTTTCCTTCAGATCAATATCTATTGTAAAGTGCTCTTTCTCAAAAATCGGATACCAAGCTGTTAACGAAGAACGTATAATCTTTAATATGTCACAACTCTTTTTATGAAGCGGCAATTTACCTGCGGCAAGAAGAGAAAATGATGACAAATTGTCAATCAACTCCCCCATAAATGTTATTTTATCGTTTATGATGCCTAAAGAATGCTTTCCATTTTCACTGTTTACTTCATTCTTTAACGTAAATGTATGCCCTCTTATAACCGTAAGAGGGGTCCTTAAATCATGAGATAAATCAGCAATCAAGTTTTTGCGGATTTCACCTTCTTCGCGCTCTTTTTGTCTGCTGTTCCTTAGTTCCTCAACCATCTGGTTGAATGAATATTCCACTTGGCCCAGTTCATCCTTCTGTTTAACTGTTACAAATTCCGGTATGCCGTCATTATCTTGTTTTTTCATATGATTCCCCAAAGAAATTAACCTTTTCTGTATTTTCGCAAAAAACATCCATGAATTAATGACAAAAAGTGAACAGACAAAAATCAAGGCGATAAACCATATATAGGAATACTTAGCCCTCATAACCTCCCATTGAGATCCTATAATTGAGCGCGGAGTTTCTAAAAATGCATATCCGCTATCTTCACTCCCATTTACATAAGCACTCAGCAATAAATATTTCTTTTGGTTTTGTTCTATCATTTTAATCAATTCGCTAACGTGAATGACCTCACCTTTTTTGGCCAACCGTTCTGAGTTCGAAAACATCACCTTTCCCTTATCATTTATCCATACAATATCAGAGTGTTTATATTGCTTCATGTGCGGGAAAGCAGACGTAATTTCCCGATTGGATTTCCCTGAAAAATCTTCCACATCAGACTTCCAATCACTTTCCAACTTGTTTGGTTCATAGTGTACTTGCCCTTGGTGATCAATCAAGTATGTTAATGTGACATAGTATAGAAAATTCACGCCTAAAAAGGCTATCGGAAAAAACAAAGTTGAGGCAACGATATTAATAAGGTATTTGGTTGATAATTTCATTGTTTGATCCTGTATCCAATCCCCCTGATTGTTTCAAGAATTTCCGGCTCATTTGGATTGATCTCGATTTTTTGCCGTAAATGCCGGATATGTACCATCAACGTCTTATCCCCTTCGATATAAGGCTGTTCCCAAATATTTTCATAAATTTGTTCCTTTGTTAATATTTGATTGGGATGTCTAAGCAAAAGCAAAAAAATCCTTAACTGCTTATCAGTTAAAAATATTTCCTCATGACTTTGATGATTTAAAATTCTTTTTTCTTTCAAGTGAACACTTAAGTGTTTTAGCTTCAATTCATGAATGGCAGTCTTGTCAAATCTTCTTAATAATACTTCGATTCGAGCAGCCAGTTCATCGGGATGAAAGGGCTTTGTCACGTAATCATCCGCAAATCCTAAGCCTTTCAGCTTATCTTCCAGACCCGTTCTGGCTGTTAAAAGCAAGAGCGGGATCTGCGGATGTGTTTTTTTCATCCTTTGACCGATTGTAAATCCATCTAAACCGGGCATCATAATATCAAGCACGATCAGATCTGCCTTTTCTATATATGTTTCGTAATTATACGAAGAAGTGAGCCAGATCATCATATAGCCCCGATCTTCTAAGTCATCCTTTACAAATTGTCCAATTTCTTGATCATCTTCAATGTATAAAATGTTATTCATTAGGACCCCCTCTGAAATATGTGACTGAAAATCAATCTTCCATAATAATGATATATATTATAAAAATCTCCTTTATGTAAGGCACCATTCCATTTATTATAACTATAGATATTCACAATTCATCAAGAGGCAAAACGATAAGTCAACGGCGAAAAGGCGGTCTGTTGTCAGATCGCCTTTTCCCTTATAATGTCACACCGGACTTAAAGATTGCAAGCTCCCGAAAATCGTTTTTTTCGTTATTGACGAATTCTCCGCTTGCAACTTTGATGATGTATTGAATAAAATCTCTTATAATGTGATCTTCTGTTGTTTGGTCTTCCGCCAATCTCCCCGCGTTGTAATCAATCCAATGAGGCTTTGATTGAAATAAATCGGTATTTGTTGATACTTTCACAGTCGGGACAAATGTGCCGAACGGCGTGCCTCTTCCGGTTGTAAACAAAACGATGTGACAGCCCGCCGCGGCGAGCGCTGAAGAAGCGATTAAATCATTGCCGGGCGCACTGAGCAGTGTCAATCCCTTTGTTTTCAGTGTTTCACCGTATGTCAGCACATCAGAAACCGGTGCAAGACCGGCTTTTTGGGTGCAGCCGAGCGACTTGTCTTCGAGCGTTGAAATGCCGCCTTCCTTATTCCCTGGTGACGGGTTTTCATAAATCGGCTGCTCGTGCTTCATAAAATATTGCTTGAAATCATTGATCAATCGGACTGTTTTATGAAACACTTCTTCACTCGCCGCACGCTGCATGAGAATCGTCTCAGCGCCGAACATCTCAGGCACCTCCGTTAAGACCGTGCTCCCTCCCTGTGCAATCAAGTAATCTGAAAATCTCCCTAATAAAGGGTTTGCGGTGATGCCGGAAAAACCGTCCGACCCGCCGCATTTCAATCCGATGCTCAATTCTGACAGCGGAATCTCCTCACGTTTATCTCCCTTTGCCGCAAGGTGTATTTCTTTAAGAAGCGCAGTCCCCGCTTCAATTTCATCTGTAACAGCTTGTGATTCGAGAAATTTCACACGATCTCCGTTCACTTCAGAAAGGGTTTCCCTAATCGCCGCCAGCTCATTATTTTCACAGCCGAGCCCTAAAACCAGCACACCGCCCGCATTTGGATGGCCGATGGCGTTTATCAGCATTTGTTTCGTATTCTCATGATCATCGCCAAGCTGGGAGCACCCGTATTGATGCTTTAAAACCAGCACATTATCAAAGGGAGCGATGTCTTTCGTCTCTTTTACGAAGCGCTGCAGGATTTTCTCAGCGACGCCGTTTACGCAGCCGACTGTAGGCACGATCCACAGTTCATTCCGGACGCCGGATGTACCGTTTTCTCTTCTGTAGCCTTTAAATGTCCGGTTCTCATTTGTAAAAGGATTGTCCTCGAAGCGCGGTGAATACGTGTATTCTTGCACATCGGATAAATTCGTTTGCAGATTATGGGTATGAATATGCTCGCCGGCCGAAATCCGCCTTGTCGCACGCCCAATCGAAAAACCGTATTTAATGATGCTGCCGTTTTCTTCAATGGTTTGCAGCGCGATTTTATGCCCCCGCTTGACAGGGTCCTTCACTTCAATCGTCAGTCCGTCTGTATGCAGCCGCTCTCCTTTGTTAAAATGGCGCATGGCGAGAAGCACGTTATCGTTTTTATGGATTTTTATGACCTCTTTCATTTCACTTCCCCCTTTTTTCCGCAGCATTCATGTAACGCATGCTTCATACCCCGCTTATGAATGACAGACAGAAAAAAAGCCGTTCGTTCAGTCAGCCCCGGAAGATGATTCAGATTCTTCCCCCACAATCGCTCTTCTCCTAATATGGCAGATGCCGCTTGAAACATATCATCTTTGCAACGGGACCGCGCCATTTGAAAACGGTTAAGAACCTGCTCGCCGTCTGCCGGTTTGTTCGGTCCGTTCCAGTATGAATAGATCATGGCGCTGAACGAAAATACCAGCTTCTCAGGCAGCCGGCCCTCCTGTTCGATATAAGCCCTCAGCGTCGGCAGGTTTCTTGTTTTGAATTTCGCGGCGGCGTTAAGGGTAATGCTTTGCAGATAATGGTGGATATAAGGGTTTTTAAACCGCTGTAACACGTCTGCCGCGTATTGGGTGACACCCTCTATTTGCAGCACAGGGAGGATTTCTTCATTGATCAGCTCTTCAATGAATCTGCCCGTCACCTCGTGCTCAGCCGCTTCCCGGACGGTTTGCAGTCCGTATAGTAAAGCCACTGGCGCCAATGCCGTGTGAGCGCCGTTTAAGATTCTCACCTTTTTTGTCCTGTAAGACGTAAGGTCAGATGTGATCATTGCGTTCAGCCCGGCCTCAGCAAAGGGAAGCTCATTCTGAAGCTGTTCCGGCCCTTCTATCACCCACAAATAATAATGCTCACCAACCACAAGCAGACGGTCTTCGTATCCGAGAAAATCGGTAAGTTCTTCCGCGGTATCAACAGGAAATCCGGGAACAATCCGATCCACGAGGGTATTGCAGAAGATGTTCGCGTCATGAATCCATTGAGTAAAATCAGGTTCCAGCTCCCACAGCCCGGCATATTGAAGCACGGCCGCCTTCAGTTTCCGGCCGTTTTCTTCGACCAGTTCACATGGAAGCACTATACACCCTTTCTCGGCGTCACCCGCAAATGCCTTATAGCGGAAATAAAGGAACGCCGCTAATTTCCCGGGGAATGTTTTTTGAGGTCTATCCTCGAGCCGGTCGCCTTTCTCAAACGTAATTCCCGCTTCCGTCGTATTGGAAATGATAAAACGAAGATCCTCTTGTGCTGCCAGCCGTTTAAAGGAATCATAGTCAGAAAAAAGATCAATGCCGCGGCTGATGGATTTGACGATCATGTGTTCTTCAGCCGGTTTTCCGTCCTTTATCCCCTGCAAAAAAAGCGTAAATAAACCGTCCTGCTCGTTTAAACGTTTGATTTTCTCAGAGCCTCTCGGCTGTACGGCGACAACGCTTCCGTTAAAATCCGTCAATTGATTCAATTGATCGATCTGCCAGTCAGCGAAAGCCCGCAAAAAGTTGCCTTCACCGAACTGAAGGACTTTTTCAGGATATTGAATGTATTCGCCGCACATCTTTTTATTCAGCTGCTGCAAGCTGTCCGCCTCCTTCTGTATTTATGCACACGTTAACATTTCTCCGTGTGAAAACCCGGATAATCAGACGGGCCGTTATGTGAGTTTTTTAATGGAATCTCTTATCATCACCTCGGTGTTTTCGTATATTTTTTCCGCCGCCGTATCCGGGTCGGCGATTAGCGCCAAAATCTTCTCTGCGCCAAGTATGCTGATGTTTTCAACCGGGCGTTTTACTGTCGAAAGCCTCGGCGTCATGTATTGGGAAATGCCGATGTCATCAAACCCGATAACGGATATATCTTCCGGAACGTTCAGGCCCTTGGCGAAAATGGCGTTCATCGCCCCGATCGCCATATCATCGTTTGAACAAAAAACAGCCGTAGGCGGTGATTGAAGCGCCAAGAGTTTTTCCATCGCCTGACTGCCGCTTTCCATATCATAGCGGCCTTTTACACTGTATTCATGCTTAATCGGAATAGAATGATCAATTAAAGATGTCAAATAGCCTTCTTTCCGCTGAGAAGTTGACCTGAATCCTTCCTTTCCCTCAATGATCGCGATATCTCTGTGTCCGTTTGCGATCAGGCAGTCGACCGCCTGTCTGGAGCCTTCTTTATCGTTTGACAGGATATTCGTGATGTTCCGGTCATCAATGTCCCTGTTCAGCACGACAAGCGGGATGTTTTTCTCGCGGATATGATAAATAAATGAATTATCACTGTCGCTTTGGCTCATTAAAATGATTCCGTCATATCTCATGGGCGTGATGGTTTCAAAGCTTTTCAGGTCGTCAATCGCGCGGACGAACAAATTGTATTCCTCACTGATTGTGCGGTTTACACCTTTGATGGTATCGGAAAAAAAGCTGTGTGAGGTTCCGTTTGTGATGCTTGTAAAAAACAGCCCGATCGTATGGGACTTTTGCATGGCAAGGCTTTTTGCATTTACATTCGGTGTGTAATTCAGCTGTGAAGCGAGCTCTAATATTTTCTGTTTTGTATGCTCTTTAATGTAGGGGCTGCCGTTAAGTGCCCGGGATACGGTTGTGTGGGATACGTTGGCGAGTTTTGCGATATCTTTTATGGTTACCATCGTTTTTCCTTTCTTTCTGTATGCTGTCATTTATTTCTATTGTACCATTAACGGACAGTCCATAAAATCACTAAAGTTAAGGTTTTGCATGATGTAAGTCCTGAACGAGCTCGGCATGCTGCCGGTCCGTCAGTTTATACATTAAACCGATAATCAGCATGGCGCACGCTAAAGCGAAAGCCGGGTACAGCAGCAGAAGCCCTTTAATCCCGATCAGCGTGCCTTTTGTCTGAGATGCATTCGGGATATAGCCGATAACGCTCAGCCCGATGCCTGAAAGAAAACCTGATAAAGATTGGGCGAGTTTTCTGGAGAAGTTGAAAAGCGAATATGTCGTCGCCTCCTTCCGTTCACCCGTCTTCCATTCCCCGTAATCAATAATGTCCGACACAAGCGCCCACGTAATGCCGTTTGGTATGCTGATCCCGATAAAAGCAATGCTCGCTAACGCCGTAAAGATAAATACGTTTGACGGCAGACAGAAATTCAGCGCATCAGCCGCGGCGCTGACGGCGAAACCGATCATCACCGTTTGCTTTTTTCCGAAGCGTTTGACGAGTTTCGGCATAAACAACACACCTAAAAATGAAGAACCGATGATGATAAAACTCATGTAGGACATCAGCTCCGCATTGTTGAGATTGTACTGGGCGAAGTAAACAAGCATAGCGGATTTAATGTTGTATGCCGATATTGAGAAAATCGTCATGAAAACGACGGTCAGAAGCGGTTTGTTGCCGATAAAGCATTTGAAAACCGACATGACGGACAGCTTTTCTTTCGGCGCTTCACGGACGATAATTCTTTCTTTGCAGTTTCGGTAGCAGATCATAAATCCCGCGATTCCGATTACGGCCATCATTCCCATGACTGCCGGGTAGCCGATGTGAACGTTATCAAAATGAACAAGAATCGGGATGACGATGACACTTGTAATGAGCAGCGCGCCGAGGGAGCCTATCTGGCGGAATGCGGAAAGCGCCGTTCTGTCCTCCGCATCCTGTGTAATGGCCGCGCCGAGGGAGCCGTACGGAATATTGACGAAAGAATAAGCGATCCCCCACAGCATGTAAGAAGCATAGGCGTACACAAGCTTCCAGGTGACGCTCACGTCCGGTGACACAAAAATCAATACGGTCATGACCGCAAGAATAATACTTCCGAATAATAAGTACGGCCTGAATTTCCCCCGGGGTCCGATCTTTTTTCTGTAGTCAATGGCCGAGCCGACAATCGGATCAGTCACAGCCGCAAACAGCTTGCTGACCAAAAAAATACTGCCGGCGAACGCTGCCGGAATGCCTGCGACATCTGTGAAAAACTTCAGCAAATAGATCTGCCCGAGATCAAACATAAATCCGTTCCCAAAATCTCCAAAACCATAGGATACTTTTTCTTTCAGACTCAGCTTATGCTCCTTCACTTTTGCGGCAGGTGCTGTCACGACAGGCACATTACTCATAGGCCACCTCTTTCATTCCATTTTTTAAAAGCGGAAATATTCCTCAGCATTCCGGTAACAAATCCCCTCGACAATCTTTCCTAAAAGCTCCATATCGTAAGGCGCTTCGCCTTGTTCCGCCCAGCCGCCGATCAGCGTGCAGACAAGCCGCCTGAAGTATTCATGGCGGGGATAGGACAGGAAACTTCTTGAATCCGTCAGCATCCCGATAAAACGGCTGAACAGGCCCATGTTTGATAACGCTTTCATTTGTTGGAGCATTCCATCTTTCGTGTCATTGAACCACCAGGCTGTGCCGAATTGAATTTTCCCCGGTGTTTTCCCATCCTGAAAGCTGTTGATCATGCTGGCGATAATATAGTTGTCATTCGGATTTAAAGAATACAAAATCGTTTTAGGCAATTGCCGCTTTTTTTCGGCGGAATCTAACAGCCGGGCAAGCGGTTTTGCGATACGTTCATCATTAATTGAGTCATATCCCGTATCAGGACCGAGGCTGCTGAACTTATTTGTATTGGTATTTCTTAACGCGTTTATATGGAACTGCATCGCCCAGTCCAGTTCGGCGTAAAGACCGCAAAGATATTGCAGCGTCCGTGTTCTGAATTTCTTTTCATCTTCAAAAGACACATGCTCTCCGCTTAATCCGGCTGCAAAAATCCGGGCCGCTTCCTCTTCGGTCGTCTCGGCATAAACCATTTGATCTAACGCATGATCCGACACTCTTCCCCCGGCATTGTGAAAAAAGCGGACGCGGGATTCTAACGCATCTAAATACGATTGGTAGGTGGTGACAGCCATTCCGGAAGCGCTCTCCAGCGAACGGACCCAATCGGCAAAACCCGGGCTGCTGATGTCCAGTCCTTTGTCAGGCCGAAATCCGGGCAGCACTTGAACCGGAAAATCACTTTCTTTCAACAGTTCGTGGTATGTCAGCGCATCGGCAGGATCGTCGGTTGTGCAAATGACTTTGACATTTGATTTCAGAATGAGATCCCTTGCGCCAAACCCGTCTCCCTGCAGGAGCTCATTCGTTTTTTTCCAAATTGCCGCGGCCGTTTTTTCATTCAATACGTCATAAATGCCGAACCAGCGCTGCAGCTCTAAATGCGTCCAGCTGTACAGCGGATTGCCTATCGCCATCGGCACCGTTTTTGCCCAGGCGAAAAACTTCTCTTCATCTGAAGCGTTTCCGGTAATGCAGCGCTCTTCAATGCCGTTGGCCCTCATGATCCGCCACTTGTAGTGGTCACCGTAAAGCCATGCCTCCGTAATCGTTGCGAAGGTTTTATTTTCATAGATTTCCTTTGGGCTTAAGTGACAGTGATAATCAATGATCGGCATGTTTTCGGCGTATTCCCTGTACAGCTTTACGGCCGTTTTACTATCCAGTAAAAAATCATCACCCATAAAAGCTTTCACACTTTCATCCTCCCTCTTAAAAAATGTTAACGTTAACAAAATGGTTCTTTTTTATTTTAGCTTCCTCTTTCTCACATATCAATCATTTTATTTTATTTTTCAGAAAATTGTATCCGTTAAAAAAAGACACTGCCGAGAAAGTCCGGCAATGTCTTCTGTGTGATCTTAAGAATTAGTAAGCGAGGCTGAATAATCCTTTGATATGTGTTAAATAACGTACGTTACTTGCTTCTTTCATTAAAGATGCCGGAAGACCTTTCAGCGGAGTAGAGTTCGCTCCGATGATGGCAACCGCGTCTTTACGTCCGAGGCTTGCAAGCGTACCAGAGTTTACAGGCTTGAATGTTTCAAGCGTTTTTCCTTCTAAGTAAGCGAACAGGTTGTAACCGACAAGTTCACCCATCTGCCAAGCGATTTGCGCTGTCGGCGGGTACGGACGGCCGTCCGGCGCAAAGTATACTGCGCTGTCTCCGACAACGAATACATCTTCATGAGAAGTAGATTGTAAGAAATCGTTAACCGTCGCACGGCCGCGGTTCACTTCAAGGCCGGATTCGCCGACTAACGGGTTGCCTTGTACGCCGCCTGTCCATACAAATGTGTTGGCAACAACTTTTGAACCGTCTTTCAGATCAATAACGTTACCTTCAACATTTGTAACAGGAAGACCTGTTAAGAACTCAACGCCGCGTTTTTCAAGACTTTTTGTCGCGCGTTCGATAAGATCATCAGGAAGAACAGGAAGAATTTTCGGACCTGCTTCTACTAATTTCAGTTTGATTTCTTTCGGATCTACGCCGTATTTTTTCGTAAGGTTCGGCATGATGTCAGCAAGCTCACCGACAAGCTCGACGCCTGTTAAGCCGCCGCCGCCGATAAGGATTGTTGCATCAGCTTCGTTTTTCGTTTTAGCGTATTCACGCACACGGTCTTCCACGTGTTTGTATACTTTGTTGGCATCAGCAGCAGATTTCAGCACCATGCTGTTTTCTTCGAGTCCAGGAATGCCGAAATAAGCCGTAACAGAACCAAGTCCGACAACAAGCGCGTCATAAGTCAGCTTAGAACCGTCAGAAAGGGCAACTTCTTTCTTATCAACTGAGAAAGAATTGACTTCTGCGATTTTAATGTCGACGTCTTTTCCTTTCAGAAGTTTTTCAAGCGGCATAGCAACAGCCTGTTCAGACACGTTGCCGGCTGCAAGGCGGTGCAGTTCCGTGATGATTTGGTGAGTCGGGTATTTGTTCACAACGGTTACGCGTGCTTCATCTTTACTGTAATGTTTGCGAACGGTTAAAGCAGAAAGAACTCCGCCGTAACCAGCGCCTAAAATGACAATATGTTTTGACATCGTATATCCTCCGTCCTTTATATCAATTTGAATCTGAGATTATTTTTGTTTTTCGTTCATGATTTCAAGATAGCTGTTAGCAAAACGGAACAGCTTTTGAGCTTGAGGATCTTTCAGCATGCGCAGCAGGCCGAAAAGTCCGATCGTTTCATTGCTTGCATCCGCGCGGTCTTTTGCTTCGATCGCAGTAGCCGCAACTTCTTTCGCTGTTTCTTTCACCGGCTCAAGAATTTCTGTAAGCGCACCCACTGTATCGCTCTTCAATACTTCGTCTGTCGCTACAGACTGTGCAAAATCATAAGACTTCGTTAAAATATTTACTAACTCAGTCAGTTTTGGAAGCTGATCCACTAAAACAGTCAGTGATTCTTGAACTTCAGGTTTTAGCAGCTGATCAATAAGATCGCGTTGGCCTTGGCTGACAGATGCATTTGTTTGATCGATTGTTTCTGGCATATCCGATTCTCCTTTACTATAAGCAGTATGCTGATTTTTTTGGAAAGGGTAGCCTTTCCCCCTTCATGCAGAAAAGCATGAAAAAGCAAGATTGTGAATTCATGCACAATCATTTACAAAAATAAATGTTTACTACCCAGTTTTTCACTTTGCCATATCCAGTATTATTTTTATATCAACAAAAACAATTGAATAAGTCAAAATTTCTTTTTCCTCTCTGAAAATAGCAAACATAAAAAACCCCAATTTGATTTACTCTTATATAATAACACTTTTTGAACAAAATTTGAACGTGAATTGTTTCGTTTATGAAATTATTTATATGGTGGGGGTGTAATAACGTTTCTTTTAGGCTATTTTTTTACAGACCATCCGCTTTTCCCCTGTCATTTTTCCCACAATTTTAATAGCGGGCCCGTTTTTCCCGTAAAGGGGTCGCATTCCGGGAGCGGGACACGGCTGATTTCTTCTGAAGTTCTATCATTTTTCTCCGTTTTTGTATCGTACTGCCGGCCGCCCGGATAAGCCCCGATCACGGTAAAATCAGAACTGCCCGACAGTTTTTTATGTCCGGTGCCGGCCGGAATGACCGCTGCGTCCCCCGTTTGAAGAACGGCATCCGCTCCTTGTTCCCCGCCGAACCTCAAAACCGCGTTTCCTTTTACCGCGACAAGAACTTCGTGCGTGGTGCTGTGAAAATGGTGATACGGAAATACTCCGCCCGTCCAGCTGTTCGACCAATCGTGCCGGCGGAGGACGGACTCTGCTTTCTGCACCGTTTCTTCATTAAATACCGCTTTATAAATAACAAGCGGAAGATTCGGGTTATTCGGAATGCGGCCGTCATCTTCAAAATAAAGCACTTGAATATCCTCTTTCTGCATTGTTTTCACCTCCGTATATGTCTGTTTCCCATTCATCATTTGTTAAAACGCTATTTTCTCATATTCCATTGCGAAGCCTGTCGGTGAATAGTATAGTATAAAAAAATATGTGTCAAAATGAGGGATTTAATGAAAGCCATCGTGATCGGAATATTGGCATCTCTGTTTTTTGCAGTCACATTTATTTTAAACAGGGCGATGGAGCTTTCCGGCGGAAGCTGGATGTGGAGCTCTTCCCTGCGTTTTCTTTTTATGGTTCCGTTTTTATTTTTGATCGTTTATGTGAAAGGAAAATGGGCGCCGCTCTGGCATGAAATCCGAAAAAAACCGTTTTTTTGGCTGAAGTGGAGTTTTACCGGGTTCGTGCTTTTTTATGCCCCGATTACGTTTGCGGCGGCATATGGGCCGGGCTGGCTGATCGCCGGCACGTGGCAGATTACAATTGTCGCGGGTGTGCTTCTGTCGCCGTTTTTCTACGAAACAAAAAATTCACCGGCGGGCCCGGTTTCCGCCAGACAAAAGATCCCGCTCATTTCGCTGGTTACTTCCGCCATCATCCTGATCGGAGCCGGTCTGATTCAGCTTCAGCATGCGGGTTCTCTGTCCGGCCGCACGATACTATTCAGCGTGGTGCCGGTCGTCATCGCCGCATTTGCCTATCCGCTCGGCAACCGCAAAATGCTGGAACAATACGGCGGAAAACTCGATACGTTTCAGCGGGTGCTCGGCATGACGCTCGCAAGTCTTCCGTTTTGGCTTTTGATCGCCGCTTTCGGCTGGCATAGAGACGGGCTTCCGTCAATGGGACAGACATTCCAATCCTTTATCGTCGCACTCAGCTCTGGCGTTATCGCAACAGTATTATTTTTCCGCGCCACCGATATGGTGAGGAATGAGCCGCAGAAGCTCGCTGCTGTTGAAGCGACGCAGTCCGGAGAGGTTCTTTTTGCACTGATCGGCGAAATCGTCTTTTTATCCGCGGCGTTTCCGTCACTTCTTTCATTTGCCGGACTGTTCATTATTATTGCGGGAATGGTCATGCATACATTCGCTTCCCGGCAGACAGACCAGAAAACGGCTGAGCAAACGTCAGCCAATCTCACCGGTTCCTGATTTTTTTACGAAAGGTGTCCTCCTGTATGAAAGAAGAAATTCCGGCAATATCTTTTCTGTCAGCTGGCAAACGCTTTGAACAAAACAATACGTCCTTTGATGTCCTAAGCCGTGTAACCGGACATATTCAAAAAGGTTCTATCACGGCGTTGATAGGCCCTTCCGGCGCGGGAAAAAGCACATTGCTGTCGCTGTGCAATCTGATGAATACACCTGATGAAGGGGAAGTGCTTGTATTCGGAAAAGAAATAAGGCGCTGGGACATCAGAGAGCTCAGAAAAACCGCGGGCCTTGCATTTCAATCAGCTCCCGTCCTCAAGGGAACGGTGCGGGACAACCTTCTGCTCGCAGAAAAACTCCACGGAGCACAGCACTATACGCCTGAAGAGCTCGCAGATTTTACAGACCTTCCGCGCGGGCTTCTGGATCGAAATGCAAAAGAATTATCCGGAGGTCAGCGGCAGAAGCTCTCGTTAGCGCGAACTCTCGCCGGACTGCCGTCCATCCTGCTGCTGGATGAAATCACATCGGCGCTGGACCCGTCATCTGTTCTCATCATTGAGAAACTGATTACGAAACTCCATCGGCAAAAACAGCTGACGGTCCTGTGGATCACCCATAACCTTGAACAAGCCGAACGGTTATCCGATACGGTATGGTTTATGGCTGAGGGACGGCTTTTAGAGACCGCGGAAACGAAAACGTTCTTTAAGGAACCGAAACATGAAAAGGCCCGGGCGCTTTTACAAGGGAGCGGGTGCTGATATGGATGATCTTTCACTGTTATTGACAAGTATATTTGTCATTATCGCTTTATTCCTGTCTAAATCTTTTAAAGCCGGCGTCGAAAAGGATATGATCGTCGCAACCGTCAGGGCCGTCATTCAGCTTCTCATCATCGGCTATGTGCTGTCGCTGATTTTTCGCGGTGATCACCCGATATTTATCATATTAATGGTGCTTCTCATGCTCACGGCCGCTTCGCACAATGTCTCCAAACGGAAAAAAATGCGGATCGGCTCATTTTGGCGCGTTTTTCTGACACTGGCGATCGCGGAAACCGTGACGCAGGGACTTTTACTGACCCTGCATATCATTCCGTTCACTTCAAGATATGTCATTCCGATAAGCGGCATGGTCATCGGAAACTCCATGGTGCTCTCAAGCCTGTTTTTAAACAAGCTCAGTTCGGAAGCGGATCTGCGGAAAGAAGAGATCCAACTGATTCTCTCTCTCGGAGGAACGCCTAAGCAGGCCGTCCGGCAGATATTGACGTCCAGTATGAAGCTCAGTATGATCCCGACGCTTGAAAGCCAGAAAACATTGGGTCTCGTTCAGCTTCCCGGCATGATGACGGGGCAGATTTTAGCGGGGGCTGATCCGATACAGGCGGTGCGCTTTCAGCTGCTGATCGTTTTTACAACGATGGCCTCCGCTCTTCTTACATGTATCATACTCAGCGCCTTGACATATCCTTCCCTTTTCACGGAACATTGGCAATTAAAAAAATTCAGCAGGGAAGCGTAGGCTTTTTTCCCTGCTGAATGATGGTTTATGACAAGGTCAGAGATTCATAGTAACGGGATAATTCAATAATCATCGCTCCCATCCGCTCAATGTCCGGAGCAAGGACCCTCTTTACCCCTTCATCCCGGATCGCTTCAGCCGTCACTTTGCCGACTGCGGCGGCAAGCACTTGTTTTTCGAATGCCTGCTGCAATTCTTTTGTGAACCCTTTTTCTTTTGCATAATCAAAGAGAGAACGCACTTGAATGGCTGTCGTAAAACATACGGCATCGACCTCTCCGTTTAACAGCTCTCCCAGCAGTTTATCGACCGTCTCCCTTTCAGGCGGAATATGCTGATACGGCAGAACAGGGAATACCTCCGCTCCGTTTTTCTCAAGGAACTCCGTTAAGACCGGCGCTTTTTCGCCATGAAGCTGTATCATGACTTTTTTATCTTTAAAGTCAAATCGTTCCAAGGAGCGGATCAGCCCTCTTGTTGTACCGTCTTCATCTGAGGCATGCGGCGTGATGCCGAGCTTTTTTAAGGCCGCATATGTTTTATAGCCTCTGCAGCCGATTTTCGCTTCATGAACGGCCGCTAAAAATTCTTCTTTCAGACCGATTTTTTCCGATACCGACAATAACGTTTCCGTACCGATGCCTGTGGTGAATATCACCCAGTCGGCTTTTTGCCCGGCAAATGTTCTTACGTCGGGTTCAATTTGATCCTCCGCCAGGTATACGGTTCCTTGGAGGGAACGGACGACCGCCGTTCCGCCCTGCTTTTCTATTAATCTTGTGATCTCTTCTGTTTTCCGCGAACCGCCGATGGCAATCCGTTTCCCGTTCAATCCTTTTCCCATCGCTGTTTTCTTCTTCCCTTCAGATGCCGGGCGCCCTATGGCAGGCCGTCATTTATTTCTATTATTGTTACGCAATCAGCCGGGAAAATCAAGCTATGCTCCCGTTGAATCCCCCGTGCAGTTGCTGTATCATTAACCGGGCAGAACGATTTGATTCGCGGAGGGATTTTCAATCATGGAAACAAAAAAAGAGTTCGAGACAAAAGGATACGATACTTCGGTCATTTATGAGTTCAATGAATATCCTGATGCTCACAGCGGCCGATGTGACAATTGCGACTACACGCTGTTTAAAAGCTCAGTGAAGGGCGGAAAATTTTTGAGGGAATGCCGGAGATGCGGCATGAAGAAAAACATATAACAAAACAGGCAGCCGTCTTCCGGTGCGCTGCCTGTTTCTCAATCAATTTTCGACGGCCGCCGTTTTCAAAAATTCTTCAATGGCGCAAACAGCCTGTTTGGGGCCGCCGGTTTCTTCTATTTTCTGCTGCATGCTTTTCACGCGGCTGAGGATGTTTTTATCGCCGTATACGTTTTGAACGTCTTTTTGCAAACGGGCCACAGTGACTTCTTTCGGCGGCAGATGCACGCCAAGCCCCAATTCATCCACACGCTTTGCGGTAACCTCTTGTTCGTGCATTTGCGGAACGACAACGAGCGGGACACCCGCATTCATCGCCTCCATTGTACTGTTCATCCCGCCGTGAGATACGAACAGCTTTGCTTTCTCCAGCACATCAAGCTGAGGAACGTGCTGGCGGATGATAAAGTGATCGGGGACATCCGAAAAACTTTCCGGATCAATTGTTGTGCCGACTGACATAATAACCCGCCAGTCCGAGTCCCGAAACGCGTCAATACACATCCGGTAAAATTCAGGCCAGGCGTTAAACGCCGTTCCCAGTGAGATGAGCATAAGCGGACGGTCATCGGCTGCATCAATTTCCAGACTTCCCGTATTTGTGCGTTCTCCAAGAGACGGACCCACAAAACAGAATCGTTCATCAAAGGTTTCCTGTTTCGGCTGAAAGGCCCTTGGCATAAAGACAATATTCAATTTTTCAGGCATAAAAAATTCTTCCATTGTCATCCGTTTCAATTGTTCATTTTCAATCTGCTCCTGGTATTCTTCTATCGCCTGTTTGGCCGCTTCCAGTGTTTCTTCGTCTCTTCCTAATTGAAAATACTCATTCATTGCATAGCTCGGGCAGAACTTCACGGCCGGGATGCCGCCATTATCCGCAAACAATCTTCCGGCAAGAGCTAAAAAATCAAACAGGACGATGTCAGGAAGGTCGTCTTTGTACAGCTCTTCCAGCTGCGGAAGCACTTCAACCGCTTCTTCCAGAAACATCACAAACGCGTCATTTTTATTTACCCGTTCTTTTATCGTCTCCGGGTCCGCCTTTATGCTTGTGCGGTATAAAACGGGAATGGCGCCCGTTTTGGCAACGGAAGCTTCGAATTCCTCAGTCGTAGCGAATGTCACTTTATACCCGCGATTGACAAGTTCCTCGGCTACGGGCAGCGTGGGATTGACATGACCGTGAGCGGCCACATTAATAATGGCGATATGTGTTTTTCTCATCTTTTTTCTTCTCCCTTATTTTCGTTTATCTCCGCTTCTAAAGACTCCAGCCCGTACATGACACTGTTTCGGATCGGCTCAATCCGAACAGGCTCAAGGTGTGAAAAGGCTTTTACAATTCCTTTCAGCGCGACTTCCGCTTCAAGTCTGGCAAGCGGAGCGCCTAAGCAGAAGTGTACGCCGAATCCGAAGGAAAGGTGCGGATTCGATTGGCGATGAATATCAAATACGCCCGCCTTCTCAAATTTGTTTTCATCACGGTTGGCAGATGCAACGTAGCAGAGAACGATCTCCCCGCTCTTCAAGCGGCGTCCGCGCAGTTCAGTGTCGTGCCGGACCGTCCTTCTGACAAACGGAGCGGGAGCGCGAAAACGCAGCGTTTCTTCCATCGTTTGCGCGATGAGAGAAGGGTCCTGTCTCAGCTCTTCATAAAGGCCGGGCGTCTCTAATATGCTGTAAACCGCATTTGAAATGAGATTAGTCGTTGTTTCATTTCCCGCCACTAAAAGCAGGTTGCAAAACGGGATCAGATCTTCTGCCGTGAGCTTCTCTCCCTCTTCTTCCTCTTTTATCAAAATAGAAATAATGTCTTGGCCGGGCTGTTTTCGTTTGCTTTCTATTATTTCCGCAAAAAACGCCGCCAGCTCCGCCTCACATTGGTCACGTTCCTGCTGATTTTTCTCCGCCGCTTCAGGGCTCGCATCTTTCGGCATGCTGACGAGAATGTCCGACCATTTTTTAAACTGATCCATACGTTCGGACGGAACGCCTAATAATTCTGAAATCACCATGACCGGCAAAGGGTAAGAGAGATCTTTAACGATATCAATCCGCCCTTTGTTCTTTGCCTGTTTCAGGAGATGATCGGTAATGTCTTTAATTCTCGGCTCCCATTCCTTCAAGACGCGGGGAGTGAAAGCGCGATTGACGGCGGATCTGATTTGGGTATGCTTCGGCGGGTCCATATTCAGCATGGACTTTGCAATCGAGCTTTTCACATCAGTCATGAGGCTTGAGAACGTCTCTTTATCACTGATGACTTTTTTGACATCATCGTATAAAAACACACTCCAAACCTTCGTTTCTTCATCAAAGTGTATAGGGCTTTCCCGTCTCATTTTTTCGTACCAAGGAAAAGGGTTGTATACGTCCAGGCCGTTTTTTCCTTTCATCAGGGTTCTTTGGATGGCTTGTCTCGTGCTCCTCAGCTTACTCATGTTTCATCACTCCTGATTGTTTCATATTTGAATAGTTGACGTACCTTGAATTTTATCCTAGCACATATTTTCAATTTTTTTCTATTCATAACCTTAACTATTAACATAACACAACAAAAGTCATGAATCCGGAGGTGAAATTTCTCCCAAGAAAACAGCAGAGGCGCACAAAAAACCCGAGCCTTCGGCCAGGCTCGGGAGATATGTTCACTCATTCGTCTGCGGTTTCTGGTGCTGCTTTTGGTCTTCAGGAGGCTGCGTATTCCTTTCCATATCGTCCGTATCAGCGCCCATGCCTTTCAGGAAAGAAAACAGCAGAGTGACGGCCTTGTTGATTTCCGGGTCTTTTAAAGCGCGGACGATATCAAAATACCCGGTCTTCCTGCCGCTGTCTTTTTCCTCGACGGCCTTTGTGACCCCCGCATTGATTTTAACGATAAACGGCTCAAGCTGTTTTACATCGAGCATGCCGAGAACGCCGCTTAACAGCAGGAGATTTTTCAGCATATTGGCCGTTTCCGGAGTATTCGCCTTCTTCACGAGGATATCCATCACTTTGTCTCCCTGGCCGAAGAGCCCGCGCAGAAGCGCCAAAACGCCGCGCTCGTTCATGTGCTGAAGAATGTGCAGAGATTCCAAAATCGCGTCTTTATTTCGTAAAAGAGCCGTCTCGATCTCTTCTAAGTCCTTTTTTCGTTTGTCTTCTTCTGTGACGGTCTGTTTTCGGATGCCGCTGATTGCTTTAGCCATTTTGCTGTTTCCCCCTTTTTACGGCGTCTCCCGGAAATACATAATCTTTACGCGCCCATTTCCGATCAACCCGGACACCGATCTGCGGCTGCGGGTTTCCGTAACGGAAATTGATTTTCGGAAGCGGATTAACGCCTTCTTTTTTCAAAATCTCCATCTTCGCTGATGTTTCTTTATAAGCCGGTGTATCGGTATCCTTATCCGCATAGCTGCTTGTCAAAAGGTTAATGGCGGCGTCTTTTGAATCGTTCATCGGAAGATAGACTTGTTTGCCTTTTACCCTGTCTGTGATGACGCATTTGACTTTCACATTTCCGTACGGTGATGTCAGACGGACAAGCGTTCCGTCTTCCAGCCCTCTTTCTTCGGCGAGTTCGGGCGAGACCTCAAGGAACACACTCGGTGTTTTTTCGGATATTCCTTTTGACCGGTAAGTCAGATTCCCTTCGTGAAAATGCTCGAGCAGCCGCCCGTTATTCACATGGATATCATATTCTTCACCAAATTCTTTCGGCTCGGTCCACTGAACGGGATATAGAATCGCTTTGCCGTCTGAAAACGGGAACTTATCCGTAAATAAAAGCGGTGAATCGGTTCCGTCCGCTGCAACCGGCCATTGCAGTGAATTGTAGCCTTCGAGACGTTCGTAAGTGACGCCTGCGTAGAGCGGCGAAAGCATTGCCGCTTCTTCCATAATGTCTGCCGGATGTTCATAGTGCCAATCAGCGCCCAGACGGTTGGCGATGTCCGTAATGATCTGCCAATCAGGCTTTGAATCGCCCAGCGGTTCAAACACTTTGTAAAGGCGCTGCACCCTCCGTTCCGTATTCGTAAACGTCCCTTCTTTTTCAAGGCTCGGGCTTGCCGGAAGCACGACATCGGCGAACTCGGCCGTACGCGAAAGAAAGATATCCTGCACAACGAAGAAATCAAGCTTTTCAAATGCGGCATGAACATGGTTAATATTGGAGTCGACAAGCCCCATTTCTTCTCCTTTTACATACATGGACTTCAGTTTTCCTGAGTGGATGCCTTCGATCATTTCATGATTTGTCATTCCGATTTCTTTCGGCAGGTCTGTTCCCCACCCCTGTTCATACTTTTTACGGGCTTTTTCATCCGTTACTTTTTCATAGCCGGGGAAGCTGTCAGGCATACTGCCGAAATCACTGGCTCCCTGCACGTTATTATGGCCCCGAAGCGGATATGAGCCTGCGCCGGGCTTGCCGTAATTTCCGGTCACAAGAAGCATATTGGAAATGGCCGTGCTCGTATCACTTCCTCCGATATGCTGGGTGACACCCATCGCCCACAGTGCGCACACGCTGCCGGCTTCATGAATCATCCGGGCCACTTTGATTAAGGTATCCTTGTCCACACCGGTATGTTTTTCCGCATATTCCATTGTATAAGGTTCAAGGCTTTTCACGAATTCATCTAATCCGTTCACTCTCTCCTTCAGAAATGCAGTATCCGCCAAATCGTGATCAAGCAGATATTTCGATACGGCATTCAGCCAGACAATATCTGATCCGGCACGCGGCTGGAAAAACACATCGGAGCGCTCGGCCATTTCATGTTTTCGCAAGTCAGCGACGACGAGCTTCTGTCCGTGCAGTTTATGAGAACGTTTAATGCGTGTGGACAGAACGGGGTGAGACTCAGACGTATTTGAACCGATTATCAGCACGAGCTCAGCTTTTTCTATATCTGTAATCGACCCTGAATCACCGCCGTATCCGACCGTTCTGAACAATCCGGCCGTGGCGGGAGACTGGCAGTAGCGTGAGCAGTTGTCGACATTATTTGTGCCGATGACGGCTCTTGCAAGCTTCTGCATCACGTATGATTCTTCATTCGTGCATTTGGAAGATGTGATAAAGGCAAGTGCGTCAGGGCCGAAATGTTCTTTTATATCGGTAAATTTATCAGCGATCAGCTGCAGCGCTTCATCCCATTCCGCCTCCCGAAACGAGTCTCCTTCCCGGATAAGCGGTTTGGTAAGGCGCTTTTCACTATTGACGAAATCCCAGCCGAATTTCCCTTTCACACACGTCGAAATGCCATTTGCTGGGGCCTCGGCCTGAGGCTCGACCTTTAAAATGTCTCTTCCTTTCGTCCATATATCAAAACTGCAGCCGACACCGCAGTATGTGCATACGGTTTTCGTTTTTTTGATTCTTTCATCCCGCATGGCCGATTCCATGTCCGATATGGCCAAAATCGATCCGTATCCGGTTTCGACGCCTTTTGTGATGTCAATCATCGGCCGAAGCGTCTCTTGGTTAATGCCTGTTAAATACCCCGCTTCGCCTTCCATGCCTTTTTCCATCATGGCATTACACGGACATACCGTCGAACAATGTCCGCAGGAAACACATGATGATTCATTGATCGGCACATCCTGATCCCAAATGACCCGCGGGCGTTTCCGCTCCCAATCAATGCTTAACGTTTCAGTTACCTGTACGTCCTGACAGGCCTCGACGCAGCGTCCGCACAAAATGCACTGGTCGGGATCATATCGGTAAAACGGATTTGATTCATCTTTAGGATACGGTTTTTGATCGAACGGAATGCTTTGATGATTGATTTTCATTTCCTTTACGGTATTATGTACTTCGCAGCTCCCATTGTTGTAATCACAGACCGTGCAGTACAATTCATGGTTGTGCAAAATGTTGTCCATGCCGATAATCTGCGCTTTTTTTACATCGGACGAAAGCGTATCGATGACATCTCCGTCCTTTATTTGCGCGGAACACGAACGCACCAGTTCCCCGTTAACATTGACGATACAGGTATCGCACGTTTCAATCGGCCCGAGACTCGGGTGATAACACACGTGCGGCACGTCAATTGAACTATTGTTCAAAAGCTGCAAAACGGTTTGGCCGTTCGGCGCTTCCATTTCAACCCCATTGATTGTAACCTTCTTTGTATCAGCCATTTTCTCTTCCCCTTTCTGTACCCCTCTATACATCCTCTATGATTCCCAGCCGGCCTTTCACTAAAACATCTCGTTTATCTCAGGAAACATACGGGTATGAGCGGTAAAAAGGAGGCGTTCACATATGTTGAAGAAAAAAACACTCGCCACGGGATTATCGGCAGTGATGCTCACGGGATGCGCATTCGGCGCAGAAGCATTTTCGGTTACACAGCCCGTCCACGCCGCAGCCGCTTCAAAAACGGAAAACCAACGTGCACAAGAACTGGTGAACAGCCTTTACCAATCGGCGTTTAAAGGGGAAATGCCGCAAAATGTGAAAGGCCTGAAAATCAACCAAAGCACAAGACAGGACGTTTACGATAAAATCGGCGAGCCGGAACAAAAAGCAGACAGCCGCAATCCATTTGATTTATACAGCTGGAATATGGGAAACCCCGGTTATGGATTTTCCTATCATAAAAACGGAAAAATCTCGGAAATACGCTATTTCGGAACAGGGGTCGAGCGGCGCTTAAACCTCGGCAGCGTCACACCTGACGTCTTAAGCAAACAAATCGGCAGCGCTGACAAAATCCTGACAGTGCCAAAAACGGGCGAAACAGATTACGTCTACCATACGGGGCAGTATGAGCTCCGCTTCGTCATCGGCAGTGACCAAAAAGCAGACCACGTCAACCTAAAAGCCAGATAACGCAAAAAAAGCGGCCTGCCGGGCCGTTTTTTCATAGACAGCTTTTCCGTCGTTCCTTACAATACATGGGAGTACAAAAAAAGGGGAACAGTGTGAAGTGAATAGACATCCATTGACATACGGAATATGTACCGTTTTTATCATCGCCCTCGGTTTGCTGTCCAGAACCGCATACATCACCGCCCTATTGCCCGGCATCATAAACGCTTATTTAGGAGATGCCTTGTGGGCGGCAATGATTTTTACAGGATTCGGGCTTCTGTTTCGGAACATCCGGACGGAAACAGCCGCATTTTTGAGCCTCTCGTTTTGCTGTCTGATTGAATGCAGCCAGCTGTATCACGCGCCTTGGATTGACGCAATCAGAAGCAGCACGCTCGGCGGGCTGATCCTCGGCTGGCAATTTGTCTGGAGTGACATTTTCGCCTATACCCTCGGGGTATGCGCCGCCGCATTTTTAGAATGGGCCGTAAAAAGAAACCGCCAGTCCCCTTCATAATCGGAGCATGCCGCCGATATGAAGGGATAAGGAGGTGGAAGCTATGGATATCCCTGCGTTATCAATCGCAATGCATCAGGCATCTCTGGCGCAGAATGTAAATATCGCTTTAACAAAAACGGTCATGCAGCATGCACAGGCTGCGGCAGAAGAAACAGTGAAAATGCTGCCGTCCCAGCACCCGACTGCCGGACATTCAATTGATGTGAAAGTGTAAAAAAAGATGCCGGATGATAACCGGCGTCTTTTTTTTGCCCGTTGTACGTACACCATACCGGGCATACAGGAATAAGGTAAACGGAACCAAACATTTGAAAAGGAGGTTTTCCTCTTGTACGATCCTTTCTATCATGAATACACAGCCGAGAGCCACGAACGGGTGCCATATCATTATCCGCGGCCGCCTTATTATTTCCCCAGACCATATCCATACTATCCGCGGCCGCCTTATTATTATCCCAGACCATATCCATACTATCCGCGGCCGTATATCCCGTTCTATCCTTGGTATTAATGTTTGAAAAGAAATGACCGCAGACAGGAGGCTTCCCCTGTCTGCTATTCAACTTTGACCGACAGGATATACGGGAGGGCTTGAACTTTTTCCATTACCGCCGCTTTCCCGCTTTTGCTTTTCACCCTTCCCTTCACTTCAAGCACCGCCTTATTCAATTCATAGGACGTAATAAGAATTCCTTTTTCCTCAAGAGAAGTTAAAATATCATGCATGACGGCTTTCTCCTCAATCCTGAAACTGACAGACAAAGAATGCGCCGCCGGTTTAAACAGAAAATTTAACAGTTCAAGCCCGATTAACGCCAAAATCGTGCCGCTGATGCCGATGACATACATACCTGCCCCGATCGTCAGCCCGATGCCCGACGTAGCCCAAATCCCCGCGGCCGTCGTAAGCCCCCGCACGACATGCCGCTGCAAAATAATCGTGCCGGCTCCTAAAAATCCGACGCCGCTGACGACCTGCGCCGCCACCCGGCTCGGATCAAAGGACGTATGGCTGTTGGATAACAAATCAAAAAAGCCGTATTTGGAAACGATCATCATCAAAGCGCTGCCGACGGCCACTAAAAAATGCGTCCTCAAACCGGCTTCCTTCGCCCTGAATTCTCTCTCCAATCCAATAAGAGCCCCAAGCAGACCCGCAACCGCCAGACGAATCACAAAATCAAGTTCCATCCGTCTCTCTCCTTTCCTTATCTTCTTACCCGCTTTTTCACCCCAATCATGCGGTGTATCTTTTTTTAAAATGCACCGACTAATTGACATAAGGAGGTTTTATGAAATATATTCTGTGGTTTTTTATATTATTGTTATTTAGCTTATTTATTTTGGGAGGATATAAAGCATCTGTTTCTCACCCTGATTTCCCGGTGCCATTATTCGCTATGCACACTAAAACAAAGGAATATGAAAAAGGAAAATACGTTTCAAACTATACATACCGTTTCGCAAAAGAAGAAGAAGGTCCGAGCGGTTTATACCAATTGGAAATAGCCGAAAAAGGCTGGAAACTTATAGGGCAGGAAGGACTTATCAAAACCTATGAAAAGCGAGGAGAACGTGTTTCACTTTTTTTCGGTACGGGGGAAATAAGCGTCATTGAAGAATGATCCTTCTCAAAAGACAGGCTGAAATCCGCAAACGGCATATCTTTTACGACTTCCTTTATCTCTGCGAATCTATAAATTCAGCCAATATCTCAATTAAGGCGAACACCTTTCTGATCCAAAAAATGCCGCCTTCAATGAGAAAATCATTATACAAAAACAAAAGCGCAACTGAAAAAGAATAAGCACCTCATAAAAAAAGCCCTCTTTTTAAAAAGAGGGCTGCAGAAGGAAACAGGTAATTATTTATTTATCTAAAGTGTATTCATTCACATTAAAAGTAAGAATGTTCCCAAAAACAATATGGTCCCTTCTATTTTGAAAAGGCCCTATATTATTATAGTGCTTCTCGATAACATATCTAGATAAGCCTATTCCAGAACTTTTTTGATCATACCATCTGATAAAATCTTTAATCTCTTCCATTGAAAGATCAAATTCTTTCTCAAGACCTGTGGTCATTGTAACAAGAAGAATTGCCCGATTACTGGCGGGCTGTTTATTTGGTGGTTCCTCCCAACTGCATCTCTCAAACAGAATGTCCGGCAATCACCTCAAAAAACGAGGTGAAGTCTGTCAGTATCCCGTCACCCGCCAGCTGTTTTTCTTCAAATAACGCGCGGTTTTTTCCGAGCGGATCAATGGCCATAATCTTGCCTGCACCTGCTTTTTTCGCCGCTGTGAGCCCCGAAAAGGCATCTTCAATGACTAAGCAATCTTCAGGTCTGAGGCCTAACTTTTCCGATGCGATGAGAAAAATATCCGGCGCCGGTTTTCCGGGGAAGCTCCCGTCATCAAACGTGACTTTGTCAAAATCAAACCACCGATCCAACTGAAAGACGTCAAAGTAAAACTCGACATTTTCCTTTACCGTAGCCGTGGCAATGGTCATCGGCGTTTCTGATTTTTTCAGATGGTTCAATACGCCGGTCAGTCCCTTCGTCAGCTTTAACTCATCTTTGTTTTCAAGGCATAATTCTCTGTAGTAGGCTTCTTTTTCAAAAGACAGCTTCTTGATTTCTTCATTTGTTAAATCGCCGGAAATAAAATACGTCAGGATTTCACTGTTTGTTCTCCCGTGAATGTTAACGAAAATGTCTTCATCAGAAATGGTTTTCGGCGCGTATTTTTTCACCATGAAAAACCATGCTTTTTCGTGCAGATGCGAATCTTGAAACATCGTGCCGTTGAAATCAAAAATAACCCCTTTCATCGAACCGCCCGCCTTTTTTATTTTTTTGCGATTTTGACATCTACATATTGCTCGTAATGAATTTGAACATCTTTCATCACTTTATCATCCGTAATCAGATAGTCCATATCGTGCAAGTTATAGAACACGTAAAAATCTTCCCGGTTGAATTTTTTATTATCCGCCAGCAAAAATTTCGTCCGCGAATTATTCAGCGCGATTTGATGAGCTTCCCCTTCTTCAATGCTGTAAGAAGAAATCTCATCATTATGTATGCCGTTGGCGCTGATGAAGGCTTTCGTAAAATTGAATTTCTGCAGATTGCCGTTCACGATGGGCCCGACGAAGGCACCGGTATTTTTTCGGAAATCGCCGCCAATCAGGATGGTATCCGCAGTGTCACCATGTTTTAAAATATCAAATACGGGATAGTTGTTTGTGATAATCCTGATTCGCTTATGCAGCAGGTGTTTGGCTAAAAGTTCAATCGTCGTGCCGGGCCCTAAAAAAACGGTATCGCCGTCATTTACATATGAAGCTGCGAGTTCCGCGATCCTCCCCTTCTCCTCCATTTGAACACCCAGTTTTTCATTATGCGATAATTCGTGATCAATGGAATAAGATATGCTCTGTGCGCCTCCGTGAATACGTACGATTTTTCCGGCCTTATCCAGCTCGTCCAGATCTCTTCTCACTGTCATATCAGAAACTTCCAATTCATCGATAATATCACTCACCGTAATAAACCCCCGCGAGTTTACGATATCGATGATTTTTAAAAGACGCTCTTTTTTTAACATGTTCAATCATCCCCTCAACTTTACACACAATCTAACACACCGCGGCACTCCGGTCAACAAAAACAAACACTAACAAACAACATAATCAACATATAAAACAACGAAAAACTTATATAATCCCTATGAATACAGATGTTATTTCTTTATGAAGCTATTGACAACAAAAATGTATGCGTTTACTATTAAACAAAAGACAACAATTATAAACATTAACAAACTTCAATTCACACATTGGCGAAGGAGGATTCAGTAATGCTCAAATTACCTCATGACTTTATTTTCGGCGGGGCGACTGCGGCATATCAAGCGGAAGGCGCCACAAAAGAAGGCGGCAAAGGGCCTGTGGCCTGGGATGAATTTCTTGAAAAACAGGGAAGATTCAGCCCTGATCCGGCAAGTGATTTTTACCGCCAGTTTCCCGAAGATATTAAACTATGTGAAAAATTCGGAATAAACGGCATCCGCCTTTCTATAGCCTGGACGAGAATTTTCCCTGACGGCACGGGCAAAATCAATCAGGAAGGTGTTGATTACTATCATCGTATTTTCTCAGAATGCCATAAACGCAACGTCACCCCTTTTGTCACGCTGCATCATTTCGATACACCGAAAAGATTATTTGATCAGGGAGATTTCCTCAACCGCGCTGCAATAGAAGCGTTCGTCAGCTATGCGGAGTTTTGCTTTAAAGAATTCAGCGAAATCAGATATTGGAGCACGTTTAACGAAATTTATCCCACAGCCACCAACCAGTATTTACTCGGGGTTTTCCCGCCATCTGTTAAAAGTGATATCACAAAAGTCATTCAATGCCTCCATCACATGATGGTAGCGCATGCGATGACCGTCAATCTTTTTAAAGACGGCGGCTATCCGGGAGAAATCGGTGTCGTCCACTCATTGGAAACAAAATATCCCGCCAGCGACTCAGAAGAAGACCGCCGCGCCTGTTTTCTGGATGACGCATTATCAGTGAGATTCCTCCTCGACGCCACCTACCTCGGCTATTATTCTGAGGAAACCATGCGGGCTCTGGATGAAATCTGTGAGGCAAACGGCGCTTCATACGAGTTTTCAGACAGTGACTTTGACGTGATGAAAAAAGCCTCAACGCGCAATGATTATCTCGGCATCAATCATTATCAATGCCATTTCGTCAAAGCGTACGACGGAGAAACCGTTATTCACCATAACGGAACGGGCGATAAGGGCACTTCGGTCTATAAAGTAAAAGGAATCGGCGAACGAATTTACAAAGAAGGCCTGAAGCGGACTGATTGGGACTGGCTCATTTATCCTGAAGGCATGTATGACATGCTGATGCGCATCAAACGGGACTATCCGCAATATAACAAAATGTACATTACCGAAAACGGCATGGGCTATAAAGATGAGTTTGAAGACGGCATCATTATGGATAAGGCAAGAATCGACTATTTAAAAGTCTATTTAGAAGCCGTCAGTAAAGCGATTACCGACGGAGTCAATGTAAAGGGGTACTTCTTATGGTCCTTAATGGATTTATTTTCATGGACCAACGGCTACAACAAACGTTACGGTCTTTTTTACGTCGACTTTGACACCCAAAAACGGTACCCGAAAGAATCGGCCTACTGGTACAAACTTGTAAGTGAAACAAAAACAATCATTTAATGATCATACATGGTGAAAAGAGTCTCTTTTCATCATGTGTGCCGTCTTTAGGAGGTTTTTTTCATGACAAAGGAAGAATTGCAGATGCTCGGTTTTGAAATCGTCGCCTATGCCGGCGACGCCAGAAGCACTTTATTGAAAGTCCTGAAAGAAGTCCGTGCCGGAAACTTCGAAAACACGGAAGCAGCATTGAAAAGCGCCGATGAAAATTTAACCCTCGCCCACAATGCGCAAACGAAAATGTTAGCTGAAGAAGCTGACGGCAAGGACATGGAATTAGGATTTATTTTCGTTCACGGTCAGGACCACTTGATGACAACCCTTTTGCTCCGTGATCTTATTCAGGATTTTATAGAACTCTACCGAAGCCGCCGATAAGGAGTGGAAAAATGAACGGTATCATCAAGCAAATCGAAAAGGGAAAACCGTTTTTTGAAAAAATCTCAAGAAACATTTATTTAGGCGCGATCCGCGACGGCTTCTTAACGGCCATGCCTGTTATTTTATTCGCCAGCATTTTCATCCTCACCGCCGCTGTGCCGGAAGTGTTGGGTTTCACTTGGCCTAAAAGTGTTTCTGAATGGCTTTGGAAAGTTTATAACTATTCAATGGGCGCCCTCGGTCTGATCGTTGCGGCAACAAGTGCGAAATGCCTGAGTGAATCAATGAACCGAAAAATGCCGAAAAACAAAGGGATCAACCCCGTTTCAGTGATGCTTGCTTCAGTCGTCGGGTTTCTCATTTTAAGCGTCACTCAAATCGACGGCGGATTCTCCACGGAATACCTCGGCACAAAAGGTCTTTTAGCTGCTTTTGTATCCGCTTTCATAACAGTGAACGTTTACAGATTCTGCGTGCTGAAAAATATTACGATTAAAATGCCTAAAGAAGTACCGGGTACCATTTCACAAACATTTAAAGATGTTTTTCCGTTCGCTTTTTCCGTTTTGGCCATGGTGATCGTTGATTTATTGATCAGGAATACGCTGAATGTATCTTTTGCAGAGGCTCTCTCCTCTCTCTTATCGCCGTTTTTTACCGCCGCAGACGGTTATTTCGGGATTTGTGTCATTTGGGGAATGATGGCGCTGTTCTGGTTTGTCGGCGTTCACGGTCCTTCTATTGTGGAACCGGCCATCGCAGCTATTATTTACGCAAATGTGGAGGCGAACCTTCAGCTTCATAATGCAGGTGAGCAGGCGTCCAACGTGCTGACCGTCGGACTCGGGAACTTCGTCGGCACAATGGGAGGAACCGGCGCAACCCTTGTGGTTCCGTTCATCTTTCTTCTTTTCGCGAAATCCAAGCAATTGAAAGCAGTCGGAAAAGCATCCGCGGTTCCGGTGTCTTTCGCAGTAAACGAACCTCTGCTCTTTGCTGCGCCGATCATTTTAAATCCTTATTTTTTCATTCCGTTTGTTGTAACGCCGATGGTGAATGTCTGTCTGTTTAAATTTTTCGTGGATGTCATCGGAATGAACAGTTTTATGTATGTTCTTCCGTGGGCCACCCCGGCGCCCGCCGGCTTGATTCTCGGAACCGGCATGGGGCTCTCGGCTTTTGTGCTGACGGCTGTATTAATCATTGTCGATTTCCTGATATACCTGCCATTCTGCAAAGCTTATGACAAAGTATTAGCGGCGAAAGAAGCCCAACACACCGAGCCTGAAACCGCGCCGCAAACATTACAGCCCGCCATGGCCGGCGCCTCAGAAGACGCGGCCTCCGTCATCAGCACAAATCTTCAGGAATCCTCATCCGCCTTGGAACACGGCACCAATGTGTTAGTGCTGTGCGCCGGAGCGGGAACGAGCGCCATGCTTGCGAACGCACTGACAGAAGGAGCCGAAGAATATAACGTGCCGATTACCGCCTCAGCAGGCGCCTACGGATCCCATTACGACATCATGAAAGACTTCGATATGATCATTTTAGCTCCGCAGGTCGGCTCTTATTACGATGACATTAAAGAAGATGCGGACCGCCTGCATGTGAAACTCATCGCAACGAAAGGAGCGGAATATATCAGCCTCACCAGAAATTCACAAAAAGCCATTCAGTTCATACTGGAGCATACCTCAAAATAGAATCGGGGGTTTATCATGGATGCCAAACTTTTAAAATCAAGATTCGAAGACATTTTCAAGAGAAGTAACGGAGAACTGTTTTTCGCACCCGGCCGAATCAACCTGATCGGGGAACATACGGATTATATAGGCGGCCACGTTCTTCCCTGCGCGATCACGATCGGAACTTATGCCGTATGCGCAAAACGCGGAGATCACCAGATCTGGTTATACTCAGAAAACTTTCCTGACAGCGGCATTGTCTGCCTTGATCTTTCCGCCACAGCATACAAAAAAGAAGACGGCTGGGCCAATTATCCGAAGGGGATGATCCATTACCTTCTTAAAGCCGGCGGCCAAATAGACAGCGGAATGGATATTCTTTTTCACGGTACGATTCCAAACGGAGCCGGTTTAAGCTCCTCCGCTTCTATTGAAATGTTAACCGGTTCCATTTTAAGAAAGTTATTCAGCCTGGATGTTTCCGATACTGAACTGGCGCTTATCGGAAAAAGAGTCGAAAATGAATTTATCGGCGTGAATTCAGGCATTATGGATCAATTCGCAGTGCAAAAAGGCAAAAAGAACATGGCCATTCTGTTAAACTGCGATAAGCTTGAGCACGAAATGATTCCGGCTGCTTTTAACGGATATAAAATCGTCATTATGAATACGAACAAGCGCCGGGAGCTGGCCGCTTCAAAATATAATGAACGCCGCAGCGAATGCGACGCAGCTCTCTCGGAACTGCGGCAATATCGGAATATCGCATCACTTGCGGAATTGACGGCAGAAGAATTCAACGAACTCGAATCCCTTCTCTCCTGTGAAACTTTGCGTAAAAGAGCCCGGCACGCGGTCAATGAAAACGAGCGGACCCTCTCAGCCGCGGAGGCTCTAAAATCGAATGATTTGAAAACGTTCGGCGAGCTGATGAATGCGTCCCACCGTTCGTTACGCGATGATTATGAAGTGACCGGTGACGAATTAGACGCACTCGCTGAAGCAGCCTGGAAAGAAGGAGCACTCGGAGCGCGGATGACGGGCGCGGGGTTCGGCGGCTGCGCCATAGCCATTGTGGAAAGTGAAGAAACCGCCGGCTTTATCCGGGCCGTTTCATCTCACTACCGCAGCAGGACAGGTCTTGAAGCTTCTTTCTACATCGCGGATATAAGCGATGGCGCGGCTGAATGGAGGGAAAAATAAATCATGGCGATTCTCGTTCTCGGCGGAGCCGGCTATATCGGTTCTCATGCGGTTGATCAATTATTAAACAAAGGATTTAAAACGATAGCTGTGGATCATCTGCAGACAGGCCACCGGAAAGCTGTTCATGAAAAAGCAGTTTTTTACCATGGAGATATCCGTGACAAACCGTTTCTTCGCTCTGTGTTTGCGAAGGAGAACGTAACAGGCGTTCTCCATTTTGCCGCTCAATCCCTTGTCGGCGAATCAATGAAAGACCCTCTTTCATATTTCAATAATAATGTGTACGGTACGCAAATTACGCTGGAGGTCATGCAGGAATTCGGGGTGAAACACATTGTGTTTTCTTCATCCGCCGCTGTATACGGCGAACCTGAAAAAGTGCCCATCACAGAAGACATGCCGGAAAAGCCGGAAAGCGCATACGGCGAATCAAAACTCATGGCAGAAAAAATGCTGAAGTGGTGTGAAACCGCCTGCGGCATAAAATATGTCTCGCTTCGGTATTTTAACGTTGCCGGCGCGAAAACGGACGGTTCCATCGGAGAAGATCATCATCCGGAAACCCACCTTATCCCTATCCTTTTACAAACCGCGCTCGGTCAGCGCGAGGAGGTTTTGATATTCGGCACTGACTATGATACAAAAGACGGCACGTGCATCCGCGATTATGTCCATGTTTCCGATTTAATCGATGCCCATATTCTCGCTCTGGAATATTTGCAAAACGGCGGAGACAGCGGCATTTTCAATTTAGGATCAAGCAGCGGGTTTTCCGTATCAGAAATGGCGGAAGCGGCCCGGCAAGTGACCGAAAGAGACATAAAAGTAAGAGCGGCCGCAAGAAGACCCGGTGATCCAAGCACCCTCATTGCTTCCAGCGATAAAGCGCGGAACATTCTGGGCTGGAATCCGAAACAAACGGACATATCGGAAATCATTGCGTCAGCATGGAATTGGCATCGGCAACATCCAAACGGATACAAGGACAAATGAAATGGAGGCGGCGGTCATTGAAGTTTTTGAATCAGTGGCAGGGTTTCTGAAAGAAAGCACTGTCTTAGGCGACATAAATGAAACAGATGTGATTTATACAAGAAACAGACTTCTCGATCTGCTCGGACTGCCGGATTATGCAGAACCGAAACATATCAAGAAACAAAACAGGCTTCACTATTTGGACGAAATGGTGAAAGACGCGGTAAAACGGTCAATCATTAACGATACGCCGGCTGAAAGACACATGCTGGGAAGCAGAATCATGGACGTGATCACACCGGCCCCTTCTCTGATCAATGCCGCGTTCAGCGAATTGTTATCAGATTGCCCGAAAAAAGCAACAGATTATTTTTATAGACTGAGTCAAAACAACGACTATATTAAGACGCGGGCCATTCGAAAAAATATCGTGTACCGCTCATCAACACCTTTTGGAGAATTGGACATCACCATTAATTTATCAAAGCCCGAAAAAGACCCTAAAGACATCGCCGCGGTAAAAAACAGTCCGGAAAACCGGTATCCGACATGTCTGCTCTGTATGGAAAACGAGGGGTATGCCGGAACACCGCACCACCCCGCCCGTTCAAATCACCGCATCATCAGGCTTGACTTAGCGGGAGAACAATGGGGTTTTCAATACTCTCCTTATGCGTATTACAGCGAGCATGCCATCTTTCTATCAAGCGAGCACAAGCCGATGAACATCAGCCGCGACAGCTTCAGAAGGCTTCTGGCCATTACGGAAATCTTCCCGCATTATTTCGCGGGATCAAACGCAGACTTGCCGATCGTAGGCGGTTCCATTCTATCACACGATCATTATCAAGGCGGCGCCCATGAGTTTCCGATGGCAAAAGCGGGTTCCCTCTATCCTTTTCATATGCGTCATTTTCCAGACGTTCAGGCCGATGCCGTGAAGTGGCCGGTATCAGTGATCCGCCTTCGCGCAAAAGATCCGGATTTGCTGACAGATGCCGCTGCGTATGTTTTTGAAAAGTGGCGGGAATATTCAGACGAAACCGTCAGCATCATCGCAAAAACGAATGAACCCCATAATACCGTCACTCCAATTGCCAGACGCAGGGGAACGGATTTTGAAATCGATCTCGCTCTCAGAAACAACCGCACCTCCGAAGATTATCCGGATGGCATTTTTCACCCGCACCAAGACGTCCATCACATCAAAAAAGAAAATATCGGTCTGATTGAAGTGATGGGACTCGCCGTTTTACCTCCCCGCCTGAAAGATGAGCTGGCAGAAGTGAAAAAGTATTTACTGAATGAACCTCATGACATCAAAGACATTCATCTTCCGTGGGCTGAAAACATCAAAGCGGATAAAGACGTGACACCGGAGAATGCAGCCGCTGTTTTACAAAAAGAAACCGCGAATGTATTTTTACGCGCGCTGACCGATGCAGGCGTTTTTAAAATGACACCCGAAGGAATTCAGGCGTTTCAGCGTTTCACGACGTTATTGGAGAATGGCAGCTGAAACATTCAGAGTGAAATCAATCAACAATCTTTTTTATCAGGAGGTATTGTGATGTTCAAAAACCGATTGAAACGTGTATTTATAAACGCAATCTGTCTTTCTCTCATTTTCACTGCTTTTACATTCTTTGAGAAGTTTCCTAAAGCAAAAGCGGATGCCCCGTTTGCCTATGGCGCTGATATAGGTTGGCTGAAACAAATGGAGGACGAAGGTGTGCGCTGGCTGGATGACGGCGGAAAACAGAAAGATGCCTTGCAGATTCTTAAAGATCACGGAATAAATGCCGTGAGACTGAGAGTGTTTGTGAATCCGCCAAGCAGCTATTATTGGCTGAAAGACGGGACAACATGGACCATGCTCGGCTATAGTGACAAAGCGGGCGTACTTGCGGCGGCAAAAAGGGCAAAAGCGTTAGGAATGAAGGTAATGGTTGACTTCCATTACAGTGATGTGTTCGCTGATCCAGGCCACCAGATCAAGCCGAACCAATGGAACGGCTATTCAAACAGCCAGCTGCAGGCAGCCGTGTATAACCATACGTACGATGTCATGAAAGAACTTAAAAATCACGGCATCTCCCCTGATTGGGTGCAAGTAGGAAATGAAATGAATTCAGGAATTTTACTGCCCGACGGCAGCACGAACGATTTCAGCAAATTGACCGGCTTACTGAACAAAGGCTATGACGCCGTGAAATCCGTCAGCCCGGCCACCAAGGTCATCAGCCATTTGGCACACGGCACGGACAACAGCCTATTCAGATGGTGGTTTGATCAATTCTTTAAAAACGGAGGAAAAACCGACATCATCGGCGTTTCATTCTATCCCTATTGGGAAGGCAAGCCGTACTGGGAGCTCACCAGCCATTTATCAACTAATTTGAATGACATCGCCTCACGCTACAACAAGGAAGTCATGGTGGTTGAACTGGGCGGAGATGAAAATAACCCGAAAGATTCCTACTGGACCATAAAAGACACCATAAAACTGGTGAAAGCCGTTCCGAACGGCAAAGGAATCGGCGTATTTTACTGGGAACCCGAAGCTCACTCCAGCGTTCTGTCAGACGCGTATCCATTAGGCGCAACCGCCAAAGTGTCTAAAAACGTCTTGAAATACACAACCGCAATCGACGCTTTTCATGATGCCGCAACAGGAAAATGATTGATGCGAATCTCAAGCAGGCTCATTGTGCAGCCTGCTTTTTTATACGGCTGTAGTGTTGGCCTGTTATGAAAAAGAGCAAGTAACGAATACGGAAAGAAAAATACTCAAAGACCCACGTTTCGGTTAAAAAGCCGCTTTTTAAATAGAATACTTCTTCTCTTCCCCCTCCTTCTTATTTCTGCGCACTATCTCTCAGTTCCTAAATCATAACTTTACGATTGTTGAAAAAGAAACAAACATTTTATAATATTGTGTAAGCACCACCGAGCAGGAGGACGGGACATGGACAAAAAAGAACAGCTCCTCACGGATTTCAGGGACTTTTTTAACAAGATGGTGTGGCTGAATAGGCTGAAGATGGAAGAAAGCCTTAAGGGGCATAAACCTTCTGAAGTGCATTGCATCGAATTCATCGAAAAAATTGAAGACGCCAATGTGACTAAACTTGCGGAGTCCCTTTATATGACAAGAGGCGCCATAAGTAAATTAACGAAGAAGCTTATCAATAAAGGCCTTATTGAAAGCTATCAGAAGCCGCTTAACAAGAAAGAAATCTATTTCAGGCTTACTGAGCAAGGAAAAGTCATTTATAAAATTCACGAGGAATTGCACAAAGAGTTTCAAGAACGGGACAAAATCGTGTTTGAACAAGTAACTGATGAACAATTTGACACGATGCTGAACTTCGTGGAAACATACAGCAGGCATTTGGATTCAGAAATAAAGAAACTTGGTGCAGACGTGAAATCGGAATAAATATGAATAAAACCAGAGGCAGCCCTGCTCCATGAAAACGGGCTGCCTTTTTATATCCCTCTTATTGTTGACAAAGAAACAAAATCACTCTATTATTTTGTTGACAAGGAAACAAAGACAGCAATTTTGAGAGGAGAGTAATATGTCAACACATAAAAGAAAGGAACTTCGGGTGCCAAAAGAAGTTCTCACAGCCGCCTGGGCTATTGCACTGGGAGCAATCGCTCCAATGCTTGACTCTACGATGGTAAACATCGCCATCGGCAAACTGACCAAAGACTTCAACACAACATTGGATATCATTCAGTGGTCCGTTACAGGCTATATGTTAGCACTTGCGATTGCAGTACCCGTATCCGGCTGGCTTATGAATAAATATAACGGTAAGAAAATCTTCATCGGCTCAGTCATCGCCTTTGGTGTCATTTCTGTTTTTACGGGAATGAGCCGTGACGTTTCCAGCTTCATCTTCTTCCGTTTGCTTCAAGGATTCAGCGCCGGCATTATCACTCCGCTTATGTCAACACTCTTGGTTAAAACGGCAGGTCCGGAAAACCTGGGAAAAGTGATGGCAATCGTCAGCACCCCTATGATCTTCGGCCCGATCTTAGGACCTGTCATTGGGGGTTTCATCGTCCAAGGCGCTTCATGGCATTGGATTTTTTACATCAACGTGTTCATCGTTTTGATTGCTGCACCGCTTATGATGAAAACCATTCCAGACTTTGAACCATTCAACAAAGATCGTAAACTCGATATTTTCGGGATTATCAATTTGTCATTAATGAGCGCGGCATTGATGTACGGTATTACAAAAGCGGCGGATCATGCATCATTTAACAATAGCGACACCATTTTATGGACAGGCATCGGTCTTGTTTCAGCAGCTATTTATCTTGTATATAATCAGATCAAGAAAAACCAAACCGTGCTGCCTATGAATTTGTTTGCAAACAAGAGCTTCTTGGCATCTTCGATCGGGTTGTTCTTAGCGAATGTTGCCATCATGGGGCCGATGTTAATACTTCCGCTGTTTTTTCAAAACATTCGTCAGTTCACGGCAGCCGGAGCAGCACTCGCTTTAATCCCTCAAGGAGTCGGAATGCTCGTGACTCGTCCGCTGATCGGAAAAATGATTGATAAGATCGGTGCGAAATACGTGGTTACGGTCAGTCTTGTTCTTTCGCTGATCGGATCTATCCCGCTTATTTTTATCACCGATAACACAAGTATGATTTGGATTTCCGTCGTATTATTTATCCGCGGCACCAGTTTTGGAGGAATTATGCTCCCATTGATGAGTGACGCTTATACAGGTCTTGACAGCAAACAGCTTCCGGAAGCGGGTGTCGGTATTCATATGATTGAAAACCTCGGTTCCAGCTTTGGGTCAGCTGTGATCGCAACCGTTACCGCAACTGTCATACAAGAATTGCAGCCGACGATTCCGAACAGTTTAAAAGGCTACCATGCCGGATTCTTAGTATCCGTCATCATCCTTGCGGCCATCTTCATTCCAAGTCTGTTCCTTACCCATAAAAAGACTGCGATATAAAGAACTTTTCAAAGTAAAAAACCCTTGCGCAGCAAGGGTTTTAGTGAATGAAACTGATGATGGTTGCCGGCAAAGGCAGCCAACAACAGACAAAGCCTTTTACTCATTCACATTGCTTTTCATTAACCATTCTACTTCCGTTAATTCTTGTTTTTGAACGTCTTTTGTATGTTTTTTCGTAAAATGGACTTTAACAGCTTCTTCGTTTTCCCAAATCTCCCAAAGCATAATTTTGCGTTCTGATGGTTCGAGCGGATAAGCATGGAACTGAATACAGCCTTCTTCTTTGTTCGTTTCTTCCTCAAGTTTTTTGAACTCTTTCATTATTTCATTAAGGTCTTTATCACTGATGATTTTTAAGCATGCCGTTATGTAATGCATCGAAATTCCCCCTCTTCCCATCTTTTTATGGCTTTACATTATAACATTTATCGAAAAACGAAACCGCCTACCGCATTCTCAACATATAAAAAACCGTCCATAAAAATGAACGGCAATGTTTATTTAAGAGCATTAAGAGCGACTTTTGCAGCCTCAGCGATAAGAGCATTATTATAATTGGCATCTTCCGTAAACCGGTTTGACAGGATTGCCAAAACAATTGGGGCTCTGTCAGGCGGCCAAACGATCGCAATGTCGTTTCGTGTGCCGTAGCTTCCGGCTCCGGATTTATCGCCGACTTCCCATCCTGCAGGAGCGCCTGCCCGAATCAGTTCGTCGCCGGTAGCGTTGCCCCGCATCCAATCTGTTAAAATCGTGCGCTTGTCAGCCGTGAGAGTGTTACCCAAAGCGAAAGTCTTAAGGTCAGTTGCCAGTGCTTTTGCGGTGCTTGTGTCACGACGATCCCCGGGAATCGCAGAGTTTAGATCCGTCTCGAATCGATCAGCTTTCGTTACATGATCCCCGATCTGTTTCAATGATTTTTCAAAACCTTTGGGACCGCCAAGCTGCTGCAGCAATAGGTTCCCGGCGGTATTATCGCTGTAACGGACAGCGGCTTCTGAGATTTCTTTCAGGCTCATGCCTGTATCCAGGTGTTTTTCTGTGATTGGGGAATATGTAACCAAATCGTCTTTGCTGTAGCGGATGATAGCATTAAGTTTTTCATTTGAGCTTTTCTTCAGAACAGCAGCTGCAGCCAGAACTTTATAGGTTGATGCGTAAGCAAACCGTTCATTCGGCCGATAGGCGATTGTCTTGTTTGAACCTGTATCAATCGCATAAACGCCGAGCCTGGCATCAAATTTTTTCTCAAGCTGAACAAATTTCTGATTCGTTATACAGCTTGTCATTTTTGCGTCCTCTATAGATTTCTCTTCAGCATGCGCTGAGCCGAATAAAGGGTTGAAACCGGTAAAGCTTAAACATAAAAGTCCAATGCATAGTCCAACTTGGATTCCCGCTTTATTTTTCACATCCAGACCTCCTCATTATAATGATTTTGTATACTCCTTCTAATAAACATCACAAACAGGAAAACAGTCAATATTTTTCCTGTGAAATGTTTTCCGTGACAGTTAGGGAATCAGCTGAAAAACACCTTCTGACCGTAAACAGCCAGAGTCAATTAATCGAGCAGAAATGTTTACTGCCCCCTCGAAGGCGGTCAAGGCCCGCACTCATTTACTGAGCCCGATAAAATGCGCCGCCCTCTAATGGAAATAAAACCAGAATCCTAACCCCATCAGCAGAAAAACTATTCTTAGCGCCATCGAATCTCCTTTATTTGATTTGACAATTGACTGATTCAAATGTTCCGATGTAGTTCCCCTTGCCGGAGTCCAGCTGGATGGCATAGGTTCCCTTTCCGGTCTTATTCTGGATTGTTTTCACGTTGAATAATTTCAGAGGCGTTGCCGTTTTAAAGCTGCCCTGCTGTGCTTCTTGTATAAGTCGCGGCCGCTGTATTCGGATTGATTTTGCCAGCCGGACCAAGCCGCGGAAGCAGACGGATCAACGGCCGCCGCTCCCGTTAGTAATACCGCTGATAGAATTTCCTTGTTATTGCTTCTCCTGCTTTTTGTATTCTGCGATTTCCTTAGGGGTGGCCATTCGGATTTCGTCTGTGTCTGTCCTGTTTGCCGCTTGAACGCCTTCCATGTTTTTCACCTCGCCGACTACTCCCAAATGCTTTAAAAACACATGATCACCAATCTTGAAACGATTCTGTTTGGCCCGCTCCTCGATCATGCTCCTGTATTCAGTTGCGGCTTTCTTTTTTAAATCAGCCAGACACTTTTCACAAAGTGTTATTGTTACAGAATTGCCGTTAAAATCAGTAAACGAAACCGCTCTGACAGATTTCTTTTCCGGGTGCATCGAGCATGTTTTCTTCATAGGCGATGGCCGTGTGAATTTAATCATTCCGCTTCCTCCTCAAAACATGTCTTTTCGTCCCTCTGACATACAGCGGATGAATGGGAAGGTCCAACCGCATACGAACCGTCACGACACATGGAGATTGCCTTTCCTTCGCCGACGGATATTCATACATCCTGCATAGCTGTAAGCCTATATTTCTTTATATTCCCAATGCTCGCCGGATTTCCCTGTTATGATGAAGTTTCTAAAGCTGTTGACCAGTTGCCGCATGTTGGCTCCATGCGAAAAGCCGTTTAGGCAGCCATATCCCAATTCATACGGGTAAATTTCAGCCCTCTAATATGTGTGTATGCTTTTTAAAGGAGGTGCATCACATGATGTTCTAACAACCAGTTCAACTTAAACAAAGTGATTTTGTCGACAAAAAGAACGGTGAATTTAAAAGCAATTGATCTTTATGAATATGGATTGTTAGTCAACGCATTTTCCAAATTAATAAGATAAATAAAAATAGACCCCCTCACAGTTAATGGTAAGGGGGTTATTGAGTATGCGGCCGATATTTCTTTATTGAACTCAAATGTCTGCATTCCAATACCGTCTGCAGATATACTTTCTCTAGATTGGAATATTTTAAGCATGTATAAGGATAACAACTGAAATAAACGAAGATTGTGCAAAAATGGATTGATGAGGTGTTGAGCAGTAAAGTGTTTTATGATTTTGCCGCCATGTTAATGTACAAATATTTAATTAATACTGTATTAGTTTATTCAATATGTTAATTTTACTTTGATCTTTATTACTCTTCTTTGTTCTTCTATATCCATCTAATAAAGACTTATTATAAACCTTGAGGTAATCATCAATAGTCAGCAAATGATATTTGGCTCCGTCATCTTCAAAAACCCCTAGGTTATTATAGTCTACGTCTGCAAATGGTTTTAAATCCTCAATGCAAGCAATGCCTATTTTAGTATTCGTTTTCCTAAATTCATGCTCATGTAAATCAACCAATTTATATCCTTGCAGTTCCATACTTTTTTTTAGCTTTTCCCACTTTTCCTCTAAAAATATTACAGGAATAAGGATATCAATATCTTCTGGTGAAAAGTTCAACCCAGTTACCTTCTCAAGACCTAAAGATCCATATAATAATGGAATAATGTCTAACTCTTTATTAAGAGTTTTAGCTATATTTATAAATTCATTATACAATTTCATCTTTATATCCCCAATTTTTGGCCATTTAGAATCAACTGCTACTTGGAGTTTCTTTGGAATTTCATAAATCCTGTAGGTCAATTTTATAATTTTCACTTTTAAAAGGATTCTTTATCTCAATGGATCTCCTGAAGCTATATGCCAATGCAGATGCTTTGAATCTTGATAATCTCCTAAGTTTGTAAGCACCCTGCAAGAACCACTTTCTTTTGTCACCTTCGCCGCAACCTTTTTAATCACACCCAGCAACTCGAGTAAAAGTTCATTGTCGTCTTCTTCCAAAGTGATTAAAGAAGAGATGTGTTTTTTAGGAATAACTACAAAATGCACCGGCCAAAAAGGTCTTGTATGATGATACGCCAATACATTCTCGGTTTCTAAAACTTTATTTACTTTTGTTTTTCCACTTAATACTTCATCGCAATAAAAGTCTTCTGTCATCATTAATCCCCCTTACTCTTTAACTTTGATCATCATAATCAATATACAAATTAACCCAATGCTCTGCTTTATTTTTCACTTTTGTTATTAAGATGAGAGAACCACAATAAACTTATGAACCCAGCGGCTCCTATAATTGTAGATATAATGTAAATCCAATTAAGTAAATCCATTTTCTCCTCTAAGAAATAATTTCAATACATCACATTTTATGTTTTTTTGATTAAATTCTTTATTCTTCCTCAAATTTATTTATTCTGCTTAACATTCTCCTATCATTTTTCGAAGCTCTCTTCAGCGATCTTTTCTCATATGATGTTCCTTTATTAATCACAACAAAATCTGAATTATTTTGCACATAAACTCGGGAGTCAGATGATTCATAGTAACCCGTAACGTTTTCTAAAACCGTCTTGGAATTGTCTTTATTATATAGATCAAAGTTGACCGGCGGTCTGCTGATTGCAAATTTCCCAAAAACAGCAACATCATCCTTACCGGGAGTATGGCTCGCTCCTTTAATAAATATGACGCTAAATATTAAAATCAAAAAAATTGCAATTAAAGTTCCTGCAAACATAAATTTTTCATTTCTTTTCCAATTCAACATAAACAACCCTTTTCTTTATCATGCCGTGTTGATATAGGTAAATCTCACAATTTATGTACTAACATATAAATGTTTAGAATTTAAACAAGCCGCTTCCATTCAACATACTTAAACCGCTGCTGATAAAGGTCTTCCAGGATTGATGCCCATTTACCTCAGCCTTCCACAACAATGCTTTTTTCTCTCCATCCTAAATCCGTTCACTTCAAAGTTACTCACCCTTCCGAAAGTGTTTTTACTTAGAGCTCAGCTACTTAACCACAACTTTTTGTACAAGAATAGAGTCCCAAAGCCAAAAGATCAGAGAAAATAATACGCTGAATAAATATATCTCATAACTCGCTAGTATAGACCCTAATGGGTTATAAAGTTCAAAGAGAACCGACATGATTAGCCATGCAATAAATGAAAACACTGTGTATAGTAAGAGATATTTAAAATTGAACATTCTAGGTTTTCGGTTTAAGATAAACTGCAATGGCAATAAAAAAATTGAATAACATGTCAACATGATCCCGCTAATTATAAGATAAGGAACATATTCAGCTTGATGCAGGGTGATCACATATACCAGTGTAGAGCATATGGCCGACAAAATAAGGACAGCTACGTATCTTACTGCCATCAAATCTATCTCCCCTTACGATTAAAAATCAAACATGCTTGCAATTGCTATTTTTCGTAATAATAAGATTTGACCCAAGGATAGCTTCTGCCCTTATTTTCACACCATTCAACAAATCCCTTTGATTGTTCTTCTTTAAACAACAACCAGTCATTCAACAAATCTTGATAATAGTTAAGCTGTTCGTTATTGCTTTTTCTTGTTTGTTGACATTCTATCTTGTTGTTCAACTGCCGGGACTTGGTAAGAAGTGCTTTATCTTCTTTAATATCGCCTAGATATAAATCTTCGGATATGTGATGAAATGAATACCACAAGGCGTTCAAATGAATATCGATTAACGTTAATAAAGATAATTGTTCATTACTGCCGCCCAGTCTAAGTGCATTATTTAAGTAATCAATACGGTTTTCAGTATTTAAAAACACACCATACCACCTGTATGGTTTTGGATCTTCGGGGTTAGTCTTCATCCATGATTCAAGCAAAGGCTTTAAAAGATCCATTTCTAAAGGGTGAACAAGTATATGGTGAATATCATCTGATGTTTCTAATAAAGCAAATAGCCAACAAGCAAAATTCCGTTGTGCATGATTATCCCACGTCTTGGCTTCATCGATAAACGAAGATAATGCTTTAAAGGATTCTTTACGTAACCCTTTTTCTTTGAGAGAGCAAAACTTTTTAAATAATGGGTATTCATCCAGTTTGTCATTTTTTAAGATATTAGTTAAGACATCTATCATGATTCACATCTCTCTTTGCCTAGAGTAAACTTAAACAATTTGAAATACGACATACAATGCAACTTCAGCGATAAGCAAATAAATCACATATCTAGCATAATTAAATACACTTTCATCAGTATTTTTCTCTTTTTTAAAAGTCCATGCAAATAACCCTAATACAGTTGCCACTAACGCGATTTCAATTATTGTTAAAATTGACATACCTTCCTCCTAAACAAGAACCAAATATAGGATAGAGTTCCTTATGATGAATTTTACTTAGTTTCTTCAAAATAATAATGACAATAAATTGAGTTGCTTTCTTCATATCTCATATATGTATCTTGGATTAAGAACTTTGTATAGCCGGCTGTTTTGAGAGTATCGCTTTACTCATTATGACTTATGGATATCATAAAAACTATAAATCAACCTCAATCGCCTTTTCATATGCTGGATGGAAAATGATTTTGTTATCTTTCCATTCGGCATTACTTACTCCTAACACATCAAGGTCATCTTCACCCCCGGCATTTCGAATCATAATACGTACGGTGTCCTTATTCGTTTTTCTCATTAAACCAGGGTATAAACTAGGAACATGCACATAAAAATTGTAAAAGTAATTCGTTTCACCTAAGGTGGCGTTTCTATGTTCTATTGTTACTGTTACATTTTTAGCTGGCGAAGAAATGGTACCGTATGAATCACCAGTTGCCGCCAACAATGCAACTATAAGTACTGCTGGAATTGTTATATAAATTACATATAATTTCCGTATTTTATACCTACGAGCTAACACAAAAAAAGCGACTAAATTAAGCAGTACAGGGAAAATATAATTTGTTTCCACTACAAAGCTTAAGTAATAACCATCATGAGACATTAAGAAAACAGTTAAATCAAATGCTAAAACCAAGACAAAGAAGATTGTTGCTCTATTTATATTGCGTAATATTTTGTATACCATAATCATTCCCCCCGTTAATACACCGCGCTTGATCATTTGTGATCTGCAGCCTTAGAGTTGTATTATAGCAAAGTCAAAGGGGCATCAGTAATAAAGAACAGAACAAAAAGACTTATGCAAATTTTGAGGCAATTTGATCTCTTCAGTCAGGATTATTTATACTATCTTCATGTTAATAACCTTTCTTTAAAATACGTGTTTTATTTGACTAAAATGAAAATTTATTTTCTTTTAACAATGACACTCAATTTCATCACCTTCAATGAGTTCAAAGCCGCCCGGTACATTATACATTATTTTCCGTTAACATATCAATTCCGGTTAATAACTCACCTTTATCCTGAATTACACCATTTTCATCTTTTACACACTACAATTCATTATCTAATAATACTGTACTTTTCAATGAAATTGTTTCATAATTATTTCTCCTTATCAAATTAATCTTACCTTTAATGTGACTGTTCCAACCATTTTAACCCGCTTAATCTTTCCAATTCAATTCATTTAAACGCTGCCGAGTAATTCCCAGTTCTACCGGTTTATCATCTTCAAACTCACTTCTCAAATGCTTAACTACACAAGAATAAGCACGATGACACAGGTCAAATTATTCATTTTCTCCTTTTGAATCGTACAGCGATCTTTTTCTTCATTCTTCCATGGTAATATCTTGTTGAAGTATTTTGTTTGGATATGGTCATGAAAGTTTTCGAAGCAAACAGCCTGCTGGCCGCTGCCAAACAGCGCGCGGGTGAATATAAAAAACTGCGCGGTCAGATGGTCAACCTGAAAAAAGCCTTTCAAGGCATGGCTGATCTTGGTGACAATGATTTCTCAGGCCGGGGCGCCGACAACAAAAAGCATGATAGGAAGGAAGATTATACCAGATACAGAAAAGAAACCTGACAAAAATGGAGTGTATATGGCGAAAGTTGAAGTCGGGTCTGTAAAAAAGATAGCGGACTCAAGTTTCTTTCCAAGAGAATGGAACCGCACTGATGTATTAAAAGCAATTGACGAAGCTTATCATACTAGAAAACAAGTACGTTCAAATAAGTATAGGGGAATCACTTCAACAGGAATTAAAATTGAAATGTATTTAAATAGTGACGGAACAATAGCAACTGCATATCCGTTATATAAAAAATAATCTTAAAGGTGACCGTGACACATGAAATATTCATACAGGTTTGATAAAGATCCATTTGGTGATATAAAAATAATTTTACCAGAAGAAATCAGTCTTTTCTCTGACTTCATTGAAAATATTACAACAATAGAACAAACTGATGAGTATATAGAATACATTCAAAATGTTTTAAATGGGATACATGAGGATTTTGAAATTGATTTAAATGGGATAATTGTATTGATAAAAAAAGATGTTACCGATGTTGAAAACCCTTTTTTGATCGACGACCCTTATAAAAACTCAATAGAAACAGACCAATTTAAAGAGCTGTTATTAATATGGAGAAATAAAATTCCTGAGATATTTAAAGGTTAATATTCTACGTGGTGAAATTTGGTTCTTAACCTTTATTGAGCCGGTATTCAAATTTCCCAGAGACCCGCTTTATGTTTTCAATAGGATAGACTATCTTCAGTCCGTAGATCCCATCAGTATCAGGCTGGCGACAAAGAACCTTGCAGTATACAGCGAATGCACTTCAAAATCAGCTCAAAAAAGTTTCGTCCCAAAATGGATTAGTGAGGAGAAAACAATAAATATAAAAAGTAAAAAACCCTTGCTACGCAAGGGTTTTGGCTATGATTCCGACTGGGCTCGAACCAGCGACCTCTACCCTGTCAAGGTAGAGATTATATTCTGAACTGTTATTTTTATTCCTGACAAATACTTATCCTTCAAGGGATTTCAAAATAGATGTCTGATCCCTTCTGAATAAAAATATTAATTGTTGGCAGGTTTGGGCAACAACTCGTCAACAATTTCCCATTTAAAATCAATGTATTAAATAAACAGGATTACCGTTATTTTCTCCATCAACAAAAGAACATTCATTCGTATATGACTTATTCTAGGAGATGATCGGAATGAGTCAAGGAATTTACGACAAGAGATGGGGAAAAATTCATTTTGTCCGAGCAAAGGGCTGCACTGTTAAACAGGAAGAGAGAAGTCCAGAAGATCGAAAAACCCATTCTTGATGAATACCAGCTGGAGGAGATGGCACGCACTATTTGCGAAGCGATGGAATTCAACTCGGTTCTGGTCATCAGTATATACAGAGACAGATTTATTGAAGAAGTAACAGGACATGTTCATTACATAGATGAAGTAAACAGAAGCTACACGTGAAGGAATTAAAAGGAGATACATGGTTAATTACATTTGATTCTCTTTTATCCATTGGATATGATGAATCTGTGAGATGATCAAATGCCTTTTGATAAAGAAAAGCAGATTTGGTTATTGTATATAGATATTTACACCGCAAAAAGCTCGTCTACATTAATAATATGTAGCGAGCTTTTTTATTCTTGTGAAGGATGCTTAGTTAAAAATTTCTTATAGTCATCAACATCCAACATTAATGCTTGTATTTTTGAAGAAATTATATCTAATATACTATGACCCTCTGCAATTTGTTCAAAGTCTTTAATATTAAAATCTATAATATATATTTTATCTTCTATTCTCTCTTTAGACATATAGATTTTTTTGGTTAAACCTATTCCGTCCGCCCATTTTCTTCCACTTAACCCGTAATAAGAAAAAATTATTCCTAATTTAGTAGGCGAAGAATTTAGCAGGGACCAGAATTTCCCTACCCAAGTAACACCAATAGTCTTATTATAATTTTTGCATTCAGCTAAAAATATATCAAATTTGTTGTCTAAAAAACCCTCTAATAAAAAGCATCGTCCTTTACTATTTAATGTCATTATTACATCTATTTCATTAGTTGATGTATGAATATTCTCTAAAACCTTAAAAATAGATGTAGTGTTAAACAAAAAAGTCACAAGTTCTTCCAATGCTTTTCCTTTTTCACGTTTATCAGCTTTGACTTTGGGTTGATGCAGATTTTTAAATTGACTAAGCTTCTCCTGATAAGCAAGCTTTTCTTCTTCCTTAAATTCTGTGATTGCCTTAAATATTTTTTCCTTACTCTCTAATACGTTTAATAAATAGTCTTTTGCCGAAAATCCTTTATTCATCAATCGAGCACCACTTTATAAACAACTAATGAGTTATCCAAAAAATTCAATGTTGTCTCACATTCATCACATTCTAATTCTTCCGGAATATCTTTTAAAGTACTATATAAAACGCCCGTATACCAAGAACAAGATGGACAATATACTTCATAATTCCGCTCTAAAATCCCGCTGGATGATATGTCTTCAAGAATTTTATAAACTATACTCATCTGCATGTATGTTTTTCTAATAAATGCTCCTGGATAAATCAATTGTCCTTTTTTATATTTCGAGAATAGATCTAAAAAATCTGCAATTTGTTTATCCGTTAGTTTGAAGTTGTTGGCCAACTTGTTTTTTACTTTCAATAATATATCTGGTGACATTATTCATTCTCTCCATTTCTGTGCTACTGCTATAATAATACTGGAGAAGACTGTATTGCCTGTTCATATAATTAAAACTGAATTTAACTTTAGTTGCTTTTGATTTTGTTTCATTTGTCCATGTGAGTGAAATCCATGGTAAATCTGACGTTTCTTCGGTCTCTAAAATAAAAGTATCAAGTATCTCTTTTATTTCTGGACTATTGTTAAATAACTCTGCATTTGTTTTAATTAATTCTTTTAGTTCTCCTAGTAATGGGAGATAATCATCATTGTTTCCTACTTCTAATTTAGCTTTAGCTCCACTTCTAAGATTCATTAACTGACCACTTACAATCACATTTGTTTCCTCTAGCTTTGAAATATGGTCAATAGCATTTGTTAAATCAATAGGATTTAGTTGACAAGCCAAATTAGTTTGTAACCAATCAACTACAAAGTCAAATTGCCTAACGTAAAAGTATTCGTCTCCTCTTAAGAAGCTTTTAATTTTCCCTATTCTTATCTCCACGACATTTAGATCATTAAAAAATACAGCAAGGATAGGATATTTTATTTCCCTTTTGTTATTACCTTCAATGGGTAAAAAACCGGTTAAATGCCTGTTGAACTTATATATAGTGACTTTATCATCAACTTTATATCTAGTTGGTACTATTATATTTGAAGCTTCATCAAATAATAAATCGAAAGTAAATGATTCTGAATGAAAGTCTTGTATTTCACCCTTTTTATACATACTTTCAATTAAGTCCTCTGGTGACCTGTCGATTTCAAAGAGAGCTGAATATTTATAAGCTGAGGTAAACTCGTTCTCTTCAATTGCTCTTATAACTTTATCACTCCTATCTATTGCCTTACAAAGTTGAACAACTTCTGATTCTGTCTTAAATTCAGTCAAATCAACTGATTGCTCTTGTTCTGCCAACAAATGATCCTCATAATGAATAAGACCAGATTGTTCCAATGATTTTAGCATGTTACTGCAATATGTCTTTGTAGACGCTTCATTTATTGTATCTTGCAAACAAGCCTTATATGCACTTTGATCCATAATAGTCCGATCACCTCTTAGAATATGTACTCCTATTATAGATAAACAAATGTGTTAAATAAAGCAAAATTTTCCCTCTCACTCAATATTCTTCTTGCGATAGAAATACCCTATCACCATAAGTGGCAAACATATGACAATTAAAAACCCTCCTCATCTCGAGAAGGGCTTCATTCACCATACGGTCGGTATTGTTTCCGGCCAGCTTTTAATTTTTTTAAGGGCTTACCCTTTTCACAGCGCTCAAAAAGCCCTACTGATTACACAGGCTTTTTATGTGTTTCATTTCCGCTTTCTGTGACAGATATAACAATCCTATTGGCATTCCTGAAACTAAAGACTCTCCTTTCAAAAGCCTTCCACACACCTATTGACTATTTATGGTAATTTTATAGAAATCAAAGAAACTAAATGAATAGCGTATTAGGGAGCTTCGAAAAAAGGTTGTCTATTGTCTTTGCATTAGTTTTGGCTATAGGTTTTGCGTCTGTTTTCGGAACGCCGCCTGCTCAAGCTGCGCAGCAGGATAAGTACCAAGACAAAAGAGAAGCTGAGCGTCTTGCTATCGCCCTTTATGAAGCATCAAATTATGACATCGAGAATGCCAGATATTCATTTGATGTTGATAAAGCTATCGCAGCGGGGGTTACTTTAAGTGACGCTGTCCAAATGAAGAATTACCTTGAATCCCTTTCGCCAGCTCAAGCGAAAGACATTCATGATCAGTAGATGGCTGCAGTAAAGGATGGGAAGAACCAACCGCAAATTTTACCGATTATTGCATGGGCCGCAAGAGTATTGGCAATGGCCGGCCTTGGATGGGCGGCTAAAAAGTTATTGGATATGGGCAGATATGAGTTCTGTAAGAGATGGAAAAACTATAACAGTGTCACGAAATATGTTTGCAAATTCATAGGATGACATCTGGGAGTGATTAAATGAAACTGTGGTTTCTTTATGTATTGATTGCAACTGTGATTTCTATATTTATACAAACGGGATTAGACATGTCGGAGTCTTGAACTTAAAAAATGTGTGGGCTGATTTTTTTAGGCTGGCTCGTCATTTTCTTCGTGGTTTACGTATTAATTGAATTGGTGGGAAAGGCCGTTATTAGTTCGCGTAGCAATTAAAAAATCCCCCTCATGATCAGAGGGGGATTTTTCATTATTTCAAAAGCGCTTCGATCTTCGCTTTTGTCTTCGGCCCGTAATACCATCAGCAGTCAGGCCATACATGGACTTAAAAACAAAAAACCCTTCTCGTCATAAGAAGGGCTTCATTCATCATTGGGACAATCCTTTTTCAAATGCAAAATCCCCCCGCATTTGCGGAGGGACAAAAATTCTCATTAATTATCTTGCAGTAAAAATTCACAAACATTTGGCTTAATATGCTGTCTTTGAAGACTCATTAATAAATATTTGGTTTCAATTTCAGAAGAAAAGATTTTATCCTTATAACTCTCAAATTCTTTTCTTGTTGGTTTGTCGTTTTTAAAGACTTCTTCAACCGCAATGCCAAACGCATCAAACTTCTTACCCGCAGAGTTTTTTCTTAAATTGAGAGACTCTTTTTCGCCATTAAGACGATTAGAAAAGATGCTTAAAATCTCTACAGTTGCTTCGACTTGCTTCTCATTTAAGTTGTGATCTAAAGCAAACATAAAAAATGGATAATCATCACCATTTATAATTGTTTTTAATAAATAATTTTGGTACTTGAGAAGCTCTACTTCTTTTTCTAAACTCATGGAGTCACTCCTTTATCGTCATCCAATAACTTGCATAATCGCCCATGCAATAGTACGAGCAGCTGATTGCGGCAGCTCCAAATCAAAAATCATAAAATCAACCAACTTTTTCTCAATGTCACTGGAAACTTCGTCAAGGAAATCAGCCAGCTCTTTGGAATACTTTTTAACATAACTTGCATTTTTCTTGCTTAACAGACTTAGTAAATCCCCTGCTAAATCACCACCGTATCTAAGAGCAAGAACAAGCGCATCTTTCTTCCATCCCTGTGTAGAAAATTCACCGCTTGTATTTCCAACTGATTTGCTTTTAGACTCAGCAATAGTCTGCAACTCAGTTTTTTGAACTTGGGCATACGTTAATTCATTACCTTTATTAGAACTTCTTTCTGCCGCAAAAGAGGTTAGTGGGGAAGCCGAAAGCATTATTGTAAAGGCTAAGCAACCAGCAAGAACTTTTTTCTTTAGCATCATTTTCTCCTATTAGTAGATGCATCTACAAGTGTTATTTGGCCCAAACAAATTATAACATTAAAATTTTACTTAAAATACATATTTTTCATAAAATACATTAAATGGTATTTTTGTCACTGCATTACCCTAGTAAAAATAAGTAAATGTTCTCTTTAATTTTATAGAGTTATTATAATGCTAATACAACAACCTGTAGCATTTATTTTGAGTCCGCAACGTTGGTTCTAGGTGAAAATAAGTGAATTATAAGAAAATCGCTTCCCTTATTCGTTTGGAAATCAATTGTTTATCAAAAAGGTTCGCCCTATTAAATAAAGACAGAACTCTATTTTCACTTTAATAGTGCTTCCAGTTCAGCTTTTGTTTTAGGTTCATATACTCCGTCAGCAGTTAGGCCATATATTGACTTAAAAACAAAAAACCCTTCTAGTCATAAGAAGGGATTCATTCATTATACGGACGATACTTCTTCCGGCCGGCTTCTCATTCTTTTTTAAGGGCTTGAACATGTCCGAGCAAAAACAATGCGACTGTCCCAACCTTTTTAACCGGCTTGAGCATTCCAAGAGTGACAAGGGGGCCTTAAACGCTGCCGGGTGATTCCAAGCAAGCTACCAGCTGATAACCCTCATTACTTAAATATTTAACTGCTCAGAAATAAGCAAAAAGACTCAGGCCAAACTATTCATTTTCCCTTTTTGAATCGTACAGCGATCTTTTTCTTCATTTTCCCATGGTAAAATCTTGTTGAAGTATTTCGTATGAAAGGATATTGTCATGAAAGTTTTCGAAGCAAACAGCCTGCTGGCCGCTGCCAAACAGCGCGCGGGTGAATATAAAAAACTGCGCGGTCAGATGGTCAACCTGAAAAAAGCCTTTCAAGGCATGGCTGATCTTGGTGACAATGATTTCTCAGGCCGGGGCGCTGACAACATCAAAGCCTTTTTCCAGGATCACGCCGGCGTCACAGACAGCTGGCTTGATCTGATCGATATGAAAATCGCATTTCTCACAAGCCTTCCCGGTAAGGTCGAAGATGCCGGACTTTCCAATTCGCATGTGGAGGAATCATTTCTGGAGCACGAGCTCACCCACGCTCTCAGTAAATCAAAGGCGATTATGGAAGAGCAGAAAAAGGACATGCGCTCCATCCTCGGTGAGATCGAAGACATCATCTCGCTCGAATTGTTTTCAACCGAAAGCACGGATCAGAAGCTTTCTTCAGCTGACAAAAAAAGAAGCGAAACGATACATAAGCTCGGCAAGCTTGATCACGATCTAACGAAAGAATACGCAGAAACCGAAGCAAACGAACAGTTCATCCAAGCCGACTTTCAGCAGCTTCAAAATGCCACGGGTAAGGGGAAAAACGCAACACCGCTTCACTATAACGCCAAGGCGTACCGTGAAAGTGATATTCATAAAGAAAAAGGCGAGATCGCAAGACATTCGTATGCTTATTTGACGATTAAAAAGGAAGAAGCGAAAGAGCGTGAAATCAAGGATCTGAAGAAAAAGCTGGCTGATGGTGTAACTGACCCGGATGAATACTTAGAAATCGCCAAGAAGGTTGGCTATGAGAATCTCACCCCTGAACAGCTTGAATTTGTTTCATTTCTGGAACAGCGTAAAGCTTTCATGGATAACGGAAAAGAAGCATTGCAAATCATAGGTGATGGCGCCAAAGGTCTGCTTGTTGGTGTATACGATCTTGCCAAGGATACCGGTGAAGGAGCACTTCAACTCGGACAGAATATCGGTTGGACAATTGACAACTTAAACAAAGATCCTCAAAAAGTTCTGGATACTGTTCTGGAATACGACTATCTAGGTGTCTTTCAAAGTATGGTTGACACATTGAAGGATGATTGGGATAAAAAGATGATTCACGGGGATGCATATACACGAATGCACTATGTTACTTACTTGGGCGGAAGTCTTCTGTTATTGAAAGGCGGAAAGTCCTCTGTCTCAACAGGTTCTAAAGATCTTGCTAAAGCTGGTGGCACAATTAAGAAAGGCGGAAAGTCTGTAAAACAGTTTTACAAATCTCCTGTCAATCGGTATACTCCTGCATTAGAAGGAATCCTTCAAGATGCTGAGAATACTATTAATGTGAAGAATACACCACTCCTAAAAAGAATAGCCGATTCCACTAAAGATAGTGTACTCTTTAAATCAATCAATGGTAAGTCATCAAAAAACAAGACAGTTAAAAAAGGCCTTTCCAAAAAATCAAGAGAAGTTGCGCTTCCAAAGGTAGACACATATGAACAAGCTAGAAATGAGGCGCTAAATCTAATTGGTGATTTAGGAATAGATTCAAAACCTTTTATAGGTACTTTATCTAAAAGCGCAGGCTTTGGTAAAGTTACTGGCCGAATGTCTGGAGATAATAAAGTCCTTTGGAGATTAGATTATGACCCCGAAAAGGGACCCCATATAAATGTTGAGGATTATAGAAATGGAAAAGGAGATAAGGCAAAGAAATATTATATACCTTTTAACGGAAACGAAGATACTTATAAATCCCTTTTAAAACATTTAAATAAATAGGAAGTGTTAATATGACCTTATACGAAGAATGTCTAGAAGCTCTTGGAGATAACAAAGAAGTCCTCACTATTTCTGAGACACGTAAATATCATGAACAACTTGGCGAAAGTTTCCCCTTCACATCATGGGGAAGAATTAAATGGGATGAAGTAACTTATCACAGATCTATTGATTATGCTGAAGATATTGATGAATGGTTAGTTGAGAATAAAATAGATGATAAAACTGTTATTCTCCTTTGGGCTTACGGTGATTATCCAGGTGTAAAAACCAGCTTAGACAACGCCTTAAACGTAATTGATGATGTAACTGCTGTAGGTTCAGATACCTTCATGTTCAGCGAATCTGGTTATGTTATTGAATTTTTCCATGATGGAGATGTAACAATAGGAAAAGCAATATGAAAATATTAGCCCTTCTTAGTTAAGAGAATCAATATGAATTTAGAGAAAAAAATGAAAGATATATTAATTAAAAGAAAAAAACTTAATCTAGTTGGGATGAAATAATTGAAGTACTCTCAGAAAACGAAGAAAATACAATCAGCTATCTAGAAAATTGTAATAAAGAAGATTTATATTGGGGCAGTGAGGTATTTAAAGATTTAGCTGAAAGTTTGCAAAGTAAAGAACTTATTGATTGTTTAAGAAAATTAGATGAAAAATACCCTGACCTAGAAATGACAAATGATATTGATATAGCAGAAAGTTATATAGAATAATATACGTACCATCTCTTATATTTGACGATAATGATTCTTGATGGTGGTTAGCAATGATTGAAATTAAAGTTTCTGATCCTGTATTTAGATTTCTCGGTGGACATTTCCACCAAGATATAGAGTCTCCGGAAAATGCACTTGATGAATATTTAAATGAAGCATCAAAAAAACTAAAAGAAAGAGATTTAATAGCACTAACTGAGTTTGTAAATAGTGATTATTCAGAAGAAGACAAGAATGAATTTATAGAGGAAGCAGCGGATGGCATATGCTTTCCTGAAGATGATATAACTCCATTAGAATGGCTTAAGCAAGTCACTGAACAAATTAAAAAGCACCTTAAACAACATAGTTAGAAAAAAAGCCCTCTTTTAAGAAGGGCTCAGCTTGTAGAGAAAACCATGTTTTTTCTACAAGCTTTTTTGTTTTTTATGCATTTTCATACCCAATTCACCTGTTTCTAGAAACCGAAAAAGAGCTCCCGCATACCTAGCCCTGCTTGGCTAGGTATGTGGCAATCTTCTTCATGTTTTGACATGCGGCTGTGAGGAGAACTTGTTCGCTCACATTTTGTTTTCCCCTCAACCTGCAATAGCGAAGCCCATGCAGCTGTTTTGAATCTGCAAAGCTTCGCTCTATTTTTTCTTTTCTTTTTTTGTAGAGGGTTTTCCCTGAAACAGACAAGCGATTTTGTCTGACCTTTTCTTTGTGGTCTTCCCATACATGCCGGGTGATGACTTTCTGACGATTCTTTGATTTTGTGCATTTCTCAAGCAGCGGGCATAAGGAACATGTTTCAGAATTTGACTTATATGACCGGTAGCCTTTGCGGTCAGTTGTTGAGTACGTAAGTGTTTGCTGATTCGGACAAATGTACCTGTCTTGTTCACTGTCATAATGAAATTTCCATTTTGGAAACAAGCCCCTGACAGGGTGATAACGTCTATGTGCGATGACACCAAAGATACGGCGATCAAATAGGCCTTTACAGATGGGAGTTGTTAAATAACCGGAATCAAGAGCGACGGCTTCTACTTGAAAATCAAATCGGGCGATTTGGTGATCTAATCGATCAAGATAAGGCATAGAATCATGGACATTGCCCGGAGTTACATAGGCATCGGTAATAATGTTATATTTCATATCCGTTGTTCTGTGATCTAAGTAAAAGAAACCCTCCGGTTTATTTTCACGATACAGATATCCACTTTCCGGGTCGGTTGTGCTGTGTCGGATTTCTTTTTCAGCTTTCACCTCCTCTTTGACTTTTAACGGCTTTTTTCCGTGTTCCTCCCGATCCTCTTGAATGGCTTCATTTAAATCCCTGATATAGTTTTGTGTATCTTGTTCAATCGTTTTTCTTGTGTATTTGTGCTTGTTGGCATTGGCTTTTAGGTGAGTGGAATCAGTGAATAAGACACGCCCGCCCACCATATCATGATTGATGGCCTGAAGAACGATCTCATCAAAAATGTCTTGGAAGATGGTTGTATTTTTGAAGCGAGTGCGTCTGTTCCAGCTGATGGTGGAGTGATGCGGAACCGGATCATTGATGTTTAATCCCAGAAACCATCTGTACCCCATATTGTAGTAAATTTCTTTTTCCAGCTGTCTTTCTGAACGGATACCGTAGAGGTATCCGATAAACATCATTTTGAATAAAATCAGCGGATCAAGTGAGGGGCGGCCTTTATTTTCGCTGTAGTAAGGTTTGACCTTTTCAATGATGAAAGAAAAGTTTATGTACTGATCAATTTTTCGAAGCAGGTGATCCTTTTCGACGAGTTGGTCAAGCAGAACAAATTCGGCTGTGTTTTGAGAAGAATTTCTTGTGTGGAACATGAGAAAGACACCGTCCTTTTGAAATCTTTCTTTTATTTTATTACAGGAGAATGGATATTTTAAGAAAAAACAAAGGCTGTCGAGATTTTCTCGACAGCCTGAGCCCTCTTTTAAGAAGGGCTTCTTTTATTAATTTCAATTTCACTTCCAGCTTCGCTTTCATGTTTGGTCGTAAATGCCGTATGTCTTCAAACCATACATGGACTGAATCGTTCGACCGCATTTATTGATGAAAGGTAATTTCAAGTGGTATAAACTGCAGAAAAAGAGGGTAATATAAAAAACCCAAATAATGGACTTAATTATGCTAACATGCTACTAATATCTTCTCATCCAAGAGGTTTATATAAAGGTTCTTAGTTTATATTCTTCTAATCCTATTTTATGGGATTTTTGCCATCTCTCTGATGAACAAAAAGTCGTTAAACCATATCGGCTGTATTAGATGTAGAGATGTATATTAATAAAGATGGCTCAATAGCTGCTGCACATCCTTTATATAAAAAACCAAGGGAATGATTGATTTTATTATGGTATATTCATTTGAATGTAAAAGAGACCATTTAGGATACTTACGAGTAGTTCTCCCCGCAGAGTTAGAATACTTTTCTGATTTCATTGAAGACATTGTTTCGGTAGATGAAGCTGATGAATACTTGAAAATGATTCAAGACGTATTGGATGGTTCTTCTGAAGAATATTTGATTCAACTAAATACAACCATTGCATATATAAAAGAAGATCAAACAGTCATAGAACACCTTTATACAGAAAATGAAAACGATAGAAGCTCCATGGAGACAGAAAAATTCAAAAAACTTATACTCGACTGGAGAGACAAGATCCCCCAAAGGTATAAGAGTGATGATTAAAACTTTAGGTCCCTTGAAATTCAAGGGACCTTTTTATTACCTTAATCCCGCTTCAAGTTTCACTTTGTTTTCGATCCGCAGTTACTATCTGGAGAACTCATAAGGAACGGTCTGACGAATTTTTGGTTTTCAGTGCATAATAGCTATCAATGCCATTTCCTTGCCCTTCTTACTGGAATAATGTAAGCCTCTAGAGCCGTTTCAATAAAAGTAAAAAACCCTTGCTACGCAAGGGTTTTGTCTATGATTCCGACTGGGCTCGAACCAGCGACCTCTACCCTGTCAAGGTAGCGCTCTCCCAGCTGAGCTACGGAATCATGATATGTATGTGTTGCTGGGTATGTTGTTGTCTCTCTGACATTTACAATTATATATCCTGATTTCTCATTCGTCAACACTTTTTTTATCTAAAATAAAAAAAGGGCGCGTCACAAAATTGACGGCGCCCTTTTCGTTTATGATCTCACTTGGGCAGGGGTTATTTTTTTCAATGCCTGTTCGAAGTCCCGCTCTAAATCTTCGGCGTTTTCGACTCCGACGCTCAGGCGCAGAAGGCCGTCTGTGATGCCGCGTTTCTCCCTCTCTGCTTTCGGCATGGCGGCATGCGACATGGCTGCAGGGTATGAGAGAATGGATTCGACGGCGCCGAGGCTGACGGCAAATACCGGAAGCGATACGTTTTCGACCAGCTTTTTGACGGCTTCTTTGCTTTCCAATTCAAAGGACAGGACGGCGCCCGCTCCGCTCGCTTGACGTTTATGGGTATCGGCTCCCGGGTGCCCGGCAAGGCCGGGATAGTAAACGTTTTTGACGGCGGGATGCCCGTCAAAATAGGCAGCCAGCCGCTCAGCCGTCCGGCTCGCTTTTTCCAGTCTGACCTGCAATGTTTTTAAGCCTCTCAATACGAGCCAGCAGTCCTGAACGCCGAGCACCGCTCCAAATGAGTTTTGCAGCTTATACAGCTGATTGCCGAGCTCTTCATCTTTTACGGCGGCAAGGCCTGACAGCACGTCACTGTGGCCGCTTAAAAATTTCGTCGCGCTGTGAAGCACGATATCTACGCCGAGATCAAGCGGACGCTGCAGAGCAGGCGTCATAAAAGTATTGTCAAGGTATGTCAGACAGCCGTGATCCTTTGCCAGTTTGACGACGCCCTTAATATCCGTGATGCCGAGCGTCGGATTTGACGGTGTTTCCATATAGATGGCTTTCGTGTTCGGGCGGATGGCGCGGGCGACCGCTTCTGTGTCCGTCATATCGACAAAGGTATGTTCGATCCCGAAACGGGACAGAACCTCAGTCACCATGCGGAATGTTCCGCCGTACACATCCTCCGTGACGAGGACATGGTCGCCTTGGGATAAGAGCAGAAACGCCGTCGAAATCGCCGCCATTCCCGAGCTGAAAGCAAAGCCTCTCGTTCCGCCTTCAAGACCTGCGATCGTTTCTTCAAGCGCTGTTCTTGTCGGTGTGCCTGAGCGGCTGTAGTCATATGTCCCGAATTCTTCAAATGAAGACTGATGGAATGTGGAAGCATGCTGGATCGGGACGCTGACGGCTCCGGTGGCTCCGTCTGTTTTAAATGGATTGTGCACGAGCTGGGTTTCCAGCGTCCAATTGTGATTACTCATATGACACGGCCCCCTCTTTTACTTGCTGTAATGCCTGCTTTACATCCCGCTTCAAATCTTCTGCATGTTCAATGCCCACTGAAAATCTCAGCAGACGGTTGCAGACGCCGTTTGCGATACGGATGTCTTCCGGAATATCCATGTGCGTCTGTGTCGCGGGGTATGTAATAAAGCTTTCCACCCCGCCGAGACTTTCGGCGAAACAGATCGTTTTCAGCGCCTTTAAAAACGGATTGACCCATTCCTCTTTTTGCAGCCGGAAAGACAGCATCCCGCCTTTTCCGGGATATAACACGTCGGCGATTTCTTCTTCCTGTTCTAAAAATTCCGCAAGTTCACGGGCGTTTTCTTCATGACGGCGCATTCTGAGTCCGAGTGTTTTCATCCCTCTCATTAAAAGCCACGAATCAAACGGCGGGAGAACCGCACCGATCGCATTTTGGTGATTAAACATGATCTCGCCGAGCTCTTCATCCTTTACGACAGCAAGACCGGCAAGGAGATCATTGTGCCCGCCTAAATATTTTGTGGCGCTGTGAATGACGATGTCCGCTCCCAGTTCAAGCGGGCGCTGGAGCACCGGGGTATAAAACGTATTATCCACAATCAAAAGCAGGCCGGCTTCTTTCGTAATCCGGGCGATTTTTTCAATGTCCGCCTCCTGCATTAACGGGTTTGTCGGTGTTTCAACAAATACCGCTTTCGTGTTTTCCGTTATTTTGGAGCGTAAACAGTCTTCATCGCTGAAATCATCGTAAATAAAGCTTAAGCCGTATTTTCTCCATTCGTTTTCAAACAAACGGTACGTGCCTCCGTATAAATCGGAGGATACAATCAATTCATCCCCGCTTTTAAATAAAGCCATAATCGTTTGAATGGCTGCCATTCCCGAGCTGAAAGCAAAGCCTCTCGCACCGTTTTCCAACACGGCGATAGCGTCTTCAACGAGCTGGCGTGTCGGGTTTTTCGTACGCACGTAATCAAAACCTGTAGATTCTCCAATTCCTCTATGTCGGTAAGCGGTGGACAGATAAATCGGCGGACTGACCGTTCCCGTTGCTTCTTCGCTTCTATTTCCGATTTGGGCTAATTTTGTATCAACATGCTGCGTCATCAGTAAGCACCATCCTTTTTCAAAAATAAAAAAGCCCCCTCTTCATAAGAAGAAGGAGCTTTTCTCTTCCTCTTATCTTCCAAGCATGTGAATCGCTTGCTGGATTTAGCACCTTGGCACTTTGCCTTCCCGCGGCAAAGCAAACCGGTTGCTGAGGTTTCAAAGGGCCAGTCCCTCCACCTCTCGTGATAAGAATATTGTTTTGTATTTTCTGATTGTTCTATATTAACGCACTATAAAATGAATTTCAATAACTTTTTATTTATCTGAACTCTCGCAAGAAGTGCATCTGAAGAAAGAAATTTCTAATAATTCATGGTACAATAGGAAAAAACCATCAAGACAAGAAGGGCCTGGAGGAATGCAAAGTGGCATCAAAAAACGGAATCATTCATGAGAAAAAACTTTTCTCCCATGAGCTTGAAGAGGAAATGACCGTTTTGGTCTACCTGCCCGCCACCTTCTCCCCCCTGTATAAATATCATACGGTCATCGCTCAGGACGGCCATGATTATTTCAGATTAGGGAGAATCGGGCGGCAGGCGGAAGAGCTTATGTCAAAAGGGGAAATTGACCGCTGCATCATTATCGGCGTCCCTTATAAAAATGTGCGGGAGCGAAGAAACACATACCATCCAGAAGGCTCTAAATTCGCCTCATATAAGCGGTTTATCGCAAATGAGCTCGTTCCTTTTATCGACAAAGAATACCCGACATATCAAGTCGGATACGGCCGCACCATGATCGGGGATTCCCTCGGCGGAACCGTTTCGCTTATGACGGCGATTGACTATCCGAACATGTTTGGAAACGTCATCATGCAGTCTCCGTATGTTGACGGGCACGTGCTGGATGCCGTCCGGCAGTCGGAGGATCTCAAACAGATTTCCGTTTATCATCAAATCGGAGAAAAAGAAACCGGCGTTCACACGACAGACGGCCAGGTTCTTGATTTCACCGCGCCGAACGAAGAGCTCAAACAGCTGCTGGAAAGCAAACAGTCTGAATACACGTATGAAACCTTCGACGGGGATCATAAATGGACCTACTGGCAGCCGCTCATCACGCCGGCGCTGAAAAAAATGCTGTAACCATTCATTTAAGGAGGGAACTTTCATGAAATACGGTATTGTTTTATTTCCATCAAAAAAATTACAGGATCTCGCAAATTCGTACCGGAAACGCTACGACCCGAGCTACGCGCTCATTCCTCCGCACCTGACGCTAAGAGATCCGTTTGAAGCGACAGAACAGGAAATCGAGCAGGTCGTATCACAGCTGAGACAGACGGCGAAAGAGTCGCATCCGCTCGTTCTGAAAATCACAAAATACAGCTCGTTTTCTCCTGTGAATAATGTGATATATATGAAAGCAGAGCCGACGGAGGAATTAAAATCTCTGAGTGAGAAATGCTACTCAGGAGCATTATCCGGCGAGCCGGAATACAGCTTCGTTCCGCATGTCACGGTCGGCCAGAAGCTGTCGTCAGATGAACATTCCGACGTACTCGGACAGCTGAAAATGCTGGACATTTCCCACGAAGAAGTCATCGACCGTTTTCACTTGCTCTATCAGCTGGATAACGGCTCATGGACTGTGTACGAAACATTTTTATTAGGCGGAGGAGAATAACTGCTTGGAATCCATCATCGCAAAAACTGAAAAACAGCTGAACGACGCTTTTTTCGTCAGAAAAGAGGTCTTCGTTAAAGAACAGCACGTTCCGGAAGAAGAAGAGATTGATCAATTCGAGGACACGTCAGAGCATATAGTCATATATGACGGCGGCCGGCCGGTCGGAGCCGGCAGATGGCGCTTGAAAGACGGGCATGGAAAATTAGAGCGCATCTGCGTGATGAAAAGCCATCGTTCTTTAGGCGTCGGAGCCATCATTATGCAGGCGCTTGAAAAAGCGGCGGCAGCCAAGGGCGCCGACAGCTTTATCTTACATGCGCAGACGCAGGCGGTTCCGTTTTACGAAAAACAAGGATACCGCGTCACATCCGGCGAAGAATTTCTCGATGCGGGCATCCCCCATCTGGAAATGATAAAGGAACACAAACGATAAAATCAAAAGCACTCCTGTTGATATGGCAGGAGTGCTTTTTTTATGAAAATAATACTATTTCATGAATTTTATTGCATTTTATGGAAGGTTAATGTATGTTTAGTATGCGAAGTATTACAATTCATACAAAAAGTACAATTCATATTTCGGAGGGATAAACATGACGGCACCAAAAGGAAAACACATATTCGGGACTGTTAAAGTGGGTACAAAAGGACAGATTGTCATTCCTAAAGAAGCAAGAGATGTTTTCGATATAAATCCGGGGGATTCACTGCTTATGCTCGGAGATGACCAGCAAGGTATCGCACTTGTTAAACAAGAACTCTTTTTCGAGTTTGCAAAAGATATTTTAAACGCTAAGCAAATCGATGAAGATAGCGAGGATGAGTAAATGCACGCGATTGAGCTGAAGCAATTAACGAAACATTATAAAGAAACCGCCGCCGTTGACCGTCTTGAGTTCTCAGTTGAGAAAGGGGAATTTTTCGCTTTACTCGGTGAGAACGGAGCCGGAAAAACGACATTAATCAGTATGCTTTGCGGACTCCTTTCTCCGGATGACGGTGATGCATCAGTGCTTGGACACAGTATTTTGACTGATTTAGATAAAATAAAACCGAAATTGAATATGTCCCCGCAGGAAACAGCTATCGCTCCTCATCTAACCGTACGGGAAAACTTAGAGTTTATAGCCGGTGTCTACGGAATTCCGAAAAAAGAAGCAAAAAAAAGAACAGATGAGATGCTCGAATTGTTTCAATTAAAAGAGAAAGAAAGAGCAAAAACCAAAACATTATCAGGAGGAATGCAGCGCCGGCTCAGCATCGCAATGGGAATGATCACCAAGCCGGATATTTATTTCTTAGATGAGCCGACATTAGGGCTGGACGTCCGTTCGCGCCGCGAGTTGTGGAAAAATCTTGAGGCATTAAAGGGTGACATGACGATTATTTTAACGACACACTATTTAGAAGAGGCTGAAGCCCTGGCAGATCGTATTTGCATTTTAGAAAATGGGACTTTAAAAGCACTGGGTACGGCGGAGACTCTGAAAAAGCAAACTCATTCAGCTACATTTGAAGATGCCTTTTTAGCGATTTGTGACGGGGAGGCGGGTCTTTATGCTTGATTTCGCCATTCGCAACCGCAAAGAAATTTTTCGTGACCCCCTGTCTATTATCCTTGGAATCGCACTGCCTGTTATTCTATTGTTTCTGTTTACGGCGATTGAAAAAAATGCGCCGCTTGATACCTTTAAAATTCAGCACTTAGCACCCGGACTCATTGTTTTCGGTTTCGCTTTCCTTACGATGTTCTCTGCATTGCTGATCGCAAAAGACAAACAGACCGCCCTTTTGACCCGTTTGTTTGCTTCCCCTTTAAAAACAGCCGATTATGTCATCGGTTATGCAATGCCGATGATGCCGTTAGCCATTTTACAAATCGTCATTTGTTTTATCGCAGCTGCTGCTGCCGGTTTATCCGCCGAGTGGATGAATCTTCTCTCAGGTATCGCTGTCTTGCTGCCGATTGCGATGATGTCCGTTTTCTTCGGTTTATGTTTAGGGGCTGTGTTTACGGACAAACAAATTTCAGGTATCGGAACGATTTATATTACACTCGTGCAATTTCTGGGCGGGGCTTGGATGGAGGTGAGCCTGCTCGGTGACACATTCAAACATATCGCTTATGCCTTACCGTTTATTCACTCGATCGAGCTGGCCCAGGAAGTCATAACCGGAGATTATTCTTCCTTTCATCAGCATATTTGGCCGATAGCGGGATATACCGTGTTGGCGCTTGCACTTGCTTTCCTCAGTTTTATGAAAATCAGGAAGAGATAAAAAAAGCCGGCACTCCGTAATGGGAGCGCCGGTCTTCTTTTTTACGTTTCTTTCAGAAGGCTTATCGTATGCGGCAGCAGACGATCATCCCCCGGACTGCCATGGCCCGGAACGACAATGCTGATGTCCTGATATCTTTTCATGACTTTGCGGACGGCGCGCGGCCACTTATCCGGATAAAAGCCCGGAGTTGGTACGATTTCCTTTGTTTCTAAAGCTTTGATTAAGCAACCGCCGAATAAGAGCTTATCCTCAGGCAGCCAGACGGTCATATTGTCTTCCGTATGCCCTTTTCCCGGATAAAACGTTTCAATTTTCATATCGCCAAACTTCAGCTTTGTCACGTTTTTCAAATCTCCGAGCGGCCGGTCATATCCCTGCTGTCGGGCGAAGTCGGCGGTCAGTTTCGTGCTGTGCACCTTTACCCCGTATTTGTACAGGGTGTTCAGACCGCCGATACGATCATCATGGGCGTGTGTCACAATGGCATCGGTCATCCTTTTGCCGGGAAACCGCTTTTTTATTTGTGTCATTAATTGCTCTGTGAGACTGTCATTCCACGGAGTATCAATCAGTACGATTCCTTTGGAAGTCTCAAGAAGCAATCCGTTCGCAGGGACGGGATTTCCGTCTGCCGTACCGGTGCTTGTATGCATCCAGACATGCGGCGCCAGCTGTGTGAGAGTGACACCTTTTGCTGCGGAGCCCTCCGCAGCGTCTGCCGGTTTCATTCCGGCAGTAAAGAGGCCGAATAGAAATAACCCCGCAATTCATAATGAAAGCCTTCTCAAATTGAATCATTCCTTTCCGCATCTTTCATATATACGACTCAAAAAAACCCGGATATATCCGGGCTTTTTCACACGTATTGATTTATTAACCGGCCTTTTCCCATGATTTGCGGCAGACGGGAAAGAGAGCGCTTACGTTTTTCCTCATGTACTTTCTTTTCTGCGGCTGCGGTGTTTTCCTGGCGGCGCTCCACCTCTCTGTACACCCTGTCATTGGCGAGGGCGGCCGCTTTCGTAATGCCGGCATAATCAGGCTTATAACCCGCTGCCCGGTTTGCGTATTGAGAATACTGCTGGTTTTGAATCCGTCCTGCATAAATCATATGTACCCCTCCCCTCCGCTTTTCATTTCCCTTAATCTTACTTTTTGAAACGCTGTTCTTTTGTTATGATATTCTTTGTCTATCAAATGGATGAACACCTTTTAATGGGAGGACCCCTTTTTGAAATGCGCCCGACTGAATAACCGAACGATACATTTACATACATATTCTAGAGAACATTACCAATTCCTTTTTGAAGAAGCTCAGAAAGGAAATATTTTTTGCGCACATTGTGAGCAGCCCGTCTTGATGCGGCTTTCGATTTTAGAGCAGCCGGCATTTTATCACCGGCAAAAGGGAGACTTCACCGCCTGTGAAAAAGCATGCGCGGCCGAGGAACCACTAGCGGAGAAAGAAAAAGAAGAGTATAAGGAAGCCGGCATGTTCCGCCTGCCGAAAGGAAAAGCGATTTCAGAGAATCCGAAACCGATCGTCTCAGAATGGAAAAGCCCGAAAAAAGTGCCTGCGGCCGAACCGTTTTCACCAACATCCGAGGCGGCTGATACATCTTTGTTCCCCGGCATCGGCCTGAACCGTGAACAGATGAAGGCAGTTACTGAAACGGACGGGCCTTTATTAGTGCTTGCCGGAGCGGGAAGCGGAAAAACAAGGGTGCTGACAGCACGCGCCGCCCATATGATTGAACACCTCGGCATTTCACCTGAGAATATGCTGCTTGTGACCTTTACGACAAAAGCCGTCGCCGAAATGAAAGAGCGGATGGCAAATGAGTACGGTCTGGCAGCCGGAAAAGTCTCCCGTCTCGTGACAGGAACATTCCACAGCTTTTTCTATAAAATACTCTATCATTATGATTCTTCAAAATGGAACGGCAGCCAGCTTTTAAAAATGGAGTGGCAAAAAGAGCAATATGTGAAAAAGGCGCTCTATGAAGAACATTTGGATGAAAAAGAGTTTCCCGTCGACCAGGCGCTTCAGCTTATCGGCTGCTGGAAAAACACGTATCTCCCCCATGAGACCATTCCGCTTGCGGACGACTGGGAGAAAAAAGTGTACAGGCTCTACGAACATTACGAAAGGCAGAAGCGGGAAAAACGGCAATTTGATTTTGATGACATGGCCCAAGGCTGTTATGAACTGTTTCAAAGCCGGCCTGATATTCTCGCGCAGTACCAAAACAGATTTTCTCATATTTTGATTGATGAATTTCAAGATATCAATCCTGTCCAGTACAACATTATGCAAATGATCGCAAGCCCAGAGAATAACCTGTGCTGCGTGGGTGATGACGACCAATCCATTTATGCGTTCCGCGGCAGCAGCCCGTCTTTCATTCTTGACTTTCAAAAGGATTATCCGGCAGCAAAGACCATTTACTTAACGGCAAATTACCGCTCGCCGCATCCGATCGTCTCAAGCGCTCATGCCGTCGTAAAGAAAAATAAAAAACGGTATGAAAAAACACTTTCTGCCGTCAAAGACGGCGTTCACAATCCCGTGATGTTTTTTCCTTACGATGAAGAAGAAGAAGCGACCATGATCGTTTCGGATATGAAAGAGAAAATTCAAAACGGGGCGAGTCCTGACGATTTTGCCGTGCTTTACCGGACAAACAGCGCCGGACGGGCCATTTATGAAAGACTGCACCAATCATCGATTCCTTATCATGCCGACCGGGGCGTGCAGACGTTCTACAGCCGCAGAATCGTACGCCAGATCCTCGCCTACTTATATGCGAGTCAGAATGAAGATGATCCGGATGCGGTGAAAGACCTGCTGCCCGCCTTATTTTTAAAGCAATCCGCCCTGCAAACGTTAAAGGCGCTGTCAATTACGGAAGATTGCACGATGATTAAGGCACTGACGAAACTGCCTGACCTGAAGCCTTTTCAAATAGAGAAGATCAAGCAGATCGTTCCGTTTTTCGCAAGCATCCGGACAATGAAGCCGGTTGAAGCCATCACCTTTGCAGAAAGCAAAATGGGTTTTTCCGAGTATTTAAAAAAACGGGGCAATGAGGGAAACAAACTGGAAAAAGGCTCTGATGATCTCAGGGATGTCAAAGTGGCCGCCAAAAAATTCAAAACCATTCCCGATTTTCTTGCGCATGTCGATCATATGCGCGCCGCTGAGAATCTGAAAACCGATGAAAACGGCGTCGAACTGCTGACCATTCACCGCTCTAAAGGTCTTGAATTCAATACGGTCTATATTTTAGGCGCGGCTGACGGCTCGATCCCCCATGACTTCGCGCTTGAGACGGCGAGACAGGGCGATCCCGCTCCGCTCGAAGAAGAAAGACGGCTTCTGTATGTCGCAATGACAAGGGCCATGCAGCATTTATATGTATCTTGTCCCGCGTACAGGCGGGGAAAAACAGCGCGCAGCTCAAGATTTCTCGAGCCCCTTCTTCGGACGGACAGACGGAGCGCACTCAGGATATAAAGAACCCGGCAGATCACTGCCGGGTTCTTCTCACATAAAAAGGCCTTTTTAGCAAGGCCGGCTGACGCCTATTTATTGTTCAGCATTTTAGAAATGGTGCCAAAATCAAGTTTCTCTTTACCGCTTGTAATAGATTGAACGATTTTGTCTTCCAATTCTTTCGGAACACGCTTGTTAGCCAGCTGGGACACCTTCTGAATGACGCCTCTCACCGTGTTTTCATCTTTGAAATTGGCATTTTGCAATGATCCTGCAAGGTTCATGACATCCTTCATGCTGACGCCTGTTTTCTTCTCAATATTTTTGAAAAATTGATTATCCATGGTGTGCCTCCTTTTGTGGAGTAATACGATATTGTATGAATAAAGAGCGGAACATGTGCCCGTAAGACAAGGAAAAAATTCTGAGTGCCCCGTCTCTATACTCCTTCATACATCAGGGAAGCACGGGACTGAACGGTCCCGCGCTTATCCAAGGTCTTGCTAAGGTTTAGCCAAAAAAGGATGCACCGACAATGATCAGAAGGATGAACAATACGACAACAAGAACAAATGTTGAGCCGTATCCGCCTCCGACATAGCCGCCTCCGTATCCGCCGCAGCCGCCATAACCGCCGTAGCCGCCGCCGAATCCGCCATATCCGAATCCCATATCTAAGCACCTCCTTTACTCTCTATACTCTATGTGAGCCGACTTGTTTGGCTTGGATAAATGCATAGGGCCGGTGCGGATTTCGTTCATTTTAGTGAGAATGCTCATTTTTCTTCAGTTTTGCTTCTGTTTCGGCGGCAAACACATCTATCCATTCCTCAAAGCGCGATCCCGCTTCATCAAACTCAGACAGCTGCTTTTCAATAGATAAGATATATTTGTCATGCTCCCGCTGGTTTTGATTGTGCCGGCGGCATTTACCGTTTATGAATGATTCAAATATATTCATAACATCCCCTCCTCCTATGATCTATGCCGAACAGAGGCCGGCGTTCGGCAAAAAACAAAAAAACCGGAAGCTCCGGTTTTTTAGAAAACGGCTATTTCGGTTTTTTCTTTTGGCCGCAGCCGCAGCCTTTTTTCTTAATTTTTTTTTCGTAAGGCTGATGCACAGTTGATTTGTATGGAGAATGTTGGGAAGGTTTGCTTGATTGACTCATGGTGATCCTTCCTTTCCTTATGTCATATATGCCAGTTTATGCCGAAAGTGACGGTAAGTTGCTGGTGGAACCGCCTTATTCCTGCAGAAGACGAGAAACCGCAGCTTCAATGATTCCGGCCGCGCCGGCTATGGCTAACAGCAAAATCAGCCATTGCGCGGCCCCGGGTACCACAATCTGCGCCGCAATTAAAAAGGCGGCACACCACACGCCCGTACACCAGTAGCAGCTGAGAAGTTCACCGATAAATGCCCTGATGCCTTTTCCTTTTATGACAATGTAGGTTTCTGTCGTGCCGTCTGGTGCGGTTTCTGTTTTTTCCTCGTGAAAAAGGCTCCGAAGCGGCGCCATAATGGTGTCAAATACGAAAAGCCTGGCCAGCCGGAAAACGGCAAACGATAACAGAATAAATGAAAGCCAATTGATAACCACCTGTTCACTCCTTTTCAAAACTTGACCTCTTTATACATATGCGAAAACCCTGATCTTCATGAATCGCACCTTGTCCGGTAAAAAAATAGGTGCGGTTTAGTTGTTTTTCTTATTCCGCTCGGCGTTTCATTTGCATTATATAAAGTATGAATGAGAAAGGAGTGAAGGTTATGTCGTTTGAAGAAAAAGTCGAAACACTGCAACCGCAAATATACGAACAATTATCCAACGAATTCGAGCAGACGATCGAAGTGATTGATTGCGAAAATGTCACAATAGATACAACACATATAACGGCCGCTCTTTCTATACAAGCCTCAGTTACTACGGCGATTATCCTCGCGACACAGCTCGCGATCGCAGATGAAGACACAGCCGACCAAATAGCAACCGAACTGCTGATCCTGGATGATTGCCAAATAAAAAAGAGGACCGTCATTCAAGTCCTGAACAGCCGCAATATTAAAATCACACTGACTGCAGACGATATTATGGCCTTTGTACAAATTTTGTTTCAATTATTAAATATACTTTTTGCTGAACTAGACATCCTTTAACCTTTCTTTTCAAATATTTAAACAGAGGTGAGAACAAATGGCAGATAACGAAAAATTAAAAAAAGAACTCGAAAATCTACCAGAAGTGGATCCGCTTTTAAAGGTGCTTGTCAGCAATGTCTTCAAAAAACACGGCGTGACAAAAGATAAAATGCGGGAAATACCTGATGAAGAAAAAGAAATGCTGATCGCATTAGTCAAAGACATGCAGGCAAAAACAGAAGCTTTTCTTGAAAGCCAGAAACAGAAAAAAGAGCAGGAAAAAGCGCAAGATCAGCAGACCAATCCGCAAACCCGCAGAGAACAATTAATCGAACAGCTCCGGCAAAGACGCCAAAATCCCGGTCAATAACTAAAAAATAGTGATTTTTATCAGGATAGATGCCTGAGTCAAAGTAAGGGGCCGGCTCATTTAATATTAGTAAAAGAAAAGGAGGAATAGATATGGAAAGCAGACCATACTCTTGGGTTGCACTTGATCCTGAATGCGAACATCCGCGAGAAGAAAAAGAAGAAAAAGAAGGCAGAAGATGCAGTGTTTGCTGTAACGGAAACGGATTCGGCGAAGATAATGCCTTCCTTGACCAAGACCTTGCTCAAGCGAATCTCAACAAACAAGTTTCTGAAGAAGCGATTATTATCAGAGACTCTTGTGATATCAACGTAACGTCAACAGACGTTCAAGCAGTCGCTTCAGTCATGACAGCGATTAATGCAGCAGTCGTAACGGCCACTCTCACTTCAATCGCTGACGGAGTCATCGCTGAATTGGTCGCACAAGACTTATTGCAGCTAACAGCTAACAAACAAATCAACCGTCAAAAACTGCTCATCGAAAACTCCCGCGGCGTAAACGTGACAACAGTAGATGCCGATATCGCAGTTTTGATCTCAACAGCGACAAATTTACTGATTGCTGTCTTAGTCATCACCCTTGTCCTCTAAAAAGAAAAAGCAGAGCTAAAAATGCTCTGCTTTTTCTTATTTTCTCCGCATATGATGAATATATAGACGTTCACCCACACCAAGTGAGGCTCGCGTACATATGTTGTTAAAGACAAAAGTCAAATACCCTAAAAGAAGGAGCTGAAATCCATGAGCTGCGGAAAACACCATGGCCGAGATGAAAGTTGTGTATGCGATGCAGTCGAGAAGATTTTAGCAGAACAAGAGGCTGTTGAAGAACAATGCCCGACTGGATGCTATACGAATCTCTTGAGCCCGACGATTGCAGGTAAAGACACCATTCCGTTTCTCGTATTTGATAAAAAAGGCGGATTGTTCTCCACATTCGGGAACGTCGGAGGATTTGCGGATGACAGCCAGTGCTTTGAGTCCATTTTCTTTCGTGTAGAAAGACTATGCGATTGCTGCGCGACGCTTTCAGTATTGCGCCCCGTAGATGTGCACGGCGACACCCTCAGCGTCTGCCATCCTTGTGATCCTGATTTCTTCGGTTTAGAAAAAACAGAATTTTGCATTGAAGTTGATCTGAGCTGCTTCAGCGCCATTCAGTGCCTTTCACCCGAGCTTGTTAACCGGCCTGCGCCGCACAAAGAGAAAAAGCATCACGGATAGTCATTGATTCGCATCTTTCCTAAAGAAGAATCCCCTTCCAACCTTCTATTACAGATGCAATCATCAGCCCGCCCGGACTTCCGGGCGGCTGACTCTCCGATATCGTTTAAACCGGTACCATTTAAAACGTGAAGTCAGGAGGGATATTATGAGCAAGCATACAACATACTGTGTGCGTGAAGCGGTAGAAAATATTGAAGACCTGCAAAATGCGGTTGAAGAAGATTGCCCGACAGGCTGTTATTCTAAACTTTTATCTCCGGCTTATACATTAGGCGATACAGTGCCGTTCGCCATCTTCACCTCAAAATCGAAACCGTTCACCGCATTCGGAAACGTCGGCGAGCTGGATAACGGTCCGTGCTTTAATACCGTTTTTTTCAGAGTTGAAAGGGTCTGTGACGGCTGTGCCACATTAAGCCTGCTTATTGCTTTTGACGAGCATAAGCACATTCTTGATTTTACAGATAAAGACTCTCTCTGCGATGTATTCCGTTTAGAAAAAACGAACTATTGCGTTGAAGTCGATCTCCATAGCTTCTGCGCCATCAATTGCCTGAACCCGAGACTGATCAACCGCACACATTCTTAAATCAAAAAGCATAAAAATAAGCTGCCGGATGAAAGAATTCAGGCAGCTTTTTGTATGGTTAAAATCCAAGCGGATGCAGCGAGGTAATATCGTCTATTGCGAGTTCTGCCGGCGCTCCGTTGCTTGTCGTCCGCAGGAAGATCGCATTATTTTTTCTGCCGACGATTACGCCTCTGTAGGTTTTCCCGTTGGCTTCTATCAGACAAAGGGTCCGCGGCATATTATGCGGCAGCTTCGTTAAGAAATCAATTTTTTCAAGAATGGACATTCTGCTCATCGGCTTTTTCACGCGCTTTGGCGGAACCTTTTCCTCTGGGGCGGCATTGTGAACCGCTTCAGGCTCTTTTTTAGCGGCATCAGGCTCTTTTTTAGCGGCGTCGGGCTTGGCAGTGTCCTGCTCCGCTTGCGCCGGAACTTCTTGAACGGCTTCTTCTGCGCGGCTGTGCTGTTCAGGTACTTGCTTTTCTGGCTCGACAGCCACTGCTCCTTCAGGCTGAGTTGGACATTCTTCCTCCCGCTTTCCATGCATCGGCTCTTCTTCCGGCGGCTGAGGCGCTTTCCTTTTTTTGATTAATATGTCCTGCATTGATGATTGCGTGTCTGAATAATCCGCCTGAACAATATACATGAGCGGTTTTTTTTCCGCGTTTCTGTTTTGTTTTGACATCTTCATCCCTCCGATTCTGTCATGTTTTATTTATATGACGGAATGATTAAAATCAGAAGAAAGAAAAAAGCAATCCCTGAAAGGGACTGCTTGTTATTTAACGTGCGGTAATATGGAATCCTGAATCAACGTGAAGATTTTCGCCCGTGATGCCTCTTGACAGGTCACTGAACAAGAATGCAGCCGTGTCGCCCACTTCTTCAGGTGTTGTCGTGCGGCGCAGCGGCGCGCGCTCTTCAATTTCTTTCAGGATGGAGTTGAAATCACTGATTCCTTTTGCAGACAGCGTACGGATCGGTCCTGCTGAAATGCTGTTGACGCGGATGTTTTCTTTTCCTAAGTCAGCGGCTAAATATCTGACGCTCGCATCAAGAGACGCTTTTGCCACACCCATTACGTTATAGTTTGAAACGACGCGCTCTCCGCCGAGGTAAGTGAGTGTAACGATGCTTCCGCCTTCAGTCATAATCGGACGCGCCGCTTTTGCGACCGCTGTCAGAGAGTAAGAACTGATGTTATGCGCAAGCAGGAATCCTTCGCGGTTCGTATTTAAATATTCGCCGACAAGCTCTTCTTTGTTTGCGAACGCGATGCAGTGCGCGATGCCGTGAATCACGCCGACCTGCTCTTTAATGCTCGCAAAGCAAGTTTCGATCTCAGCGTCATTTGTCACATCACACGGAAGGATGATGGAATCATTTCTTTCTAATGTAGCCGCAAGGTCATGAACTGATTTTTCCAAGCGCTCTCCCGCGTAAGTGAAAATGAGGCGCGCTCCGGCTTCATGCAGCGAACGGGCGATTCCCCATGCGATACTGCGTTTATTGGCAACGCCCATCACAACGATGTTGCGGCCTTCAAGTGAGAAATTCATATGTATAAAGCCTCCTGTAATCGTCTTAAAGACATAGTTTTAGTACCTGATCTTAATTTTTATCATATCATAACCTTGTCCAGATTGAAAGCATGGGAAAAAGACCGCGGATGTTGAAGCGGTCTCTTTTTTATCTCGTCTGCAGACTGTTCTTTTTAAAGGCAAAATGATTGGTCGGGCCGTGTCCCTCTCCAATGCCGAGCGTATGTTCCACGGCTTCCCGCACAAAATTGACGGCTGTCTCAAACGCGGTCTGAATGTTTTTCCCCTTTGCCGTTTCCGCCGTCAGCGCGGCTGCGAACGTGCAGCCTGTTCCGTGGGTGTGTTTGGTGTCAATATAAGCGTGGCTGATTTGGGTAAAAGACGAACCGTCAAATAATAAATCAACGATCCTCCCCTGTTCAGGCTGGTGTCCGCCTTTTATGATGGCATGCTTTGCACCAAGCTTGCAAAGGCGTTCGGCCGCTTTTTTCCGGTCCTCAAACGTGCGGATTTCCATTCCCGTCAATACCTCAGCTTCCGGAACATTCGGCGTCACCGCATAGCTGCGCGGAATTAACAGCTCTTTTAACGCGGCCTGAGATTCCTCACGCAGCAGGGAAGCGCCTCCTTTGGCAATCATGACGGGGTCGGTGATGACATGATCAAGCCCGTACTGATCCGTTTTTTCCGCAATTTCCGCAATCATTTCCGCGCTCCACAGCATTCCCGTTTTTACAGCGTCAGGCCGCAAATCTTCCGCCACCGCGTCAATCTGGCTGCCCAGCGCTTCCCGGGTGAGCGGATAAATGCCGTGAACGCCCAAAGTGTTCTGGGCGGTGACCGCTGTAATGGCTGACATCCCGAAAACGCCGAGCTCCTGAAAGGTTTTGAGATCCGCCTGTATACCGGCGCCGCCTCCTGAATCTGATCCGGCAATCGTCAATGCTTTGCATATGCTCATGATGTTTTTCTCTCCTTTCGCATTATCCGATCCATTTATGATAAAAGGATTTCGCTCTGCTGATATCACTTGTGCCGTGTATTAATGCTCTGCCGTCACGAAACAGTACCATCTTGAAATTGTCTTTGCAAAACGAAATTAAATACGGGTTGGCTGAAACATCAATCCCTGTCCGTCTGAGCTGTCCCGCAAGTTTTTGCAGATCAAACTGTTCAGAGATCCCCGCTCTGATCTGCACCGTGTTCCGCCCGCACAGAACCGCCGCTTTTGTCTGATTTTCATAGGATAAAAACGGATAATCGTTTGTGCCGCAGCTTGGGCAATCAGCCGACTTAAGACGGGCGACGTTTATTTCTGACCGTTCATTTTTCCATAAATCAAAGGAACGGAGAACATGCTCGATAGATCCGCCCGTTAACAGCTTCAGCGCATCTGCTGCCTGAAAAACGGCCGTCTGCAATACAGCCGGGCTGATGATTCCCGCCGTATCGCATGTCATACCGCCTAAAGGCAATGTCTCAAGCAGACAATGAAGGCACGGCGTTACACCGGGAATGACGGTAAAAGAGAGCCCGTAGCTGCCGACACAGGCGCCGTACAGAAAGGGAATCCCTTTCTGCACAGCCGCATCATTCACAATCAGTCTTGTTTCAAAGTTGTCGGCGGCATCCACGATGAGGGAGGCGCCACGAATCAATCCGGGTGCGTTTTCCGCAGTGACATCCATGACAAATCCCTCGACCTCTACATCACTATTTATGGATCGAAGCCGTTTTTCAGCCGCCGCGGCTTTCGGCATTTCCTGTCTGACATCGTCTTCGGTATAAAGCTGCTGGCGCTGGAGATTACTCCACTCCACATAATCTCTGTCAGCGATCGTTACCTTCCCGACCCCTGCTCTGACAAGCATCTCCGCACTTGCCGTCCCAAGCGCACCCGCGCCGATAATCACGGCATGAGACGACCGGAGCTTCTCTTGGCCGGAGGGACCGATCGGCTGAAACAGCTCCTGTCTGGAATATCTGTCCGTCATACCGGAAGACCGTCTCGCGGACTGCTTGCAGTTCCGTAATCTTTCACCGGAATTCTCCCGGCTTCATAAGAAAGGCGGCCCGCTTCTACGGCAAGCTTCATCGCCCGGGCCATCTTGACCGGATCATCAGCGCCTGACACAGCGGTATTTAACAGCACACCGTCAGCCCCGAGCTCCATCGCGTAGGCGGCGTCTTTTGAAGATCCGACGCCGGCATCGACAATGACCGGCACCTTCGCCTGTTCAATGATAAAGGATAGATTCAGCGGATTTAAAATTCCCTGACCGGAACCGATCGGCGAAGCACCCGGCATAATGGCATGCACCCCGAGCTCCTCAAGACGTCTTGCGAGCACGACATCATCTGACGTATACGGAAGCACGATAAATCCCTCTTCGAGCAGCTGTTCTGATGCTTTCAGCGTTTCAACCGGATCTGGCAAAAGTGACCGGCTGCATCCGATGACTTCTACTTTTATCATGTCACAAAGCCCTGAAGCTTTGGCAAGCCTTGCGATTCTGACCGCCTCTTCAGCCGTTGCGGCGCCGGCCGTATTCGGCAGAAGCGTGTATTTAGACAAATCAAGCTGTTCGAGAAAGTTAGGCTGAGACTCTTCAAAGATGTTCATCCTCCGCACCGCAAAGGTTAAAATATCTGATTCCGAGACGGCCACCGCCTCTTTCTGAATCTCAAAACTCGGATATTTTCCCGTTCCTAACAGCAATCTTGACTGAAACTGTTTTCCGCCTATTGTTAACATCCTCATCCGCCTCCTACAAAATGGACAATTTCTATGACATCGCGGTCACACAAACTCGTATTTTCATAATTCTTTTTTTCAATGATTTCTTTATTTCTCTCCACAACTACGATTCTTTGATCAAGCTGGTATGATTCAAGCAAATCCTGAACCGTCCCCTCATTTCGATTCCAATCAATTTGTTTTCCGTTCAGCTGAAGGATCATATATGAACAGCCTCCTTGCGATCAATTCGAAACGCTTCTTCCCATTCCTGTTTAATCTGTCTTTCCAGGATCATATCCCGCACCATTTCAGCCGTTGCCGGCGCCAACAGGATGCCGTTCCGAAAATGGCCGGCGGCGAAGATGATGCCGCTGTCTTCAGGATGCCGCCCGATAAACGGCTTTCCGTCTCTTGTTCCCGGCCTGAGCCCCGCCCAAAACCGGTCTATTTTCATATGTTCGATGGCGGGAAGCATGGTTTTCGCTTTTGCAATGACGGCCTCAATTCCTCCGATGTCAGGCGTATCGCTCCAGTCGCCCTGTTTCATCGTGGCGCCGATGACAAGCCGGCCGCTTTTTCTCGGGACGACATAACAATGATCATGATAAAGGGTTTTGATCAGCGGGATATCGTCATTCCACACGGAAAGGCATTCTCCTTTCACAGGAAAAAAAGGCTGTCCCAAGCCGAGCTGGCTGAAAAACCGGCCGCTCCATACACCGCTTGCAACTGCAACTTTGTCAGCATAAACATCCCCGCCGTATGTTGTGATGCAATATTCTCCGTTCACCCGTTTTACGGAGGTGACTTGTGTATGCTCATATATATCAGCGCCATAGCGCCGCGCTCCTTTTGCATACGCTTTGCAGACATAGTACGGCTCGACATGGACATCGTCTTTTATAAAACTTGCGCCGAGAATGTCTTTTGAAGCGTAAGGCTCTTTTTCAAGGGCATCTTCCGCTGAAAGCCAAGTGACGGAAGGCAGATCATCCATCTTCCGCAGACGGGCGATATCTTCTTCGGTATACGCCAGTTTAAGCATTCCGCCGTTATGGCGCCTGATGTCAATGCCGCAAGCTTCCTCAAGCTCTTGCCCCGCCGCTTCATACAGCCTTTGACTGTGCATGGCAAAATCAAAAAACGCATCCCGGTTTTCACATTCCGCATGAGCGCCCAGCATTCCCGCGGCAGCGCTTGTCGTTTTTCGGCCGACTTCCCCGGCTTCAAACAAGACAACGTTCTGCTGCGTCTTCGCCAGCTCATAAGAAATGGCGCACCCGATAATTCCGCCGCCGATCACCGCCGTATCATAGTGCTTCTTCATAATCGGCCTCCCTTACCGCGCGTGCATACCGTTTTGCCGCCTCCTCAGGATTTTCAGCTGAGAAAATGCCTGACATGACGGCAATTCCGTCCGGCTTCGCCTGCTTTGTGTGTCCGATCGTCTGCAGTGTCATTCCGCCGATTGCGATAACGGGGATGGAAAGCGTGCGTTTGATCTCTGAAAGCAGGCTGATGCCTCTTGCTTCAAGTCCTTGTTTACATTCGGTTTCAAATATATGGCCGAACACCACATAATCCGCATCTTCCTTTTCAGCTTGGATGGCTTCTTCCAGCGAATGAACCGAACGTCCGATATGAAGATGGGGAAATCTGCTTCGCACCTGCTTTACGGAAAAGCTGCGGGACGGAAGCTGAACACGGTGTATATTGGCAAAAAGCGCGATATCCGCCCTGTCATTGATGATCAATTTGTCCTTATCCGCACCGCCCTTTTTCAAAAGGGACAAAAGCTGCATGATCTCTCCCGCTGTTTTATCCCGCTCACGGATATGGATAAAGCTTACTTCGCGCTGAATCGAAAGAATATCCTCGGCCAGCTCGGCAACGGGTTTGCGATTATCAGTTACCGCGTGCAGCTCCAAAAGATTCCACCTCTTTTCCGCCCTTCTCGGACCAGCCTTCTTTTTGATAGGCCATTCCCCAAAATTGATATTCATAATAGCTTGAAATCACAAAATTCTCTTTCATTTTCGCGCGGATGTCCTCTGTGCTGTTTTCAGCAATCTCGTCAAAACGGCTGATCTGTTCTTCGACCTGCTGTCTGAACCAGTCTCCGCCGTATGTACCGATCCATTTTTCATAAATCGGATGCTCCGGTTTGCACTCCTTTAAGTGTTCGCCGACTTCATAATAAAGCCAATAACAGGGCAGAAGCGCAGCTAATATTTCTCCAAAATTGCCGCTCATCACCGATCTGTACATATGAGACGTATAAGAATAGGCGGTCGGTGCCGGTTTAAATGCCGCACGCTCTTCTTCCGTAATCCCTAAAAGCTCCGTAAACTCGCGGTGCAGCGCCATTTCCGCTTCATATGTCCCTTGAGCGTGGCCCGCCATCCTGCCCGTCGTAAACAAGTCTTCGGCATATGCGGCGCCGAACGCCTGAACTTTTGCAAAATGCGTCAAATAGTAGGAATCTTGCAGCACGTAATAGCTGAAACGGTCTATCGGCAGGCTTCCGTCACCGATTCCCGTTACAAACGGATGAACAAAACTTCCGTCCCACCATTCGGCAGCCGCCTGTCTGCATTCTTCAGAAAATGTCATCATGTCTTCCCCCCTGATAAAATAAAAAAACCACTTTCCCGCATCGGAAAAGTGGTTTGGAATTTAAATGGATAAAAGGAACCCCAAAAAAATACCGCTCCACTTCCCTACGCAGGTCTGAACCTGTTCAAGTTATGAGGGTCTAAAAGTCTCACTTTTATCTCAGCCCTTATGAAGGACACCCCTAGTGGTCATACGATTAATGATTTATTTGTTATGCCTTCTATATTATCACGAATTGCAATTTGGTCAAGCTTCAAGGATTTTTCTCAGTTCCGACACGTAGTTGCGCGAGCCCGTGACGATGAGACGGTCTCCTGTTTTCAGCCGCGTGTCTCCGTGCGGAACGATGCTGTCCACACCTCTGAAAATCCGGACGAAAATCACATCGCCCATCAGCGGAAATTCCCGCAGAATGATGCCGTTATACGCCGGGTTTTCCAGATTGATCTGATATAACGAAGACTCCTCATTCGTCAGGAGGCTCATCACGCCCGGCGCCTCAATTAATGCGCGCAAGAGCGTCTTTGTAGACAGAAGGATAGAAAAAATACTGATGCCCTCTTCTTTCAGTTTTGTTTCATGCTCAACCGAGCCGACGCTTGCGATGATACGCTCAGTCCCTTTCTCTTTCGCTATTAAGGCGATTTCGGCGTTCACATCTTCATTTCCCGTCGCCACGACAAGAATATCCGTTTTGAAAATACCGTGCGACTCAAGCGTTCCGGGCTCGTAATCAGAAATCGTGTCAACCGAAAAAACGGATTCCGCAAGCGTTTCCCCGGCATTTTCCTGATACACATGGACGACCCGTACTTCATATTCCTCCTCAGGCAATTCCAGCGTAACCGGAAGCGTCATTTGGTTGGCACCGATAAATGTAATGCGCTTTTTTTCCTGCGGCGCACTTTGCCGTTTGTATAATTTCTTAAAGCCGATCGGCGTGATGATGCTGGCAATAACCGCAACTAAAGTCAGCGCGCCGGACATATTGGCGCTGATAATGTGGAGCCTTTCTCCGATCGTAGCCGCCGCGATAACAAGCGACAGCGTGGACGTCAGCAAAAAGCCCGAAGCAAACACGGTTCTTTTGTCATACCATTTCTTTAAATAAAACACCGGGAACATTTTGCTGATAAACAGCGCAAGCAGAAGCAGCGGAATCATCGTTAATGTTTTCGGATCTTGGAAGAGCGTCCAAATGTCCAATTTCACCCCGACCATGACGAAAAAGATCGGAATTAAAAACCCGTAGCCGAAGGAATCCAGCTGTTCCACCATTTCTTTATTCGGAGACAGAAGCGATACCAGAACGCCTGCCAAAAACGCGCCGAGAATATTTTCCGCCCCGAGAGATTCCGATAAAGCGACAAGCACGATAATCAGTGTGAAAATGGCTCTCGTGCCGATCTGCACGGTGCCTTTAGACATCGACTGCACAAATGAACGGTGTTTAAAGATCCTGCCGAAGAAATACAGCACGACCCCCGCGGCAAAGAGAATCAACAGAAGCCACATATTTCCGCTGTCTTCTCCGTAAAGAGAAGAGAAGAAAGCGAGCAGAATCATCGTAGCCAAGTCCGCGATAACGGCGACAAGCAGGATGATCTGGCCGATATTGGAGTTCATGATCCGTTCTTCCTTTAAAGTCGGGACCACCACACCGAGTGATATCGTCGAAATAATAAGCGTCATTAAAAATGCGTTTTGAATAAAACCGGCTAATACAAAGGCATAGGACAGCAGCAATGATAAAATAAAGATGCCGAAAAAGATAATCAGTGCGGCAGAAAACGTGTTGGGCGCTTCCTTGCCGTTCGGAAGGAATTGTTTTTTCTTCCCTTTCTCAAATGAAGAAAAATCAATTTCCAAACCGCTTAAAAACATTAAAAAGATAAAGCCGAGAACAGACAGCGTCTCCAGCCACGTGTCTCCCTGAACGACAAGATTCAGGCCGCTTTTTCCGATAATAAGCCCCATGATGATCTCCGCGACGACGACGGGGATGCTAAGCTTAAACCGATGTAAAAGGAGCGGCGTCAAAAAAGCGACGATCAGAACGACGACTAAAGATGCGACTGATGTGTGTTCCATTCGTAAATACCTCCTTAAAACAAGGGTTATAAAAGCCCGCTTAAAGCGGGCGAAACCTTACTTTTTTTTAAAAACATAACGCATATTCTAACAAGGCTGAACGCGAAAAAAAAGTGATAAGGCTTTATTTCTTCAATTCTTTTTTTAATTTGTGCAAAAACAGCGTAATTAGGTATAGGAATTAGCCCCATAATAAATAAAAAACCGTTAATAAGGAGGCTGACACGAATGGCTTACGACATCATCAGCGATATACACGGATGTTATGACGAAATGATCGCGTTAATGCAAAAGCTCGGATATGAAGTGAAAGACGGAACGCCCGTCCATTCTGAAGGCAGGACGCTTGTCTTTGCGGGGGATTTAACGGACAGAGGCCCAAAATCCGTAGAAGTGATGCGTTTTGTGGCAAAAGCATATGAAAAAGGAGCCGTCCGTTATGTCCCGGGAAATCATTGCAACAAACTGTATCGTTACTTAAAAGGAAACCCCGTAAAAGTGATGCACGGACTGGAAACGACGGCAGCCGAACTGAAAGAGCTGTCTCCCGCCGACAGAACGGAAGTCTCCAGACAATTTATCCGCTTATATGAGTCAGCGCCGCTTTATGACATTTTACATAATGGCGATCTCGTCGTCGCTCACGCCGGCATAAAAGCTGACGATATCGGTAAATACTCGCGTAAGGTAAAAGAATTTGTTCTGTACGGCGATATCACGGGTGAAACGTATCCCGACGGCAGACCCGTCAGAAGAGACTGGGCCGCCGCTTATGAAGGCAAGGCATGGATTGTTTACGGCCATACCCCTGTAAAACGCCCCCGGATCGTCAACCGTACAATCAACATTGATACAGGATGCGTCTTCGGCAATCAACTGACAGGCTTTCGCTTTCCGGAGCATGAAACCGTCTCTGTGGAAAGCTCAATGCCCTATGATGCTTCACGATTTCGCGAGGATCACGGAAGGCAGGCATGAAAAAAAGCCCGAAACCGGCAAACGGTTCGGGCTTTACATGTGTTCAATTAATGTTTTCATATCGTCAGGCACCGGAGCGTGAAAAACGAGCGTTTTTCCGGTCATGGGGTGTACGAATGAAAGCCGCTCACTGTGAAGAGCCTGCCGCGCAATTCCCTCATTTTTTCCGCCGTACAGTGTATCACCGACTAACGGGTGGCCGAGGTAGCTCATGTGCACCCGGATTTGATGCGTCCGCCCCGTTTCCAGCCGCAGGGCTGCAAGCGTAAACGCATGTCCCGCTTTTTCCGTTTGAAAATGCGTCACCGCTCGTTGTCCCTCCGGCGTTACCATCCGCTCAATAATACTGTCGTGTTTTCTTCCGATGGGCGCGTCCACCGTTCCTTCCTTCTGCAGCATAATCCCGTGTACGACAGCGAGATACCGCCTGCTGACAAGCCCCTTTTTCTGCGCTGCCGACAAAAGAGAATGGGAAAGCCGATGTTTGGCGATCAGCATCGCCCCCGATGTATCCCTGTCAAGGCGGGTGACAAGATGAACCGTTGATTGCACGCCGCTTTTTCGGTAGTGGCTGATCACTCCGTTAGCGATGCTCTCCGACGGGTGTTCTCTTGATGGAATTGAGGAGACATACGGCTGTTTATTGATCACAAGCACATGGTCATCTTCATAAAGAATATCAAGAGGAACCGGCTCAGGCAAAAGCGTTTCACTCACATGCTCCTTCGGAAATTCAATCTTAAGCACGTCTCCTTCCGCTAACACGGCGCGGACGGTTACATGCTCTCCGTTCACAAGCAGGTCTCCCCCGCCGAATTTAATGTCAGCGAGAAGCCGCTTTGAAATGCCGAGCTGCGCCGTATATTCTTTTACCGTCATGCCGGCTTCCCGGGCAGTCATGTTCATTTGAATAAAAAAGTTGTCCAATCCGTTTCCTCTTTCTATTCGCCTTTTCCGATAAAGGAGTCCTGCACCCTTTTCCAAAACGGAAAAGGACGGAATCTTGCAAATCTGACTTTTTCATTTGCCACACGGCATAGAATGGACTTGACATCCTTATGCAGCAAGGTTAAATGATCAATTGTGACTTGAAAGTCGACGTCGTTTCTCGGTTTGATGACACAGTTATGATGATCGGGAAGCAAAAGCGGCGAGCCGACAGTCCTGAACACTCTGTTGTTGATGGATGCCATTTCAGCAAGCTGAATCGCCCTGATGGAAGGGTGGATGATCGCGCCGCCTAACGCCTTATTATAAGCCGTGCTTCCGGAAGGCGTGGACAGACATAAACCGTCTCCCCTGAACGTTTCAAACAGCTGGCCTTTAATTTCCACGTCAGCGACGAGACTGCCTTCTATGCTTTTGATCGTACATTCGTTCAAAGCCAGATACCGCTCCTCACGCTCTTCATCATGATAAGTGACAATCACCTCAAGAAGGGGATACTCCACGGTATGATACGGCGTTTTGGCAATGGCCAGAACGAGCTTTTCTATCTCCTGCGGAACCCAATCGGCATAAAAACCCAAATGCCCCGTGTGAACTCCGACAAAAGCCGTTTTATCAAGACGGTCGCTGTACCTGTGAAATGCGTAAAGAAGCGTTCCGTCACCGCCGACGGAAATAACGATTTCCGGCTCTTTTTCATCCAAGGTCATATCAAAATCGAGTAAATACGCCTGTATTTTGCTTTTCAGTGTATCTGAAACCTCGTCTCCTTTTGAAGAAACGGCAAATTTCATGCCATTCCCCTCCTTTCCTACTGGCGGTCTCCCGCTTTTTTCTTTCGCGAGAACGCCGCTTGGGCTTCCTGGATTTCTCCGCGGATTTCTGACATTTCTTCATCGAGCCGGGATGCGGCTTCTGAGGCCCGCTGCAGCCTCAGCTTTACTTTTTCGGGAATGTTCCCGCTGTATTTGTAATTCAGTGAATGCTCAATGGTTGCCCAAAAGTTCATGGCAAGCGTCCGAATCTGTATTTCCACAAGAACGTGCTTTTCTCCGGACGTTGTTTGTAAAGGATATAAAACGACAAGGTGGTAAGACCGATATCCGCTTTCCTTATGCTCTGCTATGTAATCCCGCTTATCCACAACGGTAAAATCTTTTCTGGCAAACAGCATATTTTTGACGATCTGGATATCATCTACAAATTGGCACATAATACGCAGCCCCGCGATATCCTGCATCGTTTCAATCTGATGAAGCGGTATGCTTTTTCGTCTCGCTTTTTCAAGTATGCTCGCCACCGGCTTCACGCGGCCTGTCACAAACTCAATCGGTGAGTGGTCATCTTCATACTCATAAAGGGTTCTGACGCCTTTCAGCTTCACCTTTAATTCTTCAACAGCCTGGCGGTATGGCGCTAGAAATTGCTCCCATTGTTTGTCATCCATCGTACATCCCCCAATTCCGAACCTGTTCTAAAGAAATACGTTTTTCACTTTTTCTTCCATATCTCCGTAGTTTGCATTATCTTTAATATTTTCAAGAAGATAATCGAGTTCTTCATGCAGCCCTGAAAGTTCAACCGTTTTTCCGCCGGCCTCAAGGACCGCCGGTTTTCTTTGGTCTAAGGCTTCTTTCAGATCCGGCCAGATATGTTCTTTTATAATGACATATTCAAAAGAGTCAGCTGATTCAAGTATGTATACAAAAGCAAAGTGATCGGAATCAACAAGCATTTGACCTGAGGCTTTGCGTTCCGCTCCGCTTAAGTCCTCTCCGCACTTCAAGCGGAGCGCGTCTTCTGTTAATGATGCATTTTGGATTTCAATTCTCTTTTGCATAATGTTCTCCTTTTTTAACAAAGTACAGCATTTATTTTATCATATCAAGGTCGATATTGATAAACGTAACCTCTAAAGAGATAATGGGAATTATACAATTTTTCGTCCTGAAAGGAAGACTGTCATGACCCAAGAAATAGAAATTGAATTCAAAAACCTGCTGACAAAATCAGAATTTCTGAAGCTGAGTGAAGCACTCTGCATGAAAGAACATGATTTTAAACAGCAGGTCAATCATTATTTCGACACGAAAGATTTTTCCCTGAAACAAAAAAAATCAGCACTCCGCATCCGAGAAAAAGACGGCGCGTTCGTTCTGACTTTAAAAGAGCCTGCCGCGGTCGGTCTGCTGGAAACGCACCAAGAGCTTGCGGCATTTGATCTTGACGTCTTCAAGATTCCGGATGGCCCCGTCAAACGTCAGCTGGAAGGTCTCGGAATCAACTCAGAACACATTTGCTATTTCGGAACGCTGTCGACCGCACGCGCGGAAAAAGAATCAGAAAAAGGCTTAATCATTTTAGATCACAGCCGATATTTAGAGAAAGAAGACTTTGAATTGGAATTCGAAGCTGCTGACTGGGATGAAGGAAAACGGGCGTTTGAACAATTGCTCAAGCAATTCGGCATCCCAGAGCGGATCACGAAAAATAAAATCCAGCGTTTTTATGAACAGAAACAAAAAAAGGTGGAATGACACAGTGAATATCACGAATTGGGCGGCCCTTCTCCAGCTGCAATCAATGGCGCTGCAATCAATCTCTCATACAAGCACGGCTTCAGGCGGACAATCTTCAGAAAGCCCGCTTGCCAATTTCAGCGCGCTTCTCAGCCAGTATACGGACACAGCCGTCCGGCAGCAGCCGGAATCAGGAATTTTAAACGGTGTGCGGACCGCTCACGCTTCATATTCACCGAGAATTCCCGTTTCATCCGGCTCCGCGGCTGCTTCACAGACCGCTTCCCCGGGCATAAAGTCTGCGGATGCGGCTTCTGATATCAGCACCGGAAACTTTTCAATAGACAGCGCCATTCAGAAAGCAGCCGAAAAATACGGAGTGGACGAAAAGCTGATCCGCGCGGTTATTAAACAGGAATCAGGCTTTAATCCGAAAGCGGTCAGCGGTGCGGGGGCAATGGGACTGATGCAGCTCATGCCTTCCACGGCAGAATCACTCGGGGTGTCAAACCCGCTTGATCCCGTCCAGAACGCTGAGGGCGGCACAAAGTACTTAAAGCAGATGCTCACGAAATACGACGGAAATGTATCTCTGGCGTTAGCCGCCTACAACGCAGGCCCCGGCAACGTAGATCGGTACGGAGGCATTCCGCCGTTTAAGGAAACACAGCAATATGTCAAAAACATAACCAAACAGTATTACGCGTAAACCAGAGAGGCTTCCTTCGCCCTCTGGTTTTTTTGCGGAGTGAAATCTTACACATGAATGAAGGCGATGTGATATGATATGAAATACAAGCGCCTGACAGAAAGGCACTTTGTTTGTAGAAATAAAATGTTATTGCTAAAATATACAGTAACTGAAGATAGTAAAACTGAAAGATAAATTCGCAATGGGAATTATGATTCCTATTAGCCATATAAAGGAGTAGTCAACATGGGACAATCGTTTAACGCACCATATGAAGCGATTGGAGAGGAACTTCTATCGCAACTTGTTGATACTTTTTATGAGCGTGTCTCGTCTCATCCCTTGCTGAAGCCGATATTTCCAAGTGATTTGACTGAAACGGCCAGAAAACAAAAGCAATTTTTAACCCAGTATTTGGGCGGACCTCCTCTTTATACTGAAGAGCACGGACACCCCATGCTCAGGGCAAGGCATCTCCCCTTTCCGATTACGGACGAGAGGGCTGATGCGTGGCTAAGCTGTATGAGCAAAGCGATGGATCAGGTCGGGCTGGAGGGCGATATTCGTGAATTTCTGTACGGGCGTCTGGAACTGACGGCCAGGCATATGGTAAACCAGTCAGAAGCGGAGGATCGATCATATTGACGAATTATCAGCATGAGCAATACTTCGCCCATTGCCACGGACATCCAAAAAAACCGCTCGAAATTTACATGTTTGTCGACCCTTTATGTCCTGAATGCTGGTCGCTGGAGCCCGCCATAAAAAAATTAAAAATCAAATACGGACGTTTTTTTACGCTGCGGATCATTGTTTCCGCGAGCATTACATCGCTGAATAAGCAAAAGCGGAAAAAACACCTTCTTGCCGAAGCTTGGGAAAAAATTGCGAACCGTTCCGGGATGCCCTGTGACGGAAGCCTTTGGCTTGAGCAGGATCAGCCTCTTTCATCGCCCTACCTTGCCGCACTCGCTTTAAAAGCGGCCGAACTGCAGGGAAGAAAAGCGGGCATTCTGTTTCTCCGCAGCATGCAGGAAAGCCTGTTTGTCTCCAAGCAGAATATTACGGATGAAGACGTTCTTTTAGAAATTGCCGAAAAGACGAAATTGGATGTTGAAGAATTCAAGCGCGACCTCCATTCGCAAAGCGCGGTAAAAGCGCTTCAGTGCGATATGAAAATCGCGGCGGAAATGGACGTCACCGTCAACCCGACATTGACGTTCTTTAACAGCCTGCATGATGATGAAGGGCTGAAGGTTCCCGGCAACTATTCTTATGACGTATACGAAGAGATCTTATTCGAAATGCTCGGGGATGAACCGAAGCCTTCTGAAACGCCGCCTTTGGAATGTTTCATTGAATATTTCCGGTTTGTCGCATCGAAAGAAATCGCACTCGTTTATGATTTGAGTCTAGAAGAAGTTGAAAAAGAAATGAAAAAACTGGCATTCGCCAAAAAGGTCGCCAGAGTGGAAGCAAAGCACGGTCTGTTTTGGAAGTCTCTGACCGGCACCCAGGAGGATGTCACCTGTTGTGATCATTAAAAAAAGCTGATTCCTTACGGAGCCGGCTTTTTTTGTGCAAATAAAGAAACCGCGCCGGGATAAGCGCGGTTTCATATGTCTTAACGACAACAAAGGGGATGGGAGAAATTTTTCACGGTCAAACAAAGGGGTAATGTTTGTTTGTGATCAATTTCACATCCTTATCATATCAAATCTTGTCGAGTTTTGACAAGCCATAAGATTAATGTTCATATTTTTGTCACAAAACATAACTGACTGCTTGTTTTCATAGAATATATCAATGAAAAACAAGGAGGGAAATCAATGCTCCGCACCGTATTGATCATCGGAATGATTGTGTTTTTCTTCTTTTTAAATCTGCTGGCCATGATGCACATGCTGCCGATTTACATTACATCTCCCCTGCTGTTTCTTTCCATATTGTTTGCCTTGTACCGGCTGAATCACCGAAAAACGTTTAAGGGATTTTAGAAAAAGCCTGCGCATCTAATGCACAGGCTTTTTTGAATTACGAAGGGTTCACTTTCGAAAGAAGCTCTTCCATTTCGTTCAGTTTCTCTTCAAACATTTTGCAGGCCGCCTCGATCGGTTCAGGCGATGTCATATCAACTCCCGCTTTTTTCAGTATGTCGATCGGATATTCCGAGCTTCCCGCTTTTAAGAATTCGGTATAGCGCTCCACCGCAGGCTTGCCTTCTTTTAAGATCTGGCTGCTCAGCGCTTGGGCCGCACTGTAGCCTGTCGCATATTGATACACATAATAATTGTAATAGAAATGCGGAATTCTTGACCATTCCAGACTGATTTCTTTATCAATCACCATGTTGTCACCGAAATACTTTTTATTCAGATCATAATAAAGTTCGTTCAGCAGTTCAGGCGTTAGCGGCTCGCCTTCCTGTGCTTTCGTATGAATCAGATGCTCAAATTCAGCGAACATCGTCTGTCTGAACACTGTGCCTCTGAATCCTTCAAGCATATGGTTGAGCAGGTACAGACGCTGTTTTTCATCCTTTAAGCTGTTCAGCATATATTCACCGAGCAGCGCTTCATTAGTCGTTGAAGCGACTTCAGCGACAAAAATGCTGTAGTTACCGTACGGATACGGCTGATATTTTCTCGTATAGTAACTGTGCACGGAATGGCCGAACTCGTGAACGAGCGTAAACAGATTATTGACATTGTCATGCCAGTTCATCAAGATGTACGGATTCGTGCCGTATGTACCGGACGAATAAGCACCGCTGCGTTTTCCTTTATTTTCGTATATATCGACCCAGCGGTTTTCAAGTCCTTCTTTTAAAATAGACGCGTATTCCTCGCCCAGCGGAGCAAGTCCTTTGAGCATATAATCTTTCGCTTCCTCATATGTGACCTTCATTCCCGAATCTTTTACGAGCGGTGTGTAAAGGTCATAAATATGGACTTCATCAAGGCCGAGAACCTTTTTCCGCAGGTCAATGTAACGGTGTAATAACGGAAGATGTTTATTGATCGTTTTAATAAGGTTATCGTAAACTTCTTCAGGGATGCTGTTATTGGATAAAGCCGCTTCCCGTGCTGATTTATACTTTTTCACACGGGCGTAAAAATTATCTTTTTTCACAGTGCCGCTGAGTGTAGTCGCCATCGTGTTTTTATACTGTCCGTATGTTTTATATACGGCTTCAAATGCGTTTTTGCGGACTTCACGATTGCTGCTTTCCAGGAAATTAATAAAGTTGCCGTGTGTGATTTGAGTTTCCTTGCCGTTTTCATCTTTAATCGACGGAAATGTAATATCGGCGTTATTTAAAACACTGAATGTATTGGAAGGCGACGACAGCGCTTCTGAGGCTTCCGCAAGCAGGGCCTCTTCTTGTTCGCTCAGCACGTGCGGACGCTGTTTTGTAATTTCTTCAATTGCATGGGAGTAAAGTTTAAGCTCCTCTTTTTCCAGAATAAACTGGTGCAGCTTGTCCTCCTGAATCGCCAGAATTTCCGGTTCAATGTAAGCAGTCGCGCTGGCAGCCTGAGAATACAGGCTTGCGGCTTTGTCGTTCAGCCCTTGGTAGAAAGAATTTCCCGTATCCTGGTCTGAGCGCATATGCGCGTATGCATAAAGTTTGCCAAGACGGTTCGTCACTTCATCCTGTGCCGTAAGCGCCGCGTATAAATTATCAGCCGAATGAGCAAGCGTGCCTTTAAAAGAAGATAAATTCGGGATTAATTCTTTAACTGCTTGAAATTCTTTATTCCAGGCCTCATCACTAGGAAAAATATCCTCTAGTCTCCATGTATGCTCTGCCTTTACTTCACTTCTGTCAGGCAGCTGTGCTGCTTTATTTTCCTCAGTCATGGTGATCCCCCTCGTTTTCTTTACTTCAAGCCAATTGAAAAAACGATTGTTTCTCCAAAAACTTGTGTTGTGATTATCTTCCGGCTTTTCACTGCCTTTTGTCAAATCATATGCGGCATATAAGACCGAGCATACCAATAATACAGTGAAAAAACGAAAACAAAATGCTTGTACGCCCCTCACATTCGCCACCACCTTGACGTTAGGGTGAACGAAATGAAGCATTCTCATTCCCCAAAAAAAAGAGCAGATCCCGCCGGCGCAGCTCTTCTGCCGTTTGAGGGAGCTTCCGTTGAGATGAGGGCATATATACTTCATTCTCAATTTCCCTCAAAAAATCCTGCAAGCATAAGAAATCAGCATATTGTTTTACCGCCATTCTGATAAGGCTATCTTGTGAACCATACCGCATCCGAATCTCCTTACGCCTGATTTTTTGCCGCAAATCATGAACCATGCCGGATAATCGGATCGGCGCGCCTTTTTTAGAAAGTTCCGCAAGCCGCAAGTATAAATGGCTCTGCCACACAAAAACGGGACTGGCAAACACAAAGCCCGCTGAAACGGGAATAAACACTTCAGATGGGAGAAATGGAAATGCAACCTGATGTCTTTCGTAAAAAAGACGCCGGATAAGACCGGCATCTTCAGATAAAAACCGCCCGCTTTTGCTGCGGAAGCCGGCTACGGCACGTCCCCACGAGGGAAGTCTGACGCTGTGCCGCCCTTCCGGATGACAAATGTCTTTCAGGTTTGCTTTGTGAAGAGGGATTGTGGTTAAGCCGGCATAAGAATAGCCGGTGTAAAACGGAGTGATGGAATGCAGCCTGTAAAAGGAGCGGGCGTCGGGGCAGTAAAACAGTAAGGAGGAAAATGAATGGACTTCAAAGAACTGCCAGTGAAAAGCAGAAAGCCGGAAAAATTGCGCGGCCATCCGTTTTAACCGTTTTGCCCCGATGATCCAGACCGGCCGGTACCCGGCGTTTTTCAGGCCTGCCGTCCGGCTCTTTAAAGAGTCCGCCGAAAGGTTCGCACATTGAAATTCAAAAGCCAGCCTCTCTTCTCCGCTTTCCGCCGTCAAGTCAGGCCGCTGTCCAGCGGAAGTCAGATACGGTTCCAGGCTGACGCTGCACCCTTGTGTCTTCAGCCAGAGAAAAAGCTGTCTTTTTCCCTCCAGATGGTATTCGCTTTCAGGTTCGGATTCCCCGGGACACAGCCTGCTTTTTTTATGAGCGAAGTGCGGCAGTTTCTCCCGCCCCAGTTTGATATCAAGCTCACTTTTGCAAACGGGGCAGAACCAGCGTTTCTTTCTCAGCTCCGCCGCTTTTTCCTTTGAATAGCTTCCGGTCAGCTGAATGAGCCGTCCATCGGCAGTCACAGCACTGAACATGTTGCATCTTCTCCTTTCCTGAATCTTGTTGTATTCAGCAGGAAGAAGATATAATCCTGTTTGCGGATGAGAGCCGTTATACGGTTTTCAGCCGTTCATCCTGTCATTCAGAACAAAAAAAACCGATTTCTGCTGAGAGAAATCGGTTTGTTATGATGCAAAGTGTTTTTTTATTGTATATAACGCATGATCAGCGATCACCAATTTGCCGTATTCTTCAAGACGGTGAATGCTGACTGATGATTCGTGCGCGTACTCCAACAGGATGCTTAGCTGATTTTCAACCTCTTCATCAGTTTGCTCATAAAAATCTGCATATAAATAATATCGGTCTTCAAACGAATACAGGGTCGTTTTGATTCCGTTAAGATTCAATTTTGATAGCGAGATGAGATCCTCAAAATCATCGAACCGCAAAGTGAACTGAAGCTTTTGCTCCTTATCTTCCCGGCTCTCGGCCTGCTCTTCTTTCTGGAAATCATCAAGTAAAGCATCGAGATTTTCATCTGCCGGCTCTTGTTTTTTATCTTCCGGGATCGGCAGTTCGAGTTTTTGTCCGTCCTTGGAAAGCTGGGCTTTTGTTACGATTATTTCCAGTCCTTTGTCCAATGCCTGAACCTGAATCCAAAGAGGACCCTCGACAGCGAATTCCTCTTCATCATGCACTTCATCCATGACTTCCCAGAACAGTTCTTCACTGCGCTCGCGATTGTACCAGATTTCTTCTCTGTCAAAACCGCGATCTTCAATATCACCATAAGACATATAAAATTTTACAGTATGCTCATTAATTCTTTCTATTTCCATTTTGCCAACCTTCCCTTCTTTATAAGATGTTGAAGGGACATCTAAGCTCCCGATGAATAGTACTTTACTACACTTTACCCATTCCGTCCACATCTTAACCTTATAGAGGACAGCGCAAATTCTTTATATTTCTATTTTATGATAAAACAGTTATAAAAGAAATAAAAAAGCATTTTCACACCGAAAAACAGGCTTTCTCCCGGTTCCCATCATAAATAGCGCACTGCCTCATATATTAGCTGTACAAGCAATCGATCTATAAGCGAGGTGTTACCATGCCGCACGATTACCTGCTGTCCCTTCTGCTTATTATCGGGATTGACCTTATTCTCGGCGGTGACAATGCCGTCGTCATCGCGATGGCCAGCCGGAATCTGGCTCATAAACAAAGACAGCAAGCGATCATCTTCGGAACGTTTATCGCAGTCGTCTTGAGAATCGTTCTGACGAGCGCTGCGGTCTATTTATTGAATGTTCCTTTTTTACAATGCGCAGGCGGGGTATTTTTATTGTATCTCGGCTATCAGCTTCTGATTGAGAAGAAAGATGCGCAGCATGTGAAAAGCAGTTCTTCTCTTTGGAAAGCCATCCGCACAATCGTTATGGCTGATATCTTTATGTCGCTTGACAATGTCATCGCAGTAGCCGGCGCTTCTCACGGTGAGCTGACACTTGTAGTGATCGGTCTCTTCATCTCGGTGCCGATTATCATTTGGGGCAGCAAGCTCGTTCATGCCGCCATGGACAAAATGCCTTTATTGATGTACGCCGGAAGCGGTCTTCTCGCATTTACCGGCGGTGAAATGATTGCCGGAGACAGCAAGCTGTCATTTTTCATGGCAGAACACGGCATTATACAAATGACGCTGCCGATTTTGACCGTCGTATTTGTTATCCTCGCCAGTATGATTTACCAACAGACTGAAAAATAACAAAAAGCCCAAACCGCGATGGTTTTGGGCTTTTTCCATGCTTATCGTAAGCTTGTATCAGTTGGCAAGACGCTGTGCTTCTCTTAATTGGAAAGAACGCACTTTTCTTGGCAGGAATCGTCTGATTTCATCTTCGTTATAGCCGACTTGCAGACGTTTTTCATCAATGATGATCGGACGGCGGAGCAGTCCCGGATGCTCATTGATCAAAGTATATAAGTCTTGAAGCGGCATAGATTCAACATTTACGTTCAGTTTCTGGAATACTTTAGAACGGGTAGAGATAATTTCATCCGTACCGTCTTCAGTCATACGCAGAATCTGCTTGATCTCATCAATTGATAACGGCTCGGAGAAAATGTTTCTCTCTACAAACGGAATCTCGTGCTCTTCAAGCCAAGCTCTTGCTTTTCTGCATGACGTACAGCTAGGTGATGTGTATAATGTAACCATTAATCTTCACTCCTCTAATTAGTAGGATGAACATGTTGTATTCTCAAATTGGAATAACTTTAAAAAAGGAATCTTTATAGGTATTATACTATAAAAAAGTAAGTATGAACAGTCTCCTGAGAAAAAAATGTGTCAATCCGGCAAATTTACGGCTGGCGGATGTTTCCTCATTCTCAATTAGCTCAGCTGATCGAAAATGTTTTTTCGTTTTTTCTCATCAATGACTTTGAGAACTTCATCCGTTTTTTCGTATGATTCTCCGTACCATTTTTCATCTTTATAAGTGTGAATGTTTTCATATGTCTGTTTCATCGCTTCGAACATTTCTTCTTCTGATTCCGTCTTAGGTGACCAGTACAGAATCTCCATTTTGTTCACTTCATTCGTAGCCAATGACCGGCGCCGATACCCGATTGACTGCGCGTGCTTGAAATGCTCTCTTTGATAAAAACGCAAGCGTTTCTGTGTATCCGTGTCATCCTCGTCAACAGGCTCCACCTCAAGCAGAATCGGCTTGTTTTTCTTTTTCAGCCTGCCGATCAGCTTGCTTCCGAGGCCTTGTCCTCTGGATTTCTTTGACACAAACAGGTAATCAATAAAGATGAAAGAGTCAAATTCCGCATACATCAGCACGTGGTACTGCCCCTCTTCTTTATGATAAACATCGCTTTGCTCCTTTAACAGAGCTTCCATATGCGCTTTTGATTTCATTTCTTCAATCGGAAAATATTCACTCAGCTTTTCGTACCAGTTCATTCATTTGCTCCTTATGGGTTCGTTGTCTTCACACTTTTAGATATACCCCATTTCCGATTGTTTAAACAATCTTACATCTATTAAGACGTGTGATCCTTTAACATGGTTTCAATTTTTTTAAAATGGTGTGTAATCGACGTTTTTGGTATAGCGGTTTGCCGCGTCCCACAATAAAAATTCGTCAATTCCTTCATCATGCAGCGCTTTAACCTGGTCTTCCACCTGGCGTTTTCCGTACTTTTGATAATTTCCGCTGCCGAGATATGATGCCGTGAAGTCCTGAAGCCACGGACGCGATACAGGCGGGTGTTTCAGCTTAGACAGTTTTTTATGTTCCACCTTCGCGTATTCTTTGACGACTTTGTAAGGCTCAAGATCCGGTTTATCAATGCCGAAATAGCTTGTCCAATGGCTCGGATAAATCATGGATGAAATGACATCGACCTGTTCTGAAATTTTGCTGAAATTCTGGCCGATCCCAGGCGCTTCCGGCAGCGTGGCTGAATAGCCGAAAATATCAACCGACACATCCGCGCCGTACGGCTTGAGTTTTTTCTTCGCATAACCGACAAAATCGGTGACGGCGTGAACGCGTTTTTGCACATTGCTGTCTGCTGTTTTTCCGTAATCGCCGTGTCCGTATGTCAGTTCGTCATCACGTTTTTCAAATCCTTCAGGAAAACGGACATAATCAAATTGAATTTCTTGAAAACCCATCTTTACGGCTTGTTTTGCAATCTTTACATTGTAATCCCATACTTCTTTCATAAACGGATTGACGAACGATTCGCCGCGGCCGTTTTTCCAGACACTTCCGTTTTTTTCTTTAAAGGACCACTCCGGCTTTTTGTTCGCGAGTTCGCTGTCTTTAAATACGACAATACGCGCGATCGGATAGATCTTTTTTTCCTCCAGCTTTTTCATCATCTTTTTTGGGTCTTTGATGTACGGCTTGGCGATTTTGGCATACTCAGAATGGCCGTCCGGCTTAAAGGTGAGGTTTCCGTTGTCATCCTTGACATCAATCACCATTGTATTGAGCTCCGTTTTGTCCACAAAGTCTGTCAGCTCCCCGAATTTGCTTCCTCCCGCTGAATGCCCTGTGACGTAAATGCCCCGCACCTTATCAGGATGTGAAAAATGCAGCCCTGACGGATAAGCGAACCGTGCATTTGATTTCGGCAGTTCTTTTTCGGCCAGCGCTATTTTTACAAGCGGCTGCTCCTCTTTCGCAGCGGCGTGGGCCGGATAAGCACCTGCACTGATAAACAGTCCCGCACAAATGGCGCACAAAATGGTTTTCATACTGATCTCCCCCTTTTTTTCCATTATAGAAAAACGGGAGCAGGCTTAATAAACTTGAATGTGCGAAAAAAAATCCTCCAAGACTGAGTCTTGGAGGATGATACGTTTATAGGTAGGTTTTAAATTCATCTTCAGTGCACATAACAAAGTGTCCCGGTTTCACTTCTCTGAATTCCATCTTTTCTCCGTCTTGCAGCTGATGAATGGACGGATCGTATTTCTTTCGCGTGCGATTTCTTTCATAGTCCGGATCAGGGAGCGGGATAGCGGACAGCAATGATTTCGTGTATGGGTGAAGCGGGTTTTCGTAAAGCTCATCCGCCGGCGCAAGCTCCACCAATTTTCCGAAATACATGACGCCGATGCGGTCGCTGATGTATTTGACCATTGATAAATCATGGGCGATAAACAGGTAAGTGAGCCCTTTTTCTTTCTGCAATTCTTTCATTAAATTGACGACTTGCGCCTGAATCGAGACATCAAGCGCCGAAATCGGTTCGTCCGCGATGATAAACTCCGGATCAACCGCCAGCGCTCTGGCGATTCCGATACGCTGGCGCTGTCCGCCCGAAAATTCATGCGGGTAGCGGTTGGCGTGCTCTTTATTTAAACCGACCGTTTCCAGCAGTTCGTGAACCCGCTGCATCCGCTCTTTTTTCGTTTTTGCCAGGCGGTGAATATCTATTCCCTCGGCAATAATGTCGGCGACTGTCATTCTCGGATTTAAAGATGCGTACGGATCCTGGAAAATCATCTGCATTTTCCGGTTAAACTCCAGCAGTTTCTTTCGGGATTTTTTCCCGTGGACATTTTCCCCGTTAAAGAGAACTTCCCCGCCGGTTGCCTCATACAGCCGGATAATACTGCGGCCCGTCGTTGATTTACCGCAGCCCGATTCTCCGACAAGGCCGAGCGTTTCGCCTTTATAAATATCAAATGACAAATCATCTACGGCTTTTACCGTTCCTTTTTGCGTGAAAAAATGCTGTTTTAAGTGTTTGATTTCGAGAAGCTTCTCAGTCATTTTTTTCACCTTCCTTCATTAAAACAGGATGCTGATACGTATTCGGAAGCTGACGGAGTTTAGCCTTCACCGCTTCAGGCGGCTCGACCTTAGGCGCATCAGGATGCAGAAGCCACGATTTCACAAAATGCGTATCAGACACTTTATACATCGGCGGTTCCTGTTCAAAGTCAATTTTCATCGCATATGAGCTGCGGAGCGCAAATGCATCCCCTTTCGGAGGGTTCGTCAGATCAGGCGGCGTGCCCGGGATAGCCGTCAGTTTTTCCTGATCGGTGCTGTCCAGGCTAGGCATTGAGGCAAGCAGCCCCCACGTATACGGATGGCGCGGATCATAAAAGATTTCATCCACCGTGCCCGATTCGACGACCTGACCCGCGTACATGACAGCGACCCGGTCGGCGACATTGGCGACAACGCCGAGATCATGCGTGATAAAAATGATAGACGTATCAATTTTCTTTTGCAGATCTTTCATCAGCTCAAGGATTTGTGCCTGAATCGTCACATCAAGAGCTGTTGTCGGTTCATCGGCAATTAACAGTTTCGGATTTGCCGCAAGCGCCATCGCGATGACGACACGCTGTCTCATCCCGCCTGAAAATTCATGGGGGAATTGGCCGATCCGTTTTTCGGGCATCGGAATCCCGACGAGATCAAGCAGCTCTATGGCGCGCTTTTTCGCGGCTTCACTTGAGATTTTTTCATGTTTGAAAAGCACTTCCGTAATTTGTTTGCCGACTCTCATCGTCGGGTTCAGAGAGGTCATCGGATCTTGGAAAATCATTCCGATGTCCTTTCCTCTGATGGCCTGCATTTCTTTTTCAGACATCGGCACGATATCGCGTCCGTCAAAAAGAATCTGTCCTCTTTTAAAGTAGCCCGGCGGCATCGGGATCAGCTTCATAATCGCTTGGGAGGTCACACTTTTTCCGGAACCCGACTCTCCCACGATCGCCAGCGTCTCTCCTTTATTCAAATGGAAATTCACGCCGCGGATTGCCTGTACCTCTCCGCCGTATGTTTTAAATGAAATGGCTAAGTCTTTTACTTCTAGCAAACGTGTCACTCATATCACTCCTTATTTGCGTAACTTAGGATCCAGCGCGTCTCTTAACCCGTCGCCGACAACGTTAAAGCCGAACATCGCCAGGCAGATAAAGCCGGCAGGGAAGAACAGACGCCAAGGGTAATAGGTTAATGCAGGCAATCCGTCTGAGGCCATCGTTCCCCAGCTCGCAAGCGGCGCAGGTACGCCGAGGCCCAAATAACTTAAAAACGCTTCTGTAAAAATCGCCGTCGGAACCGTCAGTGTCATTGTTACGAGGATAGAGCCCATCGCGTTCGGAACGATATGCTTAAACAAAAGCCGGCCGGTTTTGGCGCCGAGTGTCTGTGAAGCAAGCACATACTCCTGATTCTTTAATTGCAGCACCTGTCCGCGGACGATCCTCGCCATATTGATCCAGCCCGTGATCGTCATGGCGACGATAATGGTCAGCAATCCTTTCGGCAGGACAACCATCAGCAAAATAACCATTAATAATGAAGGAACAGCCCACAGAATGTCGGCGATGCGCATCATCACTTCATCTGTGCGTCCGCCGCGGAATCCGGAAATGCTGCCCCAGATTACGCCGATTAATAAATCAAGCACGGCAGCTGCGACACCGATAAAGATAGAAATCCGCGCGCCCACCCATGTCCGGACGAATATATCCCTTCCAAGGTCATCCGTGCCGAACCAATGATCTTTCGACGGCGCTTTATCCGCATTTAATAGATTGGTAGTGGCATAATCATACCTTGAAAAGACAGGCGCAAAAATCGCCATCAGAATAATAAGAACGATCAGTACGAATCCGACCATCGCAAGCTTATTGCTGCGGAAGCGGAGCATGGCGTCTTTCCAGAGGGAAAGGCTTTTTTTATTTATTTTTTCGGCATCGCCGGCATTAGCTGAAGCTGGTTCAAACATATTTTCAGGAATGTTCTGCATGGTCTAGGCTCCTTTCTTTGCTTTGGAAAGCTTGATTCTCGGATCGATTAATCCGTACAGCACGTCAACAATTAATACGCATAAAAGCAGGAGCACGCTGAAGAACACGGTAACTCCCATAATGACCGTATAATCACGGTTTGTAATGCTGTTTACAAAATGCGCGCCTAAACCGGGAATTCCGAAAATGGATTCAATGATGAAACTCCCCGTTAAAATGGATGCCGCCATCGGCCCCATATATGTCACGACCGGCAAAAGCGCGTTTCGCAGCGCATGGCGCACGGTGACTGACGGACGGGAAAGTCCTTTAGCTTTTGCAGTCCGTATGTAATCGCTGTTTAACACTTCAATCATGCTTGAACGGGAGAGTCTGGCAATGAACGCCATCGGCATGGAAGCGAGCGCAATAGAGGGCAGAAAGGTGTATGCCCAGGATTCCCACCCTGCGACCGGGAACAGTTCTAATTTAATTGAGAAAATATATTGCAAAATCGTCGCCAATATAAAGCTCGGAACTGAGATCCCAAAGATCGTTAAAATCGCAATGGTATAATCCTGCCATTTATTATGGTACAGGGCAGCAAGCACCCCGAAAAGCACACCGAACGCTAAAGCGAGGAGAATAGCTTCTGCACCGAGAGTGAATGAGACGGGGAAGCCTGAATTGATTAAATCATTAACACTTTGGCCTTTATATTTAAAAGAAGGTCCGAAGTCCCACATCGCCACAGATTTTAAGTAGCTGACATATTGAACGAAAAGAGGCTTGTCCAAGCCATAGTGTTCGTTTAAGTTTGCCTCAATTTCAGGCGGCAGCTTTCTTTCGCCGGAAAATGGTCCGCCCGGCGCTGCCTGCATTAAGAAGAATGTGGCGGTCACAATCACAAACAGCGTGATGATCATGTAAATGAATCGTTTACCGATATATTTCAGCAAGGTGAACACCTCCATGTTTTTTACAATTTTATACGTAATCAGTAAGAAAGGTATATGGGGACATCCTCCCCATATACCTTGGGTCTTTTGTTTTCAGAACCGTCTTTTATTCAAAAGAAGCATTTCTGAAGTAAACTTCGCCTGTTCCTGTCAAGATCACATTTTTGAGGTTTTTATCCTGCACCCAAGGATCCGTATAGAAATAAACTGGCGCGACCGGCATTGCGTCAATAAAGATCTTTTCTGCTTTTTTCAGCTCTTCGATACGTTTATCCGGATCCGTTTCAAGCTGAGATTGGTTCAGCAGCTTTTTAAACTCAGGATCTTCCCATCCGGTATCATTGTTTCCGCCTTCTTTATCACGGAACAATTCTAGGAAGTTGATCGGATCGTTGAAATCGCCGAGCCAGCCCATACGCCCGATTTGGTAGTTCTGGCTGTGCAGCTTGTCGATGTAAACATTCCATTCGGAGTTATCAAGCTCAACTTTGACGCCCAAGTTCTTTTTCCACATTTCCTGTACGGCCTGCGCAATTTTCGCATGCGCGTCATCCGTATTGTAGGACAGTTTGATCGCCGGAAGGTCAGAGGCATTCTTGACGCCTAATTCCTTCAGTCCTTTATTTAAGAATTCTTTAGCTGATTTGACGTCATTGTCTTTGAAATAACCTTTTGTGTTATCCTTGAATCCCTTCATTGACGGCGGCACCGCAGCCATGGCCGGGATCTGTTCGCCCTGCGTTACATTTTTCACGATGGACGAGCGGTCGATCGCATAAGCAAGGGCTTTACGGATGTTGACATTGTTCAGCGGTTTCGCTTCTGTGTTGAATTTGTACCAATACACGCCTGCGATCGGTTCAACGTGAAGAGATCCGTCTTTTTTCAATGTCGGCAGAGATTCAGTCGGAAGCTGGCCGAGCGGCATTCCTGCCCAGTCAAGCTCACCGGCCTGGAATTTTTTCAGTTCGGTGTTGTTATTGTTAATCATCACCATGTTGATTTTCTTCAATTTCACAGCGTCTTTATCCCAATATTGATCGTTCTTTTCGAGCGCGATGGAACCGCTGTGTTTCCAGGCCGTCATTTTGAACGGGCCGTTTGACACATAATTTTCGCCCGCGTTTGTGTTCCAGTTTTTATGTTTTTCGGCGATTTTCTTGTTGATCGGCATATACGTATAGAATGAAGTTAATTGCGTGAAATAAGGTGTCGGGTTATTCAGTTCAACCTTTAATGTTTTGTCATTTACGGCTTTTACGCCTACATCATCAATCTTGCCTTTTCCTGTATTGGCAGCTTCAGCGCCTTTGATGTAGTAGAGCTGATAAGCGTATTGTGATTCGTTGTTCGGGTCAAGCGCCCATTTCCACGCATATTCAAAATCCTGCGCCGTCACAGGGTCGCCGTTAGACCATTTCGCACCGTCACGAATCGTAAATGTATAGGTCTTTCCGTCTTTGCTTGTTTCAATTTTAGATGCCATTCCTTCTTCAGGCTCACCTTTGGAGTTTACGCGTGTCAATCCTTCAAAAGTCTGGCGGATTACGCCTCCTGAAACGGAATCATTCGCTAAACCAGGATGCAGTGAGAACGGCTCGGTTTTAATATTGATATTAAGTGAAGTCTGTCCTTTTGTGTCTTTTTTACCGCCGCCTGATCCGCCGCTGAATCCGCCGCACGCACTTAATACAAGCGAGAAGATAAGCATCAAACCTACAATAGACCAACGCTTTTTCATGCACTAACCCCCTAATCAAATTTTTCAGCCTTTACTACTAAATACTCAGAAATATCAGACAAAATAACTTAATATTTTTCTAAACTTTAATTGTGTTCCGTCTTTTCTGATTATTTTATGTAAAGAAGCTGTAACAATAGAGTGAACAAGTTCATTATAATGAAATGAATAATTTATTGCAATACTATTTTCTCAATTTAAAATATTTAAATTTGGTCAGTTTTTCTGTCAAAAAGGTGATACACTTCTATAGTTTAAAGCATGACCTAACTAAATTTTTTTATTGCAATTTCCAGTTCATATTGCTTTTTACATATAATATTCGTTATACGAAATGTTGATATACGTTATCATTTAAGCATTTTCAGTTCTTTTTGAGGATTTCCAGCCCTTAAGCAAACTGGAAATAAGCTTGTATTCCTCTGATGACATTTGGCTATAATTGATTTATAATAGATCAATCAAATACATTTGTTGTGATTGCGATGATGAAGAGTAGTACACATTTTCATCCGTTTGAAGAGAGTCTGCGGTGCTGGGAGCAGGTAACGGGCGATGTGGAATGGACTTCTGAGCAGCTGACCGAACGTTAGTAGGCCCAGCCGGAGCAGCCTCCGTTACCAACGTCTCGAGCGATTCCATTGTAATGGAATAATCAGGGTGGCACCACGGTTCATTCGTCCCTTTTTTCTACGGGAAGAATGGGCTTTTTTTATTATGTTTTAAGAAATGAGGTAAAAAATATGAAGAAAACGATTTTTTCAGGCATTCAGCCGAGCGGTTCCGTTACCCTCGGCAACTACATCGGCGCAATGAAGCAATTTGTCGATTTGCAGCATGACTACAACGGCTACTTCTGTATTGTCGATCAGCATGCGATTACGGTTCCGCAGAATCGGCTTGAGCTGCGGAAGAACATCCGCAACCTCGCGGCTCTTTACCTGGCCGTCGGACTTGATCCCGAGAAAGCGACCCTCTTTATCCAGTCGGAGGTTCCCGCTCATGCCCAGGCGGGGTGGATGCTCCAATGCGTCGCATATATCGGCGAGCTTGAGCGGATGACGCAATTTAAAGATAAGTCAAAGGGCAAAGAAGCCGTCGTGTCAGGACTGTTAACCTATCCGCCGCTGATGGCCGGCGATATTTTACTGTACGGAACGGATCTTGTTCCGGTCGGAGAAGATCAAAAACAGCATCTTGAACTGACCCGCAACCTGGCGGAACGCTTCAATAAAAAATACAATGACATCTTCACGATTCCTGAGGTGAAAATTCCTGAATCAGGCGCGCGCATCATGTCACTGGCTGATCCGCTCAAAAAAATGAGCAAATCAGATCCGAACCAAAAGGCATACATCACGCTGCTTGATGAGCCGAAGCAGCTCGAAAAGAAAATCAAGAGCGCCGTGACTGATTCTGAAGGCATTGTAAAGTATGATAAAGAAAACAAACCGGGCGTTTCTAATCTTTTGACGATCTATTCTATTTTAGGAAACACATCAATTGAAGAATTAGAAGCTAAATATGAAGGCAAAGGGTACGGTGAATTCAAAAGCGATTTAGCCGAAGTCGTTATCGGCGCATTGACACCGATCCAAGAGCGCTACCGTGAATTAATTGAGAGCGACGAACTTGACCGCATTCTCGACGAAGGAGCGGCGCGCGCAAACAAAACGGCCGGCAAAATGGTGAAGAAAATGGAAAACGCCATGGGTCTCGGACGGAAAAGAAGATAAAGAAAAGAGGCGGGAGAATCCCCGCCTCTTTTTTAGTTCACTTTTGATTCCTGCTCCATTTCCCAAAGCTTTTCGAAAAATGGCTGCCCTTTAATCAAATTTTCACAGAACGCAAGATGTTTATCTGACCAGCCTTCAATTGTTTCATTGTAAAGCATGTCCCAGATCTCTTCAAAGCTCATCCGTTTGATCTGCTCGTACATATGCGGATTCCATTCAGTGTACCAATACACAATTTCCGCACGGTTTTTCAACCCTTTCAGCTGGTCGAGCGCCATAAACATCAGCTGCTTGATCTGCCGCTCTTTTCTCGTCAGCCCTCTGACGTGCTCCGGCGCCAATGACAAAATGTGATATTCCTTTGAAGACTCCAATTGCGCCGGCTCAAATTGAAACGATTCCGGTTCTACATCCTTTACCATTTCATAAACAAGCTGCTCCTGTCTCGGAATCAGGCGGCTCTTTCTGACCGGAATGGTATACCCGATCGTATCCACGGCAATGATGCCGATCCCGTCTGTCACGACAAAACAGTACTCCAGCTTTGTCCGCTCATGATTTTTTCGCACGTATGACTTTTGGTGGACTTGGTCAAGCAGTTCTTTCGGAAGCTCTGATAAGTCGTTTTCTATGTAATGAAATAATACCGACGGCACTCTGAGCAGCGGCGTCTGATCCAAAAGTTCAACCGTGTCTTCCTTCCGCCATTCATGAAAATGGCATACATTGTAGCCGTTTTCTTCCCCTTCAAACCAATTGACCCATACATCATGAAGAAATAACATATTCGACCCCTCACTTTATAAAAACTGTTGTCCACAGTATAGGCAAGGGATAGATAAATTATTCCATTTCAATATGAGATTTCCGCAATACGGAACTGGATTTCCGACTGCATCGCAACAAAAAAATCTCCCGTTCCGTCCGGGAGATCATTTCACATTTTTCGGATCAAGCGCATCACGCAGCCCGTCTCCGACAAAGTTAAAGCACAATACGGTAAGAAGGATCAACAAACCCGGGAATAACGGGTACCACCAAGCCTGAATCATAAGCGTAAAGTTCTGTGCATCCTGAAGCATATTGCCCCAGCTTGCGATCGGCGGCTGGATCCCGAAACCGAGATAACTTAATGTAGATTCTGCCAAAATAACCGTTCCCACCTTTAATGTGGCTGAAACAATAATCGGTCCGAGCGCATTCGGCAATATATGAGAAAAGATGATGTGATGATTTTTTGTACCGATCGTCTTTGCAGCTAATACAAACTCCCTGGAACGAAGCGATAAAAACTCCCCTCGGACAAGACGTGCCGTTGTTGTCCAGCCTGTAAGGGAGAAAATTAAAATTAATTTATCCATTCCGGGCTGAAAAATCGTAACAAGTGTAATAAGCAAAAATATATCAGGTATGGATAATACGATATCAACGGTTCTCATGAGAACGGCATCGACAATCCCTTTAAAATATCCGGCAACGGCTCCGACAACTGTCCCGATTGTAATCGCGCCGATCACAGAAGCGAATCCGACAAGCAAGGAGACGCGCGCCCCGTACAGAACCCTCGTAAAGATGTCTCTTCCGAATTTATCAGTTCCCATTAGATGTTTTAAGCTCGGCGGCTTCAAACGATTGATAAGAGATTGACTCTCCGGAGAGTAAGGAGCGATTACCGAAGCGAATAAGGCTGACAAGATGATGATGGTTAATATAACGGCTCCGATTACAGCTAGTTTATTTTGAAAGAACTTTTCGAAAAAAATCTTCGTCATTGTTTCCGGTTTGGATTGAATATTTTCCTTTAATTTTACTTCGCTGGGGGGTGTGCCGGTATTTGGCTGTAACATTTGACCTCTCACCTCTCTTTGTTAATATTCAATGCGGGGATCAACCAGGGCATATAAGATGTCCGCAATTAAATTCCCCACCACAACCAAAACAGCTGAAATGACCGTCATGGCCATGATAACCGGATAATCCCGCGAAAAGGCTGAATCAATAAACAATTTGCCGAGACCCGGCCAAGTAAAAATCTGTTCTACCACTACCGCTCCCCCGATAAATGACGGTATCATCAGACCAAAAATAGTGATGACAGGAAGAAGTCCGTTTCTCAAACCGTGTTTAAAAATCACTTTATTATCTCGGAATCCTTTCGCACGCGCCGTTCGTATATAATCCTGTTTTAACACATCAAGCATACTGGATCTTGTGTATCTCGTTATCCCTGCCATGTCTGCCGTGGCGAGCACAAAAGCAGGCAGAATCAAGTGATGCAATCGGTCAAATATGTTAAAGTCAGCATTCAAAGTGCTTACTCCGCCAGTGGGAAACCACCCCAGATTTACAGATAAAACCATGATTAAAATCAAACCGAACCAAAAATTCGGAATGGCAAGCCCTAAAAATGAAGTAACAGTTATCCCGTAATCCAATTTTGAATAAGGACGTTTCGCTGACAGAACACCAAATGGAATAGAAATCAGAAGAGCGACAAGGGTTGAGAAAAGCATAAGCACAATCGTATTCGGTAAGCGGGATAAGATAAGTTCAGAAACCGGAGTGCCTTTCTTGACGATAGAAGTCCCGAAATCCCCTTGCAGCATATTCCCCAGCCATTTCACATATTGAACAGGTTCCGGATCATTCAGCCCGTATTTTTCAATGAATTTTGCCCTGTCCGCTTGACTGATTGTAGGGTCCATCATAAGTGACATCGGGTCTCCCGGCGCTGCTTTCATGATGGCAAACGACAAAATTGTAATGCCTAAGAGAATCGGCAAGGACATTAATGTTCGCCGTAAAATATATGTAACCATGTTCTTGTCCCCTTTTTAAATAGGATAAGAGAGGAAAGGAACCTCCTTCCCTCTCCAGGGCTTTTGCTATTTTTGATCCAGCCACCATTTTTCAATATTGTACAAGTCATTTTTAGGGTGGAATACATAGCCTTGTAAATTATTCGGCATCGCTCTGTGGTAATTGTAATAGAATAAGAAGCTGTACGGCTGATCTTCAGCAATCAATTTGTATATCTCTTCATACTTCTTTTGGTATTCTTTTCTGTCTGTAATTGTCTTCGCTTCTTCAAGCAGCTTATCGACTTTCGGGTTTTTATACCAGATATTATTCAGCCCGTTTTTCGATTGGCTTGAATGGAAGATAGAGAACTGATCCGGGAACGTTGCAAGACTCCATCCGAGAAGAAGAGCGTCATAATCCCAATTAGGGGCACTTGTCTGTTCGATTAACGCACTGAATTCAACAATTCGCGGTTTAGCCTCGATTCCCACTTCTTTTAATTGCTGCTGAACGACAACAGCTAAATCTTCACGAATTTTATTGCCTTGATTCGTTTTAATTTCAAACGAGAATTTTTTTCCGTCTTTATCAAGGTAGCCGTCACCGTCATGGTCTTCCCATCCGGCTTCTTTTAGCAGCTGCTTTGCTTTTTTCGGATTATAATCAAATGTCGGCACTTTAGACTTCGGATAATTCCATGACAGCGGACTCTCAGGAACATCCGCTACCTTACCGTCTCCGTTCAGCACTTGATCCACCATTGCCTGCCTGTCAAGAGCGTAAGTCAATGCCTGACGCACTTTTTTGTCTTTAAAGATCTCTTTTTTCTCATTCCAGCCGATATAGCTGTAGTTTAAACCAAGGTCAGATTTGACCTTCACATTTCCAAACGTTTTAACCGTATCAAAATCTGTGCCCGGCACAACGAAGAAATCAATATCCCCCGCTTTTAACTGAGCCACGGCCGCGTTAGAATCAGGTATTGTTTTTACTGTCACTGTATCAAGGTAAGGTCTGCCGCCAAAGTAATCATCATTTGCTTCCAGTTTGACATACTCGCCCTTTTTCCACTCAACAAACTTAAACGGACCGGAACCGATTGGATTTTTACGGTTAAATTCATTCTCTCCCAGATCTGCAACCGGGACCTTACCCAATATATGTTTTGGCAAAATGCCGTAACTGTCGAGAACGACATTATAGAAATAGGCATCTTTTTTCTTCATTTTAAACTGAATTTCATATTTTCCTTTTTTCGTTACGGATTTAAGGGACTCAAAACCCGAGCCACGCTCACCGTTGTAATCTTTGTTAAGAGGGATGCTGTAGGTGAAAACAACATCATCGGCCGTCAGCTCTTTTCCATCATGGAATTTAACGCCTTTTTTCAGTTTTACATCATACGTTAATCCCCCGTCAGCTTCTGTTACTTTTTCAGCCAGCGACGGCTTGACGTTTAATTTCTCATCAGTTTCCAGTAATGTGCTGTAAAGCATTCCTTCAATATCAGAACTTGCAACATCGGTAGAATAAAGTGGATTAAAAAGTGTGGGTTCCCCGGTTGACCCGACAACCAAATCTCCGCCTTTTTGCGGTTTTCCTGCCGGTTTGGATTCGGTGCTTGTGGATTTTGAGCCGGAGCAGGCTGACAGGAAGATGGCGAGCGCCATAAAAACACTTAGCATCATCAGTGCGCTTTTACGTAATTTCATATCAATTCCCCCTTTGTGATATATATGCAGCAAACTGGTTATGTAATCCGGCATACCCCCTCTCGATGCTTGTCATTTCAGGCATATAAATGGCAGGCGACGTAATGGCCGGGAGCGGCTTCTTCAAATGCCGGGATTTGTTCCTTGCAGATCGGTTTGGCCATCGGGCACCGCGTGTGGAACACGCAGCCTTTCGGCGGGTTTGCCGGGCTTGGCAGTTCTCCTTTCAGGATGATTCGGTCCCGCTTGACGGCGTCTTTTTTTCTCGTGACGGGCACTGAAGACAAAAGCGCTTGCGTATAAGGGTGAAGCGGATTGCCGTACAGCTCGTGTTTATCGGTCAGCTCCATCATTTTTCCCAGATACATGACGCCGACTCTGTCGCTGATATGGCGGACAACACTCAAATCATGAGAAATAAACAAATAGGTCAGGTTGAATTCTTCCTGCAGTTCTTCCATCAGATTGATGACCTGGGCCTGAATGGAGACATCGAGTGCGGAAACGGGTTCATCCGCAATAATCAGCTCGGGATTCAACGTCAGAGCCCGCGCAATCCCGATCCGCTGGCGCTGTCCCCCGGAAAATTCGTGCGGATAGCGGTTTGCAAAGCTCGGGTGAAGGCCGACTTTCGCCAGCAGCTCCTCCACTCGCTCGTTCCGCTCGCTCATGCTGTACATATGGTGAGTCTGGAACGGCTCTTTAATAATGGAACGCAGCGTTTTCCTCGGGTTAAGGGATGCGAAGGGATCTTGGAAGACCATCTGGATGTTTTTGCGGACGCTTTTTCTCAGCTTTTCTTCAGATAAGCCGGAGATATCCTGACCCTTAAAAAGAATACGGCCGTCTGTCGGCTTGTATAAACGGATCATCGTCCTTCCCGCCGTTGATTTGCCGCATCCTGATTCACCGACGATGCCGAGCGTCTCCCCGCGCTTCAGTGAAAAAGAAACGCCGTCAACAGCCTTTATATCACCGACTTTCCTTTGAAAAAAACCGGAGCGGATCGGGAAATATTTTTTTACGTCTTTCAGCTCTAAAATCGTTTCTTGGCCTGCAGCTGTCATTTTGATTGGGCACCCTCTTCCTCATATAAAAAACATCTTACAGAACGGCCGCTTTCATGCGTTATCAGCTCCGGCTGCCCTGTTTTGCATTTGTCCATCGCTTTTGAACACCTCGGGGCAAATCGGCAGCCTTCCGGAAGATTATCCGGTGTCGGGACACTGCCTTTGATCGCTTTTAATGTATCAATCTCTCCATCTATCACCGGTATGGAGTTTAACAGCCCTTCGGTATACGGATGAAGAGGGTTTAAAAATAAGTCCTCCACACTCGCGCTCTCTACGACTTGTCCGCAGTACATCACGATCACCCTGTCGGCGGCTTCGGAAACCACACCTAAATCGTGAGTGATCAGCAGAATGGAAGTATCAAATTTTTTGCAGAGGTCTTTCATCAGCTCCAATACTTGGGCTTGTATCGTCACATCAAGCGCCGTCGTCGGCTCATCAGCGATCAGAAGCTTCGGATTGCAGCTGAGCGCAATGGCGATCATTACCCTCTGTCTCATCCCTCCGGAAAGACGGTGCGGATATTCTTTCATTACTTGTTCCGCTCTGGAGAATCCGACGAGTTCCAGAAGCTCAACGGCTTTTTTGGACGCTTCTCTTTTATTCATTTTTTTATGGTATTCAAGCACTTCGGTAATTTGTTCGCCGATGGTCAGCACCGGATTCAGGGAAGTCATGGGCTCCTGAAAGATCATAGAGACGTCATTTCCGCGGATTTTGCAATATTCGTTTTCGGTGAAGGAGGCCAGGTCCCTGCCTTCAAGCTTAATCGAGCCGTCCATAATTTTTCCGCCCGAGCTTTGGACAAGTCCCATAATAGAAAGCGAGGTGATGCTTTTGCCCGAGCCGGATTCTCCTACAAGAGCGACGGTTTCGCCTTTGTTAATGTGAAAATCAACCCCGTCGACTGCGGGGATCGGCTGTTTCTTTCTGAAAAAATAGGTCTTTAAATTATTCACTTCTAATAGTGTGCTCATGATACGCCCCTTTCTCATTCCGCTGAAGCAGAGGGAAACATACGTTTCGCTATCACAAAATATAGAATAGTCGAAAAATTTTATAGTTGTATATTATTACATCATTATTACAAAAGCAAGAATTTTTTAGGATAAATGTAATATCCTTAAATAATTTCCATTCTTTTAATCTATTAAAGCGTTGCCTCCAGAAAGGTTTTTGAGGGGATGGCCAATGCTTCTTTTACTGTTTTTTGATGGCCGGTTAAATATTTTTTTACTATATTGAATCCGACGGCATAGCCGAGCATTGAGGGGAAGTATCCTTTTCCGTATAACAGCTGGGAAAACATTCTGCTGTCTCTCGTTAAGCGGAGGTTCGGCTTGACTCTTTTTTCAAACAGAGAATCAAGCTGCTCAGGCGTATAGTAGGACGTCCATTCCGCCGTAAGACTTGAGCCGAACCGCTCATATACAGCATATTCTGCCAGCCCCTCCATCATGATTGTATCAAGAAATGTCTCGTCTTTTTCGTCCTTTGTCACATGTTCTAACCGGCAGACGTGATTATATTCATGTGTCATAAGGGCGGATACAGCTGAATTGGAACTATCCGACGATAGAAAGAGGAACATTTTGTCCCGAAAGGCCAGACCGGATTTTGATCCGAATTCCTGACGGATTTTCCGGTTTCGTTCATCGACGGGCAAAACTACGATCGGCACGTCCGGCCCGTTCCACTTCTCCTTTAAATAGGCTTCCTCCTTTTGAATATGGCTGTAGCATCCTTTTTCTTTCAGCCGTTTACTGGTCCTAACGCCGTCCTTCAAATGGCGGAACATGCCGTGGTTTTGCAGCATCCCGAGTATCGGCTTCCACTCTTTCTTATCGGCCCCTGAAAAAAGCGGCAAAAGATGCGGAGCCAGATCATTTACGGATGCCGCCTTTTCCATCCATTGATATGTCTGCTTGACGCTCATACGGTTCGCCTCCTCTTGTTGTTATCATATGCACACACAAAAAAACCGGCCACCTTTTTCAGGCAGCCGGTCAGAAACTGTATTATTGATATTTTTTAAAGATCAAAGTGGCATTATGTCCGCCGAAGCCGAGCGAGTTGCTGAGAACGATGTTGACATCCTGCTCGCGCGCTTTGTCCGGTACATAATCTAAATCACACTCTTCATCAGGTGTTTCGATGTTAATCGTCGGCGGGATAATGCCGTCTTTAATGGCCATGACGGAGAAGATTGCTTCAATTCCTCCGGCAGCGCCTAACAAATGACCCGTCATTGATTTTGTCGAACTGACGGCAAGCTTGTACGCATGATCACCGAAAACGGTCTTAATGGCTTTTGTCTCGTATTTATCATTGTAGTACGTGCTTGTGCCGTGAGCGTTGATGTAATCAATTTCTTCAGGCTTGATGCCCGCATCTTTGATTGCTTCCTGCATCGCTCTTGCACCGCCTTCCCCGTCTTGGGCAGGCGCGGTAATGTGGTAGGCGTCACCCGTTGAGCCGTAGCCGACAATTTCCCCGTAGATTTTCGCACCGCGGGCAAGGGCATGCTCAAGCTCTTCAAGCACGATGATCCCCGCGCCTTCTCCCATGACAAAGCCGTCACGGTTTTTATCAAACGGGCGGCTTGCCGTTTTCGGATCAGGATTTGTAGAAAGGGCTTTGTTTGCGCTGAAGCCCGCAAATGACATTCTTGTCAGCGGCGCTTCCGTTCCGCCCGTAATCATCGCATCGGCATCGCCGCGCTGAATGACTTTAAACGCGTCACCGATAGAGTTCGTTCCCGTCGCACATGCCGTCACCGTACAGGAGTTGACTCCTTTTGCTCCGAGAGCGATTGAGATTTGGCCTGTCGCCATATCCGGAATCATCATCGGAACAAAGAACGGGCTGACCCTTCTCGGCCCTTTAGTCAGGAAGATTTCGAATTGGGATTCAAGCGTTTCAAGACCGCCGATTCCGGACCCGACCCAAACGCCGACTCTCGGCGCGATCTCGTCTGTGATATTCAGACCGGCATCTTGAACGGCCATTTTCGCGGCTACGACAGCATATTGCGTGAAGCGGTCCATTTTTCGCGCTTCTTTTTTATCCATGTGATTTTCAATATTGAAATCTTTCAGTTCAGCAGCTACTTTCGCCGGATACTCGTCCGATTCCACACGTGTGATCGGTCCGATTCCGGATACGCCGCCGATTGCATTTTTCCAGCTTGTTTCGGCGTCGTTTCCAAGCGGAGACAGGGCTCCAAGCCCTGTAACGACTACTCTTTTTTTACTCATCTTGTGTGCACCTCACCTTTTTTTATCGTCCCCAGCGTATTGCTATGGCGCCCCATGTCAATCCTCCGCCGAAACCGACCATGACGATGACGTCGCCGTCTTTAATTTTGCCTGCTTCCAGTTCCTCTACTAATGAAATCGGAATGGATGCTGCGGATGTGTTTCCATATTTATGGACTGTTTTAGACATCTTTTCAACCGGAAGCTCCAAACGTTCCCGTGCCGCTTCCATGATGCGGATGTTTGCCTGATGCGGAATCAAAAAGTCTACGTCCTCTTTGGAGAGGCCGGCTTTTTCAATGACATTTACACTCGATTCACCCATTTGCCGGACGGCGAATTTGAATACTTCTCTTCCATGCATGATTGTATGCCCTTTTTCATCTAAGTACAAGTGCTGACCGCCTGTACCGTCTGCTCCGAGCTCAAATGACAGTATGCCTCTGTCGTCGCTGACCGGTCCGATGACCGCCGCTCCGGCTCCGTCTCCGAACAGCACAGCCGTATTGCGGTCGTCCCAGTCGGTAATGCTTGAGAGCTTTTCCACGCCGACCACGAGGACATGTTTGTATGTTTGCGATTCAATGAATTGTTTGGCGGTTACGATACCGTACATAAAACCCGCACATGCGGCGCTGATATCCATCGCGCACGCTTTTTTGGCCCCGAGCTTCTCTTGTATCATACAGGAAACGGTGGGGAAAGACTGGTCAGGAGTAACCGTCGCCACTAGGATCATATCAAGCTCCTCAGCGGAAATGCCGGCCTGATCAAGCGCTTTTTGCGCAGCCTCAGCGGCCATGCCGGATGAATACATATCTTCCGCGGCGATTCTTCTTTCTTCTATACCTGTTCTCGTACGAATCCACTCGTCCGATGTATCTACCATTTGTTCAAGATCATGATTTGTCAGCACTTTTTCCGGGATGTAACGGCCGACGCCAAGAATTCCAGCTTTCATTGGAAAAGACTCCTTTTTTATAATGAATTTAAAACTAATTAGTTATGATCAATTATTAGTATCAGGTACTAATTCTACCCTATTTTTTTTCTGTTGGCAATATATTCGTCTAAACTATCAGACGCTGCTCCTCATAGAATAAAAGGAAGACGAAAGGAGGCTTCACTATGGATATTTTCTCCAAAATGATGTTCGGCGATTCCAGAGACCGGGATAAAGAACCGGAAGAAAACCCGGAGCAGCCTCAGGCTGAAAACGAAGAAGAGATCGATTACAACCACGTGATGAATCAGCTGGGGTCCATCATGAACTCTCTGGATCAATTAAAGCCCGTATTTAAAGACTTTGCGCCGATGGTGTCCGCTATAAAGAAAAAAATCATGTGAAAAGCCACTTCATGAAAAGTGGCTCTCTTTATTTATTCAGCTCCCCGGCATCAGATCTGCCAAGCTCATACGCTTCCACCATGACCGATGTAAACAGGTCCATAAACGGCTGAATCATTTCCATAGACAGATCTATGCCGGATTTCTCAAGCTCCGCCTTTGCTTCCGGCAGGTATTTCATCGCGATCTGCATAAATTCAAGAGACTTTTCATGCTGCATGTGTATCCACCTCTATTCATTTGACGGCAGTTCATTTGTTCGGTTATACGTTTTGACAAGGTCTGAGATTTTGTCTTGAAATGCTTTGTCCACCAGAGGGCTGAACGTCCCCATTTCAACGACTCCTTCCCTGAAATCAAAGTTGTGATCTCCGCTCTTGAGCGAACCTTTATTATATTGCTCGGCAATTAATGTATAGGCTTTATCTACGTTTTGCACCGTGCTTGTCAGCACCGTGTTTTTGCCGAGATTCGATTGTTCGGCGACATAGCCGATGGCGTAAAGCCCGTCTTTTTTGATTTGCTGAATGACAGGAACATTATACCCGTCTCCGGCCGGATATACAACATCCGTGCCTTCCGCTTTTAACTTCTCGTAAAGATGCAGCGCTTCATTGCCGTTATCCCAGTGGTCCGTAAATTCAGTATTGACGGTGATATCAGGCTTTTCATATTTCGCCCCTTTGATAAAGCCGTCTACTTCAGGCTGCCACAAAAAGGAGGCGATGACGCCGACCTCATTGGTTTTTGACATATGGGCGGCTGTCATTCCCCCGAAAAAACCCATTGCTTCTCCCATAAGATGAACGCTTGTGACATTATCGCTTTTCGCCGTTCCGTTTGCGACGACGAATTCCATGTCGGGATAATCCTTGCTGATCATATTGAAGATTTCCTCGTATTCATTTCCGTGCCCGTATAAAAGATTGACTCCTTTTTTATGAAAATCATCTATCGCTTTTAAAATATCTTCATCGGATCTGATATTTTCTTTATAATAAACGTCAACGTTAAATTCAGATTGTATCGCTAATAAACCTTTGTAACCTTTTGTGCCCCATACCAAGTCACTGATGGTATCGGGAAAAAGCATTCCGACCTTCTCAATTTTTCCTTTAAACGGAGTTTGTGCGCATCCGCTCAATAAAAGGAGGACAGAAAAGATCATGACAAGCCTGGTGATCAAGCCATGTTCAACCCCTTTTCAAACTCATAACATGTATAATTGATATACGTTTATTGTAGCGGTAATGCACATAACATGGAAGGTATTTCTTAAAAAATGTCGAATATTGATGAAAATTGTCTTTTCCATTCTTTAATTTTTTCTTCCGCTTCCGTTTTTTGCGTTTTTTCTTTTATTTCCAGGGTAATAATCTGATTTTCGTCTTCTGTGCCGTCAGCTTCAAGCTGATTCATCAGCCCGCAGACCGCGTCTTCTAAAAAGATCCTGCTTTCGCCATCTTCTTTTTCTTCCGTCCACGGACCGTAAAGGGGAGGAAGGATAATCGCTTTGGCTGTATCCCGCTGAGCGTTTTTCTCCCAGTCTCCGTGATCCTCACTGTAAACAATCCAATATAAGGGCTCAGCCCTTTCTTCAGGCAGACACCCGCTCCCGTATTGAACGCAGATACGATCGTATTCCTTTTCACCGATTTCATCTATTATTTGAAAAAGCCCGTTTCTCGCGAGCCACATTAAACGTTCTTCTAAATACAGCTGCCTCGTTTTGTCCTCCGGTTCTGCCAAAATGACATCAACGTGCACACCCTCATCCATCAACCGTTCGCACAATGAAAGGCCGAGAAATTCATCTGCTCCAATGATCAGCGCTGTTTTCATCACATCTGCCGCCTTTCCGGTTTTTCATTCACACACAAGCCAAACAGCCCTCTGAAAAGAGATGGCTGTTGTATTCTATTCATTACAGGTCTTTTTCATGACTGCGGAAAAACCGGCAGATGGCTCTGTAAATACGCGCAGGGTTCTCAAGCAGGTGATACGTGATATCAGTCTTGCTTCCGGTCTTTTCCCGGGCTTCTTTATACGCGTTCGCATGCAGGGTGTACGGGTACGGCGCTCCGGTCGTTCTTTGCCATATATGTACCGGCGCCCGGGTGCGGCAGCCGGTAATGGTCTGATAGCTCAGTGAGCTTGCCTCTTTTTCAGAAACACCGAAGCTCTGTGCCGTTTCCCTCAGAAACTGCTTATAAAAGAACTTATTTTCTTTCTCTGATTCAAAATGGGCTTGAAGGTCAAGACAAGGATCTAACATTGCGGCTGAACGGATATGCTCCGCTGAAGACTGCAGCAATTGATCGGCGATAAGGGCGCCCATGCCTTCTGCGAGCAAGTGTATTTTCGGATTGAGGGTTTCTTGTTTCAGCACATAATGCATCAGCTGTCTGGCGTAAAGGACGGCTTTTTCCGAACCCCAATGCCGCCCGTATAAATTGCTGTTAATAATGGTGTACCCTCTGTCAAGCAGCACATGTAACAGCTGGTTTCTCCCTTCATGTTCGAGCCAAAAGCTTGAGTCCCGGCTGACAAAGTGGGTTCTGTCCCCCAGAATAAAGATACAGAAGCCATTCGGCCGATACGGCAGATGGATGACGTTCAGCTCAGATCCGAATTGGAAAAATCTTTCCGTAATCCCCATGCCTGCCCGCCTCCTTTTACTCCTAATCTCTCTATTGGCTATCATATGTAAGAAGAATGAAAACGGATCGGATAAACTCCTATTTGCTGCTATGTTTTGGCTATTATCCCGAGCACAGGAACCGAATTTTCCGTCAGACGGCCGGACAGACGGGCACATGTCAGTTTCAGGCGCGCTTTTTGATGAGAAAATGACCTTCCGCCCGCGCTTTATGTATGGTATGATACAACGTAGAATAAAATGAAGGACGAGGTGGAAACGTGCGGTTTATTATCGGTTTTATTTGGACGTTCCTTTTAACACATATGGCCTGTTATTTGGTCGCCTCCATGAACAGCGCGGCGTACAATTTCAAGCAATCATCCGTTATTGCCGTGGTTATTGCGGTGCTAGTCTTTGTTCTTGCGGAGATCATGCCTGTCAAACAGGATGCAAGCCAGCATTAAATAAAAAAACCTGCTATTCAGCAGGTTTTTTTTGTGTTCACGGTTTTCGTTGATACGTCCACAATCTGTTGTGGTTTGAAGTTTCAGGGAACATTTCCCCCACCGTAAGCTTGATTTTTTGCGGGTTTTTGACCATGCTTCCCGTTTCGCCGATTTCAACGTACACACCGTTATTCGGCGCTTTTTGTCCCGGGCGGAATTGATGCTGCTGTCCCACGTCATTTCCTCCTTTTTCTTTTTTATGTAGTATGCGCTTGTATGCGGAGAAATATTAAAAACCGCTGAATGAGATTCAGCGGTTTTTTTGTTCATCCTGTTTGTAAAGAAGAGCTTTCAGGAGCGCTTTTTGCGCGTGAAGCCGGTTTTCCGCCTGCTGAAATACCGCAGAGTTCGAACCGTCGATGATCTCGGACGTGACCTCTTCTTCCCGATGCGCGGGCAGGCAATGCAAAAATGTATAGTCAGGTTTGGCGAGACTGACGAGTGAGGCGTTGACTTGATACGGGGCAAACACATTCAGCCGCTGCTGCGTCTCTTCCTCCTGGCCCATACTCGTGAAGACGTCGGAGTAAATCACGTCTGCATCCCGCACCGCTTCCTGCGGATTTTCGGTAAGGGTGATTTTCGCTCCGGAAACAGCCGCCGCTTCTTTTGCGGCATTTACCGCCTCTTCCTCTACTTCATAGCCTTTGGGCGAAGCAATCGCAATGTCACAGCCCATTTTTGCGCAGCCGATCATAAGTGAATGCGCCACATTATTTCCGTCACCGATATAGGCGGCTTTTACTCCTTTCAGTTTTCCTTTTATTTCTTGTATCGTTAACAGATCCGCGAGTGCCTGACACGGGTGATACCGGTCGGTCAGCCCGTTTATGACGGGAATATCAGCATGCTCGGCAAGCTCTTCGACTTTTTCATGCTCAAAGGTGCGGATCATAATGGCATCAACGAAGCCGGACAGCACCTTCGCCGTATCCGCGACTGTCTCCCCCCGCCCAAGCTGCAGGTCGTTGCTTGAAAGAAATAGTCCCGTTCCCCCGAGCTGGGCCATTCCCGCTTCAAAAGACACACGTGTGCGGGTTGAAGATTTTTCAAAAATCATCGCCAATGTTTTCCCTTGGAAAATCGGCTGTATCGGATGTTGTTTTAATAATGAAGCTTCTGTCAGAAGCGCATTGATGTCTGACGGGCTGACATCTTTTAAGGAAAGAAAATCTTTGCCGTACAAATGGGTTAATGTGTGTTCCGCTTTTATTGTGTGCATGATGCCACTTCCTTTTGATAAAGATCTTTGAGCGATACAGGCTGAGGTTTGCCGGAGCCGCTTGCTAAAAATGCCTTTACGGTTTCCGGTTCAGTAAAGACCGTCACACCGTGCGTCATGGCTTCAATCCGTTGTTTACGCGCTTCTTCAGAGTGATTGAAATTGATATGGACCGCTTTATCCTTTCGCTCTGCCCATGCCGGGAACGCATCTTTGCATACCGTAAATCCCGCCTCTTGAGCCTGACGTTCCAATTCCGCATCACAGCCTTCCAGATAGATGCTGCCTTTTTTCTCCCAGACGTGCGCGTAGATTTTTTTCAGGGCGCTTTCTGCGTCAAACGCGACACACATGCCTTCTCCGGTCGACTTCATTTCCGGCCCGGGCTTTACGTCCACATCCTGAATGGCGTGCGAAGAAAAAACCGGGAATTTCACTGCCGTTCCGTGCTGATTTTGAACCTCGGGCTTGATGTCTTTAAGGGAAGCGCCGGCCAGCAATCTGGCGGCAAGCGGGATCATCGGCACCCCCATCACCTTAGACACGACAGGAACCGTGCGGCTTGCCCGCGGATTCACTTCAAGAACGAGAATATTCCCTTTGTCATCAATGACAAACTGAATGTTCATGATGCCTTTAAAAGCCAGTTTTACCGCGATTTTTTCGGCGGCCTCTTTTATATTTCGCTGCATATCAGGTGTGACAGACGGACCCGGAAGAATCGCAAAACTGTCGCCCGAATGGACGCCGGCGCGTTCAATGTGCTCTGTGTAAGTCGGCACGAATACTTCATGTCCGTCGGAAATCAGATCGATCTCCAATTCTTTTCCTGTAATGTACTGATCGATCAAAATCGGATACGGCATGCCCGCTTCATTTGCCAGCAGCTCTGACATTTGCGCTTCTGAATCAACGATGATCATGCCCATCCCACCGATGACATAAGACGGACGGATCAGCACGGGGTAGCCGATTCGGCTTGCTTTTTCCGTTGCTTCTTCTTTTGAATAAGCGGTTTCGCCTTTGGCATGTTTCAGGTCAAGGTCATCAAGCAGCTGATAAAACAGATCCCGATCCTCCAGCGCATCAAGGGTTTCAAAGGATGTTCCGAGCAGCGGAATGCCCGCTTTTTCCAGCGGTTCAGCGGCATTGATCGCGGTCTGCCCTCCAAACTGGACGATGGCAAAATCAATGTTTTCATGTTCCGCCACGTTCAAAATATGTTCTGTCGTCAGCGGTTCAAAATAAAGCCGGTCAGCGATTTCATAATCCGTGCTTACTGTTTCCGGATTGTTATTGATCATAATCGTTTCATACCCCAGCTTTTGCAGGGTCAGAACGCCGTGGACGGCACTGTAATCAAATTCCACTCCCTGACCGATGCGGATCGGGCCTGAGCCGATGATGAGGGCGCGTTTTTTCTCTTTCCGACTGATATCTCCGTCGCTTTCCCCGAGGTAGGTGGAGTAGAAATAATTCGTCTTGGCATCAAATTCAGCGGCGCATGTATCTACGATTTTAAACGACGGGACGATGCCTGATTTCTTTCTGAGAGCACGGATGTCTTCTTCCGTTTTTCCCGTGAGAGATGCGATCATGACATCCGTGAAGCCTTTTACCTTCGCCTGCTTTAAAAGCAGCATTGACAGATGATCCCCTTCTTCCATCAGCTTGTTTTCCAATGTGATGATATTTCGGAATACATGGAGAAAAAACGGGTCAATTTTCGTTTTGGCATGGATGTCTTCTATCGTTTCACCGCGGCTTAACAGCTCCATGACGACGAAAAATCTCCGGTCATCCGGCGTTACCGCTAATTCCCACAGCTGATTGATCGTACAGCCGCCGAGTTCAGGCAGGCGGGTGCCGATCGTTTTCAGCTCAAGGGAGGCCGCCGCTTTTTGAATGGCCGCTTCCATATTTCTTTCAATCGCCATGACCTCTCCCGTCGCTTTCATCTTCGTTCCGAGCGTGCGGTCGGCATGTTTAAATTTATCAAACGGCCAGCGCGGGAATTTGACGATGACATAATCAAGCGCCGGTTCAAAGCTTGCATAAGTAGAGCCCGTCAGCGGATTTTTCAGTTCATCAAGCGTATAGCCGACGGCAAGTTTCGCCGCCATTTTGGCAATCGGATAGCCGGTCGCTTTTGACGCGAGAGCTGAAGAGCGGCTGACACGCGGGTTCACTTCAATGACATAGTACTGTTTGCTGAACGGATCCAGCGCAAATTGAATGTTGCAGCCGCCGACCACATCCAGCGCCGAAATAATCGCCAGGCTTGCTGAACGCAGCATCTGATATTCTTCATCCGTTAACGTCTGGGACGGTGCGACGACGATGGAGTCTCCTGTATGCACGCCGACGGGATCGATGTTTTCCATGTTGCAGACGGTGATGCATGTATGATTGCTGTCACGCATGACCTCATATTCGATTTCTTTAAATCCGGCGATGCTTTTTTCGACGAGGCATTGGCTGATCGGGCTTGCTAACAGCGCCTGTTTAATCAGCGTCTGAAACGCTTCTTTCGTTTTCGCGATTCCGCCTCCCTTTCCGCCTAACGTATACGCCGGTCTCAGAATAACCGGAAATCCGATAGACTCGGCGAAACGGAGGGCGTCTTCTTCGTTGTCGACGATTTCGCTTTCCGGAACGGGCTGATCGAGCTCTTTCATCAGGGCGCGGAACTGCTCCCGGTCTTCGCCTTTTTGAATGGTTTCCACCGATGTTCCCAAAAGCTTGACGTGATGCTTCTTCAGCACGCCTGCTTCTTCAAGCTTAACGGCTAAATTCAATGCCGTCTGGCCGCCCAAATTGGCAAGCAGACCGTCCGGTTTTTCTTTTTCAATAATGGCCTCGATGCTGTCGGTTGTGAGCGGTTCAAAATATATTTCATCGGCAAACGCCTCATCCGTCATAATCGTTGCCGGGTTGTTGTTAACTAGAATAACGCGGTATCCTTCTTCTTTCAGAGCCATGCAGCCCTGCGTTCCTGAATAATCAAATTCTGCCGCCTGGCCGATGATGATCGGGCCGGAGCCGATGACTAATATGCTGGAAATGGTTGTATCTTTAGGCATGAGCGATTTCTCTCCTTGCTGGTATCACTTTCTCTAGAAATTCATCAAATATCCACTCGCTCTCAGCCGGTCCGGGATGAGCTTCAGGGTGGAACTGGACGCTTAATACGGGAAGGCGCTTATGAATGAGCCCTTCCACCGATGTGTCATTGACATGATGAAATCTGATCGACAGCTCGTTTTCGTCAATTGATGCTTCATCAACGACATAGCTGTGGTTCTGGCTTGTCATAAACACCCGTTTCGTTTTCCGGTCAATGACGGGATGGTTGGCACCCCTGTGGCCGAACGGCAGCTTATACGTATTTCCTCCGAAAGCCAGGGCAATCAGCTGATGCCCGAGGCAAATACCGAGTGCGGGGAAATCACTGAGTAATGATGTAATCCGGTTCATATACGGCGCAATCGCTTTCGGGTCGCCCGGGCCGTTTGAGAGCACGATTCCGTCAGGCTGAATGTCGTAAACAGCGTTCATCTGCTGATACGGAATGACCGTTACTTTACAGCCGCGCTTTACAAGTGACGAGGCGATTGATTTTTTATAACCGAAATCAATCAGCGCAATATGCCGGTCTCCGTTCCCCATTGACGTGATGTCTTCAGACTGCGCCAGCTCCGCCGGGTTTTCCGTTCCGGATGCTGCCGGAATTTCTCCTGTTGTTGACACGGCAGCGTTCATCGTGCCGCCGGAGCGGATGGTTTTGACGACGGCCCGTGTGTCCACTTCGGTTAAGAGCGGGATGTTCCATTTATTTAAATACTCTCTCAAGCTTGAGACTGCTTCATGGTGAGAAAAATGTTCACACGCTTCATAGACGGCAACAGCCTTGACTTGAGGAATCTTACTTTCAAGGTCTTTTTCATTAATTCCGTAGTTTCCGATCAGCGGATACGTAAAGACGACGATCTGGCCCTTATATGACGGGTCTGTAAGCACTTCCTGATAGCCCGTCATTCCGGTGAAAAAAACAGCTTCGCCAACACAGCGGGCCTCTTTTTCAAGTTCACCGCCGAATGATGTTCCGTCTTCCAATACTAAATAGCCTTTCATCTAAAGCCCACCTCTTGATGAATAATTAATTAAAAATATGAATTTTTATACTTTTATATCGAAAAAAAATTACCGTTTCACTGCCGAATGCGCTTCGATCGCTGCTTTCAGCATACTGACGGCCGACAGCATTTCTTCTTCAGAAACCGTAAGCGGCGGGAGCAGCCTGATGACATTCGGTCCGGCCGGAAGCACGAGAAGCCCGCGTTCCTGCAGATATCCGATGATGCCGGACACGGGACCTGCGCATTCAATGCCGATTAATAACCCTTTTCCGCGGATTTCTTTTACAAAAGGCCCTGTCAGTTCACGGTTCAGCTGCGCTTTTAAAAATGATCCTTTGTCTGCCGCCGCCTGGAGAAAGTCCGGCTGAAACACAATATCCAAGGTTGCTTTCACAGCTGCCATGGCAAGCTTATTGCCGCCGAAAGTCGTACCATGCGTACCCGGCGTAAAGGCGTCGCCAAGCTTCTTTTTGCCGATCACGGCTCCGACGGGAAAACCGTTTCCAAGCCCTTTCGCAGCAGTGATGATGTCCGGCGAGATGCCGAAATGCTCATAGCCGAATGCCTTGCCCGTCCGGCCGATTCCGGTTTGAATCTCGTCTGTGATAAGCAGCGCCTGTTTGTCTTTGCAAAATGTCTGTAAGGCTTCGATGAATTCCGGATCGGCGGGATTGACTCCCCCTTCTCCCTGCACCGTCTCAAGCATGACGGCGGCGATATCATCCTCTTTTGAAAGCGTGCTGAATACCGACGGATCATTGAACGGAAGATAGTGAAAGCCTTGAAGCATCGGTCCGAAACCGGTCTTGATTTTGTCTTGTCCGGTGGCGGCCATCCCCGCATAGGTCCGTCCGTGAAAGGATTGATGAAATGTTACGATTTTTGTCTTTCCCGTTGCTTTACGGGCAAGCTTAATGGCGCCTTCATTCGCTTCGGCCCCGCTGTTGCAGAAGAAAACGAGTTCCCCCGCGCTATGTTCGGCAAGCTTTGCCGCGGCTTTTTCCTGAAGATCATTTTCAAACAGATTGGAAACGTGCCATACGCTGTCAAGCTGTTCTTTCACCGCTTCTGTGACCTCATCATGACAATGGCCGAGATTGGAAACGGCGATGCCCTGAATAAAATCGAGATACGTTTTTCCGTTTTCATCCTCTGCAATTGTCCCTTTCGCTTTTTTGATATCAATGGGCCAGCGGCTGTAGGTTTGAAATAGACTGCTCATGACACGCTCTCCTTTTCTTTGATGATTTTTGTTCCTTGGAAGGCTTGATCGGTAAAAAACGCTCCTTTTCCGTTTACGATCATCACTTCCTCGACATCTTCACTCAGTGCCGATAATGCCGAGTTTACCTTCGGAATCATCCCTCCTGAAATCACGCCGTCATCTATGAGGGCCTGAATCTCTTGCGGCGTCAAAGTATTCAGCCTGTTCTCTCCGTCCATAATTCCTTCGACATCCGTGACAAATAAAAGTTTATCGGCGTGTAAGGCTGAAGCGACGGCCGATGCCGCGGCGTCTGCGTTGACGTTCAGCGTTTCGAAATCACTTGTCATGGAAAGCGGAGCGATAACGGGAATGATGCCTTCTTTCATTAATGCGTGAATGATTGACGGATCGGTTTTTTGTATTTCGCCGACTTCTCCGTATTTGTCTTGATTAAGATAGGATGCTTGAAGGAGACCGCCGTCCTTTCCTGATATTCCCGCGGCTTTCAGCCCGTTTTTCGCGAGTTCGGTTACGAAAAATTTATTGATCGTCCCTGACAAGACCATTTCCGCTGTTTCCAGCACCGGTTTGGTCGTTTTCCGCTGTCCATCGACAAATTCCGTTTCAATCTGCAATGTTTTCAGCATTCTTGAAATGTCCGGACCGCCTCCATGCACGACGGCAATGTTCCAGCCCGATTGCATAAGCTCTTTTACATTTTGAAAAAAATCGGCGGATAACTCGCGGATTACGCTTCCGCCGCACTTAAAAACGATCGTTTTCTTCATGCCGCTCCCCTTTGTTATGTGCGATAGCTCGCATTGATTTTGATATAATCATAGGTTAAGTCACAGCCCCATGCCCGGCCGCTGCCGGAGCCTTCCTGCAGGCGGACTGCAATCGTAATTTCATCACCTGATAAGTACTCCTTGGCATCAGTTTCCGAAAACGGCTGAGGTTCGTTGTGTTTAAACAGACACTGGCCGCCGAGGAAAACTTCCACTTGTTCGGCCGTTACGCTTGCCGCACTGTGCCCGATTGCGCCGATGATGCGCCCCCAGTTGGCGTCTGTGCCGTAAACGGCGGTCTTCACAAGGCTTGAGCCGACGATTTTTTTGGCGATAATATTCGCCTCAAGGTTGTTTTTCGCGCCTTCGACTCTGGCTTCAATTAATTTCGTCGCTCCTTCACCGTCTCTGGCTATATCTTTGGCAAGGTCTTCGCATACAAGCTTTAATCCCTTTTTAAAAGCCGGCCAGTCAGGGTGCTGCTCCGTCAGGCAATCATTCCCCGCGCAGCCGTTTGCCATCACAAGCACCATGTCATTCGTCGATGTTTCTCCGTCAACGGTGATTTGGTTAAATGAAACATCCGTAATCTCTCTGAGCGCGTTTTTGAGCGCCTGTTCTTCCACGGCCGCGTCCGTTGTGACAAAGCCGAGCATTGTCGCCATGTTGGGGTGGATCATGCCGGAGCCTTTCGCCGCTCCGCCGATCGTGATGATGTCTCCGCCGATCACCAGTTCATAACACGTCTGTTTCGTCACTGTATCCGTCGTCAAAATGGCTTCTTCAAATGCTCCGGACACGGACGGGGCTTGACCGAGCTGTTCAATGCCCGCTTGAATTTTTTTCATGTCTAAAAGCTCACCGATCACCCCGGTTGACGAAACCGCAACAAGCTCCGGCTCAATGCCGAGCTGGCTCGCGAAGCCGTCCCGCATTTCATAGGCGTCCTTTAATCCTTGGTCTCCCGTACAGGCGTTGGCAATCGCGCTGTTGACGATAACCGCCTGAAGCACACCCTCTTTTTTCAGGCTGGCTTGCGTCACTTTCAGCGGCGCTGCCTGAAAATGGCTCTGCGTATATACCGCTGCACTGACTGCAGGCGCTTCGCTGATAATCGCTCCGAGATCTTTTTTTGAATAGCGCAGACCGCAATGCACGCCCTTTGCCTCAAACCCTTTCGGCGAGGATACGCCGCCTTTTATTTTCGTGATTTCCTCACTCAGCTGAATCATATTTTTGAATCCCTCTTTCGTTCTATGGATAGACTGGCGTCATCGTAAGTCCCGTTTCTTCCTGCCAGCCATTCATGATATTTAAATTTTGAACCGCCTGCCCTGCGGCGCCTTTCATCAGATTATCTATGACAGAAACGATGGTGGCACGGTTTGTTCTTTCATCCACGGTGACACTGATATCACAAAAATTGCTGCCGTATACCTCTTTCGTCGCCGGAAATTCACCTTCCGGCCTGATTCTGACAAAATATGAATCTTTGTAGAATTCGGAATACAATCCTCTTACCTGTGCAGCAGACATTCCCGGAGGGGCGTCGGTATACATCGTCGCCATAATGCCCCTTGTCATCGGCGCCAAATGAGCGGAAAACGTGATCGGGCCTGTGCCGGGCTGCCAAGCCGCTAATTGCTGTTCAATTTCCGGAGTATGCTGATGCTCATTAACCTTATAAATTTTGAAATTATCATTCAGCTCAGAATAATGAGTGCCCATGGATGCTTTTCGGCCGGCGCCGGATACGCCCGTTTTCGCATCAACAATCAGAAATGAATCTTGTAAAAGCTTATTCTTCGCCAGCGGGGCGAGCCCGAGCAGCACAGCCGTCGGAAAACATCCCGGATTGGCAATCAGCTTTGCAGTCTGAATCTCTTCTTTTTGCAGTTCAGCTAAACCGTAAACCGCGCTTTGAATCGTTCCTTTCGGAGCGGCCTTCCGCTTATACCACTTTTCATACACGGCCGGGTTTTGAATCCGCAGATCGCCGGATAGATCAATGACCGGGATGCCCGCCTCCGCCAGCTTGGGCGACCACTCTCCGGAAACGCCGGGCGGCGCGGCTATGAACATGACATCAATTTCGTTTCGGATCGTTTCTATATGAAGCGGCTGAAGTGATTGTGACGCTATATTCCTCAAATGCGGATATGAAGCGGCATATTCTTTTCCTTCGTCGCTCGATGAATATAATATACAATCTTCTGCATAAGGGTGATGGTTAAGAATCCTGACAAGTTCGGCGCCTCCATAACCAGTCGCGCCTATAATACCTATTTTCAACGGGTTCACCTTCTTGGTTTTTGTGAAATTATTTAACATTATAACATGAATAAAAATTAATTCAATTGTATATTTAATATTTTTTCATTCATTTTCCATCTGTTTTCGCTGACAAAAAACCCCCTCTCGATCGAGGGGGGCATAAGAAAAACAGGCTGCTCCGATCAGCCTGTTTTTTTCAGCATCATCAGCCCGCTTATAAAAAACAGCACGGAGCTGGCGTAAAAAATAATATAAACCGTAAAGAAATCAGCGAGAAACCCGCCGAGAATAATGGCGGCAGCTGAAAATACGGCCGTCCAGAAATGATAGCTGCCGACTTTTTTTCCCCGCCGTCGGTGTAATCGGCGATCATGATTTTCTCGCCGTGTTTTTGCATGGCGCCGAACAGGCCCAAAAGCACCTGCACAACATAAACCTGGTGCACGCCGGTAATGTGCGGGAGCGTCAGAAGAAGCACCGCCATCCCCCACGAATTTGCCATAAGGAACCAGCGGGAATCCAGTCTTGCCGACAGCCGGCCGAGCAGCGGATGAATCAATGCGCCGCTCAGGCCGAACAAGCCGTATGAAAGACCGAATTGCGTGTAGCTGGAACCGATGTTTTTAATAAATAAAATATAAAACGGAAAGATCAGGCTGCCGGCAAAAAAGACACTGCTCTGAGACAGGATCAGCCATTTTAAATGGTTGTGTTTCATGATTTGTACCTCTGATAAAAATAATTCATAAACAAGTCATCCGGATCATATTTGTATTTTTTCTGAAAGAACATATCGCTTTTCGGATATGCCTCGCGCATCTGCTCTTTCGTTTGATACAGCATATACGGGAGATAATAACTGCCGCGGTGGCGCAATGCCGTATCCGTCATTTTTCTGACAATCCGCGCAGCACTCGCCTGGCTGTCTGTTGAAAACCCTTCATTGATTAAAAGAACGAGTGAAAACATGTCTTCCTTTGCGTATGACAGATCGGCTTTTTCATTTTTTTGCACGTAACGGATCGTAATATTTACGAGATTGAGATCTTCATGTGACAGCGTCTTGCGTAAATCATGAATGTACGGCGCAAATTCGCCCACGGGCACGAAGTATTCTTGCAGCACATCGGTGTTGTCCGTGTTTTCATATTCCAAAAATTTCGATTCTGACCGCATGACATTGTTCCTGGAGACTTTCACGCCGTTTTGGCTGAGAAAATAAGACTGCTGGGTTGACCAGAACCAATTTCTTCCCCAGTCATACCGGCGGGAGAGGCCGAGCGCGAATTTCGTCAGCGCCGGATGCTCATCTTCTTTCAGTTCATTGTGCCGTTTCAATTCTTTCTGGTTGTCTGAGAGTGTGTAATCAGTCACATACATATCGTGCAAAAAGCCTTTATCCCCTGTTGCGATCCGCGCGAGATGCATGCGCACGGCGGGGTTGCGCTGAACATGCTGCGTAAAATATTGACTGTATGTATCAGCGTTCATGCGTTTCGTTTTCATTTCATAAAGCTCATCATCCGTCAGCTCAATATCCGCGTCAAGGATGACGCCGAACAGGCCGTAGCCGCCGATGACGGCTGAAAACAGGTCATCTTTCGGAGTAACGGTGATGACTTTGCCGTCCGCCTTTAAAAGATGAAACGATTTGACCGTATCAATCAGCGAACCGTACCGGATATCCCGGCCGTGGGCGTTGGCGCTCAGTGAGCCGCCGATCGTAAAAATGTTTTGCGATTGCATGACTTTTACCGCGAGCCCGTACGGATTGACATAGCGCTGAATATCATTCCACGTCGCTCCCGCCTGCACTCTGATGATTTTTTTCTTTCGGTCGAGACCGAGTATTTTGTTGTAGCCCGTCATGTCGAGAACGATACCGTCTTCATAATACGTCTGGCCGCCCATTGAGTGCTGGGCGCCTGCGATTGAGATCTTCAAATGCTTTCTCTTTGCTTCCTTAATCGTTTCGACCAATGTTTCTTTCTCTTTTCCTTTGACCGTCTGCTTAATTTTCACGGGCATGAGACGGCTGACATCCGTCATTGTCCCTGCCTGCCGCTCCGGCTCTTTGTGAAAGGCGGAAACAGCGAAAAGCGCCGTATAAACAAGAATGCTAAGGATAATGAGAAGTAATTTTTTCTTCATGGGTTCCTCCCTCGCATGCAGCCGGTCTATTATATCATGCCTCACGTCCGTTTTTTTCCTTTTTAACCCGATACCGCAAAAAATCCCGAATGGTGGGAAAATCGGGTTTTTTTAGTGACTTGCCCTTCTTTCCGCACGCCGGTCTCTAGCGGCAAAGCAGACAGAACGGCGCCCGACAGAATCATGTTTAGTACAGCTCGAAACGGTCAGCCGGAAAACACCGGGCATAAAAATTACACAGAAATCCTTAAAATGATTTTTTAGTCAGTATATAATCGATATATATGCAGATGTATTACCAGAGGGATTGTTTCAAACAAACATGTTAAACGAGGTGGGGAAAATAAACATAAAAGGAATCAATCATCTTCTTTTTTCTGTTTCAAATTTGGAAAAATCTATAGAATTTTATGAAAAAGTATTTCATGCACAACTCCTGGTTAAAGGGCAAAAAACAGCATATTTTGATCTGAACGGGCTTTGGCTTGCACTTAACTTAGAGGCGGATATACCAAGAAATGAAATACATAAATCTTATACGCATATGGCCTTTACAATTGACCCAAAAGATTTTGATGCAATACATCAAAGGTTAAAAAATCTAAATGTAAGTATATTAAATGGGCGTCCTAGGGATAAGCAAGATCATAAGTCAATTTATTTTACTGATCCCGATGGACATAAATTTGAATTCCACACAGGTACACTCCAAGACAGACTGTCCTATTACAAAAAAGATAAACCTCATATGAAATTTTATATTTAAAGGTTTGTTTGCGATCCAAAACAAACCCTCACTGTCGCTTATCCGCGTTGATTTTTTCCTTGTAAATGCAGACAAAAGAAAAGCACCTCCAAACTTTAGGATGTACCTAAAATCCGAGGTGCATTTTCTTATTACTGAATCCCTAATGCGATTTTTGCGTAGCGTGACATTTTGTCTCTTGTCCAAGGCGGATTCCAGACGATGTGGACCTCCGTCTCTTTTACATCCGGAATGTCGGCGAGCGCTTTTTTCACCTCGTCGACGATGATCGGAGCGAGCGGGCACCCCATTGATGTCAGTGTCATCGTAACGTGCGTCAGGCCGTCGTCATCCATATCAACGTCGTATACAAGGCCGAGATTGACGATATCGACGCCGAGCTCAGGGTCAACAACCTGCTCCAAGGCGCCCATGATGTTTTCTTTTAATGCTTCTTCCACGTTCCATCACTCCTTTTTCCTCAGTATAACGTAAAAGCGGGTTTTGTTAACACCTTTGTGCTTTATAAATGCTTATCGAACCAGGCGACGGTTTCTAAAACGGCGTATCTCGGGACTTTATGATCAGCCCGTTCGTCTTTCAGAAACTGAAGATGGTCAGGCCGGCTGCTGTAATGAGGTTTAATCGTTTCATAAAAGCCGCGGGTCGGTGCATACGGAACGACTTTGTCTTGAACGCCGTGCCAGAACAGCAGCGGGCGGCTGCGGAGTTTTTCCGGTTCCAGACTGAGATCGAACGGTTTGAGCCGCGCAAACAGTTCATCGACCTGTTCTTTTGTGACGTCAATGTCGATGTCCTGCTTTTGAATGTGGTCAATCTGCTGCTGAAAAAACGCCGTATAGTTCGGGCTTCCCATCAGACTGACGCCGGCTTTGACCCAATCATACGCGGCCATCGCGCCGAATGTCGTAATTCCGCCCATTGACGTGCCCGCAAGACCGATCCGCCCGTCTTCAATCAGACCGCGCGCTTCAAAATCCTTTTTCAGCACGTCAAGCTCCTCGATTTCATTTAATACAATGTCCCAAAAATGGACGGCGAGCTCTTCTGCTGACAGCTGTTCAGCGCGTTCACCGTGGTAAAGAGCTTCCGGCAGCACCGCCCTGAAGCCCTTTTCAGCAAGCAGGTAAGCGAAATGAAGATTATGCTCCTTCGCGCTTGTAAAACCGTGAATAAAGAAAACAAGGGGAGCGGGACGGTCCCGATTTTCTTCTTTTACAATATGTAAAAACGGAATGCCTGATACGGTTTGATGATCAATAAGAATCACGTTGACTCCCTCCTTAGGATAACCATAATCATAAGTGTAACATGTAGACAATAAAGATGGTAAAAAGCTACACTGTACATAAGTGAAAAACAGCAAATTATATGACAAAAGGAGTTATTTATGGAGACAAAACCTTATCTCATCGCCTTAGATCTGGATGGAACTTTATTAAAAGACGATAAAACCATTTCCCCTGAAACGGCACGGACGATTCAGAAGCTGAAAGAAGCGGGCCATCATGTCTGCATCTCAACCGGGCGCCCGTTCCGTTCCAGTTCGATGTATTATGACGAGCTTGGGCTGACAACGCCAATTGTCAATTTTAACGGGGCGTTTGTCCACCACCCGAAAGACGAATCATGGGGACGCTACCACACGTCTTTATCGGTCGATGTGGTCAGACAGCTTGCCGAACTTACAGAGACCTATCAAATACATAATGTGCTCGCTGAGGTCATTGATGATGTGTACTTCCATTATCATGATGAGCATTTAATTGAGGCGTTTCATATGAATACGGCGAATGTCACATTCGGCGATCTGCGTGAAACGGTCAAGGAGGATGTAACGTCCGTATTGATTCATGCAAAGGAAGAGGACGTCGCGGATATACGCGCGCATTTATCCGATGTGCACGCCGAGGTCATTGACCACAGAAGATGGGCGGCTCCGTGGCATGTGATTGAAATCATTAAACACGGGATGAATAAAGCGGTCGGCCTGAAGAAAATCAGCGACTATTACCAAGTGCCGAGAGAACGGATCATCGCGTTCGGCGACGAAGACAACGATCTTGAAATGCTCCGGTTTGCCGGGTGCGGCGTAGCGATGGGAAACGGCACGGATGAAGTCAAACAGGCCGCCGACCGCGTCACGGGATCAAATGAAGCGGACGGAATCGCCGAATTTTTAAAATCCTATTTCTCCCTGTGAGGTTTTGCCGCTCATAACACAAAGCCTTCCGCCCATACTAAAACAGACGACTCATCTCGTCTAAATATGGAAGGGGGACATTGCAATGGGTAAACGAAACAAATCAAAACGGTTTATTCAGCAAGGCAAGGACTCTGTCAGTCTTCATGACGCAAGATTTCCATATCGGTCTACATTAGAGGAAGCACAGCATGACGCAGCAAAAGATTCGGCTGAAAGGCAGGTTGACTTTTAATGAGAAACGAACTGTTTTCTCAAGCCAAGTCATTTGTCCAGCAGGCCGTCATGATTGCTAACGGTTTCGAGGACGGCGATCAGGAAAAAGCTGTCTCACGCGCCAAAAACGCCGTGTCTTCCGCGTACGCCAATTCGACGGATGCAGAACGTCAGCAGCTGCACCAATTTCAGGATCAGCTGGAGAAATTGCAATAAAAAAAGGCGCCCCGTTTAGACGAGGGCGCCGCTTTTTTATTTCACTTCAAATGTTTTTACCGTTTTCAGTCTTTTTCCGATCTGATCGGACTTCCCTAAAAACGTCACCGTCACCGTGTATGTTCCCGGACCGGGCACGTTCTTCCACACATCTGAAAAGTCATACGTTTCATTCGGCATTAAGGTCACGGTCTGAAACGCCTGAGTAAACATTTTGTCTTTTGAATAGCGGTACAGTTCTTTGTGATGTTGGTCATGTACGGTCAATTCGAATTTCTGCCCTGAGCTGAATGTGAAATCGATCGGGCTGCCGCTCTTGTTTTTTAAAGACATTTGAAATTCGATCTGCTGATCCGTCTGCACAGGGTTTACGGCTAATTCCGCTTGCTGTTCATTCATCTCTCCGGATACCTCCTCAGCGGGCTCCTTCTGCCCGGATTGACTGCTGCATCCGATCAGTAAAATGACCGGTAATAACAGGCCAAACAGCCACTTCATTCTATCCGCTCCTATCAGTCTTTTCTGAAGAAACCAAAGATCCCCGTCGTTTGCACGATGTTTGTGAAGGCTTTCGGGTCGACTTCTTTCACGATTTTCTCAAGGTCATACAATTCGTACCGCGTGATGACGATGATCATCATTTCTTTCTGTTCATTTGTGTAAGCGCCTTTTGCCGGCACCGTCGTAATGCCGCGGACCATTTTCCCGTAAATCGCTTCTTTGATTTCATCGGCTTTTTTTGTAACGATCATGGCGGTCAGTTTCATGTGGCGGGTGTGAATGGCGTCAATCACCCTTGTTGTGACATACAGAGCGACAAGGGTATATAATGCTTTCTCCCATCCTTGCAATAATCCTGCCGTCAAAATGATAATCCCGTTCAAAATGAAGAAATATGTGCCGACCGGCTTATCCTTCCATTTGGCCAGCACCATCGACACGATATCAAGACCGCCTGTCGAAGCGCCGAATTTCAGCGTTAAACCGATGCCGATAGCTGAGATGACTCCTCCGAATACGGTATTCAGAAGAATATCGTGCGACAGTCTCATTTCCGGGAGAATTCCCATAAAGACGGACGTCAGCGCTACGCTTAATATGCTGTATACAGTGAATGATCTGCCGACTTTCAGCCACCCTAACACACCGATGGGAATGTTTAAGAGGAACATGAGAACTCCTGTCGAAATATAAAAGGGGGCGTATTGATCAACGACGCTTGACAGCAGCTGGGCGACACCGGTAAAACCGCTGGCATATACATTCGCCGGTATCAGGAATAAATTCAGTCCCGCCGCATACAGAAACGCGCCGATGACGACGATTGCTAATTTTTTTGCTTGTTCTAGTACCATGGCTTGCTCCTCCGCTCATTTTCATTATTAGCTTTTCCCTTAAAATAAAGTTTTGAACACTATTTTGCCACATTTATATGATATAGTTGGCATCACTCTCACCAATCGGAAAGAAGGGAATTATGATGACAGTTCACCTTATTGCTGACAGCGCCTCTGACCTGCCGAAATCTTATATTGAAGAAAACCGGATCGGGTTCATTCCGCTGCACGTAACACTTGACGGAAACGAATATGAGGACGCGGTCACCATTCAGGCGGATCATATATTTCAAGCGATGCGGGACGGGAAAGTTCCGAAAACATCCCAGGCATCACCGGATACGATAAAAAAAGTATTTTTACAATACGCGGAACTCGGAGAACCGGCGATATACATCGCCTTTTCCTCAGGTCTTTCCGGCACCTATCAGACGGCCGTAATGATCGCCAATGAAGTAAAAGAGGAATTTCCCGATTTTGATTTACGGATTGTAGATTCCAAATGCGCTTCATTGGGCTGCGGCCTTGCTGTGATGCACGCGCAAACACTCTGTGTTAACGGGAATACAATACAAGAAATCGAAACGTCTGTAAAGAGCTTTTGCGCACGGATGAAACATATATTTACGGTCGATGATGTCGCTTATCTCGCGCGGGGCGGCAGAATTTCAAAAACGTCCGCTTTTGTCGGGGGGCTTTTGAACATTAAACCGATTCTGCATGTGGATGACGGCAGGCTCGTGCCGCTCGAAAAATTACGCGGACAAAAGAAACTGTTTAAACGGATTATAGACATGATGAAGGAAGAAGGCGGCGATTGGGCGGATCAAACCGTGGGGATCAGCTATGCAGATAACGAGGAGACGGCGCTTCGGATGAAGGAAATGATTGAAGAAGCGTTCCATCCGAAAGAGATCATTCTTCATTCAATCGGCTCTGCGATCGGCGCGCACTCCGGGCCGGGCACGCTCGCGATTTTTTTCCTGAAGCCATAATTTCAATGCGGGCGGGCATCCTAACGGACAGAAGGGAGGCTTTGCCGCATGAAAGATGATGACAAAAAACCGTTGGACAATAACGCCGTAAATCAGAAAAAGAACCGGCTTGCCGAAAAAAACCGGCAGGCGGGAAAAAACCAGAATTCCAAAAAACCGGACCATCTGTAAAAGCAAAACAGCCCTCTTGTGTATGAAGATAGAGGGCTGTTTTTTGTTCTATATGCGTCTAACATCACTTATCACGAATCCGCTTTCAGGCAATGCCGGCATTCTGGACAGGCTGAAACTCAAATCTTGGGACGGAACACCGTACTCTATTTCATTGGCAAGAAACGCAAGGGAAGTTTTCATGACTTCCACGGTCATTCCCTCACCCGGACAGCGGTGGCCGTTAGCCGGATCACCTCCGCCCTGGGGAATGAAATCAAATTTATTTTCCTCCCGCCCCTGAAAACGTTCCGGGCGAAATTCATTGGGATTCTCCCAAAGCCGGGAATCATGGTTTGTCCCATATAGGTCAAGCATGACGGATGCACCCTTTTTAAACTCACAGTTCTTCCATACGAAATCTTTTTTCACAACGGCTCCTAAAAACGGGGCAAACGGGTAATACCGCCGAACTTCATGTGCAAATCTTTCGGCCTCCTGATCATTTCTCGATCTCAGTTTGCACCGATATTCAGGGTAATCATGCAATGCAAGAGCTGAAAACGTAATGAAGTAAGAAATGGCGGCAATCGGGCGCAGAACATTAATAAGCTCAACAGCAGCCATGTGAGAATCAAGTCTGTTCCCGTCAAGTTCTGTATGAAAAGCCATTTCATACAAGGCTGAGCACTCCGGCGGTTGCAGCTTGCCGGACCGCACATCCTCAATGACCTCCTCTATCCATTTCTCCGTTTTCAGCCTCGCCCTTCTGCCTTTCCAATGACGCGGTCCGACAGCGCCGAATGCGTCTACCATATCGGTGAAATCCTGCGCCCGCTCTTTCACTTCTGAGTCTTTCAGCGGGACGCCGGCCCACTCACAGGCAGCCCGGCACAGCACTTTCTTCGCTTCATCAAAAAGGACAATTCGGTTTGAACCCTCCCACATTTCCGCAGATGCTTTCCACTGTTTTGCCACCGCTTCCGCAAGCCGTTTTTGCCGGGGCGGCGTCAACAGCGACATAAATAGAAGCTTCCTGTGCTTATGCCGTTCACCGTCCATTGACTGGATTGCCCCTGTTCCGAATAACGTTTTCTGCACCCGTTTGGGGAGGGCATGCTCCCGCTGAAATCGTTCTGTGTCATAAAAAAGCTTTGCGGCTTCCGCTCCGCTCATACAAATGAATGTCTTCCCTAATAAACGGGCGCGAAACACATCCGAGCGATAATTCTCCGCTCGGTTTTTCACAAATACATATCCATCGCGTAATAAAGCCAGACTATTATCAAGACCCTTATCATGCGGAATTTGTTCATTCATCCCGATTCCTCCCATCTTTTTTCACCTTTCACGAAAAAGAATAAATATAAACACAAGTATATTCAGTATTTGTGTTTCATTCAGAAGTTACTCATGTCAGGCTGCAAAAATCAGGGGGCGGGCATAGCCCGTTACAAAGTAAACCGGCGGACCTGATCGTTTAACCGCTCTGTCAGGCCCACCAGATTATTGACGCTTTCCGCCATTTTATGAAAAGAAGACAGCTGCTCAAGCGCGGAGGCAGAAATCTCTTCGCTTCCCGCAGCCGTTTCCTGAACGACGGCGCTGATGCTTTCGGCATGATGCAGCACTTGCTCACCAAGCTGTTTCGATTCGATGATCCGTCCGTCCAATTGAGTAAGCTCCGCTTTAATATGGGCGGCTTTTTGTTCAATATGGACGAATGATTCTGACGTTTTCTCCATCAGCTCCTGCTGTCTGTCCGCTAAAGCGACGCCGGTCGTGACAGCTCCGGTAATAGATGTGATGCCGTCTTCAATTTGCTTTACCATATCGAAAATCTGCGCGGTCGCTTTGGCTGATCCGTCTGCGAGCTTCCGTATCTCCTCGGCAACGACGGCAAATCCTTTTCCGGCCTCGCCTGCTCTGGCCGCCTCGATTGCGGCGTTTAATGACAGCAGATTGGTCTGGCCTGCAATGTCAGAAACGGTCTGCGCCATCATACTGATGCCTGCCGCATGCTCTATGAAGAGATCGGCGGATTCGGAAATCTCTTTTGATGTCTCATTGCTTTTATCAATGGCTTGCTTGGTCTCGGCTAAAGCACCGCGCCCCGCAGCCACCGCCGCAATCGTCTCTTCGCTGCTTCTCGTCGTTTGTTTTGAACGTTCGGCGTTCTCCTTTGAATGTTCATCCATTTGTTCAATGAATTGCACCGCATGCTGCAGATCTTCTGAAATGGTTTGGGAGCCTTGCGCCATTTCTTCCGTCGACACGGACACCTGCTCGGTCATGTCCTTCAGCGTCTGGTTTTCCTTCGTCAAACCTTCCGCGAAAGTCTCGACTTCACGGCCGACCTCTCCGATCGCCTGAATTAAGGTGCGGAGCTGTTCAGCCATCATTCCGAATGAGTCATTCAGCTCTTTCAGTTCGTCCTTCCCTTTATAATCAAGCATTTCAACAGCAAGGTTCCCTCCTGCAATACGACGGGCATTTTCAGCCATGCGGCGGATCGGCCCTGCAATTCTCTTCGTCAGCCTGATGGAAGATATGACGGTGACGGCAAGTATCACGATGGTCAGCACGGCTGCGCTGTAAACGATAAACTGAATCTGGTCAGCCGTCTGCTTCTGCATGTCTTCATAGTGATCCCGGCTTTTCAGATTCAGCATATAAATATCATTCAGAAGACCGTTGATGCGGGCCGCCGTCCTTGTCGCTTCAGCCGGGCTTTTCGAATCAAGAGCAGCGTCCGCCTCCGCCTGCCATGATTCGTATTTTTTGGCGAGTTTGTCATAAGCGGCTTTGTCCGCACCGTCCGTCATCGTTTTTTTGAGCGCCGCCAGTTTGTCTGAGCTGCTTTTCATATAGCTTCGCACATCTTCTTTCTGGGCGTCTGCGAGCGTATAGGAATAGCCGGTGATGCTTTCTTTTAACGTATTAAGGTCAGCTTTTGCTTCCTGGACGTTTAACAGCGCGTCCACTTCATCTTCATTTGAAGCCTGAATCTTCATCATGTTTACGATGGTAAAGCCGATGACGGCGGCGAAGCAAATCATCGTAACGGCTGCGTTAACGAGCAGCCTTGTCCGTAATGTCACTTCAGATCGCCTCCTTTTTCAATCAGGCTGTTTTTCATATCCTTGATCTTTTTCGTCAGCCCGCCTGCGTTTTTGACAACTCTGATCTTGGCTAAGTCCATGCCGTTTTCCTTCAGTCCGTAAACGATCTCACCGCTTTTGATCTCCTTGTTGTCTTTTAAATCTTTCGCCAATTCATAGATGACATGGTCGACGTTTTTCACTATAGAAGAGATAACGGCGTGCTCGGCGGTGTAATATTGATCGCTGTCAACACCGATGGCGTATACTTTTTGCGCCTCCGCTTCTTTCAGTGCGCCGACACCCGTGAAGCCGGCTGCCGTAAACAGGACATCGGCTTTTTTTCGGATCATGTTTTGGGCGATGCCCTTCCCGAGCTTATCATCGTCAAACGTACCGCTGATGTCCGACAGCACGCGGATATTCGGTTTGACTGATTCCGCGCCTTTCAGATAGCCTTTTTTAAACCGTTTAATGACGTCGGCATCTGAACCGCCGATAAATCCGATTGTGCCGGTTTTGCTCGTCATGGCCGCCAGCGCTCCGGCTAAGAAGCTTCCTTCATCCTCTTTAAACGTGACGGAAGTGACATTATCCAGGTCTGATACGGAATCAATCAGCACAAACCGCTGCTTCGGATATTTTTTGGCGACCTTTTCTAAATCCGCCTGCATGCTGTAACCGAGCCCCACAACAAGATCATTGCCTTCCCGGACAAGCTGGGTCAGTCCTTTTTCGTATGTACCGGTATCTTTTATTTCCCGATAATCAAATGTGATGCCGAGCTCGTCTCTCGCTTTCATCAAACCTTGAAAGCCTGAATCATTAAATGATTGGTCGCCGAGGCCGTTGTCTGTCAGCATGATGCCGATTGTTTTCGTTTTTTCGGCCGCCGTTTCCTCAGATTTGCCGGCACATCCCGCCGTGCTGAGCGCAATCAGCAGTACAGCCGCAAATATCGCCATTTTTCTCATTGAAACTCTCCTTTTATTTTTTTCTATAGTTATATATCGGTTCGGATGTCAGAATATTTTATTTCAATAAAATATGTATGTTCGGCAGGATGTTAAACAAATGAGGGCATAGGAGCTTTTGAGAAAATAAAAAACATCGGTTTTGGTTCACCGATGTTTTTGCAGAAAATTTATTGTTTTTCGTATGTCCAGCCGTCTTCCTGATAGACCTTGCCGTTTTTCATCAGATGCCCGAGCGCCCGCTTAAAGGCGGCTTTGCTTAAATGAAACCGTTCGCGGATATCGTCAGGATGGCTTTTGTCTCCGTAAGGCATCGCGCCGTTTCTTGATCTCAGATAGGTCAGAATTTCTTCCGCGTCAACCGAAAGCGCATCCTGCTTTCTCGGCAGCAGTGACATGTTGACGGAGCCGTCTTCCTTCACCTCGATGACACGCCCTGTCACGCGGCTGCCGAGTCTCGGCTCTTCTTTTCTTTCTGAAGGGTGAATAAACGCGCGGATGCCTTCATCGGTAATCAGAAAAGAGCCTGATGCAATCAGTCTGTACACCGTGCCCGTCAGGTCTTTATTCATGACGTCTTCCTCTGCATCCGTAAATAATTCACTGATGATATCTTCAGGCGCCGGCTTGGCAAACATGCGTCCGCGGCTTGTCACCTTCAGCATGCAATACAGTCTGTCGCCTTTTTGCGGCCAGACGGATTTGTACGGAGGCAGGTGCTCCGTTGCGACGAGCGCGTCTTTTGACAGACCGACGTCGACGAATACGCCCATATCCTCCACAGCGTCCGTCACTTCCACCCATCCGTAGTCATAAAAGCTGATGAGCGGCTTTTTCATCGTCGCCGCGAGTCTTTCCTGATGATCGACGTAAATAAATACGTCCACTTCATCTCTGTCTTCGATATCCTCTGTGATTTCACTGTTATGTAAAAGAACCGTATCCTCGCCGTCGGTTAAAAAATAACCGAAATCGGTTTGGTGATCTATACTAAGCGTGAGCTGCTGCCCTGGTCTCATGTTATCGTCCTTCCTGATTCGCCCGTATGAGGCTGATGTTTTTCTCATTTTTTCCAACATGCATAAATTCATGCTTTATGCTGTTGGACATTTCTCTTTATTCTACTATAATCAACTCATAAGTGAAATGTTATAGGAGGTTTTCTCATGGCAAAAGAAAGTTCTTTTGATATTGTATCCAAAGTTGAATTTCCCGAAGTGCAGAATGCGATTCAGATGACGCTGAAAGAAATCGGCACGCGCTATGACTTTAAAGGATCGAAAAGCGATGTAACTTTAGAAAAGGAAGAGCTTGTCCTGATTTCTGATGACGAGTTTAAACTGAATCAGCTCAAAGATGTGCTGAGCGGCAAGCTGATCAAACGGGACGTGCCGACGAAAAACATTGAATACGGCAAAATCGAAAATGCTTCGGGAGGCACGGTGCGCCAGCGCGCGAAGCTTGTACAGGGCATTGATAAAGACAACGCCAAAAAAATCAACGCGGTGATTAAAAACTCCGGCTTGAAGGTCAAGTCGCAGATTCAGGACGACCAAGTGCGCGTCACCGGAAAAAATAAAGATGATCTGCAGCAGATTATTGCAGCCGTCCGCGGAGCAGACCTGCCGATTGACGTTCAATTTATTAATTTTAGATAAATTATGTGATTCCTATTGATTATTGTCTCTATTTTCGGTAAATTTGGAGAAAGGGATTTCCACAGTTAAGTTTTGGAAACCCATGACAATTACATGAACGTTCTTATCAAGAGAAGCCGAGGGACTGGCCCGACGACGCTTCAGCAACCGGTGTAGTGGTTTACCCAAACCATGACCAAGGTGCTAAATCCAGCAAGCTAAAAACAGCTTGGAAGATAAGAAGAGAGACAAATGATTACAAAGTCTTCTTCTTAAGAAGACTTTTTTTATTTCTCTTTTTTCCTTGCTGAATGTGACGAAGGAGGCAAACAATGGGACTATTACAAGACTTAAAAGAACGGATTTTAATCGGAGACGGCGCGATGGGCACTCTCCTCTATTCCTACGGCATTGACAGATGTTTTGAGGAACTGAACGTATCAAAGCCCGAAGAAATCAAGCGGATACATAAGGCTTACGTGGAAGCCGGGGCAGACATCATCCAGACAAATACGTACGGCGCGAATTTTATTAAGCTCTCAAGATACGGACTTGAGGATGAAACGAAAAAAATCAATCAGGAGGCGGTCAGAATCGCGCGCGCTTCCTCAGACGGCGCTTATGTATTGGGAACGATGGGCGGCATCCGCACCTTTAACAAAAACGCCTACAGCCTGGAGGAGATTAAACGCAGCTTTCGGGAGCAGCTTTATTTATTGCTGCACGAAGAGCCGGACGGTCTGCTTCTGGAAACATACTATGATTTAGAAGAGGCGCGCGAAGTGCTGAAGATCGCGAGAAAAGAAACGGAACTTCCGATTATGCTGAACGTATCCATGCACGAACAGGGCGTGCTGCAGGACGGAACGCCGCTTCGGGAAGCCCTCAGGTCAATTGCCGATCTCGGCGCTGACATAACGGGAATCAATTGCCGGCTCGGCCCGTACCACATGATTGAAGCGCTCACCGAAGTGCCGATTTTCAGTGACGCTTATTTATCGGTCTATCCGAACAGCAGCCTTCCGTCTTTAGAAGAAGGCCGGCTTGTTTATGATACGGACGATGCCTATTTCCGGGAGAGCGCCGTACAGTTCCGCACTCAGGGCGCGCGCATTATCGGCGGCTGCTGCGGTACGACGCCAAACCATATCAGAGCCATGGCCGAAGCGGTCCAAGGACTTTCTCCTGTCACTGAGAAAGAAGTGAAAATCAGACGGGAAGAAGAAGTCATCTCAGTCCGCAACGAACGGACCGAGCCGGGTTTAAACGAAATCGCCGCTCAAAAACGGTCAATTATCGTAGAGCTTGATCCGCCGAAAAAATTGAATTTTGACAAATTTCTGCAAGCGGCGGCTGAATTAAAAGAAACCGGCATAGAAGCGCTGACGCTCGCCGACAATTCATTGGCGACACCGCGGATCAGCAATGCAGCCTGCGGTTCATTGCTGAAAGAGCGTCTTGATATCCGTTCTCTCGTTCACATTACATGCAGAGACCGCAACATCATCGGCCTTCAGTCACATTTAATGGGGCTGGATACGCTCGGGCTCACCGACATTTTAGCCATCACGGGTGATCCTTCAAAAATCGGCGACTTTCCGGGGGCTACCTCCGTCTATGATTTAACGTCCTTTGACTTGATCAGGCTGATTAAACAATTCAACGAGGGCATTTCTTTATCAGGGAAACCGCTCGGCAAGAAAACGAACTTTTCCGTAGCCGGAGCATTTAATCCGAATGTCCGCCATCTCGATAAAGCAGTAAAACGGCTGGAGAAAAAAATAGAGTGCGGAGCTGACTACTTCGTGTCCCAGCCTGTCTACTCGGAGCAGCAGCTCATTGACATTCATCATGAAACGAAGCATCTCAAAACACCGGTGTATATCGGAATCATGCCGTTAACGAGCAGCCGCAACGCAGAGTTCATCCATCATGAAATCCCGGGCATTAAGCTGTCAGACAGCATCCGCGAAAAAATGGCGCTCGCCGGCGAAGACAAGCGGAAGCAGAAAGCCGAAGGCCTCGCCATCGCCAAGTCGCTTCTCGACACGGCGTGCGAACTGTTTAACGGAATTTATTTAATCACCCCGTTTCTCCGTTCTGATTTGACGTCAGAGCTTGCAGCTTATATTAAGCAAAAGGATGAAAAGCGGGCTGATGTATATTTGCATTGACGCGGAAGAGGCCGCCTGATATGACAGGCGGCTTTTTCATGGTACGATACAGAAAAAGAATCAAGCAAAGGAGGATTTTTTCATGGTTGAAGTAAAACCCATCACCGCAGAAGACACATACGCGATCAGACACAGCGTGCTGCGCCCCCATCAGACGATTGAGGATTGTAAATATGATCAGGACAGCGTCAAAGGAGCCTTTCATCTCGGAGGTTTTTACGACGGGACATTGATCAGCATCGCTTCTTTCTACCCGCAGAACCAGCAGGCGTTACAGGCAGCGCCCGCCTATCAGCTGCGCGGCATGGCGACGCTTGAGGAATACCGGACGCAAAAAGCGGGAAGCACGTTAATCGCCTATGCAGAACGGAAACTGGCAGATATGGGGGCGGCGCTTGTCTGGTGCAACGCCAGATGTCACGTAAAGGGATATTACGAAAAGCTCGGCTGGAAAAGCACGGGCAGCCCCTTTGACATACCCGGCATCGGCCCGCATGTGATCATGTATAAAGAACTCGCCTGAAACAGACAAATGCCCTTGGGGACATGTCTCTAAGGGCATTACCTTGAATGTCACGCCTGCTTTTATATGCGGTACTATTGACGCCCTCCCGCTTTTTTAATACCCTTTGTACATTACGCAACAGCAAGGATGGCAGGCAGAAAACGATATCTGTCAATTGCCGTTTTCAGCTATTAATTCAGAAAAGGAAGTATGAGATGAATACGATCCAAAAACCGAAAATCCCGAAAGAATTGCCGGTGCTTTCTTTCACAGAAGCGCTTCAGGACGACCTCATAAAAGAAGTCGTCATAGAAAACGCCGTCGTAAACAGCAAACTGGACGGCCTGCGCGCCGAAAAAGTCATTTTCAGAAACACCGTTTTTACGGATGTCTCTTTCAGACATATGGAATGTACCGATGTCCTGTTTGACAAATGTGATGTCTCAAACGCTGATTTCAGCGGAAGCATCATCCATAGAACGGCGTTTCAGCATTCAAAACTTCTCGGCTTGAATCTGGCGGATTCCGCCATGCGTCATGTACGGTTTGAAGACTGCCTCGCAAATTACAGCTCCTTCAGCTATTCCAATATGAAGCATGTCCGGTTTGACACGTGCGCTCTTACAGAAAGCGAGTGGAATGATGCCGTTCTTGAATACACAGATCTTGACGCCTGTGATTTGAACGGCTCAAATTTTATCGGCACGTCTCTTTTTAATATGGATATCAGCACGTGCACATTTGATCATCTGCACGTCTCACTTGAGAAGCTGAAAGGATGCCGCATCTCTCCGGCGCATGCCGTTACATTCGCAGAAGCGCTCGGAGCCATTGTGACGTGATCTTTTATTAAACGAAACGGCGGGCGATGTCCGCTATCGTTTGAATGCCTTTTTCCAAGTCCGGTAAGGATGCGTATGAATAGGAAAGACGCAGGCTTTGCCGGTCTTCGGGAAGATAGAGAGCTCCCGGATTGATCAGCACGCCGGCATCCAAGGCACGGGTGAAAAGCGTCTGAACGGCGATTGCTTGATGAAAAGTGACCCAAATATAAAAGCCCCCCTCCGGCACACGCCACTCCGCAATATCTCCCGCGTATCTTTCAAGAGAACGCAATGCCGCATCTCTTCTGATTTTGAGTTCCTTTCTGAGACGCAAAAGGCGCGCTTCATAGCGGCCGCTTGACAGCCATTGACATGCCGCCCATTGAGATAAAGCACTGGAGCCGTAATCCGTCTGCATTTTAATATCGGCGAGCCTGTCTGCAACCGGCTCAGGGGCGACGACCCATCCGATGCGCAGACCCGGGCTTACGGTTTTTGACAGCGTGCCGATATACAGTACATTCCCCTCACTGTCCATCGATTTTAACGGAGGCGGCGGTTCTTTATCGATCCATAAATCACCGTATGCGTCATCTTCAATGACAGGCAGACGGTGATTTCTTGCGAGCGCGATGAGTTCCTTCCGCCGCTTAAGTGACATTACCGTTCCGGTCGGATTATGGAATGACGGAATGGTGTACAGCAGCCCTGCTTCGTATTGCCGCCGGTAAGCGGGAAGATGATCCGTTTTCATTCCGCTCCCATCCATCGGCACTCCCTTAAGCCTGACGCCCGCTGATTGAAACACACGCAGGGAATGGAGATACGACGGGTTTTCAGTCAGCATGACAGAGTTTGGTTTTAGCAGCCCGATTGAAATGAGCTGAAGCGCCTGCAGCGCGCCTGAGACGATTACGATGGATGCCGGGGACGCGTGAATCCCCTTTGTTTTCAAATGTTCCGCGACGCTTTGCCGAAGCTGAAGGCTGCCCTTCGGTTCTTCATAGCCGAGCGCAAAAATGTTAGTTCCCGCTTCACGGAACAGTTCGGCCATCTCCTGCTCAGGCAGCAGCTCTTGACTCAGTTCACCCGTCCCCAGCCTGATCAGATCCGGACGCGGCTCGTTTTGATTAATGGCCTGAACCAAGGCTGAATTCGGCTGATGACTTCCCGATGTAACGTATGTGCTCCAATCAAGGGGCTTAGCCGCTGCCATGATGCTCCACGTATTGTTGACGACCTTTGTGCCTCCCCCTCTTTTTCCTTCCAGAAGACCTTGGGCGATTAACTCATCAACTGCTGCCGTCACTGTGCTTCGGTTGACCTGAAGCTCCTCGGCGAGCTTTCTTTGTGAGGGAATTTTCGTGCCGATGGTCCATTCGCCATGAAGTATTTTTTCTTTTATATGCTGTTCGATCTGGAGATAAAGCGGTATGTGCGACTCCCGATCCGGACGCCAGCTGTTCATACGTCATCCCTCCTTCTTTATTTATTATACATTTGGCTGGTTCAAGTACCAGCCAAATGGCCGGAGACATCAGCACACAGTGCGGCTACAATGAGATTTAGTTGACGATTGGAGGGTTTTACGAAATGAATGCGATTCTTCACGGAGTGATGCTCGCTTTCGGCCTTATTTTGCCATTGGGTGCGCAAAACGTGTTTATTTTTCAGCAGGGAGCCTGGCAAAAACATGTGTGGCAGGCGTTTCCCGCAGTGATTGCCGCCGCGGTATGCGATACGATTCTCATCAGCGCGGCGGTCGCAGGCGTGTCAATGATTATTGCAGAGATTCCCGTTTTTCAGACCGTCATGCTTATAGGCGGCTTTTTGTTTCTCAGTTTTTTAGGCTGGCAGACTTGGAGAAGCAAACCGCAGGCCGAACAGGCGAGAAAAACGGTTTTCACGGCAAAAAAACAGGCGGTCACGGCCGTCATGGTATCCCTTTTGAACCCGCATGCGATTTTGGATACCGTCAGTGTCATCGGCACAAGCTCCGCCGCCTATCCGGGAATTGATAAATGGCTGTTTGCCGGTGCTTGTATCGCGGTCTCCTGGGTATGGTTCGCCGGACTGGCATTCGCGGGACGGCTCGTTCAAACGGCGGATACAGGAGGCCGGCTCCTCGGCATCCTGAATAAATGCTCGGCATTGGTGATGTGGGGTGCTGCTTTTTATTTTGCGGCGCTTTTGTTTCGATAAAAGGAATTCGGCCAGGCCATGTTGAATGTACCGGAAGGAAGAGGGGGAATTGGAATGTCAGACATTTTAAAGCTGTATCACTACCACAGATGGGCAAATGAGCAAGTTATTCAGCATCTGAAGACGCTGCCCGCGGTCAGCTTACAGCAGAAACTGAAAAGTGTTTTTCCGACTGTGAACGCCGTGCTTGTGCATATATACCGGGCTGATTACATTTGGCTTCACGTGCTTTACGGAGAAACTTTCGAACAAATCGTCTCGCAGTTTGATCAATTTGAAAAGCTTGACGGAGATTTTGAGGCGATTGAACATAGAATGACTGAACTGGACAAAGAATTCAGCGAATTTTTAAAAGAAATGGAGAACCCGGAAGGTCCGATCTCTATTTCTCATCCGCGCCTGGGGACGCTTCAGACGACATATGCCGATGTGATCCGGCATGTTGTGAATCACGGCACATACCATCGCGGCAATATCACCGCGATGCTTCACCAAATGGGCTATAAAGGCGTGCCGACTGACTACATTTTTTTCTCATACGAATCATAAAAAAGCAAAGGCCTCCCGGGCCTTTGCTTTTTTACTTCGAATCTATCATAATCCGATATAGCTGGAGACGCCCGCTTTTTCGGCCACATCGTAAATTGTCATTTTCATGCTTACTGATCCCTCTTTTGTTCTCTGGTTTTAGGTCAGTCCGTTTTCCGGCTTACGAATTTGCGGTATTCAAGCGGCGAAATGCCTTCAATCTGTTTAAACAGTTTGGAAAAATAGGTTGGGTCCTCCATACCGATGGCGTCCGCGATCGCCCCCATTTTGTCATTGGTTGCGGACAAAAGACGTTTCGCCTCCGTCATTCTGACTTTGTTCGTATACTGGCCGGGCGTGACGCCGAGCACCTGCTGCATGCAGCGGGTCACGTAGTCTTGGTTGTAATGAAGAGCCGAAGAGAGCGCTTTGATGGTTGTTTTCTCCTGATAGTGCTCCTGCAGGTACCGGGCGGCCTCCCATGCGACTCTTTCCTTTGCGGACGGGATTTGGAACGCTTCTTTCTGAAGATGGAGCAGCAGCTCTTCAAACAGAATCTGCTTTCTGAGCGGCAGATCGGAGTTCTCGGCGCTGTCATCTGTCAGCACACTGAATTGCCCGGCCATAAACTGCGGGCGTCTCACTTTCCCTTTTTGCGGCAGGGACAGCCGGTAGCGGGACGGCTCTTCAAAGCTCCCTTTTTTTCGCCTCAGCTCCGACCAGTTGTTCCCGGTTGTTTCCGTCACCTCATAAGCCGCTCCCTCAAAATGAAGCCACGAATAGGATGTCGTTTCTTCACTGCCTTTTGTCCCGTAATGTTCAAGCCCGGGAGAAAGCAGAATATATTCTCCCGCTTCAACGGAAAAGGCGTTTTCGTCTTCTGTAATGTAGAGGACGCCTTCTTTCACATACAGCAGATCAAACACCGGGAAGACCCGTCTCACATGGGTTTCGCCTTTTTTGAACACTCCTTCTCCCGCAGCGATAAAGACCGGGAACGGAGGAACTGTGAACTCGAGAAAGGACATATTTTCGGCCCTCCTTTTTAAGTCGGATTTTTGCAAGAAGTTTCGTTTCTCTCCCTTTTTATTATAAGAAAATGGAGGTACACTTTTAAACGTTGATTTTGTCAGGAAAGGGGTTAAAAGAAATGAAACAAGCGATTTTAAAACGGGCTGCGTTCAAACAATCCTCTGATCACAGACTCTCATTATACGCGCTGACTTGGCCGATATTTATTGAGGTTTCATTATATATGTTTATGGGAAACGCCGACACTCTTATGCTTAGCCAATACTCTGACAACAGTGTGGCGGCCGTGGGTGTCAGCAATCAGATTTTAAATTTAATTATCGTGATGTTCAGCTTTATCGCAACGGGCACGACAATTGTGATTTCACAGTTTTTAGGCTCTAAACAGAAAAAAGAGGCGCAGGAAGTGGCTTATGTATCAATAGGAGCGAACTTTGTCATCAGTCTCGCCATCAGCGCCGCCATATTTTTTGCGGCCGTTCCGCTGCTTCATGTGATGGGTCTTTCCAATGAATTGATGCCGGATGCCAAAGTCTTTTTGCAGGTGGTCGGCGGGCTGTCCTTCATTCAGGCTTTGATTATGACGTTCAGCGCCATTTTAAAAAGCTACGGTCATACGAAGGATACGATGTTCGTTACGATCGGGATGAATATTTTAAATATTGCCGGAAACTTTCTTGTCATTTTCGGGCCGCTCGGCCTTCCGGTGTTAGGCGTCGCCGGTGTTGCGATGTCAACGTCCTTCGCGCGGATCATCGGACTGGTCGCGATGATTGTGATCGTCAAAAAACGCATCGGACTCGGTCTGACATGGCAAAAGATTTTTCACGTCCATAAAGAGCACTTGCGGAAACTCCTGAAAATCGGGATTCCGTCTGCCGGCGAACAGCTGTCTTACAACATTTCGCAAATGGTTGTCACTTATTTTATCGCCATTATGGGCGCTCAGGCGCTTACGACAAAGGTTTATACACAAAACATCACCATGTTTATCCTGCTGTTCGGAACGGCGATCAGCCAGGGCACACAGATTTTGATCGGCAGATATATCGGCGCCAAACGGTTTGACGACGCTTATGACCGCTGCATGAAAAGTCTGTACTGGGCGCTTGGCATTGCCGCTTTGACATCCGTGATCATGACCTTGTTTTCAAAGCAGCTGATCGGAATTTTCACAAGCAGCCCTGACATTATTGCGACGGCGAGCATGCTGATCGCCATGACGATCATTCTTGAGCCCGGCCGTTCATTCAATGTCATTATCATCAACTCGCTGCGGGCTGCCGGAGATGCAAAATTCCCCGTCTACATGGCAATGATTTCCATGTGGGGTATCGGACTGCCGCTCGCTTATCTGTTCGGCATCCATTTCGGATTGGGGCTTATGGGCATCTGGATTTCATTTATCGCGGATGAATGGGTCAGAGGCATTCTTATGTACAGAAGATGGCGGTCGCGGATTTGGATTCAAAAAGGGATTGCATAAACGCCCGAAGCTTCGTTATGAAGCCGGGCGTTTTTTTATGCTTGTGAAAGCCGTTGTCTCATGTCACCGAGCTCTGACCGGTAATGTGCCGCTAAACCGGTAACGGCGGGCCTTGAGTATAACGGAAACAGCTCCAGCTCTTCAGACGCCTCCTCGAAATACGCCTCGGCCTCGAATGCGATGTACTCCCATACATTCATAAAAGCTTTGTTGACGGTATGGCTCTCCAGCTCTTCTTCCGTATAGCCGAATTGCTTCATCACCTGGCGCGGGAGACGCTTTTTCGCCCGCTCGTCCGTATGGACCTCCAGAAGCACCCGGGTCAGCTGAATGGCTGCTCCTAATGAAACGGCTGCATGGCGGAGTTTCTCTTGGTTCCGGCGCGCGCAAACCGGCAGCAGAAGCAGGCCGAGGGCTCCGCCTGTTTGGCCCGCGTACATCAGCAGGTCATCAAACTCTTGATACGTTACTTTTTCTCTGTCAGAGATTTGGCCGGCGATAAACTCACGTAACGGCTCTTCTTCAAGCGCAAATTGCTGCCGCGCATCGGTGAGCGCCTCCCACAAAAAGCCGTCGGCGCGGGACCCGTTCAGAAAGTCTTGTGCCGCCTGTTCAAATCCTCCAAGTTCCTGCACATCAAGCCGGTCAGCTTCGTGAAACAAAGCAAGCACCGCCCATGCGGCCCGCCTGTTTTTTGGCGGCAGGGATGAGAAAGTCCGTTTATATAAAGGAAAGTGCGCCTCGGCAAGCTGGGCGCATGTTTCGTATTCGGTCATGGTATCACTCCTCTGTTTTTTAGTGTACCATATGTTTCACAATAAAAAGACCGATATCCTTCAGCGGAAACCGGTCGCGGCACTGTTATTCTTCTATATCGATACGATACGCCTCAAACCATGTATGGATCTGGGCAAGATGGGCGATCAGCTGCGGGCCTTTCATCAGCTGGCCGAACCACGGAACCTGAAAAGATGAACCTTCTGTCTCCAGCAGCATTTCCAGCTTCTTTCTGTCAAGCAGGATGTGAAGCACGGAATCTTTCTGTTGTAAAATCGTTTTCAGCCATTCTGTAACCCCCTGCGTGTATTTCGGGTGATGCGTTTTCGGATAAGGGCTTTTTTTGCGGTACAAAATATCTTCAGGAAGCAGTCCTTCAAGCGCTTTCCGCAAGATGCCTTTTTCCCGGCTGCCATGCATTTTCATTTCCCAAGGAATATTCCAAACGTATTCCACAAGTCTGTGGTCGGCGAACGGCACCCGTACTTCAAGACTTGCGCCCATGCTCATTCGGTCTTTGCGGTCGAGCAGATTTGTCATAAACCAAAGCATATTTAAGTAGAACAGCTGCCGTCTCGCTTTATCTGTTCCCGTCTCACCGTCTAACAGCGGCGTTTCCGCAATGGTTTCTTCATATCTCGCATTCACGTATTCTCTAAGATTCAGCCGTTTTTGCCACTTTTCATCCAAGAGCGTGATCCTCTCCTCAGTCGACCTCATCCAAGGAAATCCGTCTTCTTCTGCCGCGGTGTGAAACCACGGATATCCGCCGAAAATTTCGTCCGCGCATTCTCCGGAAAGGCTCACGACAAAATCTTTTTTAATTTCCCGGCAGAACCATAATAGCGAGGAATCAACATCAGCCATGCCCGGCAGATCTCTGACGAGAACGGATTCCTCCAGGTGTTCAACCAGCTGATCCTGCGTAATCACGCACTTATGATGCTGTGTGCCGAATGCATTTGTCATTTTATCGATCCACGGGCCGTCATCATTCGGCTGAAAGGCGCTCGCTTTAAAAAATTTGCTGTTCTCCTCATAATCAATGGAATAAGTATGAAGGGGATCTCTGCCTTGTTTCTCAAAATGAGCGGCGGCTATCGCGGTTATCGCGCTCGAATCAAGCCCCCCTGATAAAAACGTGCAAACCGGCACGTCAGATACGAGCTGGCGTGTCACTGCATCCTGAAATAAGTACCGAATGTGAGCCGCGGTTTCATCGAAGCTGTCTGTATGCTTTTCGCTCTTTACATTCCAATAACGCCATATGGACAAACCGTCCTTTGAGAAAGTGAACGCATGGGCGGGACGCACCTCGTGAATTCCTTTAAACACCCCGCAGCCCGGAGTTCTGGATGGTCCGAGTCCGAATACTTCCGCAAGTCCGCCGCTGTCTGTGCGGGCTTTCACATCAGGATGAGCAAGGATGGCTTTCAATTCCGACCCAAACAGAAAGGAAGAGCCGTGTTCTTTATAAAAAAACGGTTTGACGCCGAGCCGGTCTCTTGCCCCGAACAGCCGCTTGCGCTTCTCATCCCAGATGGCAAAAGCGAAAATACCGTTCAAGCGGTCCACGCACTCCTCCCGCCACTCAATATAGCTGTGCAGCAGCACTTCTGTATCAGAGGTCCTCTCAAAACGGTGGCCCCTCGCCTGAAGCTCCTTCCGCAATTCCTCCGTGTTATACAGCTCGCCATTATAAATGATGGTGTACGTTTCCTCTTGATGCGTGCAGGCCATCGGCTGGCGGCCGCCTTCAATGTCAACGACCGAAAGTCTTTTATGTCCGAATAAAACATGGGGTTCTCCCCAGACGTTTGAATCATCAGGCCCTCGTTTTGAAAGAGTGTCTATCATATTGTTCATAATATGTTTCTCTTGGACGAGCTGCTTTTGAAAATCGACCCAACCCGCAATTCCACACATGTGATATCAGCTCCAATCCCGTTTCTGTCGGTATCAAATTCGTTTCTATCAGCACTTTACCCAGTTTATGCAAAGAAACGCAGATAGTTGATTTGTCCCACTAAGAGTTGTATGAGACAAGCCCGATTTGGAAAGAACGGAAGAGAAGAAACAAACAAAGGAGACCGGCACGGTTATGAAACGAAAACAGCTTTTCTCAGAAAAAAACAAATGGGGGCGCGGCACCCTGATGATAGAGGACGGCATCTGCCTCGTCGAAAACGATGAAGGCGATATCCTGCTGGCAGACAGTCTAGGTAACGCAGACGTATTGATGAAACGCGAGGGCAGATGGCAGCCGGCACGGATTTGCGGCGGTGCGGCCGAAATCGGCGCAGACACCATCCCCCTGCTCGGCGGGGAAGAAATCCGTTATGAAAAGGCGGTCAAACGGCCGCTGTTAACCTTGCTCGATTCGCTGGACGATGAAACGTTTCTGCTGTTTCTCAGCCATCTTCACGGGTTCGGCCTGTCTGTATATGATTGCGTATTTTCCTACAATCAGGCGCTGTTTTCCGGTGAAGGCGTTTCGTTTTATCACTTCTCGGCGGATGACGCACAATGCGCCCTGCAGCATCACCGCGGCAGCTCGGGTAAACACGACAGATTTGAATGGACGGCATCTGACGGGCGGCGCTCCATTATGTATTCAGCGGCAAAACAAGACGGCACCGCGTAACAAACAGGCGGCACCTTTTAAATAGGTGCCGCCTGATGTATTTAGCTTTGTTTTTCACGCTGATTGACGCCCGGCGTTTGCTATTACCCTTCACAGCCGCAGCTTTTGCGGTAACGAGAGTGATTGACGCTTTTGGCATCCTGCAAATCTTCTTCGCCTCATCAACATCCCCCTGCCACGGCATTTCTCATTCAGCGGCACAGTTGCGCGACTAAAAAAAACCCGGATGCATCCGGGTTTTTCAAGCGATTGATTAAAATACGTGAAAGCCGATCGGCAAGTGTAGGCCGAGCAGCACCGTCAGGACGAGCACGATAATAAAACCGATCCACAATCCGCCGGTTGATTTGCCTTTTTTCTTACGGATGACGAGCATTTCCATCAGTCCGATGGTAATGATGCCGAGAAGCATTTTTCCGGCGTACTCTCCGTTCCAATTCGCAAAACGGACAAAAAGCTCAGCTCCGGTCAGAATAATAATAATGTAGAATAAGCGCAGAATCATATGTGTAACTTTTGCGCCCTTCGCTTTTCCGGAACCGTACAGCCCGTAGCTGACAAATACCAGGATAAGCGCAACGACCCATGAAGTAATATGCCAATGTGTCATTATGTTCAATTCCCCCTATCAGATCAATCTGCCTCACTTATGGTACCACAACAAGCCGCTCGGAGCATTATCAATCGTGCGAAAGACACACAATTATCCGATTTGGTTCCACAGCGTGCCGATCGGTTCAATTGTAATGTCAATGCGGTCCCCCGGCTTTAAAAATTTCGGCGGCTTAAACCCTTTTCCGACACCGGACGGCGTCCCCGTCGCTATAATGTCACCGGCTTCAAGCGTCATTCCTTTTGACAGCGTTTCGATTAATTCAGCTATCGGAAAAATCATGTCACCCGTTGATCCTGATTGGCGCAGTTCTCCGTTCACCCGCGTTTCAACTTTCAGGCTTTGCGGATCACTGACGGCCGACTTATGTACAATGACCGGGCCCATCGGGCATGTCGTATCGAGGCTTTTGCCGATAAAAAACTGTTTATGTTTCTTCTGCAGATCGCGCGCTGTTATATCATTTACAATTGTATAGCCGAATATATGATCAAGCGCATGTTCTTTGGAGATGTGCGATCCGCTTTTTGATATGATGACCGCAAGCTCCCCTTCATAATCAAGCTGCTCCGTTACGTCCAAGTGGCTGTCCACTGTTTCTCCGTGTCCTGTAACGGCAGCGGGAGCTTTCGTAAAAACCATGGGATGCTCCGGTATATCAGCCTCACTCCCCATTTCAACAGCATGATCACGATAATTTTTCCCGATGCAGATCACGTTCTTTGAAGGTCTCGGAATAGGCGCGCAAAGCTTTACGTCAGACAGCGCATACATAAATGAACCCGACTCATCATTCGGTTTTTTCGCCCATTCCGCAAGCTGTCCGGCATGCGCGACAAACTTATCTCCTTTTTGAATGCACTCGATCAGCGAACCCGGAATCGTCTCAAGTTCAAACAATTTTTTTTCAGCCTTTTGCAGATCTAAGATTTTGTCATCATCAATGATCAGACCGACAAATGTTCGGCTGTTCAGTTCCCCTGTCGCAAATTTCATGTTAATCCCCCATCATTTTTAAATCTGGCATTCCTTTATGTATTCTTCCTCCTGGCGGGAAATTCCTCTTTTAAACAGGCTGAAAATAAGTGTAAAAGAGTATCAAAAATTGTCACTTTTTTAGTCATATTGACGAAATAAAACCTTCTTGGCCAAAATGGGTTATACTATTATCATCCTATGTTTTCCAAAATAATCGAGAATTGGAGATCACACGATGAACAAAATTGAAGAAAAAAGATTAACTTTATTCGAGACAGCGCAAAAATTCGGAATCAATGCAACGGAGACCATCAGGTGCAGCCAGGAGCTGGACAGCCTTTTAAACGGGTGCCGGGGCGGGCTCATCCAACAAACGAAAGACAGCGGGCTGAACCCGGCCGCACAGATTGAGCACGGCCGCACCGCAGGAAAAAAAGAGGCTTTCTCATAAACGTGATATGTATATAAATCTGTATCATTTATGTATAAGACCCGGCATGCGTAAAGCGCCGGTGTTTTTACGTCTAAAGTTTTTTCCGCTCACAAAAATGTGCATTTGTCATAAGCTATTTTAGGCAGGCAGCCCAGATAAGCTCCTGGAGTGCAGTCATGAAAATCTTCACGAAAAGGATGTGCTCGTATGCCCGCAATTGTCGGAGCGTTTAAAATTAATGCCGTCGGTACGAGCGGAGTCGTTCATATAGGCGACTGCATCACCATTTCTCCAAAAGCAGAGGTTAAGACATTTGCCGGAGCGGGCAGCTTCAATACCGGAGACAATCTCACACTGACGAATTACAGGAATTCAACGAATGTGTACGATAATGATGTAATCGATCAGCCGATGGCAGGAAACGCATAAAGGAGGCGCCGTATGAATTTTTACGTCAATCAGTCGATCCATATCAATTACATGCGTGTAGAATCTGTCAGCAATTCCTCCATACTGCAAATCGGAAGCGCCGGTTCAATTAAATCTCTTTCCAATCTGTACAACACAGGGAGTTATGTTGAGCCGGCGCCGCCTGTCACCGCGGGGCAGCAGACTGTAACAACAGGGGGAGGTCCCGGCACCTCATCATTTGTACCGCTCCAGCCGCCAAGCCGGTAGTTTTAATGAAGGAAACGAGACGCGAGGTGAATGTCATGTATGATCAATCCGTTTCATCCTACCTGCAGAATTTAAATTCTTTCGTCCAGCAGCAGGCGCAGCAGATTCAGGAGCTCGAACGGCAGCTGAAAGAATTCCAAAATGAAATTTCAACGCTGAAGCAGCAGCCTTCTACAAGAATCGATCGGCTCGAGTATAAATTTGATCAGCTGAAAATTGAACGGCTGGAAGGAACGCTGAATATCGGATTGAATCCGACTGATCCGAATGCCGTGCAAAACTTCGAAGTCGGCCAGACATCTCCGCAGGTCGGAATGATGCAGCAGGAACAGGCGGGCCAGCAAATGCAGCAAATCCGCCAAAACGTCGATATGTACCTGAATGAAGAAATCCCCGCGCTTTTAGAACAGCTCGAAACTCAGTATGAGAGCAGGCTGGACGAAGCGAACAAATATCATATTATTGAAGATATCAGAAAGCAGATGGACAGCCGGATTCATTATTATCTGTCCCATGTCCCGAAAGAAGAAAATACGGCGCCCGCGCAATATGCCGAGCAGATTGCCGAACATGTGAAGCGTGATATTGTCAGGGCCGTCGAGCACTTTATTAAGCACATACCTGGTGAAATGAAAGGTGATGATCCGTCATGATTTTTACAGTGATTAACCGGAATATTGAAGTCGGCGACATCCGGTCTACCGGTGTGTCCAGTTCTTCCTTATTATTAATCGGCGACACCGATTCCGTCTATCTGTCTTCCATCTTTGACACGCCTCCGGAATCTCTTATTATCGGGCCTTATGTGCCGCTGGCGCCGGAATAATGTTAAAGCGCATTTCACGCCTCCGGAACGCCAAAATCAATTCAGTCGGGATTGCGAGTGTCTTTCAAGCAGGCGATACGAATGAAATCAATATGCGGATCAAAGTATTGGCCGATCAGCGTAGTCTTGCTGTATACAGAGATGATGAAGGCTCATTTAACAAAAAAGAATACCAGATTTTTCGGCAGCCGGCCGTCATGCCGTTACCGGAAACGGGAGTCCAAAGCGCATTCTGCCATGAAAACCCTTCAATTCGGGTAAGGAATGTGAAAGTTCAAGGGGTATCGTCAGCGTCCGTGGTTCAAATCGGATCGACGTCGATCGTTCTGGGAGATTCGCGGCTGAAACATATTAGGCAGATCTTCACGCCAAGCTCACAATCACAGCAGCCCTGACATATAATGACGGTGAGACTTCTATAAAGGGTGTCGTTTATGCCAGCAATTACCGGACCTATAGCTATCAATTCCATATCGGGCGGAGTCGTAAACTTTGGTGATTCCTTTTACCTTTCTCCAAAAAGCTCTTCTAAATCTGCGCTCGGTTCGGGAGCAGGCAATACCGGAGATTTCCTGTTATTAAACAACGTTGTCAATGCGACAAACTATATAGACCCCGATGTCAGCGATCAAAATGTGGTCGGAAACGCCTAAAAAGCAGCCGCTCTTTCAGAAGAGGGCTGCTTTTGTTTCAGCGTTATTTTCGTTCATTTGCTTTTTTTGTTTTTACAAGCTTTTCCGGCGGCTGTTTTCTGATCCATTTCACAAACCGCGCGAGTTTCGGGTCACGCCGCAGCTCATCTATTCCCGCGAGCCTTGCCGCAAGCTCCTGATTCGTATAGAGCGCGTGAACCTGTTTATGACAAGGGATGCAGAGCATTGCGGTCGGAAGGAATGTCCCGCCTTCTTCCTTAGGCGTTAAGTGGTGCTCCGTCAGCCGCACATGATGGCGGCCGCATAATTCACATGTGCCCTCGGCAGAATCGGCCATGATTCCTTCTCCTTTCTACATGATCTCCAATGTGACCCGGGTGCCTTTCCCGCCCGGTTCGGACGGATGAACGATTAATTTTTTCGGCAGACGCGCTCTCAGCTCCTGCACATGGCTGATCACTCCGACGGATAAGTTGTCCGATTGCAGCTTTTCGAGCGCTGTGACAACGGTGTCTAAGAGCCCTTGGTCAAGAGTTCCAAATCCTTCATCTAAGAAAAAGAATTGCAGCGGGTATTGCCCCCGCAGCTGAATCTGGGCGGACAAGGCAAGCGCAAGCGACAGCGATGTCAGAAACGTCTCTCCGCCAGAAAGGCTTGATACGGGCCGTTTGACGCCTCCGTTCGCGTCATCACGCATGACGAAACCGCCTTCTGAATCGACTAATATGGCATACCGCTGCCTTGTCAAAGCTCCGAGACGGGCAGAGGCGTCCCGAGCCACACTTTCCAGCTGTTCTTCCGCTAAAAATTCGACGAATGTATTGCCTTTACATACAGACTGGAGCTTATCAAGCTTGTCAATCTGTGTCTGCCAGCTTTTCAGTTCGGCTTCAATCTCTTTAAAGCGCTTATGCTGTTTTTGCATAACCGCGAAGGCTTTTGCCTGTGCTCCTTTTTCCTCCATGGCGGCGCCTGACTCAGCCTCTGCCTGCTTCAGCAGAGAAACGGATGCTGTCCATTCTTCCTCCGATATCCGGCGCTCGGCTAATTTATCAGTAACACGGCTGATATTTGCCGATAGCTGTTTTGAGGTGTCCATGAACTCATCTATTTCTTTTTTCATTTCCTCTGCACGCCCTTGCGGAAGCAGACTTTTTTTGACTTGGTCCGGCTCGGCAAACCCGGTGTCTTTTGACCTCACGCGCCAGTCGTTTTGCGCTTTCTCAAGGGAGGTCTCAGCATCCCTGAGTGACATGAGACTCCCGGATTCCCGGCCTTTTGCGTCATTCAGTGATTGCTGCGCCTGCTTCAGCGCGTCGAATAGGGACTGTTCTTTCGATTTTAACAGCTGTAATTCCTGCCGCACCGCTTCAAGCTTTGCGGAAATTGATGTTTCTTCAGCTGCTGTTCCGAGCTCTTGTTCATATCCGTCAATCACCTGCTGCAGGCGCTCAGACGCATAGTGAAGCTCGAGCCGTTCCCGTTCAAGCCGATGCTTCATCTCCTGCAGGCGTTCTTTCTCCTCTTCATGTTCCTTGAGGAATGCGATGCTTGTTTCAATGCGCTTCTCACATTCTTCTGCCTGCCTGTCCTTCTCATCTATCGAAGCCTGCCAAGCGTCAATCCGGTTTGGCGGAATATCACCGCAGACTTCGTTGTACTGATTCAATCGGCTTTCTGACAGCGATTCAAGCTCTTCTAATGAATGTCTGAGACGGCCGGCTTCTTTTTCCTCGTAGCGGATTCGTTCGGCCAGCTGCTCAGCTTGTTTCACCGTCTGCTGATGCGCGCTGATCAGTCTTGTGACCTTCTCTTTTACCGACAGCATATCCTGTTTCATTTGTTTCCATTCCAAGCGGACGGCGCTGAACGCTTCATCAAGCGGGCGTCCGCTGATGGAGGAAGCGGCTTCCAGCTCCGGAACCCGGACGCTTTGCAGAAACGGACATTCTTCGGTAAAACGCCCCGACTGTTCTTCTAATGCAACCTTGGCTGTCAGCACTTCCTGAGAAAGAGCCGCCGCCTCAGAAAGCAGCGCTTCAACCTGCTGCAGCTGTTCCTGTACAGCCGTATCAGGCGAGAATGTTTCATGAGCGGAACGCGGGCGGTCATGCTGCGTCGAGCCGCATACAGGACAAGGCTTTCCTTCGATTAGTTTTTCCGATAATTCTTTTGTTAATGCAGCCGTTCTCGCTTCCTCTGAGCGCCTGCGGAGATCGGCTTGCGTTTTGTCAGCCCGTTCGGCTGCGGCTTTCAGTGAACGTTCCGTTTCACAGACCATATGGTAAACGGTTTGAAGCGTTTGATAAGCGTGCGTAATATCTTCCTCTTCCGTTTTCGCTTTCGCTGTGAGCGACTCGCTTTCTCCGTTCAGCTTCTCCACGTTTTTCAGCTGCGTTGTCAGATTGGCCCGTTCTTTCGTGATTTGTTCCTGTGTCTGCTGAAAGCCTGCCGCCAGCTGTGCGGCGGTCTGGCATTTTTTCCGTTCATCGGCGGTCACTTGAACTGCTTTCAGCTCTTCTTTCAGCTCATTCTGCCTGTTTTGGCCGCGGGTCAGGCGGTCTTTCACTCCGGCCAGCTGTTTCGAGGCGGCTTCGTATTCTTCCTCTTTTTTGCTGTGTTCCGCATTTGTTTTTTCCGCTTCTTTTTTCGCTTCAAGCAGTTTTTGTTCAATGGCTGAAAGTCTTTGATACAACTCTTCTTCCTTGACAAGCTTCGGCTCCTGTTCGGCCTTATGGGCCCGCCATGCTTCATAGGCTTCATTTTGCCGGGTAAATGAAACAGTTTCCGCCTCTGATTTCCGTTTGGCCAGTTCGTGTTCCTGTTCGGCGCGCTGCTTCCGGCGGACGGCTTCTGTGTAACGGTCTGCGTACGGCTCAAGGGCGAGAGCTGTTTCCGCCTCTTTAAGACGCTCAGTCAAATCCGTGATGTACGGGCGTCTTTCCTCAAGCTTTTTCTCCCGGCGCTCATATTCATCTCTTTCTGTCTGCAGGTTCCAAATTTCCTGGTGATTCTCAAAGCGCTCTTTTGCCCGGACCCGTTTCTTCTCAGCTTCTTCAAGCCGTTCGTTCGCTTCGTGAAACTGCTGTTCAGCCTGCTTCAGCGCATCTTCTCCTGCGTCTCCGAGGCCGGATTGTTCGGCCAGCATTTCATTTTTTTTCGCTGCCGCTTCCTGTGCCCGCCGCCGCAATTTTTTGACAAGCCTGTCCCCGTACTGTTCCAGATTAAACAGGCGCTGGAGCATATGTCTTCTTTCCGCGCCTTTAAGTGACAGAAACTCGGCAAACTTTCCTTGCGGCAGCACGACGGCTCTTGTAAAGTCGTCAATGGTCAGGCCAAGAAGCTCTTCCACCTTTTTGTTCACTTCATTCGCTTTATCGGCCATCACCGTTTGTTCGTCTTTGATTTCAATCAAGCGGCAGAGGGCGGTTTTTACTTTCGTTTCATCCGTTCTCTTAAAAACGCGCTCGACCTTGTAGGAAACCCGGTGGCCGGATTGAAGCGCGAATGTAAATGAGACGGCGAGCTGATCTTCGGCATGATTCAGGATGCCGTGCGTATTATTTGCGGCGCGCTCCACTTTTCCGTATAAAGCGAGTGTCATGGCATCAAGGATTGATGATTTTCCGCTTCCGGTCGGCCCGAAAATCCCGAACACCCCGGCTCCTGACAGTCCGGCAAAATCAATGGTCTGTTCCTCCCTGAAGCTGTGGAGCCCTTTTATCGTTAACAGAATCGGCTTCATGTCGCATCCTCCTCATCATCTGCTGACGCAAGCTCTAAAAACAGCTTGACCATCTCCTCATCCGGCACGCCGCCGCCCGTTTGTTTTTCATAAAACTTCTTAAATCGATCTTCAATTGATGTGTGTTTCACTTCAATCCGGTCATTTTCGGTCTCTTTTTCTTCAAAAACCGGCCTGATATGGATAAAGCCGGGATGCGCCTTTCTCAGCCGATGAATTTCCTCGAGAGAAAGCTGATCCGTCAGATGGATATCAAGATCGATCCAGGCATTCCGGTCACGCCCTTCATCGAGCCAGCCGTGAACCTCGCTCAGCCCCTGCGCTTTCCATTTGACGAGCGGTTTACCGGAAGACAGGAAAATCTCTTTCCACTTCGCTTCTCCGCCGGGCTTCGCTTCTACCACCGTCACCGATTTGGCATAACCGGCTTCCGAAAAGCTGTATGCCAGCGGAGAGCCTGAATAACGGGCAGCCGTCTTGGCGCGCTTGATCGTTTGCGGACGGTGGAGATGGCCGAGAGCCACGTAAGCCGCATCAGCCGGCAGGCTGTCAGCGGCAACTGTGTAAGCGCCCCCGACTTCAATCGGACGCTCTGAATCAGTCTGATTTCCTCCCGCGACATAAATGTGGCTCGCCGCGATTTTCACGGCATCGCCCCGGCACAGTCCGCACATGTGAGCAAACGCCTCTCTGATTTTGACATCGTAATGATCGCGAAGAAGCTTTTCCTCAAACGTATCAGAAAGCACTTCGTTTAATCTCGCCTCTGACGGATATGCCAGCGCGGCTACGGCTAACAGCTCGTCCGCCGACGGCACCTCAATATGGACGGGCTCTGTCCGCGGATAGCCGATTAAATGAATGCCGCGCTCATTTGTTAACGGAGAAGCCGCCGCCAGCCTGTCGGGATTGTCATGGTTTCCGGCAATGACGACAACCGGGCGCTTTCCGCCGTCAGAAAGCGCGGAAAGACTTTCGTAATACAATTGTTCAGCGAGCGCAGGCGGGTTGACCGTATCAAATACATCCCCCGCCATAATGACCGCATCAATATTTTCTTCCTTGACAATGGTATTCAGCTCTTCCAATACCTCGGCCTGCTCGCTCAGCCTGCTTCTGCCTTCCAGCGTTTTGCCGAGGTGCCAGTCAGCTGTATGTAAAATGCGCATACCGCATTCACCTCACTTTTTGATAGAAAAAAAGATCCGCTCCAAAAAGGAGCTTCGGATCTTGTTACAGTGTAAGAACGTGACCTCCATCGAAGAAATAGAGCGCACGCCCTTTCACTTTCGTTTTTGTAATTTGTTCAACCGCTTTTGTATACAATTCGATTTGTGTCTCATACCTTTTTTGCAGAATCGGAGCCGCGCCTTCAAATCCGTTCCGGAATTTCCCCTCTATCCGATCTGTTTTATAGTCCAGCAAATAGAGACCGTCCGCAGTTTCGTAGAGGCAGTCAATAATCCCCTGCACGAGCAGCGGTTCACCGGCTGTTTCGGCATCCTTGTACACCTCGCCGGCCGGAAGCGCCATACTGAACGGCACTTCCCGGTCAATACGCAGCGCCCCGAGAAGGTCTTTCCCGATTTCAGTTCCGAAAAACTGGACAATTTCTTCTATATCAATAGCTTCCTGCTGTTCTTCTGTCAGCAGCTCTTTTTCGTAAAGCATCCGGACCGTCCGCTCCGCTTCTTCGGCAGTCGGAACGTGCGTCAGCGGTATGTGCTGCATCACCGTATGCATCGCCGTCCCTTTTTCGGCGGCTGTCAGCCCTTTTTTCATCATAAAACCGGGACGCCTGTATAAAAGCGTGTCTCCTGACGGTTTGATGAGAGAGCGGCCGCTGTATTCATCCTCGTATTCTTGCTTTCTCTTCAGCTCAGAAACTGACTGCTTCGTTCTGATAGCCGTCAGCTCTCGGTACGGATATTCCCATTCAAGCAGACGGCGCGCCTGATCATCAAATGAAAACGAATCAGGAATCGGCTCGCCCTGCTGAATCGCTTTGAGACGTTTGCTCTTTTCTTCAGCACGTTCTTTCGGATTCTCTTCCAGCAATTCACTTTGCTGCAGCATCCGGATGTGAAAACGCGACGGGTCGCGCGCGATATCCTCAGATGAGGAAAGTCCCGGCGTCCTGTGCGCCTCCATGTCACGGTGGCGGATGAGCGCCGGCCCGATAAAGTCCAAATAAGATGACGCCTGATAGCGGTCGAATTCAGAAAGAAGCCAATCGGCCCGGTCTGCTTGCGCCTGCCATTTGGCCAGCTGTTTTTCCCGGTTTTTGCAGGAACCGACGAGAAACAGCTTTTCCTTCGCTCTGGTCAGCGCCACATACAATACGCGCAATTCTTCGGATAAGAGCTCTCTGCGCATCTTTTTCTTCATCGCCACAAGCGGAAGAGTCGGATAGCTGATTCTGAGTTCCGGATGAATATACTTCGTGCCGAAACCGAGCTCTTTATCAAGCAGGTATGATTTGTTGAGATCCATCATATTAAAACTTCTGCCGAGTCCGGCGGTGAAAACGACGGGGAATTCAAGTCCTTTGCTGCTGTGGATCGTCATCAGCCGAACGACATCCTCCTGCTCGCTGAGCGCCCGGGCCGTCCCCAAATCATCGCCGCGCTCCTGCATCCGTTCAATGAACCGCAAAAAGCGGAATAACCCGCGGAACGCCGTCGCTTCGTACGAGCGCGCCCGGTCATACAAGACGCGCAGATTGGCCTGGCGCTGCTTTCCGCCAGGCATGCCGCCTGCATAGTCAAAATATCCGGTATCGCGGTATACTTCCCAAATCAGCTCAGACACCGAATGATTCGTCGAAAATGACCGCCACTTTTGCAGACTGTCATAAAAGGTTCTCAGTTTTTGATACAGGTCATCATGCCTGTCAGCGTTCGCTATATATGCTTTCAGCGCTTCATAAAACGGCGCTTTTTTCTTTTCAAGGCGTATCAGCGCAAGTTCATTTTCGTCACAGCCGACGATGGGCGATCGCAGCACGGAAGCAAGCGGAATATCCTGATACGGATTATCAATCACCTTCAAGACTGAAAGCGCCGCAGCTACCTCCACGGCTTCAAAGTAACCCGACGTCAAATTGGCGTACACCGGAATGCCCTGGTTTTTCAGCTCTTCCATTAATTGCGGCGCCCACGGCATGGAGCGCAGCAAAATCACGATATCCCGGTACTGAATATTCCGGTGTGTTTTTGTTTTGCCGTCATATACCTTAAACGGAGATGAGACAAGCTTTCGGATCTCCCCGGCTATCGCTTTCGCTTCCCAATGCACAGTTTCAAAGTCTTCGGCATCCTCGGAGCTGTCTGCGCCATCAGCGCTGTCAATGAGCAGCAGTTCCGTTTTTGCCGCGTCATTCGCCGGATATGATGCGCCGAGCTTCAATGCCGCCTGTTCATCGTAATCCACTTCGCCGACTTTTCCGCCCATCAGCTGCTTAAACAAGAAATTCGTACTGTCCAAAATATCGGAGCGGCTGCGGAAATTTTGGTTCAGGTCAATTTTCTGCCCCGCGCCTTCCCCGCTTTCTGTAAACCTTTTATATTTCCCGAGAAACAGCAGCGGCTCAGCAAGTCTGAAACGGTAGATCGATTGTTTAACGTCGCCTACCATAAACAGATTTCCCGTCTCTTCATTCCCGCTTTTAACAAGCTGCAGGATAGACTCTTGCACAAGATTCGTATCTTGATATTCATCAACCAGAACTTCATGGAACTGGTCTTGATAATAAACGGCCGCTTCGCTCGGCACCCGCCGGCCTTCTTCATCAACCGCAGTTAAAATCGCCAGGCAGTAATGTTCCAAATCTGAGAAATCAATAATTGATTTTTCTTGTTTCGCCGCTTCAAATCGTTTTCCGTACGATATCACGAGCTGAACGAGCGTTTCGATGACAGGCTTCATATCTGTTAAACTCTTTAAGTGATCTTGCGGACTTCTTGTAAAGTAATCGGTCTTTACCTTTTCGATCAGTTTCTTCGCGCCGTTTCGCAAATCGGTCGCTTCGTCCAAAAGCGCTTTGTCAAATTCATCGCCCTTTACCGCCTTCGCCCGCTTAAAGGAGACTGCGGGAACCCGTTCATACAGCGCATCGAAGTCATGCCGGCAGCTGATCAGCTCTTCTATCTGCTGAAGGTCATCCAGAAAATTATCAGCGCGCGGGGCCGGCCCGCCGGGCGCTTTTGTCAGTTCAAGCGCCTTCTCAAGCTTTTGTTTTGCCCCGAAGAGCGCCATTTCAGCATCTTCTCTCACATATTGGTAAAACGGAAGCTCTTCCATTTTGCTTTCTTCCGTCACGTCATACAGGCGGACAAAGCTTTGCAGCCACGCTTCCGGGTCAGGATGCGACCGGGAATACTCGTACACCCGTTTGACAAGGTCTTGAAGATCCAGATCATGCCTGTCTGTCGTGTATCTGTCTGCAAGCTCAAAAAACGCCTGATTCCCTTTTGCGTATTCATCTTCAAACAGCTCATCAAGCACTTCGTCTCCGAGCAATTCGCCTTCCGTCTGGTCAGCCATCCGAAAACCGGGGTCAAGATCAATCATATAATAATATTTTTTAAGCACTTGCAGACAGAAAGAGTGAAGGGTCGAAATGCTCGCCCGATTTAATAGAGAGAGTTGCCGTCTGATATGCAGAGATCCCGGATTTTTGGCGAGCTCTTTTTCTAATGCTTCCGCGATCCGATGCTTCATCTCCGCTGCTGAGGCGTTTGTAAAGGTCACCACAAGGAGCCGGTCAACATCAACCGGATCTTCCTCCGCGGTTATCTTTCTGATCATCCGTTCCACGAGCACGGCCGTTTTACCTGATCCGGCTGCGGCAGCGACCAGAATATCGCGGCCGGAAGAAACGATGGCGCTCCATTGGTCATCCGTCCATATGCTGTCTTTCGGTTTAGGAATTTGCATCATCATCCGCCTCCTTCTTCAGCCAATCCAGTATGGTGCCGTCTTTTTCCGCTTTCAGGCTGCGGTATTCATTTTCCTTAAGCGACTCATCAAACTGGCACACCGATTGAAACGCACAGTACGTACAAGGCGTCTTATCTTTCAGCTTATACGGGGTAATGGACACAAGTCCGTCCGTTATTGCTTCGCCCGCCTGTTCAAATGTCCGCCGCACATGGTCTGTCAGCAGATGAAAGTCCCGTTCGCTGACCGCGGCTGAGTCGGATCTTAAAGAACCGTCCTTTTTCAAACCGGCATTGACGATATTTGAACGCCCTTCCTCCAAAGTCGTGTCCATCAGGCTGATCGCCTCCCGGTCACCGAGGAGAAGGCCTTTCATTTTAAATTTCTTAAAAATTTCCTGCTCGATTTCATCAAGCCCCATCGGCAGACTGGCCTGAATCATCGGATCATGAATATGGAAATACAAAACGCCTGCCGGGGTCGCTTTCATACCGAGCCAATCTTCGGAATGTGTAATCGATAAGTCAAGATATGTGAGCATTTGCAGAGCGAGCCCGTAATACACCTCAGCCAGATCAAGCCCCCTGTCGCTTGATTTATAATCAACGATTCTCAGCAGCAGGCCTTTTGAACTTTCCGCTTTATCCACGCGGTCGATCCGTCCGACGAGTTCCATCGTACAGCCGTTTTTCAGCGTGAAAGTGAGCGGAGGCAGCGGCCCGCTTCCGCCGAAACCGAGTTCAAGACCGACCGGGACGAAACCGCTAGCCTTCGCATGCTCGCTTAATATGCCAGAAACACGCGTGACGATCTTCTGCAGTTTTTCCTTCACATAAAAGTGTCTGTTTGAGCTGAGCAGAATCTCTTTTTGCAGCTTTGGCGCAAGCCGTTCCACCGCTTCATAGGAGAAATTCCGGCACTGATCTTTCGTCAGATCGCGCCATTCCAGCTTCTGCTCACGAAGCCGGTCTGAAATCAGCTTCAGGCTGGAGTGAAACAGCTGGCCGATATCCGGCGCGTCCAGCTTGAAAAACTGCCGCTCTTTTAATTGAAGCCCGTGAGATGCAAAATGAGAGAACTGGCAGGCATTAAACGCCTCCATCCGGGAGACGCTTCCTTTAATATGCTCGCCGTAAAGCTGGCGCGAAACAGGGCGTTCAAGACGCTTCGCCTCATTGCGGAAAAACAAGCTTGAAAACAGCTTTTTCGCACGCCGGTGATCAGGCTCTTTCATCAGCACATTGTATGCGCTCCACCATACGTCACTGATCTCGTACTCTCTTGTCCACAGCCTGAGCTGACTTGCCGTATATGTCTGAGCCACCTGTTTATTGACGAGATACTGAAGCTGCTCTTCTTCGCTTACCTGCTCGGGATCAGCCGCTGACAGCTTTTCCTGATGATCGGGAAACAGCTCGCCAAGCCGGTTTACAACGATTGACGGCAGGAGCGTTTTTCCTTCCGCATCAGCAATCGGGTATGACACATAAAGACGGTCAGACGGACTCGACAGCGCCATATAGATGAGAAAATGCTCATCAAGCAGCCGCTCACGCCCCGCGGAAGACAGCTCCACTCCGACTGCTTTCAGCCACTCCCGGTCATCATCAGACAGCACGCCGTTTTCATCCGGGCGCGCCGGAAGAACGCCGTCATTGACCCCGATGACGAATGTGCAGGACGTGCCGTACATTCTTGAGAGATCCATATTCCCTACAAATACTTGGTCAAGCGCAGGCGGAATTAAAGAAAAATGAAGCGATTCCGTTCCCGTTTCAAGCATTTGCTGGAACAGTGCCAAAGATATTTCATCTTCACCCATCATGCCGGCAAACTCCTCGAGAAGCTGGATAACGGCATCCCACGCCTGGCCGTGCTGCTGCGCTTCGATCATGTTTCCGGTCTCTTCGGCCCGCTGCCTTTTCCGGTCCAGCTTCAGGGGAACATCGGTATCTTCCAAAAAGAGATAAAGAGCCTCCGCCATGCTTTGAACCGTTTTCGCTTTTTTCATCCGGTTTTGAAGCCGGACAAGGGGCGCGGCTATCCACTCTCTCGTCTCATTCAGCATGTGTTCCATCTCTATTTCCTGATCCGTCTGCGCGAAATCCTCATCGAGCGATACGAAGCGCCTGTATACAAACCGCTCGCCGCTCGTCCAGCGCTCCCCTTTAATGCCGTAGGCGATACAGTAATTTTCAAGCTGATCGACCTGCTCTCTTATTTTCTGCTCCGGCTGATCAAGCGGGAATAACAGTTCGGTTTTCGCACAGCGGAACACCGCTTCATATCTCCAGTTCCCCTTCACGACATCCAGGCTTGAACGGATGAATTCAATAAGCGGGTGATGCTGCATAGAAGCTTTTCCGTCAATAAAATAAGGAAGCCCGTAATCGGCAAACACTTCCTTCAGCAAATCTTTATAATCTTCCGGCTGACGGATGAGAATCGCCATATCTTTGTACCGGTATCCTCCGTCCCGGACAAGTGATTGAATTTCCCGGGCAATACCTTCAAGCTCAGCTCTTCTGTTTTGCGCCTGCATGACGGTAAAAGCTTCCTGTCCGCCGGTATACGCCGCGGCGGGACGCACATCGTACTGCGACTCTATACAGGCAAGCTCCGGCGCATGCTGATGCCGCTTCGTGCCATGCAGTTCCTTGCAGGAAATATCGGCATTCAATTCCTTTGCCGTCTGATAAAGCTTATAGTATGTGCTTCCCGTCATTCTGAACAGATCGAGCTCATCCGGTGCCTGTTCCGCCGAAGGGCTGTCCGCCGTCAGCGAGAATGTGACATGTTCAGCATGCATGATCAGCTGCTCCAGCACCCTTAATTCCTGCGGCGTAAATTGATAGAATCCGTCGACGTAAACACGGGCGCCTTTTACAACGTCCGCCAAAGGAATCTGCTGAGCGAGCAGCGTCAAATAATCCTCTGAATGCAAATAGTGTCCGGCGAGGCTTCTTTCCATCTGCTGATATAAAATGCCTAAATCATGAAGTTTTTCAGACAGCATCCGCTCTCCGCGATATTCTGACGCCGTTCCGCTTTCCGCCATGCGGCGGACGTCTTCAGGCTCAATACAGTACCGCTTAAACTCTGTCAGCATCCGTTCCACCTGCTCAGTGAACCCGGTTTTGTCACTCGCTTTTTGATACACTTTAAACTCGTGCTTATGTTCTTCAATCAGTTTCCTTAAAAGCATCTGCACACCCGTCGTCGTCACAAACGGGCGGTTCATGCCCCCGGTATGCTGAAGCACGCGCCACGCCAAACGCGAAAAACTGAACACTTGAGCGCGTATCATGCCGCCGATATCCGGCGTTTTAGCAAGCTCATATTCCATTAAAAACGTCATTTGATCCGGGACTAGAAAAATGATCGGTTTCCCGAACGGCTCCCGGCGCAGTTCATCTTGAATGCTGTCGATAATCAGCCTCGTTTTCCCACTCCCCGATCTGCCTACTAAAAACTCAACACCCAATTAGAAGACCCCTCTCTTTTTATCTTTCTACATTTTATCGAAAGTTGACGAAAATGACCAATCTCATCTGCTGGTAAAAACGGGATGACTGTTTTAAAACATATCGTTTTTGACCAAAATAAAGAAAAAAGGACTAATGATGATGTCAGAATATCCCGAAGTAATTGTACGGACGGCTCTGTCGTTCAGCATTCTGTTTATCGGCGCCCGGATACTCGGTAAACAAACCATTTCACAGATGACGCTTTTTGATTTCATTGCGGCCATCTCGCTCGGCGCCATCACGGCAAATCTGTCGTTTAATACAAAGCTGCCGATTCATTATCATGTCATTGCCTACATTATTTTCGTGGCAATCATTTACCTTGTCGCATATCTTTCTATGAAAAACAGGGCCCTTAGGGGTTTCTTTGCAGGCAAAACCGACCATTATCATTCAAAACGGTAAAATACTTGAGCATAATATGAAAACGATGCGTTATACCATCGACTACTTGAACCAGCAGCTGCGTGTAAATGACGTATTTGACATTTCTCAGGTTCAGACTGCCATCATTGAAACAAACGGCAGCATGTCAGTGGAGGTCAAACCGGAATTTGCGCCCGTTATAAGAAAGGATCTCGGCATCTTTGCCGGACATGAAAAGAACTTTGCCGTTGAGCTGATTATGGACGGCCGGCTGGTGATGAATAATCTGGAAGAAAACCACGTATCGGAAAAATGGCTGAGAGAAGAATTGGACAAGAGAAACCTCAAACCGGAAGACGTCGTATACGCTGTGCGCGGAAGCAACGGCCGGCTTTTTGTCGACACATACGACGACCATATTACATCGCCGCTGGATCAAGAATAAAAATGACATCCGCACATGTCACGGGCTGCCGCCGTATAATACCCTATAAACATTCGGGGGTGAGTCCAATGCACGAGAATTTTTTTCATTATACAGCCATCTGCAGTGACGATTCTGTGCTTATAAAGGATCTGGTAAAATCCATAAACGGTGAATACAGCGCTGTGATTTGCTACTCAATATTAGCCGAAAAAGCGCCGACCGCAGAAATCAGAAGACGAATCGAACATATCAGAGAGGAAGAAGTGCGCCACCTGCACGCTTTCTCTTCACTGTATACGTCAATTACCGGAAAACAGTTGACGCCGAAACAGACGGAGCATTGTCCGCACACATACAGAGAAGGACTGAGGGCGGCGTTTTATGATGAGCAGAAAACGAATGATTTTTATTTGCAGGCATCCGATAGAGCGGTGCATCCGGAAGCGAAGCGGTTATTTGCCCGCACGGCATTTGACGAGCAGCGTCATGCCGTCTGGTTTTTATACGATATGGCCCACTCTCCTTTCCACCATACAGGGGGAACGGTATCAAACGCGCCGAACACAAGCTACACCGAGGTAAATAACGGCAAATAACGGTTCAGGCAGATCACGCTCCCCCGCCGGGAGTCTTCAGACCGCTGACAAACCCCGTTCTTTCAACATGAGAGAATGGGGTTTACTTTTCGAGCCGTTTTATACTCCCTCTAAACAATGGATACCTTCTTCATTGTATAATCAGAAAAAACCCTTTATAATAAAATAAACCAACTGGTCGGTTTTTAAGGGGCCGAACCTCATTTGGCGGAAAGGATCTGTGTGAAGTGACAAATACAAAAGGCGGTGCCGGAAAGAGCGAAAAGACGAAGAACAGGCTCGTATCCGCTTCGCGTGACTTATTTGCAAAAAAAGGATATTCAGAAACATCGATTCGGGATATTTTAGAGGCTGCCGAAATCAGTAAAGGCAATCTATATCACCATTTTAAAGGAAAAGAGTTTCTGTTTCTTCATATTATGGAAGAGGATCACCGCGTGATGATCGAGACGTGGAGGGAAATGGAAGCTGATCTGAAAGATGCTGCCGAAAAGCTGGCGGGCTTTGCGGAGCTGCTCAGCCGGATGAGCATCAATTACCCGCTTATGAGAGCAAGTGAAGAGTTTTATGCGAGTGCGTTTACGTCAGAGGAGGTCGTAAAGCGGCTCAACAAAATTGATATTGAATATGACGATGTGATGAGGGAGATCTTAGAAGAGGGAAATCAAGACGGCAGCTGGTCCATTCATCATGTCGAATCAAAAGTAAAAATCCTGCTATCCGTCTTCTACGGTTTAGATGTGTTATATAAAAACGATACCATTCAGCAAAGAATCGAATTGCAAAAAGAAGCCATCTCCGTGTTTATTCACGGGTCGATCAGCGCTGATAAACAGAATGACAGCTGACAAAGGAGAAACAACATGCAAAAACCGATCAGAGAACAAAAGGCTGTACTCATCATCTTATTAAGCAATATATTTATTGCGTTTTTAGGCATCGGATTGATCATTCCCGTTATGCCGCTGTTTATGAATGTGATGCACTTGACGGGCAGCACAATGGGATACCTTGTCGCTGCCTTCGCCGTTGCGCAATTAATTGCATCCCCCATTGCGGGGAGATGGGTTGACCGCTTCGGCAGAAAAATCATGATTCTCGCCGGACTGTTTTTGTTCGCATTATCCGAACTGACCTTCGGATTGGGCACACATGTCTCCATTTTATATTTCGCAAGGGTGCTGGGGGGCATCAGTGCCGCTTTTATCATGCCCGCTGTTACAGCGTATGTCGCAGATATTACGACGGTGCAGGAAAGATCGAAGGCGATGGGCTATGTATCTGCCGCCATCAGCACAGGGTTTATCATCGGGCCCGGCATAGGAGGATTTATTGCCGATCACGGCGTTCGTATGCCGTTTTTCTTTGCGGCGGGAATTGCATTTATCGCAGTGATTTCCTCTGTCTTTATGCTGAAAGAGCCGTTAACTAAAGAAGAACGCGCAAAGCAGATGGAAAGCGTCAAAGAATCAACTTTCTTAAAAGATTTGAAAAAGTCGATTCATCCAAACTACTTGATTGCCTTTATCATCGTTTTTGTTTTGGCATTCGGACTGTCGGCGTACGAAACGGTATTCAGCTTATTTACAAACCATAAATTCGGCTTCACGCCAAAGGATATCGCCATTATTATTACGTTCAGCTCCATCGTGGCGGTCCTCATTCAAGTACTCGCGTTCGGCAGACTTGTCAACTTCCTCGGGGAGAAAAAAGTCATTCAGCTTTGTCTGATCATCGGCGCTGTGCTGGCTTTCGTTTCTACGGTGATGTCAGGATTTTTGCCCGTGCTCGCTGTCACCTGCATCATTTTCCTTGCGTTTGATTTACTGCGCCCGGCACTGACTACTTATTTATCGAAAATCGCAGGAAATCAGCAGGGGTTTGTTGCCGGTATGAACTCAACATACACGAGTTTGGGCACCATTTTCGGCCCGGCTCTGGGCGGTATTTTATTTGATATGAATATTCACTTCCCGTTTCTGTTCGCAGGTGTGGTTTTATTTCTCGGTCTGGGATTGACCTTTGTGTGGAAAGGAAAAGCGGGCGAGGTTTCGGAGTAGGGTGCACTCCCCCATCTCCGGAGCTTTTTTTGCGTTTACGATAAGAAAAATGAATGGATTATGAGAAATAATTCATTATTTATTTATCTCAAAATCTATACTATAGTAATAGTAAGGTTAACGAGCTTAACAATTTAATATGAATGTTTCAGGAAGAAGGGTTTTCATTGAAGAAAGACAAACATCTCCTTACGGATATCTGGTTTATTCTCATCAGTGCGGCAGGGGGGTTTCTTCTTTCGCTTACAGGGATGTCGATCGCCTGGATGCTCGGAACGCTGGCCGCCGGCTGCATCCTCTCCATGACGAGGCCCCGCTGGCTGTTCATGGCGCCTGACAGAAGAGGGATTCACCGCAGATGGCTTGCCGCGGGACAAATGATCCTCGGCATCGAACTCGGCCAGAAACTGAACCTGTCCGTTCTGTCGGTTTTACGGGAGCATTGGCTTCCGGTAGGCTTCATGCTGATTTTTTCTATCGTGATGGCGCTTGTTTCCGGATATGTGCTCTTTCGGTTCAGCCGGACGGACATGATGACAAGCTTTGTAGGCACGGCGCCGGGCGGTTTATCTGCCATGCCGGGTATCGCCCAGGAAGTCGGCGCAAACACCGCGATTGTAAGCCTTATTCAGCTGACGCGCGTCCTTTTGGTCGTCATGACAATACCGTTTCTTGTCATTTTCTTATTTACCAAACAAAACGGTGCAGCTCAGACATCAGCCGGAGCCGTTTCAGCAGGAGCTTCACATCCGGGTCTTACTCCCGTCTTGTTAACGGCCGGATTTATTTTGGCTGCCTGGCTTGCAAGCAAAGGCGCAAAACGGCTGAAATTTCCCGCCCCTTGGCTGCTCGGCAGCATGATCGGCGTTGCTGCTGCGGAAATCGGCGTGTCCGCCTTAGCGGGCAAAGACATGCTGGCCTGGTGGCCGCCGGAAGCGAACCAGCTGTCACAAATTTTTCTCGGCGCCACAATCGGATCAAAAATGTACAAAAGCATGTTCACCGGCGTGACGAGAGTGCTGACCGTCGGATTTATTTCTTCCGTCGGATTAATCGCCGCCATGATTCTGAGCGCGATTGCGGTTTCTAAATTAACGGGCATCTCCATGATTACATCTGTTCTCGCCTTTTCTCCCGGCGGGATCGCCGAGATGGCGGCGACTTCGATCACCCTGCACGAAGACTCGACTTTCGTCGTCGCGGTTCAGGTCATCCGGATCGTTCTCGTCATCGCCATGCTTCCGCCCTTCTATCGGCTGCTGCACCACCTTTCTCAGCTGAAACGGGCACACGGTGAAAGAGGCCGGGCAGAAAGAGGAACATGATCCGAATAAAAAAACACGCATCCATATGCGTGTTTTTTATTTGAACAGCTCTCCGCCGCCATTTACAGACCGCCAGTTTGCTGAAAGATCACGGAACAGCCGTTCAGCAAATAACAGTTCTTCATCTGTATAGCGGTCTAAAAACGCCAAGAGCCGCTTTTTTATCAATTCATGATATTCATGATGAAGAGAATGCAGCTCTTTCCCGGCAGGAGTCAGCCGGAAATAGACTTCTTTTTTATTGTCGCTCAGCCGGGTCCTGCGCAGAAAGCCGGCTTCCAAAAACTTCGCGCAGCTTCTCGACACGGTCGGCTTTGTCGTCTTCATTTTTTCCGCTATTGACGTGACATTGATCGGTTCATGATCTCCGATACACGACAAAATGTGAATTTCCGTCAAAGTCAACTGTAATTTTTTTCCGTTTTCTTCACGGAGTTCGTCCATCCGTCCGGCCAACGACGCCCTGATGTCCTCCTGACACCTCTCCTGCTCGTGAAAAATATCTGTCAGCCCTTCAAGAATCATGTGTTTTGCATGGTCTGGCTGTCTTCTGTCCAACTGCTGAATCACCCTTCCGTATTGATTGTTTCTTTTACTATAACGTTTTGTTACACAAGAAACAATCAAACAGGCGCATAAAAGGGTATCAGATGAATCCCCATCTCTCCAAACCGGCCAGAACAGCTTCTTCCGCTTCACGTCCCGAGCCGCCGGCTGCCCATGCCGCGTGGCCGTCCGGCCGGATGAAAACGGTGTGGACGTCATCCCAATCGGCACGTGTTTCAGCAAGCTCCGCCCTGACAGCTGCCACGCTGTCCGTATCAATACCGGCGGGAAGGCTCCCTCTTAATGACAAAAGCACAAAGGCGCCCTTATGAAGAAAATCATACAGCCGGGCCGGCCGCCCGTCATGAAGGGTCAATTCGATATCCGGCAGGCGTTTTCCGTTCAGGATATGCGGCGGCAGCTCCGCATCCGGTTCATAATGCAGATCAAGCGCGGATACTTTTCCCGCCAATAAACGGTTGGACTCCTGAAAATCCAGCAAAGCGGCCATCGTTTCTCTTAATGCCATCCCCGACTCGGTAAAATCCATGAGCTTTATCTGGGTTCTTATATTGTGCAACACTTCTTTTCCTGTGCTGTGCCTTTCCTGATGATAGCTGTCCAGAAGATAAGGCGCCGCTTTCCCCTTCATTTGCGCCGCCAGCTTCCAGCCGAGGTTGAAGGCATCCTGAAGCCCCGTGTTCAGCCCTTGGCCGCCTGCGGGAAAATGAATGTGCGCCGCATCCCCGGCCACAAAAACCCGGCCGGAGCGGTACTGCTCAGCCTGACGCTCGGCATTGCCGAACCGCGACATCCATACCGGATCACTCAATCCGAAATCAGTGCCGCATATCCGCCGCAGGTCTTCTTTCAGCTCATTTTCAGTGACCGGCTCTTCCTTCCGCTTTTGCGGAGCGTGCGGAGAAACGATGAGGATGCGGAAAAGTCCGTCCGTAAGAGGGACAATCACAACCGATCCCTCCAGGCGGCACGTTGACAAAAAGGAAGATTCGGGCGGATGTTTCAAAGCGGCATCACAGAGGGTTCCTGTTAAGTCGGCATCAGTGCCCGAAAAAGCGATGCCCGCCTGTTTCCTGACAATGCTCCCCGCTCCGTCTGTACCCGCGGCATATAAACTGTGAAGAGTGCGGATCCCGCTTTCGTCCCGGAACACCGTCTCCACTCCGTCATCCGTCTGGGTGACAGCCACCGCTTCCGCCCCGCGGATGATGTCTGCGCCGAGACTTGATGCATACTCCTCCAAAATCCGCTCCGTTTCTGCCTGAGGCAGCATTAACGAATAATTCTGCTTCGTATCCAGCCGAGAAAAATCCAGCCGTGTATCCAGCATGGAAAAATGGCCGGAAGACACCTTCGTCCCTTTTTCCAAAAAGCGTTCCAATATGCCTCTCATGGCAAAAAGCTCAAGTGTGCGCGGATGCATGATAAGCGCTTTGGAATATGGCACCGTCTTCTTCAATCGTTCAATAACAGTCGTTTTCACTCCGGCCAGCGCCAGTTCTGATGCAAGCATAAGCCCGACCGGACCTCCCCCGATAATGGCAGCCTGTGTTTTCATCTCATCAGCCCTCTTTCATATTTTTTGTTACACACGTAACAAAATCACCAAAAAAATAAAACGACTCCTTTTTGTTTCGCACGTAACAATTTTCATTATAGTCTTTCCTCTGCTTTTTTACAATCATTTCCGAAAAAAAAGACGCCGTTTACCTGGCGTCTGATTCACTGATGACTCCGACAATGTCTTTATCCTTAATCGGACCGAAATGACGGCTGTCGAGGCTGTATATGCGGTTGTCGCCAATAACAAAGTATTGTCCCTTCGGTATGCTTTTGCGCCCGGTCGTTTCCTTCAGCGTATAATCACCGGTCACATGGCTCCCGGCGGACAATGATGACTTTAACGGTTTTAAAAACGGTTCCGCCACCCGTTTTCCATTCACATACAGCTGATCCTCCCTGTATGCGATTGACTCGCCGGGGAGCCCGATGACACGTTTGATCAGCACTTTGCGGTGCGGGCCTTTGAACAGGACAATATCGAAACGGCGGATCGTTTTGTAACGATGGGAAAACTTGTTGACCATCAGCTCATTTCCTTGTTTAAAGGTCGGATTCATGCTGATTCCTTCGACTTTATAATCAATAAAAATGGCATTCTTTAATTGTATGGCCAAAACAACGATAAGCACGCCGGCTATAAACCAAAATCGTTTTTTCAAGATTCCTGTCTCCCTCCGTCTTTCTCATGCTGACTGATTCTCATCTGTAAACGCCGTTCGATATGCTTCCCGGCATACCACAGCACCGCGATCACCATTATGGCGCCCGCCATCCTGAAAGGCTGTGTCATGAGTGCATGTAGATCATATCCGATAAAGCTGATCATAAAAATCATGACCATTTTCCCCATAGCGGCTGCTGATATAAACTGCAGCGCCCCGACCCGTGACAGGCCGGCAACGATATGAACCGCAGCGGACGGCGTAAAGGGGAAGCAAAGTAAAATAAACAGCGGACCGAAACCGTGCCGCTCAACCCAGAGCATCATCCGCCTTATGGTCTGATGCCTGCGGATGAAACCGAAAGCTCTTTTCTGTCCGAAACGGCGGACGGCATAAAACATCAGCATCGATCCTGCCGCAGATCCGAGCCACGACAGAAAAAAACCTTCCCATAACCCAAATGCATTCGTATTCGCCACCACAAATACAACAAGCGGCAAAAACGGAAGAAACGCTTCAATAAAAGGCAGTGCAACCGCAGCCGCCGGGCCGAAAGCTCTATAGCTTTGGAACCATTCCGTCAGCTGTTCCTCAGTCAAATATGATAAAAATTGCTCCAACGTTTATACTCCTTAACGAGTTTGTCTATCCTTATTCTACACATTATCTCCAAAAAACGAAAATGTTTACGAGATTTTCCGACTTGAAATATCGTGTAAGCGAGTATAAAATAAGAACAAACGTTCTCTTTTTTAAGAAAGAAGGAGTATTTATGCCTGACATCCGGAGCGGCACCCGCGATCTCATCGAAAAAGGGCTGTTTCTGCCCATGGCGGCTGCCATCCTGAACCGGGACCTCGAAGCGCTTGATTCGTGCCCGTTCAAATTAAAACAACCCTATAAACAGCTTATCAGCTGCTCTTTAAAATTAGCACAAAAGGATTTGAGTGATGTTCGAAAAGAGTTAAGAAAGCGTAAAATTAAAATATACGAAGCGGAAAGAGACGAAGCATTTACGCTTTATATATGCACCATTAACGGCTATGAAGAAAAACACCGTTATTTCAACCCGAGAATACGGGAACAGGTAACCGCCTTATTAGAATATTACCTGTCTCTTGCGACCATTTAAAAAGCAGCCGGGACTGCTTTTCCTTTTCAGTTGATAAATTTCAGACTATTCACACTATACATTCGACATGATTTTCTTTATAATCGGGACACGCTGTTTTCAATGAAAAGGAGGAATGTTATGAAACTGATTCATGTTCTCGCCGCCCTGCCCTTTTTCGGAATTCTCGCCGGCATTCCATTTGCCAACCGGGTGACGCCCTATGTTTTCGGAATGCCTTTCATTCTCGCGTATGTCGTCATCTGGGCGGTGCTGACTTCCGTTCTGATGGCCGCCGTTTACAAATTGGACAAAGAAAACAAGGCGGGTGAGGCGGAATGAACGCAGCATTTCCCGTAATGGCCGCCGTGCTCCTGTTTTGTGTGTATCTCGGAATCCGGGCCCGAAAAGGAAAACATATGGACCTTGAACAATGGACGGTTGGCGGACGCGGCTTCGGCACGATGTTTGTCTTTTTATTAATGGCGGGAGAAATATACACGACCTTTACATTCCTCGGCGGAAGCGGATGGGCTTACGGAAAAGGAGGCCCCGCCTTTTATATTATCGCGTACGGCTGCCTTGCCTACATTTTGTCATATTGGCTTCTGCCAGCCGTGTGGACTTACGCCAAACAACACAAACTGATGTCGCAATCAGATTTTTTTATTTCAAAATACAACAGCCCGCTCCTCGGCATTCTCGTATCGCTCGTCGGCATCGCATCCCTCATCCCCTATCTCGTCCTGCAGCTGAAAGGGCTCGGATTAATTGTTTCAGCAACGTCATACGGACAGATTCCGCCCTCAGCCGCTGTCTGGATCGGCGCTGTCTCCATCACGATTTATGTGATGATATCAGGAATCCACGGTTCAGCGTGGATATCAGTCGTTAAAGATATCATGATTTTAGGCATCGTCCTGTATTTAGGCATTTATCTGCCCATTCATTACTATGGCGGATTTACGGAGATGTTCAAACAAATTGACGCCGCAAAACCCGGTTTTCTCACGCTGCCGGAAACCGGACAGAGCGTTTCCTGGTTCAGCTCAACGGTTTTGCTGACCGCCCTCGGCTTTTATATGTGGCCCCATACATTTGCCGCTTCCTATTCGGCGGAGCATCCGCGGGTGTTTCGGAAAAACGCGATCATCATGCCTCTTTATCAGCTCGTCCTGCTGTTTGTCATCTTTACCGGATTTGCGGCGATTCTGCAGGTGCCCGGTTTAAAAGGGGCGGACACGGATCTCGCCTTATTAAAGCTGTCTGTGAAAACCTTTGATCCCTGGTTTGTCGGACTGATCGGATCGGCGGGCATTCTGACGGCGCTTGTACCCGGTTCAATGATATTAATGGCCTCAAGCACGCTGTTCGCCAAAAATGTGTACAAAGCCATTCTGCCCGGCACGACTGACGAAAAAGTCTCACGGCTCGCGAAATACACCGTACCCGTCATCGCGCTGATATCCATATATTTTACGCTGAAAGGCGGAAATACCATCGTCACCTTGCTTTTAATGGGCTACAGCCTTGTCACCCAGCTTTTCCCCGCCCTCTTATTCAGCCTGCCGAAGCGGCGTTTTATCACAAGCCACGGCGCTTTTGCCGGCATAACGGCCGGGGTCGGAACGGTGGCCTTCATTACGCTGACCGAATCAACCATCGGAACCCTCTTTCCGTTTCTTCCGCAGATCGTTAAGGATATGAATACAGGCATCATCGCACTGGTTCTGAACATTGCCGTCATGTTTGCAGTCAGCGCCGCAGTCAGAAAAAAACAAATCAGCGCAGCCGAAAAGGCGGCTTAAATGGTAAGATAGCGGTAAGATACACGAAAGGGGAAAAACGCATGATCATGACAACGACCGAAACTGTCGCCGGAAAACAGATTACGGAAGTGAAAGGCTTGGTGACAAGCAGTATCGTCCAGTCCCGTCACATCGGCAAAGACTTGCTTGCAGGCTTAAAATCTGTCGTCGGCGGTGAATTGAAAAGCTATACTGAAATGCTGGAAGACTCCAAAAAAGCGGTGAAAGAGCGGCTGATCAGAGAGGCGGAGCAGCTCGGAGCGAACGCCATCGTCGGCCTGAGGTTCGAACTGACCGCAGGACAGAACACATCCGAATTAATCGGATACGGAACCGCCGTCACCGCCGAATCCATTTAAAAAAACAAGCCTCTTTAAAGAGGCTTGTTTTTTTATTTCTCACATGCGATATAGTCTTTATCTCGGTCAAGTCTTTTATTTGCATTGTAAAGCGCTTTTGATACATACGGCTTGTACTTTGTTCTGCCGCCCTTGTTTTTCACTTTCGACGATTTGGCCACGCCGCCCTTATACACCTTATTCAGCGCCTTGCAGTTTTGATACGTTTTCACCTTTGTTTTCGCTTCTGCCGTCTGCCCCGCTCCGTATGAACATCCGAACACCAGACCGAAAGACAAAAGCACAGCTGCCGTCTTTTTCATTTCTATCCTATCCCCTCTCCTAAGTTATGCGGTATTGCTGAACATATCATAGTTCAAATAATCTCCATTTACAAGAGAAATAGGAAGATAGTTTTAATTTACGTCCGCCCGTATATCTTTTATGGAATTTTTCCCAAAACCTTTTATAATATGAATTGATAGCGCTATCTGACTATGATGATAGGAGGAGAAATGATGATGAAAAAAGGGCTTGTTGCGGGTGTGCTCACTACAGCCGTTCTATTCGGCACATGTACGGCGGAAATTCCGGGGGTGATCAGCCCCAATACGGCGGAAGCGGCGTCCCAGCTCAGCAAAGGAATCGGCGGAAGGGCCTACCTGAATAGCACGGGTTCTGTACTCGTCACGAAAATTCAGCTTCCAAGCTCAATTCAGGTGTCAAATGGGACAGCCTATATTTACTCAGGATTTACCGGAGGCACAGAGGCTGATATCGGACTTCAGTACAGTGACACCTATCATGTATGGAAACCGATCATGAAAGTCGGTTCAAAGGGACAAGGCCAGGTCCGGTATCTGGAAGGAGAAAGCCAATTCACCTATACGAAAGGCTTCCGGCCCGGCAGCACCGTACAGCTGACCATCTACAAAAATCTGAACGGCAATACCCGCGCCACATACTGGGGCACGAATAATGACGGATACACCGGCCGCATCATCTCAGAACTCGCCCAAACAAATGTAGGCTCTGTCTCAAAATGGAAAGCGCTCGCCACCGTCGCGGTCACATCAGAGGATCAGCGCCCTTACATCAAATCAAACTTCTCAACAGCCTTTACGAACATCACGATTGACAATAAAGCAGTCACACCTGTGATTGATACACAGGATTTTGCCAAATTGACAGTGTCAGGCAGCAGCGTCAGCATGTCTGTCGTCAAATAAAGAATTCCGAACGCACGATTTCTTGCATCGTGCGTTTCGTGAGGGTCTGCCGGATACGCAAATCCCTTATTTTTCGGATTACGTTTAATAAACAAACTCTGTTACATTCAAAATGTCGATTTCTATATAACAATTAGAGGAACCTCATTTGTTGAGGTTCCCCGTTATTCTCCAACTCACGCACCGGTTAACTTCACATACTGTCAGCCGGCTCAGGGCTGTCCAATTTTAGTTAGAATATAGCTTTAACAGGTCTTGTGCTGGAAAACGATCTGCATCGTTCGCCTCAACAAAATATGCCAACTGCCATTTTTGTGTTTCGATAGCTTGTTTGCTAGTGGGATTTTCCCATTCAGGGTAAACTCTAATTGCCATTTTTCCTTTTGTAGCGGCTGTTTTAAGGATATTTTGCTTTACAAGAACTTCTTTTGGAAAAACAAATTGTCCAAAATGATGATTACTGGCAAAAGTATTGATAACCAATAAATCAGCAGCTTTTTCATATGAAAAGGCTTGGTTTTTACCATCTCCATCTTTTTCCCAAAAAGCAACAAACTGTCCTATCTTGTTAGGCGTTATTTTTGCGACTCTGAATCGAACTGATTTTGAATGCAGTTGAAACCTACCGGCCCCATACTCTGAGTTTTGAGCTTCTTCTTGAATATCATGTATCGTTAAGTGATTTGGTTCATAAAAAATTTTATTTACATGTGTTAACGCCTTATAAAATTCATTCACTGCTTCGTACTCCTTATTTTTTATAGTACGTCATCCATTGCTTCTTGATTAAAATGGGCTGATCATGTGTTTCCAATAAAAAAACAGCCCTCCTCAGGGTTGTTTTTTTAACATTTCTTTCATTATTTCCGCCAAAATGCTGAGCAGTCCGCCTTATCCTGAATATTGAATTGAATCATGCGTTCAAGCAGCTCATAATGCACCGGTTCAGTCCATTGAATTCTGAACAAACGGGAAGTGGCGCTGTAGCCGGCACAGGCAATGTCGTCGGCAAAATGCGCAATTCCCGCTTCTTCGGGGGAAACACTTACATGATGCTTTGCCGCCGCAAAGCCGATAATAAAGGTGCCGTGATCGGTAAACATTGGCGTGTTCCACTTGATCTGCGCTTCTAAGTTCGGAAATTGGTCAGCCGTCCACGAGAGGATTTCCTCCATTCGCAGACGATGATCAGGGCTGTCGATACTTGATAAATAGTCTTTGAAAACGTCCATGTCTTCCTCCTTCAACATCACGTCCGCTAGCGCCAAAACCCCGGATTTTCAGCTTTTTCCTTGATGTTAAATTCGATGATCTTCTTAAGCAGATCATAGTGCACCGGATCAGTCCATCGAATTCGGAACAGGCGCGAAGAAGCGCTGTACCCGGCTTGAGCGATGTCATCGGCAAAATGCTCCATCGTCTCTTTTTCAGGTAAAATGCTTAAATGATTTTTTGCCGCGGCAAACATAATGATATAGGTGCCGTGATCGGTAAATGTCGGTTTGTTCCACTTGATCTGCGCTTCTAAGTTCGGAAATTGGCCAGCCGTCCACGACAAAATTTCCTCTGCTTTGAGACGGTGATCCGGGTTGTCGATTCCTGATACATATTTTGCAAACACATCCATGCCCATCTCTCCTAAAATGAAATATCATTACTCTTTACATCATCATAGCCAACAGACGGACACGATACAACTCTGCCCGGGCATGTAAATCAAAAAAAGCCCTCCCCAAAGGAGAGGACCCGTCCCTTCACATCACAGCTTTCTCTAATATCTCTCCCCCAGCTCCCGCAAAATAAAGTCGTAGATCATTCTTGTCCGCTCTTCTTTCGGATACAGCATGAATTCCTGCCGCTTCGGGACATGACTGCCCATCCTGTCCTGAAAAGTGGTTCTGAGATAGGCGGTTCTGTAAACCTGATTTTCAAAAGAATGATAGGATACTTCCAGTTCCATCGTTTTGCCGTTTGAGAATGTGACCGCTGTGTCATCAAATGCCGTCGGTTGAAAATCTTTAACGTGCACATGAGATATCCAGCCGCATTGAGGCCTTGCAGAAGAAAGTGTAGGGAATAAAAAGATGTGATTTGAAGGGTCCACCATAATCGGCGGCTTGTGAGAAATTTTAATCGCTTCATATGTTCCCGCTTTTCTCCCGGCATAGCTGGAGCCAAAGTAGCGGCAGCTTCTGTCGATGATGTGAATCGGCTTCATACTGACATACAGAATGCAGTCTTTTTCAATGACCTTCGACCCCATTTTACCGTCTATTTCCTCAGGCAAAACAGCGATGGTTGAACGATTTACTTCGTAGCTTTCTAAGGGTGCATGTGTTTTCTGGCACATAATGTGCAGCCTCCAATCCTTTTCTTGAAAATTTATACTAATAATCTATCATCTGTCATTGGAAAACGACAGGTTTTTTTTGAATATAGCTAAAAATCACCTTTTAAAGATGTAATTTAGTCTTAAATTACTATTTAAATATTATTTTTCTTTTTCATTTCACCTCATTTATACAATGCTAATTTTCGTTTTTTCGTCAATTTGCAGGATATGTCGATATATTTCCAAGTATTAGTTGTCTAAAGATTATAAAAATTAATTGATTTTTCCGGTCGTTATCCATATACTATAAAAAAGGCATTGGGGGGATTCTTTATGAAAGAGAAAAAGTCGTACACTGAGCTCATGAAGTCCCGCAACACGCAAAAAGCAAACGAATTCGATGTGACAATGGCCGATATTTACATTCAAATGGTGCTTGATGAATCCTTGTATAAACGCCGGATCGCCATGCTGACCATGCAGATTAATAAGGCGCTTGATGATAAAAATAAAGAAGCGTTCCTCACGCTTTCAAAAGAATATGCCGCACTCAAACAGAGTGAATAAGCCAATCCATATGGATTGGCTTTTTTTACATTATCCGTTTACGATGGTGCCGCCGTTCACATGAATCGTCTGTCCCGTGACATAGGAAGAATCATCGCTTGCTAAGTACAAATAGCTCGGCGCCACTTCAACAGGCTCTCCCGGACGCTGCATCGGCACGTCTGAGCCGAAGACTTCCACTTCCTTCGCCGAGAAGCTCGCCGGGATCAGCGGCGTCCAGATCGGCCCCGGCGCCACTGCGTTTACCCTGATGCCCTGAGTGACAAGAGATTGGGAAAGAGATCTTGTAAACGTGACGATCGCCCCTTTTGTCGCTGAATAGTCAATCAATGTTTTGTGGCCTTTATAGGCGGTAATGGAGGCCGTATTAATGATTGAACTTCCTTTTTTCAGGTGAGGGAGCGCGGCTTTCGTTAAGTAAAACATTGAAAAAATATTCGTCTGAAACGTTCTGATGAGCTGGTGGCTCGTGATTTTCTCAATCCCCGGCTGCACGTGCTGCTCACCCGCGTTGTTGACCAGGATGTCAATGGAAGGAAAGGCTTGGCCCGCCTGGCGGATGACATCGTTGCAAAAGGCTTCGTCGCCGACATCCCCTGCGATCAGCAGACACTTCGCCCCCTCTTTTTCTACATATTGCTTCGTCTCTTCGGCATCCTGATGCTCATCAAAGTAAACGATGACCACATTAGCGCCTTCCTTCGCGAATAAAACGGATACGGCGCGGCCGATTCCGCTGTCTCCGCCCGTGATGATCGCCGTTTTCCCTTCAAGTTTTTTCGCCGCTTTCGGTTTGTCAAAAACGGGGCGCGGGTCCATTACATATTCAAAGCCCGGCTGCCGGTTTTGATGCTGCGGCGGCAAGGTTTTCTTCTTCTGATTAGCCATTTTGATCACTCCTTTACATTAATTTCTATATTATGAGTAATTTGAGCATCTTATACGAATTTCATGTATGAACAGAGTCTTATTGGAAAAATTAAGAATATACAACAGAGGAGGTAAATCTGAATTGACTACTTTTTCAAACGAAGAACCGGCTTCCTATTGGAAAGCAACAGCTGACATTCCTTCCTTTCCCGCCCTCACTGAAGATACGGAATGTGACGTTGCGGTTATCGGCGGAGGAATTACGGGCCTGACAACGGCATACGAACTGACGAAAAGAGGTTTCCGTGTCGCTGTCATTGAAGCAGACCGGATTTTAAACGGGACGACTGCGGGCACGACCGCAAAAATCACCGCCCAGCATGATTTCATCTATGCCGATCTTATTCAGCAGATCGGCCTGACCAGCGCAAGGCTGTATTTCGAAGCCCATCTCCGCGCCATGGAAGACATGAAGCAGATCATCAAGGACCTTTCGATTGACTGCAGACTGATTGAACAAGACGCATATCTTTACACCAATACAGAATCAGGCGTCAAAAAAATCCGCAGTGAGCAGGAAGCTTATACCAAGCTCGGTATTGAACACGAGCTTGTGAAAGAACTTCCCGTCCCCGTTGATTGCAGGCTCGGTCTCGCCATGAAGAATCAGGCGCAATTCCATCCGCTTTTATATGGTGCGGCGCTCGTTAAAGAGATCGTTAAAAACGGGGCGCGGATTTTTGAACAGACGGCTGCGATCGACATAAAAAAAGAACCGCAGCCGGAAGTGGTCACGAAAAACAGACACGGCATCAAGTGCAGCTACATTGTCTGCTCTTCCCACTTTCCTTTTTATGACGGGGGCGGGCTTTACGCCGCCAGAATGTATGCCAGCAGATCCTACGTACTCGCGGTAAAACCGAAACAAGCGTATCCGGACGGGATGTATCTCAGCATAGACAAGCCGTCCAGATCACTGCGATACACCGATTTGAACGGTGAAAAACTGGTGCTTGTCGGCGGCGAAAGCCACAAAACAGGCCAGGGAAAAGAAATGTCCGAGCATTACGAAGCGCTGAAACAATTTGCGGAAGACACAATCGGAGTTGAAAGCATCCCATATCATTGGTCTGCACAAGACCTTGTCACCATTGACAAAATTCCGTTCATCGGTCCCATCTCGGGCGATGAAGAACATATTTTGGCGGCGACAGGCTTTAAAAAATGGGGCATGACAAGCTCAGCGCTCGCGGCGAAGCTTTTGGCTGATCATATTCAAAACAAAAAGAACCCGTTTTCCGGCCTGTTTATTCCGTCACGCTTCCACGCAGATCCGGGACTGAAAAAACTGATTTCCTATAATGCCGACGTGGCCAAACACCTTATCTCGGGCAAACTTGAGAGGCCGGACGCTTCACCTAAGACTCTTCGGCCCGGGGAGGGAAAAATCGTAACGGTAAACGGCAAACGGGCCGGCGCCTATAAAGATGAAAAAGGGTGTCTGCACCTTGTCGATACGACATGCACCCATTTGGGCTGTGAGGTCGAATGGAATGACGGCGAACGGACGTGGGACTGTCCTTGTCACGGGTCCCGGTTCACACCTGACGGCGGGGTTGCCGAAGGTCCCGCCATCAAGCCGCTGAAACGTCTCAGCCAAGATTGACTAAACCATTCTGTACGAATGGTTTTATTTTTTTCGCATTAAAATATTTTTATCAGATTCCTTCATTCAAGTTCCTTCCATACCGATAAAAAGAAAAAGAGAATATCTGGGGGAACTTATATTGTTATTTAAAAAAGACCGCAAAAAAGAAACAGCTTATTTTTCGGAAGCCGATGGAAAAAAACGCATCGCGCTTTCAAATCAATATGCAGATGTCCAAAAACAGCTGAAAATGGTCAGGCTCGGAAACGAAGAACTTCATGTGCTTGAAGAGCTGCAGCCGTTAATTAAAGAACATATCTCAACAATCGTCGATTCCTTTTACCGAAACCTGGATCACGAAAAATCATTAATGACGATCATTAACGACCACAGCACGGTCGAGCGCCTGAAAAAAACATTACGGCGTCATATCCATGAGATGTTTGCCGGCACGATTGATGATGAATTCATTGAAAAAAGACAGCGCATCGCTTCCATCCATTTGCGGATCGGCCTTGAACCGAAATGGTATATGGGAGCGTTTCAGGATCTGCTTCTGTCGATGATGAACATATATGAAGCAACCATTCCGGATTTGCATGAGCTTTTAAAAGCGATCAAAGCGACGACGAAAATATTGAATCTTGAACAGCAGCTCGTCCTTGAAGCATTCCAGACTGAATATAACTGTCAGCGTGACGAACAAGAGGAAAAGAAAGCCCGTCTTCATCAAAAAATCCAGGAAACATCCGGATCACTCGCTGATTTGTTTTCAGAAACGAGCAGAGCCGTGCAAGAGCTGGTCGATAAATCTGAGGGCATTTCCGAGGCGTCAAAAGCCGGCACCGTCACTTCCGTACATGTCGAAGAAAAATCAATCGGCGGGAAAAAAGAGCTTGAAAGCCAGCAGCAGCAGATGAATAAAATCGACGCCAGTCTTCTGCAGATTGAAGAAGAAATGGACAAGCTGAATGACATCGCACAGCAGATCGAAAAAATCTTCGGCATCGTGACGGGGATCGCCGAGCAAACGAATCTCCTGTCACTCAACGCTTCAATAGAATCCGCGAGAGCCGGGGAGCACGGCAAAGGGTTCGCCGTTGTGGCGACGGAGGTAAGAAAGCTTTCAGAGGATACGAAAAAAACCGTTTCCACCGTATCAGAGCTCGTGAACAATACCAATACACAAATCAACATCGTGTCCAAACATATCAAAGATGTAAACGGACTTGTAAGTGAAACGAAAGAAAAAATGGCGCAGATCAACCGTTTGTTTGATGACATCGTCCAAAGCATGAAAACGAGCAAAGACCAGACAGGCAAAATCGACGTTGATTTGCAGGCCTTTCTCGGCGGCCTTCAAGAAGTCAGCCGTGCCGTTTCCCACGTTGCATCATCCGTTGATTCACTTGTTATCCTTACAGAAGAATAAAGATAAACCGACCGGCCTTTTTCATAAAGGGCCGGTCTTTTTAATGTTAACTTAAAATATAATAGAGTTGACATATATAAAGACTCGCTTTATTGTATAAACATATTTTGATAAGCTGGAGGAATACATAATGAAATTGACAGAAATGATGCATATTGCCGTGTTTACCGCCATTATGGGACTTTTGGGGCTGCTCCCGCCGCTTTTCTTATCCTTTACGCCGGTTCCGATTACACTCCAAACGATCGGTGTGCTCTTATCGGGCAGCATCCTAAAACCGAAAGCGGCGTTTTTAAGCCAATTGCTGTTTTTGCTGATTGTGGCATGCGGAGCGCCTCTCCTTTCAGGCGGCAGAGGCGGGTTCGGGGTTTTTTTCGGGCCGAGCGCCGGATATCTTATCGCATATCCGCTGGCGGCATTACTGCTGAGCCTCAGCATCCAAGGCCTTCGCTCAGCTGCTGTCCCCCATTTGTTTATCAGACAGTTCTTGTTCGGCGTGCTGTTTTTGTATGTCATCGGCATTCCCGTTCAGGCTTTTATGATGCACATTGATATCTTAACTGCCGTAAAGCTCAGCCTCATCTATGTGCCCGGAGATCTGCTTAAAGCGGCCGCAGCCTCATTCGCAGCCGTAAGAATCAGAAAAACTCTTCAAGCAAGCCGGCTTTTGCCGACGAAAGGAAGCTGATTTTAGTCATCATGATTACATCATCATATTCAGATACAGCCGGACAAGCGCCGGAACAGATCGCAATTCAGACAGAAACAGAACAGATCACCTATCAAACTTGGAACAGGCTGGTTAACCAAACCGCAAACTGGCTTGGCAGCCTTTCAGGTAAGCCGGAAAACATTGCAATATTACTGCCGAACGGCATCCCTTTTTTACAACTTTTCGCAGGGGCGGCGCATGCCGGCTGCACGGCGGTTCCGTTAGATCCCCGCTCGGCAGCGGCGGAACTCGCGGACCAGCTGCACATCAGCAAAACCGGCCTCGTCATCTGTGACCGCCGGCTGAGGGGCAGACTGGACGGCGTCAAAACGCCTGTCATTCTGTGGGATGAATGCAGGCCTTTGATCGAGGCGGAAAAAACGGAAGGCGCTTTTATCAAAAACGACGGCCTGCCCTTTTATACCGGATTCACCTCGGGATCGACCGGTAAGCCGAAAGCCTTCACCCGCTCTCACCGTTCGTGGCTGGAGAGCTTTTCTTGTACGAAACGTGAATTCGGCATTTCCCCTGATGACAAAGTGCTGGTACCGGGCACGCTTCGCTCGTCACACTTTTTATACGGCGCCGTCAGCACTTTGTTTATCGGCGGAACCGTCATCCTTCAAAGAAAATTCAATCCGGCCGGAATGAAAGACCGGCTCAGACAAGCTGACGTTCTATATACCGTTCCGACAATGACGGACGCCCTGCTCTCACTAGAGGCGTTTCCGGATACACCGCTCAAGGTGATTTCTTCCGGTGCAGACTGGCCCGCTTCGTCTAAACAAGCGTTGTCAGAGCGCTATCCCCATTTGCGGTTGTACGATTTTTACGGAACGTCTGAGCTGAGTTTCGTGGCGTTCTTATCGCCTGAAGACAGCGCCCGAAAGCCTGACGCGGCGGGCCGCCCGTTTGAAAATGTTACAATCGAAATCCGCCGGCCCGGCGGAGAACGCTGCATGCCGGGCGAAACGGGGAAGATTTTTGTGAACAGCCCGATGAAATTTTCCGGATACATCAACGGCGCAAAACCTGATGATTCCGGCTGGATGACGGTTGATGATATGGGATATATCGATCGTGAAGGCTATCTTTATATCGAAGGACGTGAAAACGGGATGATCGTATCAGGCGGCCTGAATGTATTCCCGGAAGAGATAGAACGTGTGCTCAACCGCTGTCCGGGCGTCAGAAAAGCGGCCGTCATCGGCATTCCTGATGATTATTGGGGCAGCATCGCCGTTGCGGTGATCGACGGAGATGCACATGTAAAGGAACTGAAGAAACAGTGCCGCGAGCAGCTGGCGGCATATAAAATCCCGAAAAAATGGCTGTTTTCAGAAATACCGGAGACAGCCGGCGGAAAGATCGCCCGTGCCGCCGTACAAAAGCAGGCAAAGGACATGATGGAATGGAAGCTGTAATTACGGATGCGAAACGGACAATTTTCGCCCGGGAAAACGGCCTGTTAAAAGGCTGTCTCCCAGAAGATTTGGCAGCTCCGCTGATCCGCCATTTGAGCCGGAACATGCCCGAAGACATTGATGAAGTCCTGATCGGAAACGCGACGGGCCGCGGCGGGAATCTCGCCCGGCTGTCAGCCTTGGCCGCCGGGCTTCCTTTGAGTGTGTCCGGTACGACCATCGACAGGCAGTGCGGCTCCGGACTGGACGCCGTGAGGGTCGCGTGCCACTTTGTTAAAGCCGGCGCGGGGAGCACATACATCGCGGGAGGAGCGGAGAGCAGCAGCCGTTCCCCTTTCTCATCCCGGGCGCGCTTTTCTCCTGAACACATCGGCGATCCTGATATGGGCATAGCGGCCGAGTATACGGCACAGGCTTACGGCGTAACGAGAAAGATGCAGGACGAATATGCCCTTCTCAGCTATGAACGGAGCGTCAAAGCGCACGAAGACGGCTTGTACCGCCCGGAAATTCTTCCCTGTCACGGATTCGCCGCCGACGAAAACATGCTGAAAAAGCGGAACATGGAGCCTCTCATTTCCCGCGCCAAGCCCGTTTTTCAGTCCGGAGGGTCTGTCACCGCCGCCAACAGCTGCGGAATTTCTGACGGGGCGGCGGCAGTTTGTGTGATGGAAGAACAAAAAGCGCGGTCTCTCGGTTTAAAGCCGGGATTGCGTTTTATCGGAAGCGCGGTAAGCGGCGTCCATCCGCATTATCCGTCAGCAGCTCCGGTTTATGCCGTCAAAAAGCTTTTGAAGGAACGGGACCTGTCACCGGATGATATTGATATATACGAAATCAACGAGGCGTTTGCCGTCAAAATATGCGTTTTTTCACAGCAGCTTCGAGTGCCGTATTCTAAAATAAATGTCCGGGGCGGCGCTCTGGCGGTCGGGCATCCGTACGGGGCTTCCGGGGCTGCGCTTGTCACCCGGCTTTTTTATGAAGCAAAAAGACGCCCGGATGCCCGCTACGCAGCAGCAGCGATCGGCAGCGGAGGCGGAGTCGGACTGGCGCTTCTCTTTGAAGTGTTAACGTAACGGCAGTATAATAGATGATATCGATAAAAAATGATCGGAGTGGAGACTTTATGACTGCCGTTTGTTTAGTAAGACATGGAGAGACTGATTGGAATGCCCAAAAGAAGCTTCAAGGCAAATCGGATATTCCGTTAAATGCGACGGGAGAGCGTCAGGCGAAAGAAACAGGAGAGTACTTAAAGGGGTCCGAATGGGATGTCATCGTCTCAAGCCCGATGAAACGGGCCAGAAAAACAGCTGACATTATTAACGGGTTTTTGAATCTTCCCATTGTGGTCATGGAAGATTTCAGAGAACGGAGCTACGGTGATGCGGAAGGAATGTCTTTACCGGAACGGTCGAAGCGCTACCCGGATAAAAACTACCCGAACATGGAGACAGCAGAAGAGCTGACAGACAGAATGCTTGCCGGTTTAGTGAAAGTTCAGGAGCGGTTTCCTGAGCAAAAAGTACTGATCGTCGCTCACGGCGCAGCCATTCACGCCCTCTTGTCGGCCATTTCTGACGGTGATACCGACATCCAAAACGCAAAGCTTGTCAATGCGTGCCTAAGCAATATCGAACGAATTGAAAATAAATGGCGCGTCAAAGATTACAATGTAAGCAGCCACCTATCAGAATCATAACAAAAAGGCCCGAATTCAGTTTTGGGCCTTTTTGGCGAGCATTTTTTTCTGAAGATCATGTAATATGGCGTCCGCCCCGTCAATGCTCCGGCGCTCCGTCCATACCGCCCTGTCCGCGCGGTAAACGTGTCCGTTTTTTACAGCTGTCAGCTGTTTCCAGAGGCGATTTTTTTCGAGTTCTTTCTCACCGTCCAACAGTACGATGTAATCAGGATCGATATGCAAAAGCTGCCCGGGCGTCATCTTGATAGAGTCTGATTTCCCGCCGGAATCCGTCTGGACCGCATAGGTAAACCCTGCGAGCGTCAAAAGCCGGGACGTAAAAAACTGATCATCCTTTACGGAAATGCTGTCATTTGCAGCGTCAATTAATAAAATCGTGCCGCCTTCTGCATCCAGCTTTCTTTTGATGTCATTCAGCTTTTCTTCCTGAGCCGACAATTGTTTCTCTATGATGCCATCTTTACCGACCGCCTTTTCAATAGTAAGGGCAGCGTCAACCGCATCCTGATAATCCGCAGCTTCATTTTTTAAAGCGATTGTCGGAGCGATCTTTGTCAGTTTTCGGTATATCCCCCTGTGAAGGCTTGAGTCTGCAATGATGAGATCGGGCTTTAACGAAGTGATCTTTTTCAAATCGGGATGTGACGGGGGCCCGCCGGACGGACTGCCGTCGTTTCGCTCTGTCCGATTATCCGCCGCAGCCACAGGCTTTATGCCGAGATCATGGAGAATATCATTAAAGCCCGGATTCAACACGGCAACGCGCTGCGGGTGCGCAGCCACATGCGCCGTCCCCAGATCGTGCCTGACGGCGGTTTCATGTTCCTGTTCTGAGCATGCCGTTATGAAGAGAACGGATAAGATCATCAGCATACTGAAAATTTGTTTCATCTGTTCCCCCTCTTTCGTTTTTCCGCAATTATATCATTGACAATATAAGTATCAATGATATTCATTATCATTATTTTTATAAAATGGTTTCACAGCTTTTCTCCGTCAAGAAAGCCGAAGACTGATTCATGCCGGCCGCTTTATTTCATTCCGCTTTCGTTTCCATCAGACTTCTGCATTCAACAAAAGGTGACATTTATCCTGTTTTTGCCGCAGCTTCCGAAAATGGAATCAAACCGTTCGACCCAGCAAACAAGAGAGCGATTGCGGCTGTGTACAAATACTCATGTCCTTCCATCGGTTTTTTCCATTAAAATTTAAATATTTCGGGTTCCTATTAAACGAAAGAGAGATGATATACCTAAATAGAAATAAAACAAATTGAAAAAAATTGGGTCTACTAAAATATTATTCCATGCTATACAATTAATCCACAGAATAATCTGTCTATTGGTTGTTCTGCAAATGAAAAAAAGGAGAGGATAAAGAGTGAGAGGCAAAAAGGTATGGATCAGTTTGCTGTTTGCTTTAGCGTTAATCTTTACGATGGCGTTCGGCAGCACGTCTCCTGCCCAGGCGGCAGGGAAATCAAACGGGGAAAAGAAATACATTGTCGGATTTAAACAGACAATGAGCACGATGAGCGCCGCTAAGAAAAAAGATGTCATTTCTGAAAAAGGCGGGAAAGTGCAAAAGCAATTCAAATATGTAGACGCAGCTTCAGCTACATTAAATGAAAAAGCTGTAAAAGAGCTGAAAAAAGACCCAAGCGTCGCTTACGTTGAAGAAGATCACGTTGCAAAAGCGTACGCGCAGTCCGTGCCTTACGGCGTATCACAAATTAAAGCCCCTGCTCTGCACTCTCAAGGCTTCACTGGATCAAATGTGAAAGTAGCGGTTATCGACAGCGGTATCGATTCTTCTCATCCTGATTTAAAAGTAGCAGGCGGAGCCAGCATGGTTCCTTCTGAAACAAATCCTTTCCAAGACTACAACTCTCACGGAACTCACGTTGCCGGTACAGTTGCGGCTCTTAATAACTCAGTCGGTGTATTAGGCGTTGCGCCAAGCGCATCTCTTTACGCTGTTAAAGTTCTCGGCGCTGACGGTTCCGGCCAGTACAGCTGGATCATTAACGGAATTGAGTGGGCGATCGCAAACAATATGGACGTTATTAACATGAGCCTCGGCGGACCTTCTGGTTCTGCGGCGTTAAAAGCGGCAGTTGACAAAGCCGTTGCTTCCGGCGTCGTAGTCGTAGCGGCAGCCGGTAACGAAGGCACTTCCGGCGGCTCAAGCACAGTGGGCTACCCTGGTAAATACCCTTCTGTCATTGCGGTAGGCGCTGTTAACAGCAGCAACCAAAGAGCATCTTTCTCAAGCGTAGGTTCAGAGCTTGATGTCATGGCACCAGGCGTCTCTATCCAAAGCACGCTTCCTGGAAACAAATACGGCGCGTACAATGGTACGTCAATGGCATCTCCGCACGTTGCCGGAGCGGCTGCTTTGATTCTTTCTAAGCACCCGAACTGGACAAACACTCAAGTCCGCAGCAGTTTAGAAAACACCACTACAAAACTTGGTGATGCTTTCTACTACGGAAAAGGGCTGATCAACGTACAGGCGGCAGCTCAGTAAAACATAAAAAAACCGGCGTCGGCCATGGCCCCGCCGGTTTTTTTATTATTTTTCTTCCTCCGCATGTTCAATACGCTCCATGATCGACGGGTGGCTCCCTCTGAAAATTTTGACGAGAAACGGCGGGTTGACTCGGCTCAGTCCCGTATCGGCCAAGTCCTGAAACGTCTCAATCGCCGCTTCCCGGTTTCCGGTCAGCTCAATGCCGTAGCGGTCGGCGGCGTTTTCCTGATACCGGGAGACGGCATTCGTAATCGGATCAGAAGCAAAACTGAGAACGGATATGAGCAGCAATAACAGCGGGAGGGCGGCCAGATCTTCAGGCCCTTTTATATGAAGCATTCGGCCGAAGAATTTGGACAGCCGCTTATAAAGCTTGTCAATGATATAGAACCCGGCTAATGACAGCAGGAGATACCCGGCCAGTCCGATGTACACGTGCTTCATCACATAGTGCCCCATCTCATGCCCCATAATGAACAAAATTTCCCGATCCTTCAGTTTGTTAAGCGTCGTATCCCACAAAACGATTCGCTTATTCGAACCGATGCCCGTCACATACGCATTCAGCGCATTCGTTTTCTCCGACATATTTACTTCATAAACATGGCTGGCCGGAATATCGGCCTTGTCGGCAAGCGACAAGATTTTGCTTTCCAGCTCCTTGTCTTTCAGCGGATAGAAATCATTGTATAAAGGATCAATCACGACCGGCTGCAGGAAAAACAAAAACAGGGTAAACGGCACAGTAAGACACCAAGCGTAAAACCACCATTTTTTTGTATGCTTCGTGATCAGCCAGTAAAACACAAGAACACACACGGCAAACAGCGGAAAACTGATCCAGAAATCAATGACATGGTCTCTTATCCAGCTTGCTGTTGTCTGCGTCGAAATATGATACGCAAGCGAAACCCGATATCCGATCCATTCAAGCGGAAGCGAAGCCGCCGTAACGATGAGTGAAATCACAAATACGAAGCTTCCGATTTGCAGCACCCGAAAGCGCACCGCTGCTTCCAGCCAATGCTTTATTTTTTTGGCAAGCCCCGTAATGAGCAGCAGAAAAAATAAAAACCAATCTAACGGCGCACCGATGAAAAATAAAAAATCCTTTACATTTGAAAAGTTTTCAGCGGCTTCCAGGCGGCCCGGGTCCATAAACGAGGACGGATCGGCTTTCGTTCCCTTTACGGCCTCCGGGACGGCGGAGTCGCCTGTCATAAAGAAATACCAATAGAAAAAAAGGCCGTACAGCACATAGGCAAGTCCCGCTGCCGCTATCCATTTGCGCATGGAAGTCTCCCTCCTTAGCCTTATGACTTACTCCTATTGTAAGCATAAATGCAAATAAATAGAACCAAGCCTCCGAAACGGATGTTAATCTTTTCACAACAGAAAAGAATGGAACAACAGGAAGCGGGAAAGACTAAAAAACGGAGTGATGAATATGAAAAAAATAATCGCGTTTATTGTAGTAATCGCCCTTTTGGTTATTGCTTTCTTCTATGTATACAGCCGGACCGGCGATGTGTTTCCATCAAGCAACGCAGATCTGATTATTCTGTCTGAGCACGGAAAAAAAGAAATCAAAATTAAAGACAGGCAGAATGTAAAAGATATGCTCGATATCTTGAACCAAGGAAAACAAGTCAAACTGACCAAAAGTGTATCTCCCGATTACGACGGAACGGTCAAATACCATGAAGACCGTTTCGATTCATTCAGCATGTGGCTCGAAGGCGGCAATTATATGCTGTACAAGTATAAAAACACGTATTACAAACTGACCCGGCATGATACGAAGCTTGTGCAAAGCATCATTAAGGAAGAATCGCAGAGCTGACCGGATCAGCATGTAAAAGCGAAGCCCCCCGGCTTCGCTTTTCGTCCGTCATTTCGGAAGCATGTCCCGGACCGCCCGCCTCAGCAGCTTCCCGGTCGCGTTCTTCGGAATCTCATCAAGAAAAACCACTTCCGCCGGCCGTTTATATTTTGCCAAATGTGTTTCACAGTAATCAAAAACCGCCTGCTCTGTCAGCTCACCGTCCCCCGGCACTATATAAGCATGCACCGCTTCCCCCGTTTTGGCGTCAGGAACGCCGATGACCACGGCTTCTTTAATGCCCTCATGGCTGTAGAGCACTTCTTCTACTTCGCGCGGATAGACGTTGTATCCGCCGACGAGAATCATATCTTTTTTTCTGTCGACGATATAAAAATAACCGTCTTCATCGCGCTTCGCCAAATCACCCGTGTACAGCCAGCCGTCTTTCAGCGCGTGCTCCGTCTCCTCGGGCATCTTGTAATAGCCTTTCATCACATTCGGCCCTTTCACGATCAATTCTCCCACTTGATGGTCGGGCAATTCGCGTCCTAGCGTATCGACGACTTTATTTTCGACATGTAAAATATTCGTCCCGATTGAGCCGGGCTTTCTCCCCCGGTCAAACGGATTAAAACAAGTAACCGGAGACGCTTCAGAAAGTCCGTACCCCTCCAGAATGGTGACGTCAAAGGTTTGTTCAAACGTCTGCAACAGAGCAACAGGCATGGAGGCCCCGCCTGAAATGCACAGTCTGACGGACGCAAAATCCTCCGCCTTGCCGTGCTCGTATTGATACAGATAGTTATACATCGTCGGAACGCCGGCAAAAATGGTTGCCTGACGGCTTTTAATCAGTTTAAACACAGAAGCCGGGCTGAATTGCGGCTCGATTAAGACACACGCTCCGCTCATCAGAGGCGCATTCATACAAACGGTTAAACAAAAAACGTGAAACATCGGCAATGCCGCCACAATTTTGTCTTTCTCATTCATTCCTAAGTATCCGGCGACATCATTTGCATTGGAGAAAAGATTCTGATGGGTGAGCATGGCGCCTTTCGGTTTTCCGGTCGTCCCTGAGGTGTATAAAATGACGGCAGTATCATCTTTGGACAATGTCGGATAAGTTCTGCTGCGCTCCGCCGGGCGAAGCATTTTTGTAAACGTTGTCATTTTTAAGCGCAATTGAGGGTCTTCTGTCGATGGAGCGTTCTCTGCTGTCTGGCTGATAATGATATGCTCCAGCAGCGGCAGCGAGCCGTGCAGGCTTTCAAATACGGGAATTAAAAGGTCGATGCCGGCGATCGCTTTGACATCGCCGTTTTTCAGCATGTATGCGATTTCTGAAGGTGTATATGCCGGATTAACAGGTATGACGACAATTCCCGCTTTTAACGCGCCGAAAAACGCAATGACAAAATCAGGCGTATTTCCGAGCAGCAGCGCGAGATGATCCCCTTTTTTCAGTCCCCTGTCCTCCAAGCCGTTTGCAAATGCTTTGATTTTACCTGCCAGCTCCTCATACGTCATGTACTGATCTTGAAACAGACAAGCTGGTTTTTCCGGTTTCTGCGATGCCGTTTCTTCCAATTTGGAAACCAGATTCATTTTCCCACCCCTTTAAAAATTGTAATGAATGAATAGTCATTCATTTATCCGGAATAAACGTTCACTTTTATTATAGAAAAATATAGAAAAACACTCAAGGGCAAAAAGCCCCGAGTGCCGTAAAACCGGAAACTATAATTGTTTCAGCGCTTCACTGACCGGCGTGCCGCCCGCTGTCAGATCGAACGCTTTTTCATACGTATTCGGTTCATCAAGGGATGCGATAACGGTCTTGGCGACATCGTCTCTTGAAATGGAACCTCTTTCCAAATCGGCCGCGGCTTTGATATTTCCTGTGCCGGGATCATTTAATAACCCGCCCGGCCGGATAATCGTATACGTCAGACCGCTCGCTTCAAGAATTTTATCCGCATAATGCTTTGCGGCGTAATACGGCTTCAGCGCTTCATTCCAATTGCCGCGGTTATGAGCCTGAAGGGCGCTTACCATAATGAACCGCTTGATGCCTGCTATCTTTGCCGCTTCTATCGCTTTCGCGGCTCCGTCAAGATCAATCAAAAGCGTCTTATCGTATCCGGTGCTTCCTCCTGATCCGGCGGTAAACACAATCGCGTCACAGCCTTCGGCGGCTTTCGCGATGTCTTCCGGGCTTCCTTCCAAATCTGCAAGAACGGCTTCTGTTCCCGCGGCTTGAAGCGCTTCTTTCTGCTCTTGTTTCCGGACCATCGCCCGCAGCGTATGCGTGCCGTCTTTTTGAAACAGCCCGGTCAGCCGCTGTCCGATCTGTCCGTTTGCTCCGATGAGAAATACTTTCATCATGATCCCTCCCCATTCATTATGGTTCTATCATTTCACAAAAACGGGCGCTGATTCAAATCATGCGTTCGGCAAATGTTCTAATAAATCAGCTCGAGGAAATCTTCCAGCTCTATTTTGCCGAAATACTGTTTCAGATCGATTCCGGCCAGCGCCTCCTTGATAGCGGTTCGGTCATACTGTTTTCCGGTCAGCGCCTGTTCGACTTCACTCACATCTTTCGCACCGAAGAAATCACCGAAAATTTTGCAGTCCTGAATGATTCCTTTTTTCACTTCAAGACGCAGATCAATCGATCCGACCGGATAACGTTTCGAATGCTGAAGATTAAATGCGGGCGACCTTCCGAAATTCCAGTCCCAGTTTTGATAGCGCTCTTCGGAAATCTTCCGGATCGCTTTCCAGTCTTCATCGGTCAGTTTATATTCCGGCACTTCGGAAAGATCATTTGTATTAAAAATATGGTGAAGCAGGTGCTTTTTGAATTCATCCGCCGTCATTTTGTCATCAAGAAACTCGCTGATGTTGGCGACACGGCTTCTGATCGACTTAATGCCTTTTGATTCGATTTTGTCTTTTTTCACTTTCAAGGCTGACACAACATGATCAATGGCGGAATCGAGCATTAATGTTCCGTGGCTGAAAATACGCCCTTTCGTCGAAAATTGAGCGTTGCCGGAAATTTTTCTGCCGTCCGCGACGATGTCGTTTCGGCCGCTTAATTCAGCTTCCACACCGAGCTGGCGCAGCGCCTGAATAACGGGTTCGGTGAATTTTTTAAAATTGTGAAAGCTGTCGCCGTCATCCTTAGTGATAAAACTGAAATTCAGATTCCCGAGGTCATGGTAAACCGCACCGCCTCCTGACAGCCTGCGGACGACGATGATTCCGTTATCTTCTACGTATTTCGTATTGATTTCTTCTATTGTGTTTTGGTTCTTACCAATGATAATCGACGGCTGATTGACATAAAACAGCAGGTATGTCTGTTCAGGGTCGAGATGCTTCACGCAATATTCCTCGATCGCGAGGTTGATCCTCGGGTCGGTTATGTTTTGGTTGTCGATAAATAACATGGTGCTCCTCCTTTATTTCTCCCACTTCAATCCGGAAGCGGCGATTGTCACTTCGCCCCCGAACACGGATTCCGCTTCTTCTTTCAGCTTCCGGTGCTCGCCGAAATGAGGCAGATGCGTGAGAATCAGCTCCCCCGCTCCGGCCTCCTCCGCGATACGTCCGGCTTCCAAACTGTTCATATGGCCGGCTGACGTGCCGTCCTGGTCTGCGTAAAAATTGCACTCGCAGATCAGCAGATCGGCATTTTCCGCAAACGGGATAAACGCGTCCTGGTAGCTTGAATCAGCCGTATACACAACAGAAGCTGAACCGTCAGTAATCCGCATCGCATAACAAGTGACCGGATGCACCGTTTTCAGAAAGGTAATGGTGAACGGACCTAGAGAAAGCGGGCGGTCCGGCTGATAGGCCACTCCCTTTGTATGCGTTTTATATGTAAGGCGCTCAAACTGTTCTATATCAGCATCATGCCCGTAAATCGGCAGTGCATGCGTCCCTTTTCCGAGAAAGGAGCCGACCTGTTTGGCAAATTGAAGCGGCCCGATATCAGCGATATGATCATGGTGATAATGGGACAAAATGACGGCATCAAGCTCTTCTGCCGGAACATAGGCAAACAGCTTTGATAATACGGCGCTTCCGCAATCGACGAGCAGAGAATAACCGCCGGACTGAAACAGATAGCCTGAAGTTGCTTCGTTTGCGGCCGGAAACCCGCCGCAGCATCCAATAACTGTAACTTTCATATAATCCTCCGAATGTTTATGATAAAAAGATCCTTTCCTCCAATATACCTATTTTTCGTACAAATTGCATGTTTTAAACATTGTGCCAAAACAGCCGTTGATTTTCTTAAACTGTTATAATACAATGTAGAGACAAAACAATGAAAGAGGGATGGGTATGTTGGAAAAGATGTCGGATTTTTTCAGAAATTTACCCGGTAAGAAATGCGAAGAATGCGGAAATGAGATTGTTGAGCAGTATGAGTGTCACATTAATCTGTGCAATGACTGCTTGAAAATTAAGGATATGTGACAATAGGGCGCCGCACAATTCTAAGTTGTGCGGCGCCCGTTTTTTCGGCCGTCATCATACTTTCTGAATAGGGCGTTATTCACCATTATTAGCAATTATCTGTACGTTTTAAAAAATTCAGTATATTCAATCTATATTTTTCTATAGACGGATTGTTTTCTTTTCTATTATAATTTGTTCTAATAGCTATCTTTTTAGATACTTATTGCACTTTTTTCTTCGGGAGGTAATCTATGAAAAAATTACGCTTTGGACTAGCGACGCAAATTTTCGTCGGACTCATACTAGGGGTTGTAGTCGGTGTCATCTGGTACGGCAATCCCGCCATTCCAACATATTTACAGCCTATCGGCGATTTGTTTTTACGCTTAATCAAAATGATAGTGATTCCAATTGTCGTCTCCAGCTTAATCATCGGCGTTGCCGGCGCGGGAAGCGGAAAACAAGTCGGAAAATTAGGCTTCAAAACGATTTTGTATTTTGAGATCATTACTACTTTTGCCATTATTCTCGGGCTGGCTTTGGCGAATCTGTTTCATCCGGGAACAGGCGTTAATATACATGAAGCTCAAAAGACAGATATCAGTCAATATGTTGAAACAGAAAAAGAACAAAATAACAAATCTATCGCAGACACATTCCTGCATATCGTACCGACAAACTTCTTCCAATCATTAGCCGAAGGAGATCTGCTTGCCATCATCTGCTTTACCGTGCTGTTTGCACTCGGCATCTCGGCAATCGGTGAAAAAGGAAAGCCCGTATTGGCCTTCTTTGAAGGTGTTTCTCATGCGATGTTCCATGTTGTGAACCTCGTCATGAAAGTTGCGCCGTTTGGTGTTTTTGCGTTGATTGGTGTTACCGTTTCCAAATTTGGGCTCAGTTCCCTGCTTTCACTCGGTAAACTGGTCGGTTTAGTATATGTAGCTTTGGCTTTCTTTCTCATTGTTGTATTCGGAATCGTCGGAAAGCTTGCCGGAGTAAACATTTTCAAATTCCTCGCCTATATGAAGGATGAAATTTTATTAGCGTTCAGTACGTCAAGCTCCGAAACCGTACTCCCCCGCGTTATGGAAAAAATGGAGAAAATCGGCTGTCCGAAAGGTATTGTTTCCTTTGTTGTGCCGATCGGATATACCTTTAACTTAGACGGATCTGTGCTGTACCAATCTATCGCCGCTTTATTCCTCGCTCAGGTATACCACATTGACTTGTCCATTTGGCAGCAGATTACCCTTGTGCTTGTCTTGATGGTCACTTCCAAAGGAATGGCTGCCGTGCCCGGGACTTCTTTCGTCGTCCTGCTTGCGACATTAGGCGCATTCAACATTCCTGCAGAAGGCCTTGCATTCATCGCCGGTGTTGACCGGATTATGGACATGGCCCGTACGGTCGTCAATCTGACCGGAAACGCGCTGGCATCCGTTGTGATGTCAAAATGGGAAGGCCAGTATGATCCCGTTAAAGGCGCGAAGGTCATGAGCCTCGCCAAAACAGAACAAAACACAACCATCTCAGGTTAAAATGAAAACCCTGCACGGAATGATTTCCGCGCAGGGTTTTTTATGCCATCGGCGATAGAACGTACCGGTGCAAAAGCTTCGCCGTATTAAGAAGCGATAATTCATGCGTGCGTTCAAAAGCGTGTGAAGCGTCAATTCCCGGGCCGATCAGCCCGTGGACGATGTCATGGCCCGAACGGATGGCTGCTGAGGCATCAGAACCGTAATACGGATAAATATCAAGCTGATAATCAATGCCATAGCGCTCCGCAAGCCCGGCCAGATGTTTTCTGAGCTGATAATGGTACGGGCCGCTCGCATCCTTCACGCAAATGGAGACGGTATATTCATCCGTAGACTGGCCGTCGCCGATCGCCCCCATATCAACAGCCAAGTATTCGACGGTCTCAGGAGGAATGTTGGAATTGCCTCCGTAGCCGATTTCTTCATTATTAGAAATCAGAAAATGCGTCGTATACGGAAGTTCGATTTTCTCTTCCGTGATGCGGCGGATTAAATTCAAGAGCAGAGCCACGCTCGCTTTGTCATCAAGATGCCGGGACTTAATAAAGCCGCTCGGCGTAATCTGCACGCGCGGGTCAAATGAGATGAAATCGCCGACCCTGATGCCGAGATCGGACGTCTCTTCCTTCGTCCGGACAAGCTCATCAAGGCGGACTTCCATATTCTCCTGATTCCGCTCTGCCTTGCCGGCGTCCTTGTAGACGTGCACTGAAGTCTGATGCATTAAGATGGTGCCTGTATAGGTTTTGCCGGAAGAAGTTTGGATCTCGCAATATTCTCCTTCAATTGAGTTATATCGGAAGCCGCCGATCAAGTCAATCTTCAGCCGGCCGTCCGCCTTTATCTCCTTTACCATCGCGCCGAGCGTATCGACATGCGCCGTCAGCAATCTGTGTTTCTTATCATCACGGCCGGGAATTGTGACAAAAAGACCGCCTTTGCGGTTTCTGTAAGAGGAGACGCCCCATTCTTTTAAAAGACTTTCTGTATAGGCGATAACCTCGTATGTATTGCCCGTCGGACTCGGAATCGACACCAATTCTTTAATCAGTTCCATCGTATGTTTCATATTTTCCACAGGTCATTCCTCCTATCAATTTTATTCTTCTTAAAATATACTCTTTTGATCCATAACCCGTCCAATCTTTTCCTTCTCTTTTTTCATAGAATGAAGGGAGCATGAGCATAGGAGGGAAATGTATGATCAGCCGTAAACCGCACAAGCGGAAAAGGTTTCATAATGATTGGTTTGAGGATTGGTTTGAGGATGATTGGTCTGGTGCAGCCTTCTGGGGCTGTAAAAAAGAAGAAGATCACTGTAAAAAGAAAAAAGAAGACCCTTGTAAAAAGAAGAAAGAAAAAAAGAAGCATCATCATTCATGCCGCCGCTGCTGCCGTCATTGGTAATCGTTCACACAAGCCCGTTTTACAAATAGATTTCTCATGCTCCCCAAACAGCGGATGCTGCTTGGGTTTTTTTATTAAAATTAGTACCAAGTAATAATATCAGGTGTTATAATCTGATATAAAGGAGTGATTTTTTCATGTCAAAATCTAAAATTACAGCAATCGGTACATATGCTCCGGCACGCCGATTAACAAACGCGGATTTGGAGCGCATCGTCGATACATCTGATGAATGGATCGTCCAGCGCACCGGTATGAAGGAAAGACGCATTGCCGGCGAACGTGAATTCACATCGGATTTGTGTGTGGAAGCGGTGAAAAACCTTGCAGAACGATACAGCGGAACTCTTGATGATGTCGATATGATCCTTGTCGCCACAACGACGGCGGACTATGCGTTTCCAAGCACCGCGGCACGCGTGCAGGCTTACTTCGGCTGGCCGCACACGGGGGCGCTTGATATTAACGCCACATGCGCCGGACTCACTTACGGCCTTCAGCTCGCAGACGCATTAATTACCGCCGGTTCCCATCAAAAAGTGATTGTCATTGCCGGTGAAACATTATCAAAGGTAACGGATTATACTGACCGGACGACCTGCGTTCTTTTCGGAGACGCTGCAGGCGCCCTATTGGTGGAACGCGATGAATCAGCGCCGGGCTTTTTGGCAGCCGTGCAAGGAACAGCGGGAGGAAGCGCGGACGTGCTGTATCGCACGGGACTGAGCGCAGAATTAAACGGCGAGCCGCTTAAAGGCGAAGGAAACATGGTGCAAAACGGGCGCGAAGTATATAAATGGGCGGCCAGAACCGTGCCTGAGGAATGCAATGCCCTTTTAGAAAAAGCCGGCTTTTCAAAAGACGATCTGGATTGGTTCGTTCCTCACAGCGCCAACATGCGGATGATCGAATCCATCTGCGAAAAGCTGCCCTTCCCGCTTGAACGGACGTTGACAAGCGTTGAATATTACGGCAACACTTCATCGGTTTCTATTATTCTCGCATTGGATGAAGCTGTGAAAGCAAAAAAACTGTCGGAAGGCCAGACGCTGGTATTATTCGGATTCGGCGGCGGATTGACGTATACCGGACTGTTGGTGAGATGGGGATTTTAATAGTACGACGATCGAAATCTAAAAAAAGAGGCCCCGAGCATCTGCTCAGAGCCTCTTTTTCTTATGCTGTTATTTCTTCTTCCGTTTTGTGTTCTTTTTTGCTTTGCACCGTAAAATACACGATGGTCAGCGCGATCATGACAACGGCGATGCCCAACAGAATGGATGCCTGCTGCCACATATAGCCGTAATCGCCATTTGAAATGACGGCACGGAACCCGTTGATGCTGTAAGTCATCGGCAGTGCCCCGTGAATCACTTGATAGAATCCCGGCAGGAGTTCAAGCGGGAAGGTTCCTCCGCTTGCCCCGAGCTGGAGCACCAGAATGATGACAGCGATAAAGCGTCCCGGATTCCCCATCGTTGTCGCCAATAATTGAATCATGGACAGGAACGCGATGCTGGTAATCATCGTAAAGAGATAGAATCTCCACGTGCTTTCCACATCAAGCCCGATTCCTTTCAACAGAACCGTGGCGACAATAACGGATTGAATCAGTCCGACAAGCAGAATAACACTGAATTTGCTGAGGAACCATTCAAAACCGTTTCTCGGACGCCCTGAAGCTTCACTCAGAGGGAATACGACCGTCAGCATCAATCCGCCGACATACAAGCCCATAGAGAGAATATAAGGCGTCAGTCCGGTACCATAGTTAGGCACGGAATGAATCGCGTTATCGTCCGTTTTTACCGGATCGGCAAACATGCTGTACGTTTTGTCATCTGTCTTAATGTCCCCGGTTTGATCAGCCGCATCTTTCAGCTGGCTGGACAATTGTCCGGTGCCGTCTAAAAGTTTGCTTAAACCGGTGCCGAGAGACGCTTGACCCTGCTCAATTTTGGACGAGCCGTCATGGATTTTGTTTTGCGCGTCCAGCAGTTTCGTTAAGCCGCCTGACACTTGGCCGCTCCCTGACACTAACGCTTCTGATCCTGATTTGAGCTGTCCGAACTTGCTGTTGTATTCGCCGATACCGGCCGTCAATTTGTTTTGGCTTTCAAAGACGGTCTGCGCTCCGCTGTACAATTTATCAGTTCCAGCCGTCAGCTGGTTAATCGCGTCTTGTACCGCCGCCGCGCCGTTATACAGTTTCGATGTGGACTGAGGCAGTGCTTTCAGCTGATCAGCCTTCGCTTTTACATCTGCCAGCGCGCTTTTTATGACTGACATATCCGGAAGCTGGATATCTCCGCCGGACGGAAGCTGGCTGACGATATTGTCTAAATCCGGAAGGTCGGCCTTCGGAAGCTTCTCATTCAGAAGCTGAACAAGTTTCGCTTTTTGCTCATCCGTTAAGAAATCACTGTCCTTAATCACCTTTTTGACCGCGTCATCCCGGGCATCCAGGCTGTTTTTCAGATCAGAAAGCTTTTTCTTAAACTGCTGCAATTCCTTTTCAGTCTGCTCAAGCTCCCCAACCGCTTTTTCAATATCTGAGAGGTTGACTGAATTGATCGCATCTTCAAATGCCGCCGCTTTTTGCGACACTTCCTGCGCCTTGCTGTTTAACGCGCTTAATCCATTCGTTAAATCCGGAAGCTTTTGCTGGAGCTGCTTTTGTGCGTCAAGGCTCGTTTTCAGCCCGCTGGCCACTTGGCCTCCTCCTGAAGCAATCTGTCCTGATTTATCTTGAATTTCGGCGCTTGCGCTCTGAAGTTTTGCGATAGAGCTGTCAAGCGTTTGAATTCCGCTTGTCACTTTCGCCGCTCCGTCTGCAAGCTGCTGTGTTTTATCGCCGATGGTGGCGGTGCTTTCAGTAAGCTTCGCTAAATTTTCCTTCAGCTTGGCGCTGCCGTCTTTCGCGTTTTTCGTGCCGTCGTCTATTTTCTTGGCGCCGCTGCTGGCTTTGCCGAGTCCTTTGGCAATATCTTTAAAATTGTCAAAAATGACTTTTGCGTATTGCTCCGTCACTTCTTTCGACACGGAGGCTTTCAGCTTGTCGATCGCCTTTTCTCCGATTGTCGCGCCGACATAGTTTGATCCGGCATTCGTATGATATTTCAGATCCAGCTTCTTCGGATTTTTATCCATTACCGTGCTGGCGTTTTTAGAAAAATCTTCAGGAATCTCGACCAATAAATAATATTTAGCATTTAATAAGTCCTTTAACGATTGATCAAGATCGCTTGAAAAATGCCAATCAAAATTATCATTTTTCTTTAACTCTTTCACAAGATCGTCACCGATCTGAAGATGTTTCCCTTCGTAGTCCGCCCCTTTATCCTGGTTGACAACGACAACCGGCAGCTGATCCACCGTGCCGTACGGGTCCCAGTACGCCTTCAAAAACACTCCGCTGTAGATCAGCGGAACGAATAATATGGCAATGATGGGGATTAACAGTTTCTTGTTCGTTACAATGTCTTTCCACTGGCTTTTTATTGTATTCAACCCTGTTGCCTCCTTCCGCAAACTGACTCATTTGACAAAACGGTCACGGCACTTAAAAAGTGAAGGATCATCTATTATTTAGATAATCCTTGACCAACATACATTTCCAGCAATTCGGCGATCGTCTCTTTTTCAAGAGGCGGATGGTTTTTTTCCCAGTCAAATATCAGCGCGATGTAGAGCTTGAGCATCACAAAAGCGGTCAGTTCCGGATCACACGGTTTAATGCTTCCGTTTTCAATGGCTGTTTCTATCTTTTCTTTAATGTATGACAGAATGGCCCGCTCCATTTTCGCAATGACATCCTGAACGGCTATTGTACCAATCTCGGCGTTCTCCTGAAAAATTTTAATAGTCAGCTGGTGTGTTTTTCTGAATTCCAAAATCGCGATAAGCGCCCGGTGAACATTTTCGTGAAATGAAAGCTCCGGTTTCATCGCTTCGTCTGCGTGTTCCTTCATTTCTCTTAAAATAGTGGTGAAAATATCATCAAACAGTTCTTCTTTGTTTTTGAAAAACGTGTAGATGGTTCCCTTCCCCACATTTGCAAGCTTTGCCACCAGATCCATTGTCGTTGCTTTGTAGCCGAATTGTGTAAAAGACTTCGTTGCCGCTTCCAGAATGAGCTTTTTCCGATCGACGGACATGTTTCCCACCTCGTTAAATTGACCGTTTGAACGTTTTAGTCATTTTGTACATAAGATAACTTATCACAGTCGCAGAGAAGATTCAAATGTTTTTTCTCTTTATTGGTGTTCCCTTTACAGAACGGGAACATGCAAAAAAACCTCCGTTTTACGATAACGGAGGCTGGTACGTTTCAAATAAATATGCCAGTGAATCATATACGGCGGCTTTTCCCTGGTCGATACAGTCGGGGATGCCCACCCCTTCGAAAGACGCGCCCGTCGCGTATACGCCCGGATAGGAAGCTTTCAGCGCATCTCTGAACTCTTTGATGCGCTCCTTATGGCCGACATGGTATTGCGGCATGCTTTCGTTCCAGCGGGTCACACAGGTCATTTCCGGTTCGCCATTTATTTTCATTACTTTTTTCAAATCTTCCATTACGATTTTAATGATCTCGTTATCTGAAAGATCTACGATGGATTCATCTCCGGCCTTTCCGACGTACGCCCTGAGAAGCGTTTTGCCCTCCGGCGCCGCGTGCGGCCATTTTTTATTCGTCCATGTGCAGGCCGTGATGGAGAAATCGCTGTTTCTTGAGATAACGAATCCCGTACCTTCATGCTCCATCTTGACGGCTCCCTCAGGAAAACCTAAGGCGACGTTGGCAACGGACGTAGAATGCATGTCTTTGAGACATGAAACCGCCGGCAGATCAGAAAGCATTTTCGCCGCGGCTTTATGCGGTGCTGTCACTATGCATCCTTCCGCATAGAGCACTTTGCCGTTATCAAGCGTCACGGAATATCCTTTCTCCTCGTGGCCGATATGGGTGACTTTCGTTCCTTTCATCACCTTTGTCAGCGTAAGCTGCTTTTCCAGCTCCTCCACCAACGTTTGAAGCCCTGTCGTCAGTGTTAAAAACTGGCCCTGCTTTTTGGCCGTCAGCTGCTGTCCCGAAGGCTGCGGACGTGATTTTTTCATACCGAGAATCAGGCTTCTGTGCTTTTGCTCAGTCTGATAGAATTGCGGAAACGTGGACATGAGGCTCAGCTTATCAATATCTCCGGCATAAATCCCTGATAATAGCGGTTCTATTAAATTCTCAACGACTTCGTCACCGACGCGTCTGCGGAAAAATTCACCGAGAGACTGATCTTCCTTCGGTTTGCTCGCAGGCAGGACAAAGTCAAGTGCCGCCCGCGCTTTTCCGGGAACAGAAAATAAACCGGTGGAGATGAACGGAGCGATTTTGGTCGGAATGCCCATCACCGCGCCCTTCGGCATCGGATGAAGCGTCTCATTGACGAGCACGTAAGACTGGCCGGTCGCATTGTTGACGAGCAGATGCTCAAGCCCCAAATCCTTAACGAGCTGCGGCGCGCTTTTTTTCCTTTCCAAAAAAGAATCCGGCCCCCGCTCAATGATGTAGCCGTCTTTATGTGCCGTCTGAATTTTGCCGCCCGCTCTCGGGCCCGCTTCGATCAGGGTGACCTCAAGCGGCAGCTGTTTTTCCTTGATTTCTTTTTCCATGTAGAAGGCGGCGGCTAATCCCGTTATGCCGCCGCCGATGATGACCAGATGTTTTTTATCGCCACTCATTTTTATCGCCTTCTTTACCGTTTAATTCTATTTGTCCAGCTCTTTCAGCACGACCGCTGCAAGCGCGTCGATAAATTCAGGCTGTGCGTTCGGCATGGCCGGACGATAGTAGCTTGCGCCGACTTCTTCGGTCACAGCTTTGCATTCATAATCATTATCGTAAAGCACCTCTAAATGATCGGCAACGAAGCCTGCGGGCACGTATACAAATGCTTTATAAGGATGCTTTTGATACAGCTCGCGCGTGAGATCCTGCACATCCGGCCCCAGCCACGGATCAGGGGTGTTCCCTTCGCTTTGCCAGCCGACTGCGTAATCGGTAATTCCGGCGCCTTCGGCAATCAGTTTTGCGGATTCCTCCAGCTGGTCAGGATACGGATCGCCGTATTCTTTAATTTTTTCAGGAAGGCTGTGCGCTGAGACGATCAGCATCGCGTCATCCCGTTCTTCTTTCGGCATTGACTCATACGTTTTTTTCACCTGGCCGACCCAATAATCAACGAATTTCGGTTCATCATACCAGCTTTCAACAGACTTGATGGTCAAGCCGCCGAGCTTCTCTGCTTCTTCTTTCGCGCGTTTGTTGTATGACTGGACGCTGAATGTTGAAAAATGAGGAGCGAGCACAAGGCTGACAGCTTCTGTAATGCCGTCTTTATGCATGTCCGCCACCGCGTCTTCAATAAACGGTTCAATATGTTTTAATCCGATGTACACTTTGAATGTTACGTCGTCCTGGATTTCATTTAAACGCTGTGCGAGCTTCTCCGCCTGCTCCTGCGTGATTTTTGCCAGCGGCGAAATGCCTCCGATCGCTTCATATCTGTCTTTTAAGTCTTGAAGCATGTGCGGCTCAGGCTTTCTTCCGCGTCTGATATGTGTATAATAACGTTCTATGTCTTCTTCTTTGTAAGGCGTTCCGTAAGCCATGACGAGAAGTCCCATTTTCTTTTTGCTGCTCATTTAGTTAAACACCTCTTTTGATGGTCTGTCTACCTTGATTTTGACAGGAAAATCTTCTTATAACCAACGATCTGCTCAGGAAGATTGTTCCGTTTTTTGGGCCGCGGAGTATTCATGTACAAACGCCGTCAGCTTTTTCAGCGTTGCCGGATTGACATCAGGGAATACGCCGTGCCCTAAATTGAAAATAAACCCGTCCGTTTTCATGCCTTGATCAAGTATCGCTTTCGCTTTTTTCTCGATGACTTCCCAAGGCGCAAGAAGAAGCGACGGATCAAGATTGCCCTGAACCGTTTTTGTAATGCCTTGTTTTCTGGCGTCATCTATGCCGAGTCTCCAATCAAGACCGACGACATCAAGAGGAAGGTCATGCCAATCCCCGGCCAGGTGGCTTGCGCCTACACCGAACATGATCAGCGGAACTTGCTCTGCTGAAAGCTCCCGGAATATTCTGTCCATCACCGGTTTTATAAACTGCCGGTAATCTTCGCGGTTCAGCGCGCCGACCCATGAATCAAAAATCTGAATGGCTTTTGCGCCGGCATTAATCTGCGCTTTTACATAAACGATAATCATGTCCGCCAGCTTGTCCATCAGCATTTGCCACGCTTGCGGCATACTGTGCATAAACGCTTTTGTTTTGTTGTAATTTTTAGAAGGTCCGCCTTCAATCATATAACTGGCCAGCGTAAAAGGCGCTCCCGAAAAACCGATGAGCGGAACATTCAGCTGTTCGTTTACGAGTAATCGGATCGTTTCCAGCACGTAAGGAACATCCTGTTCGGGATTCAGTTCGCCGAGCTTTTCAATATCCGCAGCAGAGCGCACCGGCTGATCGATCACCGGGCCGATTCCGTTTTTTATTTCAACATCCACTCCGATATAAGGAAGAGGCGTCATAATATCTTTATATAAAATGGCAGCGTCCACTCCGTACTGCTCGACCGGGAGTCTCGTCACATACGCGCACAGCTCGGGCTGATGCGTAATTTCGACTAAGCCGTATTTTTCTTTCAGCTTGCGGTATTCCGGCTGAGACCTCCCCGCCTGTCTCATGTACCAGACAGGGACGTGATTTGTTTTTTCTCCCCGTGCCGCTTTTAAAAACGTATCATTAAACGCTTCTCGTTTACTCATCTGAATTTCCACCTTTCCTCCTGCAACCATACGTTCGTGTTCTTCGCCCATTACACTATACCTTGTTTTTTCTGAATGGTATAGAATTGAGGCTTAATGTTCAAAAAATCGCCGAATTCATGATTAAGAAGAAAAAAGCTTCGGCTGAACGTATTCCGTTCCCTCTCCTTCTTGATTCGTCTGTGAATTATATGGAACGACTTTGTATGAAGCCCCTGAAAACAGATTGGCGTACGGTATGTCAAAGCTGCCTTTTCCTTTCACCGAATCCAGAAGCTTGTCTTTTCCGTCTTTCTTCTCATATATTCGGTAAACAACCCGATCATCCTTTTGAATATCCCATTTTAATTGAACCGTAATCAGTCCCATCGCCTTAAATGTATAACGGGCCGACAGGGATTTTACCGCCTCCAGCTCAATCGGGCTGCCCAGTTCCTTCACATTTTCAGGCTTTTTGAATGTCCGGCCGTTTTCACCCGCTTTTGTGACGATATCTTTAAAGAGTCTGACCGGGTATTGGCTGCCGCCTTTCAGATAATGGGTTTTATCCGTTTTGTCATAGCCCATCCAGACGGCTCCCGTCAGTCCGGGAGTGTATCCCGCAAACCAGGCGTCCTTTGTCGCGCCGGGGATGCCGGTAAATGTGGTCGTGCCGGTTTTCCCCGCCAGGTCGCCTTGATAGCTGCCTTGTGAAGCGGTTCCTTCTTTTACGACCTGCTGTAGCATTCTCGTCATATTCCATGCCGTCTGTCCGCTGAAGACGCGCGTTTTGCCGTTTTTTGGCCCGGATAACGTTTCTCCGTCTTCGTCCGTGATGTTCTCTATAAAAAATGGCTTCGTATACATTCCGTTTGCCGCAAAGGTATGATAAGCTCCGGCAAGCTGAAGCGGAGTGACGCCTTCAGACAGACCGCCCAGCGCAATCGCGAGTCCGTTGTCAGAAATGTTCATGCCGTTTTTCTCAAGATACGATTTTCCCGTATCCACGCCGATCTGCTTCAATGTCCAGACAGCGGGCGCATTTATGCTGTAAGTGATCGCATCCTGCATCGTCACTTCCCCCTTGTACTGTCCGTCATAATTTTTCGGTTCATACCCGTCGTAGGACGTCAGTTTGTCTTGGAGAAGCGAATACGGTTTGAACTTGTCTTCCTGCATGGCGGGCCCGTATACGGCAATCGGCTTAAACGTTGAGCCCGGCTGCCGCTTCGCCGTAACCCTGTTGTATCCTTTTGTCACGTAGTCGCGTCCGCCGACCGCCGCGCGCACGCCTCCGGTTTTATTATCAATAAAGACGGCGCTTCCCTCTGCCGCCTGATCCGTCCCCGGAAAATAGCCGCTTTCCTTCATGAGGGTGTATGCCGTTTTCTGCAGCTTGGAATCAAGTGACGTCCGGATCGTATAACCGCCTTGAAGCAGCTGTTCACCCGACATCGAATAACGGGATTCCGCCTCCTTGATGACAAGATCGATATAACTGTCAAACCAAGGCGTTTCTGATGTTTTCTTGACATGAAGCCCCAATGTCCGGCCCTGGGCTCTGACCGCTTCCTTGGCGCTGATATAGCCTTGGTCGTTCATCATTGCAAGAATCGTATCGCGGCGTTCTTTATTTTTATCCGGATGCTGAATCGGCGAATAAAGAGATGGCGCCTTCGGAATCGCTGCCAGAACGGCGCCTTCTGCAACGGTTAAATCTTTTACTTCTTTATTAAAGTAGTAGTGGGACGCGGCTTGAATGCCGTAAACGCCATGGCCGAAATAAAGCTGGTTCAGGTACATTTCAAGCAGCTTGTCCTTGCTGTAATCACGCTCAAGATTGATGGCGATAATGACTTCCTTCGTCTTGCGCAAAAATGTTTTATCATGAGTCAGAAAAATGTTTTTCGCCAGCTGCTGGGTGATCGTGCTGCCGCCCTCCACCTTGCCGCCTGCTAAAACATCCCGGAACACCGCCCGGCCGACAGACTTCACATCAATGCCGTGATGTTCGTAAAACCGTTTATCTTCAACGGCGATAAAGGCATCTCTCACATCTTCCGGAACCTGCTGAATGGATACCGGCTCGCGATTTTCCGTATAGAGGCTCGCGATTTCATCACCGTTTTGATCGACGATTTTTGAAGATGCGTGCAGTATTAATTTCTTTTCGTCGATGACATAATGGCCGAGAAATATAATGATAATGTATCCGATTAACGCGAGAAAAGCGGTTGCCGCCGCAATTACAGCCGGAATAAAGAATCTTTTTTTCTTTTTCAGCATAAGTCACCTCGCCTTTCTTAACTTGTAGTATGGGAAATATTGTTTCGAATTATGTCAGAATGAGTCGCCAATAGAAACTTATACCACTCTTTTGATATACTAGCAAGCAGGAGGTGGCTGATATGAAGGTTTATATTACATACGGGACAGCCGATTTTTTAAAGACGATTGTAAAGAAACACCCGAGTGAGAATATGGTGCTGATGCAAGGGGCGGAAAATGCGGTCTTAATTCATGAAACAAATGGAGAAACCGTTTTTCAGGCGCCCCATTCATATGAGAGCATCGACAGCGTCGGGGAAATCAAAAAGCCGGGCTACGCCGTCCTCAACAACATTGCCGTTACCCAGGAAGGCCGTCCGCTGTTTGAAAACCGGTTTAAAAACCGCGCCGGCAAGGTGGAAAATGAACCCGGTTTTCAAGCCATCCGCGTATTAAGGCCGCTTGAAGGCGATACGTATGTCATTTTGACCCTGTGGGAAGAGGAAAAAGCCTTTCAGGACTGGCAGCAGTCAAACTCTTATCAGGAAGCCCATAAAAAACGCGGAACATCTGCCGGCATCGACACGACGTCTATTTTCTCCCGCCCGTCTTATGTAACCGCTTATTACGCAATAGACTGAAAACCGCCGGAGATTCTCCGGCTTTTTTAATGTCCCGATTTTACGCATCCTTCTTTGCACCTTCCGCCCGCCTATGAATAACCTGTAGCAATCCTATTTATAAACGGAGTGGTTCAATTGGGGATCGGCGTCTACTCGGTACATCTGCTTTATGTTGCTTTTATCGCGGCCATTATCGTTTTTATGCTCCTCAGGAAAGATACAACCTTTATTTCACTCGCCGGCATTTTTGTGATTGCGCTATGGACGACGCATTCATTCTCCGCTTCGGTCAGCAGCCTGTTTCACAGCTTCACGTATGCCGCCGGAGAATTGCTGCCGACGATTTTTATTATTTGTTTTATCGTGGCGATGAGCGGCCTCTTGACCGAAACCGGTATTAATGAAGCGATGATTTCTCCGTTTGCAAAGGTGATGAAAGGGCCGGCTGTCGCGTATTGGGTTATCGGCTGCCTGATGTTTGCCATCTCTCTTTTTTTCTGGCCGTCACCAGGGGTGGCGCTGATCGGCGCTGTGCTGCTTCCCGCAGCGATCCGGGCGGGCCTTTCTCCGATCGCCGCGGCTATGGCGATGAACCTGTTCGGCCACGGATTCGCTTTATCGGGGGATTACGTCATTCAGGCGGCCCCGAAATTAACGGCCGATGCCGCGGGCATTCCCGTGAGCGATGTCATGCAGGCAAGTATTCCGCTCGTTTTGATCATGGGGTTAACGACGACAATCACCGCTTTCTTCCTCATCATGCGGGATCGAAAAAAAACGAAGGCCCCCCTCTCCTTGGACAGCTCCGGTTCATTGGACACAAGTATGTATCTGCCGAAAAAACTCAGGGTGATCCTGGCGGTTTTCATTCCGCTTGTTTTTCTCGCCGATATTATCTGCATGATCGTATACCGTCTGCAAGGAAACGATGCGACGGCACTCGTCGGAGGAACAGCGATCGGCATTCTCCTGATCATTCATTTCATTGTATATAAAGAGCGGCATTTAGAAAAGATCACCGAGTATTTTATCGGCGGTTTTCAATTCGGCTTTAAAGTATTCGGCCCCGTCATTCCGATCGCGGCCTTCTTTTATCTCGGTGACGCGGGGTTTAAAAGTATTTTGAACACCCCGCTGCCGAAAGGATCTGCGGGGATCGTCAATGACCTCGGATTGGCCCTGTCCCATTCTTTTCCGATGTCCGGAGAATTCGCCGGCATCGCCCTGACCGCAGTCGGTGCGATTACCGGACTCGACGGGTCAGGGTTTTCCGGTATATCTCTTGCAGGCTCGATGGCAAAGCTGTTTTCCGCCGCGCTTCATACGGACCCGGCCGTTTTAACGGCGCTGGGCCAGATTTCAGCGATCTGGGTCGGAGGCGGAACATTGGTCCCTTGGGCACTGATCCCCGCTGCGGCTATTTGTAAAGTTGACCCGTTTGAGCTTGCCAGAAAAAACTTTATCCCGGTTGCGGCCGGGCTAGTCGTCACAACGATCGCCGCCATCATCATTCTCCCGTAGCAAAAGGATTGAAATCTTCTGACATTTTCTATACAATCATGGGAAAAGCAGACGAGGGGGCATCGCTTTTGACGTTAACGACACTTCAAAAAAGCTTAAACGCTCAGCTTGACGGGCTGTATGAGGAAATGGTTGAAATCAGGCGTCACCTTCACATGAATCCCGAGCCATCCTTTAAGGAGAAAAAAACACCGGCGTTCATCGCCTCATTTTATGAAAAGCTCGGCGTTCCCATCCGGACGAATGTCGGGGGCAACGGTGTCACAGCCTATATTGAAGGGAGTGAACCGGGACCGGTCGTGGCACTCAGAGCTGATTTTGATGCTTTGCCGATACAGGATGAAAAAGATGTGCCCTATGCTTCACAAATTCCCGGCGTCATGCACGCCTGCGGGCATGACGGCCATACGGCGGCTCTGCTCGCGGTCGGAAAAGTACTGTACTGCAACCGTGAAAAACTGAAAGGGTCATTTGTGATGATCCACCAGCACGCCGAGGAATTATCTCCCGGCGGAGCAAAAGCAATGATTGAGGATGGCTGCCTCGAGCATGTCGATGCCATTTTCGGCACTCACCTTTGGGCGACTGAACCCGTCGGGACGGTCTTATGCCGCCCGGGCGCAGTAATGGCCGCCGCTGACGGCTTTACGATTAAAGTCATCGGCAAAGGCGGCCACGGCGCGATTCCTCACGATACGAAGGACGCCGTTTTAATCGGCTCACAAATCGTCACGGCTCTTCAGCATATCGTCAGCCGGCGGGTAAATCCGGTGCAGCCGGCCGTCATCTCAGCCGGCTCGTTCACCGCTGAAAATCCGTTTAATGCGATTGCCGATCAGGCAGTCATATCAGGCACCGTCCGCTCGTTTGACGAAAGTGTGCGCAGCCTGCTCGAAGCAGAAATAGAAGCCGTCGTAAAAGGAATCTGTTCCATGCACTCCGCTTCCTATGAATATCGTTTCAAGCGCGGTTATCCCGCCGTCGTCAATCATCCCGAGGAAGCGGCGCACGCGGCGGCCGCCGCAGCGGAAACAGACGGCGTTACGAAAGTCATTGAAGGAGAGCCGCAGATGGCCGGAGAGGATTTTTCCTATTATCTGCAGCATACAAAAGGCGCATTTTTCTTTACGGGCGCCGCTTTAGAAAACGCGGAAACCATTTATCCTCATCATCATCCGAAATTTGATTTTAATGAAAAAGCGATGCTGACGGCCGCCAAAGTGCTTATCGGCGCCGCGGTGAGCTACCCCCGATAGGGCGTAAAAAACAGCCGGTACATTACGTACCGGCTGCTGTGATTCTTAAATGAAAAACGTGCCTTGCCGTCTCACCGAGCTGTGACAGCAGTTTATAATTGGCCGCTCCGCCCACGGCGGCTCCGACGACCGGCAAAAGCTGAAACAATTTCACCACGTCCAGATAATCGCGGTATTCCTGCTGAAAAACTCTCCAATCGACATCATGCTTTTTCGAATCCCACTGTTCAATCATTGAGTATATGCGTTTCCGCTGTTCACCGCTTGAGAAAGCCAGCTGAAAAATAAACAGCAAAAACAATCGCTCATCCCTGTCTTTCACATCATAGCCGTAAGTAGAGGCAAGATCGAACAGACATTTCATTTTAATGGATAACAGCAAAGGAAAATCAGCCATCCCTAAAAAAATTCCGCCGGCCCCCGTACCGATCCCTTCGGCTGCCGCGACCTTTTGGTACGATGCGATGGTTTGTCTGGCGAGGGCATCTTTTTCAGCAAGCGTCATACCGTTTGTATCCCGCTTGCCTTTCACCAGATTTGAACCCGCCATTGTTGCTTCGGTCATTTTTTTAATGCTTTCTGTGATGACGGCATGAATTTTATCAGGAATCCGCTCATTTATTTTCGCCTGCATTCCTTTAGAAAAACGTTCAAGCATAGAATCTTTGCGCAAAAAACGCACTTTCCATTGCAGTGCTTCCTGTATCAGCTGCTGATCGTCGGTCATCTGTGTCTCCTTCTTTCATTGAGGTTTCAAAAACCCGATTGATTACAGCTTGCCGTACTTTTTCAATCTTCCGCCCATATACGAAGGCATGATCACAAAAATCAGAACGGCTGAAGCAACAGCCGCATACAGCGCCCCGCTGACTCCCGCGGCATAGGCTGACGCTGCACAGAACAGCAGCGCCTGCACGGTTAATGCCGATTTCATCAGCGAAAAGAAACTTTGCAGCTTCACTTTCTGATTGACCGGGTAAAGCTCCTGTAACGACAGATGATGAAAATGCCCGAACAGCGGCAGAAGCTGTATTCCCGTAATAAAGACGGTAAATACGGTTAACGCCGCCGTTATCCACGGATTGGCGGAAACGAGCATAATAATCAGGATAAAAATAATCGTGAGCCTGACCTGAATGCCGAGGTAATCATTTGAACGCAGAAAGGCCCGCGCATACATATAGGAGAACGTTTTCCGCTGTTCGAACGGAATCATTCTGAGCAAAAAGTCGAGATACGCCCGGCGTTTTGCCTGTTTTTTCAGGTGAGGCACATCGGTAAACAGATTGGCGATTCTGTAAAACCGCTGCTTCCTTCTTAATTCATATTCAATATGAGCTTCCCATTTTAATGATTTATGTTTTGCGGCCGATGTGAAATACACATAAAGGCCGGCCATCACAATGTAGACGGCGGCAGCGTACACATAAAACGACTGTAAGACGAAGTATAAAAGCAGCATATTGCAGATAAAGCGTATGACCGCATCCATCATTTTCATGCTTCTGTCATTCATAAACGTCATCCGCCACTCCATGGCCTGATTCCACGCTTTTACCGCCAGCATCTGAATAAATACTGCGGCATACGACGCAAGCGACGCCCCCGGACTTACAGCGAAAAACAGAGGCATGCATACAAGCGACAGAGCAATAAGCGGAAACAGCTGTGACAGATAGCTGTACTTAAATGAATGCTTAAAGTATGTCCCCATTTTCGGTTCAAGCGGCAGCAGAAACACGAGGTCCGCTTCCTTTAACAGCGTCCGGACGTATGAACCGGTCAGCACAAATGAAAAGAGCACCGCCATCACCCAAAATGAGGGAAAATGAACGGGAATGTCTTTGACCCACTTGCTGTACCAGCTCGCCGCGCCGGCAATAAAAAAGATCAGCACAATGACGAGATGATCATTGAGCATATATTTCATATACATTCTGGTTTCCTTTATATGCTCTTCAAGCCGGGACTGCCAAATAGTAGACATATTATTCATGGCCGGCGTCTTCCTTCGTCAGTTCAATATACAAGTCATCAAGAGCTGCGTCTTTCATGCCGAACTGCTCTCTCAGTTCTTCCAGTGTGCCGCTTGCCCGCACTTCGCCGTTATGTAAAATAATGAAAGCATCACAGTAGCGCTCTGCCGTAGCCAGGATATGGGTTGACATCAGCACGCTTGATCCGGCTTTTTTCGCGGCGTCCATCCGCTCCAGCAATGCATTGATCGCCAGCGGGTCAAGGCCGAGGAACGGCTCGTCAATGATATAAAGCGAAGGCTCCGCGAGAAACGCGCACATGATCATGACCTTCTGCTTCATCCCTTTGGAAAAGTGAGCGGGAAACCATTTCAGCCTTTTTTCCATTCTGAATTCTTTCAGAAGCGGAGGAAGCCTTTTTTCAAGCGTTTCTTTGGAAAGGCCGTACGCCATGGCCGTCAGCTCCAGATGCTCTTTGAGCGTCAGTTCTTCATACAGCACCGGCGTTTCGGGGATGTACGTAAATTGCGAGCGGTAGCTTTCCTTATCCTCCGAAAACGTCTTGCCGTTCAGCTCGATCGAGCCTTTATGCGGGTCCATTAATCCGATAATATGCCGGATCGTCGTGCTTTTGCCCGCGCCGTTTAATCCGATGAGTCCGACAATCTGGTTCGGCTCAAGGGTGAATGAAACATTTTTTAAGACCGGGTTTCTCGTATAACCGCCGGTTAAGTCTTTTACCGATAGCAGAGACATAATTTCTCCCCTTCTGATTCGTTTTTCTTCATAGTACCAAAAATAAAGTCTGATTTGAAACGATTCCCTTTTTTTCTCACGTGAAAAGCGTGCATAGTTATCGTTTTGGCGGACATCATAATGTATGTAGAAGGAAACAGCTTTAATCAACTGAAAATGAGGTGTTTATAAAAGACGTCTTAGAACAGTTGGATGAAAATCAACATGTCCTGTGCTTACAATTTCTTCACACACTGCTTTGATGATGTTCTTCATTCATGATGAAATAATCAAATGAGGTGTTTGTCCCAGGAATGATTAAGCAGACCCATAAGTCTTCATTTTAAAAACAAATGAGGTGCTTACAAAAGGCATATTTAATTTTCTGTGATAAAGCTCGTACTTCTGCATCAGGGTGAACGCGCAGCCGTTCATCCTGTTTTTTGTTTTGGCCGTTTTTGTGGTACGATGAGAATATACATATATTTCTTTTCAGGGAGGAAACCCATCTATGCACAAAGCGGACGATTGTATTTTCTGCAAAATCATTGCCGGTGACATTCCGTCTTCAAAAGTATACGAAAATGAACATGTTGTGGCGTTTCTTGATATCAGCCAGGTCACAAAAGGCCATACGCTCGTGATCCCGAAAACACATATCGAAAACGTGTACGAGTTTACGCCTGAGCTTTCTAAAGAATATTTTGAAGCGGTGCCGAAAATCGCACGCGCCATCCGCGATGAATTCGAGCCGATCGGGCTGAATATTCTCAATAACAACGGTGAAAAAGCGGGCCAATCGGTGTTCCATTTTCACATGCATATCATTCCGCGTTACGGAAAAGGCGACGGTTTCGGGGCTGTCTGGAAGACCCACGCCGAAGACTATACGCCTGACGATCTTCAGGAGATCGCTTCAACCGTCAGAAAACGGCTTGCCTCATCTTAAAGATGAGGTTTTTTTGCGTCCGGAAACACAAAAAACATAAAATTATATTTTTTCATATCAAAAAAATCAAAAAATTGTGATAGGATAATTGTATTATTTCTTACACTAAAGCGGAAAACAGGGAGAGATCGTAAACATGGAACGTACAACGAATTTCAATGCAGGACCCGCAGCCCTTCCACTGGATGTGCTGCAAAAAGCACAAAAAGAATTTGTCAACTTCAATGACACCGGCATGTCCGTCATGGAGCTGTCCCACCGGAGCAAAGAATATGATGCGGTGCATCAAAAAGCAAAAAGCCTTCTGAAAGAACTGATGGATATTCCCGACGATTATGATATTTTATTTCTTCAAGGCGGCGCAAGCCTTCAATTCTCCATGCTGCCGATGAACTTTTTAACGCCGGAGCAAACGGCGCACTTCATCGTAACGGGCGCATGGTCTGAAAAAGCGCTCGCCGAGGCGAAACTGTTCGGAAACACATCCGTCACGGCAACAAGCGCAGATTCAAACCATAACCACATACCGGAAGCGGACCTCACAGGAATCAAAGACGGCGCCTACCTGCATATTACGTCCAACAACACGATTTTCGGAACGCAGTGGAAAGAGTTCCCGAATTCACCGATCCCGCTCGTAGCCGACATGTCAAGCGACATCCTGAGCAGAAAAATTGATGTCAAAACGTTTGATGTCATCTATGGCGGCGCCCAGAAAAACCTCGGTCCGTCCGGCGTCACGGTCGTCATCATGAAAAAATCATGGCTTGAAAACGAAAACGCCAACGTCCCTAAAATTTTGAAATACTCCACTCACACAAAAGCCGATTCACTGTATAATACGCCGCCTACATTTGCGATTTATATGCTGAGCCTCGTCCTTGAATGGCTGGCTGAAAACGGCGGTGTCGAAGCGGCTGAACGGCGCAATCAGGAAAAAGCCGACGTCCTGTACGGCACAATCGACGCAAGCGGCGGGTTTTACGCTGGGCATGCCGCAAAAGACAGCCGTTCTCATATGAACGTCACGTTCACCCTCCGCGACAGCAGCCTCACGAAAAAATTCGTTGAAGAAGCGAAAGCGGCTAAAATGACCGGACTCGGAGGCCACCGCTCAGTCGGAGGATGCAGGGCGTCTATCTACAACGCCGTCAGCCTGGCTGATTGTGAAAAACTGGCTCAGTTTATGAAAAAGTTCCAGCAGGAAAACGAATAAATTTCTTCTAACATAACGGTTCCTTTGATATACTGTTTGCATATCAATTTTTCCGGCCATCGCAATAAATGACGAGCATATTATTGGATGGCGAAAAAGCTTAGCAGAGGAGAGCTTAGTATGAAAACAAAAGAATTAGTCATTATGGCCCTGTTTGCGGCAATCGGAGCGGTGCTTCATTCCATTATGCCGCCGGTATTATTCGGAATGAAACCCGATATGATGCTTGTGATGATGTTTATGGGTATTCTGTTATTCCCCCGTGTGCAGAACGTGCTGATGATCGGGATTGTAACGGGAATCATTTCCGCACTCACGACATCTTTTCCGGGCGGACAGCTTCCGAATATCATTGAAAAACCGGTAACGGCGTTTCTGTTTCTCGCGCTGGCGCTTTTGGTGAAAAAGAGCGTGAAAACAGCGGCCGCCGCCGTCATTACAATAGCCGGCACCTTCATCTCTGGTTTGCTCTTTCTGGCGCTGGCCCTTCTGATTGTCGGCCTGCCGGGCGGATTCACCGCCTTGGTGCTCGCGGTCGTCCTTCCGGCGGCTGCGCTGAATGCGATCGCCATTATCATTATGCATCCGATTGTGCAGACGATCTTAAAACGGTCCAATATGATTGAAACGGTGAAATAACCGCATACCGAAACCTCTTCCGGCCGGAAGAGGTTTTTTAATGTGTTTCAGCATGTTTTATACGAGAAGTTTTGTGAAAAAGATAAGGAACAATGCGAGGGCGGTTCCTGCTGAGCAGACGATGGCCTTTTGGCGGACGACCCGCTTCGGCGGATAAGAAGCGGCCTGGCCGAGCAGTTTCAGGTAATAAACGGCACCCGCCGCAAAGACAAGAGCCATACAAGATAAAACAATCATAAAGACAGACAACCTTCTCCCTCCTTTTCCCTTAAAAAATATGCTAAAATAAAGCAAGCTATGTATAGAAGTTTATTCTTCTGAACAAAAATGATAAAAGTTATGAGAAAAAAAACGGGGTGATTTCAAATGGCTGACGGACGTTCCCTTTTAACAGGCCTTTTCGTAGGCGGATTGATCGGAGGCGCAGCGGTGTTACTTTCGGCTCCTTCATCCGGAAAAGAGCTGCGGGGCAAAATCAAAGCGAATTGCAATTCAATTGAGGACACAATCAAACGGTTAAAAAAAGACGGAATGGCGCTTAAGGACCAGCTTGTCCAAACGGCGAAAGAAAGCGCAGAAGTCATTAAAGACGTAGGCGGAGAGCTTCAGACCAGCATTAAAAGGTGGCAGGAGGAAATCAAGCCGCACCAGCAGGATCTCCAAAAGGAAATCGCTGATATTGAAGAGAAAATCAGACAGCTGGAGAAAACCTTACAAAACTAATATCCTATACAACCAAAAAAAGTGCGGACATATTGCGTTCCGCACTTTTTTTTGCGGTTTAAAGCCTTTCCCAGCAACGGATGAAGAATTTATTATAAAATTCTTAAATTTTCATCTTTATTAATCTTTATTTTATTGGCATAATAGAGGAAAAGAAAATGTGAAGCAGGTGATCTGTATTGAATCGTGTTGAACCGCCTTACGATCTAAAAGAAGCTTTAATCTATACCCAAAAAATGGCGCAGCTGTCCAAAGCGCTCTGGAAATCTATCGAGAAAGACTGGCAGAATTGGCTGAAGCCGTACGACCTTAATATTAATGAGCATCATATATTATGGATTGCCTATCAGCTTAAAGGAGCTTCTATTTCAGAAATCGCCAAATTCGGCGTTATGCACGTATCAACTGCATTTAACTTTTCAAAAAAGCTTGAAGAACGGGGATATCTGAAATTTTCCAAGCGGCTGAATGATAAACGGAACACGTACATTCAGTTAACAGAAGAAGGGGAAAATGTATTCGAAAGCCTGCTTGAGGAGTTTGACCCGTCGAGAAACGCGGTGTTTAAAGGCTCACAGCCGATCTACCACTTATTCGGGAAGTTTCCGGAAGTTGAAGAATTAACCTGTGTCATCCGCCACATTTACGGCGAAGATTTTATGGAGATATTCGAGAAATCATTGACAAACATAAACAATGATTTTGATAGTGAAGACGGAAGGCTGAAGAAAAAAACGGACGAATCGGCTGTCCATGAAACGGCTGAAGAGCTGGAACCGATCAACAGTTAATCAAAGTGCTTCATAATCTCAATAAATTCTTCCATCAGCGCTGTATAAAGCCCCTGCTCATACAGAGCAAAAATCGTTTCATGAACATCTAATTTTTCGTTCAGCTGTCCCGCAAAAAGCGCAAGGAGCTTGTCAAACGTCACAAAGCCTTGCGCTTTTTGCGACTTCAGCTCGTCCTCCAATTCGCGGCAGATCCGCCCGACCTCTTCTCCTTCTTCTTCGGTCAGCCCTTTTTCAATCATCATCGCATAAAAAGGGTACTTATCCATATCCACCGTTTTCACCAGCAATTGTATGTAATATTCTAAACGCCCGATACGCTGATCCATTGAATCCATCCGTTTCACTTCTTTCTATCTTTAATCTTATTTTAGCTGATAATGAATAGAGAAGAAAGGTTAAACCGTACATTTCCATGTTTCATCGAGCTCTTCTGTTCTTCCCTTTCCGGGGTTATTTTTTTCTTTAAAAAAGGATTGATTTTTTCTCCTGAAGAGAGTAAATTATTTTGAGATTGTATTCCATCTTTGTACGGAAGGATGACTCAGATGAATTGCTGGAAAACCATTAATCTGATCAAAGATTATGGTGCGGTTCGTTTATTATTGACTGCTGTAGGTTTTATGATCCTGTTTTTTATATGCAACTTCTTGGCATTCGGGCTGCTGCGTCCGAATATCAGTTTAAGTGACGGGCACGTGTTTGCTTTTTGTGTTCTGCTCGTTGTTACTTTATTTGTACATAAAGTCATACATGTCCTGCCGATGATCTGTAAAAAAAGAAAAAAGGAAATGAAAATGTACTTCTTGCGGATGCCGACATGGAAAGGCATACCGAAAACGACGATGCTGATTTCTACGATCAGCCCGTTTTTATTCATTACGCCGTTATTGTTTTATGCCGGACTGGCATTTCCGAGACACGCTCATTACTTTTATATGATTTCGAGCATTCATGCGGGGTATTGCCTGCCTGATCTTCTATTTGCGCTGCACCTGGTCAAAGCGCCCAAATCATGTCTGATTGACCAGGAATCCGACGGTTTTGATATATTAGTAAAAAAAGTGCCGGAGTCTTGATATCCCGCTGATTTTTCAGGTTACATTCTATCTTTTTTAATAAATATTTGGTAATGTAATATGGGAGCAGTTCAGAGAGAGGGGGAATCTCCCATCATTTTATTCTATTTTATCGTGGCTGCCCTGTTTATTCTTTATTTCATAAACAGGCTCACAAATACATTATGCCTTGTCAGAGAGATTCCTGAAGACCGGCAGGATAAGGTATTCCGTTTTATTAATGTATCTATTTTAATTTTACTGATCTCTTCATTCGTCGAGATCTCCTTTACTGTGTAAACAGGCAAAAAAATATGGCTGACGGAGGTCTGACCCCCGACAGCCATATTTTTTTCTTAATAAAGCCAAGAAGCGCCGATGATGATCAATAAGATGAACAGAACAACCAATAATGCAAAACCGCCTGCAAATACTTCACCCATCTCCAAAAGCACCTCCTACAAAACGTTTTATTTTTCCAATTACATCATATGCAATTTACTTCTGAAACGATTAGGCGCCCGGGTAAGAAAACGGACCGCTTTTAGAAAAAGCGATCCGTTTCGCTTAACAAATGTAAGCTGCACCTACGATGATAAGCAATATGAACAGTACTACGAGCAGTGCGAAACCGTTTGAATATCCTCCGCCCATGGTTCATTACCTCCTTTTCATGATCAATATATTTGTATGTATCAGGAAAAAGTTTGACTAGACGAATGCCCTTTATTTAAAATCTTTTTACAGAAAGCCACAATATGTTATGATACGCATATGCAATTTAATTTGGATGATTAGGAGTGTTTAAAGGAATGAAGAAAATCGCGATAGCAGCTATTACGGCAACGAGCGTCCTGGCTCTCAGCGCTTGCAGCAGCGGCGACAACGACGTGATTGCCAAGACGGATGCCGGAAATGTAACAAAAGGCGAGCTCTACACGAATATGAAAAAAACCGCGGGCGCAAGTGTGCTGACACAGCTCGTACAAGAAAAAGTATTAGCAAAAAAATACAAAGTATCGGATAAAGAAATCGATAACAAGCTGAAAGAGTACAAAACGCAGCTCGGCGATCAGTACAGCGCCCTTAAACAGCAGTACGGCGAAGATTACCTGAAAGATCAGGTGAAGTACGAACTGCTTGCACAAAAAGCGGCGAAAGACAACATCAAAGTGACTGACGCTGATACGAAAGAATATTACGACGGCTTAAAAGGTAAAATCCGTGCGAGCCACATCCTTGTCGCTGACAAAAAGACAGCTGACGAAGTGGAGAAAAAGCTGAAAAAAGGCGAGAAGTTTGAAACGCTTGCGAAAGAATATTCAACTGACAACTCAAAAGACAACGGCGGCGACCTTGGCTGGTTCGATAAAAAGTCAATGGATGAAACATTCAGCAAAGCTGCATTCGGTCTGAAAGTCGGACAAGTCAGCGATCCGGTCAAAACAAAATTCGGTTATCATATCATCAAAAAGACAGAAGAACGCGGCAAATATGATGACATGAAAAAAGAACTGAAAGAAGAAGTTCTTAAACAGAAATTAAACGACAACTCAGCTGTACAGGCGGCAATTCAAAAAGTCATGAAAAAAGCTGACGTAAAAGTGGAAGACAAAGACTTAAAAGACACGTTTAACACTTCAACTTCTTCTGAATCTAAATAAAAAAACTGTGCGGGCTCTCGGCGAGCCGCACAGTTTTTTTATGCGATGGAATGATTGGAGTTTTCTTCCGCATCCGCGTTTTCACTTACGGGCGCCGCCATACGGCGCTCGCGTTCCTGTTCCATCCGTTCAATATACACCCTTCCTTCTTTTTCAATAAACGACTGGTCAAGCTTTTCCTCTTCTTTAGCTGTTGTGAAAAGCTTATAGGCGCTGAAAATAATTCCGATAATGCAAAGGTATACCCACCAAGGAAAAAATAGCACGTCGGTTTCCTCCCTTTTTCACCAAGAGTCTTTATTCTAAGCTATGCTTGATAAAGACAAGTTATGAGAGCTGAACGTAAAAAAGACCGATCATAGAGAATCGGCCTTTTTATCTTATTGATGGAACGTCGGTTTGTAGAAAGAACGGTTTTCAAGCGCAAATACACGCTCTGTGTATTCGCCCGGCTTCACCCGTTCCAGCGCTCTGTCCATCATGATCATTTTTGCATCCAGATTGTCAATGTAGTGCAGAATTTCCGCTTCTTTCACCATCGGCGGTTTCGGGCTTCCCCATTCCGCTTTTCCGTGATGGCTTAAAATCAAATGCTTCAGAATCAGCACTTCTTCAGCGTCAATCTGAAGCTCTTCGGCCGCTTTTGAAAGCTCTGTCACCATGATCGAAATGTGCCCGAGCAGATTCCCTTCCACGGTGTATGTTGTGGAAACAGGGCCTGAAAGCTCTTTTACTTTGCCGAGGTCATGCAGGATGACTCCCGCATACAGTAAATCCCGGTCAAGAGACGGATACAGATCGGCAATCGCTTTTGCCAGGTTCAGCATGGACACTACATGATACGCGAGCCCGGAGACGAACTCATGGTGGTTTTTAGCCGCCGCCGGGTAATCCATAAACTCAGCCGCATATTTTTTGACCAGATGTCTTGTGATCCGCTGGATGTTTGGATTTTTCATTTCAAAAATGTATTGAGTGACGGTTTCCATCATTTCATTTTTCGGAATCGGCGCCGTTTCCAGAAAATCATCAATACTGACATTTTCGTTCTCGCCGGCCGGCCGGATGTTTCTCAGCTTAAGCTGGTTTCGTCCGCGATAGTGATGGACATCTCCGATCACCTTCACGATCGTCTGCGCCGCGTACGTTACTTCATCAGTCGGTTTGGCATCCCACAGCTTCGCTTCGATATCTCCCGATTGGTCCTGCAGCATTAACGTCAGGAATGGTTTTCCGTTGCTTGCGATTCCCTTAGTCGAAGATTTAATCAGAAAGTATTGATCGACCTGCTCGCCGACCTCGTGCAGCATAATACCTTTTGCCATTCTATTAAAAGCTCCCTCCATATCTTACATAATACCAGTATAGCACATACCTCTTTTTTGAAAATAAACTCTTTTATGACAGGAGCCGCATGACTTGTCCGCTGTGAAAAGACCGGCTGACATGCTCATGGCAGGTGAAATAAAGTATCTGCCGCCCGCCTTCTGAGAGCTGATTCAGCACATCAAACAGCCGCTGCAGCCGCTGCCTGTCAAAATGGACAAAACTGTCATCAAGTAAAAACGGCAATGATACCGCAGATTCTCTCTCTGACGCAAGGGCAAAACGGATCGTCGCATAAAGCTGCTCGCATGCCGCCTGTGAGAGTTCGCCAGCAGAAAACACCGTTCCGTCTTTCCGCATGACCATAATGGAATCATCCGCCTCGGAGAAATACAATTTGTGGTAGCGTCCGTCCGTAAGCGGCTCGTATAATGCACCGGCGGTTTCTAACAGACGGGGAAGCGTCACTTTTTTATGCCGCTCCATTTTTTCCCTGATGATGTGTCTGACCGTCTGTAATGCGGCCCACTCTTTAGCGGTTTTTTTCACGCGCTCCTTCTGCATTTCTGTCTGCTGTTTTAAATCGGATACAAGCCCCGAGGACTCCAGCTGCTCTTGTTTCACCGTTAATAAAGCGGTTTGCTCACGAAGCTGCGCGCTTTTTTCCTCAAGCGTTTTTTTCTCTGTTTCCTTCTGAACGACTGTATGTTCAAGTTCGGACACTGTGCGGCTCATGTACGGCTCAAGCTGTTTTCCGCCTATGCCGGACAAGTGCGTTTTGATTTCGCGCAGCTGCCGCTCTGTTTCCCGGCGGCTTTCATTCAGCCTGGCGAGTTCACAAAAGTGTTCGCGGTTTTTTGCGCCTGCCGCCATGAAAAGCTGTTTGACCTGCTGTTCGTAGTAATGAACTTCTTCATTTAATTCACGCATTTGCTCTTGTGCATGCAGCAGATCCGTTTCGAGCGCCTGCTTTCGTTTTGCTTCCTCACGGGCCCGTTCCGCCTGCGCCAGCAAATCGCGCAGTCTTTCTTTTACGGACAGCTCCCTTCCGTCTGAAGGACTCAGCTTTTTGACCCGGTCCTCAAATGCTCTTTGCAGCTTTTGCAGCCGGCCCGCTTCAATGGTCAGCTCATGCTTGTTAAGGATTTCTTTTTTGACATCTTTCATCACATGATATGCGTCAAGAAGATGGGAAGGACTTCCTGAAAACCCCAGTTCCTTCATAAAAAGTTCCGCCTGTTTTTCAGACGGCGCCATTTCCGCCTCCCATTCTTCATATTGGCGGATGACTCTTTCATATGCCGCTTCTTTCTGTTCAAGCACGGCTTGATCCGCAATCAGCTGCTGCCGGTGCCGGCCGTCACGCCAAAGCTCTTCCTGCAGAAGATCAGCCGCTTCTTTGGAGATCGTCGGCTTCTTTTTCTTGTGATCGGCCCCTCCTCTTTCTGACGGCAGCGGTTTTTGCATGCCGGACAGCATATACAGCAGCAGAGCGCCGGTAAAAAGGGCGGCGGGCAGCCATTCCTTTAACATAGCGAAAATCGCAATGAACAGAATGCCCGCACCGAGAAAGAGCTTTTTTTGTTTGGCGCGCTGTTTTTCCAGCTGCTGTATATGTGCCTGCCATTCGTTTCCTTCTGTATCAGCTGTTTGCTTATATGATTGTAAAGCGGCTTCTTTTTCTTTCCTGACAGCGGGGTCCAAAATGTTTTCCGCCGTCAAGGCATGTTTTCGTTCGGCTTCTTCCAGCTCCAGCCGCGCTTGTTCGAAAATCGCATCAAGCTGTGTCTTTCTTTCTCTTGCCTGTCCGGCGCTCTGCACGGCTTCCTGCAGCCGCCATTCATATTCATAATCGGTGTTCAGTGAAAGAATGCCGTCTTCCTCATGTCTTCCGAGCTGCTGCAATCCTGACGAAACGCGGGCAGATGTCTGCCGGATCTGTGATTGGATGGCGGCAAGCTGTTCGCCGCGCGATTCGTACATATGCTGCTCGCCGGAAAGCTCCTGCAGCTGCCGCTCTGTTTGCAACAAGTCCTCATTTGGAGCGAGCAGCTCAGCCTGCCGCCTGAGTTCAGCCGCTTTTGCCCGAAGCCCCTCAAGACGGGCCGCTTTCGGATGGAGATGCGATTCGTATTTTTCAAGCTGATGCATTCCATCCTTCGGGAATTGCTTCAATGCTTCCGGATAAGAAGAAAGTTCGCTTTCCAAGGCTGTTTTTTTGTCTGCGAGCGGCTTTGCTTCTATCGCAGATTTTACTGTTTTGATTTCTTCAGTTATGTCTTTCAATCGTGCTTCGGCATCCTGCAAACGGCCGCCGGCGCTTTTTTTCTCTTCCAGAAGGCTGTGATAGCCCGCTTCCGCAGCTTCCGCCTGTTTCAGCTGGGCGCTGAGCCGCTTTAATGTATCCAACTCCTGATTTAAGCGGGGGTTCCGCCCGTTCGGCTTATACATCCTGTCAAGTTCTTTTGCCAGCCGCCCGTCAAGCTTTGCCGCCGCTTCTGACCCGAATAAGCTCGAATACAGGAGAAACTCGCCGATTTTGTCCCGGTTAAAAGCTTGAATCTCCTGCAGTCCGAATACATCGAACGAATAGATCGCTTCGTACAGCGCCCGGTCTGTATCGGAGAGAAGCTGTTTGAGCCATTCTCCGTCCTTGATTTCGCCTGAAGCCGTATACACTCTGACTTTTTCGGCAGCGCCTTTTGTCCGTTCGATTTTGACAGCGCCGTGATCGCCATGCTTCAATTCCACAGTGCCGCCGTAAACCCCGCCGTTTTTCGGTTCGTATTTTTTTGATTTCGGAAAACCGAACAGCACGCTTTTGATAAAGGACATCAATGTCGTTTTACCCGCTTCATTTAACCCGTAGATCACTTGCACGGGAGAATCTGACAACTGAAAACTTCGGTCGGAAAATTTTCCGTATTGGTAAATATGCATCGCCGTTATTTTCATCGCTGAAGCTCCTTCATTTGGCGTCTTAAAACGGCTTGAGCCTGCCGCTTAATATCCAGTATCTCTTCATCTGTAAATGAAGCCACCTGACGCCGATATACGGGATGACGCTCAAGGGCTTCAAATACACCGCTCATGTCCGCGCATTGTTCTATGTCCTGAAGCAGCCCTTTAAAAAACGGATCGGGCGGCACGGTGTCTGTTTCATCCGTCCGATCCTCAAGCGCAAGCGGCCAGACGAAACATTCCTCTTCGGCCTCTTCCTCCTGTAAAGCGGAAAGAAGCTCCTCCGCGATGCCTGCGGGCGCCTCCGTCCAAAAGCGGGGCGCCGCGCCGCGAAGCACCAGCCTGACACATGCCGGGCGGCCCGCCGCGCGCAAGCCGGAGAATGTATCCGATGCGGCTTTCAGAAGTGAAGTCATATGTTCAGCTCCGGAGATATCAAGATCAATTTCCTCCCATAACACATCATGCGCTTCTTTGAATTCCCAAGACATCTCACCGTTTGCCGCCCGGACGAGATAATATCCCTTAGGCCCGGTTTCTTTTAAATGCCGGGCTTGAATATTCCCGGGGTAAATGGCGGCGGGATGCCGGGCGGACAGAACCTGCCGTTTATGAATGTGTCCGAGCGCCCAGTAATCCATGCCGCTTTTTTCAAGGTCTTCTTTCGTAAACGGGCAGTACGGGTCATGCCCTTCCGCTCCTGATAACATGCCGTGGAGCATGCCGATATGATAAGGCGCGCCGGTCATTTTCCGGTAACGGGCCGCCTGATTGACCGTTACGCTTCTTTCCTGATAGCTGCATCCGTATATGCTTGCCGCAAGCTCTCCGTTTTTAAAGAAAGACTTTTCCTCCGGTGTATCCGAGGTGAAGATATGTACATTTTCCGGCCATTCAATCGGCGTCCACTTACCGCCCAAATGATCATGGTTGCCGAATATGACGAACACTTGGATATCCGCTTCCTGTAATTTCGTAAACTGTTTTCTCAAAAACAGCTGGGCTTTTAAACTTCTGTTGGCTTCGTCAAACAGATCCCCCGAAAGCAGCACGAAATCTGCCTGCTCCCGGAGTGCCCCGTCCGTCAGTCGGCGGACGCTGTGAAATGTGCTTTCTTTAATACGCGCATATACCGGTTCAGGCAGATTCGAAATACCGTAAAACGGGCTGTCCAGATGCAGGTCAGCGGCATGAATAAACGTCAGATCAGCCATCTCGCCCTCCCCTTTCTGCAGATTGAATTACCCTTATTTTAGCACCGTTTTTATACGAATGCACGTTCTGCAAAATAAAAAAACAGCCCGGCTGTTCCGGGCTGTTTCACTTATTTTTTGGAGATGCGCAGCGCTTGTTTGATCGCTTTGAATCCGCTGGCGTTTCCGTAAATCAAAACGCCGCCTTTGTAAATTTTCGCGCCGACCGCCGCAAAGATCACGATAGTGACCAGTGTCAGGGCGATTCCGGCCGCAGCCTGCCAAAACGGGATATCGAGCATCCCGACGCGTAAAAACATAATCATCGGCGTGAAAAACGGAATGTAAGATGTAACGGTAATAAAACCCGCGTCAGGATTGCCAAGTCCGAACATGGCGATAAAAAAACCTGCCGCGACTAAAAAAACCATCGGCTGAATCGTCTGCTGTACGTCCTCTATCCGGCTGACAACACTGCCGAGAAACGCGGCAAGCGTCGCGTAAAGAAAATAGCCGAGCAAATAGAAAATGACGGCATAGACTATCGTCGAGACGGGAACATCCGTAAAATTGAGAAATGCACTGATCGGCGACGACGCATCATTTTGAGGGTTCAGCTTCAGTGAGAGATAACCCGCCGCAATCAGCAACGCAAACTGTGTGATCCCCACGAGCGCGATACCGAACAGTTTGGCAAACATCTGCTGAATCGGCGGCATGCTTGAAATTAAAATTTCCATGACGCGGGACGATTTTTCCGTCGCCACTTCCATCGCAATCATGCTTGCGTACATGATAACTGAGAAGTAGATGACAAACAGCATGATGTATACAAGCCCCATTACCTGACCGAGCTCTTCCTCAGATTTCGCCCCTTTTTCCAGCGCGCTTTTGCTGACTTCCGGCGGAGTGTAGAGGCTGCTGACTTTTTCTGCCGAAATGCCGAGCTTGGCGGTTTCGACAGCGGTTTTTGTCTGGGTTAAAGCCTGCTTGAGCAGTTTATACGCTGATTCATCGGAAATGGTCAGCGCCTTGTATGCTCCTGTTATCGTTCCTTTTTGATCTTGTCTGATGATAAACAGTCCGTCCCATTCACCGTCTTTGACACGCTTTACGGCATCTTTTTCGGACTCCTTCGTCTCCATTGCCTGCAGATCATTGTCTGTATCCGCCGCTTTAAGCTGTTTTGCAAACGCCGGGTACAGCCCGCCCGTTTCATCAATCACCGCGATTTGCTGCTTGCCGTCATCCGATTGAAACACGGATATAATCGATTGCAGGTTGGTCACCGCTAATACTAATAAAACGGTAATGGCGGTCGAAATAATGAATGACTTTGTCGCGATTTTGTTTTTATATGTATGAAACAGCATAATCCAAAATTTATTCATATACGGCCCCCACCTTTTCTATAAAAATATCATGCAGTGACGGCTCTTCCAATTCGAACTTCCGTATAAAACCTTTCCCTTGCAGCGCCCGGAAAATATCCTGAGAAACCGGTTCATTCGCGACCTGCAGTCTGATCCCGTCATTTGTTTCCTTCCATTTCACGACACCTTCATGCGTTTTTAAAAAGCTGAGGTCATCATCTGAATGAACGGTGACATTTTTTTTGCCGAAAGACCGCTTAATGTCTTTCAGATTGCCTTGAACGACGGGTTTTCCCTTCTGGAGAATGCACAAATTCTCACAAAGTTCTTCCACATGCTCCATTCGGTGGCTTGAAAAAACGATGGAAACGCCGCTGTTTTTCAAAGAAATAACCGCTTCTTTCAGCAGCTCGACATTCACCGGATCAAGACCGCTGAAAGGTTCATCGAGAATCAGCAGTTCAGGCTTATGCAGGACGGCCGAAATGAACTGGATTTTCTGCTGGTTTCCTTTAGACAGCTCTTCGACTTTCTTATTCTTGTAATCTGTAATGCCGAACCGCTCGAGCCATGTCATGAGCTCTTTTTCCGCCTCTTTTTTGCCCATTCCTTTTAATCTCGCCAAATAGACAAGCTGGTCACTCACCTTCACTTTCGGATACAGCCCCCGCTCTTCCGGGAGATAGCCGATTTTTTCACTGATGGAATAATTGACCGGCTGCCCTTTCCAGGTGATATGCCCGTCAGTCAGGCTTAAAAGACCTAAAATCATCCGAAAGGTCGTCGTTTTTCCCGCGCCGTTTGCGCCGAGAAGCCCGAACATTTCCCTTTCAGGTATTTGCAGGTTCAAATTGTCAACAGCGGTAAAGCTGCCGAATGTTTTCGTTACGTTTTCAATTGTAAGCACGAATCCAACTCCTTCCTTGACCCATTATATACTAATAATGGGTAAAAATTAATGGAGGATTTTAAATTCTTTATCAGAATATCATTCTATAAAGGGGGTGACATGATGGGACAATATGTATTGACCGCATTCCATGCGTCGGGAGAAACGATGCTGGATGAACGGATCGAAGCAGATAATGAGGCGGAGGCGAAGGCCGCCGGAGAGGCTTTGTTAAAGGAAAGAAAGCTTGAGAACAGTACTCACCGCTTGGTAAATGAAGCCGGAAAGCTGATTTTATTCCACAGATAACAGAAGCTTTCCGGCTTCTGTATTTTACCGGTTAAATTGAGGCGTCCGTTTTTCTAAAAAGGCGCGGATGCCCTCTTTATGATCATCCGTTTTTCTCATATTTTCCTGGGCCTTTCGTTCAAGAGACAAAACGTCTTTTAACCGGCTGATATGAAGGCTCTGATAAATAGCCTTCGTTTCAATCATCGCTGACAGCGGCGCATGCAGCAATCGGTCGATATACGGTTGTGCCCCCTCCGCAGGGCCGCCGCTGAACAGCCCGTCGGCAAGCTTGAGCCGCACCGCTTTTTCAGCCGGCAATTTTTCACCGCTCCAAATCAGTTTTTTCGCTTCGATCTCACCGACGCGTCTCATTAATAAATAATGGCCTCCACCGTCGGGAACCAATCCGATGCCGATGAAATTCATCGCGAGGCGGGCGTTTTCTTCAGCGAGCACCACATCGGCGCACAGCGCGAAACTCAGCCCGAGCCCCGCCGCGGCTCCGTGGATGGCGGCTATCACAATTTTTTTCATATCATAGAGCGTCAGCGTAATGGATTCAATCATTTTCATGAGCCGTTCATATTCTCCCGAATCATGATCAGACGTCATCATCTGGATATCACCGCCGGCGGAAAATCCCTTGCCTTCCCCCCGCAAGAGGACGATAAGCGCTTCGCTGTCGGCTGCCATAACGCATGCATTTTCCAATTCCCGGAGCATTTGTTCATTCAGCGCGTTGTAACTGTCAGGCCGGTTCAGCACAATCTCTGCGATCTTTCCCTTTTCTTCATAACGAATATACTGCATGTTTACACCCTCCTTGTATCCGCTTACATATTTTGTTCAAATGATATATTCCTTCCGCCGAAGCGAAACTCCTTTATTTTTCAAGGTCAACAGATACCGAAAAATGCATATCATTTGAAACTGAACATACATTTTTATATAGTGAAATTGATATACAAAACAAAAGGGGGGAAAACACCGATAATGAAATATGTGATACTCAGCTTGTTACTGAGCTTTTTTATGGTGCTGTTCCCCCCTTCGGATGTCGCTCTTCCTTCCCAATTGGTGACAGAAACAGACAGCCATGTACAAATTTCGGTTTACCCGCAGGAAACGGAGTCGGCAAAGACGCCGGTTCAAACCAAAACCGCTCCGCAAGGCCTGTCAAAAGGATACGGTGCGTTATTCCGGATGATCTCCCTGTTATCTGTCAAACCTCTTGATCAATTCATTGATTCCACAATGGAAAGGACATGCGCCATTCCGATACAATACCAGTCAAATTACCTCCGGCATCAGACCATTTCTCATTGCCAATCTGTATTTACGATGTAAAAACAGTATATTCCGGAGGGATTTTTTATGAATATTAAAGAAAACGATCTGCCCGGCATCGGGAAAAAATTCGAAATCGAAACGAGAAATCATGAAAAAATGACGATCATCATTCATGATGACGGCAGGCGGGAAATTTACAGATTTGATGACCGCGACCCTGATGAGCTTCTGGCAAGCATTTCACTTGATGATGCGGAAGCAAGACAGATTGCCGCGATTATCGGCGGGATGGTGTACAAACCGCAGGCGCTTGAATCGATTGAAATGGCGTTCAGCGATCTGATTATCGAATGGTTTAAAGTTGAAAAAGGGGCAAAAGCGGCAGGGCGGACGCTCGGCGAACTGGATGTGCGGCAGAACTATGACGTGACGGTCATCGCCATCATTAAGCATAACCAGAAAAAGCTTTTAAACCCGGGCGCTGATTCGCTCCTTGAAGCAAACGATACACTCGTCCTCTCAGGTGAAAGAAAGCATCTGAAAAAGCTGATCCAAGACTTCCTCTCCAGAGACGGAGTGTGATCTGTTTATGGACCATCTCGTATTTGAAGTCGGTACGGCGTTAGTTCTTGTAGCCATTGCGAGTGTCATCGCCAATAAAATTAAATTCTCGATCATCCCCTTCCTGATCATTTTAGGAATGCTTGTCGGGCCGCACGCACCCCAAGCGGGCATCATTGACCTGACGTTTATCGAAAGCCGGGAAGTGATTGAATTTTTCGGACGGATGGGCGTCCTGTTCCTCCTCTTTTACCTCGGGCTTGAATTCTCGGTCGGAAAATTAGTCAAATCCGGACGTTCAATCGCCGCCGGCGGAACGATCTATATTCTGATTAATTTCAGTTTAGGGCTGATATACGGCTTTATCACGGGCTTTTCCTTTTTGGAAGTGCTTGTATTGGCGGGCGTCATCACGATATCATCAAGCGCCATTGTCGCAAAGGTGCTTGTTGACTTAAAGCGCACGGCTAATCCGGAAACGGAGCTGATTCTCGGCATCATTATGTTTGAGGATATCTTTCTGGCGGTTTACCTATCCGTCGTTTCCGGGCTTGTTCTGGGAGACGCGACGTCTGTCGGAGGCGCGCTGATGTCAATCGTGATCGCTTTCGGATATATGCTGCTGTTTTTCATTGCCGCCCGAAAATTGCCGCCTCTGCTGAACAAGCTGCTTGATATCCGTTCAAACGAGGTATTTGTCATCGTCATTTTCGCCGCGCTCTTTTTCATTGCCGGCTTTTCCGAAACGATTCATGTCGCTGAAGCGATCGGCGCGCTCTTGCTCGGACTCGTGTTTTCGGAGACGGCCCATTCTGACAGGATTGAGCATCTTGTCGTGCCGTTCCGTGACTTTTTCGGGGCCATGTTTTTCTTCAGCTTCGGTCTCAGCATTGATCCGTTTTCACTCGGAGATGCGGTATGGCTCGCCCTCGGCGCCGTTCTGCTGACGATTGCCGGAAACTTTATCGCCGGCATGATCGCCGGGCGCCGGGCGGGGCTTTCTCATAAAGCATCGTCCAATATCGGGCTGACCATTGTGTCCCGCGGCGAATTCTCCATTATCGTCGCAAATCTCGGCATCGCCGGCGGCCTGTCCGCTTCACTTAAACCTTTCGCCGCCTTATATGTTTTGATACTGGCCATCTTCGGCCCTTTGCTCACGAAAGAATCGAAGCGGATATATCTCCTGCTGAACAGCGTATTCAAATGGAAGACGCCTGAAAAGAAGCCGCAGAAATCATAAAAAAAAGCTGACCTCTTCATAAGAGGTCAGTTTTTTTGAGCGGGAAGAAATTGCTGAAAAGCCGTTTTTTTATTAATGGAGAAATGCTCTTTTCCCAGAATGGTATTGATGATTTTTTGGTTTCTGTAAACAGACAGCTTCAAATTCGTAGCGCCCGTTCCGTGAGCATGATCAAGATTCGTTAATGTGAAAAAGTGATGCCGCCTGTCGTCCTTAAAGACAAGACGGGAATCGGCCGTCACTTTAAACCGTTTCTCATCCTCCCATTCAATATCGGGGGCGATTGCCGTAAACCATTCCGGAATATGAGGTTTAAAGCCGGTCGCCAATATCACTTTTTCTGAATCGGCCGTAAAAGTTTCATCCATCTGCCATTGATGAAAGCTCAGTACGCAGCCCCCGTTTTGCTTTTCAATTTTTTCAAGCTCCGCCATCGGCTGAATATACACGTCAGGCGAACCTCCGCTGATCGATCTGTGATACAGGGCATCGTAAATGGCGGCAAGTGTGTCAGAATCAATGCCGTGGCGCAGTCCGTCCAGCTCAGGGAGTGTGTTCAGCCGTTCTTTAAAAGGCAGGCGGTTAAAATATTCCACATAATCAGGTGTAAACATTTCCTGCCCGAGCTTGGCGGTTTCCAATTCTCGAAATCCGGCGGAGCGTGTCACCCATTGCAGCCGGCTGCGGCGGTATTGTTCATCATGCAATAAGTCAGAAAAGATCTCCGCGGCGCTCTGTCCGGAGCCGACCACTGTAATTGATTCGGCGCCGGCGAGCTCGTCTTTCCGAAACAAATATTCCGTGCTGACCATCGTGTCCTGACGCGCTCCGTCATCAATCTCTGCGGGAATAAGCGGTTCAGACCCCGTCCCCATGACGAAATGCTTCGTCTGATAGACACTGATGCTTCCGTCCTCAATGTTTTTGACGCTGACTTCATAATGTCCGCCGGCATTTTTCACGCCGATTACCTCTGAGCCGAAACGGCATGATTTGATTTCTGAAGCCGCCCAGCTTAAATAGTCGTTAAATTCCCGTCTCGGAATATCAAATTCATTAAACGTATAAAACCGGTACAGCCGGTCATGTTCATGGAGAAAGTTTAAAAACGTGTAGCGGCTTTTCGGATCGGCGAGCGTGACCAGGTCCGCCAGAAACGCCACCTGTAAATCCGTCCCTTTAATTAAAAGACCGGGATGCCACGCAAATTCTTTCTTTTTATCGAAAAAAAGAACGTCTGTTCCGGGTATATCCTCTAACAATGCGGCAAGCCCTAAATTAAACGGCCCGATTCCCGCTCCTATGACATCATACATATTATGCACCTCTTGCGAATAACAGTCTGATGATCTTTTCCCGTTTTTACAGACGGTTAAACATAAAAAAACGGCACGCTGATTCCGTGCCGTTTTTGATATTATAATGCAGATTTGACGAACATCTCACCTAAGTATTTGATTTTCTCTTCTGTATAATGCTCGAATCGGTCATTATATGATTTCGGGTCTTTCGGATTGGCGAAGTGCGTGATTTTTCCGGTTTCCGGATGAATGAATTTGCTTGCCGCGCCGCAGCCGATACCGATAATCGTCTGCACTTCTTCCATAATCATAATGTTGTAGATGCTCTCCTGACCCGGGAAGGAGTAGCCGACATTTTCTAGGTTTCCGAGAATGTTTTTCTGCCGGTACAAGTAGTACGGCGTATAGCCGTGCTCTTTTGTCCAGCGGACGGCGTCATCCATCATGCGGGATACTTCCTGCCTGTCGGCAACTTTATACTTATGCTTGTTTCTCGTCATTTCTGACGCCCGTTTAAAAGAAAGCGTATGAACGGTCAAAGATTCAGGCATCAGCTTTTCCGTTTCTTCAAGACTGTGCCTGAACTCAGCCGTCCCTTCTCCCGGCAGGCCGATGATCAGGTCCATGTTGATATTATTCATGCCGTGTTTGCGGGAAAGATGGTATTTTTCGATGGTTTCTTCAACTGTATGGTGTCTGCCGATTGCCTTTAGCGTTTCGTTTTCATAAGATTGCGGGTTGATGCTGATTCTGTCAATCTTATACTTATTTAAAACGGCCAGCTTTTCCTCCGTAATCGTGTCGGGACGGCCCGCTTCAACGGTAATCTCCCTGATATTTGCGACATCCGGGAAAGAGCGGACCATTTCTTCATATAAAAGATCCATTTCTTCAGCGGTAATGCTTGTCGGCGTGCCGCCGCCGAAATAAATGGTCGTCACTTTGATATCATGCCGCTTCAGCCATTCTCCGATTTTCTGCATTTCATAGTGAAGCCCCCATAAAAAGGAGCCGACTCTTCCCGCCTGTCCTTGAATGGCATAAGCCGGAAACGTGCAGTAGGCGCATTTTGTCGGGCAGAACGGGATGCCGATATATATGCTGACTTCATCTTTGACCCGGTACAGATCGGGAACCGCAGCGAGCTGACGGTCGACAATCTCCTGCATCAGATTGATTTTTTCATCATGGATCAGATAGTCTTTTTTCAGATCGGCATGCGCCTCTTCTTTTGTCAGGCCGCTCTGCAGCTTTTTATGAAGAAGTTTAGTAGGCCTGATGCCGGTTAAGATTCCCCATTTTTGTGTCATGCCCGTATGTGATTGAAGAAGATTTAAGTAGACATATGACAGCGTGTTTTTCACCTGTTTAAATACTTCTTTTTCGCTCCATCCGGCAAGAAGCGGTTTCGTGTGATGTTCCTTTTCGCCGGTTCCTTTGATTTCTCCGGATACCGACACGCTGTCTGCATCTTGAGAAATGGCAAGTGAGATGACGAGATCAGAGGATGCCTCCGTTTCGCCGTACGCAAGAACACACTCTTCAAAAAATAAATTCGCGATGTTTTGCAGCGGACGATGCAGCCTGTCATCCGTTATGCCGTCTATTTTTATTTGCAATGTGATCACCTTATTTTTCAGATTCAAAACTTTCTTTAGTGTACAGAAAGAACAGGCTAAAATCAATCCGCGAAAAAGCCGCAGACCGGCGTTTCGCGTCTGCGGCTCTTGATTACGGCCGTTTCATATGGAACTTATCGAGAAAGCCTTTGCGGTGCTGCATGCGGAAATATTCCTTAATCATATAGGCGACTCCCTGTTCATCATTTGACCTTGTCACCCAGTCCGCTTTTCTTTTTAATTCATTTGAGGCATTCCCCATCGCGACGCCGAGACCGGCCAGCTCGATCATCGGCAGATCATCTTCCTGATGGCCGATAGCTACAACCTCTTCCATTGAAAGCCCGAGATCAGCGGCGACCATCGAAAGTCCGCTTTCTTTTGAAACCCCTTTAGGCACGATGTTCAGTTTTTCTCCGTTGACGCGGATCACATCGACGGCCGGGAATGCTTTCATTATCGTATCCGTTATATCAGCCTGCAGGCCATCTTCAGCATGCACTTCAATGACGGGCGCTGAAACCGGCTCATCAAGGAGCAGGTCACTTAATGATTCGACAAACTGCACCGGATAAAAAATCGGATCAGACGGATGAATCATCGTTTTCCCGACCAGATTGGAGTTCACTTTCTTCTTGTTTCCGATCGAATATTTTTCGTGAAGAAGCCGGATATTGCATTGATAGCTTTCCAGCACCTGAACGATATTAAACGTGTGATCTTCTGATATTTTCTTTTCAAAAAACGGCTCATCTATTTTTTCAGAAATGTATGCGCCGCTGTGGGTAATCAATTTTGCATCAAGCTTTAATATTTTCGCCACTTTTTGAGCGGAGCGAAAATGGCGGTTTGTGACCAGTGTGACGTAAATTCCTTTTTTCTTGACGTATTCGATGGCATCCTTTGTCGTCTGATGAAGTTTGCCGTTGGAGCGAAGAAGCGCTCCGTCTATATTTAACGCCAGCATTTGTTTTGACACAGAGAAGTCCCCCTCCTTGATGACTGTACTTGTCATTAGGATATGACCCTGTCTCTTTGTTTAGAACAACCTTTTCTCCGCAGCAAAAAAGCCTGCCTCAAGCAGACTTTGAACTGTCGTTTTGTTGGGATACGATCGATTTGCTGCCTTCTCCCCAATGTGCATTTCTATTTACGAAATATATCAGGAACCCCTTATTTGACCGTTGATGCGCTCGTTTCACTTACTCTCTGTTGCTACCCCTTAACATACCAGGCAGTATAGGCGACCGTATCCTTAGATCATCTGTAAGTGTAGGCGCTTTCAGAGTTATTATCTCAATAATATTGTTAAAAAACAAGGGTTTTTTTAACTAAAAAAATCAGGGGAAATATCTGTGCTGAATGTATGATAAAGTTGAAAGGGAACGTATATTCGCATATAATAAGAGAAAAAAAGCGGTGACTGTTATGTCTCTATTAAAAGATATTTATAACGAAGAATTTGCAGAAGCACTTCTGAACAGAATCAAATCGGCGTACCCGGCTTTTGAGCGGGACAAGTGCCGGGCGCTGATGTTTCAGGAAGATTGGCCCGGACTGACGTTAAAACAGCGGATGCGACGGATCACAGACTCTTTATATGAAACACTGCCGAAGGATTACATACGGGCCCTTGACGTCTTATATGAGACAGCTCCCCATTTCACAGGGCTCGCCGGGATTATTTTTCCCGATTATGTCCAACAGTACGGAACGGATCACTGGGAAGCATCAATGAAGGCGCTTCAGTTTTTCACTCGTTTTTCCACTTCCGAATTTGCGGTCCGCCCGTATATCAGGCTTGACCGGGAGCGGATGTTCAAAGAGTTCCTTTCCTGGACAGAGCATCCGGACGAACATGTCTGAAGGCTTGCCAGCGAAGGCTCAAGACCGCGACTGCCGTGGGGAAGCTCCATTCCGGCTCTTCTTGAAGATCCTTCTCCGATTCTCCCTGTTCTGGACCGCTTGATGCAGGATGACTCGTTATATGTCAGAAAAAGCGTGGCGAATAACCTGAATGACATCTCCAAAACACATCCGGATGTTCTGGCACAGATCGCAGCCGAGCGGTTCGGAAGCTGTCCGCACACGGATTGGATTTTGAAGCACGCCTGCAGGACACTGTTAAAAAGAGGAGACAAACAGGCGCTTGCGATTTTCGGGTTTGAAGACGCCTCCCGGATTTCATTGGAACGTTTTACACTGAATCCGGAAACGGCCGCCATCGGAACAAGCATACATTTTTCTTTTCAGATCCGCTCATCCGCCCGGCAAAAAGTCAGGGTTGAATACGCGATTGATTTTGTAAAGAAAAGGGGGCACCGCAGCCGCAAGGTGTTTAAGATGTCGGAGTCCGCCATGGATAACGGAGACGTAAAAGCCTTCAGCAAACACCATTCCCTTAAAGACTTAACCACCCGCAAGCATTATCGGGGAATTCACACTCTGTCTGTCATCATTAACGGAACAGTAAAAGGTTCTCTTGATTTTTCTGTTGAATAAAAAAACCCCTCCATTTCATAGATGGAGGGGTGTGAAGCTTATTGCGGGCTGCCGTAAAGCTCTTCAAGAGGTTTCATAATGATTTTGTTTAACTCGCCGATCAGCATGCTCATGCGCTGTTCCGCTTCCATCAGCTGAGAAATCAATTCATGCTGCTGTACGAGAGCAACGGTTTTTTGTGCCTGCTCTACCTCTTCCTGAGTGATTTCTTCACCTGACATCTGTTTCTGCTGCAGCTGAAGCTGTACATTGCGGAAGTTATCAAACATGCGTTTTGCGGATTCATCTGCGTTTACTTGATCATAAAGCCCTCTCAGACGGCTGTATTCATCACTGTTTCGCAAAGCTTTTTCAAGATCATATGCTGCATCATAAAAATGAACTGCCATAGTAACCGCTCCTTTCTTCCTTTCGGACATACCACTCCACTATAACAGACTGCGGAGCGACTTTCATCATCGGCGTATGTTTTCCTTAGAAAAGAATGACAAACAAAGCCTGAATTGCTCCGATTATCCCGCCGAGCAGACCGCCTAAATACGTTATCATCTTAAATTCTCTCTTGGAAATCGACAGCACCATTTCTTCCAGCCGTTCAACGGGAAACTGATCAACCTGCTCTTTGACCACTTCCTCAAGACGCAGCCGTTTCAGCACATCCTCCAAATGAGCGGCAATACTGCCGAGTGCCGCATCAAGCAGCTTCGGCGCGTACGTCCCCGTAATCTCCCCTTCATAACGGGAGATGATGTCACCGATCCGGCATTCGAAAAAGGGCGCGGTTTGAAGTGCGGCCAAAGCCCGCTTTTTCATGCTGAACAGCAGATCTTTCGCATTCCACTTTTCATCGGCCTCATAAAGTGTATAAGATTTGAGCTTGCCCCATTCTTGAGAAAGCAGATCAGCCAGAAGCTTTTTCGTTTCCTCATTGCGCAAAAACTTTAACAGCTCAGGCAGCACACGGTCTGCCAAGCTTGAATTGCCGAGGAACATCTGCACCATGCCGCCGAGCATCCCCCGGGAATTCAAAAAGTCGTCAATCATATTTCCGAGCCTGTCTTTCCCTTCTTCGCTCTCAAAATAATCAATGCTCCGCTTCAGGATATAATCTGCGGCCAGCGGGATTTTTTCATCCAGCTTTTCCTGCAGCTCATCAGGAAGCCAGTCTTTTATGGCGCGGTGCTCATATTTCCGGTACAGGTCCGAAAGCTTTTCATCGGTAAAACGGTCAATCCAGGCATCCGTCTTTTCCTGCGGATTCCGGATGCCCGCGGCGGCCAAAGCTTCGTGCACCGTCATCTCGGAAGCGGCCATTTTTTGCGTGAATTGTTCGGCGAAAAGAAGCGCCTGGTTTTTAACGGTATCTGATAAAAGCCGCTTTTTTATTCCTTCCGGGGTTAAAAGGTGGTTCGTCACCATGAGCCCCATTTGTTTTGCCAATTCATCCCGTCTTTTCGGGATCAGCCCCGGCGTAAACGGAACCCGTTTTCCGAACAGGTAATACGGCCGGTACGGACGAAATAACATCTGAATGGCAAGATGATTCGTCACCGCGCCGATCGCGGCTCCGATCACAATCATAAATAGAAACGTTCCTGCTATGCCCATTCCTTTTCTTCTGCCTCCATCTTATGTTCTATTTTCTTGATGATATATCTATTCGTATTATAGAGGCTGGCGGGCATGCGGGCAAATGAAGAACCTGAATTGTTGTTTGTGAGGAATAAGGCAAGATGCTGTTTCGTACTCTTTACAGTAGATCATCTTTTATGATGCGCTTAGCATATTTATTGGATGGAAGGGCCGTTCCATCAGCGGCTTTTTGAATAAAGGGGGAGTAATAATATGACAACACTCGGTTTTATGTCTGTATCCCGCCGGCACGAAGAAGATTACGCCGGGGAATTGGCTGAAAGAGCGCCTCAATATAATGTGCGCTTAGCCCGCTTTACACCGTTTGATATATTTCCGGATTCTTTGCGCGTGAAAGCGCTCGTCTATCACCCGCAAAGCAGAAAGTGGAACGAAACGGAAATCGATATTCCCGAATATATTTACGACCGCTGTTTTTACGGAAAATCCGCTGAAGCGCAAAAAGCCAAACCGATCGTCGAATGGCTGAAAAAATATCCGAAAACGGAATTTATCGGGCGGGGGCTTCCTGATAAATGGACGGTCACGGATGCGCTCCAAAAGCATCACCTGATCAGTCCCTATATTCCTGAAACGGCCGAAGTCAGCCGCTATGAACAGGTGCAATCATACTTAGCCAAGGAAAAAGCATGTATACTTAAGCCCGCTTTCGGCGCGGGAGGCAGAGGCATCATCCTGCTTGAAACAGGCAAAAAATCAATTACGGCCACTTACTATATCGGAAAAAACAAACAAACAAAATCATTTTCCAATCACGTGTCTTTTAAGTCTTGGTGCAAAAAAGTGCTGCAGCACCGCTATTTGCTTCAATCCTACTTAAATATCCAGGATAAAGAACGGCATCCGTGCGACATCCGCATTTTTATGCGCAAAACGGAGTCAGGCGTTTGGGAAACGGTCGGAAAAGCGGTCAGAAGGGGTTATCAGAACGGTCTTTTATCTCATTTGCCCGGAGGATCAGAACCGATTAAGTTTGACACATGGTTTGAGGAAATTCCGAGAAAGCAGCAGGCCGTTTTATTGGATGATGTCTTTTCGATCACCCAATCCGTCCCTTATTTCCTTGATGAACGGTTCGGACCGCTGTTTGAGCTGGGGCTCGATATTTGTTATGCCAAAGACGGACGCATCTGGCTTTTGGATGTCAATTCAAAGCCGGGACGGAAAGCTATTTTAAGCGTGGCTCCGGAGGCGAAAGAAGATTTGTATACGGGTCCGCTGAGACGCTTCCGCGAACTTCAGTCACAGGAAAGCAGGAAAGGAGTATTACCGCGTGAATCATAAAGGGATGATTGTCGGCATCGATAAAAAAAGCAAAAATACGCTGTTTCTCCCCTCCTCCATGAAACGGGAAGGGCTTTTATCCGCTGCCTTCGGGACCAAGGTTGTTAAATGCCGTGTAGCCTTTTCTCAATCACTTGAAAAAAGCGCGCTCCTTTCTGAAGATTTGTTTGAGGAGCTGTTGATACCGTATAAAAGCCGGGCTGACTTTCTCATACACGGCCAGACGGTGCACATCGGACCGCTGATCGGCGTTTTCACAGCCGGGTTCACATCATCGCCGTCCCGCCCGTTAAGAGACCGTACAGCCTTCTTTTCCAAGATGCTCTCACTTCATGAACAGGCAAACGGATATTGTTTCGTTTTCGGGGCTCATCAGATCAACTGGGAAGAAGGCACCGTCCAAGCGCTGATTTATAAAGAAAACAGCTGGAAACGGACGGCCGTCCCGCTTCCGAATGTCGTATATGACAGGCTCCCGAGCCGAAAAACGGAAGGAGTTCCGCTTTTACAGCAGACAAAACAGAGGCTGATGAATGACTATCAGATTCCGTGGTTTAATCCGCAATTCTTTAATAAATGGGACATTCATAAGCTTCTGGAAAAAAACAGCCTCACCGCTTCACTTCTGCCAAAATCTGTCCTGCACCCGAATGCAGAAGCGTTAGAGACGTTATGCAACACATTTGACACCGTCTATATCAAACCTGCAGACGGCGCACTCGGAACGGGGATTTACAAGGTGGAAAAAATAGATGCCGGCTTATCTGTCAAACACACGAATGAGGAAAAAACGGTGGTGACGGCAGAGTATTCAGATGCGGCATCCTTCATGAAATCATTTAAAGAAAACAATGACCCGTCCGCATTTTTAATTCAGCAAGGCATTGACCTGATCCGGCTGGATGGACGCCCCGTCGATTTCAGGGTGCACACGAATAAAAACGCCGAGGGAAAATGGACAGTGACGGCCATCGCGGCAAAAATTTCCGGTGAAAACAGCATCACGACGCATCTGGCAACCGGCGGAGAAGTCAGGACGTTAGCTGAATTATACGGCGATCCGCGAGAGAGAGTCGGCATGATGCGGAAACTTTCAAAAGCCGCCTTGGCGGTCAGCCGCGTGTTAAATGAGCACATTGAAGGTTTTATCGGCGAAATCGGTTTTGACCTCGGCGTCGATCATTCAGGGAAAGTTTGGATGTTTGAAGCCAATTCCCGCCCCGGGCGCAGCATTTTTTCCCATCCGAAGCTGAGATCGGTCGATTACCTGACAAAACGGAGAAATTTTGAATACGCGTCCTATTTATCAGAACGGTCCATCACCGCCCCGGAAAAACTTTGGCGGTGAGGCTGTCTTTTTTTTGGTTTACCCGGGACAGGCACAGAATGATGAGCTACAATGAACAAGATCAACATTTCCCACAAGGAGCGTGAACGTCATGATTTCGCACTTCAGCTGGAAACCGTTATTCAAAAAAGAGAAACTGCCCGGATGGCGAATTTCATTTTACTGGCAGGGTACGCATTACGAAGGGATTTACCATAAGTCCGGTGACATTGAATGGGGACACACACATCCGGGAAAAGAAGAGCCGGCTCTCGTAAAAGAGCTGCATGAATTAATGCTTTATCACATATATGACTGAAAGCTAAAAGCTCAGCCGCATCAGGCTGGGCTTTTCTTTTTCCTTCCGCTATTTACCACCCGGTTTTCCGAATGAGATGCCGTTTGATTCACCATAATACGTAGTACAAAGCGGCAAACAGCATTGGGTGAAGCCGAGCTGGCAATGGTTTTCATTCCGAAAATCATCGGCTGGTGCAAATCCAGCAAACCCAACCATACTACTTAATAAAGGAGATCATACAAATGGCAAACAACAACTCTTCAAACCAACTATTAGTACCCGGCGCTGCTCAAGCAATCGACCAAATGAAATACGAAATTGCTTCTGAGTTCGGCGTAAACCTTGGCGGAGAAACAACTTCTCGTGCAAACGGTTCTGTCGGAGGAGAAATCACGAAACGTTTAGTATCTTTCGCACAGCAGAACATGGGCGGCCAAGGCGTACAATAACTCAATAAATGGCTTACAGAAGGCGCGGGATACCGCGTCTTCTTTTATGCCGTCACCCTTTTTTCCTATTTCACATACCCTAGGAAAAAAGGAGGGAAAACATGTCATTCATTGCCTCAGTCAATTGGGAGCTGTTTCAGTTCGTAAGTGTTTCTTTGGTCAATGAATATGTTGCCCACCATTTCCCGTTTATTCACAGGCATTCTTTTCCCCGCTGCTTTGAATGATATAATGAGCGGCGAGGAGGTTTTTTACATGAACATCGCTTTACTCGGAGCAACGGGAAGAGTCGGACAGGCTTTTATAAAAGAAGCGCAGAAACATGGACACATGGAGATATTCGCTCTTGTCAGATCAGCCGGAACAGTCCTTCCCATTCCTGAAAAACAGATCATAACAGGGAATGCGAGGCGGCGGGAAGATGTAAGCCGATTGATTTCCAAAGCGGACACAGTCGTGAGCTGTCTCGGCACGGACGGTGACGATACCCTTTCAGCCGCTATGACTCATATAATAGACGGCATGAAACGGCATCATGTTCAGCGTCTGATTACGATCGGCACCGCGGGTATCCTTCAATCACGGCTTATGCCTGATCAATACCGTTTTGAATCGGCAGAATCAAAACGAAAATCAACAAGAGCCGCAAAGGAACACGCCCGCGTATACGAGATGCTGCTGGCAGAGGATCTTGACTGGACGATCATCTGCCCTACCTACCTTCCTGACGGAGACGCTGCCGGAGTTTACCGGTTCGAACAGGATCGCCTTCCTGAAGACGGCGCCGAAATCACAGTCGGAGACACGGCGCATTTTCTGTACCGCGAGCTGATCAGCCCGCAGTTTGTCAGAAAACGGGTAGGACTGGCTTACTGAATGAAAAAAAGGGCGAATCTTTTTGATTCACCCTTTCCGATTACACCGCGGATTTCGCCGTTCCTTTCTGTAATTCATACATTTGATGGTACTGCCCCTTTTGCGCCATTAATTCGTCATGGCTTCCCTTTTCAATGATGCGGCCCTTTTCCAGCACGAGAATCTGGTCTGCGTGTCTGATCGTGGAAAGCCGATGGGCGATAATAAATGTCGTGCGCCCTTCTTGAACGACTTGCAGCGCTTTTTGAATGACTGCTTCTGTTTCGGTGTCAATGTGCGCCGTCGCCTCATCCAAAATTAAAATGGCCGGATCGAACACAAGCGCTCTTGCAAAAGAAATCAGCTGACGCTGGCCTGAGGATAGTGTGCCGCCTTTTTCAGTGACGGGCTCTCTGATGCCCTTCGGCAAAGATTGCAGAAGACTTGCGGCGCCGACTTGGCGAAGCGCTTCTTCCGCCTGCTCCAAAGAAATACGCTGATCATCGAGGGTCACATTGGAGCCGATCGTTCCAGAGAAAAGATACGGATCTTGAAGCACGATCCCCATATGGGATCTCAGCTCCTGTCTTGACATGCCGTATATGCTTTTTCCGTCCAGCAGGATATCCCCTTTTTGGGCATCATAAAAACGGAACAGAAGATTCAGGATGGAGCTTTTGCCGGACCCCGTATGGCCGACGAGGGCGACCGTCTCCCCTTTTTCAGCTGTAAAGCTGATGTGTTTCAGCACCTCTTCTCCCTTTCGATATCCAAAAGAAACATCGCGGAATTCCACTGTCCCTTCCGCCTTTCTGTCTGCGGGAGCGCCTTCTTCTTCCGTTTCCTCCTCCTGTAAAAGCTCGAATACTCTGGCGGCAGAGACACGGGCCAATTCAAGCTTCGAAAATTGGTTGACAATCCCCGTAACCGGCTGGAACAAACGGTTTAAATAATCAACAAATGCATATAAAACACCGATCGAAACAATTCCGGCCGCACTCAGACTCGCGCCTCCGAAATACCAGATCAGCCCGACAAACGCCAGATTGCGCAACACATTGACAAGACTGTGGGACATGAGGGAATTTAAGGACAGCATTTTGTTTTTGTATCGGAAATGAGCTTCATTCAATTCTTCAAATTCCTTCATCGTTTCCTTCTCGCGGCGGAACGCCTGAATAATCGGCATTCCTTGAATGGACTCGTTCATTTTCGCATTGATGTCACTGTTAATGGAACGGATTTTTTGGTTGAAGACGGATGCGTATTTGCGGTACACAACCGACCAGATCATTAAAATCGGAATAATCAGAAGACAAACGGCGGCCAGCCTGACATCAAGCATAAACAGCGCCGTAAAGATACCGAGCATATAAACGCCGCTTGTGATAAATGTCGACAGCACCGTTACATATAAATCCCTGACCGCTTCTGTGTCATTCGTAATACGAGCCACGACTTTTCCTGCAGGCAGATTATCAAAGTAGCGGATCGGCATTTTCTGAATGTGTGAAAATACATCCTGCCTCATGCGCTGTATGATCCGGTTCGCTCCCATCTGCAGCAGATAATGCTGACCGTAATGAAAACATACGGAAAACATGAGCAGTCCGGCGTAAATGGCGGTCAACGTCAGCAATCCTTTTATTTCCGGACGGTAAAATTCAAAAATCTCCTGTCTTGATAACGTAATGGCGGGATATGACCTGCTTTCTTTACCGTTTGATATTGTCAGCCGGCCGTCAGCCACCGAACGGTTTCCGTCAAAACTGACGGGACGGTCAACAAAATAGTAGCCCGCACCGACTTGATAAATGTGCGCCTCTCCGGTTTTATCCGCCCCCGGTTTGAGCCGGTCCTCCCTGACATAATCATGCCCCCGGAACCTGACGGCGCCCGGATCGTCCGCAGAGGCTTTAACCCATGTTTTTTCAATGCCGAGAATGTGGTCGTCAATCATTTTTTTTCCGATAAACGGGCCGGTCAGCTCAGTGCCGACCGCAATAATGAGCAGGACGACCGCCCATATCAGCAGCTTCTTATATTGAAGCGCGTAATTCCATAATCTTCTCCCGGTCTTCATGCGCCCGTCCCCCCTTCTTCAAGAGAGAACAGCTGCTGCCTCTCATATTGTTTTCGATACCAGCCGTTCTGCTCCAATAGCTCCCGGTGCGTGCCTCTTTCAGACACCCGGCCTTCATCCATGACGAGAATGAGATCTGCGTGTTCAACTGCCGAGAGCCGGTGGGTGGTAATAATCGTTGTTTTATGCCGCCGTTTTTTACGGATGCTGTCAATGATGGCGGCTTCCGTTTTCGCGTCTACGGCAGAAAGCGAATCATCTAATATGAGAATGTCAGGATCGGTCAAAAGCGCTCTCGCAATTGAAATGCGCTGCTTTTGTCCGCCCGAGAGCGCCACGCCCTTCTCGCCGACAAGCGTCTCAAGCCCGTCGGAAAGCATGCCGATATCGTTTTCAAAATGCGCATCTTTCAGCGCGCCGCCGATTTCCTCTTCGTTTGCATCCTGCCGTCCGTAAAGCAGATTCTCCTTTACAGTCTTAGAAAATAAAATATGATCCTGCGGCACATAGCCGATCCACCCGCGGAGCTCCTCAAGCGGGATCTCCTGAATCGGAACGCCTGTAAACGTGATTGCTCCCGCCCCGGGCGGATATTCACGCAACAGCTGCTTAATGATCGTCGTCTTTCCGCTTCCCGTCTTCCCGACAATGCCGAGTGTCTGCCCTTTTTCTACGGAAAAAGATACATCAGAAACCGCCGGTCCCGCTCCGCTCGGATACGTGAAAGTCACTTGTTCAAAAACAAGACGCCCGGGCTCCTTGATGCCGGCGGGGCGCTTGGGCCCGATCACGTCAGGCTCATAGGAAAGCGTCTCATTGACACGATCCAAGGAGGCATTTCCGCGCTGCATGATATTGATTAATTCTCCGATCGCAAACATCGGCCAGATCATCATTCCGAGGTACACGTTAAACGATACCAGCTCTCCCAGCGTCAGCCGGTTTTGAAAAACGAGATAAGCGCCGTAGCCGAGACCGATGAGATAGCTGAGGCCGACGAGAAGTTTCACAGTCGGTTCAAAAAGTGAATCGATAAACGCCACCTTCATATTTTTCTCATATACATCCGCCGTCATATCACCGAACCGGCTGACATCATTTTTTTCCTGTACGAAAGCCCGGATGACCCGGACGCCGGATACCGACTCCAGCACCTTGTCATTTAATGATCCGAAAGCATCCTGCGCTTCCGTAAACCGCTCATGGATCTTTTTTCCGTACAGGCTGACCGCAGCCGCCATTATCGGCAGCGGAATAATCGCAGCAAATGTCAGCTTCCAGCTGATGAGAAGCCCCATTGTCAAAAATATCGTCAGCATATACATCGTCGAATCAACGAGCGTTAAGACCCCGAAGCCCGTCGTCATACTGACGGCCTGCAGGTCATTTGTCCCCCGCGCCATTAAATCGCCCGTTCTGTATTTCTCGTAAAACGGCGGTGACATTTGAAGAAGCCTCCCCATCAGTTTTGACCGGAGAATCTTCTCCATGACATTCGCCCCGCCGAAAAGCTGATACATCCAAAAATAAGACAGTAAATAGACGGCTGCCGTTAATGCGAGAAAAACACATATGTAAAACAGCATCCCGCTTTTCGTAAACACGCCCGCCTTCATATCGTCTATCGCGTTACCGAGAAGTTTAGGCGGAAACATCTCAATGACATTCACAATCAATAACAGAACAATCGCTGTCGTATAGCGCAGCCAATAGGCTTTAAAAAACCACGCGAGCTTTTTTAATACAGTAAACAAATACCGTCATCCCCTTTCATCAATCAGCCGCCCTCAAGCTTTTCCGGATTGTTTTTCATTGTTTTCGCTAATGCCGCCACATGCATCACACCTGTCTTTCTTTCATTTTTTTGTATAAAAAAAGACATGAAGCCTCAGCTCCATGCCTCTTATTATTATAAATAAGGTACAGACCCGCCGTTTATGCGCGACTGCCCCGTTTTTAAGCAAATGTTCAGAAAACGGAAGCTGTATGGGAGTCACGCCGGTATTCAGCTGAAGATGAGTTGACAAGCTTTAGTTTTGACATGATCCATACCTCCTTTTTCCCTATATTGTTCCTTCATCATATAAACAAATCCTTTTTTTGTCAATGCAGGTTTTACATTTCTGCTGCACGGGTATTGTAAAACAAACCTTTTTTACTGAAAGGATGAGGCTGATGTTTCACGCAGACCGGTTGATAGCAGCTTTTGACGGAAGTGATGATAGTAAAAAAGCGCTCCAAAAAGCCATAGACCTTTCAAAAACGTTTCACGCGGATTTAACGGTCGTACATTCCCACAATGCAAAAGATACCCAGACGATTGTTGATCCCCCGAGGCCGGGAGCCGGGGCAACGTATATCGGCGGCGGGATTGCAAGCGTTCCTGACCCGCTCCAGGCGGAAAGAATCTCCCCTGATCCGATGATTTATGAAGACCGTACGGAAGAAATCGTTGCGGAAGCGAGAATGCTGATGAACGACAGCCAGATTGACGGGGATATCGACATTTTAGAAGGTGATCCCGCTGATGCCATTATCGAGCATGCCGACCGTATATCGGCGGATTTGATCGTCATGGGGAGCCGGGACCAGAACAGGCTGAAAAAACTTTTATTCGGAAGCGTCAGTGAAAAACTGTCATCGAAATCCGATATTCCCGTGCTGATCGTAAAATAATTCTTTCTGTAAAGCAGCTTAATCAAAAGCTGCTTTTTTTACAGCTCCCGTCTGTTTTTTCTTTTTTTCGGCATCACAAAAAAACTCGCCATGATCAAAAAATCGATGCACAATACGACAGACCAGCCCTTTAACAGTCCGCTGAGCGCTTCGGTGCGGGAAGCGTCCTGAATGAGAAATACCGTTCCGGCTAAAAGAACGCCGCCGATGACAAATGCTAAAACATGTCTTCCCCATCCTTTTGCATAATGTTTGGCATAATCCAGTCCGTACCGCTTGACCGGTTTTGCCCCTTCCTTTACCACATAATAGCGGAACCGCTCATCCGCCCATTGAATCATGCTTTTTCCGAAGGCGACAGACACTCCGATATAAACGGCCGCCACTGCATGCGCCATAGTCGCCGCCGCCCCTCTGTATAAATCAGCTGCGGCCGCCAGAAACAGTACGGCATCCAATATAGGAATGAGAGCGAAAAAAAACATTCCGAGCTTTTGCCGCCTGAATATATAGCGCGCCGCCAATCCGAAGATGACAGCCGCCCAAAAAGCAGCCTCACAAATGACAATCAACCAAGCAATCGCGTTCAATCCGGTTCCCCCTTATCGTTTTCTAAAATGCATTGTATCACTGCTTTTTATTTAATACAACTGTATTACAAAATTGCAAGAAAAAATATTTCCTGTTACACTGGAACCATGCCTAAAATAATCGATCATGAAAAAAGAAGAAAACAAATAGCCGAAGCCACTTGGCGGACGATTTTGGAGCGGGGAATGGAAGGAGCGACAGTGAGAAACATCGCCCAAGAAGCGGGTCTTTCTTTAGGCGCGCTGAGGCACTATTTCACCACCCAGGATGAGCTTTTAGGGTATGCGATGACACTCGTAAAAGAAAAAGCGGCCGCCAGAATTAACGAAGTTGCCATGAAAGATCTGCCGCCGAAAGAAAAAGCGGTGCGTCTGATGCTTGAAATTATCCCGACAGACGAAGAAACGATGGCTGAAATGGAGGTATGGTTCGCTTTCACAGCTTATGCCAGACATAAGGGAGAAGAGTTTCAACCCCAGCAGGACGGGATCTTGGCATATATCCGCGGCCTGATTGACTGGCTGGATGAAAATAAGCTTCTGAAACCGAATCTTGATAAAGAAACCGAAGCGGAGAAAATGTACGCTATCGCCGACGGGTTGGCGCTGCATGCCATGCTTGAACCTGATCGTCTTTCAAAAGAGAAGATCTCCCGTGTGCTCGTTCAGCATATCGAATCTCTTTTTATCTGACTGAAGCAAAAAGGCCGGATGTGTTCCGGCCTTTTTTTCAGCTTATGACTGAACGCCGAGCTCCTGCTGAATGTGCGACTGAAATGCCTCCTGAATCGTTTTGGCTACAGGTCCCGGCGCTCCGCTTCCGACCGGTTTTCCGTCAAGGGTTACGATCGGGATTAATTCAGCCGTCGTTGACGAGATGAAAATTTCATCCGCATCCCTGAGTTCGTCTTCGGTAAGAGCCTTCTCCCGCACCTCAATCCCGTTTTCTTTCATCAGCTCTAACAGTTTCATCCGCGTAATGCCGTTTAAAATCAGCTCATTTGCAGGATGCGTCCGGACAGTGCCGTTTATGACGGCGTATACATTGGAAGAGGTTCCTTCCGTGACCGCTCCGTCCCTTATCAGCACCGCTTCATAAGCGCCTGCTTCATAGGCTTTTTGTTTAATCATCACATTATACAGTAAATTCAGACTCTTAATGTCACACCTCAGCCAGCGTTTGTCCTCCGCCGTTATGGCCTGCGCTCCGGCTTTTTGTTCATTTTCCGGTTTTTTCACTGAAAAGGTGTATGCCGTCGTCTGCGGTTCCAATCCTTCGTCATACTGGTGCTTCCGCGGCGCCTTCCCTCTCGTCGTCTGTATATAGACCCCGCCGTCAATGAGTTTGTTTTCCTGTACGAGCTTTTGCAGATCCCATTCTATGTCCTCTGCGGAGAACGGCAGGGTGATGCCGATTTCTGCGGCGCTTCTGAAAAGACGGACAATATGCTCACGCAGACCGAATAAGGCACCGTTATACACTCTGATGACCTCATACACACCGTCACCGAATTGATATCCGCGATCCTCAATATCAACTGCCGCTTCTTCACGATCAATCAACTGGCCGTTTACTAATGTCTTCATGTAAACCCTCCTCATCGTTATCTGCCGTGATGTGCATTCTCAGCTGTTATTGTCAACTATTCTATCATACTGAACGAGCAGGCTGCGGAGTTTATTTTTTTCTTAAAATCTTATTATTCGACATCTTTTCTATGTCTTTTCCAGTTTTGTTCCTGTATACTTGATTCGACATACATATGCTGTTAACTTATGGCACTTCGCAAGCCTCCGCTGTTATCGGCATTATGCAGAAACTTATGCTACTGGAGAGATTGTTATGCGCAACACAAAAGAAGGTGCTTCCCCTTCTCTGTTTTCATTGGCTTTTAAACTTACGAGTTTAGCAGTTTTGTGCGGACTGCTTCTGGTAATCGTCATAATGGGATATTCCGCTTCCGCCGCAAAAAACAAACAGGTCACCGTGACCGCAAACGGGCAGCTTCGGGATGAAGCAGAAAGCCTGCGGCTGAAAAATGATTCTCCCGACGTCTTAATGAAACATTTGCAGAGAGAGCGTGACCCAGGGAAAAAAACGGTATATTTAACCTTCGACGACGGGCCGTCTCCATATACTGAACAGCTGTTGAATGTATTGAAGGCAAATGGCGCAAAGGCCACTTTTTTTATGCTTGAACCGCGGATGAAGGCCTATAAGCATTCCGTGCAAAGAGCGAAGCAGGAAGGAATCGCGCTCGGCCTGCACGGCGTGACGCACGATAATCACCTGTTTTATCAAACACCGACATCTCCGCTGAACGAAATGCAGCAGGGACGCGATACACTCGAGGCAATCACCGGAGTAAAAACGGATCTTGTCCGCACGCCTTACGGCAGTAAACCGTCATTGACGGATGCCCAGATTAAGAATCTCGAAAAAGGCGGATTCGTGTACTGGGACTGGACGATAGACAGTGAAGACTGGAAGTACAAAAACGCACGGTACGTGCCGGAAGTATTGAATCAGCTCGCATATTTGGAAAGCGTTCATACGAGCAGGCCGCATGTCATTTTAATGCACGATCTGCCTGCGACGGTGCACGCTTTGCCGAGCCTGATCCAAAAACTGAAAGCCCAGGGCTACTCCTTTGATGTTCTGACGGATCAAATGATTCCCGTCCATGAATAAGAAAAGCCGGATCTGTATATGATCCGGCTTTTTTTATGTCGCGGCGCTGATCCGTTTTGCAAATTCACCGATCTTCTCATGGATGACAAGATCAAATAAATGGTCGCAATATGTCGGCTCAAGGTTAATGATCACCTGCTTCAAACCGGGAATCCGTCCCGCATCCTCAGGGACAAACCTTGCCGGCGCCACTTCAAGCGAAGTGCCGATCACAAGAAGAAGATCAGCTTTATCAAGCTTTTCATAAAGGGTTTCAAAATGCTGAACGAGATCGCCGAACAGCACGACATCCGTTTTTAATACGGTGCCGCATACCGCATGATCACCGATTTCCGCCGTACATTCCGGCACTTCGTCCTTCAGCAGATGAGAAAGCCCGTAGCGCGCTCCGCAGCGGGGGCATGCGGCGGTCTGAATTGAACCGTGAAGCTCATAGACACTGCTGCTTCCCGCTTTCTTATGCAGCCCGTCAATATTCTGCGTGAAAATGTCTACCTGCTTTCCCCGCCTTTCAAGATCCGCCAAATACGTATGGCCGGCATTCGGCTCATAGCTTCCGCTCATTTTCATCTGAAAGAGCTGTTTGAATTTAGGCCAGAATTCACGCGGACGGCGTTCAAAGGATTCCCTGCTCATCGCTTCCATTCTGGAGGTGTCTTCGGTCCATATACCGCCCGCCGAACGAAAATCGGGAATGCCGGATTCCGTGCTCATTCCCGCTCCCGTCAGCACCACGATACGTTCCGCCTGATTGATCAATGTTATAAACGCTTCCACTCTTCCACCGCCTTTTCTTTTTATCATATCATGAAAAAAGAACGGCGCCTGTTATGCCCGTTCTTTTTCTCCGGAATGATCCTTCACATGAACCGGATCATCGTGGCTTTTCTGTTTTACGAATACATTCTGGCCCGGATAGGCGAATTCCACGCCTTCCTCAGCAAAAATATCAATAATCCGGCGGTTGATATCCTGCCGCACGTCCAAGCTTTCCGCCCAGACGATGGTCTTTGTGTAAAAGTTGAAAAACAGATTATAATAGCTGTCCGCAAACACGTCAAAGTTAACCATAATCGTATCATCATGCACGCCTTCATGTTCACGAAGCATTTCTCTGAGCCTTGTGATGCACCGCTCTAAACGATCAATCGGCGTCGCATAAGAAACACGAACGGAAAACGTGACCTGGCGCTTCGTCATCCTCGTCCAGTTTGTGATGGCTTCCATGGACAGCGTTGAATTGGGTACGGTAACAAGCGCCCCCTGCGCCGTGCGGAACCTTGTGCTTCGGAATGTGATATCTTCAACGCCCCCCGTCACAGATGACGTCTCGACCCAGTCGCCGATCGTAAACGGCTTTTCCGTAATGATGATAATGCCGCCGAAAAAATTGCTGATCGTATCTTTAGCCGCAAGCGCGAAGGCCAATCCGCCAAGTCCGAGTCCGGCCACGAACCCGTTTACATCATAATTGAATTCCTGCGCGATCACACTGACGCTGAGCGCGAGAATGACAAAGCGCAGCACCTTGGATAAAAACGGCGCCAAAATGTCATCCATATCAAGCTCAAAGCGCTGATTGACTTTATGAAATAAAAACGAAGACGCCGATGTCAGATTGCAAAGCCCCCAGGCGATCAGCGCAACGATCAGAGAGCGGTACAATTTTTTGACAATGTCCATCTGCCCGTCTAAAAACGGCGAATACTCAATCGCCAAAAACAGACCCAGCGCCACGAAAAACCACCTGGCCGGCTTGTCAAACGCTACGGCAATCTGTTTGAATATGTCGGTTTTCGGCTTGTTTGCCAATTTGTAAATGAGCTGAAAAAAGTATTTGGCAAACAGTTTTCTCAAAACGAGAAAAGCCGCTAAAATTCCGATGCTGATACTGATCTGCAAAATATGGTCAAGCGTAAAAAAGCTCTGAAATTGTGTCATCATGGCATATGCTCCTTTGTCTTGTCGAAAATCTATTATACTAAAACATTCGGACATCAGCTTCTTTTAATGTCTTTAGGCAGCCTGAAAAACCCCGGCATCAGAGCACAGCCGGGGTTTTTCACACATTCGTTCATCTTTCAGCCAGATACAACAGGGTCAGGCACTATTTCTTCTTTGATTGTGTCTGTTTCAGGAGAGTCGCTTTTTGGATTTCAGCATCGGTTTCGGCCTTAATTCTTTCTTCCACTTTCAATCTCCCTTTTCCCATGATCTCGCCTCCTTTTTGCCATTATAAATCATCACTGCGGATTGTAAACCGAAAAAAGCACTATCTTTATTCCAAAAAAATACTGTTTCGCACATTCACCAGTTTGAATCGCTGTGCATATACGAATCTGATATAATAACAGAAATGCCCATGAGGGGAGCTGACAAGCTTGTATACCATCGCTCATCGCGGCGCATCCGGTTACGCGCCCGAAAATACATTTGCGGCATTTGATATCGCTGCCGAAATGAACGCTGATTTCATTGAGCTTGACGTCCAGCTCACAAAAGACGGCCAGATTGTCGTCATCCATGATGACAAAGTCGACCGGACGACGGACGGCTCCGGTTTTGTAAAAGATTTTACGCTGAAGAAGCTGCAGTCTCTGGACGCCGGCAGCTGGTATGGGGCTGAGTTTAAAGGGGAGCGGATTCCCCTGCTCGAAGAGGTCTTGAAGCGTTATCATTCTGAAATCGGTTTTTTAATTGAACTGAAAGGGCACGTTTCTCAAGTCGGTCTTGAAAAAGCAGTCGGCCAGCTGTTAAGCAGGTTTTCCTTTTCCATCCGCCCTATCGTTCAATCATTCAGCCTCAAGTCAATTCAGACCTTTCACGACATGTATCCGTCCGTTCCGACTGCAATAATTGCAAGACCCAGCTTCGGGGTGTTTTCCAAAAGCCAGCTGGCCGCCTACAAATCAGCCGTAAATTATGTCAATATTAAATATACCCGCCTGAATCGGTTCTTGATTTCCACCGCTCACAGACACGGCCTGAAAGTATTTGCCTGGACGGTCAGAAATCAAAAGACGGCCGAAAAACTGCAAATGATGGCAGTTGACGGCATTGTAACTGATTTTCCGGATTTTATTTCTAAGGATGGCTGATATGAAACAATATATCGCAATTTTTATCGGAGGCGCGCTTGGCGCATTGCTCCGCTTTGAAATGAGCGCGCACATTCACAGCGGTTCTTTCCCGGCGGCCACTTTCCTCGAAAACGCGGCGGGAAGCCTTTTACTCGGTCTTATTACGGGTTATTTCATCATTCGGGCTAAACGCCCTCTTTTGACCGCCTTTTTAGGAACCGGTTTTTGCGGAGGTTTCACGACGATGTCAACCTTCGCAAAAGAAACCATTTTTCTGCTGCAATCGTCTCCCGCAGCGGCTTTTTGTTATGCTGCCGCGACTTTATTCGCTGGTCTTGCCCTTGCATACGCCGGCATTTTTTTGGGACGGCGGATTGCCCTTCACGCAGCGGGAAGAGGGCATGATACACCATGACGATTGTCCTGATGCTTATCGCAGCGGGTATCGGAGCGGTATTACGTTCTCTTTTGGGTAAAACAATTTCAGAAAGAACAAAAGGTTTTCCGATGCCGCTTGGAATGGCTGCGGTCAACCTGCTCGGCTCCTTCGGCCTCGGCATGTTCACCGGCCTGGGCCTGGATAATCCTTCTGCCGGCATCATCATCGCGACGGGCTTTTTCGGTGCGTTTACGACCTTTTCCACGTTCAGTATTGAAGCCGTGCAGCTGATGATGAACAACCGCATTAAGGAAAGCCTGCTCTACATCGCTGTTTCAGCAGCCGGAAGCCTTTTGGCGTTCTGGTGCGGCTTTGTTATGATATCCATTTAAAAAAACCTTGAGCTTATTTTTCGCTCAAGGTTGCGTTATGAAGCATGACCGTTTCAGGCACGGGAAGCTGGCGGTTTATTGTTCCCTGACCGCCCGGGCGGACCTGTTCTTCTTTGAGTTCAAGCTGTTTAATAAACCGGCCGTCCATTTCTAATATGAGGGCAGTGTATCCCCCGATTTGTATCGACTCACCCGCACAGATGTCAATATTCCGTTTCAGCACAAGTCCGCCGATCGTGTCGACTTCCTCTTCAATCCCTGCGCCGAGAAGATGATTCACCTGATCAATCCGAACCTTTCCGTCCAGCACATAATGGCGTTCGGACAGCTTTTGAATCTGCGGCTGTTCGTCCTCATCAAATTCGTCCCTGATATCGCCGACGATTTCTTCAAGGATGTCTTCGGTCGTCACAAGACCGGACGTTCCGCCGTATTCATCAGACAATATCGCCAAATGAATCCGTTCTCTCTGCATTTTTATCAGCAGGTCGTGTATCGGGATCGTCTCGATGACTTCAATCACCGGGCGGACGTAAGACGTGATGGATACTTCCGCTTTTTCATCTTCTGTCATAAACAGCAGATCTGAAAAGAGATGCTTCGTATTGATCATGCCGATGACATTGTCTTTGTCCCCGTCCGTTACGGGCCAGCGCGTATATTTGTCTTTCAGCATCATATCAAGCATTTCCGGCACGTCCATATCAGTGGAAACAGCCGCGATTTCTTTTCTCGGGATCATGATTTCCTTGGCGATCCGATTATCAAAATCAAAAATTTTATTCACAAATGTATATTCAGACGGATTGATTTCTCCGTTTTTTAAACTTTCTGACAGCAGGATCCGCAGCTCTTCTTCAGAGTGGGAGCCTTCATGCTCAGATGCCGGCTTTAATCCGGCCAAACCGGTCAGAATTCTCGCGGAGCCGTTCAGCACCCAAATAAACGGGAACATGAACACGTAAAATAACCGAAGCGGTCCGGCAATCCATAACGTCAGCTTTTCAGCTTTTTGAATCGCAACCGTTTTAGGCGCAAGCTCACCGACGACGACATGCAGAAACGTAATCAGCCCGTACGCCGCAGCAAAAGAAATCACATGCTCAGCAGAATCCGGCAGCCCCATACCCTGAAACACAGGATGAAGCATCCGCTCAAATGCAGGCTCTCCCAGTACGCCGAGCCCGATGGATGTGAGTGTAATGCCAAGCTGCGACGCGGATAAATACTCATCAAGATCCGTAATGATACGCTTTGCGAGCACCGCCCGTCTGTTCCCTTCTGAAATGAGCTGATCGATTCTGGATCTTCTCACTCTGACGATCGCAAATTCACTCGCCACGAAAAATGCCGTTAACGCAATGAGCACACCGATTAAAATCAAACTGTCAATATCGTCCATTTCACCTTATCCCGAATTAAAGGATAAGGACGTCACCTCCTGATTTCATCGTTTTTTCTTAAGCGAGAGGAACGAAATGGGTGATTGACTACACAGAGGGCCCCATCCTGCCACCTCCTAAGTCAAAGCATGATTGTCATTTGTATAGTTTATTGTATCACAACTCCATTCTTTCATCATTTTCAGATTTTTATCATATAAAAAACAGCCTTCAAAAAGAAGGCTGCCGTTATCTGCTCCGGAAATGATTTTCTAAACAAAGCGCCGTATTAATCCCCCCGAATCCCATGCTTAAGCTTAACGCATGGTGTACGGTATGGGCGCTCGGCCCGTCGGTCACCCACTGAAATGAATCGTCAATCGGCTCCGTTAAGTTTCGGATCGGATGAAGTTTGTTTTCCCGCATTTGCAAGAGAGCAGCAATGATTTCCACCGTTCCGGCCGCACTCAGACCGTGTCCGGTAATCGATTTTGTCGCATTAATCCGCGCGTGCGACAGGCCGCTTTCAGAAAGCGCCCGGCATTCAGTCTTATCACCGATCGGCGAACCGGTGCCGTGCGGGTTGATGTAATCGATCTCTTTTGCTGAAAGACCGGCCCGCTCCAGCGCCTGGCGGATCACCGTCATTTCGCCCTCTGCTGAAGGATTCGGGTTGCGGTTCGCATCAGAAGCCATCCCCCAGCCCTTTAAGCCGGCCCACGATCGTGCGCCCCTCTGTTCGGCAGATTCAGCGCGTTCCAGCACAATCGCCCCGCACGCCTCTCCGAATATAAACCCGTCCGTATGCCGGTCAAACGGGCGGCAGGCGGCTTCAGGCCGTTCAGCGTATGTATCAGTGCCCATCGCTCCCAAAGAACGGAGAGCATGACACTCCATGTACGACAGATCGGCCAGCGCCCCGATCACGATGCACCGGTCAAACAGGCCGCCTTTGATTCCTTGAGCAGCCTGAATAACCGCCGCCTGGCCGCTGGCCGACGCGCCGCCGACCGTAAAGGCCGGCCCTTTTATCCCGAATTGTTCCGTACAAAGCCCCGACAAATCACTATCCATAAAAGAAAGCCCGTATGTCGGATTTACAAATTGCGGCGTTTCACCGTTTTTCTCAAAGGCCTGCAGCAATTCGCGCTGCGTCATATTCGAGCCGCCGATGATCAGACCGGTGCGGCTGTGATCAGCGCCGTCTAATTGAGCGTCATGCCACGCTTCATATAAAGCGATAAGCGCCGTCTTTCCTGATAACGCGGCCCTTCGGTACAAGCGCTTCGACAGCACGTCAGGCGGCGTTAATTCGCTAAGCTCCGCGCCGATAAACGAACTGCCTTTCTGCCGGCCGGGCCGTTTCATCACATCAAAGGCGTGCCGCCCCTCCATGAGCGCATCGAGAAACGCCTCCTTGCCTTGTCCGACCGCGGTTAAGACTCCGATTCCTGTAATGCTGATGTCTGACGTGCCATTATTTCTCCTCGACATTTGTCCGTTCTCCCATCTTTATGTATTGGAAGCTATGAAGAAAAATCTTGATACAGTGCTTTGAAAATATCGCGCGACTGTCTGATCTGTTCTGAAGGCACGCTGAAAGATAATCGGAAATAGCCGCTCTTTCCAAATCCGCTGCCGGGTACGATCAATAGTTTGTATTTCTGTGCGGCATGCATGCAGAATGCCACCTCGTCTTCAATCGGTGATTTCGGAAAGACGAAAAAGCCTCCTTTCGGCATTTCAAATTCGAAACCGGCTTCTGTGAGGATGTCCACCATAAGGTCTCTCCGCTTTCTGTAAGGTTCAGCGTCAATCGAAAGATCATCCATTTTCGCCACGGCGCGCTGCATCATGACCGGAGCGTTCACAAAGCCGAGCGTCCGGTTGCAGAAAACGAACGCATCCGTCAGAAGATCGCCCTCAGGCATTTGGGCGTCTGCCGCGATATACCCGAGCCTTTCCCCCGCAATGCCGAGATCTTTACTGAACGAACTGACTAAAATCACGCGGTGATACGCCTGAAACGGATTCGCCTGCTCTTCTCCGTAGATCAGCTGGCTGTACGGTTCATCAAATAAAATAAATATGCTTTGGCCGTTCCGCTCTTCGGCTTCTTTTAATAAAGCGCCCAATTCGTTAAGGTTTTTCTGGCTGAGCACAGTCCCCGTCGGATTATGCGGCGTATTAACGATCAGTCCTTTCGTACGGGGGGTGATCGCACCTTTAACCGCTTCAATATCAATCTCAAATGAGTCAGTCAGCGGGCAGATGACGGGTCTGCCGCGGTAATTTTCAACATACGCTTTATATTCCGCAAAATAAGGCGAAAGAAGGATGACTTCTTCCTCGGGGTTTAAAATGCTTTTCAGCGCGACATTCAGCGCCCCGCCGGCTCCGACCGTCATGACTGTATGCCTGGCGGAAATTTCTGTCTGAAACCGCTCTGACAAAAAGCGCGCAACCTTTTCTCTCGCCTCCGGAAGCCCCTGGTTTTGTATGTATCCGTGCCGCCCTGTTTCAGCCGCTTCGCAAAGCGCCTTTTTAAATGTTTCAGGCGGCTCCGCAACCGGATTTCCTATTGAAAAGTCAAACACCTTATCGGCGCCGAACTCTTTTTTCAGCCGAGCGCCTTCATCAAATAGTTTGCGTATCCATGACCCTTTCTCCAGATTCTGTGTCACTTCCCGTGATAAACCGGCCACTGTCATCTGTCCCTTCTGTCTTTTTCTTCCGTTTCTATTTACAATGATTATGAAAGATTTACATGGCGCAGTCAACGCTTTTTCAGACAGCCCGCCGCGCCGTTTCAGGAGAAAGACGGAAAACAATAAACTTGTGCAAACTCCCCTTCATATATTAAACTATTCTCATAACTATAACGTGATGGTTGGGGAGGGATTTAGATGGGGCTGAGACTTATCGCATCAGTGAATTAGCAGAGCTTGCCGGTGTAACGAAACGCACGGTGGATTACTACACAAACCTCGGGCTTTTAAAGCCTGACAGGTCTTGTTCGAACTATCGTTACTACGATACACTTGCACTTAATCGGTTAAAGTTTATAGTCGCTTGTAAAAAGCAGCGATTGGCCCTGTCTGATATAAAAGATCGACTGGAGAACCAGTTTCCCTCTTCAGCCCTGCCTGACGATATTGGAAATCTGGCATCGGAAATTGATCACATGAATCAAAACATCTCCGTGATCTTGAATCGGTTTGAAAAGCTTGAACCAGAGGAGCGTGCCCAGCTGAAAAAAAGGCTGGCTCCTGAAAAGCTTGCAGTGCTTCAATCATTTATGCTGCTGTTAAGTTAAACCATTATCTTACTAACAGGAGGTGTTACCTTCATCTTCCCAAAAGAAGTGAAGGTTCTAATTGGACATTGTGAATTTGATTTTAGTCGCGGTTTTAATCGCGCTGACGGCATTTTTCGTAGCATCTGAGTTTGCGATAATCAGAATCAGAGGCTCACGGGTTGACCAGCTTATAGCAGAAGGAAATAAAGCCGCAATCGGTGTCAAAAAAGTGACCACGCATTTAGATGAGTATTTATCGGCGTGCCAGCTCGGCATAACATTGACTTCCATCGGTCTTGGTGTCTTAGGCGAATCAACGATTGAACGCTTGCTTCATCCGCTTTTCACAAAGATAAACGTACCAAGCTCATTATCGCATATTATTTCATTTATTCTCGCCTATGCGATCATTACATTCTTACACGTGGTCGTGGGAGAGTTGGCGCCGAAAACAGTCGCCATCCAGAAAGCGGAAGCCGTTTCAATGCTGTTTTCGAAACCGCTCATTTGGTTTTACCGCATCATGTTCCCGTTTATCTGGCTTCTGAACAACTCCGCCCGTCTTTTAACGAAGACGTTCGGTCTGGAGACGGTGTCTGAAAATGAGCTTGCCCACTCTGAAGAAGAGCTGCGCATCATTTTATCGGAAAGCTATAAAAGCGGTGAAATCAACCAGTCTGAATTTAAATACGTGAACAAAATCTTTGAATTTGACGACAGACTTGCAAAAGAAATCATGATTCCGCGTACGGAAATCGTCAGTCTGCCGCATGATATCAAAATTTCTGAAATGATGGACATCATTCAGATTGAAAAATATACCCGGTACCCTGTCGAAGAGGGTGACAAAGATAATATTATCGGCGTTATTAACATTAAAGAAGTGCTGACTGCCTGCATCAGCGGCGAAGTATCAGTCGACTCGCCGATTACCGATTTTGTCAATCCGATCATCCATGTGATTGAGTCGGCACCGATTCACGATCTGCTTGTAAAAATGCAGAAGGAACGGGTTCATATGGCGATTCTGTCGGATGAATACGGCGGAACCGCGGGGCTTGTCACCGTTGAAGACATTATTGAAGAAATCGTCGGGGAAATCCGTGATGAATTTGATATCGATGAAATCAACGAAATCCGTAAACTCGGCGACGGCCATTACATGCTTGACGGCAAGGTCCTGATTGATCAAGTGAACGAACTCCTCGGCATCCATTTGGAAAATGACGAGGTCGACACTATCGGCGGCTGGTTCCTTACCCAGAAATACGACGTCGAACAATACGACTCGATTATCGAAGAAGGCTGTGAATTTATCATTAATGAAATTGACGGCCACCACGTCGCATATATCGAAGTGAAAAAACTGGCGTTTGATGAACTGCTGGAAACCGCCGAACAAAAAGAAGCATAACAAAAAAGCTTGCGCGTCTGATACAGACGGCAAGCTTTTTTTCATTTACAGTTGTTCAAGTTTTTTCTCAAGCTCTTTAATTCTGGCATTCAGCTCTTCTGTCATGGCCGCAAGCCTCTCCTTCGGCGCAAGATCGGAAAAGTCCTCCAAAAAAATCGGCTCGCCGATGATAAGCCGCATTTTTCCCTTTTTAAACAGCGCTTTTCCCGTAGACGGCCCTTTATATGCGGCCGGAACGAGCGGCGCTTTTCCCATTTGGGCGATGGTCACGGCCCCTCTTTTCAGCGGGACGTCTTCTGATGTTCTCGTACCGCTCGGAAAAATCCCGACAATCTTTCCTTCCTTCAGAAGCTTAATCGGCGTTTTAATGCTGCTTGGGCCCGGATTTTCACGGTCAACCGGGAATGCGTGAATCTTCTTCAAAAAACGTCCGATCCACTTTTTCTGAAACAGCTCTTTTTTCGCCATATAATGAATCTGAAGGGGCAATATCCCGACACCGAGCGTGAGGACATCCACCCAGCCCGCATGCGTGCACGCGATAACGAATCCTTTATCAGACGGAAGATTCTCTTTATTGTACACTTTCACTCCTCCGCGCAGGGATAGAATGCATTTGATGGCATTTGCACAAAACTTATACATAACGCACTTCCTTTGTTGTAATGATCAAAAGTGTTCTCTCTCTCTATTATAACAATATTTTTTATTACCTGGTACTAATAATTATATTTTTCCTCCGCCGATCTCTATCTTTTATGACGGATTTTGGGTACTATAGAGAAATGGTGTTTGATGAGGTGAAAATGAATTTAAGCCGTTTGCATGGAACGTGCAACTTTAAACCTTTCTTATGCGTGTATAACATAGAGGGGAGAAAAGGCAGTGACGATCGATGAAATTTACCAAATGTATATGAATGATGTTTACCGGTTCCTGCTCTCCATGACAAAAGACAAGCATCTCGCTGAAGATTTGCTGCAGGAAACCTTTATGAGGGCATACATACACATTCACTCCTACGACCACAGCAAAGTAAAGCCATGGCTTTTTCAAGTGGCGAGAAATGCGTTTATAGATTATGTCAGAAAACATAAAAAGGAAGTGACCATTTCCGATGACTTAATTGGGAGCCTTTTTCAGACGGCTGTTCAAAGCCCGGCTCATCAGATTGAAATCAAGGAAGTGCTGACAGGGTATATGTCCGAACTTCCCGACAATTATCGGGAGGCCTTAACACTGTATTATTTAAAAGAACTGAATTACAAAGAAGCATCCCATATTATGAATATTTCAGAGGCTAATTTTAAAAGTGTTTTATTTCGTGCCAGACAGCGGCTGAAAGCACTTTATAATAGAGGTGTTAATGATGAATGAAGAATTTAAAAAGCGTTTTTACCAATACAAAAATGGAGAAATGAGCGACCGGGAAATGGCCGCCTTTGAAGAAGAGCTGGAAAAGCTGGAAGTCTATCAGGAGTTGATTGAAAGCGAAATGCAGGACGACCGGGAATGGGACGTCGGCATCAGCCCGGAAAAACAGAAGGCCATTTTATCATACGGAAAACGCAAATCGTATTTGCGGATTTCAGTTCTCGCCGTCATCTCCACTTTGATGATTTTGCCGCTTTGCACATTAGGAAGCTACCTCTATTACGGTCTGGGAGGAAAAGAAAGCACCGGCAATCAATTAATGGAGACCGCGGCAGTGACGGTGGCGACCACAATGCCGAACGTCCTCGTCGATACCTCCGGACTGAAAAGCCAGGTGAAGCTGTTTGGAATGAATACGGAATTTCCGCTGCAAAAGCAGATCGGCACAAAAACGAAATCCGTCGGCGGAGAACGGATTGAAATGTTTTTAGATACGGTCAAATCGCCTGCCGTTAACTACTATGATCTAGACGCGGCACAGGCAAAGCATTATTTCGCCCATCCTTCCGGCTTAAAGGAACGCACGATTGAAAAAGCCGGACAGACATTAAAAAAATTGCCTGAAGGAAGCGTGGCGGAGGTCTATCTTTCTTATGACAGGGCCTACCCTTCTTCTCAAGTATATTCGACTTTTAAAAAATACGATGTGAAGTTTTTATGGAACGCGGTCGAAACGGAGAAAAATCTGAAAGACAGTCCTTATGCCGAGCCGTTAGGATTTCCCGGGAAAGATTCCAAGATGGTGTCCTCTTTCGAAACGCAAGGACAGACAGACCGTGAACAATTTATCAATGCCCTTGAATTTATGTCCCGCCATAAAAAATGGGCGCATGCGATATCGAAACGCAAAGACATGAATCTGGGCAGCCGAATCGACTATGTTGAACATCACGGAATGAACGTATACGGCTCTGTCGTGACGGGGCCGACAAAAGAAATCGAACGTCTGCTGAAAAACAAAACAGTAAAAGCAGCAAACATCGGTGAGGTGGAATTATGGAATTGGTAAGAATTTTTAAAGAGCATAATGTTTTCGGCTGGATATCAGTCGGTACCGCGATTTTGTCGCTGCTGCTTTTGAACGTGGCAATCATCAGCAATGTGACTTTCTATTCTTATCAGATGCTGCCGTTTGCGATGGCCGCCGTGCCGTTCGGCATCATTGAGCTGTTTATTAAAAAAGGACGGACGGGCCCGGGACTGCTCGGTGTCATTCTCAATCTGTTCGTCATTGTCTGTGTATATACGATCGTTGCGGTTGATACGAATCTGCAATTCGGTTTTTAAACGTAAAAACAGGCCCTTTTACGGGGGCCTGTTTTTTTAAAATGAAAGAACGCCGATTAAATGCAGCAATACGACGATGATAGCCAGCGGCACGAGATATTTCAGAAGGAAATACCACAGCTGAAAGAAACGATAGCCGATGGCGGAACCGCTTTTCATCTCGGCAAACAGCTCCTGCTTCGGTATTTTCAGCGGGACGAAGATTGATATTAATAAAGCGCCGAGCGGAATCAGCACATTGCTGACGGTGAAATCCGCAAGATCAAAAAACGTTTTTCCGAACAAATGAACATCACCGAGAACACCGTATGATAAACAGGACGGAATTCCGACTAAGAAAATGAGCAGACCGCTTGTCCACGACAGCTTCTTTCTTTTCGTTTCATCACCTTTCCCGACAGTCGCCACGATAATTTCCACCATCGAAAAGGCCGAAGTCAGCGCGGCGAAGAAAAAGACCGCCAAAAAGCTGATAAAAAACAGCGAGCCGAACGGCAGCCGGTCAAAAACAGCCGGCAGCACGGTAAACAGCAGTGTAGGCCCTTCATCCGGTTTAAAGCCGAACGAAAAAACCGCCGGGAAAATGGCCAGTCCCGCAAACAGCGTGACGAGCACATTCATCATAACAATAGAACCCGCCGAACCCGGAAGATTTTGGCTTTTCGGCAGATACGAACTGTATGTCACCATGACCGAAACACCGAGCGTTAATGTAAAAAACGCCTGTCCTAAAGCATATAGGATGGATTCCGGCGTCAAATCTTCAAAGTGCGGAACCAATAAAAATCTAATCCCCTCAACGGCATGATCGAGCGTGACTGATCGCAGCACAAGCAATAGAAACAGCACGAATAAAATCGGCATCAGCACCGCACTGACCCGTTCAATCCCTTTCTGCACGCCTTTTGCGACGACCGCCACCGTCATGATCATAAATACAAGCTGCGCAATGAGAGTCTGGATCGGATTTTCAATGACCGTCCCGAACACCGTGCCGTACTGCTCCTGAGTGAGCCCGGATAAAGAACCGGTAACGGCTTTTAACACATAAAGCAAAATCCACCCGCCGACAACACTGTAAAAAGACAAAACTAAAAAACAGGCCGCCACACCCACATAACCCGTAAGGTGCCATACCGACTTCGGCGCGGCTTGTTTGTAGGCATCAATCGCATTTGTCTGGCTCCGTCTTCCGAAAATAAATTCACCGAGCAAAAGCGGATAGCCTAAAAGCACGGTAAAGAGGACGAATACAAGAAAAAAAGCGCCTCCCCCGTTCGTACCCGCTACGTAAGGGAACTTCCAAATGGCTCCCAGGCCGATCGCCGAACCGGCAGCGGCCATAATAAATCCTATTTTTGAGGCCCATTGAACCCTTTTTTGGTCAGACACGACTTTCCACTTCCCTTCCGCCCTATATTATCCCTTATTCGCTGCGATAACTTAAGCCCATTTCAATATGTTTCATTATTCCGAAAAATAAAAAGGAGCGGCGGGTGCCGCTCCTTACAAATCCCCGTTTAATTTCGAATGCTTTCTCGAATATAAGAAATAAATCACCAGACCGATGATCAGCCAGATAAAGAAACGGAATATGGTGGTGGCGCCGAGGTTAATAATCAAAAACACGCAGAACAGAATGGACAATATCGGAATAAAGGGAACCCCCGGACATTTAAAAGCCCTTGGCAGATCAGGCTGTTTCTTTCTCAATACGATAACCGCCACTGAAATCAGGACAAATGCGGCAAGCGTGCCGATGTTCACCAGCTTCGCCAGTTCATCAAGCGGGACAAGCGAGCCGAGTAATGCCGACAGGATGCCGAACACCCATGTCACCACGTGCGGCGTTTTATGCTTCGGATGGACTTTTGAAAGCGCCCCCGGCACCAAACCGTCACGGGACATGGCAAACATCACCCTCGTCTGGCCGTACAGCATGACGAGCATCACCGTTGTCATCCCCAACACTGCGCCGATATCAATAATCCCGGCCACCCAATTCTGTCCGGCCATCTGCAGGACGAGAGACACGGGATGGTCAACGCCTTCAAAGCGGGCAAACGGAACGACGCCCGTCATAATCGCCGATACGGTCACATACAGCACGGTGCAGACGATTAATGAAAAGATAATTCCTTTCGGCAGATCCTTCGCCGGATTTTTCGTTTCTTCAGCGGCGGAAGAGACGGCGTCAAAACCAATAAAAGAGAAGAAAACGAGCGCCGCGGCACTGAAAACACCGCCGAACCCCATCGGTATAAACGGCTGCCAGTTGTGAGGTTTGACATATACGGCCGCAACGGCGATAAACAATAGAACAACCAGAACCTTCAAAATGACCATAATATTATTGACCCGCTTCGATTCCTTAATGCCTAAATAGAGGAGGAATGTAATCGCAAGCACGATAACAAATGCGGGGAGATTAAAGAATGTGACCGTGCCTTTAATGGATCCCGGCGCGGCCGTTAATGCAGTCGGAAGATGAATGCCGAAGCCCGCCAAGAATGATTGAAAATAGCCGGACCAGCCGACCGAAACCGCGCTGACGGCGAGCATATATTCCAAGATTAAATCCCATCCGATGATAAACGCGAGAAGTTCACCCAGTGTCGCATAAGTAAACGTGTAGACGGAACCTGAAACCGGGACGCTTGAAGCAAATTCGGCATATGACAGAGCCGCAAATAAACACGCAAGAGCGGCGATGACAAATGAAACGGTCAGCCCCGGCCCCGCCGTGACAGCGCCTGTTCCGGTTAATACAAAAATCCCCGTTCCGATGATGGCCCCTATCCCCAGAAGGGTCAGATCAAAGGCCCCTAACTCTCTTTTCAGCGACTTTTCCCCGCCCGTTGCGGCAAGCAGGTCCTGAATGCTTTTCTTTCTGAATACGCTCCCCTTCATCTGCTTCACTCCTTGTAAATCAATATATGTTAGAATATTCAGATAACAATAGCGATAATGACTAAATTCTTATTTTTCGCATGAAATGTTTCAGCACATCATCCCTTTCTCCTATGTCATATTATAGCGAAAAATATAAAAATGAAAATAACTTTTTTTGAAAATTCTATATATTATTTTTAGTTTTCATAAAACAGAACTCAGCGGATTCTCCACTGTGAAATATTAACATTAGTGATTCAGCTGGCGACGTCCATTTTTTGAAAATCGTATTCATATGTACGTTCAAATAAAAATCCCGCACTCTTTAAAAGCGCGGGATAAGACTTGCGTATTATGTTGAAATAAATCTTCCGCCATTTACGTGAATGGTTTGCCCCGTCATATAGGAAGATTCGTCTGAAGCCAGAAGCACGTAAGCTCCGGCGTGTTCCGCAGGCTGTCCCGGTCTTCCCATCGGAGTGTCCAGACCGTGCTTTTCCACCTTTTCTTCAGTAAACGTTGCCGGAATCAGGGCGGTCCAGATCGGGCCAGGGGCCACCGCATTAACTCTGATCCCCTGATCGGCCAATGACATCGCCATTGAACGCGTAAAGGAAACGATGCCGCCTTTCGTGCACGAATAGTCAATCAATGATGTGTCTCCCTGATAAGCGGTAATAGACGTTGTATTAATGATGGCGCTCCCTCTTTGCAGGTGGGGCAGCACGGCTTTTGTCATATGAAACATAGAAAACATGTTTGTACGGAATGTCTTCTCCAGCTGTTCAGCTGTAATATCAAGAATCCCGTTTTGCGGATGCTGCTCAGCCGCATTATTAACGAGAATATCTATTTTTCCGTAGCGATCTAAGACTTGCCGGACCGCCTTCTGACAATGCGCCTCATCACCGACGTCTCCCGGAATTAACAGGCATTCGGCCTGGTATTCTTCCGCACGCTTTTTCGTTCTCTCAGCATCGGCATGTTCGTCTAGGTACAGGATGGCAAGGTCCGCCCCTTCCTTCGCATAAGCGATCGCAGCCGCTGCGCCGATGCCGCTGTCTCCGCCCGTGATGACGGCGACTTTTCCTTTTAATCTGCCCGACCCTTTTACATCCGGGTCCTCCAAGAGCGGTTTCGGCTCCATGTCTGACTCAATGCCGGGCTGGCGGTTTTGCACCTGCGGCTTTTGTCCTTCCGTCTGTCTGTCCATCGGATTCATATTCTCACACTCCTGCAATTGGTATTACTGAGACGATACCACGCAGTGCGGGGAGTTAAACGGACAAATATGCCGGTAATTAAAGCTGCTGAGCCGTTTCGGGAAAAGCGCCGGTGTATTTCGCAGACGGCCTGTAAATCATGTTGTCAACGGACTGTTCAAGCACGTGTGCGCACCAGCCTGCCATTCTGCTTGCTGAAAAGGTCGGCGTAAACAAATCATTGTCGACATCAATGGCCTGCATCACAGCCGCTGCGTAAAACTCCACATTCGTATACAGCTTCCGTCCGGGCTTATATTGCTCTAACAGGCGGATGGCTTCCTTCTCCACATAAAGCGCCAAGTCAAGCGCCGGATCATTTCCCGCCACTTCTTCAGCCTTTATGCGCAGCGCTTCCGCCCGCGGGTCTTTTGTTTTGTACACCCTGTGCCCGAAGCCCATCAGGCGTTCTCCCCTCATAAGCTTCGCTGCCAAATACGCTTCTGCATTTTCTTTTGTCCCGATGTCTTCAAGCATTTTCGTGACGCCTGAAGGCGCGCCTCCGTGCAGCGGCCCTTTCATCGTACCCAGTGCGGCAGTGACGGCAGACACTAAGTCCGATTCAGTCGAAACGGTGACTCTCGCCGAAAAAGTCGATGCATTCATCCCGTGCTCCATCGCCAGGATCATATACGTCTCAAGCGCTTTCTTTTGGGCTGCGGACGGCTGCCTGCCTGTCAGCATATACAAATAGTTTTCAACGTGTCCGTATCGCGCCTCAGGTGACAACGCTTCCTGCCCTTGTTTACGGCGATATCTGTACGCAATAATCGTCGGTGTGACGGCAATCAGTTTAATCGCTTCTTCCGGCTTGGGCGGATATGTAAATGAATCTGTGCCCAAACCTGAAACAGCCGTTCTCAGCACCGCCATGTCATCCATTTCATCCGGAAGCGTTTCCAGTAAGTCGATCAAATGTTTCGGAAGCCCGCGCTCGGCTGCAAGTTCTTCCTGAAACGCAAGCAATTGCCGCTCATCAGGAAGCGCCCCGTTCAAAATGAGATACGCCGCTTCTTCAAAACTGGATTGCAGCGCGATATCCTTCGCGTCATAGCCGCGATATATTAAATGCCCCTTTTCTCCGTCAATGTGGCTGATCGCCGTTTCTGCACAAGTAATCCCTTTCAATCCACGATAAATCAATTTCATTCCCCCTTATCCTCTTTCTGTTATTATAGTAAATATAATATTTAAAAAATAATGAATATTTTTAAGGGAATTAATTAAAACTTTTAATCAGAGGAGTGCATCTATGGATTTTAAATGGCTTCACACCTTCGTCACCGCAGCAAAATATGAGAATTTCAGAAAAACGGCGGAAACGCTTTTTTTATCTCAGCCGACCGTCACCGTTCATATAAAATTATTAGAGAAAGAAATCAGCTGCAAGCTGTTTCAGCGGAGCGGCCGGAAAATACAATTGACGGAAGAAGGAAAAGCATACGTGCCGTTTGCCATGAGGCTTTTGGAAGACTATGAAAACAGCATGGCGGAGCTGCACAGGGTGCGCCAGGGCTACTCGCACACGCTGACACTCGCTGTTTCGCCGCTTATCGCCGACACCGTTCTCCCGTCTGTCATGAAGCGTTATACAGAGGACAATAAAGAAACCGAAATGACGGTCACCATTTTCGAATCGGAAGAAATCGCCTCTCAAATCAGAAACGGCTCAGCCGATATCGGACTGAGCTGCTTAAAGGTGCAATCATCTTCCCTCACTTGCCGCCCCCTGTACAATGACCCCGTTGTCCTCGTCGCGCCGCCCGGCCGAAAACCCGGAACAGGGAAGGCGGATGAAGTGAAAGACCTGTTCGGACAATATCTGCTTTTGACCCATAACCATCCTGACTATTGGGATGATTTGCTCCGCCAGGTCAGAATACAGTTCCCTTTCGTCAGGACAATGAAGGTGACACAGACGCATATTACGAAACGATTTATTAAAGAGGGGCTGGGTGTCTCATTTCTGCCGCTGTCAGCGGTACGGGCCGAACTCGCCGCAGGCAGCATGATTGAAATTCCGTGCGAATTCGCCCAGATGCCGAGCGCGGGCGCATACGCCATCGCCCTCTATGAAAATGAAAAAAAGAAAACCTTTTTAGATTTTTTATCACATTTTCATTTTTAGGTGAAACAAATGGAGCTCTGTCCCGTCTAAATAAAAAACCCGTTCTGATGAACGGGTTTCTATCTCTGCTAGAATCTTTTCGCGCCCAGGTAGCGCGGTTTCCAGTAGCTGTTATTCAGATCACTTGTTGTGACGCCGTCAGAACCGGCATGGATGAACTTGTTGTTTCCGATGTACACACCCATGTGTGAAGGGCCGGCCTGATATGTTGTAAAGAAGACGAAGTCTCCTCTTGACGGGCTGGACACGCTCTTCATTGAGCTCCAGTATCCCGCAGTGCTCGTTCTGCCGACACTCGTCTGTTTGTTTAACAGGTACCAGATAAATCCGCTGCAGTCAAAGCCGGAAGTCGTTGTTCCGCCCCATACATACGGCGTCCCGGTTAAAGATTGCGCATCAGAAATCAGCTTGTTTACATTCAGGCTCGTCTGTGCAACATTATGGCTGGATGAAGGCTGCTTTGATGACGAAGATCCCGAAGACGTTGAACCGGAAGTTGATCCCTTTACTTTAAGAACTTGTCCGATGCGGATCAGGTCCGTTTTTAAACCGTTTAAACTTTTTAATTGGTTTACCGTCATTTTATATTTATTCGCAATTTTCCAAAGGCTGTCGCCTTTTACGACTTTATATGTAGACGATGATGACTTGCTGCTTGAGCTTGAACCTGAGGATGATTTACCGTTGATCGAAAGCGTCTGACCGATGTAAATGATATCCGATTTTAATTTGTTCTCAGATTTAATGGAATTAATTGACGTTCCGTACCGATTTGAAAGTCCCCATAATGTATCGCCTTTTTTTACCTTAATCGTTTGCGCAGATGCCGCGCCCGCAAACAAAGTCGTCCCCAAAACCACTGCCGTTGTTGCTGTAACAAGTTGCTTTTTCATATTTTCCTCCCTGAATGATTCTATCTATTTTATGTGTCTCTTTTTTAAAGTTTTTATCTGTTTCCTATTATAAGGTTCAATTTCCACTAGAAATAGACTTGACTTCCCGTGACAAATTTCTTACTAATTCGTTTTAGAAAAAAGTTTTTAAGGGTATTAAATATTTCAATTTGATTTCAAACGTGACGAAAAACGAGTCAATTTGTCATGTTTTTTTCCTGTGATCCTCGTATTTTGGAAAAACAAAGCAGTTTATTTTCCAAATAACCCCTTGTTAAAAAAATCCTCGACTTTTTCAAAAAAGTGAATGGTTTTCATCCTTTCTTGAAAACATAAGTTACACCGGAATTTACATTTCTAACAATGTTTCACCTGAAATTTACAGGAGGAACAGGCGCTCTTTACAAACACCCCCTACCATTAGACATGCAGACACGATTAAAGGAGGACGAGTGAGAATGAGTCTATTTAAACAGGTTCGATCAAAACTTCTGCCGGCGGCAGCCGTATCCGTGCTGACAGCCGGTCTGATTGCGGGCGCGGGGCTTCAGCACTCCGAACAGGCTGCGGCAAAAAAACAGCCTGACAAAAACGAAATCAGAAACGTCATCTTCATGGTCGGCGACGGAATGGGCGCTCCCTATATGAACGCCTACCGTTCGGTCATTAACAAAGGAAAGCCTTCGGATGGTATGAAACTGACGGCATTCGACCCCAATCTCGCCGGTATGATGATGACTTATCCTGACGATCCTGATTCCAATATTACCGATTCCGCGGCGGCTGGCACGGCAATGGCCACAGGCGTGAAAACGTATAACGCGGCGATCGGAGTCAATAAAAAAGGAAAGCGGGTAAAATCCGTCCTCGAAGAAGCGAAACAAAGAGGGAAATCCACCGGACTTGTCGCAACTTCGGAGATTGCCCACGCCACCCCTGCGGCATTCGGAGCCCATAACAAATCCCGAAAGAACATGGATGACATCGCAAGCAGCTACTTTGATGACCGCATCAACGGAAAACAGAAAGTCGATGTGCTCCTCGGAGGCGGCAAGTCAAACTTTATCCGTAAAGACCGCAATGTAACAAAGGATTTCAAAAAAGCGGGATACAGCTACGTGACATCAAAACAGGAGCTCAAAAAGGATCGTAACAAGAAGATTCTCGGCCTGTTTGCCGATGGCGGACTCGACAAAGCAATCGACCGATCAAACGCCGTCCCTTCATTAGAAGACATGACAACGGCAGCGATCGACAGGCTGAACAAGAATAAAAAAGGGTTTTTCTTAATGGTCGAAGGCAGCCAAATTGACTGGGCGGGACATGACAATGATATAGTCGGCGCAATGAGTGAAATGAAGGATTTTGAAAAAGCGTATAAAGCAGCGATCGCATTTGCCAAAAAGGACAAACATACGCTTGTCGTTGCCACGGCAGATCATACCACCGGCGGATTGACGATCGGCGCGAATGACGATAAAAACTGGCATGTTGAACCGATTCTTGCCGCAAAAAAAACCCCGGCATTTATGGCTGACCAAATCAAAGCGGGCAAATCCGTATCTTCCGTGCTTGCGCGTTATACAGACCTGAAATGGTCAAAAGCTGAAATCAAACAGATCGAAACGGCCGCAAAACAGGATGCTGACAAGAGCATCTACAAAGCGATCATTAAGCTCTTTAATGCGAAAACCAACAGCGGCTGGACAACCGGCGATCATACAGGCGAAGAAGTTCCCGTTTACGCATACGGTCCGGGAAGAGAGTCATTTACGGGGCTTTTAAACAACACGGACCAGGCCAAAAAGATCTTTCACATCCTGAAACACGGAAAATAAAAAAGGATGCGGGGGTTTCCCCGCATCCTTTCTTCTTTTACAGATATCTCCGGTGCACTCCTTTGCCGTCATACGAAAACATCACTTCTCTGTCTTCAAGAACAGATTCGATGTGCACGCTCCTGCCCCACAGCTGGTACAGATACGGCAGCACTTTCTCCAAATATTTCAGATCAAGCTCAATTCCCTCATACCAATGTTTAATATAAAGCTCATTATTCTTCAGGTAATCCCCGTCATTGACGGTCAGATAAGGAAATCCCCCGTTGACCCTCATGTTCACGAGCTGGTCGCGCACGGCCTTCCATTCTTTGTCGATCACTTTATAGTCCCTGCCCTGCTTTTGGAATAAATACAAATCCTCACGCATTACGAGATCTTTCGTCAAATAATTGCGGATAAATGATATATCCGATTCAATTTCCCTGACCTCAAACATTTTTTCGCGTCCGGAACCGGGCTTTACCCCTGTTTTTTTCATTTCATCTGTCGGGTTATCATAACGCTCTTCGATGTCTTCAAAAATTTTCAGCCCTAAATAATACGGGTTGATTCCCGTTTTTGACGGCTGAACGACGCCTGCGTTCAGCTTCGCAAATTCGATGGCTTCATCTGAAGTCAGGTCAAGCTCGCGGATAATCCGCTGATGCCAATAGGATGCCCAGCCTTCGTTCATGATTTTCGTTTCCAGCTGAGGCCAGAAATACAGCATTTCTTCTCTCATCATGGTTAAAATGTCACGCTGCCACGGTTCAAGCTCCCGCGAATGTTCCTCGATAAACAGCAGAATATCTTTTTCCGGCCGGGGCGGAAACGGTTTTTTCCCTTTTTTCTTTTTCAGCTGCTTCGGCTTATCCATTCCCCATAAATCATCGTAAGGCGATGGCGCGGTTTCTTCTTCGTCCTCCTCTTCGTCATCGACGCTCCACAGCAGCTTCGGCCTGACGAGCGACGGATCGATATGCTCCTGAACCGCCAGAATGGCATCTAAAAAGGACTCCACCTCTTTGATCCCGTGAATTCTTTCATAATGCTTAATCCGCTCCGCCGCAGCCGCCATACTCTCAACCATGTCCCGGTTCGTATTTTGAAAGCGGCAGTTATGTTTGAAAAAATCACAATGGGCAAGAACATGGGCTACAATTAATTTATTTTGGATCAGCGAATTGCTGTCCAGCAAAAAAGCGTAGCAAGGGTTGGAATTAATGACAAGTTCATAAATTTTGCTCAAACCGAGATCATAATGGAGTTTCATCTTGTGAAATTGTTTGCCGAAACTCCAATGGCTGAATCTCGTCGGCATGCCGTACGCGCCGAATGTATAAATAATCTCAGCCGGACAAATTTCATATCTCATCGGGTAGAAATCAAGGCCGAAACCCTTCGCAATGTCGGTTATTTCCTCAATTGCCCGCTGTAAACCTTTTGTCTCCTCCGCGTTCAACCGAATCCCCCCTACTTGGACTTATTTATAATGTATGACCCCTCCTCTCAAAAGATGAAATAACAGATCGGTTTCCGTCTGAAAACTTTCGGCACACCTGCCCCGTTTGCTTTATATGTAAGTGGGTAAAACACACACCATACCCCAAAAAGAAAAGGAGCGATTCTACTTGAATACAGCAGACATGCTAACGACGTATCTCAGCAAACTCCCGAATCTGGTCATTGCACTGCTCGTCCTGCTTATCGGCTGGGGCATTGCCAAAATCATTGAAAAAGCTGTATACAAAGGCCTGCAAAAAACAAAAATCGACGACAGACTGTTCGCCGAAACAAAGCCGGCGCGCTATTCCTCAGAAAAAGTCATCAGTAAAGTCATTTATTTTATCGCATTAATCATCGTTTTTATTCTATTCTTTAACATTCTGCATCTGACAACCGTGGCTTCGCCTTTTGTCAGCATGCTGTCAGCGATAACGGCGGCTGTGCCGAGCATTTTAAAAGCCGGCCTGATTCTGCTGTTGGGCTGGGCGGCCGCTTCGCTTTTCAGCTATCTCGTCAAAAAAGCGGGCATGAAACTCGCTGAAAACGGCCGGCTCAGAAAATGGACAATGGTGTCTGAAGAAGCGGAGATGAGCAAATCCGTTACGGCCGCTTCACGAATCGTTTTTTACTTCGTCTTGCTCTTGTTCCTGCCCGGCGTCTTGGCCGCTCTCCAAATCAGCGGAGTATCAGGGCCGTTTACAAATATGATCCAAAGCGTTTTGTCCTTTATACCGAAATTATTCGCCGCGGCGCTGATTGTTTTAATCGGCTGGCTTGTTGCCCGCCTCGTCCGTGATATCGTCACAAACTTTCTGGCGAGTATCGGCACGGAAAGGCTCGCCGCACGTATGGGGCTTTCTATATACCTGAAGGATACAAGCCTGTCGGCAATCATCGGAACGATTGTCTACGTGATGATTTTCATTCCGGTGATCATTTCTGCGCTTGACCGGCTTGATGTGGCGGGTATTTCTGAACCGGCGTCAGCCATGCTGCACACGGTCTTCACAATGCTCCCTAATATCATCATCGGTATCGTGCTGATCATCGCCGGCATCTGGATCGGAAAATGGGTCAACAGCATTGTATCCGGGCTCTTGCACCGGGCCGGTTTCGACTCTCTTCTCGGTAAAATGGGTTTTGAACAGACGGGTACCCCGAAGCTGACGCTTTCTCAGACGGTCGGCATGATTGTTCAGATTATCATCGTCCTGCTGTTTACGGCAGAGGCGCTGCAGCTTGTTCATCTCGAATTTCTCGTCGTTATCGCAACAGGTATTATCGCTTACCTGCCTAATGTTCTGGCCGCTGTATTTATTCTCGGAATCGGACTTTTGGCCGGACAGCTCGTCAGCAGGCTGCTTGCCGGCATGCTGAGCGGAAAGGAATTCAGATTCCTGGCGCCGCTTGCGAAATATACCATTATCACTCTTTCAATCTTTATGGCGCTGGATCAGCTCGGTGTCGCCGACACGATCGTAAATGCCGCGTTTATTCTGATTCTGGGCGGTTTCGCGCTTGCCTTCGGACTTTCATTCGGTCTTGGCGGAAAAGATTTCGCCTCTCGTTATCTCGCAAAATTGGATCGCAAAATTGAAAAACATCAATCGGCTGACGATCGGAAGCCGCCGATGTCTTAACGAAAAAAACGTGTGCTCAGAAGGAGCGCACGTTTTTTTTTGAGTTAAGGGGGCAAATTCCTTTTTTTTCATTTTAGATTCATATATGATAGACTGTAACAGAAGCAAAATCTCTTTTTTCGAGGTCATTCTATGAAATTAACGAACTATACCGATTATTCTTTACGCGTTTTGATTTTTTTGGCTTCCAGACATTCCGATGAACTTTCCAACATAAAAGAAATCGCAGATACTTATTCCATCTCTAAAAACCACCTTATGAAAGTCATTTACCGCCTCGGCCAGCTCGGATATGTCGAAACGATCCGGGGCCGGGGAGGCGGAATCCGTTTAGGAATGACACCGGAAGACATAAACATTGGAGAAGTCGTTCGAAATACAGAAGACGACTTTAACATCGTAGAATGCTTTGACTCCAAAAAAAATCTCTGTATCATATCTCCCGCCTGCAACTTAAAGAACCTTCTGAATGAAGCCCTGCAAGCTTACCTGGCCGTTTTAGACAAATATACGTTAAGGGATCTGGTCAAAAATAAAGAGGAGATTATGAGACTGCTCAGAAGCTGAAGGAATGCCCGCATTCCTTCTTTTTTTATGCCGGCATAAGAAAAAAGGACTATTTCTATTAATATGATAAACGATTGCAGACAAGTGCCGATATAAAGATTATCATTACTGATATCCTCACCTTGCGGCTGCAACGAATGGGGATAGTAAAATCATCGCAGGAAAAGGGAGATTCATTATGAAAAAAAAGGTAGCGGTCGGTTTGACTGCATCTGCGATCGTCGGGTCTGCGTTAGCTGTAACACCGGCAGAAGCACAAACGATTAAGGTTAAAAGCGGAGATTCATTATGGAAGCTTGCCCAAAACTACAATACAAGCGTGGATGCCATTACATCAGCCAATCATCTAAAATCCACCGTTCTTTCTATCGGGCAGACGCTCAACATTCCTAACGGCAAATCAGATTCCGGCAGCAAAAAGCCATCTTCAAAGAACAGCGGCACGACTAAAAGCGTTTATACAGTGAAAAGCGGCGACTCGCTGTGGCTGATCGCATCTGATTTTAAAATGTCCGTACAGGAACTGAAAAAATTGAACGGTCTGACAAGCGACTTAATCCGCGCGGGACAGAAGCTGCAAGTGACGGGGAAAGTTTCCTCAAGCACCGATCAGAAAAAAACCGCTCCTGGCAGCAGCTCAAACAGCAGCAAAAAGCAGTCATCATCTTCCGGGACGTATAAAGTCAAACTCGGCGATTCACTATGGAAGATCGCAAACAGCGTCAATATGACCATTGCGGAACTCAAAGTATTAAACAACTTAAAAACGGATACGATCTACGTAAACCAAGTCCTGAAAACAAAAGGAACGTCTTCTTCGGGAAACACGCCGTCAAAGGACAATTCAAACCAAAATAAAAACCAGACGCAAACGTCCTCCTATACAGTAAAAAGCGGAGACTCACTCTGGAAAATCGCAAACGCATACAACATGACGGTTCAGCAAATCAGAAGCATCAACAAACTGACGTCAGACATGCTGCGGGTCGGACAAGTGCTTAAGCTGACCAAAACGTCATCTTCCGGCTCTTCGACTTCACCGTCAACTCCGAACCAGTCCGGAAATACAGGGAAAACCACTACATATACCGTGAAAAGCGGGGATTCTTTATGGGTGATCGCCCAAAAGTTCAATGTGACCGCCCAGCAGATCCGCGAGAAAAACAATCTGAAAACAGACGTTCTTCAAATCGGACAAAAGCTGACGATTACCGGGCAGCAGACAAACACGACTCCGAATCAGTCCGGCAACACAGGCGGCACAGGTTCAACAAGCGCGAAGATTAATGTAATGATCGATGCCGCAAAAGCTCAGCTGGGCGTACCGTATGTATGGGGCGGGACGACGCCGAGAGGCTTTGACTGCAGCGGTTTCATTTATTACGTTCTCAATAAGGTCACTTCTGTATCCAGACTTTCAGCCGCAGGCTACTGGAATACGATGACATCAGTCAGCCAGCCGGCGGTCGGTGACTTTGTCTTTTTCTCAACTTATAAAGCCGGACCTTCCCACGTCGGTATTTATCTCGGGAACGGCCAGTTTATTAATGCCAACGATTCGGGTGTCGTTATTTCCAGCATGAACAATTCCTATTGGAAACAGCGTTACCTCGGCGCAAAACGTTTCTTCTGATATCTGACAAGCTGTACGGCCTCAATAAGGCTGTGCAGCTTTTTTTACAGTCTGAAAATATTAATGCTGATCACGTGTTTTGTTACGGGATGGAAATACACTTCAGCACGGGATGAAAACGTTTCTTTTGCTGTTTGCACCGTTACGCGAAACACATCTTTCGTCTGTTCCCGGTTCACTTTTGTACGGCCCATGTACGAATAATCGGTAAGCTCGGCCCCCTTGTATTCACGTTCAAGCTGGTTCCATGCGAGCTGTTCCCATTTTTCAACTGACGGATCAAGGTGTTCTGTATGCCCTTTTTCAGCGATCGAGGCAATGAGAATGCCGCAAAACAAGAGGGCAAGCACAAATGGAAGGGATTTCATCTTTATGTTCTCCTGAGTCGTTTTTTGTCAATCTTAGCGTGTCCAAAGAAGAGACGGTTATGCGGTTTTATTTTATGTCTCCCTCATATTGCTATGCCGCTGTGATAAGGCCACCAACTTTTCCCCCGTTGCATCGGTCTTCGACGGCATAAACTAACGGAGAACTTCTCATTGAAAGGAGAAGCGTAAGATGGATCATGCGGATTATGATAAAGCCTTATATTACACACACCGGTCTCAATGGGACAATTTGTTAATTTTGATGGTTCGTACAAAAGATGATTTATTATCAAAGCGTATTGAGCACTTTCTGCACGCGTATCATTTCGAATATGATCATGCGGTGCTTGAAAAAGAGCTGTATTCCCTTCTCGGGTATATTGATCATGCGACAGAGCTCGCTTATGAAGATCAATTAGCCATGCTGACATAAAACAATCCCGGCGTCAGACGCCGGGATTTCTTGTATTTGTGAACATATTCAGCTCTTCGATCATCTCTTTCAGGCTGATCGCCATATCCTCAGATACGGTCCGGCGCTCCATGTCAATGTGAATCGGGTCTAAGACCAGCTGTTTCGGGATGACATTTGCATAAACGCCCCGCATGACCGTCCGCATATTCGCCAGCGCGTTCATGCCTCCTTTTCCTCCGCCCGCCGCGGCAATGATTGCCACCGGTTTGTATGCCCAGTGATCGCTGCTTAAAAAATCGATGGCGTTTTTTAAAGCGCCGCTCATGCCGCTGTGATACTCGGGAGATAATAAGACGACGGCCGCCGACTTTTTCACCTGCCGCCTTAACTCTTGCACTGCAGGCAGCTCGTTCTGTTCTTCTTCACCGTTATAAAGCGGCAGTTCACTTTCGCTCAAATCAATAAAATCGGTATGAAACCGATCTCTTATATAAGAAGCGGCAATTCTAGTCCGCCCGTTTTTTCTCGGTGTGCCGCTGATCACTAATATGCTCATCATTTTACCGCCTTTCCAAAAACATTATATTTTACCGCATACAATGCCGCCTGCGTCCGATCGGAAAGATTCAGCTTTGACAGCAGGTTGGACACGTGGGTCTTCACTGTTTTTTCTGAAATAAACAGTGCCGCCGCAATTTCCTTATTGCTTTTCCCTTTGGCTATTTCTTGAAGAACATCTTTTTCACGGGGGGTGAGCTGATCATATTTTTCCTTATCCTGATCGTCCTGAACCATATGGGTCAGCACGTGAGGCACAATATCCGCCGACAGCCGGTAACGTCCGGAATACACTTCCCAGAGCGTTTTCACTAAATCATCGGGCTGGGCGTCTTTCAGCTGATACGCTTTTGCGCCGGCTTTAAGGGCGGGAATGACATGCTCCTGATCAGAATAGCTCGTCAAAACGACGATACTGATGTCCGGAAATCGTTCAGCCGCAATTTTTGCCGCTTCTATGCCGTCCATATCAGGCATTGATAAATCCATCAAAATCATGTCCGGCTCCGTCTTTTCAGCTTGCTGAAGCGCTTCAGCACCGGTGGACGCCTCACCGACAACTTCAATGTCTTCCTGAGTGGCGAAGAAATAGCGCAGTCCTTTGCGGACAACGTGATGATCATCAGCAATCACAATTTTCATCAATCAGACCTCCTGTCCTGAAACGGAAGCCGAACGGAGACAATCGTTCCGGCGCCAAGCTCGGATTGCAGTGTAAAGCGGCCGCCGATTGCTTCAGCCCGCGCTTTCATGCCGGCCACGCCGAGCGATGGGAGCACAGTATGCGCATCAGCGCTGAAGCCCGCTCCACGGTCGCTAATGTGAAGCTCTGCGCAATCCGGCTTTTTAACGGCGGAAATGATAACCCGGCCCGTTCCCGCATGCTTTTTACAGTTATTCAAGGCTTCCTGGGCGATCCGCCAAAGCGCGTGTTCCTGTTCATCCGTAAGCTCCAGCTCATCCTCCATTTCACAAACGGCTTCCAGGCCGATAAGAGCGGCATAGCTTTTGATCGACGCATACAGCCCTTTCGTCAAACTTTCCGGCTTCAGCTGCCAAATAAGCGCCCTCATTTCTGTTAGCGCATCATGAGACAGCTCTTGAATAAACGTAATCATCTGCCGGAGCCGATCATCATCTGTAAAGCTCTTTGCGGCTTTGCCGTTAAGCTGACAGAAAACAGCATCTGATTGACGGAATCATGCAGCTCTTGCGCAAGTCTGCTTCGTTCCATCAACAGGGCGTTCTGCTGCTCAAATTCGGCCAATTTCATCCGCTGAATCGCCGTCCCGATTTGAAATGCAACCGCTTCAAGCAGATGCAGTTCTTCTTCGTTGAAAAATGTCTTTTCGCTTGCGGCGACGTTTAATAAACCGAACTTCCGGCCGCCGTCCTCAAGCGGTACGGTCGCATGATGGGTAATGCCCTCCGTATCGCGGCAGTTCGTCGTCTGTTCCGCAAATTCAATCCGTTTACAATTCATTATGTTTACGGCCTTTGTCAATCCGCCATTGCTGAATTTGGTCAGACAATAGCATTCCCCGCTGCACATCAGTGCATTTTCCCGCTGACCGAGAGCCGGCGGTAAATAAGCGGATGCGGCGAGCGTATAAGACCCGTCCGGCTCAATCAGAAAAATCCACCCTGTCTGCAGCCCGGTCAGGCTGAGCAGTTCGCGAAGCACTTTATCAAGCGCTTCCTTTAAATCGTGGCTTTGGTTTAAGGTTTCCGCAATCGCTTTTAACGTTTTTAACGTTTCTACCGTCGTTTTCGTCAATTTCCCTCACTCCGGCCAATCAGAATTATCCATATTATATCAATTCTTTTCTGTATATTCCTTTGTTTTCAGCATGAATTTTCCTCATACTTTCGGATGAGGCGTATAAAAAAACCGCCGGAAGTCGCTTCCGGCGGTTTGTTGTTTATTTCGTTTTTTCCACTATGCCATCCACCGTTTTCATGACGGCTTCAGATAATGCGGCAAGACGCTGTTCGCTGTCTTGTAAAGAAGTTCCCTTCACGGCGAAATAGAACTTCACTTTCGGCTCCGTTCCCGATGGACGAAGGCAGAACCAAGAGCCGTCTTCAAGGAAATATTTCAGGACATTTGACTTCGGCAGATCAATATCTTCTTCATGATGATCGGCAAATACAGTCCGTTTTCCCGTTGAATAGTCTTCAGCCTGCGTGATTTGTTTTCCGGCCATCTGCTTCGGCGGATCGTTTCGGAAGGAAGTCAGGATAGCGGAAATCTGCTCTGCTCCCTGTTTTCCTTTTAACGTCAATGACTTCAAGCCTTCACGGTAATATCCGTATTCTTTAAAAATGGACAGCAGCGCGTCATAAAGCGACATGCCCTGCTTTTTATAAAAGGCGCATACCTCGACGGCTAACAGCGCAGCCTGGATCGCGTCTTTGTCACGCGCGAAATCGCCGATTAAGTAGCCGTAGCTTTCTTCATACCCGAACTGGAACGTGTATTGGCCTGATTTTTCATATTCTTTGATCTTTTCACCGATAAATTTGAAGCCTGTCAGCGTGTCAACCGTATCTAATCCGAACGATGAAGCGACGGCGCGGCCCAATTCGCTCGTGACAATCGTTTTCATGACGACACCGTTTTCAGGAAGGGCGCCCTGTTTTTTCTTCTCGGAAAGCAGGTAATGCAATAAAAGCGCGCCTGTCTGGTTTCCCGTCAGCACTGTGTACTTGCCTTCGCTGTTTTTTACGGCAATGCCGAGACGGTCGGCATCCGGGTCCGTAGCGACGAGAATATCAGCGTTTTGTTCTTCTCCGAGTTTAATGGCATATTCGAATGCCGCGTGCTCTTCCGGATTCGGCGATTTGACGGTTGAAAAATCCGGGTCCGGCAGCTCTTGCTCCTTTACGACGGTGACGTTTTTGTAACCGAGTGCTTCAAGACCGCGGCGCACCGGTTTATTTGCCGTGCCGTGCAGCGGAGTGAACACGACGCTGACATCCACTTCAGCCGAAAGTTCGGGATGTACGGAGATGGAAGTCAGTTCTTCAGTATATGGTTTATCAATTTCTTCACCGATTATTTTAATCAAACCTTTTTCTTTCAGCGACTGTTCATCTTCAACTTGAATCGTTAATTCATTTTCTATGGCATTCACTTCCGCAATGACGATGTCCGCTTCTTTCGGCGGCAGCTGTGCGCCGTCATCGCCATACACTTTATATCCGTTATATTCAGGCGGGTTATGGCTGGCCGTCACGACGATACCGGCATAAGCGTTCAGCTTTCTCACCGCAAAAGACAGCTCAGGCGTCGGGCGGAGCTCATCAAATACGTATGTTTGAATGCCTTGGGAAGCAAGGGTTTTTGCAGCTTCCATCGCAAACTCAGGAGATTTATGACGGGAGTCGTATGCGATCGCAACCCCTCTTTTTTTCGCGTCTTCCCCCTGTTTCGCGATATACGCCGCAAGTCCGGCGGATGCTTTGCGGACCGTGTAAATATTCATCCTGTTCGTACCCGGCCCGATTTCTCCCCTCATGCCTCCTGTTCCGAACTCAAGATTTTTGTAGAAAAAATCTTCCAGCAGCTGCTCGTTTCCTTCTGCGTCCGCCAATAATTTTTTCAATTCTGAATCTAATTGTTCGGCCTGATTCCAGCGTTCGTAACTCTTACTCCAACTCATGTTCGTCCTCCTATAATTTCAGCTTATGACCATATTTTAATATGAAGCGGCTGCCCGTGTCACTTGATAACTTAACCAAATGCTTTATGTAAAAAGATAAAAGAAGGGCTCATGCCTTTTCGGCACAGCCCTCCGGTTATTATTGTTCGAGCGGAACAACCGCGTCGTGCAGCAGCGTATTTAACCACTCAGTGTGTTTTTCTTTCGTTTCGTCATTCCATTGGAATCGGTCGCTCATGTAATCAATCACGGCTGTTTTATACGTTTGCACCCATTTGATGTCGAAGAACAGTCTTCCCGTTCTGCGGACGAAGAAATCGGCAGGTGTCGCAGCCATTTCTTCTTCGATGCTGTAAGCTGCTTCAGCCAAAATGTGAACCGGAATCTGGCGTTTTTCCGCTTCGTCTTTCAGACCTTCAATCCGGCTGAATACATTTTCAACGTTAGAGCCGTATCTGATGGCTAACTGCTTAGCGGTTTCCTGTGATAATCCGATTTTCAAGCCGTCTTTTGTCTTTGCTTCCACAAATGACTCGAAGTTTTTAGAGCCGCCGACATGTCCGCCGGAAATCGGCATCGTCTTCGTCTTGCAGCCGCCGAAGTCCTGGCCGCCCTCTTCTTTCAAGCGGTCGCGGACAAGATCGACAATGTGCTCAGCCATTTTACGGTAGCCCGTCAGTTTTCCTCCGGCGATCGTAATCAGGCCTGATTGAGATGTCCAGATTTCATCTTTACGGGAGATCTCAGACGGGTCTTTCCCTTCTTCGTGAATAAGCGGTCTGAGGCCGGCCCAGCTTGATTCAATATCGTCCGCCGTAATGTTCAGTTCCGGGAACATATAATTGATGGAGCTGACGACATAATCGCGATCCTGCACCGTCATGCGCGGGTGCTCAAGTTTTTGTTTGTAAACCGTATCGGTCGTACCCACGTATGTTTTTCCTTCACGCGGAATGGCGAACACCATCCGGCCGTCCGGCGTATCAAAGTACACCGCCTGTTTAAGCGGGAATACGGATTGGTCGAATACGAGATGGACCCCTTTTGTGTGCTGAAGATGTTTTCCGCTTTTGCTGTGGTCTTTTTCTCTCAGCTCGTCGACCCACGGACCTGTCGCATTGACGATTTTTTTGGCGTAAACTTTGTATTCCTTGCCTGACAGCAGATCTTCAATTAAAACGCCGACAACTTTTCCTTTTTCATAAAGCAGTTCTTTCACTTTAGAATAGTTGACAGGCTCCGCACCGAATTTAACGGCTTCTTTCATGACTTCAATCGTCAGTCTCGCATCGTCCGTCCGGTACTCTACATAATAGCCTCCGCCTTTTAAGCCGTCTTTTTTGACGAGCGGCTCTTTTTGCAGCGTTTCTTTAGCAGACAGCATGCTTCTGCGCTCTGATTTTTTTACTCCCGCTAAATAGTCATACACACGCAGGCCGATGGAAGTAGAGAATGAACCGAACGTGCCGCCTTTATGAAACGGCAGCAGCATCCATTCCGGCGTCGTGACGTGCGGGCCGTTTTCGTACACGATGGCACGTTCCTTACCGACTTCTGCAACCATTTTGACTTCAAATTGCTTCAGATAACGCAAACCGCCGTGGACAAGCTTTGTGGATCTGCTTGATGTGCCGGCCGCGAAATCCTGCATTTCGCTCAAAGCGACTTTCATTCCCCTTGAAGCAGCGTCAAGCGCCGTACCGGCACCCGTAATACCTCCCCCTATAATAAACAGATCGTATGTCTTTTTAGTCATGTCTTCCAGCATATGATCCCGTTCCAAACTTGAAAATTGGTGATTCATCATTACGTTTCCTCCTTGTTGTCACGGTATAGAAAAAGAGACCACAACAGCCAAAGCGCAGTTATCACTTTGGTGCTGTGGTCTCTCCTCATCTCAGGACCGTTCCTATTAACTTGTTTTCAGTATACCACATTTTTATCTTATTTAAAAGCCATAGCTGCATTTACTGCTTTTTTCCATCCGCCGTACAATTCATCGCGTTTTTCATCTTCCATTTCCGGTTTGAATTGCTTATCAAGGTTCCATTGATCAGCGATTTCAGTGCTGTCCTTCCAGTAGCCGACAGCGATTCCGGCCAAATACGCGGCACCGAGCGCCGTCGTTTCATTAATTTCCGGACGTTCGACCGGCACATCAAGCAAGTCGCTCTGGAATTGCATGAGGAAGTTATTTTTTACCGCTCCGCCGTCTACACGCAATGTTTTTAAAGAGATGCCTGAATCAGCCTCCATGGCATCAAGCACATCTTTCGCCTGATAAGCGAGAGATTCAAGCGTAGCCCGGATGAAATGCTCCTTCGTCGTTCCGCGTGTCAGGCCGAAAACTGAGCCGCGCACGTCACTGTCCCAGTACGGTGTGCCTAATCCGACGAAAGCGGGCACGACATAAACACCGTCAGCGGAATCCACACGCTCTGCGTATGTCTCGCTTTCTTTTGAATCTTGGAACATCCGCATGCCGTCTCTCAGCCATTGGATGGCAGAACCTGCGACAAAGATGCTTCCTTCCAGTGCATACTCGACTTTTCCGTCTAATCCCCAGGCGATTGTCGTCAGAAGGCCGTGATCAGAAGTGATGGCTTTTTCTCCGGTATTCATCAGCATAAAGCAGCCTGTGCCGTATGTGTTTTTCCCCATGCCTTCTTCAAAGCACGCCTGACCGAACAGCGCAGACTGCTGGTCTCCGGCCGCTCCCGCAATCGGAATGTTTTTACCGAAGAAATGATAATCAACCGTTTTCGCGTACACATGAGAAGACGGTTTCACTTCCGGCAGCATTGATTTCGGCACGCCTAAAATATCAAGCAGCTCGTCATCCCATTTTAATTCATGTATATTAAACATCAGCGTTCTTGAAGCGTTGGAATAATCCGTTACGTGCGCCGCCCCTCCGGACATTTTCCAGATGAGCCATGAATCAATCGTTCCGAACAGAAGACTTCCGTTTTCCGCTTTTTCCCGCGCGCCTTCTACATTGTCAAGAATCCATTTGACTTTCGTTCCTGAGAAATAAGGGTCGATCAAAAGTCCCGTTTTTTCTCTGAATGTATCATTATATCCTTTTTCACGAAGCTCTTCGCAAATGCCGGATGTTTGTCTCGATTGCCAGACAATCGCATTGTATACCGGCTTTCCGGTATCTTTATCCCATACGACCGTCGTTTCCCTTTGGTTCGTGATGCCGATGCCGGCAATTTGATCAGCGCTGATTCCGGACTCGGAAATCACAGTCGCGATAACGGCGAGCACCGATCCCCAGATTTCGTTCGCATTGTGCTCCACCCAGCCCGGCTGAGGGAAATGCTGTGTGAATTCCTTTTGAGCGGAATGCACGATTTTTCCTTCTTTATTAAAAAGAATCGCTCTTGAACTTGTTGTGCCTTGGTCAATTGATAAAATATAGGTCTCCATGATGCCGCTCTCCTTTTTAAATATATTCAGAATTTGATAATGTTTTCCGTGATTGAGATTTCTTGGTATAAATATAGAGTATGAAAAGCACTACAACCATTATAACGCTTACAAACCAAAAGCTAGGTGTCACATTTCCTTTAAACGCGGCATTGTAAAATACGCCGCCGAACGCACCGCCCATGATCGGACCGATTACGGGAATCCAGGCATATTTCCAATTTGAAGGCCCTTTTTTCGGGATCGGCAGAAAGGCGTGAGCGATTCTCGGCCCCAAATCCCGCGCAGGGTTGATCGCATATCCGGTCGTCCCTCCAAGAGAAATCCCGATGGCAACGATGAGGAATCCGACAATCAGCGGGTTCAGCCCTTTTGTAAATTCATTCGCTCCGATTGCCAAAATGCCGAGCACAAGCACAAACGTACCAATGACTTCACTTATCATATTCCCAAATGTATGAGGAATACTCGGGCCGGTCGAGAAAACGCCCAGTTTAGCGGCCGGATCATCCGTCGCCTTCCAATGCGGCAGATAATGAAGGTACACAACAACCGCACCGATCATTGCTCCGATCATCTGTCCCGCAATATAAACAGGTACCTCTTTCCAAGGAAAGCTGCCTTCAAGCGCAAGGCCTATCGTTAAAGCCGGATTCAAGTGGGCGCCGCTGATGCTGCCGACGGCATATGCCGCCATGGCTACTCCCAATCCCCAGCCGAATACAATAACAATCCATCCGGATTGGTATGAAAGCGATTTCTTTAAATTGACTCCCGCACAAACGCCGCCGCCGAAAATAACAAGCAGCATTGTACCGATTACTTCTCCCCAAAATGCTGTCATCATCATTCCTCCTAAATGACATAATAGCAGGTTTGACAGAGTTATAGAGAATAAAAAACCCACAACAAACCGCTTTACGCTTTATTGCTTCCGTAAAGAGCTGTTGTGGGTCTCCGGGTCTCCATCACATAGTATTAACCTAGGTCTATTGTAACAATGGGTGTAAGCGGTGTCAATCTTTTTTTGTCATAGAATGTTCATATTTAGCCCATAGTTCGGTGTCTGAAGTCGTCACGGCCGTGGCTCCTGCCTGCAAGGCGTTTTCAACGTCCTGCTCCGTGCGGATGAAGCCTCCGGCAAAAATCGGAATCCCCGTCATTTCTTTAATTTCTCTGATTAAAGTCGGAACGATGCCCGGGAGAACCTCGATAAAGTCAGGCTTATGCTTTCCGACGAATTCCATGCTTTTCTCCATGGCGCTTGTATCCAAGAGAAACAGACGCTGGATCGCGTATATTTTCTTTTGTTTCGCTTTGACGATGACTGATGATCTCGTCGAAATGATGCCTGCGGGCCGGATATCCTGGCAAATGAACTCCGCACCGTATTCATCATGCTTAATGCCGTGGATTAAATCGACGTGAACCATCAGAAGTTTTCCGTGTTTTTTCGCTTCATTCACGACACCTTTTAATTGACCGAGGTGGATATCTAAAATGACGCCGTATAAGAACGGACTTTCTAAAAATGCATCGAATTGCTTCATGTTCCGGATTGCCGGTAGAATCTGCTGGTTGTGAAAACTCATGTTTTACTCCTTTACATTAAAAATCAATGCTCAGCACGCTTTCCTTGACGGTCGAAATGATGAAAGAGAGCTCCTCGTCCGACAGGCAAAAAGGCGGAGACAGCTGAATGACATTATTATATCCCGCTACAGTATCGCCATTTTTCCCGACAAGCAGGCCTTTTTCTCTGCACGCGGTGATGACGTGCTGCACAAGGGCGGCATCAGCGGGTTCCTTCGTGACTTTGTCCTTGACGAGCTCAATGCCGGCAAGAAGGCCCTTGCCCCGTACATCTCCGACCGCCGGATGTTCTCTGAGCGGCTCAAGCTCACGGAGCAGCCTTTCTCCAAGCTCCCGGGAGCGGGCGATCAAATTTTCGTCCTCCATCAATTGCAGGTTTTTCAAGGCCAGGGCGCAGGCTGCCGGATTGCCTCCGAATGTATTCACGTGCCGGAAGCGGCCGTACGGCTCACCGCCCGAATACGCCTCAAAAATCTCCCGTTTTACTGCCGTTGCCGACAGCGGCAGATAAGCGCTCGTAATGCCTTTTGCCATTGTGACGATGTCCGGTGAAACGCCGTAATGCTGAAATCCGAACGGCTCTCCCGTGCGGCCGAAACCGCAAATAACTTCATCACTGATCAGAAGCGCGCCGTGGCGGCGGCAAATGTCCTCTACCTTTGCCATATACCCGTCCGGGGGCATCAGTATCCCTCCGCCTGTAATAATCGGTTCCATAATAACGCCGGCAATCGTTTCGCTTAACTCCCACGTCATGATCCGGTCGATGTCATGCGCGCTTTCCAATGTGACGGCATCGCCGGGATTCCGATAGAGATCAGGCGGCGCCGCGTGCAAAAAACCTTGTGAGAGCGGCTCATATTTATATTTTCTCTGCGCCTGGCCGGTAGCGGCGAGCGCCCCCATCGTATTGCCGTGATAGCCTCTGTACCGGGAGATGAATTTGAAGCGGCTGTGATCGCCGTTTTCAATGTGGTATTGGCGGGCAATTTTGAACGCGGTTTCATTTGCTTCCGATCCGCTGTTGGAAAAGAAGATTACATAATCGCCGCCGAGCCATTCATTCAGTTTTTCCGCAAGCTCAATCGCGGGTTGATGGCTTTGGGTCAGCGGATAATAAGGAAGCTCCTTCAATTGGCTGTAAGCCGCATCGGCAAGTTCCTTTCTCCCGTATCCGATATTGACGCACCACAGGCCTGACATGCCGTCCAAATACCGTCTGCCGTCAATGTCCGTAACCCAGGCGCCTTCCCCTTTTTGGACGATTATGCTGTCATCCGGCTCCGCCCCTTTCATCGCGTGCCAAATCAGCTCTTTATCCTTTTGTTTGAGTGACTGATTTTTTTGTACATGTTCCACACCGCTCATCTCCCTTTCAATATCATTGCACTGTATCGAAAGCTGCCCGGCTTCTGACGCCGATTCTCTTGGTGAAGTTTTCCTCTTAATAAGAATATAAAGGCGCGGCATGGGCGAGTCAATAAAGCGGCGGCAATTAAAAAAACGCTTTCTCCCAGAAAGCGAAAGGGCTACAAGAGCATATCCCGAAACCGGGGCCGGTGCAAGTGTTTTTATAAAAAAACCCGCCCCTTAGGGACTGACCCCCGTTTTTGAGACAGGGATCAAAACACCTTTAAGCAGCCAGCTGTCGGTATGTGACCGGCGGCTGGTTGTTTAGTTTCGTTTGAATACGAATGTTGTTATAATAGTATATATAGGTTTCGACAGTTTGCTCTACGATGGTCGTCGTAGTGCTTTCCAACCTGTCGAGGTAGAACGTTTCAGACTTTAGTGAGGAATGAAACGATTCGATGGAGGCATTATCAGCGGGTGTCCCTTTACGGGACATGCTCATGGTAATGCCTTTTGTTTTAACAGCTTTCTGATACTCATAAGATGTATAAACAGAACCTTGGTCACTATGTAACACGCAGTTCTCTGGGAGTACGGGCAGCTGATCAAGTGTGTGTAAGACAAAATCTGTGTCCTGTCTATCGCCAATCGTAAAAGCAATCACTTCTCCATTGTATAAATCCAATATACTGGAAAGATACAATTGTTTCTGCCCATAAGGCAAATATGTGATATCCGTTACTAGCTTTTCCAGAGGGCGATCAGACTGAAAGTTCCGATCTAATATATTCTCGGCCACGGCATATGGCTGCCCATTCTTCTTGCGCTTTTTCACCTTAACCCGGCATTGCCACTGGTTTTTCTGCATAATGCGCTGAACCGTTTTATGATTAATACGCATTCCCTTTTTTAATATGGCTGTGATTTTCCGATAGCCATATCGATACTTATGTTCTCGGCACAACGTGCCGATTTGTTTTTCTAAATGGTATTTAGGGTTATCTTTCATCAGATTCTTCTTCCAACGATAATAAGATGCTCGTGAGATACCTAAATGAATACAGATATCCTGTATGGTCATTGTGCCGCGCAATGCTTCTACAAGCTCGACTGGCGTTTCGCTATCAGCTTCCTTTCCAATTCGTTGTACTTTTTTAACACTTCATTCTGTTGTCTCAGATAACGATTTTCTGCCTGCAGTTTCTCTAATTCGGAAGAATACTCTGGACCTTTTCCATAAGAATATTGCTTTCCGACAGGTTGTTCGAATCGATGTGTGTCCCCAGCTTTATACCACCTGACCCATGTCTGCACCTGCGTCTTATTCTTTATATTCAATTCCTGCATGATCTCCTTCACAGGCACGCCCGCCAATCTCATTTCTACAGCCTTCTGTTTGACTTCAACCGGATAACTCACTCTTGCCCTCATAGAAAAACACCTCCAAGTCTAATTTCGGATAACAACGATCCGTTTTCAAACTTGAAGGTGTTTTTTGTTTGTCTCATATTATGGGGTCAGTCCCCTTAAGCGGAGCGGGCGTTTTTTTATTTCAGATGCGTAATCCGGTAAATATCTTTGCGCCGGTCTTTCAGCTGGCGCACGGTTCCGTTTTCACGCTGCCTTCTTAAGATTTCAAGGTCCACGTCCCCGATCACGACCATTTCGATATTCGGATTCGTTTCACCGACGATTCCGTCTCTGGCAAATTCAAAATCAGACGGAGCAAAAATGGCTGACTGCGCGTATTGAATATCCATATTTTCTGTTTGCGGCAGGTTTCCGACCGTACCTGAGATGACGGTGTAAATTTGGTTTTCAACCGCTCTCGCCTGAGAGCAGTACCTTACGCGCAAGTAGCCTTGGCGGTCTTCAGTGCAGAACGGCGTAAAGATAATTTTCGCCCCTTGATCCGCGGCAATTCTCGCAAGCTCCGGAAATTCGATATCGTAACAGATCTGAATGGCGATCTTTCCGCAGTCCGTATCAAATACGCGCACCCTGTCTCCGGCGCTGATGCCCCACCATTTCCGCTCATTCGGCGTAATGTGAAGCTTATATTGTTTTTCAATCGTGCCGTCACGTCTGAATAAGTACGCGATGTTATAAATTTTCCCCTCTTCTTCAACGAAGTGGGAGCCGCCGATGATGTTGACATTATATTTCACCGCGAGATCTGTAAAGAGGCTGATATAGTCCTCGGTATATTCGGTAATCCTCTGAATGGCCAGACTCGGAGAACGCTCCTCGAGGAAAGACATCAGCTGCGTCGTGAAAATCTCCGGGAACACCGCGAAATCAGATCTCGCATCGGAAGCCACATCGACATAATATTCAACCTGATTGGCAAATTCCTCGAAGGAGTAAATCTTTTTCATTTCATATTGAATGACGCAGATGCGCACCGGAAATGCCGATTTGTAATAGCGCTTCGACTGCGGCAGGTAATCGACATTGTTCCATTCCATTAATGTCGCATATTTAATGGACGCGGTGTCATCCGGGAGATAATTCGGATTGATCCGCATGAGCGTAAATCCGTTCATCAGCTGGAAAGAAAGCACCGGATCATAAATCTGATGGCGCGTCACCTGTTCGACATAGGCTCTCGCCGTCATTTCTTCCGCATACTTATGATAATTCGGAATCCGCCCGCCGATAATGATGCTTTTCAGATTCAATCGTCTCGCCAAGTCTTTTCTCGCCTCATACAGCCGGTGTCCGATCTTCATCCGTCTGTATTCCGGGTGAACCATTACCTCAATCCCGTACAGATTCAATCCGTCCGGGTTGTGGTTCGTGATATAACCGTCGTCTGTAATGTCCTGCCACGTGTGGCGGTCATCATATTCATCGAAATTGATGATCAGGCTTGAGCATGAACCGATAATTTCCCCTTCATACTCGGCGCAAAACTGACCTTCCGGAAAGTGCGCGAGATGGCTGATTAAATGCTCAGGCTCCCACGGCTCCATCCCCGGAAAACAATCCTTTTGCAGCTCAATAATTTTGTTGATATCTTTCTCTTCCATATTTCGGATGACCATTTTCTTTTCAAAACGGGTCAGATCAAGTTTCTCAGACAATGCTGCTTCCCCCTGCCGGTTCGTTTTGATCGTTCAATCGCTGTAAGAGTAATTCAAGTTCCATTTCCGCCATCGATTCCAGTCTGTGATCGTATTCTTCAAATAACAGGGCGCTTGTTACCTTATTCGGCACGATGACACATTTCATGCCAGCCCGTTTGGCTGCGATAGAGCCGTTGACCGAATCCTCAAAGGCCAGACATTCAGATGGTTCAACGCCTAAATGTTCCGCAGCTTTCAGATAGAGCTCCGGATTCGGCTTCACTTCTTCTACGTCGTCAGCCGTCTGAATCACTTCAAATTCATCAAACAGGCCTAATTCCTTCAGATGGCCCGATACCCATTTGAAATCTGAGCTGGACGCGAGCCCCACTTTCAATCCTAATTCTTTTGCCGCGGCTAAATAAGCCTCCACCCCGGGACGCGCCGTTTCCGTCTTCATCCGCTGTTCGAAGCGCCCGCGCCTGATCGCCGTCAGTTCATCATGATCGAGCTTTCTTCCCAGCTGCTCCTCTAAATATGCGAACGGCTTAAACCCCGCGGCCGTTCCGATCACCTTTCCCCAGACGGATAAAGGCAATGTTGAACCGTGTTCCTCAAACATTTCCTGCAGCACTTCATATTCATGGGTTTCTGTATCTAAAATTAACCCGTCAAAATCAAAGATTAATGCTTTTATCAATGGTTACAGCTCCTTTAGCTAAACGTACTGACCTATGTATACACTATACCGTGAATTTCTTTCGCGTTCAAAATGTAACATTCTCACGGAAAGAAGAGCCTGCATGAGTGCAAGCTCTCTTCATCCGTTACTGTGTGTTTTGACTGGAAATATTGGAAAGAGCTGCTCCCGCAGACTCATTTGAACGCTGATCGACCGCTAAGTCTCCAAGCGCAACGATCCCGACCAGATGATTTTGATCGACAATGGGAAGGCGGCGGATTTGGTGTTGGGCCATCAGATGTGACGCCTCTTCAAGACTCATTTCCGGGTTTCCGGATACAACTGCAGAAGACATCACGTGTGAAACAGGTGTTTGGCCGTCGCGGCCTTGAGCCGTTGTTCTCAATGCGATATCACGGTCTGTCAGCATTCCTTTTAATTCCCCTCCGTCAACGACGGGAATTGCTCCGACATTATGCTGGTGCATCAGCGCAGCCGCTTCCTGAATCGTTTGATTGGGAGAAACGGTAGCCACGTGGGTAGTCATTGATTGTTTGATTGAACTCATTGTAAAGCACCCCTTTCGACATTTATTATGCTCGGGGATTTGTCTCATTATAAAGGGAGTTAGAGGAAAGAAATTGTGGTATCATGTCAAGGAAGCAAAAAAGAGCCTGTCAAAAGGCTCTTTATACCCGTCAGATCAGCCTTCTGTGACTGCAGGCTTCTGATCCGGCCCCTGTCTCGAAATCATCATAGGTAAAGGGAAAATTCATTCCGCATTCATTCAGCAAAGCGCAATTTTTATCAAACAGCGCCCGCTCTTTGACGTCATATACCGGGTGCGGCTTTGACAGCATGATATGTACCGTTTGCAGACAAGCCATAATTTGAAACGCTTCTTTTAAAGTTCCTTGGTAACGTTGGTTTTGTAATGATAATACGCCCCTTTTTTTAAAGCGCTGAATTTCCAGTTCGGAGAAATAAAGAGGAAAGACATTTTGCAACAATTCAGAGGAAAGCTCTTGTATCGCGCTTTCTTGTCCGTCAGTCGCTGCGTTCACAATTCTCACATCAATCACCTTTCTTGCCATGTGAATATCCTTAATCTTTATCAAGAATAGCACAGAAAAAAACGCGAAAGCTAAGGTAAGTGTTTCCTATTGAAACAGCCGCTTTCCGCTTGAAAAGGAGCTTTATGATATGAAACAAAATGACCGCGGTCTGGAACTCCTGATTACGGAAAAGCACGCCGGACAATGGCTGTTTTCAGTCCTGAAATCTGAATTCCAGGCGTCAAAACCCGTAATTACGGAATGGATGAACCAAGAAAGCATTCAGGTGAATCGAACATCCCCGAAAAACAACATCATACTGAAAAGCGGAGATCGCTTATTCATTGATCTTCAAGAAAAAACGGGTTCTTCGGTGACTCCGGAATACGGAGAGCCGGACATTTTATTTGAGGACAATCATATGCTGATTGCAAATAAGCCGGCGGGAATGCCGACTCATCCAAATGAAGAGGGTCAGACCGGCACCCTCAGCAACCTGATCGCTTACCATTTTCAAATCAACGGCGAGCAGGCGAAAGTGCGCCACGTTCACCGTCTTGACCGTGACACGTCAGGCGCGGTCGTTTTCGCGAAACACCGCCTGGCCCATGCAATCCTTGACCGTCAGCTCGAAACCAAAACATTAAAACGCACCTATATCGCCGCGGCGGAAGGAAAAGTCACGCCGAAAAAAGGCACGGTTGACTCGCCGATCGGCCGCGACAGGTCACATTCCGTCAGACGGCGCGTCTCACCCGGCGGACAAGCCGCCGTCACCCATTACAAAGTGAAAGGCTATCATCCCGGTGCGCAGCTTACATTGGCAGAGCTTGAACTGGAAACCGGGAGAACACATCAAATCAGGGTGCATATGGCAAGCATCGGCCATCCGTTGGCGGGCGATGACCTGTACGGCGGAAGCAGGACGCTGTTTCACAGGCAGGCGCTTCACGCAAAAAAAGTCAGTGTCGTCCATCCGATCTCAGGAGAAGAAATCGTTGCCGAGGCGCCGATGCCGGCTGATCTGGCTCATTTTACCGAAACGTATTTTTCTTAAACCGGGTCGGCATATATAATATATCGTTTCGGCGCATTTCCAATGTAAGAAAACGGATAGCAAGTGGTCAGAATCAGTTCCTCCCGCTTGTGCTGAAGGGTGATGACAGATGTATCATCCCGGCTGACAATTTTTGTACGGCTGATTTTATAAGAAAACGTGCCGTAAGACAAAATCACGTTCAGTCTGTCTCCTTTTTTCAATTCGCCGGTCCGGCGGAACACCGTGTCCCTGTGGCCGGATAACACAATTTGGCCGTGATCGCCCGGATAATAGCTGTCCTTATAATGTCCGACGCCTTTTGCTAAATCATCTGCGTCAGTCCCTTCCACGATCGGGAGCTCAGCGTCGATTTCAGGGATTTCTAAAATGCCGCTTGCCTCACCCGTTTCGGGGTGAAATTCTTTTTTGCGCTGTGTCAGCACAGCGCTTTTTGTTTCGTTCTTTTCCAAGACAGGTTCTGTTGCTTTTTTTGCTTCTTCAAGCGAATGGTTCGTTTTCATATGTGAATCAATGATCTTCCAGCTTCCGTAACATGTGATGATGATACCGGCGATGATGACGAAAAGCGGAATAAGTTTCAGTTTGTTCATCGTGTGCGGATTCCCCTTTTCTTTCTGAAAAGCCAATATACGCCGGCACTCGTGATCACCAGACCGGCCAATGCCGTCTGATGGCTGCCCGCTGAAGTATCAGGCAATGGGCGGCCTTTTTGTGTGCCGCTTTCAGTCTGTTTTGTGCTTTGTTCCGAATTTGCGGCAGACGCCGGACGGGATTCGGGAATTGACTGCACTGTATCAGATGCTGTTTCTTTTACGACAGGACGTTCAGGTTTTTTGGTTTGATCAGGCTGTTCTGCCGCATCCGGTTTTTTAGCGGGTTTTTCCGCTTGCGGTTTTTCTCCTTTATCAGGCCTGGTGCCGCCCGGTGTTTCCCCGCTTCCCGGCTGATTGCCGGTGTCATCAGGTGTTTCGGCGGCTGATGCCGTGCGGATGCGGCCGTCGGTTTGATAAGAAATCGGTGCGGAAAAGCTTTTGACATAGTCTACTGTCGCTTCCAAATCCTCAGGCCCCGTCACCGGATTCTTGCCGAGTTTCCCGATCGGACCGTATTTTGCCCCCGCTGCCGTCGCCATAAATTGATTGACTGTTACTGTATATCCTTTTTCGGGCTGTATGTCTGTCCCGTCCGCCATCTTCATATCAACCGCTTGTCCGGTTTCCGGGTTCCATGTATAGGAAAATCCGCTGATGCTGTAATCCGGTCCGTACACCGGAGAAATTTGCGCGTTAATGATCTCCCGCAAATCTTTTCCTTTGATTTCAAGCTTCGTCAGCACATTGCCGAACGGCTGTACATTATAAAGGTCTCCCCATGTAATCGTCCCTTTTTTTATGCCGTCCCGGATGCCTCCCCCATTCATAAGCGCAAAATCGGATTTCATCTTCGCTTTCATACCGTCGGCAATCAGATTTCCGAGCGCCGTGTCGCCGTCATTTGAATACCCGCCCGTTATATCATGGGCCGCTTCCCCGACCGCTTCGCTGATAATCGGTTTCACTTTCTCTTCGTATTTGCTTAATATGCCTGCCGCAACCGGGTCAGGCTTGATTTTGCTTTGATCGATATATTGGATTTCCGCTGATTTTTTCACGATATCCTTCGACTCTTTATCAAGTTCAAGATCCGCGATTCCGATTGCTTTTCCGTATTCAAATGCCTGCACGATCAGCTTGCCGTCGATTTCTCCGTTTACGACTTTATGATTGTGCGCGGCGAAAATCACATCAATCTCTGAGTCTGTTCCGCTTGCAAGCTTTGCGGATTCTCCCGTGATGGCTGAGCCATTTTGTTCAGCAGACATATGGGCGAGCACGGCGATTGCTTTAATTCCTTTTTTCTTCAGGTCAGCGGCGGCTTCATTGACGGCCTTTACCTCATCCGTAAACGTAATATTTTTAATTCCGTCCGGGATGACCATGCCTGCCGCCGATCTGGTTACAACCCCGATAAATGCGACCGGAATTCCGGAAACGTATTTAATTTCATACGGCGGCAGAAAGGACTCCCCTGACTTCAATTTACAGTTGGCGCAGACGAGCGGGAAATTTTGGCCGTCATAACCGCTTGTCCCCTTACCGTCCGGATGATCTCCTCCATTGATGATCCGTTTAAGCTCATTCGTTCCTTCATCGAATTCGTGATTGCCGACAGTTCCGACATCAAAACCGATGTCTTCCATCAATTCTACTGTCGGTTCATCCTGAAAAAGGGCTGACACGGGAGAGCTGCCCCCGATCATATCGCCCGCATGCACGACAAAGGCGTGTTCTTTCTCGGCTTTCGCCTTTTTAATGTACGCTGCGGCGTAGTCCATCCGCCCGAACGTGCCATCCGGTTTACCGTCTCCGTTAAGGTCAAGCTCATATTGCTGATCAATTTTTCCGTGCAGATCATTCATGCTGATGATTCTGAGCGGGACACGGCCGGAGTCTTCTGTCTGCTGTTCTTTATACGCTTTATCCGTGCCGGCTTCATTCAGTGATCCGGCTTGTCCGATTGCTTCCGCATCTTTCACGCTGAACATCAAAAAACAAACCGTCAGCAAACAGCACGAAAGACGCATACCCCTTTTTTTCTTCATTCATTTCCCCCCTGTCTTCTAAGAAATACGTTAGCTTATTTTCTTAACAATCACATCACTTTTTTGTAAAGATTGTCTTCGCCGGCGCAAAATAGTAAATAATCCCCACGTAACGAAACAGGACTTGATGTATAACGGATCGGCTTTTTTCACATCTTAATGATGATTTGACATGAAGGAGGAAAACAATCAGTGGAACAGCAGCAGAATCAGCAGCAGCCGTCAGTAAATCAGGGGATGCCGGGTTCACCGCAAGTGAATCACGGAGGACATGAGCTTTTCGATATGCATGAAGTGCTGGCCGGAACAGTCGGCGTTTTGGATCAATTTATGATGCTCAGACAATTTATACAGGATCAGCAGCTGGCGGATATTCTTGACCGCCAATACCAATTCATTCTCGGACTTTATAATCTGACGGCAGAATGCTTTAAGACCGGCCAAAAGCCTTCTCAGGAAACTTCGACATATATGATGAAGGAACAGAACCAAGCCGTGTACGGCATAAAACCGACACAGCCGAAAAAACCGAATCAATCATTAAATGATGTCAAAGATCTCGGGATCAGCGGCCATATGCTCGGCCTGATTAAAGCTCAAGCTTCTCTCTTGACGATGAGCTCGCTTGAAATGACCAATCCCGTCACTAGAAGAGTGCTCTCCGCCCAAATTCAGCAATATGTCGAAATGGCGTATGAAATCTTCTTATACCAAAACAAACACGGTTATTATCAGGTTCCTCAGCTCAATGCACAAGATATGCAGACCATGCTGAATTCATTTGCACCGGCCCAGGGACAGCCGCAAATGCCTCCGATTAAAGGACAAATGGGACAGCAGCAGCAAAACCTCCATTGATTAAAAAACGGCGTTGGAAACCTGACTCTCCAACGCCGTTTTCTTTTTTTCATATGCTTTTATGAAATCATGTTCAAATTGTTTCAGGCTTTCTTTCGTAGCCGCTTCAAAGCCTTTTTCAAAATCCTGTGTTTCGGCGGTTTTGTTGATAATGGTTAAGATAATGCCTTCTCCGAATGTGTCGGTTAAGTCCTTTATCATATAGAAGCTTTGCAAATAGACATCCGTTTCATATTCCATACGCGATTTCTGCCATTTTCGGTCGGTCGTTAATTGATCAAACGGCACGACGGAAAATGCAATCGGATCAATGACTACATCATAATGCGCGACCCACTCGCTCAGCCCCTCATGAAACCAAAGCGGAAATACAGACGTATCCGTCCCCAATTGCCGCGTTTTTTGATGAAACGCATAGTGTGTATATTCATGTATAATCAATTGCTTATACATGAAAACGGCCAGCTCATCTTTTTTCAAAAGCTGTTTTTTCTCTTCAGGCAAAAGCCCCATCATCTGCTCCTGTTCTGAATAAAAACCGACTACATTTTTCAATCCTGAATATTGCTCCATTTCATCTTCATCCGAAAAGAAAATGAGTTCAAGCGGCGCTGCACCTTTATAACCGACAATGATTTGATTGATACGCTTTGCGTGGTCCAGCGTAAGCTTGGTCAGATCCAAGAGCGGCTTTTCATCCGCCGTATAGTAAATCGCTGTATGTTTGTAAATTTCTTTATTCATGTGTTCAGTCACTTGTTCCTTCGTCGGAACAGAGCGGCTGTTTTGGCCTGACAGGACGTACATCATACTTACTGAAACGGCTGAACTGACAGCCAATATGACAAGGACTCCGCACAGGATCAGAGTGAATGCCGCCCGTTTCCCCATGCCGTCACGCAAACAAGCTCCCCTCCCCGATCCTTTCATTTTCATCTCATTCTTTACTTTATGCTCAGGAGCGCTGGGTCGTGACGGCAGATAAAATAAAAAAGCCGCAGCAAATGCGGCTTTTCCATTCATTTATTTATTGGGGTTTGGGAATACACGCTGCACCATTTGACCGAATTCATCAAACAGACCGGATACAGGATGTCCGTTTTGGATTCGTTTTCCGTAGCCTTGCATGCGTTCAACGAAGTCCGGGTTCGCTGATACATATACAGTCCGGACATGTTTATCGGCTGATTTTACCTTATCGGTAATCTTATTTTTCAAATGGTTGGCGATGGCGCCTTTTTGCCCGTTTGTCAAAACAACGGCAACATATGCGCTGTTTCCGGCAACGATCACAGTCGCATTTTTAACCTCTTTTAAATCAGTCACCTTGTCGGCGGCCTTATCAGCCACTCTCAGGTTACGATTGTCATTGTGATCGGTGTTTTGGTTATGACGGTTCACTGTATTCATATTTGTCGCACCGTCGTTAGGCGTGTTGCGGTAATTTACATTCTGGGTGCGGTTGTCATTTCGTTTTCCTTCTCCTTGGTTCCCCATACTGCACCCTGCGGTAATCAGCATCGGCAGAAGAAGGGCAGAGATAACTGCTTGCTTTTTTATCATGTGAATTCCTCCTTTCTCACTTTACGTATAGGTTTTTCTATTCGGCGGGATTTATGCACGCCGTTTGCATCCTGAGCGGTTTGGATAAATATCAGAAGGAAAGGGAAAGGTAAGCGTAATCAATTGAATGAGGAGGGATTTAACTTGTTCAGAAAAAAAAGCGGTATCAGCCCGACAGCGCTGCTGATCGGATCATCGATTCTGATTGCAGCTTTATCACCCGAAATCCGCCGGAAAATCTCCGGAATGGTTTCAGGCAGAATGCAGCATAAAGATGGCACACACTCCATGCAGCCTGCTGACCTGATTCAACAGGCTTTCAGCGGGGAATCCGGCGGACAGCAGCACACGGACAAAGCCCGGCATTCACAAACCGGCTCATTGCAGCCTGCCGACCTGATTAAACAGGCTTTCGGCGGCGAATCCGGCGGACAGCAGCATGAGCAGACTTCCCGCAATCACTCCGGCTCATCCCATACGGACGGACAGGCAGACCGCAGCCGCAGTAAAGAAACTTCGCCGAAGCCTCACTATACCGAGCCGATTCACTTCGAAGAAAGCGCGGTAAATGTTTTAAATGACAGCACCGTGATGAATATGCTGGAAGAAATTGAACCCGGAAATCATTAGAAACGAAAAAAATCCTTCATTCGTTCAACGATGAAGGATTTTTCGTTTTAGTGCTATCTGCTTTTTTATTAAGCTTCTTCAGTTTCAATGACGATTGTGGAATCATTGTACACCGCGGTATCGGTTTCCTTCGTCATTTTACTTGTTAACAGCCCTGCGGTCATACTGCCGCTGACATTTAAGGCGGTGCGCCCCATGTCAATTAACGGCTCAATTGAAATGAGCAGTCCGGCAAGCGCCACAGGCATGTTCAAAGCGGATAGGACGAGCAGAGCCGCAAATGTCGCGCCGCCTCCCACGCCTGCTACACCGAATGAACTGATTGCCACGATGGCGATGACGGAAATGATAAATCCCGGTTCAAACGGGTTTTGCCCCACTGTCGGCGCAATCATCATCGCGAGCATCGCCGGATAAATGCCGGCACAGCCGTTTTGACCGATTGATAAGCCGAATGAACCGGCGAAGTTCGCAATGCCTTCCGGTACGCCCATGCTTTTTTGTGTTTTAATATTAAGCGGCAAAGCCCCTGCGCTTGAACGGGACGTAAACGCAAACACCATAACCGGAAAAGCTTTTTTCACGTATGTGATCGGATTTAAACCGCTGAACGTGATCAGCAGCAAGTGAATGATAAACATGGCGATAAGCGCGGCGTATGAAGCGATCACAAACATCCCCAGTTTCGCAATGCTGTCGATGTCGCTTGTCGCGATCGTTTTGGTCATAATCGCCAATACTCCGTAAGGCGTCAGTCTTAAAATTAATGTCACGACGCGCATAATAATCGCGTAAACCGCATCGACAATTCCGCTGAATGTCGCTGCGTGCTCCGGCTGTTTCCGTTTCACGCCCAGAAAAGCGATGCCGAGGAAAGCGGCGAAAATAACGACTCCGATGGTGGAAGTCGGTCTGGCTCCCGTGAAATCAAGAAACGGATTCCCCGGCAGAAGCTCAACGATTTGCTGAGGCAGCGTTTTGGCCGTCATATCCTCAGATTTTTGCTGCAGCTCCTGACCCCTTGATAACTCGGTGCTCCCCTGGTCGATATGAACGGCTTTCAGATCAAAGGAAAGCGCCGAAACAATTCCGACTGCCGCGGCAATTGCTGTCGTAGCAATCAAAATTCCGATGATCAGTCCGCTGATTTTCCCAATGTTATGGGTCAGTTTAAGCTTCGTAAATGCGCCGAGAATAGAAATAAAGACTAGCGGCATGACGATCATCTGAAGCAATTTGACATAACCGCCGCCGGCAATATTAAACCAATCGGCCGTTTGTGTCACGACATGTGAGGCCGGCCCGTAAATCAATTGCAGTGCAAAACCGAATACAATGCCTAATCCGAGTGCGGTAAAGACACGTTTAGAAAAGGAAACGTGTTTTTTTTGCATCACAAACAGACCTGCTATAAACAAAAACAAAATAAAAACATGTAAGATTACAAATAAATTCTCCAAAACAGGTAAACACTCCCTTGCTCATTATCCTTAAACACTATATTACATCAATTCCGATCGGTCAAGTAAGAATTGACAATATATGTATTTTTATTGATTTTTCTCTTTTCTTTCCATCCTTTCTTTAGTAACTTATATAAGGGTGATTGTTATGCTGAAGGAACTGTTTCTTAATTTGACGATTTTAATCACATTTAATTATCTCTTCACCGTTCTTTTTAAAGAGTCGCTTTCACATAAAGAAGACCGTCCGATGTTTCAATTACTGAAGGGGACGGTCTGCGGGCTTTTAGGGGTTTTTCTGATTGCTTTCGGCTTTTCTTACTCCGATTCCATCATTGATCTCAGAAATATCCCCATTATCATCGCCGCTCTTTACGGAGGCTGGGTGTCTACAGCAGCTGCCTTTATCATTATCGTGGCAGGCCGTATCCTGATCAATTTCAATGCCAGCGCCATTTATTCTATCGCCGCAGTCGGCATGATTGCGATACTTTCTGTGGCCGTATTCAGAGGAAAAAAGCCGAATCACAAAAATGCGTTCGTTATGCTGCTCTTTTCAAATGTTATTATCACCCTGACGCTGCTGTTACTTATGCCTGAACAGCCTGCCGGGGCCCTCGTTTATTTTTGGCTCATTTCTACCTTGGGCGGAATGCTGTCGCTGTATATCATTAAACACGAAGCCGATGCCCGCCTTTTGTTCAAGCAATACAAGTTTCAAGCGAATTATGATTTTCTGACGGGGATTTTTAATAAGAGAAAATTCGAGGAAGTCTCGCGCGTTCTGTACGATCGGGCGTCTCAATCCCCCTCGTCTCAGCTCGCTCTTATTTATTTGGATATTGATCACTTTAAGCAGATCAATGACCAATACGGCCATTATGAAGGGGACCAAGTGCTGAAGGAACTGGGGGCGCGCCTGAGGTTCTTACTCAGCAGTTCTGATCCGTCAGCCCGCATCGGCGGGGAAGAATTTGCCGTGCTTATGCCCAATTGCACGTATACAAAAGGGCTTCACCTCGCAGAAGAAATCAGGCACACGATTGACGCGAACCCGATTCTGCTGACGAGCGGAGATACAATTCCCGTGACCGTTTCCCTCGGCATCGCGCATTATCCGACAAATACATCGGATCCTCAGACATTGCCCCTGATCGCGGACCGGATGCTGTACAAAGCGAAAACATCAGGGCGCAATCAAGTGTGCAGCACTGAAAAAAAAGAATGATCGCCCGAAGAGGAAATCATTCTTTCTTTTCAGTGAGAAAACCGCCCCTCAGGAAAAAGGAATCAGGCTGCCCTCATATTCTTTTTCAATAAACGCCGCGGTATCATCTGATTGATACAAAGACAGGAGTTTTTGCATCCGTTCATCATCTTTATTCTCAGCTCTGACGGCGATCAGATGAATATATGCTTCCTTCATTTGCGCCGATCGGATCAGCGCGTCCTTCTCCGCATGAAATCCTGCTCTTTTCGCCTCGCTTTGACTGAGAACTGCTGCGTCAGCATGTTCCGCCGCCTGATAGGCGTTCTTTTTTGTTTCCGTTTTTAAGGTCAGATGCTTCGGGTTGTCCTTGATCATATCAGTTGAACCCGTACCGGTGAATCCCTTTTTCAATGTCATCAGTCCGGCCTCCTGCATGAGAAAAAGCGCCCTGCCGAAGGCCGCCGCTTCACCAGGCACGGCAATGACCGCTCCGTCCGGTATATCCTTCAGCCGTTTATGTTGCTTGGAATACACCCCCAGCGATGCCGCATATGTCGTTCCTAAAGGAGCCAGCTTCTTTTTCATATGAGGCGGCAAAGATTGAAAATAAGAAACGGATTGAAACGCATTGGCGTCGAGATCCCCACCGGCAAGCGCCAAATCGGCCTCGGCATAATCCGAAAACGTTACCAAAGAAAGCTGCAATCCTTCCTCACCGGCTTTTTTCGCGACAAACTCCCAGATCGATTGATCAGATTCATTGATTCCGATAGTAATTGTCCGGTTCCCGTCAGGATAATGACATGAAGTAAGTGACATGATCAAAATGAAAAGAAACAGACTGTTTATAAGCCGCAGGTTCAAGTTGACCTACTCCCTATCTATTTTTATGTACAGAGGCTGCACCATGGTATTCGGGCTCATGATTACATACAATACCGATTAAAAAAAAGGTTGTCAATTGCTTCCTTAAGAGACCGTAAAGCGGTTTTTATCAGCTGAAAATGGGCTGTTCTAGTCTCAAATCAGATTTCCGTATCAGAGCGTTCCCCTCTTAAAACATGTTATTTCGAAAAAAGTTACATTTAGCAGTTGTTTTTTCTTCGAATTACTGGTAGAGTAAAGGTAATTATTTTTGTTCGAACTATCTTTAAGAAGAAAGTTTTGTAAGAGTTTTCGTCTTGGAAGTTTGTTTTAGAGCAAGAATAGTGAATTTAAGCGTTATGTCGCTTTAGGAGGAAATTTCATGTTAGAAGGTAAAGTAAAATGGTTCAACTCTGAAAAAGGATTCGGATTCATCGAAGTAGAAGGTCAAGACGATGTATTCGTTCACTTCTCTGCTATTCAAGGCGAAGGCTTCAAAACTTTAGAAGAAGGCCAATCTGTTTCTTTCGAAATCGTTGAAGGAAACCGCGGACCACAAGCTGCTAACGTAACAAAAGCATAAATTGTTTAAAAACCCTGCCGGTGTACGCCGGCAGGGTTTTTTTCATCTAAAACGAAAAGCTGTTTTGCAAAGGCAAAACAGCTTTTTTATATCAGGTGGCAATATCGCGTTTTAAGAAGACGCCGAATGCGAGCGCCAGAAAAATAACGAAGTAAATCACAAGCATCACAACCGAAAATGTCATCGTCATCCCCTCTACTAAAGGAGTCCCGTTCATATATTGCGATAAATCCGTATTGGCGAATAAAATATATTTGGTCCATTCAAATTTCGTGGCAAGAAATACAGTCGCCGTGTTCCCCATAACCAATAGAAAAATAGAAAATCCGACCGCTAATGAGCTGTTCCGGAATACCGCAGACAGCATAAACGCCATCGTCGCAAGCATAAAAGCGGAGACAGATTCATAGACATATGTTTTAGCGAGGAAAGCGATGATATTTTGCTCAAAAACACGGCCGTCTTTGTATACGAGATGAACATCAGCCGCAGTATCTCCCCCTGTACCGAAAAAGACCAATCCCAGCAGAGCGGAGCCGGCAAATAAAATCACAAGCATCAGCAGTCCGAACAGCAGCACCGTCATATATTTAGATAGCAAAATCTGAAAACGGCTGAGCGGACGGATGGCAAGCAGCTTGATCGTGCCCCAGTTGAACTCATTCGCCACGATGCCTGCGGCAATGATAATCGTAAACAGCCCGGTCAAAACCGTCATCATCGAAGAATCAGCTACGTATGACCACACTGTGTACCCTGTATCCTCAGGAATATTATGATCCATACGGTATTCATTTATCGCGATATTCTGTTTCAGACTATCAATGACAGTCTGATTTCCGGTTTCCTTCATCTGCTGTTTCATTTCTTTGTTTTCGGCCTGGAGCTCCTGTTTCCAATTCGGATTGGCTTCGCTCGAGGTGAAATGGTTTGACAGAAGCGCAAAACCGATCATCGAAACGCCTAAAATTACAATCATAGCCCACGTGCCGACGCGGCTGAAAATTTTTATCCATTCATTATAGATCAGCTTAAACATATTGAACCTCCTCTTTCGTCCCGCCGGTAATCTCCAAGAAACGGTCTTCCAAAGATTTTGTCATGATTTTCACTTCATATAAGCGGATGTTTTCACGGACGAGCAGTGATATCACATCAGGCACTTCCTGTTTTGACAGCCTGATCTCAATGCCGTTTGTCTTCTTCATACAGTCAAACTGACTCAGAACGGCCAGAGCCTCTTCTCTTTGTTCAATATGGAAGAAGTATGTATCTTTATCCTCTTTTCCTTCATCCCTTACTTTTTGAATATCGACAAGCTCCCCTTTTTGCAGAATGCCGATTCGGTCGCACATTAACTCCATTTCTGACAGCAGATGGCTTGAGACGATGACAGCCATTCCTTTTTCACGTGTCAGCTTTTTCAGATGGTCCCTGATTTCCCTGATGCCCGCGGGATCAAGGCCGTTTGTCGGTTCATCCAGAATCAGCACCTTAGGATTATGCAGCAGGCTTTGGGCGAGGCCGAGACGCTGTCTCATTCCGAGAGAGTAGGTTTTTACTTTGTCATGTATTCTGTCCTGCAACCCGACGAGCTCGATGACCTCATCTATTTTTTCTTTCGTAACGCCTTTTACCATCCTTGCGTACTGCTGTAAATTTTTATAACCGCTCAGGAATTTGTACAGCTCCGGGTTTTCCACGATGGCTCCGACGTGCCTGACCGCTTTTGCATAGTTTTTCGTAATGGATTCCCCGCAGATTACGATGTCTCCCTGAGACAGTTTCATTAATCCGACCATCATTCTGATCGTAGTGGTTTTCCCCGCTCCATTCGGCCCTAAAAATCCAAACACTTCGCCCGCCCGGACGGAGAAGCTCAGATCATGAATAATCGTTCGTCCTTTTATCGTTTTCTTTACCTGTTGCAGTTCTAATACCGTTTCCAATTAGAATCCCCCTTCTATTTCGTGCGCCTGCATGACGCTTCTGTACCATTGAAGCACGGACATTCCTTCCTGTTCCCGAATTTCTTCGACCTCGCGCCGTTCAGCGATTTTCCCTTTTATGAAAACCATCACTTCGTCTAACAGCGTCTCAATCTCGCCGATCTCATGCGTGGCGATGACGACGATCTGGCTGTCAAAATCAATATAAGATACGAGACTGTTGACAATCGACTCTCTGACCGCCGGATCAAGACCTGAAAACGGCTCATCCAGCAGAATGACGGATGCTTTTCTCGACAGGGCCAAAACGATTTTCAGCCTGCCCCGGCTGCCTTTGGACAGCTCTTTTATCTTCTGCTTCGCTGAAAGATTCATTTCCGTTAATAGGTTATGTGCTTTTTCCAGCTGAAAATCCGGGAATTGCGAATGATAAAATGTGAGCATATCACCGACGGTCGTCCGGGCGAAAAACATATCATGTTCGGTTAAATAAGCCGTACGAAACAGCATGTTCCTGCTTACTGCGCAGTCTCCGATCCGGACGGCGCCCGAGGTCGGGAACGCAAGCCCGGCAAGCATTTTAAGCGTTGTTGATTTACCGCTTCCGTTCGGCCCTAAAATTCCGTAGATTTTACCCGGAGACAATGAAAATGATACATCGCTGACCGCGAGCCTGCGGCCGTATTTTTTTGTTACGCGTTCAAAATCAAGATTCATCGATCGTTTGCTTCCTCCGCATATTGTTTGATCCCGTCGATCATTTCCTCAGGAGATAACCCCAGCTCCGCCATTTCCTGAATAAAGCGTTTGAAAACGTCTTTAGTCAGCCTGTCTTTCAGCTCCGCTATCAGATCGGACCTTTCCGCTATAAAGGTTCCCTGTCCTCTTCTCGTCTCCACGATCCCCAGCCTTTCCATTTCACTGTACGTTCTTTGTATCGTATTCGGATTCACTTTCATCTGTACGGCCATCTCCCTTACGGACGGCAGTTTGTCCCCCGGTGAAAGCTCACTTCGGATCAGCCGGTAATATACACGATCGGCAATCTGCAGATAAATCGGCTTGGATGACTGAAATTCATTCTCCATCATTACACCTCAACCTTTCGATTCAGCAGCATAGAGGCCAGCGCGAGACAGAGCGCCGCAAGCACGATCACTGCCAGAAAGCTGAAAAGCGAGATGTGGACGGCCGTCAGCTCCACCGTCCAGCCGGTCAATTTTGTATAATGAAAATCAAAATCCGCATACACTTTTACCGGCCATAAATCATGTTGAGATGAAGTGAATGGCGTAATGATTTTATCGTCAATATAGGTCCAGACAAACGCAAGCACGATGCAGATCACCCACCGGAGGACGGGAACATGTTTTAATGAGTGAAAAACAGTCCAAAATACGGCCACGATCACAGATACATACGCTGAACTGATCAGCAGGTAAGCATTCAGTCCGGTTAATGTGCCGGCCAGGGGAATGGTGTGTTCCAGCGCTCCTTTTGCAGAAAGCATCCGGTACATCCAAATGCCGTAACCGGTCAGCGCCAGCTGCCCGATCAACTGATACAGCAGTGAGGCCGTCAGCTTGGAAGCCAGCAGATAAAATCCTCCATTCGGATTGTAAAGCCACAGCTGATTTTTTCCTTCTTTATGAAGGTGATAGTACATAAAAAGCGGCGCTACAAGAAATTGAAAAAACCCCATTGCCGTAAAAAAGCCGAAAATGACGAGCGGTTCTTTCTGACGGGCAGCGATGACGTGGGCTGCAAACGCCCAGCAAATCATGCCGCAAAGCCACACCGCGAGCCAAATCCATGAAACTTTCGCATCTTTTTTCAGCAAACCTAAAAACGATGTCATTCTTTCTCTCTCCATTCGGATCAAGTGTATGAGTAACATAGTACACTAGATCATCACGTATTACAATATCTTCAATAAAAAAAGACAAATCCGCTCTTACGCAGATTTGCCTTTCCAATTACTTCTTTTTGTTTTTTAAGGAGAGCAGCGCATCACGATAGCTGCTATCCTGCATTTTGCCGCCGCTATCAGGATCGTTTGGCTCCTGATCCGTCTCAGAAGTCTTAAACTTCTGAAGCGCCTGACGGTACACATCATCGCCCATTGTATTCTTTTTCTCACGGGGAGATTCAGATTTTACAACGACGGGAGCATGCTCGGCTGAGCGCTCCTCGGCCGGATCATGCTTTTCCGGCTGTTCGGCTGTAGTGCCGATCGCTTCTCTCTTTTCTTCTTTGACATCCTGTCCTGCAGAAGTGCTGCGGACATTGAATGTGATAAGAAGTGCAATCACAATGACAGCAGCAATAACCGCTATAATAATGGCCATATAACCCTCTCCTTACTGTCGTCCGGCAGTTAGATTACCTGTGACTTGGCTGACACGTCTGCCAAGCGCACGGCCTAATTGAAGGCCTTCTTCCGTCATCAGCACATCGCTGTCAACCGGGCATGTGACGCCCGCACCGTAGTAAGAGCCGTACAGCGCGTTTTCAGGAACGTTGCCGGGAAGTCCGACAACAATCATGCCTTGGTGAAACATAGGAGTGATCAGATTGTGCATTGTCATTTCTAATCCGCCATGTGTTGTCGCCGTCGTACAGAATACGGCGCCGACTTTATCAATCAGCTCGCCTTCAGCCCACAGATAGCCGAGTCTGTCGATCCACGCTTTTAAGCCTGAACTGATGGTGCCAAAGTGTCCTGGGCATCCCCAGATAATGGCATCCATGTCTTTCAGCTTGCGGATGTCTGCTTGATCGACATGGTCGATCAGGACTTCAGCCTCAGCGTTTTCTCGTGCTCCTTCGGCAATGGCTTCAGCAAGGTGTTTTGTATGTTCGCCTTCACTATCGTACACTACGTAAATTTTCATTCAGGAAACCTCCCATTCAGATGATTAAGATTCCTTCACTTCTTTAGGGGCCGGAAGCAATGACAGCTCCTCTTTTTTCTTCGCCCGCTGTTTGTCTTTCCGTACGTCACGCAAGAACAGGCTCAGGACTACGCCGATAACCGCAAAGATCGTCGCCCACATAAACGCGTCATTAATCCCCATAACGTTGGAATTAAGTGAAGCTGTTTTGTAGAGATATGAATAAACGGTTTGTTTCGCCGCATCAAGCGACATGTTCATGTTGACCATTAAATTCGAAACCGCGCTTTGGAACGACTGCATGAAGCTTGGATCAGCCGTGCTCGTTTTATCCGCAATCTGCGAATAGTGCATTGTCGTACGGTTCGTATAAATCGTTGTGATCAAACTTGTTCCGATTGAACCGCTGATCTGGCGGAGCGTGTTGCTCATCGCCGTGCCGTGGCTGTTCAATCGTGCCGGAAGCTGGTTCATTCCGGCTGTCATAACAGGCATCATTAACAGTGACATACCGAATGCGCGGATGGCATAGACAAGCATAATGTGCGTGTAAGGTGTGTCAATTGTCAATTTTGTGTACTGGAATGTCGTTGCGACCGTGATGACCAGCCCGATAATCGCAAGCGGTCTCGGACCGATTTTGTCAAACAGAATACCGGAAATCGGCGACATGATCAGCATGACAATCGCGCCCGGCAATAGCAAGAGGCCCGATTGCAGCGCTGTAAAGCCGACTAAGTTCTGCAAATAAATCGGAAGCAGGAACATTCCTGTGTAAAGCGCAACGGTAATAATGATGTTAATCACACTGGAAAGTGAGAAAATATCATATTTAAATACCCGGAAGTCGAGCATCGGTTTTTCAGAGCGCAATTGCTGAATGACAAACGCGGCAATTGCGATGACACCGACAATGACGGTAGACAGCACGATCGGATCTCCCCAGCCGTCGCTGCCCGCTTCACTGACTCCGTAAAGCAATGAGGCAAATCCGACAATGGATAGAATCGCACCCAAGCTGTCGAGTTTGATTTTTTGCGGTTCCACCAAGTTCTTAAAGAGGAAGAACGCTATGATAATAACGATTGCCCCGATCGGAACAAGGCCGTAGAACATAATGCGCCATGTGTAATGCTCGATGATCCAGCCGGAAAGAGTCGGTCCGACCGCCGGAGCAAACATCATCGCAAGACCGAAAATCCCCATTCCTTTCCCCCTGCTTTCAGGCGGGAAGATAAGCAGAATGGTTGTCATGACCAGCGGCTGCAGGATACCGCCGCCGACCGCCTGAATTAACCGGCCGATCAGCATGGTTGAGAAGTTAGGCGCGATTCCGCAGACTAACGTTCCCGCTGTAAAACAGAACATGGCTACGAGAAAGAGGCTTCTCTGTCCGAACCGGGTAATTAAGAACGCAGATAACGGAATCAAAACACCGTTGACCAGCATGTATCCGGTCGTAAGCCACTGAATCGTCGTCGCACTCACACCGAACTCGGTCATTAAGTGCGGCATCGCCACGTTAAGAAGCGTTTGGTTCAAGATCGCCAGGAATAACCCGGCCATAAGCACAATAAGCAATGTTTTAGGACTTTTTACTTGATTATCTGATTTAGCCACCTAAGACAACCTCCCTTCATGGTTTGATGACTGATCTGTATTATTCAGAGATTTTTACAGATGCGTTCATACCAGGAAGCACCTTGTCAGATGGGTTGCTGAGTGAAATTTTAACAGGAACTTTTTGCGTTACTTTTGTGTAGTTGCCGCTTGAGTTTGAAGAAGGCAGCATATCAAATGTTGAATTTGTCGCATAACCGATTTCTTCTACTGTTCCGTCAAATGTTGTATTAGGGTCGCCGTCAACAATTACGTCTACTTTGTTTCCTACTTCAATGTCTCTAATGTCTGTTTCTTTAATGTTTGCAGTGATGTAAAGGTGTTTCATGTCAATTTCCTGGGCAATTGTCGTACCGGCTTGCACCATTTGGCCGTTTTTCACTTCGTTTTTCACGATTGTTCCATCCATGATGGCTTTTACGTCAGCATTTTGCTGTCCTTTGATTTTTGCAACAACGTCGTTTTTGCTTACTTCTTTCCCCTCATCAAGGTTCCAGTCAGTTACTTTACCCGCAGCAGGAGCTGTGATAGCAGCCATGTCGCCGGCAACTTTTGCTTCATCGGTTTTTACATAGTGTGTGCTTTGATAATAGTAGTAAGCACCTCCGCCTATAATTGCAAGAACAACAATCAAACCGATAATGTTGGTCAGAATTAAACGTCCTCTGTTCATTTTGTTTTCTCCTTTCGTTTCTTCCTCTATCATTTTGTGGAATGATGATAAAAATATGTGGGGATTTTTTTATTTTCCGTTTTTCACTGCACAGCCGTTTGCAAGCTTCGTTAAACTTTCCGCAAGCTTGCGCAGGTACTGCAGTTCAGCGGTATTGAGCTGCCGGTATAAGACCGCCGCTTTTTCGGCATATTGAACAGCAGCTTTCTTTAGAAGTTCTTCCCCCTCTTCGGTTAACTGAATCATAACAACACGCCGGTCGTCGTGATAGTCGCTCCGAACCATTAGGCGGCGCTTATACAGAATATCGGTCATTCTCGTGACAGACGCCGGTTTCAGATCAAGCGACAAAGCCAGCCTTGAAAGCTGCGTGCTTTTGCTCTTATGTATTTTGAACATCAGCAGATACTGCAGCACTGTAATATCAAAAGGTTCAAGAACTGTCTCCAGAATCATTTTCTGCTTTTTGTAAATCGATCTGGAAGTATCAAACAGTTGTTCAAAACTGAGCAAAGCGAGCTCTGATTCAATCACCGTATTTTCACCTCATTCCCTTAATAATAGTTCACAAGATAAAATATTAATAAATGAAAGAAGGTTTGTAAAGAGAAAAGTTTCATTTTTTAAGGATTTTTTTTATGCCGTTTTTTCTCTTTATTTTTAATTTAAAAAAGCCGGGTGAAGAACCGCGGCCGCACGATTCTTCACTCGGCTTTATATTTCATACGATGCTTTGCTTACACCGGCTTCCTCATTTTTAAAAAAGCTTTTCAGCGCTTGAAATACGTCTGATTTCTGTTTCAGGATGTAGTATTTAAATTTATCATCTTTGACATTTTTATAGGCGGACATGAGGGTGGAATGCCTGTTATATTGATTGACCTCACCGTAACAGAACAGGTTCGATTTTTTCATGATGTCATTGACGAGCTTTACGCACCGGGCGTTATCCGAAGTCAGGTTATCTCCGTCTGAAAAATGAAACGGATAGATGTTGTAGCGGGCGGGGTCATATTTTTCATCAATTAATTCAAGAGACTTCCGGTAAACGGAGGAACAGATGGTGCCCCCGCTCTCGCCTTTCGAGAAAAAATCTTCTTCTGACACAACCTTCGCTTCCGTATGGTGGGCGATAAATTCGATATCAACCGTTTCATACTTTGTCCGTAAAAATCGTGTCATCCAAAAAAAGAAGCTCCTCGCCATATACTTTTCCCATACGCCCATCGAACCGCTTGTATCCATCATCGCTAAAACGACAGCTTTCGATTCCGGCTTCGTCACATCATTCCATGTTTTGTATTTCAGATCTTCCGGATAAATAGGGTAAAACGACGGCTTGCCTGTCATGGCGTTTCGTTTATAGGCCGACAGCATCGTCCTTTTCTTATCGATATTCCCTGTCAGCCCGGTTTTCCGGATATCATTGAACTCGATATCGGTATGGACGATATTGTCCCTTTCCTTTTGCTGCAGATTCGGCAGTTCTAATTCCTGAAACAGCGCTTCTTCCAGATCCATCAATGAAACTTCCGCTTCATAATAATCCTCGCCTGCCTGATCGCCGGCTCCCTGGCCTTTTCCGGCCCCCTGCTTTTTATCTGCGCCGTCTCTTGCGACGACATCGCCGACTTCGCTGTCGCCGTCGCCTTGGCCGACATGTTTATTTTTATCATAGTTATAACGGATTTTATATTCATCAAGCGAACGAATCGGGATTTTCACGACATCTTTTCCGTTGGACATAATAATGCTTTCCTCAGTAACAAGGTCCGGAAGGTTGTTTTTTATCGCTTCCTGTACTTTCTTTTGGTGGCGCTGCTGGTCGTCAAAGCCTTTGCGATGGAGGGACCAGTCTTCCTCTGAAATCAAAAAATTTCCGCTGTCATTACGGGACATGAATTCCCCTCCTTAACCGTTATGGTCGTTTTACATGTGTATTCCGGCTTGGTCCTGTTTATGAAACAAGTCCGGCGAAAAGATTTATTTTTATCTTATGCCGGCCGGACTCTCCAATTGACAAACAATTGTGAAAAACAGACAAAAGAACCCGTCCTTTTACAGACGGGCCTCTCAATGAAATCAAACATCAGCGGTTTAACAAGCTTCCGACATACTTCAGCAGTTCATTAGCGCTAGTCGAGTTATAGCCGTGTTCATCTATTAACCTTGCCACTACCTCATTGACCTTTTTAAGCTGCTGCTCATCCGGCGTTTTGGTTGAGGTCGTAATTTTCACCACATCTTTTAAGTCTGCGAACAGCTTTTTCTGAATCGCTTCGCGGAGTCTTTCGTGCGAATTATAGTCAAAGCGTTTTCCTTTTCTTGCATAGGCGGATATGCGGATTAAGATTTCTTCGCGGAACGCTTTTTTCGCGTTTTCTGAAATGCCGATCTGCTCTTCAATGGATCTCATCAGTTTTTCGTCAGGATTCATTTCTTCACCCGTCAGCGGATCGCGGAGCTTATTTTTATTGCAGTACGCTTCCACATTATCTAAATAATTGTCCATGAGAGTTTTCGCGGATTCTTCATATGAATAGACGAACGCCTTCTGCACTTCTTTTTTAGCGATGTCATCGTACTCTTTCCTGGCGGCGGAAATAAAATTCATATACCGCTCTTTGTCCTCGGCGGAGATGGACGGATGCTGGTCGAGTCCTTCTTTTAAGGAACGCAGCACATCAAGCGAATTGATCGATTCCATATTTTTTCTGATAATTGTTGAGGAAATGCGGTTGATGACATAGCGCGGGTCAATTCCGCTCATTCCTTCATCATGGAATTCCTTCTTCATATCCTCAAGATCAACGGAATTGTAACCTTCAACGCTTTCTCCGTCATAGAGCCTCATTTTTTTGACGAGATCAATATCAGAGCGGTTCGGTTCCTTCAGCCGGGTCAAAATAGAAAACATCGCGGCCACTTTTAATGTATGGGGGGCGATGTGTACGTCAGAAACATCACTTTCAGAAATCATTTTTTCATAAATCCGTTCTTCCTCTGACACCTTTAAATTATAAGGAACAGGCATCACGATGATCCTGGAGTGAAGGGCTTCATTTTTCTTATTGGCAATAAACGAGCGGTACTCCGTTTCGTTCGTATGCGCAACAACCAATTCGTCGGCTGAGATGAGCGCAAACCGTCCGGCTTTGAAATTCCCTTCCTGCGTGAGTGACAGAAGGTGCCACAGAAATTTTTCATCGCATTTCAGCATTTCCTGAAACTCCATCATTCCGCGGTTCGCTTTATTTAATTCACCGTCAAACCGATAAGCGCGCGGATCTGATTCTGAGCCGTATTCGGCAATCGTTGAAAAATCAATACTCCCCGTCAAGTCGGCGATATCCTGTGATTTCGGGTCAGACGGGCTGAAGGTTCCGATTCCGGTACGTTTATCCTCCGAGAAGAATATACGTTCAACCTTTACATCCTCAATTCTGCCGCCGTATTCTTCTTCAAGCCGCATGACATTAAGCGGAGAAAGGCTGCCCTCAATTCTGATGCCGTATTCTCTGTAGAAGTCGTCGCGCAGATGATGGGGAATGAGATGGAGAGGATCTTCATGCATCGGGCAGCCTTTAATGGCGTAAACAGCGCCGTTGTCTGTCAATGAGTAGGCTTCAAGCCCTTTTTTCAGCATGGTGACAAGAGTTGACTTTCCGCCGCTGACGGGTCCCATCAATAGTAAAATCCGTTTTCTTACATCGAGCCGCTTGGCAGCCGGGTGAAAGTATTCCTCCACGAGCCGTTCCAGAGATTCCTCAAGGCCGAACAGCTCCCGCGAGAAAAAGCTGTATGTCTTTTTACCGTCATCCTCCTCGATTCCGCTGTCTTTTATCATATTAAAAACGCGAGAATGAGCAGACTGCGCGACCAATGGATTTTCTTTTATGATCTCCAAATAATCAGCGAACGTCCCTTCCCATTTGAGACGCTGCTCTTCCTCTCTGTACTTTTCAATTTTCTTTAATATATCCATAAGAACCTCCTCTATCATGGTTAATGCACTAGAAATAAGGTACTTTGTTACAATCTATGCGGTGACGTGATAATACATGCTTTTCGTTTCTTAAAAATAAAGACGTTACAAGGCCGTCATTGACAAGGGTCCGGTGCACCGTTCATAATGAAAGAAATACAGTTTCATCCAGACTCGGACATCAAATGGAAAAGCAAAGAGGAGGAGAAATGATGAAAACGATCATTTTACTTGGGGTCATTCTCACTTTTTTAGTATCCATTTTTACGGCGGGTTACGACAGCAAACCTGAAAACAAATAACGGCAAAAGGGTGCTCTTTATGAAGAGCACCCTTTCCTGTACAACATAACAATGTTTCATATTTGAATATGTTCTTGGACAGTTGATTTTTCATGAGATTTGCAGCTTGTTTGATACTCGATTTTTCCGATTTTGCAGCCCGGGCCGATTTCCACATGTTTCCCTCTGACGATGTCCGCTTCCGTGTATTCGAGATAAATTGCATCTCCTTCGATCAATTCAGCAGAAAGCGTGCCGGCTTTCCGTTTAAGAAAACCGGGTTTCCGTCTGACGGTGATCGATGTGCCGCCGATTTCTTTCACGCGGCTTCGGTCATAACGCAAATGGATGTTTACGTCCCCCGCGTTTAACAATCCCGCCACATTGATACATCCTGTTACATGAAGCAGCTCCGTCTCGCAATCGCCGCCGACGGTGAGACTGCCTTTTATATGACACTGCTCTCCCGCGGCCCCGCCGCCAATTTCAGCAAGTCCTTTCAGCCTCATCGTGGCGAAACGCATGGAGCCGCCGACTTTCAATGTGCCCATCACATTTGCTGAACGTGCTGATAAATCTCCTGCAACTTCATGCTCTCCGAAAATTTTCAGCCTGTTGATCTCGGCATCTCCTAGAAAAAGTCCCGTACCGAATATCCGGCAGCGTTCGCTTTGAAGTCCTTCGCCGACAGTTCCTTCCCCTTTAATGCTTACATTTTGGTAGGAGCCGCCGGAGGCGTGTCCGGCTCCGTACATTTTTAAATGACTCAATTTTTTTGTCGTTTCCATCGCAGTTCCTCCTATCGTTTCACGACTTTGTTAACCAAAGCGGAAGGATCACATGTAAAATCGCCGCTGTATTCCACAGTCCCAATGGTGCAGCCTGCGCCGATCCGCACATGATTTCCGCGGACTGTCTTCGCGTTCGTGTCCGCCAATTCAATGATGTCACCTTCAATCAGCTCCGCTGTCAGCACCGGGGCCGGCATCAGCTTAAAACGCGTTAGCACGCTCTTTCTGCTCATCACTTTCAAATGGCGGCATCCGATTTCTTTCACATGGCTTTCTCCCGCCGCCAGCTGAATACTGACTTCATCGGCATTCAGCAGGCCGCCGATCTTACATTTACCTTCCGAACGGAACGTCTCTGTCTCGCAATCGCCTTCAATCCCGGCTTTCCCGGATACGAAAATATCATCAGCTTTCACACCGCCGCCGAAAGATGAAAATCCCGCTACGTTCAGCCGCTCCGTTTTGACATCACCTTTAATGACACCCGTTCCGTTGATACGGATGGATTCAGCTTCGGCACTGCCGGAAATTTTCCCCGAACCGCTGATCGTCAGCGTTTGCGTCTTGACATGTCCGTCTGTTTTTCCGCTGCCGTTAAACAAAAGGCTCACGCACTCCACATCACCTGACACCGTGCCGCTTCCGTTGATCTCCACTGTATGAAAACGGCCTCCTTTTGAACTTCCTGAACCGTTGATGATTAACTTATCTGTTACTTCCATTGATGGTCCTCCTGCATCCATTTCGTTTTTAATTCTTCCGATGCCGCAGCAAGCGCCACCCGTTCAACCACTTTGACAGTCGGTTCAAATAAAATATGTTCCGCGTCTGCGATGAAGCACGTCGTTACGCCTAGCTTTCGGAGCATGACAAGCTCCGTATTCGCTTTCAGTTCGGAAGCCTCATACGTTTTCAGCACCCCTGCCGCCAATTTTCCTTCCTCAAGGCTGATATTGCCTGATTGCAAAAGTCCTTCAAGCACATATAAAGACAGCAGCGCGCGGGACGTGAATGTCACACCGTCTTCGCCATAAACTTGCAGCGCGGCTTTTGAAATCAGTCCCTTTTGAAGCAGTTCCGCAGACGTTATATTGACATCAGTCATTTGCGGAGACAGCATTTCTCTCATTTCATCCAAAGACAAATTTTCTTTCATTTTCTGTATTTTTGAGATACGTTTTAATATTTCCGCTCTCGGAAAAAATGTTTCCTGGCCTGTAAATGTTGATTTTCGGATAAACCATTCTTCAGGAATTAAATTTTTCCGTTTCCAGCGGTACAGCTGCCCGTATGAAATTGATGTTTCTTCCAGCAATTCTTTTTTAGAAATCAGTTGTTCCTCCATGAATCCAGCTCCTTCGATGAATGTATTGTAACATAACACTGTTACGTTGTTAAGCCTGGAATTATAAAAATGCCGTGAACAGCTGCTGTCCGTCTTTTTTATTCAATAAAAAAACGCCCGGATGCGGGCGTTTTTTCTCACGTCAAATCTCTGTAATTTTGCTGGCGCAGCGCTTCATATACAAGAATCGCGGCCGTATTGGACAGGTTTAATGATCTCACATGCTCGGTCATCGGCAGACGCAGGCAGCGGTCCATATTGTTTTCGATCAATTCTTTCGGAAGTCCGCTCGTTTCTCTGCCGAATACGAAGAAAAAGTCTTCCTCCGTATTTGAGTAATCAAATGATGTGTGCGGCTTTTGGCCGAATTTTGTAATGAAGAAAAACTTTCCGTTCTCATATGCCTCAAATAACTCTTCCAATGAATCATGATATACGACGTTGACGAACTCCCAATAATCGAGTCCGGCGCGCTTCAGCATTTTATCATCGGTCGAGAATCCGAGCGGGCGGATCAAATGAAGCGTTGTGTCTGTTGCCGCACAAGTACGTGCGATATTTCCCGTATTAGCCGGGATTTCGGGTTGATATAAAACGACATGTAATGCCACGATGTTCACCTCTGTTTTTTATTCCGCCCACCATTATATCATTAATTACTCTTTTGTCGTATCATCCGTAATATGAAAAAACGCATATCTGATGGAAGGAGTATACGCCGTTGAATCCTCATATGACCAATATCTCATCCTGCTGTCATACGTTTGGGCATTGACAAGCGGCATATTGCTTTTATCTTTCGCGACCACGATCGCCGTATGATTAAAACGGCCGTCCCCTTCAAAATCATAGCAAATGATATCTCCGGGCATCAGTTCTTCGGCTCTTGATACTTGCACCGCGCGAAGCCCTGCCTTGGATTGGGCCAGATACATCTTCATCGAATGCGCGACCGTCCAGCTGTAGCTCCACGAGCTTGCCTTCATCCACCAGCCTGAGCCTCTGTTCGGATGCCCCCGCATCGGTGCTTTTCCGGCATGTAAACATTGGGAAATAAAATTGGTGCAGTTGTCGCTGAAATTTTTATAAGCGGGATTTCGTTTATTCCAAAACTTCTCCGCGTACTGCACGGCAGCCAGACGGTCGTATTGAAACGCCCGCCCGAAATCTTCCCGTTCACTCCGCTCATATTCAATTACGCTGTTTCCGTCAGAAAATCCCGCCGGTTTTTTCTTTACTTCCCGGTCTTTAATCAAAAGCTGATCATAGAGAAATGCAGTCCGTTCCTCAATCTGCTCTTCTAAGTAAAGGTGTCCGTCATGCTCCTTGCACAAATATTCGAAATGAATCGTGTACATGACGCATAACGTGCCGTCGTCCTCAAGGCTGCTTTTGACAATGACGGCTTTTGCCTTCGCTTTCACGATGTCAACTTTCCGTTTTTCAAACAGCTCTTTTTTTCTCGTCAGGACCTCAAGATCGCCGGGCTGCCCATTGTGCCTCATCTCGGTTCCGTTGATTAAATAATGAAGCCGGGCCTCCGCTAAATCTTCAATAATATGCTTCAAGCGCTCCACCCACCATACTGTTTTATAAAGAAAAAAACACTTGAACTCACGCCAAGTGCTTTTTCTCTATACATATGTCAGGACCGGCCGGTTTTAGTCTTATCAGAAACCGATAACAGCTCCAGTCCCTTTTCAATTTCCCGTATGGCGTCCTCATCCTGCTCCTTTTGAAGCGCTTTTTCTAATTCCCCCGCATAATCAGGATCACCGATTTTCCCGATGGCCCAGGCGGCCGTCCCCCTGATGACGGGGCGCGGATCTTGGTGCATCAAGGCCGTTAATTCCGGAAGAGACGAGGCATCTTTAAAATGAGCCAAAGCTAAAATCGCATTCCGCTGTATCGGCTTCTTGCCGCGCCATGATCCCGATACATGTCCGAATTTTTCTTTGAATTCGCGGTTGCTTATGGTCAAAAGCGGCTTTAACAGCGGCTTTGCGATTTCCGGATCAGGCTCCATCTGCGGATGAAGATGAAAATCTTTCCCCTTATTAATCGGACAGACCGTCTGGCACGTGTCACAGCCATACAGACGGTTTCCGATTTTCGTGCGGAACTCATCCGGCAGAAATCCCTTTGTCTGGGTCAGGAACGAAATACAGCGCTGGGCGTTAAGCTGTCCGGGATTGACGAGCGCGCCGGTCGGACACGCGTCTAAACATTTTGTGCACGTACCGCACATATATTCAATCGGCACATCCGGTTCAAAGGGCAGATTGGTGATCATTTCAGCCAGATAGACGTAAGAGCCGTATTCAGGCGTGGTGATCATGCAGTTTTTGGCGCTGAAGCCGATTCCCGCCCGTTCAGCCACGGCCCTGTCGGACAATTCCCCTGTATCCACCATTGACTTTGTGCGGATATCCTCATGTTTGCTTTGGAGAAAATTCTCCAGCAGATCAAGCTTTTCCCTCAGCACGTCATGATAATCCTTCCCCCAGGAAGCTCTGCAAAAAATGCCGCGCCGCCCGTCCCTCGTGCTCCTCGGCGCATCTTTCATTTTGGAAGGATAAGCAAGGGCGATGGCGACGATTGATTTGGCTTTCGGGAGAAGCAAAGACGGAGTAACCCGTTTTTCAATATCCGGCTCTTCAAACCCGGATAAATAGCCGAGTGATTCCTGAAGAATCAGCCGGTCCCGCAGACTGTCGAACGTATCAGCCGTCGTAAACCCGATTTTGTCGACTCCTATGCTTTTGGCGTATTCGATTAATTCCTCTTTCAGTTTATGAATATTCATTTTTTGCACAGCCTCCTTTCTTTGTGATCAGGCTCCCGCACAGGTATAATAGAGTTTTATCATCCCGAAATGGAGTGAACACACTTGAACATCAGTTTAGATCGACTTATTGCTGAACGGGTGCCGGGGATCAAAGCGGCAGCCGTCTTATATGAACAGATCGAAGTCGGGCCTGCTCCGCAAATGCTGAAAGGCCGCCTCCGTTTATTTCAAGAATCTCTTTACTTTGATTATGCTGATGGCGGTATAGATGAGCAGCCTTTTGTAAAAGAGTGGGCGCGTATAATGGAACAGCTCAGTCCCGCCTTTTCAGGACAAAAAACGCCGATGGAGCTTATGCTCGGCGATATTTCCCGGGAACGATTCATTGAAAGTGTGAATTCAGCCCATGATACCATACTTTTTTTCTCCTTGAAATATTCATTGCCTATCATGGCGTATGATGCCGCAGAAATAGATGAACCGATTTCAATTACGATCGGAGAAAAAGAAAGCGTACTGTCTTTCTCCGGCCCGGACGGCGTTTTCGGCGACTTCACCGGACATATCAATACACGCCCTGTCACGCCCGGCACAAAGAAAATGCTGCAGCTGATCTTTTTCCCGCCTTCATTTCATGCCGACGCGGCGGATGAGCTGCTATCATCCTTAACAAAAATGTTTGAACAAATTCACGGAGGCACGCATACCGTCTCTTGGCTTTCATAAAAAGACACGCCTTTCGTGTCTTTTTTCACATAAAAAAACGCAATACTTCGTTTATCAGAGAAACGAAACACTGCGTTAATAACGTATGTATGGAGCGGGTGATGAGAATCGAACTCACGACATCAGCTTGGAAGGCTGAGGTTTTACCACTAAACTACACCCGCATCAAAATTATTTTTTGTCAGTACCGATTTGATGTTTCTAATATTACATGTTTATTTTTTTTTCGTCAAGGGAATGTTAAAAAATTTGTCGAAAAAAATTCTTTTTTTGTCCACATGTTAAGTTGGGTTTACATTTTGTTAAGAGTCTCATACAATATAAAAAAGAAAAAACTTGAGGTACGCCTGATGATGAAAAATAAAGTAAAAGAGCTGAGAGCCAGATTCGGCTATTCTCAGGAAACGCTCGGAAAAGAAGCCGGAGCCACCAGACAGACGATTGCAGCGATTGAAAAAGGAGATTATGTGCCTTCACTTTTATTGGCGCTTAACATCTGCCGGGCTTTCTCCCTGCCGATGGAGGAAGTTTTCTGGCTGGAGGAGGAGAAAAAATGAGTTTGAAAAGAAAAGCGTGTTTTCACCTTGCACTCTACGGATTGGCCTGCTGGACGCTTATTTCCTTTATGGAAGCGGCGCCGCGGATCGCTCAGTTTTTCCAAACGGAGGGGAGCGGTTCATTTGAGCTGAATATCACGCCGTTTCTGCTGTTTACCGTTTGTACTGCATTATATATCTATACTGAAAAGAAAAAACGGAACGGCAAAAAGCACAGGCTTGTGCCCGATGAATTTGAGGAACAGGATGAAAGAGAACGGATGATGACGGCTAAAGCTTGCCGTTCCTCGTATATCGCCGTTTACTTCTCATTGCCGGCCGCAGCCGTTCTGCTTTTGTTTTATCCGCTTATTCAGCCGCATCTTCCCTTTTTTCCGATTCTTTTGATTTTCATTCTGATGATGATTCAGCATTTGGCTTATGTTTTCACTTTTCATAAGCACGGCAAAAACTCCGGTTCATGACAGATCCGGAGTTTTTTACGTTACCAGCTCGCTTTTTTCACCCCGGGAATCCGGCCTTTATGGGCCAGCTCCCTGAATGCGATTCTGGACAGTTTAAATTTTCTCATATATCCGCGGGGCCGCCCCGTCAACGTACAGCGGTTATGAAGCCTGGCCGGAGCAGAATCACGCGGCAGTTTGCCCAGCGCTTCCCAGTCTCCTTTTGTCTTTAATTCTCTTCGGATGTCCGCATATTGTTCAACAAGCTTCTGCCGCTTGAGCTCTTTGATCACTTTTGATTTTTTTGCCATTTCAGCACTCCTAACAAATCGTAATAATTACGTTTTGTATCATATCATCCATATGAGCATCGTGCAAGCTAAGCGCTTAAAAAGGCGGGTGAATACCCGCCTTCACTGCCGGCATTTCCCCGGAAATGAATCCGCAGAAAGCGCCCGCCGTCAATTATCCGCCTTGCGACGTCATCAGACTGTCGCTTTATTTCCTCTTGCAAAATGGTCGTTGCCCATTGCTTCACCCAGTCTGCGCTCAAGCTTTTTAGTCCGTTCATTCTGAAACGGCAGAAGCGGAAACACGAGTTCAGCCAGATAATAAGCTTCTTCCAGATGCGGGTAGCCTGAAAAGATAAACGTCTCAATGCCGAGTGCCTGATACTCTAAAATTCGAGCAGCGACAGTCTGCGGATCACCGACAAGCGCCGTGCCCGCTCCGCCTCTGACCAGTCCGATGCCGGCCCAGAGATTCGGGCTGATCTCAAGCTTCGAGCGGTCACCGTTATGGAGATCGGCCATCCGTTTTTGTCCCGAAGAATCAGCCCGCCGGAGCGAAGCCTGCGCTTTCGCAATCGTCTCTTCGTCTAAATGGCTGATTAATCGTTCAGCCGCTTCCCATGCCTCTTCCTCAGTCTCCCGGACAATCACGTGAAGTCTGATGCCAAAACGCATCGTCCTTCCTTCCTTGGCAGCCTGTTTTTTAACAGTTTCAATCTTTTCTTTTACCTGCTCCGGCGGCTCTCCCCATGTTAAATAGACATCTGTATGTTTCGCCGCAGCCTCAATTCCCGCCTGTGATGAACCGCCGAAATATAATGGCGGATGCGGAGACTGCTTTGGCGGAAACAGCAGATTGCTGTTTTCCACTTTGATATGGTCCCCTTCATATGTCACCGTTTCGCCCCGCATGAGTCCGCGCCAGACGGTTAAAAATTCTTCAGTCGCCTTATAACGTTCATCGTGGCTGATAAACATGCCGTCTCCCGCCAGTTCATAAGGATCTCCGCCCGCTACGACATTTACGAGCAAACGGCCGTCTGACAGCCGGTCCATTGTCGACGCCATTCTCGCGGCGACAGACGGCTGCATCAGTCCCGGACGGACCGCCACTAAAAATTTCAAGTCACTCGTTTCCCCCGCTAAAGCGGCAGCCGTCAGCCACGGGTCTTCACATGATCTCCCCGTCGGCAGCAGAACCCCCGTATAACCGAGTCTGTCCGCCGCCTGTGCCACTTGCTTAAAATAAAGATGATCCGCCGTTCTCCCTCCCGTTTGCGTCCCTAAATACCGGCCGTCACCATGCGTCGGAATAAACCAAAGAATCTCCATATGAATCTCTCCTTTTTTAATAGGTTACCCTTCATAACTGTTCCGCCATTTTAATAGTTTCCGTTCGAGCATTCTGACCAATGCATCTGTCAGCTTGCCGACAGCCGCAAAAATGATAATGCCGACAAACACCTTATTTGTCTGTGAAAATTGTCTGGCATCCATAATCATATAACCGACGCCCTCGCTCGATCCCATCAGTTCCGCCACCACGAGACCGAGCCACGCAATGCCTAGAGAGAGCCTGATGCCGAGCAGGATATTCGGCAGAGATGCCGGAAGAATTAATTTCGTCATCTGCTGATACCAGTTAAATTCCAGCACCCGCGCGACGTCAAACAGCTTCGCGTCCACACTGCGGATTCCGAGAAACGTATTAATGTACACGGGGAAAAATGCCCCTAATGCGATCAGCAGAATTTTTGATGTCTCATCAAACCCGAACCACAAAATGAACAGAGGAGTCACGGCCAAGTGCGGAACCGTTCTGAGCATTTGCAGAGACGGATCAAGATATGCTTCCGTCCGCTTTGAGAAACCGACCAGCAGCCCGAAAACAAGTCCGAGGCCCGCGCCAAGCAGAAATCCGGCAGCCGCCCGGTATAAGCTGATCTCTAAATGACCCCAAAGTTCACCTGAAAGAAGAAGTTCCTGAAACGTCTGCAAGATGACGACAGGTGACGGGAGCACCGTGGCCGAGACGATGCCCAGACTTGCGATAACCTGCCATACTGCGATAACCGCAGCCGGGAGTACAACCCCTTTCATCCATTGGTATGAATACTTCCGGGATCTTGCCAGAGCTTTCTTTTCTGATTGGCATATTGCGCCGGCAGCCGTTGATGCTTCTGCTTTCATTACTTGCCACCCCCCGTTTCAAGCGCTTTTTTAATAAATGAATTGTCGACAACGTCTTTTACATGAATTTTCTTATGAATCGCTTTTGTTTGATATTGAAAATCAGCGGTTTCCTGCTGGGCTTTGACAATATTATCATTGATCGGTTCATTGAGAGGCTCAGTATTGTTAAGCACGTTTCTGACGACTTTCGGATCAAGATGTTTGATTTTCGCATATAAGGAGACAGCTTCATCTTTGTGTTCCTTTTGCCATGTAACTGCTTTATTGAACACTTTCAGAAAACGGACCACCTCATCCGGGTGTTCTTTGGAAAATCCCGTTCTGACTAACGTGAAACCGGGAGAATATAAATCTGTGCTTTCTCCGTTCGCCAATATTTCCGCCCCGTGCTGCAGCGTTTCAATCGACAAATACGGCTCCCAAACGGACCATGCGTCAACTGATTTGTTTTCAAAAGCGGAAACCGCCTCATCCGGCTGAAGCTGGATGATGGTGACGTCATCGGCGGAAAGCCCCGCTTTCTCTAAAGCTTTATAGAGAAAATCAAAGCCGCTGCTGCCTTTGGCTACAGCGATTTTTTTGCCTTTCAATTCTTTCAGGCTCTGAATCCCGCTGCCCTTGTTTACGAGAATGCCGTTTGCCTTTAACCCGTCCTGAGACAGCCCGATCTCTTTAAAATCAATTCCAGCCGCCTGACCGGAAATGACCGGTGAATTGCCGACCTGGGAAAAATCAAGCTTATCGGCGGCAAGACCTTCAAATTGCGGAGGACCGCTTTGGAATTCGACCCATTTTACTTTTATTCCGTCTTTTTTGAAGGCCTCTTCAAACCAGCCTTTTTCCTTGGCAATGAGAAGCGGGCTTAAACTCTGCTGGATGCCGATCCGGATTTCTTTCACCGTTTTCCCGCTCCCCCCTGTCCTGTCTGCACTGCATCCGGCTGACATCATGACTGCTGCGGCTAAAAGAATGATGATTTTTTTCACTTCACTTCGTCCCTTCTATATCCCGGACCCATCCGCAAACCGGAGGTCTTCCGTTTTCTCAAACTCAGAAAGCACCTTCTGCCGGACGGCCTGAAAATCCGCTGAGGTCCGATTGCGCGGATGCGGAAGCTGAATCGGCATCAGGCTGTGCAGCCGGCCGGGCTTTGCCCTGAGGATCGCCAGCTTATCGCCTAAATAGACGGATTCATCAATATCATGCGTGACCAGAATCATCGTCGTTTTTTTCTCGCGCCATATATCAAGCAGCACATCCTGCAAATGTTTTCTCGTAAAAGCGTCAAGCGCCCCGAACGGTTCATCTAAAAGCAGCACCTCCGGCTCGCGCAAAAGGGCTCTGGCGATGGCAACCCGCTGCGACATGCCGCCGGATAATTCGCGCGGATAAGCGTTCTCCGCTCCCTGCAGCCTGACAACCTCAATCAGATCATCCACTTTTTTCCGAACGGCCGGGTCGTTCATATTGAGATCGGCAGCGATGTTTTGTTTTACCGTCAGCCAGGGAAACAGCCGGTGCTCCTGAAAGATAAATCCCTGCCGGATGCCCGGTCCTGATACATTGCGGCCGTTTATTTTGACAGAGCCTTTATAATCGGTATCAAGACCGGCAATCAATTTTAAAAGCGTGCTTTTGCCGCATCCGCTCGGCCCGATGACAGTCAAAAATTCTCCCGATGCAATTGACAGCTCAATATCATTCAGCACCGGCGTTTTCCGGCCTTCATGCTCAAAAGCTTTTTCTTGTATGCTGATGGTTACAGCCATCTGTCTTCCCCTCTCTTTCTGCCGCGTGCGATCGAAAAACAAAAAGGCCCCCATCTCCGATTGCTTGCAGAGATGGGAGCCTTCGGCGGTCCGATCGGCAACCCGTTTGTTTTTAAATTTGAATATCATGTTAATTCAAATTATTCCGACTTGTCAACTGTTTTTTATAAGGATTAAAATACGCCCTCCGGCATAACCCTGCCAGAGAGCGCATCGGCTGTATCACGCATTTACTTCCTTTTCTTGGCGGGCGATTTTCAATAATGTCCGCGCGTTGTTGCCGAAAATGTTCTCTATATCTTCTTCCCGCATATTGATTTCCCGGCAGGTCCTCACCTGCTCCTGAAGATATCTGTATACATATCCTCTCGGAAATCCGTTCGAATCCGTCCCGAAGATGATCCGTTCAGCACCGATTAATTCAGATGTCTTCCGAAACAGAATTTCCAAATCAAGCGGGTACGGCATCCACCTCATCCACTGATTTGAGCCGGACGTGTCAATATACACATTCGGGCAGCTCCAGCACAGCTGCAGCAGTTCCTGATAATATCCGGCGCCGAAATGCGGAATGATGAACATGGAGAGCGGGTTGATGTTGCGATGGCTGACAATGCCCCCCGCTCTTCCTAAAAGCCCGAAGTGAATTAATACAGGCAGCCTTTTGTCAGCTAAATACGTCCACAGCTTTTTCAGCGACGGATCATGAAAATCGATGTCTGTCAGCGGCCCGAACAGTTTATATCCTTTCAGACCGAGCTCTTCTACCGCTCTTTTCAGCTCTCCATACGCATCCTCCCGCTCCAAAGGATGATATGCAAATCCGGTAAATCTCGCGGGATTGGCTTGAATAAACGCCGCCATCCGGTCATTGCTCTCTGCTGTTAAAAAATTCAGCACGTCAATGCCATACTTATCTAATTCATTCTCCCATCTTGTCATCAAAGCGATTTCGCCGTCATCGCCCTCAACATCATGCGGATCAGGAAAATCCCAAGTCAGATTCATTCTTTCTGACCGCTCCCGGTTATAATCGGAAAATGTCTTATCGTTTTTGCCGAAATAAAGGCTGTACGGCAGATGACCGTGAATATCGACAGGTTTAAAATGCTGCCGGAAAAGCATACAATCGCCGCCTCCCTTACCGCCTGACAATAAAAAAAGGCCCTTATCCAGTGAAGAATAAGAGCCTCTTGTGTCCAAGTCAGCGGTTTCTATTTTTTCTCACCTTAAACCAATTATTCCTGTCAGTCAAGTAGGCTTTCAAATCCAAACCCTTTTTTCGATAATAAAAATAATTATTTTATAATCATTATAAAATAATATTGACTTTTTAATGATAGGTGATATTATGTTTTTATAAATCTAAAGAGGTGATCACATGAGTTCAAATAAATTGACAACCAGCTGGGGCGCTCCTGTCGGAGATAACCAAAACTCAATGACGGCCGGCGATCGCGGTCCTGCTTTAATACAAGACGTCCATCTGCTTGAGAAATTGGCGCACTTTAACAGAGAACGTGTTCCCGAGCGTGTCGTTCACGCAAAAGGCGCGGGCGCACACGGTTATTTTGAAGTCACAAATGACGTTACAAAATATACGAAAGCCGCATTTCTGTCAGAAGTCGGTAAACGCACGCCGCTCTTCATCCGTTTCTCAACCGTTGCGGGCGAACTGGGCTCTAGTGACACAGTGCGCGACCCGCGCGGATTTGCCGTTAAGTTTTATACAGAAGAAGGAAACTACGACATCGTCGGAAACAATACACCCGTGTTCTTCATCCGCGATGCCATCAAGTTCCCTGACTTTATCCATACACAAAAAAGAGATCCGAGAACACATCTGAAAAACCCGACGGCCGTTTGGGATTTCTGGTCTCTGTCACCGGAATCCCTGCACCAGGTCACCATTCTGATGTCAGACCGGGGCATTCCGGCGACTCTTCGCCATATGCACGGATTCGGAAGCCATACATTTAAATGGACAAATGATAAAGGCGAAGGCGTCTGGATCAAATATCACTTTAAAACAGAGCAAGGCGTGAAAAACCTTGATGTTAATACAGCCGCAAAAATCGCGGGCGAAAATCCCGATTACCATACGGAAGATTTGTTCAATGCGATTGAAAACGGCGATTTCCCCGCATGGAAATTATATGTTCAAATCATGCCGTTAGAAGACGCAAACACATATCGCTTTGATCCGTTTGACGTCACAAAAGTATGGTCTCAAAAAGACTATCCGCTCATTGAAGTCGGCCGCATGGTTCTGAACCGCAATCCGGAAAATTACTTTGCGGAAGTAGAACAGGCGACGTTCTCTCCCGGCACATTAGTCCCCGGCGTCGACGTCTCACCTGACAAAATGCTTCAAGGCCGGTTGTTCGCATACCATGACGCGCATCGCTACCGTGTCGGCGCGAACCATCAGGCGCTGCCGATCAACCGTTCCCGCAATGAAGTGAAAAACTATCAGCGTGACGGACAAATGCGTTTTGATGATAACGGCGGCCGCTCCGTCTATTACGAGCCTAACAGCTTCGGAGGCCCGAAAGAGTCACCTGAAGATAAACAGGCGGCATATCCTGTATCAGGTTTCGCAGACAGTGTAAGCTATAATCATCATGATCATTACACACAAGCCGGCGACCTGTACCGCCTGATGAGCGAAGAAGAGCGCGCGCGCCTTGTCGCCAATATCGTCAGTGCGATGAAACCTGTGGACAAAGAAGAAATTAAGCTGCGCCAGATCGGCCACTTCTATAAAGCTGATCCTGAATACGGCAGACGCGTTGCCGAAGGACTCGGACTGCCATCACCAAAATAACATTAAAAAACCTGCCGGTCTGCCCGGCAGGTTTTTCCTGTTTATTATCAATAAAACCGTTTTTTTCTCAATTATACGAAGTGGCATGCCGCAAAATGATGAAGCCCTTTTTCTGACAGCGCCGGACTTTTCTCAGCACATATCTTCTTGGCTGCCGGGCATCTCGTTCGGAATTTACAGCCTGAAGGCGGATCAGAGGGGCTCGGTATATCACCCTTTAAAATTATCCGCTCCCTTTTCGCTCCGGGATCAGGAACAGGCACGGCTGATAACAGCGCTTTCGTATAAGGGTGAAGCGGCCGTGAAAAGAGCTCCTCCTTTGACGCGTATTCCACAATCGTCCCTAAATACATAATGGCGACCTTCGTACATAAGTGCTCCACCACGCTTAAATCATGAGAAATGAATAAATATGACAGCCCGTGCTGTTTTTGAAGGCTGCTGAACAAATTGATCATCTGCGCCTGGATGGAGACATCTAACGCCGCCACGGGTTCATCCATAATGATAAATTGCGGCTTGAGCGCCATCGCTCTTGCAATCACAATCCGCTGCCGCTGCCCTCCGGAAAATTCATGCGGATAACGGTCGATAAAGTTTGCAGAAAGTCCGCAGGCTTCAAGAACCTCCGCCGCTTTATCACGCGCGTTCCGTTTCACCGCCAATTGATGCTCGATCATCGCTTCACCGATGGCTTCTCCGATCCGGCGCCGGGGATTTAAAGAACTGAACGGATCTTGAAAGATGAGCTGCGCTTCTGATCTGAAAGTTTTGAGCTCGCGCCGGCTCATTCGAAACACATCACGCCCCTGAAAAAACACCTCTCCCTCTGTTTTTTCATGAAGCCTCAAAATGGTCTTGCCGATTGATGACTTTCCGCTGCCCGATTCTCCCGCTAAGCCGAACACTTCTCCCTTTCCTATCGTAAAACTGACACCGTCGACCGCTTTTACGGGATTTTTGCGGGTCTTTCTCATCCCCCCATGCTCCTCGTAATATTTTTTCAGCCCCTTGACCTCCAGCAACACATCACTCATCTGCTTTCTCCTCTCTGTAAAGCCAGCACGCCGCCTGATGCCCCTTCCCGAATTCAGTAAAATGCGGGCTCGATTTCCGGCATATTTCCATGCTGTGTTCACATCGCTCCGCAAAATAACAAGACGATCCCGACAGGTCCGCAAGCTCGGGGACCTGCCCCGTAATGGTGTACAACATCTCCCTTCTTTGACCGATAACCGGCTTGGCCGCGAGCAGTCCTTTCGTATACGGATGCTTCGGATCAGAAAAAAGCTTTGCAACCGGTCCTTCCTCCACAATTTTTCCCGCATACATGACAATCACATAATCAGCCATTTCAGCAACCACGCCAAGGTCATGTGTAATGAATAAAATAGACGTGCGGAATTGCTTTTTCATATCCCGCAATAAATCCAATATCTGCGCCTGAATGGTTACGTCAAGCGCTGTCGTCGGCTCGTCGGCAATGATCAGTTTCGGCTCGCAGCTTAGCGCGACAGCCGTCATGATGCGCTGCAGCATGCCGCCGCTCAGTTCATGAGGATATTGGTGCATAACCTGCTCGGCATTCGGGATCTCCACTAACGTGATCAGATCAACGGCCCTCCGCCATGCTTCTTTCTTACTCAGCAATAAATGTTCGCGAATCGGTTCAGCCAGCTGCTCACCGATTGTAAACACCGGATTCAAAGATGTCATCGGTTCCTGAAATATCATCCCGATTTCGCTGCCGCGGATTTTCTGCATGTCTTTTGGTTTCAATTCCAACAGGTTCCGTCCGGAAAAATGCACCGCTCCCCGTTCGATTCTCCCCGTCTCGGGAATAAGCTGCATAATGGACAATGACGCCATGCTTTTCCCGCAGCCGGACTCCCCTACAATACAAACCGTTTCCTCCTCATGTATCGTAAAGCTGACATCGTCCACGGCCTTTACCGCCCCCTCCTCTGTATAAAAAGCCGTTTCCAAATGCCTCACTTCTAAAAGCGGTTTTTTCATTTCATTTTCACCTGCCGTTTTACCTTAGGATCAAAAGCGTCTCTTAAACCGTCTCCAAGCAGATGAATCGCCACAACGGTCAGAAAAATGGCCGTTCCCGGCGGAATCCACAGCCACGGACGGAGTGTAAAATCCATAAAATGATTCGCCGCTTCCATCATGTTTCCCCAAGAAGGTGTCGGCGGAGCAACGCCAAGCCCGAGAAAACTCAGCGCCGATTCACTCAGCATCGCTCCCGCCACATGCAAAGTCGCCGCTACCAGTAATAACGGCAATGTATTGGGAAGCAAATGATAGAGGATTTTCCGTTTATCACTAAGCCCCAGAACTTCCGCGGCCATCATAAACGGCTGCTCCTTGAGCGACAAAATCTGTCCGCGTACAAGCCGCGCCAGACCGGGCCATCCGATCAGGCTTAACATCATCATAATCAGGTACATTCTGTATTCAGAAGGCACTTTCCACTCCGACATCACCGCAGCCAAAATCAAAAGCAGCGGCAGTCCCGGGATGGACATGAGCATATCAGCGATGCGCATAATGATCATATCAGCGGCTCCCCGATAAAATCCGGCCGCAGCCCCGAGTAAAGAACCGATGACAAGCGACAGCACCATTGAAGCAAGCCCCACGGTCAGAGAAATCTGCCCCGCCAGCATCAGCCTCGTCAGCACATCTCTCCCGTACTGGTCAGTTCCCAGCCAATGATGGATTCCCGGCTGCTGATTGGCATTTGAAATATCCGTCCGATCTGTTATGTACGGAGAAAAAGACGGCCCGATAAAGCACAATAAAAACATAAAACATAAGAAAAGAAGACTGATGACCGTCAGCTTATGCTGCAGCAGGCGGCGGTACGTCTGCTTCCAAAGAGAAGGCGGCGCCCCTTTTTGTTTTTTCATTCCGAACACCCCCTATTTCAGCCTGACCCGCGGATCAACCGCGGCATAAGCGATATCCGCCAAGAAGTTCCCCACAATCGTTAAACAAGACAAAAACAAGGTAAACGCCATCAAAACCGGATAATCACGATAATGCACAGATTCCAGCTGAATACGTCCGACACCCGGCCACCCGAAAATCTGTTCAATAATGATGGCTCCGGAAAACAGTCCCGGCAGTTCAAAAGCAAGCAGGGTGATGGCCGGAATGAGCGCGTTTTTCAACGCATGTTTCCAGATGACGGTGCGCTCTTTCAATCCCTTCGCTCTCGCCGTTCTGATATAATCCTGTCTGATCACGTCCAGCATGCCGGAGCGGAAATACCTTGTCAGCGAGCCGATGCCGAGCATAGATAAAATCACGACCGGAAGAATCATATGTCTGACGGCTTCAAGCACGTACGAAAAACCTGTACTCGTGCTTCCGGTATCAATCATCCCGCCGACGGGCAATATTTTCAAATCCACCCCAAACCACTTAATAAACAGAAGGCTGATAAAAAAAGACGGGAACGCCATGGAAGCAAAAACAAGAAACGTCACGATCCCGTCAAACCATGAGTATTTCCTAACAGCGGATATGACACCCGTTATCATCGCGGCTGACCATGTGACAAGCAACGCCAAAAACGCGACAAAAAACGAATTCCAGACATATTTCCGAAGCAGTGACAGGACGTTCTCCTGATATTTCAAAGAAAACCCAAAATCTCCGCTGAGCACATTTCCGAGCCATGTCACATAGCGCTGCCAAATCGGCTGATCCAGCCCGTAAAGCGCTTTTAACTCCTTCGCTCTTTCAGGAGTCAGGTTTACATTGGAATCAATATAGTCGCCCGGCAGCATGGCGGATAAGAAAAAAATAATAAAGGACGTACCGAATAAGATCACAAGCATTTGAATGAATCGTTCTGCGGCATACCGTTTCATAAAAAGCCCCTCCTTTCCGCTGAAAGGGCAAAATCCCCGGGATGCACCGGGTATTTTGCCCAACCGTTCTATTGAATTGAGACATTTGAGAGACTTGAACTGATTCCAGAATAATTGTCAGGCACAAGCCCTTTTATTTTTCCGCTGACCGCCCTTGCGCTCTGACGGTAATGAATCAGAATGTAAGGCGGGTTTTCCCCGAGCTCCCGGTACAGCTGGTGATAAATCTCTTTTCTTTTGCTGATATCAAGCGTGCCGGCTCCTTTCTCTATCAGCCGGTCCGCTTTCGGATTGGAATACCCCGTTACATTATTGGGATGGCCGGAAGCCAGCTTTTCCACCGTGTCATTCGGATCAAGAATCTGCGAGGTGGAAACGGCGGCAAGGTCATATTGTTTGTCATTTATTTTCGCTACTTCTGTATTAAAATCCATCACTTCCGGTTTTAATGAGATTCCGATGTCCGCGTAATTTTCTTTCGCGATCGGGATGAAATCATCATCCGCTTTAGACGTGTAATAGCTGATTTCAAGCTTTTTGCCGTTTTTTTCACGTACACCGTCTTTGCCCGTTTTCCAGCCTGCTTCATCGAGAAGCTTTTTGGCTTTTTCAGGGTTAAACGCGTACCGATTGACATCTTTGTCATCATAAGCCCACGAAACCGGAGACACCGGCACATTCGCGACTTCTCCGTAGCGTTTAAAGCGGACATCGACGATTTTTTGACGGTCAAGTCCGTAAATAAGCGCCTGGCACACTTTCTTATCTCGAAAAGGCGGACGCTTGTGATTGACGTACACAAGCCCGTAATCATTCACGACAGATACGCTTATATTGGCAAAACCGAGACTTTTTAAATGCTGAACCGTATCATCATCAGGTGAAAAAGAAGCGTAATCAAGGTCACCCGTTTCAAACAGCTGAAGGGAAGTTGACGGATCGATAATTTTATAAATCAGCTTTTCGGTTTTTGGTTTTCCTGCATAATAGTGTTCATTAGCCTGATAGCGTATTTCCTGTCCCGGAAGATATTCTGTAAATTGATAAGGTCCCGCTCCGAGCGGTTTGGCATAAAGCTCTTTTAAATAGTCCAGTTTGCCGAATTGATAATTCTTTCCGTAGTAGGATTCTGACAGCACCTGCCCGCCTAAAAGAAGCAGCGACTTCGCACTGACTTTCTCAGTCGTGATTTGAATGGTTCTGTCATCAAGGACGCGAATGCCCTCTATCGTCTTTGCCTTTCCTTCTTTGTAAGCCTTGCCGCCTTTAATATAGGCCGTGGTGATATCTTCATAGCCCGCGTACGCAGGATCATGCAGCAGTGTTAAAGTGAATGCGGCATCCTTTGCGGTCAGCGGTGAACCGTCGCTGAAAACAAGATTTTTTCTTAAACGGAACGTGTAGGTAAGCTGATCCTTGGAAATTTTCCAGCTTTCCGCAAGAGCCGGGGCAGGCTTCCCCGTTTTATCCAGTTTGACTAACGGTTCAAAAATAGGATCTGTCGCATTTCCATCCCAGCCGTTTTCGTAAAAGTACGGCAGAAACACACCGCCCGGCGCGGAAATCCCAGCAACAAAAGTGTCAGTTCTGGCTTTCGATTTAGCGGGAATGGCCGCCGGATGAGAAGCTTTAAATTCCTTTGTCTTGACATGGGCAATACGTGTTTCTTCCTTTTTATCCGCCGCAGATGACGGTTCTTCCCCGGCGCTCCCTAACGCGCACCCTGATAACATGATGGATACCGACAGCGCGAGTACCGTTGTTTTTATCCTCCATTTTCTCTCCTTCATCTTTATCGAACCCCCGCATGCTTTTCATCTATCTTTATATAAATCTGCTCCATCTGTTCCTCATTTCTCATAATCTCCCGTTTGTTTTTCTCTACAAGCAGTTCGAAATTCAATGTGTATTTTCTGTACTTTTTTCGTTTTTTGCTCTTTTTGCGTACATGTGATACCTTTTTTAACGCCACTTTTATCCCTCCGCTTTTCATTTCATTCATGACTTTCACGCAAAAAAGGCCCTTATCTGTTTAAAAGATAAGAGCCTTCGGTGATCCGATCAGCCATCGTTTGGAAATATGTAATGATTATGTTAATTCATACAATCCCTACCTGTCAACTATAATTTAAAATATCGTTTCCTTCCGGGGGTTTTCCTCATACACTCTCTCATTTTTCCGCATATGCTAGAAAACATAGCAGAGTACAAGTGAAAGTGAGTGAGAGTGTGGAAAAGACAACATTGACCGGTCGCATCGTCAAAAAAGATGACCCGGACTATAATGCTGCAAGAACCAATATCAATTTAAGCCTGCAAAGATATCCAGACATCATTGTGTTTTGTCAAAACAAACATGACGCCCTCAATGCGGTGAGATGGGCACGTGAGAACAATGTGCCTTTCCGTATCAGAGGCGGAAGACACAGCTACGAAAATTTTTCCCTGTTAAATGACGGACTAGTCATTGATCTCAGTGAAATGAAGAAAATAAGAGTAAATGAGGATAAGCGGCTGGTCTCGATTGAAGCGGGAGCCGAATTGGGGGAAGTCTACCGGACACTCTGGCGGTACGGCTTGACCCTTCCTGCGGGAACCATTGCGAATGTGGGAATCACAGGGCTGACGCTCGGGGGAGGAATCGGATATTTAACAAGGACAGCCGGACTTACTTGCGATCGTCTCCTCCAGCTCGAAATGATCATAGCGGACGAAAAAGCGGGTGCTGACTTGATCACAGTCAACCGCTCAAAGCACTCTGATCTATTTTGGGCATCTCAGGGCGGAGGGGGAGGCAACTTCGGCATTGTCACATCCATGATGTTTAAAGCCGTGCCGATCTCGTGCGTGTCTGTTTTTTCTGTCACTTGGGGCTGGGATGATTTTGAGGAAGTATTTAACACATGGCAGCGCTGGGCTCCATTTACAGACAACCGGCTTACCTCATCAATTCAGTTTTGGCCTAAGGAAGTAAACCGCATAGAAGCGCTCGGTCAATTTACCGGGACAAAGGATGAGCTGAAAGAACTGCTGGCTCCGTTAATGAAAGCGGGAAAACCGGCAAGCGGCATGGTCAAGACAGTGCCATTTATTAAAGCGGCAGCCTTTTTTAACAGCCCGGGAGGCAATCAGCCGCAAAAGATGAAGCGGTCAGGATCCTTTATTGAAAAACCATTATCAACACGCGCGATTTCCACTTTAAAGCGCTATTTAGAGCATGCTCCGAACGAAAACGCCAGTGTCTGGCAGCAATCTCTCGGCGGGGCGGCCGGACGGATCGCTCCTGACCAAACGGCATTCTACTATCGCAACGCAATCATTGCCCAAGAATATATTACAACTTGGACATCTGCTGAAGAAGAAAGACAAAATGTCCGCTGGATCGAAGGACTGAGAACGTCCCTATCAAGAGAAACGATGGGAGATTACGTGAATTGGCCTGATAGAGAAATCAGAAACTGGCTGCAAACGTATTACGGAGAAAATGTTCACCGCCTCCGTCAAGTCAAAACGAAATACGATCCGGAAAATATATTCCGCTTTGAACAGAGCATTCCGCCGCTTCGCCGTTCACCGTTTTTCTAAAAAAGATGAAGATGGGCAAACTCCATCTTCATCTTTTCTTTTATTGATATAAGCGGCTTCCCTTGTCTGCAAACTCTTTTGCTTTTTCTTTCAGCCCTTCGTTGACGGCCTCGTCTTCAGTAAGTCCGTTTTCCTTCGCATAATCACGAATATCCTGAGAAATTCTCATACTGCAGAACTTCGGACCGCACATCGAACAGAAGTGAGCCGTTTTTGCGCCTTCAGCCGGCAGCGTTTCATCATGATATTCCATTGCTCTTTCAGGATCAAGCGACAAATGAAATTGATCACGCCACCGGAATTCAAACCGCGCCTTAGACAGAGCATCGTCACGGATCTGTGCACCCGGATGCCCTTTAGCAAGGTCTGCGGCATGTGCCGCGATTTTGTACGTGATGACACCTTCTCTTACATCATCACGATTCGGCAGCCCCAAATGCTCCTTCGGCGTGACATAGCAAAGCATCGCCGTCCCGTACCAGCCGATCATCGCCGCGCCGATTGCTGAAGTAATGTGGTCATAACCCGGAGCGATATCCGTCGTTAATGGTCCGAGCGTGTAAAAAGGCGCCTCTTTACAAATTTCCAGCTGCTTGTCCATGTTTTCCTTAATTTTATGCATCGGCACATGACCCGGTCCTTCGATCATCACTTGCACATCGTGCTTCCACGCAATCTCCGTCAATTCTCCGAGAGTTTCCAATTCCGCAAACTGCGCTTCATCATTGGCATCCGCAATCGAACCGGGGCGAAGCCCGTCACCAAGAGAAAAAGCGATATCATAGGTCTTCATAATTTCACAAATGTCTTCAAAATGCGTGTACAGAAAGCTTTCCTGATGATGGGCCAGGCACCATTGCGCCATAATCGCCCCGCCGCGGGATACGATTCCCGTCGTGCGTTTAGCCGTTAACGGGACGTAACGAAGCAGTACGCCGGCATGGATGGTGAAATAATCCACGCCCTGCTCCGCCTGCTCAATCAATGTGTCACGATAAATGTCCCACGTTAAATCCTCGGCAATGCCATTTACTTTTTCAAGCGCCTGATAAATCGGCACCGTCCCCACAGGCACGGGGCAGTTGCGGATAATCCATTCACGCGTCGTATGAATGTCTTTTCCCGTGGATAAGTCCATCATCGTATCGGCGCCCCAGCGAATCGCCCACGTCATTTTTTCGACTTCTTCTTCGATAGAAGATGTAACAGCCGAGTTGCCGATATTTGCATTAATTTTCACATGAAAATTCCGGCCGATAATCATCGGCTCGCTTTCCGGGTGGTTGACGTTAGAAGGAATAATCGCCCGGCCGCTCGCCACCTCTTCCCTGACAAATTCGGGAGACACATGCTCACGTATTGCGATAAACTCCATTTCCGGCGTAATGATGCCTTTTCTCGCATAATGCAATTGTGTTACATTTTTCCCCGGCTTGGCCCGAAGCGGTTTCCGCTGTAGGCCGGGGTATTCGGCGGCACGGCCCTCTTTTTTATAGCCGTTGTCTTCAGGTCTCACGGTCCGGCCGTTATATTCTTCTACATCTCCGCGCCCGGTAATCCACTTTGTGCGGAGCGCCCCCAGCCCTTCATGAATATCAATCTGTACATCTGGGTCTGTATACGGCCCGCTCGTATCATAAACACGGACCGGCGCATTCTCCTCTTCCCCGAATGCCCCCGTAGTCGCACTCAGGCTGATTTCCCGCATCGGCACTCGTATATCGGGCGAAGAACCTTCTGCATAAACCTTTTTACTGCCGGAAAAACTCGACATAATGGAAATGTTCGCTTGCTGTACTGATTGATTTTGCATACAAATCTCTCCTTTATCATTTGAATAACAGAACCAAGCTCAGCACCAGCACAAAAAAACCGGGTTCAAAGAAGAACCCGGTTTTGCAGTCAGAAAGAAACTATTATTGTTTTCATCAACAATAATAAAACCTTTACTTCCCCACGCTGGTACGAACCAGATCAGGTCCAAAGGGTTAAGAAGCCGCCGCTTCTCTCTCAGCCCGCTTAGACGGGCACCCCCAGTAACTATTGATTTCGCTCTCATCGTAACATAAGTTGTGTACAAAAAAAAGCATATTATCAAAATTCAGATAACGGTAAGGTCATAAGCTCTGTTTCCCGAACGCCTTCTTCGGTATTAAAAACCCGATAACCCTTTGCGGTTTCCCGGGAGGAGACAGCCCGGAACAGCTGACCGTCTTTATAATGAAGCGCAGCGCCGTCATCAGCGGCATAGCCCTCCCTGAGTTTCTTTTCTGAAATCAGACGGTGATACACCGGCCGGCGCTCCGCTTCTCCGTCATAGTGCGGACAAAAGCTTCCCCGCAAAAATCCTAAAGCTCTTAACTCTCTCAAATCTCCAGCTGAATCCGTCACTCCTTCTTCATACCAGCAAATCGCCCCGGCGCTGAGACCCGCCAACATGATGCCGTTTTCCCAAGCCTCACGAAGAATAAGGTCAAGCCCCCACTCTTTCCATAAGACAAGCATATTGCGCGTATTTCCGCCGCCGACATATATAATATCTTTCTTCATGAGAAAGGATCTGAGATCAGAACCCGGCGGTTTAAACAGCGACAAGTGATCCGGCTCACACCGCAGCTTTTGAAAGGCCTGATAAAACCTGCCGATATAATTCTCCGAATCTCCGCTTGCCGTCGGCAAAAAACAAATTTTCGGCTTTGACCGCGCCGACTGCTCTAAAATATACTGATCCAGCACAAGATGATCCGGCTCCATGGAAAAGCCCCCGCCGCCCATTGCAATAATCTGCTTCAATGTCATCACCTCTTTTTTCCTCTAGTATAACAGCTCATAAAAAGGCGTTATCCCCATTTCGGATACCGCCTTTAAAAAGTATTTGTTATCTGAAAAATGAAAACGCACCGTATAACACAACGGAGATTCCCGCGGCGATAAGCGCCGGAACAAGCTTCGAACGGGCATACTTCACAACATCGATCCCCAACACCGTACAGGTTGTCACCGTATTATCACTGAGAGGAGAAGCAAATGCTCCAAATGTTCCGCTCGCAAACACGGCCCCGATCGCTAATAATAAACTGGTATGTGACTGAACCGCCAGCGTTACGCCGAGCGGCATTAAAAGCCCCCAAGCCCCCCAGAATGACCCGATAAAATAGGATATAACAGCCCCCAGTATAAAAAGAGACGGCGCAATAAACATATGAGGGATCCATGACGTTAAATGAGAAGTAACATATTTCGAGAATCCCAGATCTTCAGATACTGCTGTTACGGCCCAAATCAGCGATAACATAATAATAACGTTGACCAATTCGTTTCCGCCCTTAATAAAATGGGTAACAAGCTCGCCTGCATGAAAACTCTGAAACATAAAAAGAGCAAATGCTGCAATAACCGCTGCCAATAATGCGGTTAACATGACGCCAAGCATATCGCTTTTGATAAAAGCATTCAAAAACCCTTGTGCTTTTGAATGGCCGTCCCACCAACTGAGAAAGAGTGTTAATAGCAAAAACAGCCCGATCGGAATGATTAAATTCCACGGCCGAATCGGTGTTTCCTTAATATAAGCACGGTGCGCCGAATCCAGCTCCTCCTGCTGGTCAGCATGATCATCACTTTCGAACATTCCCGTATGTCCATCGTGAATATCTGAGATCGTCCCTGTTTCCATGTTGAATGAACCTGAGCCTTTTGAAAGCAACACACCGCTGTTCCGCGGAATCGGTTCCGTATTTTTGTTATGTTTGCGAGCAGAAGTTTGTCCGCTCTTTTCTGTTTTTTCCAAGCTTTCGTCCGCTTTTTGTTTCTTAAAAAAGCAATAATAAATTCCGACTACTATAATCACAATGGAGAAAAAATTGAAGGGAATACTTTTCACATACACCGTGTAAGCCGGCTGATCTATTCCTGACGTTTTAAGGGCCTGTCCGATAATGGAAACCATGTAGCCGACAAATGCCGTTGCTATCGGAATCAAAGCAATGACAGGGTTTGCCGTAAACTCAATGGCATACGCAATTTTCTGTTTCGACAGGTTCAGACGCTTGCTTAAAGCTTTCATGATCGGTGCAATTGTGACGATGCGAAAGTCCGGTTCACTGAACGTGCCAAATGTCGACAGCCATGCAAGCAGCATCGCACCTTTTTTGGTTTTAACTTTTTTACTGATCAAATGGACGAATCCTTTTATCCCGCCGGTCAGCTTTATAATCCCTACAAGGCCGGCAAATGAATATAGAAACACAATGATTCTAATATTATTGGTGACGACAATGTTACTGATGACATATTGAACCATATGTTCAATCCCGCCAAGCAAGCTGGGATGCAAAAGATAGCTTCCGACCAGCAAACCGACAAACAGACCGGACTGCACTTGCTTTGTAATGATTGAAATGGGAATGACCAGAATAAATGGGATAAGACAAGCCCAAGTCCCTTCCATAAAAAACACCTCTTTCAAAGAACTTCTTGTTAGTATCTTTGAAAAAAGCGGATTTATACAATCAGCAGGTATCATGTTTTCACAAGCCTTGGAGGATATTTTCACACAACAAAAAAGGCTTCTACATATTGTAGAAGCCTTTTTATACCGGTGGCCGGGGTCGAACCGGCACTCCAGAAGGAACACGATTTTGAGTCGTGCGCGTCTGCCAATTCCGCCACACCGGCATGTAATTCGTCGTGTTCAACCGACGTATATAAATATAACATGTATTTCATAAAACGTCAACGGTTTTAGCAAAGTTTTTTAAATGGTAATGCAGTATATACGATACAAGCAAGAAACTTATATTGATAGTCATTACGTTTTTATTATATAAAAAAAGTGATCTGCAATATGCAAATCACTCTCATATATGTTTTATAATGTGAAAACTGATGACCAATTTAACATAGTTCGTTCAAAGTTAAATTGGTGCCGAGGGCCGGACTTGAACCGGCACGGTAGTCACCTACCGCAGGATTTTAAGTCCTGTGTGTCTGCCAATTCCACCACCCCGGCAATAGAAAGGCGACACCCGGATTCGAACCGGGGATAAAGGTTTTGCAGACCTCTGCCTTACCACTTGGCTATGCCGCCGTAATTTGGAGCGGAAGACGGGATTCGAACCCGCGACCCCCACCTTGGCAAGGTGATGTTCTACCACTGAACTACTTCCGCAACATGTAAAAGAACCTAATACATCTTATGCTGTTGTTTTTAAAAAAATGCAACTGGGCTAGCTGGATTCGAACCAACGCATGACGGAGTCAAAGTCCGTTGCCTTACCGCTTGGCTATAGCCCAATGATAAAATGGGGCGATTGATGGGAATCGAACCCACGAGTGCCAGAGCCACAATCTGGTGCGTTAACCACTTCGCCACAACCGCCATAATCTGAAGATGAATAAATAAAATAGTGGCAGGGGCAGTAGGAATCGAACCCACACCGGAGGTTTTGGAGACCTCTGTTCTACCGTTAAACTATGCCCCTATTTATAAAATGGTGGAGGGGGGCAGATTCGAACTGCCGAACCCTGAGGGAGCGGATTTACAGTCCGCCGCGTTTAGCCACTTCGCTACCCCTCCATCATTTAGAGTGCCGGCCAGAGGACTTGAACCCCCAACCTACTGATTACAAGTCAGTTGCTCTACCAATTGAGCTAGACCGGCAAATGGTGGCTCGGGACGGAATCGAACCGCCGACACACGGATTTTCAGTCCGTTGCTCTACCAACTGAGCTACCGAGCCTTTTTATAAATGGCGGTCCGGACGGGACTCGAACCCGCGACCTCCTGCGTGACAGGCAGGCATTCTAACCAACTGAACTACCGGACCATTTTTTGGTTGCGGGGGCAGGATTTGAACCTGCGACCTTCGGGTTATGAGCCCGACGAGCTACCGAACTGCTCCACCCCGCGATGATAATGGTGGAGGATGACGGGCTCGAACCGCCGACCCTCTGCTTGTAAGGCAGATGCTCTCCCAGCTGAGCTAATCCTCCATCATATAAGTGACCCGTACGGGATTCGAACCCGTGTTACCGCCGTGAAAGGGCGGTGTCTTAACCGCTTGACCAACGGGCCCTGGTATTTTTTCGTTTGTTATGTATTGATAATTAGTGGCGGAGAGCAAGGGATTCGAACCCTTGAGACGGGGTTACCGCCTACACGATTTCCAATCGTGCTCCTTCGGCCACTCGGACAGCTCTCCATAAATGGCTCCGCAGGTAGGATTCGAACCTACGACCGATCGGTTAACAGCCGATAGCTCTACCACTGAGCTACTGCGGAATGAAGTCTGCCTGGCGATGTCCTACTCTCACAGGGGGAAACCCCCGACTACCATCGGCGCTGAAGAGCTTAACTTCCGTGTTCGGCATGGGAACGGGTGTGACCTCTTCGCCATCATCACCAGACGTTTTAGTGACATGTATTATTATACTATGTATTTCAGAAAAAGCAAGAGTTTTTTTAAAAAATTCTCTCAAAACTAGATAACAGTAAGCATACATTCAAATTGGTTAAGTCCTCGATCGATTAGTATCTGTCAGCTCCATGTGTCGCCACACTTCCACCTCAGACCTATCAACCTGATCATCTTTCAGGGATCTTACTTCCTTGCGGAATGGGAAATCTCATCTTGAGGGGGGCTTCATGCTTAGATGCTTTCAGCACTTATCCCGTCCGCACATAGCTACCCAGCGATGCCCTTGGCAGAACAACTGGTACACCAGCGGTGCGTCCATCCCGGTCCTCTCGTACTAAGGACAGCTCCTCTCAAATTTCCTGCGCCCGCGACGGATAGGGACCGAACTGTCTCACGACGTTCTGAACCCAGCTCGCGTACCGCTTTAATGGGCGAACAGCCCAACCCTTGGGACCGACTACAGCCCCAGGATGCGATGAGCCGACATCGAGGTGCCAAACCTCCCCGTCGATGTGGACTCTTGGGGGAGATAAGCCTGTTATCCCCGGGGTAGCTTTTATCCGTTGAGCGATGGCCCTTCCATGCGGAACCACCGGATCACTAAGCCCGACTTTCGTCCCTGCTCGACTTGTAGGTCTCGCAGTCAAGCTCCCTTGTGCCTTTACACTCTGCGAATGATTTCCAACCATTCTGAGGGAACCTTTGGGCGCCTCCGTTACCTTTTAGGAGGCGACCGCCCCAGTCAAACTGCCCACCTGACACTGTCTCCCCGCCCGATAAGGGCGGCGGGTTAGAAGGTCAATACAGCCAGGGTAGTATCCCACCGATGCCTCCACCGAAGCTGGCGCTCCGGTTTCCAAGGCTCCTACCTATCCTGTACAAGCTGTACCAACATTCAATATCAGGCTGCAGTAAAGCTCCACGGGGTCTTTCCGTCCTGTCGCGGGTAACCTGCATCTTCACAGGTACTATAATTTCACCGAGTCTCTCGTTGAGACAGTGCCCAGATCGTTGCGCCTTTCGTGCGGGTCGGAACTTACCCGACAAGGAATTTCGCTACCTTAGGACCGTTATAGTTACGGCCGCCGTTTACTGGGGCTTCAATTCGCACCTTCGCTTACGCTAAGCGCTCCTCTTAACCTTCCAGCACCGGGCAGGCGTCAGCCCCTATACTTCGCCTTACGGCTTCGCAGAGACCTGTGTTTTTGCTAAACAGTCGCCTGGGCCTATTCACTGCGGCTCTCTCGGGCTTGCACCCTAACAGAGCACCCCTTCTCCCGAAGTTACGGGGTCATTTTGCCGAGTTCCTTAACGAGAGTTCTCTCGATCACCTTAGGATTCTCTCCTCGCCTACCTGTGTCGGTTTGCGGTACGGGCACCTCTCACCTCGCTAGAGGCTTTTCTTGGCAGTGTGGAATCAGGAACTTCGCTACTATAATTCGCTCGCCATCACAGCTCAGCCTTCACGGGAAACGGATTTGCCTATTTCCCAGCCTAACTGCTTGGACGCGGATATCCAATACCGCGCTTACCCTATCCTCCTGCGTCCCCCCATTGCTCAAATGGTGAGGAGGTGGTACAGGAATATCAACCTGTTATCCATCGCCTACGCCTTTCGGCCTCGGCTTAGGTCCCGACTAACCCTGAGCGGACGAGCCTTCCTCAGGAAACCTTAGGCATTCGGTGGAGGGGATTCTCACCCCTCTTTCGCTACTCATACCGGCATTCTCACTTCTAAGCGCTCCACAAGTCCTTCCGGTCTTGCTTCACAGCCCTTAGAACGCTCTCCTACCACTGTTCGAAGAACAGTCCGCAGCTTCGGTGATACGTTTAGCCCCGGTACATTTTCGGCGCAGAGTCACTCGACCAGTGAGCTATTACGCACTCTTTAAATGGTGGCTGCTTCTAAGCCAACATCCTGGTTGTCTAAGCAACTCCACATCCTTTTCCACTTAACGTATACTTTGGGACCTTAGCTGGCGGTCTGGGCTGTTTCCCTTTCGACTACGGATCTTATCACTCGCAGTCTGACTCCCAAGGATAAGTCATCGGCATTCGGAGTTTGACTGAATTCGGTAACCCGGTAGGGGCCCCTAGTCCAATCAGTGCTCTACCTCCGAGACTCTTACCTTGAGGCTAGCCCTAAAGCTATTTCGGAGAGAACCAGCTATCTCCAGGTTCGATTGGCATTTCACCCCTACCCACACCTCATCCCCGCACTTTTCAACGTGCGTGGGTTCGGGCCTCCATTCAGTGTTACCTGAACTTCACCCTGGACATGGGTAGATCACCTGGTTTCGGGTCTACGACCACGTACTCAATTCGCCCTATTCAGACTCGCTTTCGCTGCGGCTCCGCATCTTCTGCTTAACCTTGCACGGGATCGTAACTCGCCGGTTCATTCTACAAAAGGCACGCCATCACCCGTTAACGGGCTCTGACTACTTGTAGGCACACGGTTTCAGGATCTCTTTCACTCCCCTTCCGGGGTGCTTTTCACCTTTCCCTCACGGTACTGGTTCACTATCGGTCACTAGGGAGTATTTAGCCTTGGGAGATGGTCCTCCCGGATTCCGACGGAATTTCACGTGTTCCGCCGTACTCAGGATCCACTCAGGAGAGAACGAAGTTTTGACTACAGGGCTGTTACCTCCTATGGCGGGCCTTTCCAGACCTCTTCATCTATCTCGTTCCTTTGTAACTCCGTACAGAGTGTCCTACAACCCCAAGAGGCAAGCCTCTTGGTTTGGGCTGGTCCCGTTTCGCTCGCCGCTACTCAGGGAATCGCATTTGCTTTCTCTTCCTCCGGGTACTTAGATGTTTCAGTTCCCCGGGTCTGCCTTCTCATATCCTATGTATTCAGATATGGATACCACTCCATTACGAGTGGTGGGTTTCCCCATTCGGAAATCTCCGGATCAAAGCTTGCTTACAGCTCCCCGAAGCATATCGGTGTTCGTCCCGTCCTTCATCGGCTCCTAGTGCCAAGGCATCCACCGTGCGCCCTTTCTAACTTAACCGTTAAAAAGAATCACTACGTGATATCTTGCATTACTAATTGAATGTGAATTACTTCTGTTATCTAGTTTTCAAAGAACAACGCATAGGACATGCTAACACATGCGTTGCCACAGGAAGTGGCGCATTTAGCAGGTGTTCCTATGTTTTGAAGGAATGATCCTTCAAAACTAAACAAGACAGGGAACGTTCTGTTTATAAGACCCATGGTCTTATACTCCGTTAAAATCCTTAGAAAGGAGGTGATCCAGCCGCACCTTCCGATACGGCTACCTTGTTACGACTTCACCCCAATCATCTGTCCCACCTTCGGCGGCTGGCTCCATAAAGGTTACCTCACCGACTTCGGGTGTTACAAACTCTCGTGGTGTGACGGGCGGTGTGTACAAGGCCCGGGAACGTATTCACCGCGGCATGCTGATCCGCGATTACTAGCGATTCCAGCTTCACGCAGTCGAGTTGCAGACTGCGATCCGAACTGAGAACAGATTTGTGGGATTGGCTTAACCTCGCGGTTTCGCTGCCCTTTGTTCTGTCCATTGTAGCACGTGTGTAGCCCAGGTCATAAGGGGCATGATGATTTGACGTCATCCCCACCTTCCTCCGGTTTGTCACCGGCAGTCACCTTAGAGTGCCCAACTGAATGCTGGCAACTAAGATCAAGGGTTGCGCTCGTTGCGGGACTTAACCCAACATCTCACGACACGAGCTGACGACAACCATGCACCACCTGTCACTCTGCCCCCGAAGGGGACGTCCTATCTCTAGGATTGTCAGAGGATGTCAAGACCTGGTAAGGTTCTTCGCGTTGCTTCGAATTAAACCACATGCTCCACCGCTTGTGCGGGCCCCCGTCAATTCCTTTGAGTTTCAGTCTTGCGACCGTACTCCCCAGGCGGAGTGCTTAATGCGTTAGCTGCAGCACTAAGGGGCGGAAACCCCCTAACACTTAGCACTCATCGTTTACGGCGTGGACTACCAGGGTATCTAATCCTGTTCGCTCCCCACGCTTTCGCTCCTCAGCGTCAGTTACAGACCAGAGAGTCGCCTTCGCCACTGGTGTTCCTCCACATCTCTACGCATTTCACCGCTACACGTGGAATTCCACTCTCCTCTTCTGCACTCAAGTTCCCCAGTTTCCAATGACCCTCCCCGGTTGAGCCGGGGGCTTTCACATCAGACTTAAGAAACCGCCTGCGAGCCCTTTACGCCCAATAATTCCGGACAACGCTTGCCACCTACGTATTACCGCGGCTGCTGGCACGTAGTTAGCCGTGGCTTTCTGGTTAGGTACCGTCAAGGTGCCGCCCTATTTGAACGGCACTTGTTCTTCCCTAACAACAGAGCTTTACGATCCGAAAACCTTCATCACTCACGCGGCGTTGCTCCGTCAGACTTTCGTCCATTGCGGAAGATTCCCTACTGCTGCCTCCCGTAGGAGTCTGGGCCGTGTCTCAGTCCCAGTGTGGCCGATCACCCTCTCAGGTCGGCTACGCATCGTTGCCTTGGTGAGCCGTTACCTCACCAACTAGCTAATGCGCCGCGGGTCCATCTGTAAGTGGTAGCCGAAGCCACCTTTTATGTCTGAACCATGCGGTTCAGACAACCATCCGGTATTAGCCCCGGTTTCCCGGAGTTATCCCAGTCTTACAGGCAGGTTACCCACGTGTTACTCACCCGTCCGCCGCTAACATCAGGGAGCAAGCTCCCATCTGTCCGCTCGACTTGCATGTATTAGGCACGCCGCCAGCGTTCGTCCTGAGCCAGGATCAAACTCTCCGATAAAGTAGTTTGACTGACTACGCACATCACTGTGCGATTTATTTAAAACTTTGAATTAACAGGTACGTTTTGTCTTGTTTAGTTTTCAAAGATCATTTCAACCTCATCTCGAGGCGACTTTTTAAGTATAACATTTCAGCGAGTTGCTGTCAAATGTTTTTTGTTTTTATTTCTCCGCCGCTGTGAGCTTTTTGTTGAAGCGCATCAGCGACGTTTAATAATATACCATGCCTATGATTCAGCGTCAACACTTTTTTTGAAAGAATATCCTCGATGATATACTTCCTGCCCTTTGGTCTCTATTTGAGATACTTCAACAAAGCCTTTTTCCGTCAGATAATCAAGCATGACACCGAGATCTTGGGTGAAGTGCACCAGTTCAGGGTGCTGAAGCAATTCTCCAAACTGCCACATTCCTTTTTCTTTCATCACTTGAAAAAGGTGCGCAGAACCGATTTCAGCTTTTGAATGGATGAGAAAATCATTTGCTAAGAATAATAATTCGAGCCTTTTCTCCAAACTTTCGTGACTCTCGACAAGTTCGGAATATAGCTTATATACCTGCGGCTCAATGTGACGGACCTGGTTCCAGACTGTCGTTTCGGGATAAAATCCCCGGTCAATCACTTCAATGCGGGCCAAGTGGTGAAGAGCATGCACTACCGCATAATATGCATCCAGAAAATGATCAGCTTCAAAAAACGCTTTTCCTTCTACAAATCTTCTGATCAGCTTGCCGTATTCCATTCCGATCTTTAATTTCCGCTCGGCGAAAGGAAAAGTGCTGAGCCGGTCATTGAGTTCAGATATATATTCATTGCGGTCAAACAGTACTTTGCCGTTGATGATCCAATCTATGACTCTTCTATTGGTCCCAAGCAGAATCCATTCCTGAAGCAGAGCATCCGTTACAATATGTAAAGAAGCGGTTTTGTGTTCGAATTCATAATGCTTTATAAAAAGAGGTTCATCAGCCTGTTTGACAATGACAAGCATGACCGCATCAAAGTTATCCGTGATGGATGATGCTTTACTCCTTCTCTCAATCATAAGGACGGCCAGCGTATCGGGATGACTTGCTCTTTCTTGGTAAATTGGACGGAGAAGATTGTCCATTACGATTCCTCCAATGCGATTGTTTCACTAGCTATTGTTTCTACATTTCTATGATAAAACATGAAAGTCCTTTTTTCTAAACACATTGCACTATTATAACAAATTTCCTTTCAGGTGCCATATTTATTCTTCCCTTTTCTTACGAAAACATGAAGAATATGCCATCTGTTTTGTGCTATAGTTAAACGGGAGGGGGATGGACATGGCGAAATACTCAAGCAAAATTAATAAGATCAGAACGTTTGCGTTAAGTTTGGTTTTCGTTGGGTTTATCATTATGTACATCGGGCTGTTCTTTAAGCAGTCTGTTTTGCTTGCCAGCTTGTTTATGATTCTCGGCCTGCTGTCGATCGGGCTCAGCACCGCCGTTTATTTTTGGATCGGCATGCTGTCCACAAAAGCGGTCCGGGTGATGTGCCCCGCTTGCGAGAAAGAAACGAAGATACTGGGCAGAGTGGATATGTGCATGCATTGCAGAGAGCCGCTTACATTGGATAAAGGATTGGAAGGCAAAGCGTTCGATGAGTCTTATAACAGAAAAAACAGTGTAAAATAAACGAAGCTGACCGTATCAAAGCGGTCAGCTTCGTTTAGTGGTTTTCTTTTTTGGAACATTCTTGGCAGACGCCGTAAATCTCCAAACGGTGGTGGCTTACCTTAAACCCCGTGACGTGAGCCGCAAGCTGTTCCACTTCGTCAAGCCCGGGATAATGGAAGTCTACGATTTTTCCGCAGCTTTCACAAATGGCGTGATAATGGTCAGAGGTGACAAAGTCAAATCTGCTGGACGCATCTCCGTACGTCAGTTCCTTTACAAGCCCCGCTTCCCGGAATACACGCAAATTGTTATACACTGTCGCAACACTCATATTAGGGAATTTCCCTTCCAAGGCTTTATATATATCGTCCGCTGTCGGATGTGCCATAGAATCCACGAGATATTCCAGAATGGCATGACGTTGAGGAGTAATCCGGACTCCCGTATCCTTCAACGTGTCTAAGGCTTCTTTTAATTCATGTGCAGCCATCCGTCATGCACCTCTCTTCTAAAAAAGATTCTTACTTTATAATGTTTATAATTAGTGTACATCTTTTTCCGGTCTCCTGTCAAATGTAATCTGAAGAAAACCCCGTGAGTTCAGCATTTGTCCATTAATTAGACGCAATTTGTTCCAATTCGCGAAGCGCCTCGGCAACGTGATCTTTCACTTTTACCTTTCTCCACTCCTTCACAAGACGGCCTTCTTTATCTAACAAAAAAGTGGATCGCTCGATACCCATATATTCTTTCCCAAAATTCTTCTTCAGCTTCCACACATCAAAAGCTTCCGCCAGTTTGTGCTCATCGTCAACGAGGAGCTGGAAAGGAAGATCGTGTTTTTGCTTAAATTTTTCATGTTTATCACGGCTGTCAGGGCTTACTCCGATGATAACCGCATCAAGTCCCGCGAAACTTTCGTGCTGATCACGGAAATCACATGCTTCCGTCGTGCATCCGGGTGTCATGTCTTTCGGATAAAAATAGAGAACGACGTACTTCCCTTTAAAATCCGTCAATGCTACTTCTTCACCGCTGTCATTCACTAATTTCATATCCGGTGCTGTTTGTCCGATTTCAATCGTCATTTCTTATACCTCCGGGTTTTTTATTAAGCGTATCCAATTCACGTTAAGATTACAACCGTTATCCCCCCGCTCTTTTCTGGAAGCATGAACCGTTGTGCTCGCAATGAAGCATGCTACAATAGAACATGATGTAAGGAGATATTAGGAGGGTCATTTTTTGTATACAAAATCAGTTGAACTTCATAAGGAAGCGTTAGAGCATATCGTCGGAGGCGTGAACAGCCCGTCCAGATCCTATAAAGCGGTAGGCGGCGGTTCACCCGTTGCGATGGAAAAAGCGAACGGCGCTTATTTCTGGGATGTAGACGGGAATCAGTATATCGATTATTTAGCGGCTTACGGCCCGATTATTACCGGACATGCCCATCCGCATATAACTGAAGCGATTAAAACAGCGGCTGAAAACGGCGTGCTGTACGGGACGCCGACCAAACATGAGGTCACTTTCGCCAAAATGCTGAAGGAGGCCATTCCTTCACTTGATAAAGTACGATTCGTAAACTCAGGCACTGAAGCGGTAATGACAACGATCCGGGTTGCACGCGCTTATACAGGCCGGACAAAAATCATTAAATTCGCCGGCTGCTATCACGGCCATTCTGATCTCGTACTTGTCGCTGCGGGTTCCGGCCCGTCTACGCTCGGCACCCCTGATTCCGCCGGCGTGCCGAAAAGCATCGCCAATGAGGTGATTACCGTTCCTTTCAATGATATTGAAAGCTACAAAGCCGCGCTGGATAAATGGGGTTCGGAAATTGCAGCGGTTCTCGTCGAGCCGATCGTCGGCAACTTCGGCATCGTTGAACCTGAAGAAGGATTTTTAGAACAGGTAAATGAATTGACCCATAAAGCGGGCGCGCTCGTCATTTATGATGAAGTGATCACGGCGTTCCGTTTTATGTACGGAGGCGCGCAGGATCTTCTTCAAGTGAAGCCTGATTTAACGGCGCTCGGTAAAATTATCGGGGGCGGCTTGCCGATCGGCGCTTACGGAGGCAAAAAAGAGATCATGGAGCAGGTTGCTCCGCTCGGCCCGGCATATCAAGCCGGCACAATGGCCGGAAACCCGGCATCTATCCTATCAGGCATCGCCTGCCTGGAAGTGCTGAAGGAAGAAGGCGTTTATGAGCGGCTTGATGAGCTCGGCGCCAGACTTGAGCGAGGCATTCTCGCCCATGCGGAGACACACGGCATTACCATCACCGTCAACCGTTTAAAAGGCGCGCTCACGGTTTACTTCACTGATGAAAAGATCGTCAATTACGAGCAGGCGGAAAATACGGACGGAGAAGCATTCGCCAAGTTCTTCAAGCTGATGCTTGAGCGCGGCATCAATCTCGCTCCATCGAAGTATGAAGCTTGGTTTATCACAACCGCACATACTGAAGAGGATATCGACGCCACTTTACAAGCCGTTGAAGATGCGTTCAGACATATGAAAAAATAACTGCTGAAACAAGCGGGAGCCCGGGGCTTCCGCTTTTTCTTTTTGTCCGATTTGTGAGATAATGGTTTTTTCAAAAAAAGACCTTGAATAATTGGTATGATCCCTGTATATTACTTTATTGTTTAGCAAATCAGCCGACAGGGAAATGTAAGTGTCAGCCGTTCGTTCGGCACATAATTTATTAGAGAAAGGAATGCACGCACAAACCAATGAAACTTGGTGCCCGCATTTTTAAAACAGGGATTGCGATTACGCTCGCGCTCTACTTAGCATCATGGATCGGACTTCCGTCGCCGATCTTTGCCGGGATTGCAGCTATATTTGCCATACAGCCCTCTATTTACAGGTCTTTTCTTATCATTATTGATCAGGTTCAGGCAAATATCATCGGCGCTGTCATCGCTACGGCATTCGGACTGATTTTCGGACCGAGTCCGATTATGATCGGATTGACCGCAGTGATTGTCATCACGATCATGTTAAAACTGAAAATTGAACACACCATTTCGATTGCGCTCGTGACGGTTATCGCAATTTTAGAAACACCGGGAAACAGCTTCCTGACGTTCGCTCTGATACGAACAAGCACCGTTATTTTAGGCGTGCTGTCTTCTTTTATTGTGAACCTTGTGTTTCTTCCGCCGAAATACGAAACGAAGCTGACTCATCATACGGTTGAATATACCGATGAGATCATGAAATGGATCAGGCTGACGATGCGTCAGTCCACGGAACACTCGATATTGAAAGAGGATATTGAGAAGCTGAAGGAAAAGATGATGAAGCTTGATCATACGTACCTTCTTTATAAAGAGGAGAGAAGCTACTTTAAGAAAACGACGTATGTAAAGTCGCGCAAGCTTGTATTGTTCAGACAGGCGATTATTACGGCGAATCGGGCGCTTGATACGCTGAAAAAGCTGCACCGCTATGAAAACGAGATTTATCATATGCCGGAGGAATTTCAGGAGACGCTGACAGAAGAAATTGATTATCTGCTTCATTGGCACGAAAGGATTCTGATGCGGACGGTCGGCAAGATCAAACCGCATGATGACGATGCTGAAGAAAGCATAAGATATAAACAGCTTTTGACGAAGTCTTTCTTGAAAAATCAGCAGAACTGCGAGGATGAACTGCTTGATTACAATATGCTCAGCATTATGGCTGCGGTTGCGGAATACCGTGAGCAGCTGGAACATCTTGATACACTGATTACGAGTTTCCAGACATACCACCCGAAAGACAGCGAATTAGAAACAGACGAAGATGAGTAACCCGGTGCTCTAGATAACCGGGTTTTTTTGCATTTAAAAAAACGTATGCCGCCCATTCGGACGGCATACGTTTTTGTATCAGTTCAAATTCTGAATCGTAAATAAGTGTCTGTACTGGCCGCCTTGGGCCATTAATTCCTCGTGCGTGCCGGTTTCGACGACGGCGCCGTTTTCCATGACGACAATTTTATCCGCGTGCGTAATCGTGGACAGCCTGTGGGCGACGATAAATGTCGTCCTGTTTTTCGCAAGCTTTTCCATCGCTTCCTGAATGTAGTGTTCACTTTCCAGATCAAGAGCCGATGTCGCTTCATCCAAGATTAACAGCGGCGGATTTTTTAAGAATACACGCGCGATGGAAATCCGCTGTTTCTGCCCGCCTGACAATTTGACGCCCCGTTCGCCGACTTTGGTTTCATAGCCTTCGGGGAAATTCATAATAAATTCATGGGCATTTGCCGCTTTCGCAGCCGCAACCACCTCATCCAGAGACGCTCCCGGTTTACCGATGGCGATATTTTCACGAATCGTCTCACTGAACAGAAACGTATCCTGAAGCACCATTCCGACTTGATTGCGGAGGCTTCTCGCTTCATAATCGCGAATATCTGTGCCGTCAATCAGCAGGCTGCCGCCGGATACATCATAAAAACGCGGTATGAGGCTGACAAGCGTCGATTTACCGCCGCCGCTCATCCCGACGAGCGCGACGGTTTCCCCTTTTGTCACCTTTAAGGAAACGTCCTGCAAAATCGTTTCTTTTCCTTCCTCATAACGGAACGAGACATTTCGGAATTCAACTTCGCCCTTAATGCCGTCAGCTTTTACTGCATTCGGTTTATCAGTCAGTTCATACGGCTCGTCGATAAATTCAAATATGCGGTCCATTGAAGCGATCGACTGGGTCAGCGTCGTCGATGAGTTGATCAATCTTCTGACCGGATTGTACATTCTGTCAATATAGCCGACGAACGCAACCATCGTCCCTACCGTCAGCGGACCGTTTATGACAAAATAACCCGCAAACGCGATAACGAGCAGCGGCGCCAAATCCGTAATGGTATTCACGACTGCAAACGTTTTTGCGTTCCAATTCGTATGACGGATCGCTCTGTCCAGAAAATGTCCGTTTTTTTCATCAAAATTGGCTTGTTCATAATCTTCAATGGCAAAACTTCTGATGACGGGCATCCCCTGAACTCGTTCGTGCAAATGTCCCTGAACTTGGGCGAGTGCCTGAGAACGCTCACGTGTCAGTTTTCGGAGGCGGCCGTAAAAGTATTTCACTGAAATTCCGTATAACGGAAACAAAATGACAGATATCAATGTCAGCTTGACATCGAGTGTAAACATAATGCAGATGACGATCAGCACCGTCATCATATCAAGCCAGATATTCATCAGTCCCGTTATGACAAAGTCTTTTGTCTGTTCGACATCATTTATCACCCGGGAAATGACTTCGCCCGTTCTCGTGTTGGCATAAAACCTCAGGCTCAATTTTTGAATATGATCAAACAATACTCCCCTGATATCATAGAGCACCCGGCTGCCCGTCCATTGCGCGAAGTATTGCCGATAGTACTCTACCGGGGGACGCAGAATTAAAAACAGCACAAACATGATACCCATGATCGTGAATAGCGATGATGTTTTAGCGCTTGCCGTTCCGCTCCCTTGAATAATGTCATCGACCACGTATTTTAACAGCAGCGGGAGAGCCAGCGGGATGGAGAATTTTATGATGCCGATTAACACTGTGATAAAAATTTGTTTTTTATAAGGTTTTACAAATTGCATATAGCGTCTGATTACGCCCACACTTTATCCCCCTCTCTCTTTAAGGCGTGTGAGCCCATGTGAAAAACCTGTTGACACCCCAACAGGTTTTTTTATTGTATTCTTTATTTTGTATAGCGCAGATACCGTTCATACCACATATCAACAAATTCCGGAGCAAACGGTCCTTTCCGCTGATGAATCCAGTGCAGCAGCGTATTCAGATACTCCTTCAGAATGCTGTCGATCTCTTTAGGGTAATTCATTGATTTGCGGTGGTCATCGTATTCATCCTCGTCAAGAATGTTATACGTCATATCCGGAAACACCTTGACATCCAAATCGTAATCAATATATTTGATGGCCTCTCCGTCATAAGCGAACGGCGAGCTGATGTTGCAATAATAGTGTACCCCGTCATCTCTCAGCATTCCGATGACGTTAAACCACTGACGGGCATGAAAGTAGCAGATCGCCGGTTCTCTCGTCACCCACGTCCGTCCGTCGGATTCCGTCACCATTGTCCGGTCGTTGGCTCCGATGATACACAATTCCGTACTTTTTAAAATCGTCGTTTCATTCCAAATTCGATGAAGCAGCCCGTTATGCTTATAGCTGTGAATTTGAATGGTTTCTCCTTCCTTGGGATATCCCATATTTCTCCCCTACTTTCTGTAAAGCCCTGCAGTCAATGCAGCCGCAATTGCTTTCCGACAAGTCTTTTCACTATTATAACGTTACGAATTAAAAAATGAAAATAAAAGAACCACTCCGCTTCCGGAATGGCACATTCATTTCTGCACATAGGAAGACGGCTTTTCCGTGCTGCGATAAGACTGGATGACTTGCTCTGTCTGCCTTTGGAATAACTCCTGTATGCCGGCCAGGTCTTTTCGCTTTGTCGCAATTTCGTCCTGTACATTGTCCAGCTTTGCATCTCTTTCCAGACTGATGAGTTCCGCTTCCACCTGCCGGCAGCGGTCAAGTTCTGACTGCAGCTCGAGAAGCTGATCCATGATTTTCATCTGTTCACTTACAAGCTTTTCAAACTCTGACATCGGGTTCCTCCTTAGGCTTTTAGGTTGATACTCCTTACCATTTCGATTTTACGCCGGAAAACCCTTTGACTCATTCTGTAGAGGAATCACAAGTTTTGTCGTTTTAATAACAGAAAAAAGCACTTCCATCCGAAGATGAAGTGCTTTTTCGTTTCAGTGATTAGCTGTTTTGCTGTTTGTTTTGTTCAGCAGATTGGTTTTGCTTTCTTACCTGCTGCACATCAGTTTCACTGCCGAATTCAGTGCCGTATTGACCCTGACCGGAAGCTGATTGCTGGTTTTGTCTTTTCACCTGCTGAACGTCTGTTTTGCTGTATTTTGAGTTTGCCATTGTTATCACCTCCACGCACTTTAGAATGCGCAGGAGATGATAAGGCTATTCATCTTTTTTTAAAACTTATACGAGCAGAGAGCGTCCGCCGTCAATAATGATGGTCTGGCCGCGGATCATGTCCGCTTTTGAAGAAACTAAAAACTCCACCGTATCGATCATATCTTTAATTTCGACCATTCTGCCGGCCGGCGTATTTTGGCGGGCATCTTCCAGCAGTTCATCTCTGTTAGGGAAATGCTTCAGCGCGTCCGTATCAATCGCTCCGCCTGACACCGCGTTTACGATGATATTTTTCGGAGACAGCTCAACCGCGAGATAACGGGTTAACGATTCTAAAGCGGCTTTTGAGACACCGACCGTCGTATAGTTTTCAAGATAGCGGATGCTGCCGAGCGAGCTGATGCTGACGATGTGGCCGCCTCCGTTTTTCTCCATCATCTTTGCCGCTTCCTGGGCGCAGAAAAGCAATGCTTTCGCATTGATATTCATCGTCCAGTCCCAGTGTGTTTCTTCGAGTTCCATGACCGGTCTCAGCACGCCTGAAGCTGCATTATTGACGAACACGTCCAGTCTGCCGAATGTTTCGTCAATCTGGCGGAACATGTCTTTGATTTTTGCCGGCTGGCCGACATTGGCTTTAATGACGAGCGTTTTAACGCCGAGTTTTTCAATTTCTTCGGCGGTTTCTAATGCCGCTTTCTTACTGCGGGCGTAATTGATGACGATGTTGTATCCTTTTTCCGCGAGTCTGATGGCGGCTGCTTTCCCGACGCCGCGGCTGCTTCCCGTGATCAGTGCGCATTTATTTTGTTCCATTTTTCCTCAGCTCCTTGCTGTGTATAGTTCTTTTCATTCAACAAACAATAAAAGCAATATGTGTTGAAAGGGGTCTTTTATATGTATGTCGGACGTGATATGGGCGAATTGGCCATGATGCCCAAAAAAGATTGGAGAGATTCAGAGCTCGCCTATTTCCATCATGCCTTCCAGCAAATTATGCCGTATTTAAACGAAGAAGGCCAGTCCAAATACCGGGAACTGATTCAGGAAATCGAAGCCCGCGGCGGACTGAAACGGAATGAAGCGGATTATGGCCACGGCACTCGCGTCAGCTATGACTGACGCTTTTTACAGGCGGCCGCTTTCTTCCGCCATTTTCCATATCTTTTGATGGGAAACGGGAAATGCGTATTCCTCAAGCTCCTCTTTTGTGACCCGTATAAATTCCGTTGTATCCGACACTTGTTTTACTTTACCGAAAAAGACCGAAATATTCCAGACGAGATGGGTGAAAACATGTTCTACGATGCCTTCCAGCTCCCCGATTTCAGCGGTTGTTCCCATCTCTTTTTCTAAATAGGCTTCAAGCTGCTCTCTTTCGGTTTTGATTCCTTTCTGAGTTTCGGTATTCGGAAACTCCCACAAGTTGGCGAGCAAGCCTTTTGGCGGCCGTTTATGAATATAGACATCGCCTTGATCGTCTGTCAGCACAACGGCTGCCATTGTTTTTATTCCGGGCTTTTTCTTTTTGCTTTTAACGGGCAGCTCCCGCTCTGTCCCTTCCGCAAATGCCGAACAGTGCTTTTGTACGGGGCAAAGCAGGCAGGACGGCGATTTCGGGGTGCAGATGATCGCGCCGAGCTCCATTAAACCCTGATTGAATTCAGATGGTTTTTCATGAGAAATGAAAGCGGATACCGCCTGTTCGAAAATGGTTCTGGTTTTAGGTTTTGCGATATCGTCCCATATGGAAAGAATTCTCGACATGACACGCATCACATTGCCGTCTACGGCGGGAATCGGTTTGTTGTATGCGATGCTGAGCACGGCGCCTTTTGTATAAGGGCCGACGCCTTTCAGTCCGCCAAATTCCTTTTCCTCGGCAGGGACGACTCCCCCGTACCGCTCATGCACTTCTTTTACGGCACTTTGCAGATTTCTTACACGGGAGTAATAACCCAGCCCTTCCCAGGCTTTGAGCACTTTTTCCTCATCGGCTTCAGCGAGCGCCGAAACGGTCGGAAATTGCTCAACAAACCGCCGGAAATAAGGGATAACGGTTTCTACGCGCGTCTGCTGCAGCATCACCTCTGACACCCACACCCGATACGGGTCCTGATTTTCTCTCCACGGCAGAATTCTCTGTTCTCTTTCGAACCATGTAATTAAGTCCTCGCGAAATTTGTCTATATCTTTTTGTTTCATTTTTTCTTCAAGTGCGTTCATATCTTCTCCTCAGATGTTTCGGGTTCCGCTTTTCTTGACACCGTATTTTGGTGTAAACTTAGGGCACGTTACGATAATATGTTACATTAAATAGTGATAAAGAAAAAGCGGAAACATATGAGAACGGCGGATAAACGCCATGATTGGGCAAACAGAAAATGGGGAATATCTTATAATGCGAAATATGCGGGCGACTGATTGTTAACGCCTGCTAGGAGGTCAACAATGGATACTGGCACTCACGTTGTCATGGGTATCGCGCTTGGCGGAATCGCAACTCTTGATCCTGCCGTCGGCATGCACACCCCCATGTCTCAGGCAGTTATGATCGCCGCTCTTGCCGGCTCTCAGGCACCTGATATTGATACCATATTAAAGCTGAAAAATAATGCCGTTTATATTCGAAATCATAGAGGGTTCACGCACTCCATTCCCGCCGTTTTATTTTGGTCCGTTCTGATTCCGGGTATTTTGTTTATGTTTTATCCGGAAGCGAACTTTTTGCACCTGTGGCTGTGGACGCTTCTCGCTGTCGTTTTGCATGTGTTTGTTGACATTTTTAACGCATACGGCACGCAGGCCATCCGCCCGTTTTCGCGAAAATGGATCGCTCTCGGTTTAATCAATACCTTTGATCCGTTTATTTTCGTCAGCCATTTGGCCGCGATTGCCGTGTGGTATATCGGAGGTCATCCGGGCGTGACATTTCTGATGCTTTATATCATCCTCGCAGGATATTACGCCGTCCGGTTTTTGATGCAGCTGCGGATAAAGCGAAGGCTGCGCGAAATGATTGAAGAGGAGATTGAAACCATTATTATTTCGCCGACGATGAAATTCAGGCAGTGGCGTATCGCCGTGACGACGGCGCATGCCTTTTATGTCGGCAGAAGCCTTGACGGCCATGTCGTGATATTGGATACATTCAACCGCGTGCCCGTTCCGGAAACCGATGTGATGAAGGCCGCGAAACAGGACGAAAATATTGCAGCCTTTCTTTCATTTTCCCCCGTTTACAGGTGGGAGGTCGATACCTTTAAAGATCATTATGAGGTGCGTTTTATTGATTTGCGCTACCGGAGCAAAGGCCACTATCCTTTTGTCGCCATCGTCCACCTCAGTCATGATTTAGAGTTTCTCTCTTCTTACACGGGCTGGATTTTCAGCGAGGAAAAATTGCAGAAAAAATTAAAGCTCGGCTCTGTTTAAGAGCCGGGCTTCTTTTGTCTTCTCACATATATAGCCGCAAACACGAGGCTGATCACCGATAGAGCGGCCGCGGGTTTAAAAAACGGCGGGAAATACGTTAATTGAATATCGTTTTTTCCTTTTTGCGCTTTAAATCCGATAAAGGAATAATCCGCTTTTTCAATCTGCTCTTTTCTGCCGTTTATCTTCAGCTCCCAGCCTTTTTCATAAGGAATCGGAAGCATGATATACGGCGCGCGGGTTTTGTTATCATACGAGATATGAAGCGTATTTCCGCGCCAGCTGAGATCGGCCCGCGGTTCTTTTTCCGCTTTTCGGTATGCGCTTTTCAGCGTATCGTACCGTTCTTCATAAAGCGCCAGTCTGTCAAGCTGATACGATCCTTTCGGCAGACGGATTTGGATGTTTTTTGTTTTCGGCACTCTGACAGTAAGATCGTTGACACCTGTTTTGTAAATGGATTGATTCGATTTTCTCGTTGTCGTGTAATCGTTCACTTTTAATGTAAAGCCCTGGTCCTTCGCTTTATTCTTCAAATAAAAGCTGACGTAATAATCGCCGCCGTCCATCTTAGCGGCTTGCGGCGTAATGATCAGGCCGCCGCCGTCTTCGTTTACCGTCAGGATGCCGTTATGATAATCGCCATGTTCGGCCGCTACCTCTGCATGGCGGATCATATTTTTCGCCTCAGGCGCTTTTTTCGTGTTGGTTGTGCTTGATTCCGTGACGATCCCGTCAAGCATTGCCCGTTCCCTGGCAAGGGCGGGCGCTTTTTTCAGGCCGCCCTCGTTATATACGCGATCGGCTGTCCGGACGAACGGAAGCATATATTGATTTTGATAAACCGCATAATGGGTTGATTCCATGATTTTTTTGAACCCGTACGGCACGCCGGCCTCGTTTGTTTTTTCCGTCATATAATATTTTCCGTAAAGCAGGCTGTATAAATTAGCCCTGTTTCCTAATGTCGCATAGCGGCTGACGCTTTCTCTGCCCATGTCAATCTGGAGGTCGTTCCAGTAAAAGGACAGCAGATTGCGGTTCAGTATGCTTGAGTATACGCTGAATCCGTTGAATCCGTATATGATCGGGGTGTTATTGAAAACACCGTTCATCCAATCTAAACGGGCAAACGGATCAGGGTCTTTTTCTTTCAGACGCTGAATGAGCTCTGATTGCTCTTTGCCTTTATAGTCAGCACCCGTCATAAAGGTATGCGATACCGTATAAATCTTCCCGCTTTCTGATAAAGCATATTTTTCATATGTATTAGCCGTAAGCACAGCCGTAAGCAAAATGACGGCATAGACGGCGGGCACCGCGCCTTTCAGTCTTGTCTTTGCTGCAAAGAAAGCGGCTATGCTCAGCACCAGAAGAAGGATGACGGGCAGGTTGGCGTGATCAGAAATATCCAGACTGTACCGCCTCACCTGGCTCCAATAGAGCAGAACGACGAGTACGGCGGACATCAGCATACTCTTCATGCTGATGTCTGAAAGCTTAGAAAGCCCGGCTGAAACCGTTCCGGCAATCGTGAAGCACAGGACGTATTCAAACCTGTTCTGCGGAGCTGAAAAACCGTTAAAGGCACTTGCCGCAAACGGACTGAAGTGAAACAGAATATACAGCAGACTGATTCCCGCAAACAGACGGAACAAGCGGTTTTTGTATAAAGAAAATGTAAATAGAAAAAGCAAAAAAGCCGCCGGCAGGATGATAATCCGGCTAGAAAATAAAATGTTGTCGGAAAAATCAAGCCATGCAATATGCTCTGAATACGGCGGCCGCAGATTATGAAGGTATCCGTATACGACAGGAATAAAGGAAACTGCGCTTATGCCGAACCCGAGAAGACCCGACAGAATAAATATCCTGCATTGAGTGAGCTTTTTCGCCTCATTGCCTTCAAGGAGGATCACCCACCTGAATAAGATATAAATGCCGATGAAAATCAGATTAATATACGCAAAATAAAAGTTGTTGATCAATGTCAGCGCACAGGCGAAGATAAACCACGCCGGCTTTTTTTCCCGGATGATTTTTTCCGCGCCCAACACAAGCAACGGCAGCCACACCATACTGTCAGTGAAAAAGTCCCAATATACCTCATGCCGGAAGTAGATAATCGAGACCCCGTACAACACGGCGCCCGTAAAAGCAGGCACCGTCCGTTTGACGAAATAACGGAACACACACGCCGCCGTGAATATGATCAAACTCTGCTTGGCGATGCTGATAAAAACGGAAGCCTGCGCCCAAAACAGCGCATCAGCCTCGCCCGTCAGCTGAATAAGCTGCAAAAAGCGGACAGCGGCGGAGATAAACAGGAATAGAAAAGAAGTAGAGAAATAATAGCCGAGCTGACTGTACACGCCCCCGCCCAGTCCGAACGAATAGCTGTAAAACAGCCTGCCGTTCATAAATTGATCAAACAGCAGCTTTTTGAAGACCGCCATTTGCGCGATCCCGTCTCCAGACCCCGTCATATAGCGGCCTTGCGACCACTCTTTTAAGAAAAAAATATGAGCGGCTGCCGCAGCCAGCACACAGGCTGCCGGCAAGATCCATTTATTTTTTTTCATACAACGTCCCCAGACCCTGCGCACAGCGGCGGCTGTTTAATGGTTCCACTTGCGCTTTTTTGTATAATTCGTTTCATTTTGTTCTCCGTACGTTATATTCGCTTCTTTAATTAAATAGTGCGGGCGTTTTTTTGTTTCATAGTAAATCCGGCCGATGTATTCTCCGATGATGCCGAGACTCAAAAGCTGGATGCCCCCTAAAAACAGCACGGCGGAAATAATGGTGAAGTATCCGGGTACGGACACGCCGTGTGTCAGAATATGAACAAAGGTCGTTACAATATAAACCATCGACAGAAGCAATATCAGAATACCGGTGAAAAAGCATACCCTAAGGGGCTTGTTGTTGAAGGAGACGACACCGTCCATTCCGTAGTTGAACAGATTGCTCAATGACCATTTGGACGTGCCGTTCTTCCTTTCGACATTTTCATAAAATACGATTTTCTGGTCAAACCCGATCCAGCAGAACAGCCCTTTCGAGAAACGGTTTCCTTCACTCAGCTTCAAAAGGGCATCAACGGCCTGCCGGCTCAGCAGGCGGAAATCTCCGACCCCGTCACGCAGGTCCACTTCGACGGCTTTGTTGATAAATTTATAATACAGGGAAGAAAGCACGGAACGCACGGGGCTGTCCCCTTTTCGGTTGCGCTGCGCGATGACTTGGTCATACCCTTCTTCATAACCTTGAATGAAGTCTTTCAGCAGATGGGTCGGATGCTGCAGATCAGCGTCCATCACGATTACCGCTTCGCCCTGCACGTGTTCAAATCCTGCCAAAATGGCCGCTTCTTTCCCGAAGTTGCGGGAAAAAGATATGTATTTGACGCGATGGTTTCTGGCGGCCAGTTCTTTAATCTGCTGAAGGGTGTCATCCGCGCTTCCGTCATTGATGTAGAAAATTTCATAGTCATAATGAATCGTCTGAAACTCTTTTTTTAAAGATTCATGAATGAGCTTGACGTTGTTCCCTTCATTGTAAGACGGAATAATAATTGAGATTAACCTTTGTTTCATGAAGGCACCTTCTTTGTATTATTCTTTTTTTAGGACGGCCTTAAAGGAATTGTCCGCAAAACTTCAGTAAGGCTTTTCCTTTTTTTAATGACGTTTAAACCATTTTTTTGTTACAGGGAAAGAAAATCTTTTCTGCATATGGTTTATATTTTGTCATGTTTTTCGGCAGATATGAGAAAAAAAAGAAAAAGTCTGTACGCGGGACAGACTTTATTGCTGAAGGTATTCATGAATCAAATGGCTGACGATGCGCGGTTTTTCGTGAATGACCCAATGTGAGGCATCATCTATGAAGATTAAGTCGCCGTTTGGAATCATCCGTTTTGTTTCCTTGGCGAGCTTTTTGCTCAGCGCTTGGTCATTGACGCCCCATATTAATCGGTACGGAACGGGCATTTTAAGCGGAACGGCAGGGCCTAAACCGCCGGCTCTGATCGCCCGGTACCAGTTCAGCATCGCCGAGAGCGCTCCTTTTCTGCCCCAAGCTTCTTTGTAGCTGTCGACATCTTCCCGTGAAAAAAGCGCCGGTCGTTCGGATAAGCCGATCGCGTGATCCAATACGCGGTAATTGTCTTCAGACAATCTCCGTTCCGGCTTTTCCGGCAGCTGAAAGAACGCGATATAAGAGCTTTTCTTCCACTGCGGCGGGTAGAACGGTGTGACCTTCCGCATAACCGCCGGGTGCGGGATATTGACCGTGATTAATTTTTCAACGTATTGCGGCCGCGTGGATGCCAAATGCCAGGCCACGGCTCCTCCCCAATCGTGGCCGATGACGACGGCTTTGTCATCTGTAAAATGCGTGATCAGCCCGATAATGTCGTCTCTGAGCGTATCAATGGTATAGTTTTCAATGCCCTCCGGTTTGTCACTGAGATTATAGCCGCGCTGATCAGGCACGACAACATGGTATCCGGCATCCGCCAGCGGTTTGATCTGGCTCTTCCAGCCGTACCAGAATTCCGGAAACCCGTGCAGCAGCACCGCCAAAGGACCGTCTTTCGGACCGGCTGAAGCCGTGTGCAGCGTCACTCCGTTTGTTTCGATCATGTGAAACGTAATGTCATTCATCGATTCTCCTCCCCGTTTGTTTCAATCTTCTTTCTGTTAAGACGATGATCAGTACGCTGATCGCAATCAATAATACGGCCTGAACGATCAAGGCGAACGGCTGAGTCAGCCGGATAAGCAGGCTGCCCGCAAATCCAGCTGCCGCCGATATAAGGCCGAACAAAATCATGAGAAGCGCACTGAATCGATTGCCTTCTTTCCACTGCGACTCATCCGCCATAGAGCGCTTCGTCCGATATCCGTACAGGCTGTTGATCGACTTCGGCGGAAAAAATGTGACTAAAATGCCGGCCGCAGCCATCAGAAGGCCGCCGATTACCATTATCATATCTGTCACTCTCCTTTTCATCTTTTACGAAAGGAAAGGCGAAAAGTTTCAGAAAAAAAGCAGGCTCATTCGCCTGCCCGAATCTTTATTTTTGAGTTAAGTCGGCCGTTTTCACATAACCTGCTTTCCCGCCGTATGTGACGTACGCCCATTTACGGTCAAATCCTCCGTCATGGCTGAACCCCCAGCCGAGCACATTGACGGTTTCACCCGCTTTAACGGACCCTTTTTTGCCGGTTTCCAAAGTCGGCGTATAAAAAGCGGTTTGTTTCGCCGTCACCGCCTTCACCGGCTGCTTCATCAGAAAATGTGTGGAGATATAGGCTTTGTGACCTTTGTAGTCAATCTCAGCCCAATCTGCTCCTTGAAGCCGTTTAACCTTTACGGAATCCTCTGAACGAAGCGTGCCGATAATCGACCCTTGTTTATTTGGTTCTTTGCGGACGTTAAGTTCTCCTGCTTTCACGATATATGTATCTGCTGCGGTGTCTATTTTTGTCTGGTGAACTGCTGCGGCATTCGCTGCCGGATCGAAAAAAACGGTGCCTGCGGCTAAAAATAAGCAAAGTCCTGCGGCCGGAATAAATGCGGTTAACCCCTTTTTCATGTTCATTGTGGTTCCTCCCCGCTATTTTATAAGTTATTACACATTTCCACATTCCGCCGGTCGCCAAACATGATTTTTCCTATTTCTTTTATAAAAAGAAAAAACCGCCGGACGATATCCGGCGGGTGCACTGCTATGTTAATGCAGGAGACCCCTGCTTTGATCCAAATAATGAGAAACGTCTTCCCGAACGCTCTGGAACATATGGAGCTTACTGCCGTATGATTCGATCCATTCCTTGACGACGCGTTCCGTCATTTGCTCTCCTTGATACGGGCGGCCGGCTTTTGCGTAAGTCGCTTCGAAATCTCCCCATAAAAGCTCAACCCAAGTTCGCGCTTGCAAATAGCTGAGCATGTCATTTTTCTCAAGCAGCAAATTCGTCAGTTTGTCGATATATGTATTCATGTCTCTGTCTCCTTTCCTTGGGAAAACCTGCTGCTTTTACGCAGCTTGTCACAGGCATATACTAACTTTACGTCTTCAGTCCAGAAGGCGCAACCTTTTGATATTGGCCGAGGGGGAAAACAAATGGTCCGGAACAAGGCAAAAGGATTTCCTAATCAGAACAATAATAAGTTTGAAGGCGAACCGCGGGCAAAGGATGACTACGCTTCTAAACGGGCGGACGGTTCAATTAATTCGCACCCGCAAGAACGCATGAGAGCTTCAGGCAGACGATAACACACACACCGTAAGAGACCGGGAATGACCCGGTCTTTTTTTTGCGGAAAAAAACATCCTTTTGCGGTCATAACGCTAAATAAATTCCATAATATGTTAAATGTTAAACCGAAAGCCGGTAGACAAAAAAGGAGGGGTTTTATAAAATGAAGACAGTTTCAAAACGATTGCTGAGCCTTACCGCATTCTTACTGTCAGTTTCATTATTTGCTGTTTCAGCTGAAGCAGCGGGCAGCCCGCAGACATCTGTATCAAACAGCGGTGAGGAGTTTGACGCACATCAGAATCAGCCTGTACAAACAACACAGACATCCCCCGCTTATGAAGGAACGGGCCTCACCAAAAGACAGCTTGCACAAAACAGCAAATCTGACATCAAGTCATTAAAGCCTTCCAGTATTATTGGGACAGACGAACGAATCAGAATTTCTCCTACAACATCATTTCCATATCGAGCGACAGCACAGCTGACCGTTACATACAGCGGCAGCACAAGCACCTACGGATGCACCGGTTTTTTTGTCAATGCCGACACGATCGTTACGGCGGGACATTGCGTGTATGACCAGAAAAACGGCTGGGCATCGAAAATTACGGCAGCTCCCGGCCGCAACGGATCATCGTACCCGTACGGCTCTTATTCAGGCAAGACATTCTACAGTGTCAAAGGGTGGACAGAAAACGGTGACACAAACTATGACTACGGGGCAATCAAAGTAAACGGGTCGCCCGGGAATACTGTCGGCTGGTACGGCTACCGGACGACCAACAGTTCCAGTCCGGCCGGGCTTTCCTCAACCGTGACAGGATATCCGTGCGACAAAGTGTCCGGTTCCATGTGGTCGGACAGCAAGCCGATTCGTTCTGCCGAGACATATAAACTCACTTATACGACAGATACGTTCGGCTGCCAGAGCGGATCGCCCGTTTACCGCAATTACAGCGACACCGGCCAGACCGCCATTGCGATTCATACAAACGGCGGGTCGTCTTACAATCTGGGAACAAGGGTGACAAACAGTGTATTCGACAACATTCAATATTGGTCAAATCAATAAAGCTTTTGTTTTCTTTCTCGCCGCGGCCGTTTTATGCGGATGCGGCAAAGCGGATGATTCCGCCGCCAAAAAAGTATTGCCCGTTACGCTCCATGTTGAGGATGCAGACGGTTCACCGGCGGCCGGTGTGACGGTCACCGTGATGAAAGCGGCGGAGTCAGATCATCAGCCGAATATAGACCGCGGAGAGATAATAGGCAAGACTGATCACCATGGCGAGATTGCATGGAAAAGCGGCGCGAAAGGAACCTATGCCGTCGTTTTTGAAAAAGACGGAGTACCGGAAAACCGGAATATTTCCTTAGCTGAGAATGATAAACATACGGTGATCAGCATTACATTGAAACACTGAAAAAAGCTTGCAGGCGGAATATCCCCTGCAAGCTTTTTGTTATCCTTTATGCACTTGGTATTCATAGATATCTTTCTTCTCAGACAGATGAGCGAACGTGGAAAGCACAAGGCCGAGAGCCGTCATCAGCGCACCGCCGGCAAACAGCCATGAGTAAGATCCCGTTCCCCCGAGAATCAATCCGCCGATCCAGGCGCCGAGCGCGTTTGCCAGGTTAAAGGCGGAAACGCTCACAGCAGCGGCGATTGTCGTGCCGTTTTCTGAGGAAGAAATAACCTTGGTCTGCAAAAGCGGCGGCGTGCCGAACGCACATGCGCCGAACAAAAATGTCGCTGAAACGGCGGCGGCGGGAAAAACAGCGATATAAGGGAAAATTGCCAAGACGCCGATCAAGCCGATCATCACACCGATCATCGTGCGTGTCAGCAGTTTGAGCGGCACTTTCCCCGCGAAGAAATTCCCCGACACTCCGCCGAGACCGTAGGCAAATAATGCGCCTGTAATGCCGACTGTGCCGAACCCCGCTGAATCTCTTAAAATCGGCTCAATAAACGTGTAAGCGATAAATACGCCTGAGTAGCCGAGAATGGTGATCGCAAAGGAAAAAATCACTTGCTTATGCTTAAAGACACTCCATTCATTCATCAGCATCGGAATCACTTTCGGTTTCCGGTTCGGTACGACCAGCATCAGTCCGATCAGCCCGATCATGCCTAAAACGGAAATAATGAAAAAGACGGCCCGCCAGTTAAGGGCATCTCCTAAATAAGAGCCGAACGGGACACCGAGCATCAGCGCCACGGTTAATCCGCCGTTCATGGAAGCCGCGGCGGCGGAACGTTTTTCAGGCGGCACCATTTCACTCGCAAACACCATGGCGATCGCAAAAAAAGCTCCGTGGATGGATGCGGATAAAATTCTGGAAATCGCCAGCACGGCGAAGTTTGGCGCAAAGACGCTCATCAGGTTGGCAAGGACGAAGATGCCCATCAACCCTAGCAGCACCGGCTTTCTCGGCAGCTTAACCGCGATAATGGTTACGATCGGGCCCGTCAGGCAGACGCTTGCCGCGTACGCCGTAACAAGCATGCCCGCTGAAGATACATGTATATGAAAGTCATCGGCAATCGACGTCAGAATACCCATGACAGCATATTCCGTATACCCGATGGAAAATGTGCAAATCATTAAAACAAAAATCATTAATTTCACTGATGGCTGTTTCATTTTGATATTCAACGCAAATCGCCTCCTTTTTATTAAAAAAACAACGAATTCCATCTTAAAAGATATCAAAAATGAATTCAATCATTTTTTACTGAAAGGTTGAAACGAATGTGCCCGAAAAGAAAAAGAGGCCGGAACCGGCCTCTTTTGTTATTTTTTTTCTTTTAAAACGGAAATCGGCAGTGCTTCTTCCCCGTCAGACGGGGAAGATCTGTGTCCCCAGGCGAATACGCCGTTGATGTAATCAATGCGGAAAGTGTCATTAGAACCTTCTATCTGATACACCCCGCCGGGCCGAAAGTCTTCCGGGTTCAGCATGTAAGCTTTGGCCATCGTAATTTTCCGTTCAAGCACGGCAAGTTCATTTACAATGCCCATCTGTTCCGCTTTTCGCGCTTTTTCCGTCAGTCCTGCAATTTCTGTCTGTAGTTCATGAGGCGTCATTTGACTGTATCGTTTGTCCATTTCAGTTTACTCCTCTTCCTGCAAGAATTGATCAATATCGTCAATCGAGAATCCTTTTCTGAATAAGTACTGTTTAACCTTCATTCCGCTTTCATAGCTGCCGTCATAGCGGTATTTCCTGATCGCTTTTTCCGCATGAGCCTTCAGAGCTTCCATCTCGGCTTCATCATCATTTTCATACTCCGTCTGTTCCAGAGCGGCATTGATGACGTCGAAAGGGAAACCTTTTCGCTGAAGCTGCATCTGCGCCCGCTGTTTGATCTCTTTTGTGGACAGCTTTTTGTCCTTTTTCAGGATTTTGCCGATATGTTTCAGCGCTTCTTGTATCTGCTCATCAAATGTAAACGCACTGAGCGTCTCCTTGATGGTATCGTCGTCTATTCCTTTCGCTTTCAGCTCGCGGAACAGGACGTCAGGGCCTTTGCCGTTTGTTTTTTTGTGGGTGCTCGCATAGGCTTCGGCAAATTCTTTGTCATTTAAGTAGCTGTAATCGTACAGTTTATGGATGACTTCAGAAATGACCATGTCCGGTGTTTCTTTTTTCTTCAGATGATCCCGGACTTCTTTTTCAGAGCGCATCCGGTATGATAAAAATTCTACGGCGCGGTTAAAGGCTTTTTTCACGTCATCGCCGTACTGGATTTCAAGAATGTCAAGCTCGTCCAGTTCTTTCCCTTTTTTCAGGTCAAAACGCACAAGCACGTCGGCGTCGACGCTGAATGCATATTTCTCATCAAGAAAGATGTTGAAGCGCTCGGTATTTTTCTTTTGGGTCGATATTTTTGTAATAAACGGCATCCCGGTCTCCTTTCCCGCCCCGATGTTCAGGCGTTTTTCTTTTTGGCAAATGAGGTACAGTATATGTATCAACGTGTAAGGAGAGATGGATATGAATATCGCGATGACAGGCGGCACTGGTTTTCTGGGCCGGCATCTGACAGGTGTGTTTACCCGCCGGGGACATCATGTCTATATTTTATCAAGAAAACAGAGAGAAACCGAACAAAAAAATGTGACATATGTTCAATGGCTGGCCGAAAACGCGGCGCCTGAGCGCGAGCTTCCCCCTATTGATGTATGGGTGAACCTCGCCGGCAAATCCATCTTTGACCGCTGGACGGACACAACGAAGGAACAAATCATCTCAAGCAGAATAGAAGCGACGAGAGAAGTCAGACGGATTATAAAGCAGCAGCCGAAAAAACCCCGGGCTTTGATTCAGGCCAGCGCCGTCGGCATTTACGGCACAAGCACAGAAAAAACGTTCACCGAACAGTCAGATACGTCAAATGAAGATTTTCTCAGTCATACGGCTCATATGTGGGAACGTGAAGGCCAGAAAATTGAAGCGCTCGGCATCCGGACGGTATATGCCAGATTCGGGGTGATGCTCGGTGAAAAAGGCGCCCTGCCGCTCATGGTTCTCCCTTATAAACTGTTAGCCGGCGGCACCATCGGCTCTGGACGGCAATGGCTGTCATGGGTTCATGTGGATGACGCCGCGGAACTCATCGCTTATGCGGCGGAGCATGATGACTTGTCCGGTCCCATGAATGTGACATCGCCGAACCCCGTGGAAATGAAGCGATTCGGAAAAATGATCGCAAGCGTCCTGCACCGCCCCCATTGGATTCCCGTACCGGAATTTTTTCTGGAGAAGGCCTTGGGAGAAATGAGCCTGCTGATCGTAAAAGGCCAGCGCGCCCTGCCTAAGCAGGCGCTGACATCCGGTTTTCAATTTACGTATGAAGAACTTGATTCCGCTTTAAAGGATCTCTTATCTGCATAAAAACGGAAATAAAAGCCAATCCTATTGGTATTCTGTTTTGAAGGAGGGTCTTCTTTTGGAAAAGAAGCGCGAAAAACATCAGCAGGGAGCCAATCTGAAAAAAATGCAGGAAGTCCTTTATTCCGGTGAATTCAAAAAAGCGGAAAGAGCAGCCAAACGGAAATAAACTGAATAAAGATCGGGATTGGGCAGATACTATGTTTGTTTGATATCACTTTTTTCAGGGGGCGATTGATATGGGCAGAAATCATACTCACAAAAACCGTGATAAAAACAAACAAAAACTTCCTCAAGTTCCGGATGCTTTGAAACGCGAAACAGACGGCACATATGAGGAATATTCAAGCGAGCTTGCTGATTCCGCTGACCGTGAAGCGCAGGCGCGGATGAAAGCCGCTGACAACAGAGCTAAAAGCAAAACCCGCTAATACGAAATCCCCGCCTCTGTATAGAGACGGGGATTTTTTTACAGTTCGGTAAACAGGCTTTTTGCAGGCGTCCGTTCTTTCGCCTTAGGCTGTTCATCCGGATAGCCCGTTTGAATGATGGCGGCAAAGCGCTCATTGTCAGCAAGGCCGAAGTCTTGGTGCACCTGTTTGTCATACATAATGCGGCCGCTTTTCCAGACCATGCCGATGCCGTTTTCATGTGCGAGAAGCTGAAGGTTTTGAATCATGCCGCTCAGCGCCGCGAAATCATCGTTTCTCGTAAATTCATTTTCATCTTCTTTTAAGACGACCAGCAAAAATCCCGGAACGGCGCTGAGATTTTTTCTCATGTTCCGCTCTTTTTCCTCGTTGAAATCATCTTTTATCTTTTTGAAAAATGAGACGTAGCTGTCCGCAAGCTTTGCTTTTCCCGCTTCGCTTGCTGCGTAGATAAAACGCCATGGCTCCGTCAGCCTGTGGTTCGGTGCGTAAACGGCCGTTTCAAGCATATCTAATATGACTTCAGAAGGTACGGTTTCCGGTTTAAACGACCGGATGGATCTTCTGTTTCTGATTGTATGTGCAAGACTTTCGTTTTGCTGTAATTGTTCGGTTTTCGGCATGCCGATTCACCTTCCTATCCAAATGAAAATGATTATCATTTATAATATAACGGATACGACCGGCTTTTGTAAACCGTTACGGAAGCTGAAAATTGATTGTTTCGGCATACACGGCCGTTCCCGTCATCTTGATGTTCATCTCTCCGTTTTCCTCCGTGATCCTGATTTCCACTTTTCCGTCTTTCCCGATTTCCTGGCCTTGTTCAATCGTGAGGCATTCGGCTTCAGAGCCTCCGTATTGCCGCATATAGGCTGCCATGACGCCTGAAGCGGTTCCCGTGACGGGATCTTCGGTCGTTCCGGAGAAAGGGGAAGAAAAATGGCGTCCGTGCAGATCACTTTCCGGATGAACGGTTTCCAGAGAAAACGGATGAACGCTCGCTTTCGGAAGATCGCGCAAAATAGCGGGGAATTGTGCGTTGTCCGGCACCATATTCCGTGATGCTTTAAGTGATCTCAGCGGAACAATCAGTGTCCAGATCCCCGTTGATCCGTAAACAATCGGCAGCCCGCTGTGAAAATCCTCAGCCGTAATCCCGAGCGAGGCCGCAAGCTTTTCTTTGTCGCCCGTAAACGGCAGAAATTGCGGGGGAGCCTGATCGAGTGTGATGTATACCCGGCCGTTTCGTTCAGCGGCTTTTGCGGGAAGAATGCCGGCTTTTGTTTCAATTTGATATATCTGATCAGCCTGAAGCCTTCCCTTTTCAATTAATGCGTAAAGAGAGGCGACGGTAGCATGTCCGCATAAATTCATTTCGTGGCCGGGTGTAAAATAGCGGATGCGCAGATCGGCTTCCCCGCTTTTACAGAGAAATGAGGTTTCATTGTACCCTGCCATTTCGGCGATCATCTGCATCTCTTCATCTGAATAATCATCTCCGTTAAAGACGATTCCCGCGGGATTTCCCAAATCCGGAATATCGGAAAACGCTTCATATTTAAACACGGTTGCCTGTTTCATTCATCAGCCATCCTTTCACCTTATGATCATGTTATTCAGTATAACAGAGTGAAATTAGAATTTTTAGTCAATTATTCAAAAAAAAAGACGCCTTTTAACGGCGTCTTTTTTTGGTTTTTCCGATCAGGCGGGTGACGAGGATCATCGTGACGGACAGCGATCTGTTTTTGCGGTATGCCAAGTATTTCCCGCGCCACTCCGGTTTGTATTTTTCTTTAAAGGCCCGCAGCCCGCTGAAGCTGTACATATACCGGACGTTGTTGAAGATGACGGCCGCGGCTCTTTCCGACCAGAAAGATGTAAAAGCCGTACCTACGTTTGACAAAGGCGCCATGCCCATATTGAAGGTGGTATAGCCTTTTTCCTGCGCCCAGAGAAACAGACGGATGAAAAGCGCGTCCATAATACCGTTCGGCGCGCTTTTCCGATAACGCATCAAGTCGACGGATATCTCGCCTTCCTGATACATCGGCATCAGGTTGGCAAAAGCGATGATCTCCCCTTCCTCGTCTTTCACGTAAGCAATCGGCGCCTGTTCCAAATAATCCCGGTCGAAGAAACCGAGAGAAAAACCTTTCTCTTTTTTCGGTCCGAGCCATTCGTCCGAAATGTCTTTCAGTTTGGCGATAAACTCGGAGGAAAACGGCGGTTCCCCGACATGAAATGTGTAGCCTTCGCGGTCAAATTTGTTGTTAATCGCCCGCAGCCCCGCTTTTTTCTTACCTGAGAGCGTAAAGGCCTCCATATCCACGAACGCTTCTTCTCCAAGCTTGAAGAAGTTATAGCCGAAGTCATGGTACAGCGCCAGATCTTCACGTTCGATCTGATAAAACATGACACTCAGCCCCTGCTTATGCGCTTCATTCAGAAATTCCTCAATCACAAGCGGAAAAGAGTCTCTCTGTCCTGACGGATCACCGAGCACGACAAGCCTTCTGGAAATCTGGCTGAACAATAAAAGCGCTTTGCCGTCGCTTGAGAAATAAAACCGCTTATCCCCGAGAAAGCCGAGATGGCTGAGCGCATTTCCGCCTTCTTCCGCCAAAAAGGACTTCAGCCGTTCAGGATCGGCCTCTTCTCCGATCGGCTTCGATCTTTTATGATAAAAGAACGTAAACAAAAGGAAAAACAGCGGCACAACAATAATGGCCGTCATCGTGGCATATGTAATGTGCGAATTGTTATGGACGAAATAGTCGTGGCGCAAGAGCCGATTCATTTTATCCCAAATAAAGCCGGCAATGAGATTGTAGTTAAACAAGGCGATAATAAACAGAGCGGCCGCAAAAATCATCTGGCCGAGCGTATACGAAGCCTGCTCTCTGATAAACTGCCGCTTTAACAGCACAAGCAATACGATGACGACAGGCAGAATAAAGATCGCGCTGATGTTCAATCCTTTTAAGAAACTGAACACAAAACCGCCGACCAGCGCGGCAACCGCCATTGAATAAGAACGTTTCGTCCGTTTGTATAATTCAATCGGCAGGATTAAAAGAATCAAAGCCGCGCTTAACGATAACGCGTTAAACGCAAGGAGCGCCGGGCGCGGAATATGCGGGATGACCGTCTCCCTGTCAATCGGCAGGGCGACGGACGCCAGCACGACGACTCCCGCCATGAAAACCAAAAGCGACAGCGAACCGTAAAGTACCCTGATTAAGATAGCGCGCTGGAATACGAGAAGCACGTTCGTCGTTTCCACAGCAGGCGCCATCTTCGGATTTGATTCCAGCCGTTTAAGCGTATTTTCCGTTAAATCGCCAGCCGCAAAGAACAGCCCGAACACAAACGGAATAAATGAATACACAATCCGGTAGATGACGATGGATGTCACAACCGCCTCCTGCGGAAAGCCCATATTCTGCATGCCGAGCAGAAACAGAAGGTCAAACGAACCGAATCCTCCCGGCACAAGACTGATGATTCCCCCGATAGCGGCAATGGCAAATACACCGAATACATGGCGGACATCCGCGTGAATTCCCATGACATACAGGGAATAATACATGACGACAGCCGCCGCAAACCATTCGGCAAACGATGCCCCGATGTAAGAAAAAACCGGATGCCTCGGTTTTGCTTCACCGTCTTCTGCGCCAGCTTTTTTATTGTTGATCCCAGCGGCGATTAAGGCTGCCGGCACAATAAGCGCCACTCCGGCGATAACAGCCCACAGCCACGGTTTCTCACCTGTAATCTCTCCAACCGGCAGAACCCGGGCGATGGTCAGGATACTGAAGACGGACAGCCCGAGCAGCGCTGAGGACGTAAGCCAGGCGATGCCTGCGACGAGGCGTTTTACGTCATTCGTATGTTCTTTGTAAAGCATCGTCCGCAGCCCGACGCCCGCCAGACCGCCGAATCCAAGGACATTGTTAAAGGAATTGGCGATAAAAGAGACCCTGAATACTTTCCAATTCGGAATGTTGAGGCGAAGCGTCCGTTTCAGCACAAAGTCATAAAAGGACATCGCGCTGACGGCAAGAAGGCCGAGCAGAACGAGAATAAATAAATCGTAACGCTCAATCCCGTTAATAATGTACAGCGTTCGTTTAAAAGAAAGGTCTGTCAATTCCTTTTTGGACTGATAAATGACTAAAAGCAAAACTGCAATAGGAAATAATACTTTTAATATCGATAAGGCATTCTTTTTAGTCAGCAATGTTCTCTCCAATCATCATAAAATAGCTTATTTATTATAATTCCCCCAATAATCTCCAACATATTATACACTACCACCTCACATTCAAACAAAACTCGTCTGCAACTTTCTTTCTCTGATTAAAATCAGTAATATGGTATGCAGGAGTATAAATGAGGAAGTGAGACGATGGATTATAATCTGCATGATACAACAGTATTAAGCGGCGATATTTTTTCTCCTGAGGAACGGGATATTTGGGTGCTGTACATGAAAGTGATGACATCGGCGGGGCTCGGCGATGTGTCGGAGTGGATGAAGCTTGATATGAGCATGCCGCAAATGAAAGTGCTGATGCTTCTGAACAACCACGGGACGCTTAAGGTGAGTGACATAGCGGAGAAAATGGGCGCTTCCCTTTCAAATACGACGGGGCTGCTTGACCGTTTAGAAAAATCATGTTTCATTACACGCGCTCCGTCAGAAGAAGACCGCCGTTCAGTCGTCGTTCAATTAACGGAAAACGCGAAAGATATTTTCCGCAGCCTTTATCAAAAAGGACATGTAAAATTGAAGCGTTCATTGGAAACACTGACCGCTGAAGAAAAACAAACGGTCAATCAAGGGCTTGCCATTTTGGCAAGAGCGCTTGATTCTTCCAAACAGGGATAGAGGTGAAAAAGGCCTGCCGGTATCGGCGGCCTTTTTTTGTTTGACATTTAATTCACTTGAAGTGAATAATATATTCGAAGTGAATTAAAAACAGGAGGATTGATCAGTATGCCGGAGCCATTGCAAACAGAAAAAAACCAGAGCCGGGCCATCACTCTCTTTACGATCGGTGTGTTCATGGCGGCGCTGGACAACGGAATTATTTCCGCTGCTCTGACGACGATTAACAGCTCTTTTGATGTTTCTCCTTCATGGGGATCGTGGGGAGTGACCCTTTACACATTGGGACTCAGTGTCAGTGTGCCGATTGTCGGCAAGCTGTCGGACCGATACGGGCGGAAAAAGCTGTTTATGATTGAAGTCGGGCTGTTCGGACTCGGCTCTTTGCTTGTCGCACTCAGTCAGAGCTTCCCGATGTTTTTGGCGGCACGGCTCATTCAGGCGCTTGGCGGCGGCGGAATTTTTATTATCGGGAGTTCGCATGTGCTGGCCGTGCTTCCGAAGGAGAAACAAGGGAAAGCTCTCGGGCTTTTAGGGGCGATGAACGGTATGGCGGCCGTCCTCGGACCGAATATCGGGAGCTTTTTGCTTGATGTAACCGGATCGTGGCATTGGCTGTTCTTGATTAATCTGCCGATTGCCGCCGCTTTGGTTGTGTGCGGCGGTTTGTTTATCGCTGAAACGAAAGAGCCTGAGGCGAAACGGCTTGACCTCGCCGGCACAATGCTGCTGTCTCTTGCGATCTTATCTTGCATGATCGGTATCACGAATCTCGATGGGGCGAAGCTGTCAGAAAGCATAATGAACGTAAAGGTGTACGGTTATCTTTTGGGATCGGCACTTCTCTTTCTGGTGCTGCTTAAGGTCGAAAAGCGGGTTGAAAACCGAGGTGGCGATCCGATTCTCGCCTACTCGCTGCTGCAAAATAAAGTGTTTCAATGGACGCTCGTCATCGGATTTTTATCGGGAGGGCTGCTCGCTGCGGTCATTTTTATTCCTTCTTATGCGGAGCAATATTTGCACGTATCGGCGGAGAAAGCGGGTTATTGGATGACGCCGCTCGCGTTGGCGTCAGGAATCGGAGCGTGGCTCGGCGGGGCGATCACGGATAAAAAAGGGCCGGTCTTCTCCGCGGTTGTATCAGGCGCCATCGCATTTGCAGGCTTCAGCCTGTTTCCGTTATGGGTGACGGATAAATGGGAATTTGTCACAGCGAGTGTCATTGCGGGGATCGGTTTCGGATTTCTGCTCGGGGCTCCGCTGAATGTGCTTGTATCAGAAACGGCGGGCCAAAACAAAGGAACAGCGCTCGGCACGCTGTCACTCGTAAGGCAGGTCGGGCTGACGCTCGCTCCGGCTTTATATGCCGGCTTCATTACAGCGGGCTTTGACCGGATCGGAGATGACATCAAAAACCGTTTAGCGAAAAGCGGCATTCCCGCTGGTCAGGCGCAAACGCCGGATATCGGCGGCGGACTTTCTTCGTTGCAGGAGCAGGTAAGCCGAATCCCCGTTCCCGCTGTCAAAAAAGCGGTTTCTGATGCGATTGAAGCGGGCATTGCCAGCGGCTACCACCATCTTTATACGGCAGCCGCCGTCATTTCATTATGCACGATTGTATCTGCGGCTGTTTTGGCGTTTTTCCGAAAGCCGGCATCCTCTAAGACAGATGCCAGCCCATCCTCCGGGAAAGCTCAGTAATATGAGCGATGTGATGTTCAGAGTGCCAGACATATAGTCCGAGCGCTTGTTCCAGCGTAACCGTCTCTTTAGATACAGGATGGAAGTATGTCCGTTTGAATTGGGCTTCCGTCATGGAGCGCAAAAGAGCGGCCCATCTTCTGTGCAGGATCGCTAACAGCTCAAGCGCATCCCCGCAAGCGGCGGTTTTGGAATCATGAAGATCGGCCCAGCCTTTTTCATCATAAGGACGGATTTCCGGTTCATTCTCCGTTAAGCTCAATTTAAACCGGGTATAGCCGTTCATGTGGCTGTCCGCCAGATGGTGAACCACTTGGCGGACAGTCCATCCCCCTTCGCGGTACGGCGTATCAAGCTGACTGTCCGACATCGCTCTGACAGCTTGTTTCAGTTTGGCCGGAGCGTGTTCGAGCGTATTGATCCATTCTTGTTTCTGTCCGGCCGAAATCGATTCAGCCGGCTGATACTCTCCAATCGGATAGCTGAGGATTTGTTGTTCCATTTTTGTCTCTCTCCCGTTGATCGTATTATGAAAGTATGATGGTGATGTCGCAGCCTTCCGCTTTCGCTTCACGAAAGACCTGAAGCACACTCTCGGCTCCATTTTTTGTAAGCTGCTTACTTTGTTCAAACTGTCTCCATTCTAAAACGAGGGGGTATTCCACCCAGCCGGTCAGACAATCCCATAAAGCGTCAAGGTTTTCACCGTAGTATTCAGGAAGGGCAAGTTCCTTTTTCAATGTCTGGTGCAGGTCGCTCATACTTCTGATTTGCTCCCCGTTAATAACTGCTTTATTCATGCGCGGCTCCTTTCCCATGTTTTTATTCTATCAGTTTACCATTTTCCTCTTCAGAAGTGACCGGAGTCTGCCGCGGTTCCAGCTGGACAATGCCTTGCCCGCCGTCAACGGCCACCCTGTCCCCCGTTTTCAGTTTTGACGTTGCATTTCCGCACCCGACAACGGCAGGAATCCCCAGTTCCCGGGCAACGATTGCCGCGTGGGACAAAGGGGCGCCGACGTCTGTTATGATAGCGGCCGCTCTTGGAAAAAGCGGGGTCCAGCCTACATTGGTTGTCGACGTCACTAAAATTTCCCCCGCCGCAAAAGAATCCCCGTCTTCCGGGACATCAAGGACACGGACAATGCCCTCCACTCTCCCGGCCGCTCCCGCGAAACCTTTTAAAGTGTGCGCATCATCAGCTTCCGCAGGCATAAAAGCATCGTAATAATCCGCTCTTCTGTCAGGATTTTCAGCCCATTTAAACGGATTGAATCTTCCGTTAATAACGGATGGGAACGGCGGCAGTTTTTTATAGGTTTCATAGTTTTGCTTTCTCGCTTGAATCGACGCAACCGCCGGCTCTTTCCCCGCGAGCAGATCGGTTATTTCATGCAGATACAGGAAGAAAATATCGTCCTTCATGCCGGTCATTTCCGCCGCTCTGAGCGCGAATGCTCTGGCTGTCCGGTACACCCTGACAAATTCGGATCTGGTTGTTTCTCTCATATTCGCGTATTCTGACGCTTTTTCCATTTTGGCTTTGAGCCATTTGACCTTATGAGGAAACTTTTCTTCAAATCTTCGGAAGGCCTGTTCATGCGCCCGCTGCTGTTTCAAAAGCAGTTGTTCGGCATCAATACCCGACTCCTTGTGTTCTTTGATCTGCTTCGTCAGCCAATCCCGGTTTTCTCCCGGATGCGGTATGGAAAGTTCGTATTCATGCGGGCCACGGTGGCCTTGGTTCCTGAGATATTCTTCCTCGCTCATACGGCCTTTCATGACTTGATCAATGCCGATAATCGGCTCCAGGCTGGCCAGTCCGCCTTTTCCCCTCAGATTGGACAGCAGGAGATTCGCATCTTCTATCCCTGCGAGTTTTGTTAATTGAGAGGTTAACGACGAAGAGGATTGCGCAGAATCACGCCCGCCGGATATTAACGCAAACCACGCGTTGCATAAATACGGATAGACCTCATTGTTCCATATCGCTAATAATGCCCGCTCCGTTTCGGCTCGTTTCAGCTTTTCCTCAATATTCCAGCACCACTCCGGCGATTCGTCCAAGTAGGAGGACATGTTTTTTTTCACGAGCTTCATTTTCGACAGATACGGTTTCAGTTTTTTCGAGATGATCTTCAAAAGTTCATACTTTGAGAACGGATATAAAGGAATCTTCATTTCCGCCGGGATTTCTCCCAATGTATCGCTCATCATTTTTCCTATTTTTCCGCCTTTCGGATTCAGACCGAAAGCGGCGAGAACGGAAAGAGGCTGGCTCATATTGTTATAGGCTCTGCCGCAAATATTGCCGGACCAGACATAATAGCCCGGAATGATGCCCGACTCTTCATCCAGATTCCGGAGGAGCGACCATGTCAGCGGCGTCATCACATCGGGAATCGCTTCTCCTATATTTGTGTTTGTCCATAAAAAATCCCCGCTGAAAGAATCATTCCATTCATAGGTTTCCAGATTTCCGGCCTGTAAGGTCGTAATCGGGCGGGATTGAAGAATATACAATGTCCCGCCCGCGGCGGCCCATTCAATATCCTGCGGCCCTCCAAGATCTTTTTCCAGCTTTTTCGCCAGTTTATAGAGCTTTGACGCATATTTGCGAAATTCCCCGGGGCCGTCATATTTTTTCTTAGGCCGTGCCAGTTTAAAAGAATAGGCATCGGCTTCCCCGGAAACGAGCTGCTCCCCGAGACCGTAGACGTAATTGCCTGTCATCTCCCGCCTGCTCCCCGTAATCGGATCTGCGGTAAACAGCACTCCGGATATCTCAGACGGTATCATCAGCTGGATGACGATTGCGATTTCATGCTCATCTTCCATTCCCTGAACGGCGCTGTACGCTTTTACCCTTTCTGACTGTGCCGATCGGCGGACTTCATCAATCGCCCTGGACATTTCTTGATCTGTTTTGACATTCAACACCGTATCGAATTCTCCGGCGAAGGAAGCCTGAGCGGAATCCTCGCTCAGCGCGGATGAGCGTACGGCAAACAACGCAGATGCATGGCGGCTGCGGATGGATTTCACATATTGATCAATAGCCTCTCTCGCCTGATGGCGCAGCTGTCCGTCCTGAAAGGCAGACGGCAAAATCACAAACCCTTCAGGCACAGGATACCCGCTTTGATACATTTTAGAGAGAATGCTTCCTTTTCCTCCCGCAAAGGAATAAAGTTCGTCCGGAAGTTCTCCGAATGTTTTGACACAGTCATTCATAATGTCCCCGCTCCTTTTTAGTCGTTCATCCAAGCTCACAGTTTTTCTCTTTTTCACTTTTTTTGAAAGTATTTCCTATAAGTATACAATATATCGGTCTTCACAAGGGAGAAAATCGATGGCGTTATGTTGTCATAAATGCATCCGTCAAAACGGCCGCAGGCGGGGTCTTCAGCCTTACAGTGAAAGCGCTATTAAAATTAGAGATAGGCTGCCCGATACTGTTTGCCTGGCATTCGCTTCCGGCTTGCCGCGGAGGGTTTCGTTTGCAGGTTATGTACAACTTCCGTATCAAAAAAGGCGGCAAAAAACGCCGCCTTTTTTTCAGACTGTGCGGCCTTGATGCGCCGCCGTATTTCTTTTGGTCTGCTTCGGCTGATACACTTTCCCGACAAACAGGTATCCGTATCTGAAATGGTTGCACACCCAAGATACGAAAATGGGACCGAGCGTGCAGATCAAAAATAAAAGAAGGATGGCAGCCGCTAAAGGCATTGATCGCAAATAGCCTTCCAGAAGATATCCGCTGATTAAAAAGTAGGAGTGCAGCAGATAGATTGAAAACGAATAGTTGCTGATCATCATCACAATCGCGGGCACTTTTTTGAGCTTTGAAAACAGATGAAAACACAGAAAGATCATACTGACCGCGTAAATCATAATATCCGGACGCTTAGAGGAAATGGAGCCGCCGCTGATATATGAAACGGCCACAATCAATATTGCCGATACGGCCGCACTGAAGTAAACCGCATAACGGTACTGATTCATGAGCGATAAAAAACGCGGATATTCCTTTCCGCAATAAAATGCCAGACAGAAATAAAACACCCAGCCCGGAAACGGAACCCAAAAGAACGGAAAAATAGAATCAAGCCCCGATGATGCCGGCGGATGAAAGATGGAAAAGTAAGCCAGATAGACGGCGTTGATGATAAACGAAACAGACAGCACCCACATGGGAGATTTGTTGTTCAGCCAGCGGTGCAGCAGCATATGGAGAATGTAAAATTGAAAGATCACAAGAATGAAGTAGCCGATGAAGTTTCCTAAAAACACATTCTCTAAAAATTTACCGATCACTGAAACGAATCCGGCTCCTTCTTCCGCCACGCTTTTCATTAAAATGGCATCCACCGCGGCAATAAACAGAAACGGCACGAAAATGACTTTGCCCCTTTTCTTTAAAAAACCCGCGGGAACGCCTCCCGGGTATGACCTGGCAAGCAGAAATTCCGAAATAAAGATAAACGCCGGCGTGCTGAACATCAACAGGGTCCGAAAAGCATCAACTGTATGGGCGGCACTGGCTAAGGACTCTTCCTGAATCATCAGCACCATTGAAACTACGTGAAGCAGAACCACACTTAAACAGGACAGGCAGCGAATCACGAAAATTTCTTTTATCTGCATGCGGCCGCTCCTTTTTCACAAGCGCGCCGGACTTTAGCGTATGCTTGGCGCAGCCATTTTTCCCGCAGCTCGGGTGTGCTCGTTTTGACGACAGAAAAAAGGTTCCGCTCGGCTTTTTGAATGCCGCAAAATTGCAGAATGCCTTTTTTCAGCGTAATCCAGTCCGAGTTTTTCCGGAACCACTTTAAGTACCAGCCCGGGGAATCCGCCGTATAAAAGACCTGTGCCGTCTCTGCCCGGAGCAATCCTTTTACGCGGCCGTTTTCATATGTGTAGGCTTCTCCGGCGACAAGCACTCTGTCAAAAAAGCCTTTCATAATCGCCGGAACGCCTCCCCACCACAGCGGGTAGATGAAAATGAGATGATCCGCTTCTTTCATCAGTTTCCGGTATTTCTTCGTTTCAGCGTCCCGGTTCATGTCAGAGCGCTTTTTTTCGCCGCCGTACTTCAGCACGGGATCAAATTGGTCGGCGTATAAGTCAATGACCGTATAGCTTTGGCCGCTGTCCTTTAAAGCCATGACGACGTATTTTACGAGAGCCGCATTGAAACTGTTCTCATCCGGGTTTGCATACACAATCACCGTCTTCATATGTCCCTCCCATTATTTCTTAATTTTTACAATGATTATATCATGATGTCATATGAATGAGGCAAAGACATGAGAAAGGCTTTTTCCAGTTCCGCTGCCGTTTCGACATCCCCTTTCTGCATATTTTCGCTGATTTTGGCGCCGCGGATTCAATGACAAGCATCCGGCACTTCTGCGTTTTTGAGCGGCCGTATGGTATACTAGCTGTCAAATGAATGGCTTGGAGGACAACATGAGAATTTTAAAGTACGCGATTTTAGGGCTTTTGCGAAAAGGCGAATTGAGCGGATATGATATATCGAGCTATTTTAAGGAAGAGCTCGGCCAGTTTTGGAGCGCAAAGCACAGCCAGATTTATCCGGAATTAAAAAAACTGACGGCTGAGGGATTTATTACGTTTCGCACTGCGATTCAAGGAACAAAGCTTGAGAAAAAAATGTACACGCTGACTGACAAGGGAGAGCTGGAGCTTGCTGCCTGGCTGACGAAAAAAGACCCGATTCCGGAAACGGTGAAGGATGAATTTATGCTGAAGGCTTATTTCATCTCAGCTTTGACGCAGGAAGAAGCAGATGAGCTATTCACCGATCAGCTCGTAAAGCGGAAGGAGAAATTGTCCGATCTGGAAAACAGTTATCAAGAACTGATGACATCGTCCGCGGAGGCGGATTCATTTTCTTCTCCTGATTTCGGCCATTATCTCGTGCTGACAAAAGCGCTTGAGCGGGAACGGAATTATATTTCCTGGCTTGAAGATATTTTGGCTCTCATCAAAAAAGCATAAACAAAACGGGGCGGCTCTGTATCTGCAAGCCGCCTGTTTACGTTCTGAGAACCGCATTGATAAACGAATCAGCCATTAAAATAAGAAAAAGCAGACTGAAATACACAATCGAATAAAAAAACATCCCCTTCGACCATTGCGTGTCATCCGCCGCCTGAAAGCCTTTGACGCTCCGGTACAGCCAGATGGCTCCGAGCAGGAGAGCGGACGCGGTATAAAACAGGCTGACGTCTATATAAAAAGGAACGAGCAGCGAAACCGCAGTCAGAACGGCAATATAGCGCAGCATTTTTATTTTTGTGGCGCGGTTGCCTTTTATGATCGGCAAAAGCGGAATGCCGGCGGCACGATACTCTTCCTTTCGCCTGATTCCGATCGCCCAGAAATGCGGCGGCTGCCACAAAAACATAATCGCGTATAACAAAATCGCGGGCATATCAATGTACCCGGTGAGCGCGCAATAACCGATTAAAGGCGGAGCCGCCCCGGGAAAGCTGCCGACAAATGTGCTCCAGACGGATTGTCTTTTAAACCAAAGCGTATAAACGACGGCATACAGCAAAAAGGCAAGCAGGCCAAGAACGGCGGTCAGTACATTAAGCGAAACAAGCATGATGAATCCGCATGCGCCGAGACATGTGCCGTACAGGATCATGACCGGCGGCGGTATTCTCCCCGTGACGCTGGCGCGGGTGCGGGTTCGCGCCATCTTTGCGTCCATGCCGCGGTCAAAAAAGTTATTAAAAACAGTGCTTGATGCCATGACTAACGCCGTTCCGATCATGGCAACCGCCATGGCGGCAAATATACCGGGCCCTCCGCCCGTCCTTTCTGACTGAATCCATGCGATCCAAAATCCGCCCAATGCGGCGAGTGAATTTGAGATGATAATCCCCGGTTTGGCAAGAATGATAAAGTCCTTGACCGTCATCCGGTTTCCGTTATGCTTCAGCGGCTGTTCCGTCTGTGCTGCATTTGAGTTCATTTGTTCAGGTTCTCCTTTTTCGGCTTATCATATCAGGAAGAATCAGGAAGCGCAATTTATTTTGGGTATTTTTCACACAATTGTAAATTGTGTATGAAAAGCCGCATCTTGTGACCGGATGCGGCTTTTGCCTTTTTCTATTCAAATCCTGTCCATACAGCTTTTTCAATCCAGCGGATGCTCCGAGCTCGGGCCGGCGATGGCGGCTCCACGCGTCATTTTTGCGCCTCACTGAGATGTTCGCTCTCTTCAGTCACTCAAAAACCGTGTGGATATTGCAAATCGACGTTCTTCTTTCCCGAGCCTTTTCAAGAAAACTTCAGAAAAATAGAAAACCTTGCCGATTAGACGGCAAGGTTTGTTTCTTACAGTGTAAATGCGATATCCGCCCCTGATACAGGGTCTTTGACGAATACGCCCTCTTCTTTTTCTTCGATCCCAAAGCCGGCATCGGTCAGCGCTTTTGTCACACGTGACAGCTCTTTTTGATGCGGCAGCGCGATGGTGTAATAATCCAGCCCGCTTGCATTTCCCGGTTTCGGCGGCGCATGTTTTCCGGCCCATATATTCAGACCGATGTGATGGTGATACCCTCCCGCTGAAACAAACAGAGCGGACATGGCGGCGTAATTGCCGACAATGTCAAAACCGAGGATATCGGTGTAAAACGCTTTGGCTTCCTGTAAGTCCGTCACATGAAGATGGATGTGGCCGATAACAGTTCCTTCTGGAAGACGGCTTTTCCGTTCAGCTCCGGCTTCTTCCAAAAGCCCGTCCACATCGACGGGCGCCGTTTGCATGACATAATTGCCCTCTGCATCCCGGCGCCACGTGCTGCGGGGACGATCGGCGTATATTTCAATACCGTTGCCGTCCGGATCAGACAGGTAAAGAGCCTCACTGACCGCGTGATCCCCCTGACCGAGCGCGATGCCGTTTTCAATCAGCCTGGCCAATGCGATGCCGAGTTCTTTCCGGTCAGGCAGAAGTATCGCGAAATGGTAAAGGCCGGTGACAGACCGCTCCGGCAGAACGACGGCGCTTGGATTTTCTTCAAGCACCAGCAGGACGCGTTTTCCGTCTGCTGACAGTCTTGCTGAACGATCTGTCTGCGAGATGACTTGAAGGCCGATTACATTCCGGTAAAAGCCGAGCGAGCGTTCCATATTTTTAATGGTCAATTTGACATAACCGATTGCCGTATCTTGATGAATGCCGGTCATTTGAACGCCTTCTTTCTTATGCTGAAAAAGTTTCTCCCTTTTTTGATTTGAAAAGGAGCTGATCCAATGAAAGCAGACGGCTTCCTGAAAGCGCTAAGTGAATTGACGCAACCAGTAAGATGAAATCAAATTCCGATCCGCCCATAAATGGTGAGGAAAGCTTCGCCGTGAAGATGGCGCCGACTAATGTGACGGCAAACAGAACGCCGATAATGCGCGTTGCCAAACCGAAAAAGATCAGAACCCCGCCGACAAGCTCAATCGTCGCGATGACATAGACCATAAAGGCCGGAATCCCGATGCTCTGGAAAAATTGCGCAGTTCCTTCCAACCCTTGAAACTTGGATAAACCGTGAACAAAAAAGATAATACCTGTTACAACCCTTAAAAGCAGTGTTCCTGTTTCGAATGATTTATTCATAAAATCCTCCTTGAAAATTATTATCACTTACTTTATGTAAGCTAGTATATATACATAACTTATTTACGTCAAGTAATTTTGTTACATTTAACGAAAATAACTTAAAAGTACTATTTGCCTTCGCGAAAAAAAGACCTCCGCACTCTGTCGGAGGTCTTTTTCCCTATCTATAATTCCCGGAACTGGCTTTCATATAATTCCCGGTAAAACCCGTTCTGGCTGAGAAGTTCGGCATGGGTTCCTTTTTCAGCCATTTCGCCGTCTTTCAGCACAAGAATCTGATCCGCTTTTTGAATCGTGTTCAGCCTGTGAGCGATGATGACGCTTGTTCTGCCCGCCATTAAACGGCCGAGCGCTTCTTGTATTTTCACTTCGGTCACTGTGTCAATGTTGCTCGTCGCTTCATCCAAAATGAGCAGCACCGGGTCTGCCAGCACAGCTCTCGCGATGGAAATGAGCTGTTTTTGTCCTTGGCTGATGCCCGCGCCGTTTTGGGTAAGAACAGTATCATAGCCTTTCGGGAGCCGTTCGATGAACCCGTGGGCATTGGCGGCTTTTGCGGCTTCCTCCACCTCTTTGTCAGAAGCATCCAGACGGCCGTAGCGAATATTTTCCCTGATGGTGCCCTGAAAGAGAAAGGAATCCTGCAGGACAAACCCCATGTTTTTTCTCAGACTGGATCTCGTCAGTTTTTTGATGTCCGTTCCGTCAATGAGGATTTTTCCATTATTCGGCTCGTAAAAACGGGCGATCAGGCTCGTAATGGTTGTTTTACCCGCTCCGGTCGGTCCGACGAAGGCGATGGACTGTCCTTTCGGAACGCTGAAGGACAGGTGTTTTAAGATCGGGCTGTCTTCATGATAGCCGAAGGAGACATCTCGGAATTCAATCTCTCCCGTTTTGATCGGCTGGTACAGCGCATGCTCTTCATCTTCCCGCTCCTCTTTTTCATCAAGCACGTCAAACACCCGTTCAGCCCCGGCGATGGCCGATAACATCGTATTGAACTGATTGGCTAAATCATTTAAAGGGCGCGTGAACTGCCGCGAATATTCGGCGAATACGACGATGGAACCGATTGAAATCCATCCCTTCAGCGCAAACAGCCCGCCGACCGCCGCTATAATCGTAAAGCTTAAATTGTTTAAAGAGTTCATGACTTTCGGAATGAATCCCGAAATTGTCTGCGCCCAAAACCCCGATGATTGTAACGCCGCGTTTTTTTCTAAAAATTGTTCCATGACGCGGTCTTCCCTCGAATAGGCTTTAATGACCTTCGCCCCTGATATCGACTCTTCAATAAAACCGTTCAGCTCGCCGAGGTTTTTCTGCTGCTGCTTAAACAGCAATCCCGTCCGGTTGGTGATCCATTTAATGCTCAAAAGCATGATCGGAATAATCAAAAGCGTGATCAATGTTAAAAGCGGACTCATGTACAGCATGACGGAGATTGTGCCGACGAATGTAATGACGCTCGACAGCACTTGAATGACGGATGTATTTAAAGTGGAGCTGACATTTTCGATATCATTGGTGACCCGGCTCATTAAGTCCCCGAGCCGCTGTTTGTCAAAAAACGGAATCGGCAGCTCATGCAGATGGGTAAACAGCTCGCTCCGCATTTTAAACACGGTGCTTTGCGAGATATTGATCATCCAATAGTTTTGAAACCATAAGGACAATGATTGCACGAGGTAAATCCCAAACAGGATGAACAGCACCCCCGCCAATCCGTCTGTCGTCTGGCCGACGATAAAATGATCAATCGCTTTCCCGATGACGAACGGTCCGAGCAGGCCGAATATGGCGCTTATGACTACCATGATGATCACAAGGGTTAAAAGCCCTTTTTTCTCGGCTACATAAGACCAGATTCTGCGCAGCGTGCCTTTTGTATCTTTTGCTTTCGCGCGTTTTCTGCCGCCTTCATTTGATTTGAGCGGTATTTTCGGATATCGGAAAGGTTTACGAATGTCTTTTTGCATTGTCAGCTCCCTCCTTTCCGAATTGTGATTCATAAATCTGCCGGTACAGATGAGACTGTGCCATCAGCTCTTTGTGCGTGCCTTTGGCCAGCAGTTCGCCGTCTTCAAGCAATAATATGGTGTCAGCCTTCATCGCAGTCGTTATTTTCTGCGTAATAATCAGTGTCGTGCATTCATAGGATCTGATCGCTTGTAAAAGCTTCGCTTCCGTTTGAAGATCAAGCGCGCTCGTACTGTCATCTAACAGCAGGAGGGACGGCTTTCTGATAAAAGCGCGCGCGATGGAAATCCGCTGCTTCTGCCCGCCTGACAAATTGACGCCCCGCTGTCCCAGCACCGTGTCGTATCCGTTTGACAGCTTCATAATCGTGTCATGGATTTGCGCGTCTTTGGCCGCCTCCATTACTTCATCTAGTGAAGCATCCTCCCGCCCCCAGGCGATATTTTCACGGATGGTGCCCGAAAACAGAAGCACTTCCTGCGGAACATAGCCGATTTCCCTGCGCAGCCCGCAAGCGGAGAATTCACCGATCGGTTTGCCGTCTATGAAAATACTGCCCGAATCAGCCGTGTACAGGCGCGGAATCAGCTGAAAAAGCGTTGATTTTCCTGAACCTGTCGCGCCCATAATGGCAACCGTTTCTTTCGGGCTGGCAGAAAAGGACACGTGATGCAGCGCGTCTTTTTCCATGCCCGGATAGCGGAAGGACACTTCGCGAAACTCAATCCCGCCTGCAAGCGCCCGTGCCGGGTCCTGCCCCGTTCCCTCGCCGCCTTCTGTTTCCAGCACCTCGCCGATTCTTTCTCCGGAAGCCTTCGCCCGGGAAAATACCATGATGAGAAAAGGAAGGACGGACAGCGCGCCTGTAATCCGCGTCGCATAGTTAATGACGGAAACGACATCGCCGACCTGCGCTCCGCCCTGAGCAATGCTTTTGGCGCCGAACCATAAGATAAACAAAATACAAATGTTCATCAGCAGCATTAAAATCGGCATCGCCGCTTCCACGAGACGAAAAGCGGAGACCGTTTTTTCCATCAGCTTCGTATTCGATTTCAAAAAACGTTTCACTTCGTGGTTTGCACGGAGGAGCGCTTTAATCAGTTTGATCGCCGTCAGGTTTTCCTGCATGATCGTGTTGACCTGATCAAGCCGCTTTTGCACAGACCGAAACAGCGCGCCGCCTCTTTTCAGCACCCACAGCAAAAACAAAAGCAAAATCGGCACCGTGATCAGCAGAAAAAACCCGAGTTTCGCATTGACGGTCAGCGAGAGAATAATGCCCCCCGCAATCATTAACGGCGCCCGGAGCATAAACCGGAGACTCATGAAAAGCATATTCTGAACCTGTGTCACATCGTTTGTCAGCCGGGTGATAAACGATGTGGATGAGAATTGCGCAAATGTCGAATAGGAGAAGGATTGAATTTTTTGAAAAAGCCCTTTTCGCGTATCATACGCATAGCTCTGGCTGATGTGGGCGGAGTAGAATGAATTTAAAATGCCCGATGCGAATGAAACAGCGGTCAGTCCGATCATCACGCCGCCCCACAGCCAAACCGTTCCGAGATCCTGCTTTAAAATTCCTTCGTCAATGATTTTCCCGATCAGCAGGGGCTGTATCAGCTCTACCGCAAGCTCGATGAGCATGAAAAACAGAGCGATTCCCGCCAAAAGAGAATACGGTTTTACATATGATAAAGCCTTTGACATGTGTAAGCCTCCAAATCCTTTGTTCAATATGTATGTATATTTATTTTATTTGTTTGTCTTAAATGAATAAAGGATTAACCCTTGAACTCCCACTTTTATTATGTATTTTGTGTAAAAAAAGCGGAAATCATTGAGGATAAAAATTGAGGGAATGAAGCGTGCAGATATATGGAGGCTGTCTTATCTTTTCTTTTTACCAGCTCCTGAACCGGAGCCTTTTATTTTAAAATGACTAGCGGAGCCTTTAACAGACGTCCGCTAGTCAGATGATCATTCATACCGTGTCATTTCATCTAACGAATAAAAACGAGAGCGACCCCGAATCCTTTATCAGCATCAAACTCATTGATCACTTTCATGACCTGCCAGCGCTGGTTTGGAGCATCAGATTTTGTTGCAATCCCGTTATGAGCGTGAATAAAATCTCCCGGTTTCACAGTCTCATCGCATCTGACATATACCTGGCCGATGAGTCCGACAATGTTCCACTCGTCTCTCTCTTCTCTTGAAGCGTAGTCTTCTTCAGGCCGAAAGTCCGGATTTTCCTTTGGCGCCATGACCGTATGGCCGTTCGCATCTTTCTGTTCTTCATAAACATAGCCGCCAAATTCATTCTTTACGTATCGTCCCGACCAGTGAAAACTCGACTCGCCAAGAATCACTCCGGCGGTCTCGGAAATGACCCCAAGCATGAGGTCACCTTTTTCAGCCGGTCTGATCTTATCACCTTCAAGTGTGACAAGTGTTCCCGTCGGAATCTTTTCCCCTCTCAGGCTTTCAAAATACTCGGCGTAGTCAGAGAATGTCGAGGAACCTGTTACGCCTCCCGTAGCCTTAATTGTTCCTTCTTTTGCGTGAAGCTCAATCTTTCTGTTGGCTGATGACGGAGTGCTGCCGGCACCCCAGCCCCATACAGTTGAGTTCGCATTTGGGTTAATCGTATTATATGAACCGATTACTCCAGATTGAGAACCTCCTGCAGCCTGTCCCCGGACAGAACCGACGACAAAGCCATTAGTTCCTGTAACATGGGAATCTTTAGATGCCATAACAGAAGATCCTTTATGTTTAAACAACTCATACGGTGTTTTTTTACCGCCTACATGAAATGTTGTTTCATATCCTTGAAAATCAATATTTGATATATTCAGATCCGGACCCGAAGAATAGAGTCCGACCGTTCCGCTGCCGGCTCCCAATCTATGCCCGTATACATTGCTCACTGTACAATTATCAACGCCTCCGCCAAAAGCAAGCCCCGTCGTGCCGCCGTCAACTAGAAAAACGCCGTCAATCATGCACTTACCTACCGCATTTTCTCCGCCAAGAACATACAGATCATGAGCAGCGGAGCGGAACCCGCGGATCGTAATATTCTTCAGATTGACATACCGCCCTTTGTAATAAATCATAATGATCGTGTCATTGCTGTAATCGTATGAACGATCTTCACAAATAGCTTGGAAATTCACTATATTAACTGAATCATAGCCCGAAACAACCAACGCACTCGCTCCGACGCCTTTATATATAGAATTTTGTTTAGGATTTGTTGCCTGACAATTTACTAATTGGACATCATGGGCAGTTTTTGATGTCGGCTCAGCCGATAAATGATGGCCAATATGTCTAATGCAAAAACCGATCGCATTTTCGTAAGCACGGCAATTAGCCAGTTGAACTCGTTTAGCCGCCGGTGCATAGTCATGCGCCTTAATTTCAAAACCGCGTGCACCGCCAATTGCAACACAGCTATCTACAAATACATCTTGAGAACCGTCATCGATCTCAAAGCAATTTGAATTTGACGTGCCATTCCCATTTCCCATCGGGTGATAGGAAACACAGTGGCTGAAAGTAGTGTGGAATCCAAAATGACAAGTAAAGTTATCATCCCCGGACCCTGTTGCTTCACAATGTGAAAACGTTACAAAGTTACAGCCGTTGGGCTGATAATAAGTTGGATCATCTTTTTCTCCATGTCTGTTATAGTTCGGGCTTGTAGAATCAAAGCCGTGCAGGCCGGCGTTCTTCGCAAACACATGCTCGACAAAAGAATAGTCAACATTCGCAAAAAGCAAACAGCTTGAAGTGGGGCCTTTCGGAATCTTCCAGCCGGCAGGACGCGTATCCTTGTTCCAATCCAAAGTGAGATGGCCGACATAAATATTTTCATTACCGTTCGTATAATCACTGTTGGTCAGAACAGAATGGCCGACCGGTGTTTCGTCTAATAATTTAATGACCGTTCTTTTCTTGCCTGCTCCGACAAGCATTGTATTTGAAGGAACAAACAATCCCGATGTTCTGAATACACCCGCGGGAACTGTTACGACATAACCTCCGTCGGCCATGGCATCATGAAATGCCTGCGTATCATCCGTTACGCCGTCACCTTTAGCTCCAAAATCCATAACGTTCCGCTCTGTCACATGTTCAAATCTGTTTTCATACATTTTAAGTCTTTCGTTTAAATTTTCATAAGTTGACGTGCCATTGCTAAGCGCAGCACCGATTTTGCTGTCAATCGCTTCAAAGTTTTGAGCAATGCTTTCAACCTCAATTCCCTCCGTTTTATCGGGTTTGTAAAGTCCTAAGAAAGTCGTATAGTTTGTCATTGCCTTGCCTCCTATTTGTTAATTGTTATATAAAAATACCGCAGAAGTCATTTCGTTTTTTGCACCCCCTCATTTTCACTCCTGCATGTACAGGTGGCAAAGGTATGACAAATTCATACATTTTTTCAAAACATAAAAAGAGCGCCGGATTAACAAGCGCTCTGCACATAGTCTGCTGCTGCAGTATTTTAACCGTTCAATATTTTCTCGACACGCTCCCGCATTTGCGGAACGCCTAATCCGACAATGACCTGAAGCGCCCTGCCTTTTCTGACGACTCCGTGGGCTCCCAGCTCTCTGAAATCGGCGTCACTTTTGACCTTTGATTCATCAGCGACAGTGACGCGGAGACGGGTGGCGCAGTTGGTGACCTCCGTAATATTGTCCTTTCCGCCCAGCGCTTCAATATACAAAGCGGCTGTATCCCGCTGTGTTTCGTCTGCCGCCGCTGTTTCTTTTGAAGCCTGCTTCCGTTCTCTGTACTCCTTTTTCGAATAGAGCTTTGTTTCCTGCCCCTCCTCTTTTTCTCTGCCCGGTGTGGCGATGTTGAATTTGAGAATGAGGAAACGGAAGACGAAAAAGTAAACAGCGGTAAAACACAACCCGATGATGATCTGGTATACATACGTCAAGCCGTGGCTTGACGCCAGCGGGATCCAGTTCAAGGTCGCAGCTTCGATCAAACCGCCTCCCATATTTCCGACGACGCCGGCCATATACATGACGGTTGCCATGGAAGCGGCAAGCAAAGCATGAACCGCAAATAAAAACGGCGAGATAAAAAGGAATGTAAATTCAATCGGCTCTGTAATTCCCGCGACAATGGACGTCAAGGTGACCGGGATCAATAGGCCGGCGACGATTTTTTTCTTTTCCTTTGAAGCCGTGGCGTAAAAAGCGAGCGCGATTCCCGGAATGCCGAAGATTTTCGAGTTGCCGTGAAGCGCGAAGCCCCCCTGCGGGAACAATTCTTTCAGCGGTTTGACGCTTTGAGAGTATTCCCCGAGATGCTGGGCCCAATAGGTGACGATACCGCCTTCAGCCACAGCCGGACCGTAAATAAACGGCGAGTAAATAAAATGATGCAGGCCGGTCGGAATTAAAATCCGCTCCAGGAACGTGTAAATCCACACGCCGATCGCCCCGGAAGAAACGAGAAAACTTTGCAGCGATCCGATTCCGGACTGAACCATCGGCCACACGTATGCCACCGCAAGCGAAATCGGTATCATAATAAAGAAAGAAATGATAACGATGTATGAAGATCCTTGAAAAATCCCCAGAAAATCCGGCAGTTTTTTATCAAAATAACGATTGTGCAAATACACGACAATAGATGAAATAAAGATGGCGCCGATAATATTCGTATCAAGCGTTTTGATCCCGGCGATCATCGTCAGCCCGCTCGTTCCGCCCGCTTCCTGAGTCATATCGACATGAAAAGCCCCGCCCCAAACCGTCAGAATCGCATTGATAAAGTAATTGAATGTCAGATAAACTGTAAGCGCTTCCAAACAGGCCCGCGCCTGCGCTTTTTTCGCTAAGGCGACAGGTATGCCGATCGCAAACAGGAGCGGCATTTGATTAAAGACGGTCCAGCCGCCCTGTTCAATGACGTACCAGCATTGATACCAAAGCCCGTCAGGATCAGCCAGCGGCCCCATCAGCGTTTTATTTTTAAACAGCGTACTCAGACCGACAATAATACCGGAAAATGCAAATAATAAAACAGGCACAAACATCGCGCTGCCGAAGCGCTGGACTTTTTGCATCATTTCACGTGACCTCCCGCTATTTATCAAAATTTTCGAGCTCTTTATAATCAACAAATGCACGGAATAACGCTTCGCCCACCAGAAAAAACGGGGCGAATGCGACGATTTCCGTTTTATCGCTTAACGTCACCGGCTTGCTGGTCGCATAAAGATTATACGGCGTCGTTTGCGCCAGTACGTTGTTTTTCAGATTGGTGATTGAAATAAACGGAACTCCCTTTGCGGACAGGGTCCTTGCCTGCGGAATTAATTCGGGTGTTTCGCCTGATAAAGAAATAATGATGAATACGTCATCAACCGTAAAATCATCACACATGATATCAAACTCTGTGATGTCCTGAATTAAAATCAGATACTTCCGCCGGGATACAAACATCCGCTGCAGCTCACGGGCGCACACCCTCTGAGCCGTCCCCGATCCGTAAACGAAAATCCGTTTTGCTTCATCTATCAGCCGGCACATCTCCGTCATATCTTTTGACTTCACGTATTTTACATTGGCTTCAATATCATCCAGCAGCTTTTCAAACGTCATATTCTCGCCCTCTTCAGGCTGATCCTCCCATTTCAGAAAAACACGGAATTCACTGTAGCCGCTGAAGCCCAGTTTTTGGGCGAGCCGCAGGATGGAAGACCGAGAGACATTGCAGGCTTTCGCCATGTCATTGATACCGAGATGGTAGCACGTATGTTTATGATTTAATATATATTTTAAAATATAAAAATCGTTATCATTTAATTTCGCGTAATGCTGGTTAACCAGTTCTTCAAGACTCATCCCAAAAATCCCCCCGTTTTCTTTCTATTATATAGAATAACAGATAAAGAAAACGGGGAAGATTGTCATCAGGAAATAGGAGACGGACTTACATCAAGCTCAGGCCAGTAGTCCTTGTTAGCCTCCATCAGATCTTCAAGAATCAGTCTTGCCACACGGGCGTTCGGCACTGTTTTTGACAGGATCAGCGCCTGCCACAGCTTTTGAAATGACCGCTCTTCCCACGCTTCAGCCGTCAGTTTTTCGACAGACACCTGCTGTTCCATCAGGCCTTTTTGAAATTGCGGTATGTTCCCGACTGAGAGCGGTTCCGGTCCGTTTGAGCCTACGAGACAAGGAATCTCAACCATGGCTGACGAATCAAAGTTTGCGATCGCGCCGTTATTTTCAACGATTAACAGCATCCTCTCCCCTGTGTTGTAAGCGATGGCCCGGGCAAGGTCGACGATATAGGAAGCATGATCATCAATTTTAATTTCACTGTTCTCCGATGATTGTTCGCGCGTAATCATATCGCATTGGCTGAAAATGAAAGCTTCCCGCCCTTCCATGACTTCGTTGGCTCTCGTATGGTTCGGATTTGATTTTTTCACCATATCATCCGGGAATAAGTAATATTGCAGATATGTGTTCGGAAGCGTATCCGGATCAGCCGCCTGTACGTCGCGCGCTTTTTTGAATGTGTCATTCCAGCTTGCTTCAGTCTGTTCGGCCTCCGTCTTCGGAACGTAGCCGTATTCACGGACATGCTCTTTCAGCTTCGGCATTAAATCATTGCCATGCCGGTCTGTGATGGACGTCCACCAGCCAAAGTGGTTCAAGCCGTAGTAACGGACGTTCATTTCTTTTCGTGAAGATAATCCGAGGATGTTCGCCATACGATCCTCAATTCCGACCGGCATGTCGCAGATGTTCAATATTTTCGAATTCGGTCTGAGGCGCCGTGTAGCTTCGGCCACAATCGCCGCCGGATTGGAGTAATTCAGCATCCATGCGTCGGGCGAGTACGTTTCCATATAATCAAGAATCTCCAGAACACCGCCGATAGAGCGCATGCCGTATGCGATTCCGCCCGGCCCGCATGTTTCCTGGCCGACCACGCCGTACTTCAGCGGGATTTGTTCATCGAGCGCGCGCATCGCATATTTTCCGACGCGGATATGCGCCATGACGAAGTCAACATCCGTAAAAGCCGTCTCTGGGTCATCAGTCGCCAGAAATTCAATGTCCGGCGCTTTTTCTTTTATAAATACCTCACACGCACCCGCAATCCGCTCCTGCCTTTCTTTATCATTGTCATAAAGTTTCAGCTTTCTGATCGGAAACTCTTCCAGGTGATTCAAAAGCATTAATACAATTCCGGGGGTAAATGTGCTGCCGCCGCCTGCAATAACGATTGAGAATGATTTGTCTGTCATGTGAAGCCCTCCTCTGATAACGTTTACATTTTATTTATATCATGAGAAGGTCCGATCTGTACCGGGTTTGGAGGAGTTAGATCATTTAATCATTTTTAGTTATTTTTCTCAAAAAGCGGGAAAGTTCCCACAGGTACGAAAAAGGCCTGCTGTCATCAGCAGACCCATTCTCAAAAATGCTCTTGTAAATCAGAAAGCAGTACTTCCTGCTCAAATTGCGGATTTCCGATCGGGAAAATTCTGGCTGTTTCCTTGTCTTCGTTGACATGCTGAATATAAATCGGAACTCCTTCGTACGTCACATACGCCATGGCGGCGGATTCTGAAATGTCTTTCGCACGCTGTGTATTCACGTCTCAAACCTCCTTTAGGCCTCACACATAACGTGTCCGGCAGCCAAGAGAAGTATGCTTGTTTCTTACAATTGTCCGGTGGTGAGTTTGAATTTTTTGAGGCGTTTGTAAAACGTGCTCCGCGGGATTCCGGCCATTTTGGCGGCCAGCGTGACATTCCCCTTCGCTGATTCAAGCGCGTTTACGATGATGTTTTTCTGAATGTGCTCCCGGATGGAGACAGGGGACGCTTCTTCTTGTTCATAAGACTCGGCCGCCTCTTTAAGACCTGACGCTTCAAGCAGGGCTTCGATGGGGCGTTCTGACAGCCGTCCGTCCGGGAACATGACGGAAAGACGTTCAAATACATTAAACAATTCCCTGATATTCCCCTGCCATTTCCGGCTCTTTAATAGGTCTAAAAAGTCATCAGGAAGCTCCCCCCGCCAGCCGCGATTTCGCTGAAATTCAAGGAAGAGGCCGGGAATGTCTTCGGTGCGTTCTCTTAATGGAGGGAGGTAGATCGGACAGACGTGAAGCCGGTAAAATAAATCTTCTCTCAGCTTTTTGCATTGGACAAGCTGTCTCAGATCAGTGTGGGTGGCAGTGATGATTCTGATGTCAACGGGAATCTCTTTTGTCCCGCCGACCGGGGTGACTTTCCGTTCCTGCAGCACCCGTAACAGAGCGACCTGCATGGAGTGTGATATTTCTCCGATTTCATCGAGGAAAAGCGTGCCTTTATCGGCTTTTTGCAAAGCGCCGTTATGTCCTTTCCGTTTGGCCCCGGTGAAGGCGCCTTCCGAGTAGCCGAACAGTTCGCTTTCAATCAGCTTTTCGGGGACCGCTCCGCAATTGACGGCGATAAACGGGCCGTTTTTCCTGGAGCTGTTGTTATGAATCGCCCGGGCGGCAACCTCCTTTCCCGTCCCGGTTTCTCCCGCAAGACAAACGGTCGCGTCCGTTCGGGCGACAAGCTCCAGCTGCTGAAGCATATGTCGGGATGACGGGCTTTTGCCTGCCGCACCATGGAATATAAAAGACGGCTTTTCTTCTCGTTTGGATAAATAAACGCATGTGTAGCCGTTCTCCTCCCGCTTCGCCTGCTTGATGTGATAGCCCTGTTCCTCAAGCTCGCGCAGCATATGTCCGGTAAAATGCTGAACGGGACGGCTTGCGGCGATAACCCGGCTCATTTCATTGCAAAGCACGATCGGATCGTGTGACCGGGTCAGCCCGGCGAATTTGCTGATCATATCAAGTTCTGTCATTTTGATCTTTAGGGCAAGCTCCCGTTCCGCCGTATAAGCGATGGAGGAGGCAATTCCGAGCATAAACGGCTGAGCGCGGGCGGCGGGGCAGGAAATATCGATGACACCCGCCAGCCGCCCGTCTTCATAACGGATCGGCGCGGCGGAACAGCTCCATTGATGAGAAGCGAGCGAATAATGTTCAGAGCCGTGTATCATGACCGGCTCATTTGTATAAAGAGCCGTCCCGATCGCATTCGTGCCGACGGCCGTTTCCGTCCAGCGGGCGCCTTTTAAGAAATTGATGCGGTTCGCTTCATGAATGGTGCGCGGGTGGCCGTCAACTGAATGGACAACGCCGTCAGAATCAATCAGGAGAACCATCATTTCCATTTCCCGCATCGCCGTTTTCATTCTTTCTGCATACGGCGTTGAGGCCGCTAAAAATAACGCATGCTTTTCGGCCTGTCTTTCTAAATGATCTGCCGGCATCACATTCGGCCCCTTTTCGAGATAAGGGTTGACGTCGGCTTTTTTGCAGCGGTGCCATGAGGCGGCCACCCGCTTCTGAATACGGGATTCATCGAGCACGCCTTCTTTCACAAAACGCTTCCAGGTTTTAAAATCATTCCGAATGACATTCATTGTATTCGCTCCCCCCTGTTCAGACCATCTTTTCATATATTGTAGGGGAAAAATAAAGCGCTTTCAACGAAAAATACCCCTTCTCATCTGAGAAAGGGTATTCCGGTTATACGGAATGCACCGCAAGTCCGGTGACATTCAGCAGGGCTTCCTGAAGCGTTTCTGACAGAGTCGGATGCGCCGCGATAAAGTGCTCCGACATATCAGCCGTCATTTCACCGTTCATCATCATGACCGCCTGACCGATCAATTCCGTCACGTCCGGCCCGATCATTGACACGCCGACAATTTCTCCGAATTCCGGTTCGGCAATGATTTTCATTTTGCCGCCATGCTGATGTTTAATTAACGCTTTTCCGTTAGCAGAAAATGAGCATTCTCCGATTTTCACATCTCCGTATGTCTCTCTCGCCTGTGTTTCCGTCAGCCCGACAGCGGCCATTTCCGGCGATGTATAAATACAGCGGGGCACCGCCCGCATATTGACTTTGCTGTCCTTTCCCGAGGCATGCGCGGCGGCTGTGATTCCTTCATGAATGGCGGCATGCGCGAGCTGCATTCCTCCGGCCGCATCGCCGCATGCATATATATGAGGCACATTGGTCTGCATATGGTCATTGACTTCAATACCGCGCGGAGAATACCGGATGCCGGCCTGCTCCAGATTCAGGCCTTGCAAACGCGGTTTTCTCCCGATTGCAACCAAAATGTGATCAGCCTGAGCCTCAATTTCTTTGCCGTCTTTTGTCCACACGGCGGTTTTCCTTTCTTTGTCAATCCGTTGAAGGGCGGCTTTTGTCTGAATATCAGCCCCGCTGTCTCTTAAAGAGTCTTCGAAAACGGCGGCGATTTCTCCGTCTTCTGCCGGGAGCAGCCGGTCAGCCGATTCAATCACCGTCACTTTCGTTTTAAACCGGCTGAATAAAGAGGCAAATTCACAGCCGATCACACCTCCCCCGACAATAAGCAGAGAAGAAGGAATTTGCTGTAAAGAAAGCGCGTCTTTGCTGTCGATCACCCAATCGCCGTCAAATGGGGCAAACGGCAGCTCCGCCGGTTCAGATCCGGATGCAATCAATATCCGATCCGCTTCCAGAATGTCTTTTGCGCCTCCTTCTCCTTCAACAAACAATGTCTGCTCTGTGAGAAATGAGGCTGTCCCGCTGATGACTTTAATCTGATTTGCTTTCATTAAGTATTGAATTCCCTGCACGAGCCGGCTGACGATTTGCCGTTTGCGCCCCTGCATGCGGGCCCAATTGAGTGTAATGTTTTGCGGTAGTTCGATGCCGAATGTATCTGCGTGCCTGATTTTATCGAGTACATTCGCGCTTTCCAAAAGCGACTTTGTCGGGATGCATCCCTCATTGAGACAAGTGCCTCCGAGCGGCCCTTTGTCGATCAGAACGACTTCTTCTCCCCTCCGCGCGGCAGTCACGGCAGCTGCATATCCGGCAGGCCCGCCGCCGATAATGGCTAGTGTCAATCTCTTCACCCTCTCTATAAAATCAATCCGGCCGGCTCTTCAAGCAGCGCTTTGACCGTTTTCAGGAAGTCCGCAGCCGGTGCGCCGTCACATACTCTGTGGTCAAAGGTAAGGCTCAGCGGCAGCATGGTGCTTTTGACAAGTTCATCTCCTTTAAACGCAGGCGTTTCATAGCTTGCGCCTACTCCGAGAATACCGGCTTCAGGCGGATTAAGAATCGGGGTGAAATGCTCAATTCCGTAACCCCCGAGATTTGTAATAGAAAATGTCGATCCGTGCAGGTCATCTCCGGAAGCATTGCCTTCCCGCGCCCGGCGTGCCGATGTGCTGATGTGATCCGCAAGCTCAAGGAATGAAAGCTTTTCCGCATCCCGAATCACCGGCACGACGAGACCGTTTTCAAGAGAAACCGCCATCCCGAGGTGGACATATGGATAGGTGATGATCCGCTCCTCTTGATAAGAGCTGTTCAGCTCAGGATGCTGTTTCAGCGCAAGCACCGCGGCCCGGGATACGAAATGTGTGACCGTCAGTTTAACACCGCTCCGCTTTTTCGCGCTGTCGGCGAGCTGCTGCTGCCATTTTACAAGCTCCGTAATGTCCGCTTTCATCGTCAGCGTCAGCTGGGCGCTGTTTTGCAGGCTTTTGTGCATTCGGTCTGCAATCACTTTTCTCATCGCTGAAGCCGGTTTTCCCTCCGGCTGTGCCGTCTGAACCGAAGACTGCGGTTCAGCTTCCGTCTTCATGGCCTTGATGACGTCAGCTTTTACGATTCTGCCTCCGGGCCCCGTCCCGTTCAGCGTATCAACTTTCAACCCGGCTTTCTCCGCCATTTTTCGGGCAACGGGAGATATTTTCACGCGGTGTTTACGCTTTTGCACGGCTTTGGGAGCGGGAATATGTTCAGGTTCAGCTTGCGGTTTCCCTGCATTTTCAGGAACCGGCGCCTCCTTCTCCCGCACTTCTTCGCCGTTTTCCCCGATATAACAGATGGGCGTTCCCGGCGGGACTCCTTCTCCCTCTTTGACTTTAATATGAAGAAGCGTGCCGCTTTCAGGCGCTTCTATTTCCATTTCTATTTTTTCCGAGTTGATGCTGGCGATGCTTTCTCCCTTTTCAACCGGGTCGCCGACTTTTTTATTCCAGACGGATACTTCACCTTTCTTCATCGCCATTCCCAGCTTCGGCATTACTACTTTTACAGCCATTCTATATCCCTCCTTTAATTCATTGCCGGCTCGCCAAGCAATTCAAGCGTGACGCTGACAATTTGGTCTGGTGTCGGCAAATATTGATCTTCAAGCACCGGCGAAAACGGCACTGGTGTATGCGGCGCTGTAATCCGTTTAATCGGTGCATCAAGCAAATCAAAGCCCTTATCGGCGACAATCGCAGCAATATCCGTGGCGATGCTGCAGCGCGGATTGGCTTCGTCAATGATGATCAGCCGGTTTGTTTTTTCTAACGATGTGAAAATCGCTTCCTCATCTAAAGGAGACAGACTCCGGGGATCAAGCACCTCGGCGTCGATGCCTTTCTCAGAAAGCTGCGCAGCCGCTTCAAGCGCAGTATTGACCTGCTTGCCGACTGCAAAGAGCGTGATGTCGCTGCCTTCGCGTTTGATATCCGCCTTTCCGAGCGGAATTGTATAATAATCTTCCGGCACCTCGCCCTTCATGTTGTAGGACGTTTTGTCTTCAAAGAAGAACACCGGATCATTGTCTTCTATTGCTGCAAGCAGAAGACCTTTGGCATCATACGGATTGGATGGAACAACTGTCTTCAGTCCAGGGATGCTCGTGAACAGGCCATACAGCGCCTGCGAATGCTGAGCGGCTGCCCGGAACCCGGCTCCGTATGTGGTGCGGACGGTGATCGGCACTTGCGCTTTACCGCCGAACATATAGCGGAATTTCGCCCCTTGGTTGATCACTTGGTCAAAGCACGTTCCGATAAAATCGTTAAACATCAGTTCCGCAATCGGTCTCAGCCCCGTGGATGCCGCAGCCATGGCCGCACCCATGTAGCCCGCCTCAGAAATCGGTGTGTCCAGCACCCTGCTTCTGCCGAATTCCTGTACGAGCCCCTTTGTGACCCCCAGTACACCGCCCCATGCTTCATCATCTTGCAAGTGATCGACCGCCGCTCCCCCGGCGACATCTTCACCGATTACAAGCACATTGTCGTCTTTTCTCATCGCAAGCTTCATTGCTTCATTGATCGCGTCCGACATGCTTATGACTCTCGCCATCTCACATTCCCCCTTTTTCATATGACACGTAGACGTCTGTCAACAGCTCAGACTCTTTCGGATATGGACTCTTTTCGCTGAACGAGACGGCTTTTTCAATCGATTCGCTGACACGCTGTTCGATGTCTGACAGTTTATTTGCATCTGTTTCTTTTAGAAGATAGTTTTTAAAGCCTTGAATGGCATCCTTTTCTTCAAGATGCTCAGTCTTTTCATCCTTTGTTTTATAAGTTTGGGCATCCCCTTCGAAATGGCCGTAGTTTCTGTAAGTCATACATTCAATCAAAGACGGGCCTCCGCCGTTTCTTGCTCTTTCTATCGCTTCCCCGGCTGCCTGATAAACTGCTAAAATATCTTTTCCGTCCACCGTGACCCCCGGCATGTTGTAGGCAGCCGCCCGATCGGCGATTGAATCACAGGCTGACGCGTACTCAAATGTCGTGGCTTCGCCGTAGCCGTTGTTTTCGGCGATGAACACGACAGGAAGATTCCATACTGCCGCTAAGTTCAGCCCTTCATGGAAAGTCCCTTGGTTATTGGCTCCGTCCCCAAAAAAGCAAACGCTTACATTTTTAGTTTGTTTATATTTAGCCGTGAGCGCTGATCCGCATGCGAGCGTGAATCCGCCCCCGACGATTCCATTTGCGCCTAACATGCCTTTATCAAGATCCGCAATGTGCATAGAACCGCCTTTGCCTTTACACAGTCCGGTCGCTTTTCCGAATATTTCCGCCATCATGCCGTCCAGATCACAGCCTTTGGCGATACAATGGCCATGTCCCCTGTGTGTGCTTGTAATGCTGTCGCCATCATCTAAATGAGCGCACACCCCCGCAGCTACCGCTTCTTCACCGGCATACAAATGGACGAATCCGGGAAGCACTCCTTGCGCGAACAGTTCATGCACTTTGTCTTCAAAGCCCCTGATTTCCAGCATCTTTTGGTACATCCACAGCGCTTTCTCCTCAGTTAATGACAAGCCTTCTCGTTTTAACAATTCCATTTTGTGCGCCTCCTTCTATTTAGGGTTCACACTTATAAATGCAAGAAGCATGCCAGCCTTTGAAGCCCGTAAAATGAATGTTTTTATTTTTACAATGGAGACAGTTTGAGACAGGTGTCTCATTTTGTCTCGATCTGTTCCCTTTGTCTCGTTTTATGGCATACAAAAAAGACCGGGCATCACCCTGTCTTTGACAATGATCGACGTATTTATTTCCTCGGAAATCTTTTAACTGCTTCATTCTTCTGCATACAGTCTATCGCGGCGTTTGAGTGGTTACACTCTTTTTTTCATATCCGCGTGCTGCAGTTCATGCTTTTCTTCAACAGCCCGATTCAGCGCTTGAAGCATGTAGCCAATGCCTTTATACGATGACAAAGGCCAGGTGATATGCTGATGCTCTCCGATGACGGCGTTTAGGACGCTTCGGTATTTTTTCCCGCCAAGCATGACAAGCTCTTCGATGTCGGAAAAGCCTTTTTCATGAAATTGACGGCGCAGCTCGTCCGCTGCCATGATCTCCGGATGACCGGTTCCAAAAGTGACATCGTAATTTCCGGGAACCATATCATCCGGACGAAGGAATCCGTGCTTTGCCGACAAAATTACCCACTCATCGAAAAATGCTTTCGCATATCGCTCGCACGCCTGATGAAACGGGCTGAGATAAACGTCTTCCGCCCTTACCGGACCTGTATCTGAATGGACATCCCAAATTTTTTTCTTGCCGCAGGGGATGATGCACAGTCGTTTCATTTTTCTCTCCCCTTTATGATGTATGTCCTATCAATGTACCATGATTCGTTTATTTCTGCATGACGAAACTGGCCATGGATCTGTCTGGGTAAAAACTGCACACAAAAAGACCCGGAATTCAAACCGAAATCCGGGCCGGATGAAGAGGTATTTATGTCACTCTTGCTCCATCCCATCAAGATACTTTCTCTCAAAGTCATCGAGCAATGCACGCACTTCATCTGTTGACTTTGTATTCATGCATTGATTTCTTAATTCACTTGCTCCACGGAATCCGCGGAGATATATCTTGAAAAAGCGGGGGAGCGGTTTATATGCTCGAGCTTCTGCTTTTGAATATTCATCATGAAGATCCAGGTGCAATCTCAAAAGATCAAGCAATTCCTTACTGCTATGCTCTCTCGGCTCCTTTTCAAAGGCGAATGGATTAGTAAAAATGCCTCGTCCAATCATAATCCCGTCAACACCGTATTGTTCAGCGAGTTTCAAGCCGGTTTCACGGTCAGGAATATCCCCATTGATCGTCAATAGGGTATCCGGCGCTATCTCATCACGAAGTTTCTTGATTTCCGGGATGAGCTCCCAATGCGCATCTACTTTACTCATTTCCGCTCTTGTACGCAGATGAATGGAAAGATTCGCAATGTCTTGTTTCAGTATGTGTGTCAGCCAGCCGCGCCATTCGTCTATATCCGTGTAGCCAAGTCTGGTCTTCACACTTACCGGCAGACCTCCTGCTTTCGCCGCCTGTATTAATTCGGCTGCAACTTCAGGACGGCAAATCAGGCCGCTTCCCTTTCCATTCCCCGCCACATTAGGTACAGGACAGCCCATATTGATATCCAGGCCCTTAAACCCTAATTCCGCCATCCCAATACTCATTTGGCGAAAGTTTTCAGGCTTATCTCCCCATATGTGGGCAACCATCGGCTGTTCATCCTCCGTGAAAGTCAAACGGCCGCGCACACTATCCTTCCCATCCGGGTGACAATAGCTTTCTGAGTTTGTAAACTCTGTGAAAAACACATCAGGTCTGCCGGCTTCACTCACAACATGGCGAAAAACGACATCCGTCACATCTTCCATTGGTGCCAGTACAAAAAATGGCCGTGGTAATTCACGCCAGAAATTATCTGTCATAACAAATCCAAATCCTTTCATGATGGGATACAGTCAAACCTTGATCCCAAAATTAAAAACTGACCATGCTTCTTTTACACTTATAGCATGTGTCAGCACTTCTTATCAAACGATAGTAAATTTTGAACATTTCACTTTTTACACGTGAAAAAGTGAAATGCAAACTGAAGCAGAACACCTTAATTGAGTTAACGTAATAAACTATCGCTATAGTTAACCCCATATCGCTCATTTCTGATCAACTCAGCCAACTCCTTAACCTTTAAAAGGGTTTGAGAGAGAAAAAAGTGTGATGATTATCTACACCTATTTTTTATTTATATTGTGGTTTATTAATAGTAGCGCTGACCTTCATTTTTCTTAGCGGCCTTACTTTTGCTCTTTTTGGACAAAAGGATTTCAACCTAAATAGAATATCATATGAGTTCTCCCTATTACCAATGCAAAATAATTGGCCATATGTCAATATCTTTATAACGTTTTAGTTTTAAAGTTATTACTTATAAACAAAATATCTGCATAAAAAAATAAATAATTACATTTATAAGGTGCCACAGAAATCATCTATAAATGTTTGTATAAGGTTACGATTCGGTAATCCTGATCCAGAACCAATAAAATAGACTGCTGACTAAGTGTCGCAGTCTCATTCATAAGATTAATAAAAAAGTGTTCATTTTCTTTCATCATTAAATAAGGCATCAGAAGTTATTGCTTTCATTTCGAATATCCTTTGTTATACCTGTGATGATTTGTATAACAGTGAAAACCCCCAAGAAAACAGTGACAATATTAAACCATGGATTATCATAGAATGAAAGATATGTTTGAAAGAAATCCAGTTCAACTATGTTTGCTGGGAATCCATTCATTTCTCTATAATTAGGACCCCATCCCGTTAATTCTGCAAAATTAAAATAAAGCTGTGAAACTAAAAATGCCAAAACCGTGAGAAACCAACTTTTTTTATACAACGGTCGTTTTTTGTTTACTTTATCCATTTCATTATCCATTTCCTTTTCTGCAATACTTTTTAGCCAAGTGTCAATCTAACATCATTATATGATGAAGCATGATTGTCGCAATAATTACTTATTAAGGATATAACCATCGCAAGTATTACTGTAATAGTTGTTATCACTTGCGTTTCCGCCTCGGATTTATTTCTTCTTTGGGAATAAGGAAAATAATCGGGGCCCTTTTTTCCTGTTTAGGCTTTCATATCATGTATAACGACCAAACATGCTTTTTTAGTGTGTTTGATCTTTTATCCACAGTTGTTGCTAATAGTAGATGTTCCAACTGCCGTTGTGATTAGTGTAAGTAAGCCAACCTTGCCTTTTACACCTTCTGCTTCAGAACCTTCGTTCAGTGGTTGAGGTTCCAATATCTCTCATTCGGTTTCACCTCCTTTTTATCATTTATTACAACTATCGCCAATAGTAGAAGTGCCGATGAGTGTCGGGGACTTTATTCTTTAAGAAAGAAGTTTACAAAATATTAACTGAGATTACAAGTATTCACGGAACATGAACGACTTGTTATTGCTTCTGGTTCACAACAAGATCTTCATATTTTGTCTGTAATGCCGTTTCCAAACGAAAAAAAGAAAGTGAAGCAGCCTACTTGGCTGTTTTTCACTTTCTTTTCCATACGTTTTTTCAACTCTTTTTATCAGTTAAATAAAGACAAAAGACAGATAGGACAAGGGCACAAAACATAAAAAAACCCGGAAATCGGAATTGTTTAATTTACCGAAATCCAGGTCTGATTACGAATTGTTTATTTTAGTTAGACGATTTTAATACAAGCTTCGCCACGGCTTCCACATGAGCCGTCTGCGGAAACATATCAACAGGCTGAATATATTCGACGCGATAGTCCTTCGACATCGTCTGCAAGTCTTTCGCCAGTGTGGAAGGATTGCAGGATACGTAGACGAAGCGTTTCGGTTTTACTTTTTTGATGGTATCTAAAAATGTTCTGTCACAGCCGGTTCTCGGCGGGTCGACGATGACCACGTCAGGGCGGAAGCCTTCTTTCGTCCATTTCGGGAGCCAGTGTTCGGCTGTTCCTGTGACATATGCCGCGTTTTTGATGCCGTGTTTTTTGGCGTTTTTCTTCGCATCATCAATTGATTCTTTAATGACGTCCATGCCGCGGATCTCTTTTGCGCCGCTTGAGACCCACATGCCGATCGTACCGACGCCGCAATACGCGTCTACGACTTTTTCTTTTCCTGTCAGCTGAGCCGCTTGTTTCACTTCGTCATACAGCTTGACCGTCTGCTCAGGGTTGAGCTGGAAGAAGGCGCGGGCGCTCAGTTCAAATGACACGTCACCGAGCACTTCTTGAATGGCATGGCTTCCGGCCAGCGCTTTTGTTTTGTCACCGAAAATGACGGATGTGCGCGCGCCGTTGACGTTTTGAATAATCGATTTCACTTCCGGCAGACGGTTTTGAATGGCTTTGACGATCTCGTCTTTATTCGGCAGTGTCTCTTTCGCGGTGACAAGCACGACCTGCACTTCGCCTGTTTCAAAACCGACTCTCGTCACGATGGTGCGGACATCGCCTTTTTTGGTCCGTTCGTTATAAACGGATACGTTGTGTTTTTCCAAAATACGGCGGACGATACCCGTTGTTTTGTTTGTCGCCGGATGCTGGACAATGCATTCCTTAATCGGAACGATTTTATGGGAATCCAGTCCGTATAAGCCGGCAATGATGCTGCCGCTTTGCGAGCGTCCGACTTGGAACTGGCTTTTGTTCCGGTAATTCCAAGGGTTGTCCATTCCGATCGTATCTTTAATGTTCATTTCTTCGACATTGAATCTCGTATGACGTTCCAGAGACTGAATGACGATGTCGCGTTTTTCGCGAAGCTGCTGGGTGTATGCCAGATGCTGAAGCTGACAGCCGCCGCACTGGTCGTAGACCGGGCATGGCGGCGTGACGCGGTGTTCAGACGGCTTGCGGATTTTTTTGACACGTGCTTCTGAAAATTTCGGCTGCACATTTGTCGCTTCGGCAACGACTTCTTCACCGGGCAGAGCGCCGGGAACGAAGACAACTTTTTTCTTAAAATAGCCGACGCCCTCTCCGTTAATGCCGAGACGTTTGATGGTCAGCGGAAATGTCTGTCCGATTTTCAATTCGGCAGGCGCCTTTTTTTGATGTTGATTCACGTTTTTTTCTCTCCGTTTCTATATAAAGCCTTCCTCCTGGGAAAACGGCTGATTTGAAATATCACATCTTTTCAGTATAACATGCAGCCGGCAGTTCCTTCATGTTTTTCACTGGAAGTTTCCAAAAATCCTCATCATTCAATACTTCTCCACAAGTACAAGGACGCATAGCTTAAATACGGCGCCCATTCGCTGCTTACCTGGAGCATCACGTCTTTTGACGGTTTATCCTCAAGGGCGAAGCGGCGTTTGACGGCGTTTTGCAGGCCGATATCCGCCAAAGGAAACAGATTCGGGCGGCCGAGGCCGAACATGAGGACGTTTTGGACGGTCCACGGGCCGATGCCTCTGATGGCGATCAGCTTTTTCATAATGTCTTCATCCGATAAATGGGTAAGTTCCGCCAGATTGAGCGCTCCTTCTGCAATCATCCGTGAAATGTCAATCGCATATTCCGCTTTTCTCATGCTGAACTGGAGCTCCCGCAAGTCCTGATACTCAAGCGCCGCGATCGTTTTCGGCTCGGGATAGCACCAGACGCCGTCTTTTTGTTCACCGAAGGCATGGACGAACCGTTCCGTTAAAGTAAAAGCGAAGGACAGGTTGAGCTGCTGGTGGATGATGCATTTCATGAGACAGTTGTAGACGTCATATTCCAAGACGAGCGGGGTTCCCGCATGCTCCTCAAAAAGCGCCGACAGATTTGTTTTTGAGAAATGATCAAGCACAGGCTGAAGCGGCTGCTCCCACTGAAAAATGTGTTTGATCCGTTCAATCATCTCCTCGCGGTCCGTTTCTCCGCTGACGAGAAAGACCGGGTCTGCGGCGGTGCCTTCCGCTTGAACCGTGATGACGGACAGTTTGCCGTCCCGTGTTCTGAGCGGCACTTTGATTGATCTTGCATGAAGATCGACCGCATTCAGCGGATCGAGCGACAGCCTTTCAAGGACTTTATCAAAATGATACGGCGGTGTGACCGAAACCGTTTCCTTCCACATATGCTCCACCCCTTTTTGTCCAAGTATATCATGAAGCGGCCGGGCGGCAATTCGTATACTTTTCTTCATAACGCCGCATGATATAATGGCAGGCGGAGGGTTGTTTATGATACATATAACCGCAATCACAACACATAATGAGATATTAGATAATATCCCCCTATCACGTACAGAACAACCGGACATCGCATGGTACTGGATTGATTTTTTCGGCGCTGAGATGCATGAAACCGAGCTGCTGCGAGATTATTTTCACTTTCATCCGCTTGCGATCGAGGATTGCTTTCAGCATATGCAGCGGCCGAAAATCGACCATTATGACGGCTACCGTTTTTATGTGCTCCACGCCTTGAACCCGGACACACTGGAAATGGAAGAGGTGGACATTTTTCAGTCCGACCGTTTCATCGTCAGCTTCCATTTGCACGAATCGCCCGGCGTCTCAAAGGTGAGAGAACGGTTTTTCGCTTCTCCGGGATTAGCCAAAAAAGGGCCCGGGCACATCACTTATATGATGATGGATCAGCTTGTCGATGAATATTTCCCCGTGCTGTACAAAATTGAAGACCGGCTGAATGAAATTGAAGACAGCAGAACCCATAAATCTTACGGCACTTTAATGAATGAAGTGTTTGAATTGCGGACTGATCTTTTGAACCTGAGGCGGACGATCATTCCGATGCGCGATTTAATGTACCGGATTTTGAGCCTTGACCATGTAAAAGAAAGCCGTGAAACGAAAGCGTATTTCAGCGATATTTATGACCACCTGTTAAAACTGGCTGAGCTGATCGAGTCAAACCGTGATATGACGTCAGATTTGCGGGACAGCTACGTGACGCTGAATTCAAACCGGATGAACGCCATTATGATGACATTAACCATCGTCTCGACCATTTTTATCCCGCTGACGTTCATCGCGGGGGTTTACGGCATGAATTTCGATAACATGCCTGAGCTTCATTGGAAATACGGGTATTTTATCGTTTTGGGCGTCATGGCCGTTCTTGTGGCCGCCATGCTGTTTTGGTTCGCCCGCAAAGGCTGGTTTAATATTTTCAAGTAAGAACGGCTGCCGGCTGTTCTTTTTTTTGAGAAAACATGATAGTCTGGAAAAAAACGTAAAGAGGTGTGCGCCGTTACCATCCTTTCTCACAAAATCATTTCTTCTGTCCTCCTGGCTTTCAGTGTCATGTCCATTGCCCCGCTGTATAACGGCCGTACGGTGTCTGATTACATCTTTGAGTCGCTCGGCTTTTCCTCTTGGCCGGAAAATGGAGTCCATATCTCCGTCATTCCCGGGGTTGTGCTTTACTTTGCGGCGTTAATCTGGTGTGCCGCCGCGTTCAGGCGGACGCTTCCCGCGGCGGGGCTGTTTCTGATCTTTCTCAGTATGGGGGCCGCTTCCGGTATCAGTCCTGCCACCGAATATGCCGTTTTTTCCTTAAAACAGTTCGCGCCCGAAAAAGAGGCTGTCGAATATGTGAAGCACCGCAGCGAATGCAGTCATCTGGTTGAGCGAAAAAGAGCGGGCATGAGCTGCACACTTTATATCAATCATTACGGAAAAGGGGAACAAACCATTTCTGTCACCCCGGACTTATCAGAAAACATAAAGGACGTCACATTCAAATCAAAAACATTCACTGTAAAACCCCGTTCAAAAACAATCATCAAAACCCGATTTACCGGATTTTATAAGGGGAAAGCCGCCTCAGACTCCGGATGGTCTTCAGAACCTGAACTGAAAGTGGCAATCCTGTACACAGCAGATTAACCATTTTGCATGTATAATGGTGGAAAACTTTTCATTGGAGGGACTGTGAAATGAAGATCGCCATCGTCGGACTCGGCAATATGGGCCGCCCCATCGCCGAAAATATCATGAAAGCCGGATACAGTCTGACTGTATATAACCGGACGAAAGAAAAAGCGGCTGACCTGCTGGATAAAGGGGCAGAATATGCCGAAACGCCCCGACAGGCAGCTGAACATGCGGACATCGTGCTGTCCATGCTGTCAGACGATGACGCCGTAACAGACGTGACTTTCGGAGCTTGCGGCATTATTGCCGGGTTATCTGAAAACGGCATTCATATTTCAATGAGCACGATCAGTACGGCGCTGTCAGAACAGCTTTCCGCCGCACATTCGGGCAGAGGGCAGTCCTTTATTGCCGCTCCCGTCCTCGGCCGCCCCGATGCCGCCGAGAAGGCCGAGCTTCGCATCATCACAGCCGGACCGGCGGAAGCGAAGAAAAAGGCCGAACCGCTGCTTAACATCCTGAGTCAGCAAGTATTTGACACTGGTGAAGAAACAAAAACGGCCAATGCCGCGAAAATCAGCGTCAATTTCTTGCTCGTGTCCATGCTTGAGGCGTTATCTGAATCGTTCTTAATGATGGAGAAGTACGGGTTAGAACAAAAACAATTTTTAGAAATCGCCGGCGCGCTCTTTGGCTCTCCCGTCTATCAAAATTACGGCACGATCATGGCTGAGGAGAAATTTGAGCCGGCCGGTTTCAAAATGTCTTTAGGGCTGAAGGATACCAACCTGGCGCTCGCCGCCGCAGAACAGGTTTCCGCAAAACTCCCTCTTGCCGAACTGGCCAAGAGCCATTTTGAAAGCGGGATCGCACAAGGCTTCGGGGATCTGGATTGGGCCGCTTTGATTAAATGCCTGAAATAACAAAACACCTCTCCATTACCAGGAGAGGTGTTTTTTACAGGCGCGGCAGCTTCATTTCTTTCTCGAACATCAGGTCATCAATGCTTTTAAACGTGTAGCCTTCTTTTTTCAAATCGGTAATGGCATCGTCCAGAGCTTCTGAATTGTCCTTTGAAACGGTGTGAAGAAGGTAGATCGCGCCGGGATGCGCCTGCTTTATCATGTGATCATAGGCGTATTGTTTCCCTTTTTGCTCGTTAACCTTCCAGTCGACAAATGCGACGGACCAGAAAACGGTTTGGTAGCCGAGGCGCTTCGTTTCTTTGAGGACATATTCGCTGAATACGCCGCGCGGCGGACGGAGATATAGGTTGTCCCGCTTCCCGGTAATGTTGTACACGGCTTCCGTGACGGAATCGAGTTCGTCTTGAATCTGATCGCCCGTTTTTGTCGTCAGATCAGGATGATGAAAAGAATGATTGCCGATGATATGGCCTTCCTTTGACATCCGTTTAATCAAATCAGGCTGCTCTTTCACAAAATGACCCGTGACAAAAAAAGTGCCCGTGACGTGATGTTTTTTTAACACATCAAGCACTTTCGGGGTGTACCCATTTTCATATCCGTTATCAAATGTTAAATAGATGGTCTTTTCTTTCGTATTGCCCAAATAAAAGGCATCATATTTTTTGACCAGATTGTCCAGCTGTCTGCCGGCATCCGGCGGCTGATGATTGACGCTGCGTTTAAAGCCCCAGTTTATCCGTTCATTCGGCACGGCTTCTGCGCTGTTGATGCCTCCCGCAAGTAAAACGGCCATGCAGCAAATTGAACAAAACCATTTCATGACCAGCACTCCTTCTGCATTTTTCCTTATTTTGCAGTAGGCCCTGCCCTTTTATACAGCCGCATTATGGAAAAAGAAAAACCCCGGCATCCGCCGGGGTTTATTCCCAATCCTTTTTAAAGCGTTCGTATTTTGCTTCCAGATCATCAAGCATGCCGATGAGCCGGTCTATATCTTCAACGTCCGTTGATTCAGGGTCTAATGAATCAATGACATTCATAAACATATCGAGTCTGTTCTTCAGGTAATCGAGCTGCTGATCTTTGCTGTTTACTGCATTCCCCATACTTCCACTCCATTCATTTTTTATAATGGTAGCGTATTTTTTGCCGTTTTTCAATGGTTCCGCTACTTGCGATCTTGGCAGATCAGGTCTAAAATTAACACTTGGCAGACGTTAGTATGCCCCATTTATAAAGGAGTTAGATAGTCATGACACAAAACACAACACTGCGTCCGATCACACCGGAGTACGATCCTTGGGAAGCGTACATGGATGTCGACCAGTATGGAGATATGAAACTGACGAACGTTGAATTCACAACGACGACTTTGTGCAATATGAGATGCGAGCACTGCGCCGTCGGGTACACGCTCCAGCCGAAAGACCCGAATGCGCTGCCGATCGACCTTTTATTAAAGCGGCTTGATGAAATTCCTCTGTTACGCTCTATCAGCATTACGGGCGGCGAACCGATGCTTTCGCTGAAATCGGTAAAGGAATACGTCGTCCCGCTTTTAAAATATGCCCATGAACGCGGCGTGCGCACACAGATCAATTCAAACCTGACGCTTGATATCGGGCGCTATGAACGGATTATTCCTTATTTGGACGTTCTTCACATTTCTCACAACTGGGGAACAGTCGAGGACTTTGCCGACATCGGATTTGCGATGATGGAGAAGAAACCGACATTTGAACAGCGGGCGCGCTATTTTGACAAAATGATTGAAAACAGCCGCACGCTGGTCGAAGCAGGCGTAATGGTTTCAGCGGAAACGATGCTGAACAAACGGACGCTGCCGCATATTGAACATATTCACCGGCAGATTACGGAAGAAATGAAATGCCAGCGGCACGAAGTCCATCCGATGTATCCGAGTGATTTCGCCAGCGCGCTTGAATCACTCAGCCTGAAGGACATGAGACAGGCCATTCATCATCTGCTCGACATTCGCGATGAAGAGACATGGATGCTGTTCGGTACGCTCCCGTTTTACGCATGCAGCCCTGATGAAGAAGATCAGAAGCTCCTCCGCCGCCTGCGGGAAGCGAAAAACGTTACGGTGCGAAACGACCCTGACGGCCGCTCCCGCCTGAATGTCAACATTTTTGACGGAAATATCATTGTCACGGATTTCGGCGATACACCGCCGCTCGGCAATATTAAAACAGACAGCCTTCCTGAAGCATATGACAAGTGGAGACAGACGAAGCTGAGCAAAGAGCTGAACTGCCGCTGCACAAACGTCCGGTGCCTCGGCCCGAACGTCCTTGTCAAAAACAGTTATTATCAGGACACAGATTTTTCATTACGAAAAGCCAGAGGTTAACAAAAGATGGAAACGACAATTACGGACATTTTGAAAAGCAAAGTGGTTGAGATCATCATCGTCGCTCTCGTGCTTTACGCCGGTGTTTTTCTGATCAACCGCTTTGTCCAGGTGTTATTTAAACGCACGGATTTCTTGGAGGAACGGAAAGGGAAAACGATTGAAAGCCTCGTCCGATCCATCACCCAGTATACGGCGACGATCGGTTTTATCTTTTACGTCATTTCTTTATTCGTTCATGATTTCGGCCGAATTTTAGCCGGGGCGGGTGTTGCCGGTATCGTCATCGGTTTCGGCGCCCAGTCGTTAATCAAGGACATATTGGCCGGTGTCTTTTTAATATACGAACGCCAGCTTCATAAAGGTGATTACGTGACGATTAACAATCTGTTCAACGGCACAGTCGAAGAAATCGGACTCCGTTCCCTCCAGATCCGTGAGTGGACCGGCAAGCTGCTTACCATATCTAACGGTGAGGTCAGACAGCTTCAAAACTATAACATTGATTTTATGCGGATTACCGAGTCCGTCGTGATCAGTTACAAGGAAGATCCCGAGCGGGTATATGCCGTGTTAGAAAAAGCCTGCGACATGCTCAATGATGAGCTTCGCGATTCACTGAAGCGGGATGAATTTCTCAATGCGACGGAGCCGTTTCAAGTGCATGGAATTATGAGTCTCAACAAATTAACCAGAGGCATTGAATTTACAGTGAAAGGCATGGTTCAAGACACAGAATACTTCTCGGCGAGCCTTGCGGTGAGACGCGTTCTTGCCCGGGAGCTGTACAACAACAATGTGCAATTGCTCGAGGAAATGTATCACACACAAAAAAGCTGATTCCCGAACCGGAATCAGCTTTTTTTATTTATCTCGGCTGCGCTGTCATTTGAAAACCGAATGTGACGTGATCCTGCACCGGAATCCAAGCCCCGATTCCTTGCGAAGTCACATTTTTGACGACAAGTTTCCGCTTGCTGCCTTTCAGCACCAAATACACTTCACCGTATGTTACTTTTCCTTTTTCATTAACGGCCGGAGCGTAGGCGTGCAGGTAGCCGAGCCGCTGCGGAGAAATTTTGTAGGTTTGATCGCGTTTTGTGCCTGCGCCGATAACCGTTTCAAACGCGAGCGGCAGTTTTGTTTTCTTCATCGCTTTTTGCATCATCATGCTTTTTACGTCTTCTGCGTTCGGCACCTTCGCTGTGAGCCCGCCTTTGATTTTGTATTGCTGTTCTTGGGCGTATGAGATAACCGCGGTTTGCTGTCCGCCCCGGTTATCCGCTCTGTTTGTGTTGATTTTTTTATATTCCCAGTTGGCGACCGTTTCGTTCGATTGATAGCCGAGCGCCCATTTCCCGAGAAATATTGTCGCCCGGTATCCGATGGCAAGCGGTGAACCGGAAACCGAGGATTCATTCAGCATCTTTATCAGATGCGGATTTTCGATGTTGATCTCGGATGTATCTAACAATTCCTTTGCCAGTTTGCTCGGCTGAAGCATCGGCTGGTCCTGTGAAGCATTCGGATACGTATTTTCCTTTGAAATGCTTACGACAGAGTTGGGAACCTTAAACGGTTTTTTTGCAGCGGCAGACGGCGTTGCGAAAAAACTAAAGGATAACAGCAGAATCAGTGTGGCATGAAACAGCTTTCTCATCATATCACTCTTTCTATAGCATTTTCCTTTAGTCTTTTCCTCCGCAATCGTTGTTATCCGCATTTTTTACAGGTTAAAGCAGGAAAAAACCGATCGCCATAATGACATAAGCGGCAAGGAGCGTAGCCCCTTCAAACCAGTTCGAATCACCGTCATTTGAAATCATTGTCATCAAAAGGACGGATGAGATCATCGCCACAAGCTCGGGCAATGTGAATACAAGCGGCATATTGACCGGAAAAAAGATGGAACAGATCACAAGAACCGGAGCCACAAACATGGCGATCTGCAAAGTCGAGCCTACCGCGATTTCAACGGCGACATCCATCTTGTCTTTGTACGCCATAATAATCGCCGACGCATGCTCTGCGGCATTTCCGACGATTGCGACGATAATCACTCCGATAAACAGCTCGCTCCAGCCAAACTGTTCAGCCACCGCATGAAACGTATGGACAAGGTTTTCAGATATGTAGGCGACGATAATGGTTGAAATAAATAAGACGGCTGTCGCTCTTTTCCCCGACCACTCAGGCTGCTCCTCTTCTTCCTTTGCCTCCGGCTGATTCGGCTGATAAACACCGCGGTGGGTGACGAGCTTGAAATAAAGAGCTGCCACGTACAAAAGGATCATGATGATGCTGATGCCGACACTCAAATCAAGCTTGTTTTTTTCCCCCATATCCATGGAAAACACTTCGGGAATGACAAAAGCAACGATAATGGCAAAAATCAGCAATCCGGAATTATGCCGTGCATCATGAATATTGAATTCCTGCCGCTTGTATTTCAAACCACCGATAAAAAACGACAATCCCGCGACGAGCAAAAGATTGCCGAGCACCGAACCGGTCAGTGAAGCAAGCACGATGCCCGTCAGCCCTTCTTTTAGGGCGAAAAGCGATATAATCAGCTCTACCGCATTGCCGAACGTGGCATTCAGCAGACCGCCGATCCGCGGTCCCGCGATAATGGCAAGAGATTCAGTCGCTCTCCCCATATAACTTGCAAGCGCAATAATCGTCAAGCAATAAATAATAAACAAAACCGCTGACGGCCAGTGCATCAGGCCGCCGATGACTGAAAGCGGCACTCCCGCCGCAGCTGTAAAGAAAAAAATCCGATTCATATCTGCCTGGCTCCTTTTTTCGAATGAGTCTTTTTATATCCTTCTCAAAAACTCCCTCAATTACACTTCCGCGGCAGCCCGAATTGGCATTTTCAGGTTGCCGGACGCGACAAATCCGTGTACGATCAAGAAAGATACTGAAGAAGGAGAAATACGCGATGTCACGACTGTACTTCTTTATTTTGGTTCTGCTTGTTTCCATCTCCGGATTTTCCCAAGGCATGCTTCTGCCGGTGATCTCCGTCATTTTTGAAACGAACGGGGAATCAGCCGCTATAAACGGACTTCACGCAACCGGCCTTTATATCGGCGTGCTTCTGGCGTCGCCGTTTATGGAGGCCCCGCTGCGCAAGCTCGGATTCAAACCTCTGATGGTCATGGGCGGATTTCTTGTTATCATCAGCTTATTCAGTTTTATTTGGCTTCAATCCATATGGTTATGGTTTTTTCTTCGGCTGCTTATCGGAATCGGTGATCATATGCTGCATTTTTCAACCCAAACGTGGGTGACGTCAAAGTCAACGCCCCGAAACAGAGGAAGAAACATTTCGCTGTACGGACTGTCCTTCGGGCTCGGATTCGCTGTCGGCCCGTTCATGGTCCCTCTTGTGAAAACAAGTCCGTCCCTTCCGTTTATCGTATCCGGCTGTATCAGTCTTGCCGCCTGGCTATTTGTATTTGTCTTACGTAACGAGTACCCGGCGCAAGGTCCGGATGAAACATCCGGGGATAACAGCGCAAAACGGTTTTACCGCGCCCTTCTTTTCGGCTGGGTCGCTTTTCTCCCGGCTTTCGGATACGGTTTTTTAGAAACGGCGCTGAACGGAAGCTTTCCCGTGTACGCCCTGCGCTTAGGCATATCCGTCGATGCCGTCGCGCTGATATTGCCCGCTTTTGCCATCGGAAGTATTGTATTCCAGTTCCCTCTCGGTTTATTAAGCGATCGATTCGGGAGAAAACGTGTCCTGCTCGTCATCTTATTAACGGGTGCCCTTTGCTTTTTGACGGCCGGACTGTTTCCCTCGCCTTCTGTCATCGGCTGCTGCTTTTTCACGGCGGGAATGGCGGTCGGCAGTATGTTTTCCCTCGGCATCAGCTATATGAGCGACCTGCTGCCCTCCCATCTGCTGCCGGCGGGCAATCTGCTCTGCGGCATTTCCTTCAGCCTCGGCAGCATGATCGGCCCGGTGGCGGGCGGCTGGTATATGCAGCGGTTTGAAAGCGCCAATTTGTTTTACTTTATTACGGTGATTCTGGTCTGTATTTGGCTTGCGCTCGTCTTCGGGAAAACAAAGCACAGCCCCGCATCCGAATCCCATTCTTTTCCGTCCTCATAAAAAAAGCCGCCTGATCTAAGTCAGGCGGCTTCTTTCTAGTGGTATCCGTTCTGCCCGTTAGCGCTTCCGCTTGTTTTATTCTTCGGGCCGTTTTTTGAGTTTTGTTTATTATGGCTTCCGCCTTTTTTCGTATGCTTGGTCATAGCCGATTCCCTCCGTTTTTCAGCTTGAACGTCATCCGTTCCTCTATAGCTTGCTCCCGCGGTACGGATTTTCATCAGGAAGCTTTTTACGTTTATGTAAAAGCGCGTTGATTTCGCCTCCTAAAATCAGCAGTGTTCCCGTAAGGTAAAACCAGATCATAAGGACGATAATTCCCCCGATGCTCCCGTATGTGGCGCTGTAGTTGGCAAAGGTGCCGACGTAAAATGAGAACAGCATACTGACGATAATCCAGCCGGCTGCCGCAAATACGGCTCCCGGCAGCACAAAACGGAGGGAAAGCCTTTTATTCGGCGCGAAAATGTAAAGCGCGGTAAACACGATTAAAAGGATAAGCGGACTGATACCCCAGCGGACAACCGACCACACCTGCAAAAACAGGCCGGAGGCGCCGATGAAATCTGCGGCCAGCATTCCGATTTCTCTGCCGAACACCGGCAGAAGCAATGCGATTAAAATCGTAACCACCATCGCGATGGTTAAAAAAATTGAGGTCAGGCGAATGATGATAAATGAGCGGTTTTCCTCGACTTCGTAGGCATGGTTAAATGCTCTGACAATCGCGTTCATACCATTCGAAGCCGACCAGATGACGGCGATAATCCCGAATGACAAAAGCCCGCCGCTGCGCTTGTTCAGCGTTTGCTCTGTTATGGATTTCACCATAGACATGGCGCTGTCGGGCGCGTATTGATCGACCGCCCCGAGCACGTCTTCTGCCGATATGGGAAGATAGGCGGTGAGCGTCAGCATGAAAATCATTAACGGAAACAATGACAGCAGGAAAAAATACGCCAGCTCCGCCGATTTACTTTGTCCTTCATGGAGAGAAAACCTTGCAAACAGCTCCTTTATAAAACTCATGACATCCCACCTCAATGATCGTTTTTCGAAAAATGCTCCTTCGTTTCTTTTAACAGGTCAATGACCTGCGGTGTCGTCTGCTTCAGCTTAGTGATCTGGCCGTTTAAAAAACTCAGATCATCCGATACGGTATTGGCGATGGTCTTCACTTGATCAAGTTTTGCAGATGCCTGCTGTTTCAGCACTTCAGGATGTTTTCGGTAGAATGCCGCACGCTGCCTGCACGCGTCCATGTTCCGGAAACATGCCTCTCTTGTCGGCTTATGTAATAAGGACAGTGCTCCCCCGGCGGCAGCGCCGATCAGAATCGCTTTTGCCATGATGCGTGTCTGCTTCATCGGTCAATCCCCCTTATAAATGATGGTCTTTCTTTATTGTCTCCAGCAAATGACGGCACCCGGACTCGACCAAAGCGTACACCTCGCTGAAATTCCCGGTATAATACGGATCGGGCACGTCCGCAAGGTCCGACTCCGGTACATAATCAAGCAGCCTTGCAATACGCGGCGCCGCTTTTTTATAACCGGCCATGCTGCGCAGATGTCCGATATTTTCTGCATCCATCGCAATGACGTAATCAAAATCGGTCAGATCAGACTCACGCACCTGCCTCGCCGTGATGCCGCTTACGCTGATCCCTTTCTCCTTTAGGATCTCCTTTGTCCCTTCATGCGGCGGATTTCCCGCATGCCAGGCGCCGATTCCCGCTGAATCAATGTTAATCTGCCCGTTCAGCCCGTTTTTCTTCACCATATCAGAAAATACCGCCTCTGCCATAGGCGACCGGCAAATATTTCCCAGACAGACAAACAACACATGTATCATATCGATAACCTCCCTAGTCTTTCCCCGCATTTTGAGGATCAAAAACCTTATCATCATCTTAGCAACTTTTCTGCTGCTGTGGAAATAAGCTTTTATTCTAAATGAATTCTGTTAGAATAAAGGGTACGAAAACGGTCATGAAAGGATGCATGAATTTGCCGAGCCAAAAAACAGAAACGTTAAACAAAATGATTGAAGACATTTCGCAAAAGCTCAACATGCTCAATGTCGGCGTCATCAGAGCGGAAGATTTCAGTGATGAAAAAATAGAAGATCTTACATACCTTCATCAAATGGTCATGAAAAAAGCATCATTCAGCCCGAGTGAAATGCAGGCCATTGCCGAGGAGCTCGCCTCTCTCAGAAAATAAACCCATGTCAGACCTGCCGAAAAACGGCGGGTCTTTTTTTGATTTAAAAAAGTGAAAAATAAAAGTTCATCGGTTTGACACATATAAAAAGAAGGAGTATAGTAACTGTGAACTTGGTAGAACGATATACTAAATGAGCGGGCCGCTTATCTTTTTTTATTTAGTAGAACGATATACTCGTTGTGATATCAGCGTTATTCAAGTTTGTCTCTGCAACCGTTTTATCAAACCAGTTTTCAAAGAAAGGCAGTGGTTCAATAAAGGGGAATGGTTCTGTGCTTTTGTTAATTTAAAAATTAATTTAATTCTTTATTAACCGCATTAGGGGATGTCATCATGAAAAACATATACACCAAAATGGCAGCGGGTCTTTATGTTAATTATTTCCTGCTGGGCATGATCAATATTATTATCGCATCCAATATGGAGGCATTATCAAAACAGCTTCATACATCCGCAGCCGGGGTCAGCTATTTGGTCTCCGCCATCGGGATCGGGAAGCTGATTTCGCTTCTGTTTGCCGGGAAGCTTTCGGATACATTCGGGAGACGGCCGTTTATCGTGTCGGGCGCCTTTCTGTATCTGATTTTCCTAATCGGAATTCCGCTTTCGACAAACTATACGGCCGCGTTTATCTTCGCCATTTTCGCCGGGATCGCCAATTCCTTCTTGGATTCCGGGACATATCCGGCGCTTATTGAAGGATTTCCGAAAAACGCAAGCTCTGCAACCGTGTTAATCAAAGCGTTTGTATCCATCGGCGCGACGGTGCTTCCGTTTTTTATCGCGTTTATTGCGGACAGGCATTTGTTTTACGGCTGGACGTTTTTCGTACCGGGCATTATTTTCTTCCTGAACGGCTTTTTCCTGTTAAAAGTTCCGTTTCCGAATCATAAGCAAAAAGAAGACGGCGGCCGGACGGAAGCCTCTCCGTCTGATGACGCGTTCACATCACAGCCGTCGATATGGCGTGAAGGCCTTGCGATCATTCTGTTAGGCTTTTCATCTACGGCGCTGTTTATGCTCGTTCAAGTATGGCTTCCTAAGTTCGGGCAAACCGTTTTGGGCATGCCTGAGGTGCAGGCTGTCAAATTGCTGAGCTATTACAGCATCGGTGCGCTTGTGTCCGTATTATTGCTGGCCGTGCTGTTAAACAGAGTGATTCAGCCGATTACGGTAATGGTGCTGTACCCTGTGATCGCGGCAATCGCGCTGCTTGCTCTGATTTTCATTCATCAGCCGGCCGTATCAGTCATCAGCTCCTTTGTCATCGGACTTTCAACTGCGGGCATTCTGCAATTGGCGATGACGGTTATGGCTGTTTTATTCCCTAAAAATAAAGGTACGATCACATCTTTTGTTAATATAGCATCAAGCTTATCTTTTATTGTCATTCCGCTTGTAACGGGAGCGATATCCAAAGCGGCCGGCCTGACGCCTGTTTTTCTGCTTGATATCGGAATTGCGGTTGTCAGCGCCCTTCTCGCATTGTTTATCGGAATCCGCTTTAAGCAAGTGATGAAAGCCTGACTATTTTTTAAGGGAGAGGATTTATCATGCAATCTATCACGATCAGAAACACGGTCATCGGCGAAGGGCTTCCGAAGATCATTGTGCCGCTGATGGCGCCCGGAGAGAAAGAACTGCTCGAAGAAATTGAAGCCGTCAACAGGCTTCGCCCGGATATCATTGAGTGGCGGGCGGATGTGTACGAGCACGTTGACAGCCTGGACGCCGTAAAAGGCATGCTTGAAAAGCTGCGGAAAGCCGCAGGCGCAACACCGCTGCTTTTCACATTCAGAACTCATAAAGAAGGCGGAAATAAAGTTATTGATGATCGCTTCTACATTGAATTGCTTAAAACCGCCATCGAAACAAAACACATTGACCTTGCAGACGTTGAGTTGTTTACGGGAGAAGCGGAAGTCAAATCAATTGTGAAAACCGCTGAAGACAACGGCGTATATGTTGTCATGTCCAATCATGATTTTCATCAGACACCGAAAAAAGAAGAAATCATTTCCCGGCTGCGGAACATGCAGGCGTACGGCGCGCACATTCCGAAAATCGCGGTGATGCCGCAAAGCACGGAAGATGTTTTCGTCTTATTGGATGCCACTCACACGATGAAAACACAATACGCAGACCGGCCGATCATCACGATGTCAATGGCGGGAACAGGTCTGATCAGCCGCCTGGCCGGCGAAGTCTTCGGCTCAGCGTGCACGTTCGGCGCGGGCAAAGAAGCATCAGCGCCCGGACAGATTCCCGTTGAAGAATTGCGCAGCGTACTCAGCATTTTAAATAAACATATGTAATCAGCGTTTTTCTGCCCTCAAAGCGGGTTGAAAAACAAATGAATGGACTAACGGAGGAATACATCATGAAGAAAGAATTAGGACGGATTAACGGAAAAACTCAGCTTATCGGATTATTCGCGACACCGATCGGACACTCATTATCTCCGGCGATGCACAACCTGGCGTTTAAAAAATTAGGATTGAACTACGCATACCTCGCGTTTGAAGTCGGCAATGAACAGCTGGAAGATGTGGTAACGGGAATGCGCGCCTTAAACGTCAGAGGCTTCAATATCTCGATGCCGAACAAGATGAACATTCTCCCTTACCTCGATGAACTCGCGGATTCAGCGAAATTCACCGGCGCGGTGAATACAGTCGTTAATGAAAACGGAAGACTGATCGGACACTCCACTGACGGTATGGGATACGTCCGCAACTTAAAAGAACACGGTATCGATATCACGGGCAAAAAAATGACGCTGGTCGGTTCCGGCGGGGCCGCCACTCCGATAGCGATTCAATCCGCATTGGAAGGCCTCGGAGAAATCTCTATTTTCGCCCGCAATGACGCGTTTTTCGAAAAAGCGGAAGAAAACGTCCGCATTATCAATGAAGAAATGAAGGGATCTTCTTGCAAAGCGAAAGTCTTCCCGCTCGAAGATCAAGATGCGCTGCGTGCTGAAATCGCTTCAAGCGATATTTTCACAAACGGAACGGGTGTCGGCATGAAACCGCTTGAAGGCTTGAGCGTCATTGAAGATACATCCATGCTCCGTCCGGATTTGATTGTGACAGACGTCGTTTACAACCCCGTTACGTCGAAATTGCTTGAACAAGCTCAAGCGGCCGGCTGCAACACCATTAACGGCCGCGGCATGATGCTTTGGCAGGGCGCCATGGCGTTTGAATATTGGACAGGCCGTGAAATGCCGGTTCAGTATATTAAAGAGCAAATGTTTGAATAACCTATTGTGACATAAGCGCCGAAGGACAATCCGTCTTCCGGCGCTTTGTCATTTTCTCCCCTCTCTCTTTCTTCTCATGCGCCAAAACGCTTATAATGGATGTAACGAATAAAAACCAAGTGAGGAATGCGACGTATGAAACAGCAAAAAAAACGCCGGGTGACATTGCAGCAGGTCGCTGAACATGCCGGCGTCTCAACATCCACCGCTTCATTAATCGTCCGCAATAATCCGCGAATTTCCGAAGCGACCCGTGAGAAAGTGCTGCAATCCATGCGGGAGCTGGGGTACGTATATGATCGGGTCGCCGCGAATTTACGATCACAGACGTCCACAACGGTAGGATTGATTATTACTGACATTTCCAATACGTTTTTCTCAGAGTTTCTGATCGGCGTTCAGAATACGCTTGAGGAAGTCGGATTAACGGTGCTGTTAGGCACGACATTTGATTCCGTCGCCAAGCAGGAGCAGCTGATCTCAACCATGCTGGAGCACAGGGTCGGCGGATTGATTTTGTGCCCGGTTTCAGGTACGGCTGAGGAAACCCTTTCCCGCCTTGAGCAGCTTGACATTCCGGTCGTGCTCGCCGTCAGGGAGATTGCCGATGCCGACTGTGATTTTGTCGGAGCCGATTATGAGGAAGGCACCTATAAGGCAGTGCGTCATTTCATTGAGAAAGGCCATCAGGAGATTGCGTTTCTGGGCGGCGTGAAGCACTCGTCAACATGGACGAAGCGCATGAAAGGGTTTAAAAAAGCGCTCCGTGAAGCGGATCTGGAAGTGAAAAATGACTATGTCATTGACAGCGCGCCGACCCGCGAAGCAGGCTGTGAAGCCGTGACGGAGCTCCTCCGCCGGTCTGAGCGCCCGACCGCGATTTTCTGCTTCAGTGATTTGGTCGCGTTCGGCGTCATGCAAGGGATCAGAAAAGCCGGGCTCATTCCGGGCGAAGATATTGACATTGTCGGCTTTGATAACGTGCCGGAAGCTGAAATTTCTTATCCCCCGCTTACAACCGTTTCTTCCTTTCCGCGGCAGTCGGGAAAAGAAGCGGCTCAATTGCTGCATCATAAAATCACCAGTTCCCAGCACAAAAAACAACGCATTATTCTGGCGCCTGAGCTGGTTATCCGGGAATCTTCACAAAAAAAGCGGAACGCCTGATACGGCGCTCCGCTTTTATATTACGCAAGCAGTTTTAATGATTCGCGGTTGAATGCCGGTATGTCATCCGGTGTGCGGCTTGTGACCAGCTGGTTCTGGCAGACGACGACTTCTTCATCCACCACATTTGCGCCCGCGTTTTCCATGTCGATTCGGATTGATGTAAACCCTGTCGCTTTGCGCCCGTCCAATGCTTTCGCGTTGATGAGAAGCTGAGGTCCGTGGCAGATGGCGAACACCGGTTTTTTGTCATCCATAAACGCTTTGGCAAATTGGACGAAACGGTCATCCGCACGCAGCATGTCAGGAGAGAATCCGCCCGGGATCAGCAATGCGTCAAAGTCTTTCGGATTTACATCATCGATGGACTCATCCACTTTCACTTCGGCTTCCCCTTGTTTGCCTTTGACTGTTTTTCCTTTTTCCTGTTCAATTACGGTTAATTCATGACCCGCATCTTTAAAAGCTTTCGCAGGTTCAGTATACTCGACATCCTCAAAATAATCGGTTAATACAACTGCAATTTTTTTACCCATAGTTACTACCTCCTGCTTGATGAAGTCTACATAAATCCATGTACCCCAGCCACACTAACATCAAACATAGGTAACGCGTTTGCCGCTCATCCGTTTTACATAGGTCATTATCCTCATTTTTCATCTTTTTACAAGAATCATCATGAAATCTATATAAACTTTCACAAAATATTCTTACAATGGTACTGCATGACAAAATTTGTTGAAAGGTGGAGAACAGGTGAGAATACAGAAAAGACGATGCAGCGTCAATATGACACTCCGTATTCTGCTGCCCCTAGTTATGATACTTAGTCTAATCCTCCCAACATCACCCATTAAAGCAGAAGAAAACAAATCCTCCAGTGTGAATCTCAGCATTCTAGCCACAACTGACGTTCACGCTAACATGATGGACTACGATTACTACAGCGACAAACCGACAACGGAATTCGGGCTGGCCCGAACGGCTCAGCTTATTGAGAAGCACAGGCGCGAAAACCCGAATACGCTGCTTGTCGATAACGGAGACCTGATTCAGGGGAATCCCCTCGGAGAATACGCCGTAAAATATGAGAAAAATGATATCATTTCAGGCGCAAAGACCCATCCGATCATTGAAGTGATGAACAGTCTGCATTATGACGCAGGAACACTCGGCAATCATGAATTTAATTACGGGCTTGAATTTCTGGACGGGACAATCAAAGGCGCTGATTATCCGATCGTTAACGCCAATGTGAAAACATTAAGCGGCGAAAACCGTTATACGCCTTATGTCATAAAAGACAAAACCGTCACGGATGAAAACGGCGGCAAGCATCAGATAAAAGTCGGCTACATCGGCTTTGTTCCTCCCCAAATCATGACGTGGGATAAGAAAAATCTCGAAGGCCGCGTTCAGGTCGAAGACATTGTGGAATCCGCAAAGAAAACCGTTCCGAAAATGAAAGCTGAAGGAGCCGATATCGTCATCGCCCTCGCCCACAGCGGCATCGAAAAAAAAGCGCAGTCTTCCGGAGCGGAAAACGCCGTTTTTGACCTGGCAACGAAAGTCAGCGGAATTGACGCGATCGTATCCGGCCATCAGCACGGGCTTTTCCCTGATGCCGAATATAAAGGCGCTGATCAATTTGACGTCGATCAAGGCACGATTAACGGCATCCCCGTTGTCATGTCAAGCAGCTGGGGCAAATATGCGGGCGTCATCGACCTCCGGCTTGAAAAAACTGACAGCGCGTGGCATGTGGAAGATGCAAAAGGCAGCATCGAGCCGATTGCCGGCAATGTGACGTCGGAAAACGAAACCGTCGTCAATACCGTCAAAAAAGCGCACGAAGGCACATTGAAATACATCAGAGAACCCGTCGGCCAGACAAAAGCCGATATCAACAGTTTCTTCGCCCAAGTCAAAGATGATCCGTCCATTCAAATCGTAACGGATGCGCAAAAATGGTACGCCGAAAATAAGATGAAGGATACGGAATACAAAGATCTGCCTATCCTCTCGGCGGGCGCCCCGTTTAAAGCCGGCGGGCGGAACGGCTCAAACTACTATACAAACATTTCCGCTGGCGACCTCGCCATCAAAAATATCGGCGATTTGTACCTGTATGACAACACGGTTCAGATCGTCAAGCTGAACGGAAGCGAAGTGAAAGACTGGCTCGAAATGTCCGCGGGGCAATTTAATCAGATCGATCAGGCAAAAGGCGGCAGCCAAGCGCTTTTAAATGACGCCTACCGCTCATACAATTTTGATGTCATTGACGGTGTCACCTATCAGGTCGATGTCACAAAACCGGCGAAATACAACGAAAACGGAACAGTCATTCATCCCGATGCAAGCCGGATCGTCAACCTTTCTTATCAAGGAAAGCCCGTCAGCGCCAAGCAGGAATTTCTGATCGTCACAAATAATTACCGCGCTTCAGGCGGCGGGGGATTCCCTCACTTAAGCAATGATAAAATCGTATACTCTTCTGCCGATGAGAACAGGCAGGTCTTAATGGATTACATCATCCAGCAGAAAACGATTAATCCGCAGGCTGATCATAACTGGTCCATCCTTCCGGTCAAAGGGACAAACCTGACATTTGAATCTTCCTTGGCTGCAAAGCCGTTTGCCGACCGCGCAGATGACGTCGCCTATATCGGTGAATCACAAAACGCGGGCTACGGACAGTACAAGCTCCAATTCAAAGATGATGAACCGGGCACAGATCCGCCGAAAGATAATGCATGGAAACTCACCGTTATGCATACAAACGACACGCACGCCCACCTTGATAACGCGGCGAGGCGGATGACGAAAATCAAAGAAATCAGAAGCGAAACCGACCGCAGCATTTTGCTGGATGCGGGAGACGTTTTCTCAGGCGATCTCTATTTCACAAAGTGGCAGGGGCTGGCTGATTTAAAGTTGATGAACAGCATGGGCTACGACGCAATGACCTTCGGAAACCATGAGTTTGATAAAGGCCCGGGTGCTCTCGCCAGCTTCCTGAGCGGTAACGGGAGCGCGGCTGACCCGTCCGGAAAATACAATTTTCAAGCGCCTGACTTTCCGCTCGTCAGCTCAAATGTCGATGTGTCCAAAGAGTCAAAACTCAGACCATTCATGAAAAAAGCAGACACATTTACGGCAGGGAAAAAGAAAAAAGCAGGCATCTATCCATACATTCTACTTGATGTAAACGGAGAAAAAGTCGCCGTATTCGGCTTAACGACAGAAGATACGTCTGTCACATCAAGCCCGGGAAAAAGCATTGTCTTTCATGATGCCTTCCAATCCGCACAAGATACGGTAAAAGAAATACAGAACAAGGAACATGTCAATAAAATTATCGCCCTGACCCATATCGGGCATCAGCGTGATCTCGATCTCGCCAAAAAAGTAAAAGGCATCGACTTAATCGTCGGCGGACATACGCATACGCTTGTAGATAAAATGGAAATTGTTAAAAACGAAGAGCCGACCATCGTCGCCCAGGCAAAAGAATATGGCGAATATTTAGGCCGTGTCGATGTCGCATTTGACAAAAACGGCATCGTCCTGCCGGAACAATCCTCTCTTCAGGCGATTCCGGTGAACGAGCAGACGAAAGAAGACCCGGATCTGAAAAAAGAGCTTGATCCGTTTAAAAAAGAGCTCGTCTCAGTCAAAAATGAAAAAGTCGGCTCAACGAAGGTCGCACTTGACGGCCAGCGCGAGCATGTCCGCTCCAAAGAAACCAATCTCGGAAACTTCATCGCGGACGGCATGCTGCAAAAAGCGAAGGAAGCGGCCGGCGCCCAAATCGCTATCACAAACGGGGGCGGCATCCGCGCGGGCATTGATAAAGGAGACATCACACTCGGCGATGTGCTGAATGTGATGCCGTTCGGCAACACGCTTTACGTCGCGGATTTAACCGGAAAACAGATCAAACAAGCCCTGGAACAAGGGTTAAGCGGAATTGAGGCTCAAGGCGGCGCCTTCCCTCAAGTTGCCGGTTTAACATACACGTTTACACTGAATAAAAAGCCGGGACACCGCGTTCTTCAAGCTGCGGCCGTACAGGATGACGGCAGCGTAAAGCCGATTTCTGATAAGAAGACATACAGAGTCGCCACCAGTAACTTTGTCGGTGAAGGCGGAGACGGATATTCCGTCTTTAACGAAGCGTCCCATAAAGAAGACCTTGGCTTTGTCGACTATGAGGTCTTCACCGAGCAGCTTGAAAAAGCGGGAAAAGCGGTGGAACCGGAAGTTGACGGCCGCGCGCAGGAAGTGTATCTGCCGACGAAACAAAAAAACGGTTCGTGGACGCTTGAAGATGACAGCGCATTTGCCGCCTATGCCAAAAACGCCAACACGCCGATCGTGTATTACGATAAGAATGACGGCGCCAAAAAGCCGATTGATCTCAGCGTGACCAAAAAACAAATCGGCCTGTTAAAGGACAGAACATCGGATTCTTCCCTTACGATCCTGCATGACAAGTTCAGCATGAAAATGCCGATGGCAAACCCTGCTTCAGCTGATACACGATTCGGTGTGACGCCGAAAGGAAAAGTTAGCGGGGCGCTTTCAAATGTATACGACTTTACAATGAAGCAGAAAAACAAAGACATCAAAACATTCAAAGCGCCGGTAAAGCTCACCCTGCGCATTGAGAATATGAAAAAGGCGAAACAGCCCGGCATTTATCATGTAGACCGGAAAAAGAACGTCTATACAAAAACAGACAACGGTTCGGTTTCACACGATCTCGTCACGGGCTATACAAATCATTTCAGTGAATACACCATATTAAACGCAAACACGAAGAGCGCGCCGCCGACAAGCGGAGATCACGGCTCCGGAAAGCAGCCAAGCGGACAAAAACCGTCATCCGGCCCTGCGCAGGACGGAGTATCGCCGGGCGGCCTGCTTCCTGATACGGCCACAACGATGTATTCCATCCTTCTTGCCGGGTTACTCATCAGCGCGCTCGGAACGGCACTGTATCTGTATCAAAGAAGAAAAGCAAAAAAAGTGAACGAAGCATAAAAAGGCCGCTTTTATCAGGCGGTTCATCCCAAAAGCTCTCCTGATCTGATATCAGGAGAGCTTTTTCTGCCGGTCCCCCTCTGAGTCGACAGCCATACGGCCGAGTGATAAAATATGAACGTTATTCGCGAAAGACTGCATCCGCATCGTTCAACACTTCACGGCAGGGCCTCTCTTTCACACGGCGCCGCCTGTTTGGAGGACTTTTTTTGAAGATTACAGGAAACAAACGAAACCGCATGTCTTACAAGAAAAAGCTGTTTTACGTGATAACAGCGCTTTGTTTTATCAGCTCGCTCATTTTTGTCACTCACAACGCTTCTTTTTATGAGCGGCCGATTGCCAAAGTGACGAAAACAACATTGGAACATCAGTCTGACGTACAGGACATGCATAAAAACAAAGATAAGATTTTCACTCAGACGATCACAGCCAGACTTGAAAACGGAAGTCAGAAAGGACAGCTCATTCATTTGTCCAATCAGTATTCTTTATCCGGAGCAAATGATCAGAAATATTCGATTGGCGATGAAGTATTCGTTTCTATTGATAAAGGGAAACCATCAAACAAAGATCTATCGGGAAGCATTATAGATAAAAAACGGGATAAACAGCTTTTGCTGATCGCCTGGGTTTTCATCTTCACCTTGCTTATCGTCGGCAAAAAACAAGGCTTCTTTTCGATCGTCAGCCTGATGTTTAATGCCGTTTTACTGTCGTTTGCATTAGATTTGTACAGGAAGCATCCTAATATAGGGTTAATTTTCATCTGCGGTATCTGTATTCTCATCTTTACGGTCATCTCATTGCTGCTTGTCAGCGGTTTTCACGCGAAAACATACGCCGCCATAGCCGCGACACTCGCAGGCACGTTCGTTTCCCTGCTGATTACGTATCTGGTAATGCTGGCAACCGGAGAGAAAGGTCTCAGATATGAGGAAATGCAGTATTTAACCCGCCCTTATCACACGGTGTTTATGGCCGGGGTATTTATCGGATCACTGGGAGCGGTCATGGATGTGGCCATTACCATGACGTCATCTGTCTTCGGATTATATGAAGAAAACAAGGGTATCTCATTACAAGCTCTCAGACGTTCCGGGATGGAGATCGGAAAAGACATCATGGGGGCGATGACCAACATTCTGTTTTTTGCTTATATAAGCGGCTCTATTCCGATGATGCTTTTGTATTTGAAAAATGATTCCCCGATAGGATTCACTCTTTCTATGAACATTTCCTTGGAAATAGCCAGAGCATTGGCCGGGGGGATCGGAATTGTATTAACCATACCCGCCAGTCTGTATGCTTCTGTCTTTTTTATTAAACGAAAGAAGGCAAGCTCATGAATGTCATCGTAATTCTCGCGGCGATTTTATTTCTATTAATGGTCATCATCGGCGGAAAAAAAGGAGCGAGGTCTTTTATTGCGTTATTCTTAAATTTCGGTGTTCTCTTTCTCACCATTATTTTCATGACAGACCCGCATATCAATCCGATTGTTTTAACATTGCTCTCTTCCGCCGTGATTTGCAGCATTACTCTTTTTTATATTAATGGAGGAAACGTCAAAACCGTAACCGCCTTTATTTCTGCAATGCTGACCATTTCATTGCTGCTGTTTTTTATTATGTCCGTAACAAAACATACTTCGATTCAGGGATTCGGTGAAGAAGAATTGGGGGATATCGGCATATTCACACTGTTTGTCGGGGTGGATTTTGTGAAGGTTACCGCAGCTATGATCATCATGGGCACGATTGGAGCGATTACCGATGTCGCGATTTCCATTACTTCACCCATGCGGGAAATTTACAGTCATAATCCGTCCATGAGCAGAAAAGAACTGTACATATTCGGATTAAGCATCGGGAGAGATATTTTAGGAACGAATACGAATACGTTATTCTTTGCTTTTTTCGGCAGCTATTTGGCTTTAATTATCTGGTTTAAAGACTTATCATACTCAGCTGAAAAAATAGTGAACTCAAAAGTATTCAGTGCGGAAGCCGTCACCATTCTTTGCGCCGGAATCGGGATCGGCATCATCATTCCCGTTACGTCCTGGATCACCGCCTGTTTTTTAGCAAAACCAAATAAACAGTAAAAGCTGCCGGGACACGCCCGGCAGCTTTTTTTATCTTAAACCCACTTTACAACGTCTTTTGAGGCAGATCTTGTTTTCGGGCGCGGTTCTCTGACACGGTAGCCGAATGCGGCCATGACAGAGATGTCGAAACTTCCGTTTTCCAGAAGCCCTTCTTCTTCAAGAATCCGGTGGATTTCTTTGTAGTTGAAGCCTTCTACAGGACAGGAATCGATGCCGATCTGCGCAGCGGCTGTCATCATATTGCCGAGGGCGATGTAAGTCTGTTTGGATGCCCAGTCAAACAGCGCGCGATCTGATTCAAGCAGATTGAAATCATTTTTCTGGAATTCTTCCGTTTTGCTGATATAGCCTTCATACATATCTTCCGGCATTTTTTTGACTTCCCGCAAGTGATTTTTGACATAATCGGCGTCAAAACGGATATCCTTTGCCGTCCGGGCAAGCAGAAGTACGAAATGGCTTGCGGTCGGCAGCTGCTTTTGCGCCCCCCATGTGAACTCGCGGAGTTTTTCACGAAGCTCCGGATTTTGAACGACGACAAATTTCCAAGGCTCCAAACCGAGTGAGCTTGGGGATAATCTTCCCGTTTCTAAAATGAATTCAAAATCGCTTTCTGAAATTTTTTTCTCAGGATCAAATTCCTTTGTAGCGTGTCTGAATTGATACGCTTCGATGATCTGCTGTTTTTTATCTGACATTCATGATCTCTCCTTTTCATCTCGTTATGTACTATTGTAGCCATTATTTTTGAAAGTACCAGTACGCACATTTTTGTTGGATAGTATTCATTTTGATACTGACAAAAAAACGGGCTGCCGCGGCAGTCCGTTTTTATTTTTCTCTTCTCGCAAAGTCGACGAAACGGAATTTATCGAGCCTGTGCCGGCTTTCCGTATATTGGAAGAGGCTGGTATCCTCCAAAAAGACGCGGTTTTTCACGATCGCCATATGGCTGAACCCGCCGAGATCCAAATACTTCCGGTCTTCCTCCCCCGCCGGCTCCATGACAATTTCCTTTTGCGCGTAGCTGATGGACAGGCCGAGCTCTCCTTCGAGATACTCATAGATCGAATCTTCGCAAATCGCCTTCGTCAATTGAGGCACATGTTTTTTCACAAAGTAATCCTTGTCCAAAATAATATGTTCTCCGTCAATCCGTCTTGATCTGACGACTTCCCACACCTTTTCATCCGCTTCTGTACCAAGCTCTTTTGCGGCTTCTGAGGGAGGCAGGATCAGCCCGAGACGGTGAACCTCCGTTCTCGTCTCTTTTCCGAGCGTTTCCGAAAGCTCTTTGAAGCTGATCAGGCCTGAGACGGGAAAGCGCATTTTTTCTCTGTCTAATATGACGGAGCCTTTGCCTTTGATTTTCTGGATGTAGCCGTTTTGCGCCAGCATATTGAGCGCTTTACGGACGGTTTCTCGTGATGTGCCGTATTGATCGCACAAATCATTTTCAGACGGAAGAACGTCTTCAGCCTTCCGCTGGCCGCTTTCAATCTGCCGCACCATATCTTTATAGATTGTGATATATTTATTCACTTTCATTCATGACCACCCAGATTAGTGTATCACGCTTTTGTCAGATGATAAACGATCGATTCATACGGACGGAGCGTCAATCGTTCCGGCCGCCCTTCCCTCGGTTCATCATTCGTCAGCAGCACCGTAAACCGCCATCCGTCCGTGTCTTTAAGCGGAACCGTAAAGTCCGCTTCTTTCCCGTAGAAGTTGTTGATGCACAGAAGTTTTTCATCCTTGCCGTGTCTGACGTACGCCAGAACCGCCGGATCATCTTCAGCAAGCAGTTCAAACGTTCCTTCAGTCACGATGTCATATTCCTTTCTGAGCTTGATGAGCTTCTGATAATGGTAGAAAATTGAATCCGGGTCCCGCAAAGCCGCTTCCGCGTTAATGTCCCGATAATCATCCGCCGCCGGAATCCAAGGCGTTCCCGTCGTGAAGCCGCCGTGCGGTCCGCTGTTCCATTGAACGGGGGTTCTTGCATTGTCTCTTGATTTCTCTTTTAAAATGGCGATAATGTCTTTTTCTGACACGCCTTCTTCCTTCATCTTTTTGTAAATGTTCAGTGATTCGACATCGCGGTATGAGCCGATGTCATCGAACTTCGGATTGCCCATGCCGATCTCCTCACCTTGATAAATGTAAGGCGTGCCCTGCATCATATGAATGGCCGCCGCCAGCATTTTGGCTGATTTCGTCCGGTATACGCCGTCGTCTCCGTATCTGGATACGGCCCGCGGCTGGTCATGATTGCACCAGAATAATGCATTCCAGCCTCCGCCTTTTTGCATCTCCGTCTGCCAAAACGCTAAAATCCGTTTCAGCTTCAGAAAATCAAACGGAGCGAGCGCCCATTTTTCACCATTCGGATAATCCACTTTTAAATGATGAAAGTTAAAGGTCATATCGAGTTCTTTATTTTCAGGGTTTGTGTACCGGATGCAGTGGTCAGCCGTTGTCGAGGACATTTCACCGACCGTCATGCTGTCATATTTCGAAAGCACTTCCCGGTTCATCTCATGAAGAAATTCGTGCACGCGCGGCCCGTCCGTATAATAAGGGCGCCCGTCACGGCCATCCTCGGCATCAGGAAACGATTGGTCTTTAGAAATGAGGTTGATCACATCCAGCCGGAAACCGTCGATCCCTTTTCGGAACCAAAAATGCATCATGTCGTAAACCTGTTTTCTCATCTCTTCATTTTCCCAGTTCAAATCGGCCTGCGACACATCGAATAAATGCAGATAGTGCTGGCCTGACGCCGGGTCGAGCTCCCAAGCGGAACCGCCGAATTTTGATTCCCAGTTGTTCGGCGCCCGGCCGTCTTCCTTTCCGTCTTTCCAAATGTAAAAATCCCGATACGGACTGTCGGGTGACGAGACCGCTTCTTTGAACCATTGATGCTCGACTGATGTATGGTTTACGACAAGATCCATGACGACCTTGATTCCTCTTTTGTGCGCTTCATCAAGAAGGCGTTCAAAATCCTCCATCGTTCCGTATTCTTCATAAATGGTGCAGTAATCGCGAATGTCATAACCGTTGTCATTCTGCGGCGAATCGTAAATCGGCGTAAGCCAAATGACATCAATCAAAAGCTTCTGCAAATAATCAAGCTTCTCGATAATACCGTTCAGATCACCGATCCCGTTTCCCGTCGTATCATTAAAGCTCTTCGGATAAATTTGATATACCGCTGCCTTTTTCCACCATGGTGTGCTGTCTGTTTTCATTTTTCTTCACCGCCTGTATTGTTTTGAATGGAAAGGGAAAAGGGACAGCCTGTTAGAAGGCGCCCCGCAGGTTTCTATTTTTGCCGTTTCAGCCGCGCATACCCGTATGTTCCCGCAAACGGGAGAATCAGCACAATCAGCATTCCGATCGCAAACGGACCCCAGTACCGGCTCATAATGGAGAAGATCCCCGGCACGCCGCCGACTCCGACCGAGCTTGCGAGAACGCCTTTGACGGAGATGAACATCCCCGCGATCCCCGAACTGATCATAGCGATCACAAACGGAAATTTGTAACGCAGATTCACGCCGAAAATCGCCGGCTCTGTAATGCCCAAATATGCGGAAATGCCGGCCGTCAGTGAAAGCCCCCGCTGTTTTTTATCTTTTGTAATCAGCATCATGGCCAGAGCCGCCGATCCTTGAGCGATATTTGATAATGCGAGCATCGGCCATAAAAATGTGCCGCCGAGCTTTGATCCGATTAATTGAAGATCGACCGCGAGAAACGTATGATGCATCCCCGTGATCACAAGCGCCGAATACAGCCCTCCGTACAGCAGGCCTCCGATGGCGGAGAATTGGCCGAAAACGGCAATCAATCCCGCCGTCAGCGCGTTACCGATCGCAAAGGTGATCGGACCGATGATAACAAAGGATAGAAAACCGATGACCAAAAGCGTCACCGGTGCGACGACCAACAGCTGAATGCCCTCCGGCGTCCGTTTCGTCAAAAAGAGCTCAAGCCTGGCAAGTAAATAAGACGCCAGCAGAATCGGAAGCACCTGACCTTGATACCCGACTTTCTGCACCTCAAGGCCGAACAGGTTCCACACCGGAATATCGCCGCTCTGCTCGGCGGCCCCGTAGCCCCATGCGTTTAACAGATCAGGATGCACCAGCATCAGCCCGAGCACGATACCCAAAAGCGGGCTTCCTCCGAACCGCTTCACTGCCGACCAGCCGATTAAAGCCGGCAGAAAAGCGAAGGCCGTCCCCGCAATCAGATTAATCATATTGGCGAGATCCGCCCATTGCGGATACACTTGGACAATCGATTTCGTGCTGTAGAAAATGCCTTCCGCCGTTAAGATATTGTTCAGACCCATTAACAGCCCGGCCGTAACGATCGCCGGCAAGATCGGAATAAAGATGTCCGCAAGCGTTTTCACAGCACGCTGCAAAGGATTCATTTTTTGCGCTGCCGCCTTCTTCACGTCATCCTTGGACGCTTCACCCATCCCCGTTTCCTTCACTAATTCCGCATATACTTTGTTGACCGTCCCCTGCCCGATCACGACTTGAAACTGCCCGTTTACCGCAAAAGATCCTTTGACAATGTCTATTGCATCAAGCATTTTTTGGTTTACCTTGGTTTCATCTATTAATGCAAACCGCAAACGCGTCACACAATGAGTCGCCGCCTCAATATTTTCAATTCCGCCGACAGCTTCAGCGATCTGCCGCGCAGCCCGGTTAAACTCACCCATGCCAACCCCTCCGTAACCGTTTTCATTTTGTCTCGCAAACTTGTATATACATGTTTATGACTCTATTGTAATGATGTATATACATGTCGTCAATCTATTTTTATAGCGCTTTCATCACAAATATACTGCGAAAGACCCTGAAACAAAAAAAAGCCCTCCGGAACCGGGCCTTGACTTCTTGTTTGGTCGGGAACATGTCCGGGCGGAATTCACAACAGGAGCACAAAAAGCATACAGTACTGTACAACTAAGTTAAAGAGGTGTGAAGAGATGCCATCCACTGTTATCAACCTGTACTATTTGAAGATTAACAGTATTTCTGGCAACGGATCTATTACGATTGGGGAAGCGGCATACAACAGTCCCACCACAAATAACAAATCACAAGGACTGAACTCTTCATTCGGCGATACGTCACCTATAGAATCGATGATGGAGAACTTGTTAAATGATCCTGATGTCAACGACCAGACAGAAATCGGAACCGCAGATACCGCAAATGTTATGCCGGTACCGCCGACTATAGATTAAAGGGGTTTTTATGAATGCCTTACCAAATTAACGTCGTCAATATAAAAGTAAACGGAGCAACGCAAAACGGAAACGTCGATATCGGTCAGACCGTACAAAACAGCCACACCGCCAACAGCAAATTTGTCGGCGCAAACTTTTCTTTAGGGGATTTTTCGCCGGCCGCCGGATGTTTGAATTCGGGCCATCTTGACCCTGACGTGAGCGATCAGGATCAGATCGCCAACCCGTCAATGCCGATCGCAAATCAAATATAGGGAGGTTCTGCCGAAGTGGATATCGAAAAAATGAGAAAGTGGCTTGAGATTACGAACGAGCACAAGCCCAGCGACTTTTGGACCAATGTCCTGAAACGGAAATCTCCCGAAGATTTTTTCTCCTTACAAAAAAACACCCTGACTTATGATATTTATCAGGATGAACAGCACACATTTGTCATTGTGGAAATGCCCGGCGTTTACGAAGAAGAATTGACATTGAGGCTGCTGTCAAGAACACGGCTGCATATAAGAGGAAACATCACACCCCTTTTTCCGAAGAACATGGGCGTCTGCCAAAACCGTTATTACGGGGAAATCGATGAGACGATTGAGCTTCCTGAACCGGCTGAGCCCCAGCTGTTACAGGCGCAGTGCGTAAACGGCCTGCTCCACATTTCCTACCCGCGCCTTATGGAGCACATTCCTTTTCAGAAAAAAATCTAAAGAGCCGGCTTACGGGCGGCCCAGCCGTCTGTACACTTTCTCCTTATAATGAGAAGATGCGGGTTTTGAAAACATGGCTTTCTCCTCCGTCAGTTTGTCGAGTCTGACTTGTTTTTCCGTCCGTTTGTTCCGCAGGTGATCCCGCTCCTGTTCATTGCGGCACTTGGCGATCAAATAATCGAGCGTCATCAGCTCTTTCTTCAGCGCGCCCTCATCCTCGGCGATCCCGGCGTTTTTTAATATGCGGTAGCCCATTCTGAGCGACTCCGGAAGATGTGCGGCATCGTCTTTCGGCAGGGGCTTTCCCATTCCTTTGATGCCGGCGAACTCTCCATCCTTAATGGCGCGCTTGATTTTATCTTCAGCCACGATATGGGCAATATCCATCACTGTTCACCTCTTTTTTCAATAGAACCGGGTATGATTAAACGGAAACACAAAGCCCAGTTTGTGCCATTTATATGTTTTAAAGCTGTCATTCAACAGATCAACCCCCGTTGCGACAGCGTTTTTCGCCCTTTTTCCGATGAGCCTTTTCCACCTTTTCTATTTGCTGGTTTCATGGTATATTGATTACGTTCGTTTTTTCTATCGTTCCGTGTAAACCGTGATCGGAAAAAAGGAGTGTAACAATGAAAACATTTATAAAAGAAAGAGGACTTGCCTTCTTCTTGATAGCGGTCGTGTTATTGTGGGTGAAAACATATGTCGCTTATATTTTAAACTTTAACCTCGGCATAGACAACACGATCCAGAAAATATTGCTTTTTGTGAATCCGCTGAGCTCCAGCTTGTTCTTTCTTGGATTTGGGCTTCTTTTCAAGAAAAAATTACAGCAGACAGCCATTATTGTGATTCATTTTTTATTGTCTTTTTTGCTTTTTGCAAACATCGTCTATTATAGATTCTTTAATGATTTCATTACCATCCCGGTCATGATGCAGGCAAAGACAAACGGCGGCCAGCTCGGAGACAGCGCGTTCTCGTTAATGAGATGGACAGACGCCTTCTACTTCCTGGATACCGTCATTTTGATTATTTTGGCCCTTAAGATGAAAAAACCGGCTGAAAAACCGGCGAAGAAATCATTCAGAATCGTTTTGGCTTCCGCCGTGCTTATGTTCCTGATCAACCTCGCCGTCGCGGAATCCGACCGTCCTGAGCTTTTGACACGCTCATTTGACCGTAACTATCTGGTGAAATACTTGGGCACGTACAACTTTACGATTTACGATGCCGTGCAGAATGTGAAATCAAACAGCCAGCGCGCGCTTGCCGATTCAAGCGATGTAACGGATGTGGAAAACTATATGAAGGCTAACTATGACGTGCCGAATAACGTCTACTTCGGAAAAGCCGAAGGAAAAAACGTCATCTACGTCTCATTAGAGTCTCTGCAATCCTTTATCATTGACTATAAAATTAACGGCAAGGAAGTGACGCCGTTTTTAAACAAACTGGCGCACGATAATCAAACATTCTACTTTGATAACTTTTTCCACCAAACGGGACAAGGTAAAACATCTGATGCGGAATTTATGATGGAGAACTCTCTGTACCCGCTTTCGCAAGGTTCGGTTTTCGTCAATAAAGCGCAAAACACGCTGCAGTCCGTTCCTGCGATCTTAAAAGGCAAAAAGTACACGTCTGCCGCTTTCCACGGAAATACGCAGACTTTCTGGAACCGTAACGAAATGTACAAAGCGGAAGGCATCGATAAGTTTTTCGATTCCGCTTATTATGACATGAGCGAAGAAAACACGAAAAACTACGGCATGAAAGATAAACCGTATTTCAAAGAATCCATGCCGCTCTTAAAGAGCCTGCCGCAGCCGTTCTATACGAAGTTCATTACGCTGTCCAACCACTTCCCGTTCGGAATGGATAAAGAAGACACGGACTTCCCGGCGGGAGACTTTGGCGATTCAGTCGTTAATAATTACTTCCAGTCCGCGAACTATCTGGATGAATCAATTGAACAGTTCTTTCATGACCTGAAAAAAGACGGCCTGTACGATAAGTCGATTATCGTGATGTACGGAGACCACTACGGCATCTCCGAAAACCATAATAAAGCGATGGCGAAAGTGCTCGGCAAAGATGAGATCACTGAATACGACAATGCCCAGCTTCAGCGGGTGCCGCTCTTTATCCACGCTCCCGGCGTGAAAGGCGGCCGTAATCACAAATTTGCCGGTGAAGTCGATGTCGCGCCGACCGTTCTTCATCTGCTCGGCGTCGATACGAAAGATTATCTCATGTCAGGTTCAGATATCTTATCGAAAGAGCACAGAGAAGTCATTCCGTTCCGTAACGGAGACTTCATCTCACCGAACTATACGAAAGTGTCCGGCAAGTATTACGATACGAAAACCGGAAGACTTTTAGATGATTCAGAAGTCGACAAAAAAGAAGACTCTCTCGTCAAGACTGAGCTTGAAATGTCTGATAAGATCATCAACGGCGATCTGCTTCGTTTCTATCAGCCGAAAGGCTTTAAGAAAGTGGACCCTTCACAATTTGATTATACGAAACGTGAAGATTCCTCAGCAGACGATCAAAAAGAATAAGCAAAAGCCAGATCATATCAATGATCTGGCTTTTTTATGTTCAGCTCCCGGCGGCGGCCATAGAGCGCTTTTGCAGGCTGTCGGAAAGAACTGAATAAGCGACGACTTTCTTTTTCTGCTGTTTGACGACATCTACATGATCTTCGTAGCTGTATACAAACACCGTCACATCTTTTTTTCCTTTTCTCGTCTTAATGACAAGCGGATCGGCTCCGTTTTGCGGATGAAGATAACGCTCTTCATCCCCTGGGTATATATAATGCCGTTCGATAAACACGGCTTCGTTAAAATCATCAATCACCCGGCGTTTGTCTTCGCCTTCCAGACGTTTTCCGCCGAGGGAAACGGCAGCGGACGCGTCACTGAGCTTTGAATGGGTTTCAAACTTGCGGAGGATCCATTCCACCGCTCCGGTAGGAAGGCATGTCAGCACAATCTTAATCAGGCTTATGACAACAATTGAAACAACTGCAATCCATGTCACCTTACATCATCTCCATACTTGTTCTACATGAATCTTAACATAGAAGAAAACGTTGTTTTTTGTACATTATGTGAAACTTGATATATGTTCAAAAAAAATCCGGATCACATAGGTGATCCGGATTTTTCAAGTCTGCTTCCGGTCGTCAAGGCGGACGGCTTCTCTCAGCTCTTCCGCGACAAATTCGACGTTCGGCCCGATAATGACCTGTGCCGTTTTATTCCCCGTTTTGATAACCCCTTTTGCTCCCGCTTTTTTAAGCGCCGCCTCATTAATGAGAGACGTATCCTGCACGGTCAGCCTGAGGCGGGTCGCACAGTGATCAATCGTTTCGAGGTTTTGCCTGCCGCCGAGCCCCTTGAGCATGGCATGTTCTTCGACGGAACCGGCCGTATCTTCACTAAGCACTTCTTCCTCTTCCTCATCATCTTCCCGTCCCGGCGTTTTCAAGTTTAACGTTTTGATGAGCATATAGAATACGACAAAATAGATCACTGCATAACAAAGCCCGACAACGAGCAGCAAAAGCGGTTTTTCGGCAATGCCGTAGCTGAGGAGATAATCGATCGCCCCCGCCGAGAATGAAAAACCTGACCTGATTCCGAGAACATTCACGATAAATAAAGAGAACCCGGTTAATATAGCATGAACCCCGTACAAAAGCGGTGATAAAAACATAAATGCAAATTCAATCGGCTCTGTAATTCCGGTAATAAATGCCGTCAGCGCGAGACCGATCATCATTCCGGCCGTCGCTTTGCGCTTACTTGGCTTAGCCGCGGCAATCATTGCCAGACATGCGGCCGGAAGCCCGAACATCATAATCGGGAAGAATCCCGTCATATAAGTTCCCGCCGTCGGATCCTTCGCAAAGAAGCGGGCCAGATCTCCCGTTTTTCCGTGAAAATCGCCAAATTGGAACCAAAAAATATTATTCAGCACATGATGAAGACCGAATGGAATCAAAAGCCGGTTAAAAATCCCGTAAATCCCGGCGCCGATTCCGCCAAGCCCGATCATCCATTCCCCGAAAGACGTAATCACCGACTGAATCGGCGGCCACACAAATCCGAAGATCCCCGCCAAAATAATGGTAATCAGCGCCGTTACAATCGGAACGAGCCTGCGCCCGCTGAAAAACCCGAGATATTCGGGCAGCTTCGTATCCTTAAAGCGATTATACGTGTATCCCGCAATTAACCCCGCGATAATCCCTCCGAAAACGGCCATATTATTTGTCGAATTGATTGATTTTACAGCCGCGTCCAGCATGATATAAGAAATGGCTCCCGACAGAGCGGCGGCCCCGTTGCTGTCTTTCGAAATCCCGATCGCGATTCCGATCGCGAAAATCAGCGGCAGATGATCAAATACCGCGGTCCCCGCCGCGTAAATGAACGGAATATTTAATAAGTCCTCTCTGCCGATGGCCAAAATAATACCAACGGCGGGCAGAACGGCAATCGGAAGCATAAATGATTTTCCGAGTTTTTGCAAAAATTGAAGCATTTTACCCATCCCCCTTCTTTTTTCTTAAATATACCACATAAGTTATCTAGTGATCTATACCAATTTTCCTTCATTTATTCACATAAGGCTTGTTGGTTTTCTATTTATAATCCAGTTGTGGTAAGCTTGAATCAGATGATTAAAAATAGAAAGCGGGAATGACAATGATTGTAACGAACGATCAAGAATTAGAAGGCCTTAAAAAAATCGGCAGAATCGTCGCGCTGGCGCGTGAAGAAATGAAGAAAAAAGCCGAGCCCGGCATGAGCACGAAAGATCTTGACCTGATCGGAAAGGCTGTGCTTGACGAGCACGGAGCCGCTTCCGCTCCGGAGAAGGAATACGATTTCCCGGGCGTGACATGCATCAGCGTAAATGACGAAGTCGCTCACGGCATCCCGAGCGCCTCTAAAATCTTAAAAGCCGGAGATCTTGTAAATATCGATATTTCGGCGGAGTTCGGCGGTTTTTATTCCGATACGGGAATTTCATTTGTACTCGGAGAAGGCGATGAACGTCTGCAAAAGCTTTGTAACTGCGCAGCATCCGCATTTCAGAAAGGATTGGATCAGGCAAAAGCCGGCAAACGCCAAAACCAGATCGGCAGAGCCGTCTACCATGAAGCCCGCTCCAACGGATTTACCGTTATTAAAACGCTGACGGGCCACGGAATCGGCAGAAACCTTCATGAAGCGCCGAACCACATCATGAATTACTACGATCCGTTTGATAACGCGCTGTTTAAAAACGGAACCGTGATCGCGCTTGAGCCGTTTATTTCCACGAAAGCGGAAACGATTGTTGAAGCGGGAGACGGCTGGACGTTTAAAACGCCGGATAAAAGCCTTGTCGCCCAAGTAGAACACACCATCGTGATCACAAAAGACAAACCGATTATTTTAACTGCATTGTAATGTTTCATCTCCCTTCCAAACAGGTATACAACAACTAACCCGAAGGAGGGAGACGCATGAAAAAAGATAAAGAAAAAATCAAAATCGAAAACGAAATACACGCCATGCACGGCGTAACGAAACAGCAGATTTTAGAGGATTTCGAGGAATTTAAGGCGTACCTTCATCAGAAAATTTCCGCCGGAAAAAAACTGGGTCTGGATGACAGCAAAATCATCAAAAGCGCCGCCATCCTCGGGGACTATCTCGCCAAACACGAGGAGCCCCGCAATGCGGAAGAAAAACTCTTACAAGAACTGTGGGACATTGCGGATGACAATGAAAAACAGCATTTGGCCCAGCTTCTCGTCAAACTTGCCGGACACTGATACAGTGCCCGGCTTTTTTATGCTCCGTTATAAGAGTTGTGCTACACTGGACATATGTCTGTGAAAGGAGCCATTTTTCAACATGTGGTTTATTATCTTCGGGTTTATTTTCTTTATTGAAAGCATCATTCTCACCGTTTACGGAGTGAAGAAAAAGAAGGGGATGCTGATTTATTTCGGCGTCGTTTTCGGAATCATGACACTCGGAACGGTGCTGTTAAAATTAACCGGCCATTAAGTATGAAAAGACCGCCCTTTACATATATATGTAAGAAAGCTTTACATCTCTGAATCGAAAGGCTCAGTTTTTGCGTTATCCCTTTTCAGCGTCTTTTTATAGATGTTACAATGCCAAAAGTTTGGCAAAAACTGAAGAAACTCTCCCCAGCGGGAGAACGGAGAAAGGAGTTTTCTGACATGCATTATGGCAGTAAAGGCTGGTATGTAGAAGAGTTAAAGAAAAAAGGAATTACCCACTATGAAGGAAGGAAGCTTCAAAGCTTCAAAAAGTACTTCCTTGCCAATCTGCTGGAAACAAAGAAACAAGCATAACGTAAATCAGCCGTGCTGTCAGTGCAGCACGGCTTTTTTTCTATACATTAGTGAGCCTGTCCCTTTTTTTAAGGAAGGACTCCCTCCAGCTTTCTGACAGCGCTTCTTCCCGCAGTATTTCTTCAATCGCTGACAGATTGCCTGAATCACGGTATTTCACTTCGTTCGCATACCAGACGGAAATGCTTTCTTTGCCTCTCGACAGACGCTTGAGAACGGGACGCGGATCGACATATCCTTCTTCAAGCACCCTGAAATAAAAGCCGGTAAATCCCGTCTGCTGTACACGGAGCACCATATCTTTGATGCCATATTTGAGCGCGAGTTTGACGCAGGGCTGGCGCGGCTGGCTTACTTGAACGACGGCTTCCCCCAGCTGAAAGACGTCTCCGATCCACACGTCTTGTTCGGCCAGTCCTTTGACCGTTACATTCTCTCCGAACGCGGCGGCGGGAAGTTTTCTCGCGAGCGTTGTTTCCCAATATGAATAATGCTCGGCGGGATACACGCACACCGCTTTATCGGGACCTCCGTGATGCTTCAGATCAGCCTGCCCGTCCCCGTCAAAATGGGTTTTATACAGCATGACGGGAGAATCTGCGGGCCGCTTGATGATGCCTGAATTGATTTGTCTGCCGGCAAATTCATGAATTGCGGGCTTTCCGAGATTGATAGATAAGACAGAATAGTCTTGCGTCATCTCGTTCACATCCTTTGCGAAATATCCTATCTTTCCTTTATCATAGTAAGAAAAAGGTGGTTTTTCCATGCTTCAGTATCATATGATTGCAGACGGCCGGGTTCAGGGCGTAGGTTTTCGCTACTTCGTCCAGATGGAAGCCGACAGACATAAGATAGCCGGCTGGGTAAAAAACCGTGATGACGGCCGGGTGGAAATCCTTGCCGAAGGCCCTGAAGAGTCGTTAAAACAATTTGCCGAAGCGGTCAGAAAAGGCAGCCCCTTCTCAAATGTCACAAACGTAACCATCGAAGAATCACACCGTCTGAAAGGGTACCGCACCTTTTCCATCAGTTACTGATAAGGCTTGTCCTGATAAAAATAATTCGGCTTCACAATCGTATCGTCATATGATTTATGAAAAATGTGGGTGGAAGCCGGCGAGATCGGCGGAATCAGCCAGGTCCAGTCGCCCGTCAGCTTTCTGCCCGCGTCTTGTTCCTGTTCTTCAAAGCGCTTAAATTGATTCGCGGCCGTATGGTGATCGACAATGCTGACACCGTGTTTTTTGTATGAATAGAGCACTGCCTTATTCAGTTCCACCAGCACCTGATCTTTCCACAGGTCAGTATTCAGGCTGGCGGAAATCCCCATGACCGAAGCGGCTTTTTTGAGCATATCATACCGCTTTTCGTCAGCAAGATTCCTTGCGCCGATTTCGGTTCCCATATACCATCCGTTAAAAGGCGCCGCGTTGTACGACAGTCCGCCGATTTCAAGCCTCATATCGGCGATAATCGGAACCCCGTACCATCTGAGATTTAAATCGGCAAACTCTTCAATATCCGGATGGGTGATCGGCACTTCTTTCACGAGCGTCTGAGGCAGGTCATACCAGACCGGCTGCCCGTCCCCTTTCATCCGGAAAAGCAGCGGCAGAATATCAAAATCGGTCCGCTTCCCGCGCCAGCCGAGTTTTTCGCAAACAGCCGTCAGCTCATATGATGCCGGATCACCGACTCTTCCTTTTTCAGTCTCATATCCCGCATAGCGGATGAGCTGGTGATTCCAGATTTCCACTTGTTTCTCCCCGTTCTTCTCAGGAGGGAAAATCGTAATCGTCGGTTTAATTTTTCCGCCGTTCGTGGCGATTTCAATATGTTCAAATAATGCGTCACGCACCTCTTCTTTCGTGTTCACATTGCGCCGGTCAATGACGTTCAGCGATTGCCAGAACAGACGCCCGATACAGCGGTTGCTGTTGCGCCACGCCATTTTCGCCCCGTGTTCAAGCTCTTCCGCCGTATGGACGTAACTTCCCGTCCGCTCTATCTCATCTTTTATCGCGTGCAGTCGCGCGTTGATTTGCGATTCCATTCCGAGTTCCCGATAGCAGACATCAATAAAATCCTTCGCCTCATCCCAAAGTATTTCCGTATGTTTCAAAAAACTCTCTCCTTCAATTTACATCTGTTTCCCATTGTATCGTTTTTAGGTGTGAACACAATGGTTTTTTTGTATCATACTGGAAACTGCAAAGAAAAAACACCTGTGATTTTCGCAGGTGTTTCACAAAACGGAATGCAGTTTTTCAGCCAGTGTAAGCAAATCCTCACGGTAGTTTTTTCCCGTCATTGGAATTCCGTGACCCGTCAAAAGCGCTTCCGGCTCCAGTTCCGCCAGTTTCTGAACGGATGCGGCCGCCGTCTGCGTATCCGCTGTAAAATAGGCGGGCGGCCCGTGAAGCTCTTGCTTTTGAATGACAACGTCCGCAAGCGATTCCTGTTCAACAGTGATCAAGGCATCACCGGCAAGCAGCACGCGGTCTTTATCCCGGAATAATGAAATATGGCCGGGTGTGTGGCCGGGCGTATGCACCCATCTCCATTCCTCAAGAAACGGAACGGTACCGTCTGAAGGCAGTGCCTGAACGGACGGAATGCGGATCGTATGGCGCGGAAACAGCGGTGACAGCTTTGCGACAAGCCCTTTTTTCGCATCGGGCCTGGCAGGCGGATAATCCGCTTTCCCCGTGACGTACGGGAGCTCCTTTTCATGAATGTAAACCGGCACATCCCAAAGCTCAAGCAGTTCTTCAATCGCACCGACATGATCAAAATGACCGTGTGTCAAAATGACCGCCTTCAGCTCATACCCCTCTTTGAATCGGCGTTTCATTTCTTCTGTTATCATCTCCGCCGATTGAGGCATTCCCGCGTCAACCAGAATGATTTCCCGCGGAGCTGAGGGACTTTCGATAAAGTAAACATTCGCAATCTGCACGGTCAGTCCGTAAACGCCATCCGCCGCTTTAAAACCGGCGCCGCTTCTCACTGAAAAAAGCGGCATAAACGGATCACTCATCATGGCACCTCCTCTGATGCCTTTAGTGTGCGACGAACCGGGTGTTTTATGTTAAAAAATCGTGATTGCGCCGATGATGAGCGCAAAGGCCGTCATGACGATAACGGCAAGAACCGCCCATTTCATCGCAAATTTCTGGTGTTCATCAATGGTGACCCCGGCAAGCCCGACTAATAAATGCGTCGACGGCACGAGCGGGCTTAACATATGAATCGGCTGGCCGATAATCGAAGCGCGGGCGATTTCCACCTTATCTACACCGTACGCCACGGCGGTCTCAGATAAAATGGGCAGCACGCCGTAAAAATAGGCGTCATTAGGCATCAGAAACGTAAAGATACCGCTCGTTAAGGCAACAATCGCCGGAATAAAACCTCCCATCTGTTCCGGAATAAGCGATACGAGGGAAATGGCCATTTCATCAACCATCTTCGTCCCCGTTAAAATTCCGGTAAACACGCCTGCGGCAAAAATCATCGAACCGATCGCAAGCACATTGCTCGAATGGGCTGAAATGCGCTCCCTTTGATCGTTAAGTTTCGGATAGTTGACAATCAGCGCGATACAAAACGCAATGATGAACAGCACGGTTAAATTCACTTTTCCTGACACTAAAAATCCCACTAAAGAAAGCGTCAACAGTAAATTGAACCACCACAGTTTCGGCCGCTTCCATTCATCTTCCGCAGCCGCAGCCGTTTCATTTGTATGGGACGGCTGTTTTAATTCGATCACCCCGAGCCGTTTCCTTTCCATCCTTCCGAGTACATAAGCGACCACAATCATACACACCATTCCGCTCGCGATGACGGGCATCATCGGCCCCGTCAGCTCTGCCGGGTCAACGCCGAGCGCACTCGCCGCACGCGGCGTCGCGCCGCCCCATGGTATCGTGTTCATGATACCCATGCCGACCCCGGCGATTCCCGCTAAAATAATCGGACGGATTCCGAGCATGATATACAAAGGCAGCATTGCGCTTGTCGTAATCATATACGTCGTCGAGCCGTCTCCGTCCAGTGCGACAAGCATGGTCAAAACGGCTGTTCCGACTACAATTTTGAGCGGGTCGCCTTTAACCAGCTTTAAAATACGCGACACCATCGGATCAAATAAACCGGTATCAATCATAATGCCGAAATAAAGAATCGCAAATATAATCATCACTGCGATCGGCGCCACCTGTTCAATGCCGGAGATCATCATCTCGCCGACCCGGTTAAAAGAAAACCCGGCAATCAGCGCAAACACGATCGGCGTTAATACGAGCGCCGTTAACACTGAAAGCCGTTTTGTCATAATCAGCACCATAAAAACAAGCATCATAAGAAAGCCTAAGATTGCTAACACAGTATGTCCCCCTTATTATGAATACGCTTACATTTTAAAGGCCCGATCCCCTTTATCCGCCTTTTTGCTATCTTATGAGAATTGGATATTGAAGTAAATATTTTGGATTTTAAAGATTTTTAATTTTTTATAACCTTTTCGTTCATTTTGTTCATTTATAAATCAAAAGCCTTCCGCAAATATGCGGAAGGCTTATTTTTCGCTGCTCATCATCTCTTTATAGAACTCGGTCTGCTCTTCTAAAAAGCGTTTTGCGCCGCTGCTGTTTTTATAAAAGCTCTCCCAATCCCGTTTTTTCAACATTTGCTTCCACTCCGCAGATGAGGTAATCTGTTTCAAAGCCTGATCCCAATAGGCGATCTCGCCTTCGGTCATGTCTTTCGGCCCCATGATGCCTCTCCAGTGCGCAAAGACAAACGGCACCCCCTGCTCTTTCCATGTCGGCACATCGCTGAAGCCGGAGAGCCTTTTGTCAGACGTAACGGCCGCCAATGTGATTTTCCCTTTCCGATAGACGTCTCTCGCTTCTGAAATGGTCATTGAGGCGGCGTCTATCTCGTGACTGATAAGAGCTTCAATGACTTCATTGCTGCTTCCGTATTGAAAAAAGCGGATATCAAATGGAGAAATTCCGGCCATTTCCGCCGCTCTCGCAAAGGAGAGCTGGTCATCATTTCCGAGGCCGGGCGCAAATCCGATTTTTATGCCGCCCGGATGTGCTTTAATATCGCCGAGCAGCCGCCTTCCGCTTTTTATCTTTGAATCCTTCGGAAGAGCGACGATCTGCCACTCTTTTGCGATAATGGCCAAAGGCGTAAAATCAGCTGCCTTCAGCCGGCTTTGTCCCAAAATTTCATTGCTTAACAGCAGACTTGAATTCATACTGATGACATCCGTTTTTCGTTCGTTTACATATTTCCAGCCGCTGTCTCCGCCTCCGCCGGGTTTATAGACGATCTTAACAGGCCGGCCTAATATTTGCTTCCGCTCTATTACCGATTGCAAAGCTTTTGCCGTTACGTCCCAGCCCCCTTGAGGCGCTGCCGGAACGACAATTTCAACCGGCCCTTCAGCTGAACGGATGCCCGCCATCTGCCGTCCGTCAAAAGAAACCAGCGCCGCCAGCATGACAAGAAGCACTCCCAACCGCTTCATTTCTCCCATCCCTTATTCATGTGCTAAATAATATTTCCGTTCCGGCCTGCCGATAATGCCGTACTCTAATTCAGCGAGAGCTTCTTCCCGAGAAACGAGAAACTCGGCGTAGCGCCGCGCCGTTGTTCTGGAGGCGCCCATTTTTTCGCCCAGTTCTTCAGCCGTCATCCCTTTTTGGGACGCCCTGAGCGCGTTTTTGATTTTTTGAAGCGTAATCGAATTAATGCCTGTCGGCAGATCATTGTGCTGTTTTTGTTCTTTCTGACCGCTTCCGAAAAACATGTCGATCACGGACTGGCTCAGCTCCGGCTGTGAGTGCAGCCATTCTCTTTTTTCACGGTACTGCAAAAGCACTTCTGTAAATTTATGTGCCGACACCGGTTTTATGACATAGTAGGAAACGCCTGATCTGAGCGCTTCCTGCAGCAGCCTTGTTTCGGCAGAAGCCGTAATAATGATGATATCAACGGAAGGAAAACGGCCGCGGATAAGCGGGAGCAGATCTGTCCCCAGCTCATCCGGCATATAAATATCCAAAAGCAGCAGATCAGGCTGCCGTTTCTCAAGCAGCGATATGGTGTCTTTGGCATTGATTGCTTTGCCGATGACATTGAATCCATCAAGATGTTCGATAAATTTTTCGTGAATTTGCGCTATTCGAAAGTCGTCCTCTGCAATCGCGATGTTAATCACACCGATTCCCCCTTTGGCCTTTCTTTCGGTATAAACACCGTAAATACAGCACCGCCGCTCTTTTGCTGCGAAATCTCTATCGATCCCTGCAATTCACTGACGGCTTCTTTCAGATTGGCTAAGCCGTATCCTCTCCTTGTCCCCTTTGAAGAGTAGCCCTTTTCAAATATCGTTTCTGTTTTTTCCTGAGGCACGCCGTCTCCTGAGTCCGCCACTTCGATGACGATATCCCTGCCGATATCGGTCATGAAAAAGGATACCTCTTTTTTCTCTTTTTCGGCGACGGCTTCGAAAGCGTTATCAATAAGATTTCCGATGATCGTAATGAGCTGGGATGAACCCACATGCTCCGGCAGCGATTCTAAAAAGCTGTTTTCATCTATTGAAAGCTTCACTTTCTTCTCAGACGCCTTTCCCATTTTTCCTAATAGTATGGCCTGAACCCGCTGTGAATGAATGTTTTGAAAGAGGATTTCATGCTGTTCATTCTGGATGGCGTACTCTTCTTTTATCAGTTCAATGGCTTCATTATATTCTCCCAGCTCTAACAGACCGAGTATCGCGTAAAGCTTATTCGAGAATTCATGCGTTTGCGCCCGGAGATCCTCCGAGTATTTTTTCATTTCAGTCAGCTTGTTGATCAGTTTCTTGAGCTCCGTTTTTTCGCGGAAGCTGATCACCGCTCCGTATACTTGTCCGGTCTGCTTCATTTCTTTCACGTTTAAGATAAATACTTTATCTCCGGCACGCACCTCCACGTTCGGCGGTAATTCTCCCCCTGCCAACACCGGCATGAGCTTTGCGCCCGGCATGATTTCTTTTATATGCCTTCCGATCATCGGTTCCGGAAGATTCAGCATATCAGCCGCAGATAAATTCATCATGGTTACCGCGCCTTCTTTGTTTACGGCGATAATCCCTTCTTTCATCGCAAGGAGCATCGCATTGCGTTCCCTGTACAGCGCTGCAATTTCATGCGGTTCAAGGCCGAGTGTATCTTTACGGATGCTTTTTGCGAGCGCCGCCGCTCCCCCGATGCCGATAAGAAACACCAAACATGCAAAATAGCCTAAATGCCGCAGATGCGCTTTCATATCTTTTTCTATCTCATCTTGTAGAAATTCGACTGTCACCGTTCCGACGACTTCGTTATGATTTTTTTCCTCCAAAATAACCGGGGCGCTTCCCCGGACGGCCTTCATTCCGTCGGAAACCGGAGACCCGCCGAACATGACGGTTTTGTTTTGCAGATTTTGATTTTCTTTCGGAATACTGCTTCGGGCCGAATGAAATGCAACATGCCCTTTTTGATCAGTGATGTAGACGGCGTGCACGCCTGCCTGTTCTTTCATTTGTTCAATGACATCTAACTTTGTAAAAGCCTCTTGATCCGCAAGCCGGAACGCCTCTTTTACGGGAGGCATATATGAAATGGTTTTTGCCGTTTGCACCGCCAGCTGTTCAGCCTGCTTCTGCCCTTCCTTTAATTGCTGAAAGGCAAATATAACCGTGAGCGTTCCGATGACAAGTATTAATAAAGCCGTAATTAATCCGGCGATTTTCATTTGCAGAGAGACATAAAACCGCTTCGCTTCCAACACAGCACCAGCCGTCCTTTCCTCCTAAAATCATACCATTTTTTAAATCTTTATTTCTCATTTTTGAGAATTTTCGTGATCTTTTTCTCTTGCGGCTTACCAAAAAGGTGATGATAGGTATATATTTACTTTTACACAATTGATATAACACATAAAAAAGACTGACCGAAGTCAGTCTGCAATCTATCAGGAAATTGTAACTCCCGCGCTTGCATATCCCGCCACTGTATTAATAAGCGAAAGGCCTGTAGCAGTGGCGGAGAATACCATTAACAGCCGGGTTTGAGGAGTTACCGCAATGTTCAGTCCTGTCGTGATTCCGTTGCTGATGCTGCCGATTGACAATACGCCGGTGAGGGGAGGAGCTAAAGTGACGGATGCTCCGGGGATCGGCGTGAACGTATTGTTCGGCACAGTAGAACTGTATAGTTGTGCGGTTATCGTAACAGTCGAGCCGACAAGCGACAATGCTGCGGTTGTACTGAAATAGGCGGCAATTGATGTAATGGTTCCGCTTCTCGGAGCAGAAAAAGCAAAGTTCAGCAGAGTTCCTCCAGCCCCGGTAAGATCAATTGCGCCTCCCCCTCCGACATTGACGCCCGTCACAGAATTGCCGAACCCGACAAGGCTCACCGTTCCGATTAATCCGCCGGCAATGGTCGTCACGGCAGTGGGAAGACCTGAAGCATAAGGAATGATCGCGCCTGCTCCGGTGATCCCAGTGGCTCCGGTTATCCCAGTTGCGCCTGTTACTCCGGTTATCCCCGTTGACCCAGTCACTCCCGTTACACCGGTTGTGCCGGTTGAGCCTGTCGATCCCGTTGCTCCTGTTACACCAGTTGAGCCCGTTACACCAGTTAGACCCGTTACTCCGGTTGAGCCGGTTGCTCCAATCGCCCCTGTTACTCCAGTTGAGCCCGTGGTTCCGGTTGCTCCAGTCGCTCCTGTTATCCCCGTTGCACCAGTCACTCCAGTTGCTCCGGTTTCTCCCGTTGAACCAGTTCGGCCTGTTGTACCTGTCGCTCCGGTTGCGCCGGTTGAACCGGTTACACCCGTTGCTCCAGTTACTCCTGTTGAGCCAGTCGCGCCTGTTTCTCCTGTCGATCCCGTTGCGCCGGTAATCCCAGTTGAGCCTGACGATCCAGTTGGACCGATCTCTCCCGTTGGACCCGTTACTCCGGTTGGGCCGATCTCTCCCGTTGGACCGGTCGAGCCGGTTACTCCCGTTATTCCCGTTGCGCCTGTCGCCCCGGATGCACCCGTTGCTCCGATGGGGCCGGTTGCTCCCGTTGCTCCCGTTGAGCCTGTCGGTCCGGTTGAACCAATTGCTCCTGTCGATCCTGTTGCACCAGTCACTCCGGTTGAGCCCGTTATTCCGGTTACTCCGGTTGCACCGGTTGAGCCTGTTACTCCAGTCACTCCGGTCGAGCCCGTGGTTCCGGTTGCTCCTGTTACACCAGTCGAGCCGGTAGCTCCAGTTACTCCTGTCGGACCAGTTACTCCGTTTGGGCCGGTTACACCCGTCGCTCCTCTTACTCCCGTTGCACCAGTTGCTCCCGTTGCACCAGTTACTCCGGTCGCTCCTCTTGCTCCGGTTACTCCTGTGGGACCCGTCACTCCTGTGGGACCTGTAATTCCTGTTACGCCAGGTTCACCCCCGGTTTGCGCCAATGAAACGTCATCTATTAAAACCGTTCCGGAAGAAACTTTACTTAATACAATGACGGCAGAGGCCGCGCCAGAAGGCACACTGCTTGTTTTATAGATTTCAGACCATGTGTGAAAGAGCACGTTCGGCAAATTTCCGGGTGTGATATTTTCTTGAATGGAACTGATTTGTTCACCTGCTGCGCTGACATAGATGATCTGGAGAGTGACTTGGGGACTTGGCTCATTTCCGAGCGTTGCGAGTGATACGAATAGAGTCACTGACTTGGCTGAAATGGGAACGATTTGACTGAGGTAAGCATATGGCTGAGCTCCAATAAATTGCGCAGAATATCTCCCTGAATGTGCAAACAAACTGTTAATCTGGGTATTTGCCGAACTCCACCCCGCTAATGTGCCGGTTTCAAAGCTTCCGTTTATAATCGGATTATTCATTCAATCTTTTTCCCTCTCCTTCCCGTTGTTGACCGTCTTACTTATTAAGACAGCATATTAATACGGGCTGTGTTTTGACAACCTAAATAAAAAAGGTGATTTCTTTTCATCACCTTAATCCGATCCTTGAATGGGGAATCCCGTCGCAATGAGGGAGCGGTTTGCCGCTGCGACTTGTGTTACGTAGTTCGAAGAAAGGACGGATAAATAGAGCTGATACGCGGCTGTTTCATCCGCCATCATTCCGTCGATGTACGTAAAAGGAATTCCTATGATTTGCCCGCCTGAAGAAAAGAGGTTCCTCTCTTGTCTCTGTGTTTGTATCGATACGCCATTTCTTTGCAGCTCGACAGCTAAGACCAATGAGAAATGAGACGCGAGCGGATCTAATTCCACATTTACTTGTATGACGGCATCCGTTTTCACCAATTGATCTGTCGGCGCAGCTATCACTGCGCTTAACACGTTTATCGGTGTTCCTTCTAACGGAATCGTCATTAGTTCTGCTGTATTTTGAAAAGCTACCGCAGGAACCGCTCCCGGCGGCCCCTCAGGCCCCGGGGGACCGGGCGGACCCGCCTCCCCTTGCGGACCGCGGGAGCCGGCGGGTCCTCTTTTGCCTTCGGGACCTCGCAGCCCGGGTACGCACAAGGCAGATCGATCTTCATCTGAAGACGGAAACCGTTTTTCCGTCCCTGTTTCCGGACTTTCATGTTCACATGGTAATTGTTCATACCGGCGTTTCATATGTCTGCTCATATATTTGTAAGGTTTCTGTTTCAATATCATGTATTGATTACGGCCGCTGCTCATATTATCACCCCGGCAATATTCTATTCGCACTGAAGTCATCATGTGCAGGCCCTTCCCATTCCTTACAGAAATAAAAAAAGGCAGACCTGAGTCTGCCTTTTTTCTTCTACCATAACCCTAATACTTTCCACCATAATCCGCCGATCACAAGCCATGTCACAATATGGACGATTGACAGGATAAAGCCGATGGACCACCATTTGCTTTGCGATATATAACCCGCTCCGAAAAAGACCGGAGCCGCTCCTGATCCGTAATGCGTCGTCGAACCGAAAAGGTTGCTGAAAAACGCCAGGCTGAGCGCCGCCAACAGCGGCGGAGCGCCTGCCGCCACGATGACGGCGAGAAATGCCGCATACATGGCGCTGATATGCGCGGTTGCGCTCGCAAAGAAGTAATGCGTGTAATAATACACGACAATCAGAATCATAAATGCCACAATCCATGAAAAACCGGAAACAGATGATTTCATCATATCGCTGAACCAAGACACCATGCCGAGCTCATTCAGGAAATTCGCCAGCATCACAAGCGCCGCGAACCAAGTCAGCGTATCCCATGCACCTTGTTCCTTTTTGATGTCCTCCCATGTTAATACCTGTGACAAAAGCAAAACGGATAATCCGATCAGGGCCGTCGTCGTTGCGTCGATATTTAAGCTTCCTCCGAAAATCCACAGCGCAAGCACCAATAAAAAGACGATGACCATGGAGAGTTCGGATTTTTTAAACGGACCCATTTCTTTCAATTTTTCCGTTGCGATTTTAGCCGCGTCCGGTGTTTCTTTAATTTCCGGCGGATACAGCTTATAAATGACGAGCGGCGTAATGATTAAGCTCGCCAATCCCGGTACAATGGCCGCGATTGCCCAGCTTGTCCATGTGATGTCCACCCCTGCGACATCGTGGGCCAGCTTGGCGATCAGCGGGTTCGCCGCCATTGCCGTCAAAAACATCGCAGACGTAATCAAGTTTCCTTGAAAACCGGTTTTTAATAAGAAAGCGCCGATTTTCCGCTCTGTTCCGTCTGCCGGCGTTGATCCGAAAGTTTCGGATAATGATCTGATAATAGGAAAAATAATGCCGCCCGCCCGTGCCGTGTTGCTCGGAATGGCAGGTGATAAAATTAAATCACTGAAAAGCAGTGAATAAGAAAGGCCGAGTGTTTTCTTCCCGAACCGTTGTACGAATACGTAAGAAATCCTGGCGCCGAGCCCGGTTTTGATAAATCCCCGGGAAATAAAAAAGGCGATGACAATCAGCCAGATTGTCTTGTTTCCAAATCCGCTTAACGTATTTTCAATAGATAGCGTTCCCGTTAACGCGGTGACTGCCAATGCAAAAATTGCAATTGCGCCCATTGGCAAGGGCTTGGAGATAAAGCCGATAATTGTTGCGACAAAAATAGCGAACAAATGCCATGCTTTAGGTTCAAGTCCGGACGGCGCGGGAATAAACCAAATGATTAATCCCACAGCAACAGTAATAAGCAAAGGAATGATTTTTACTGCCTGCTGTTTTTTTGCGTCTTTTTCTGAAGCCATTACAGGTCTCCTCCTATTTTGTTGTCTTCCATCCCCTATCCCATTTTACTACTTAACTAAGTTAATAAACGTTTTTGTTAATTAAAAAACACAAAGGAATATTTTCCTTTGTGCTTCTTGTTTATTATTTTAATATACCCGACCCGGCTTTAGATATAACATCTGATTTTACATTTGATGATGAGCCGATGGAACCGTGCAATGACGGTGTCCAGCCGACGGACTGACTTAATCCGTTGGCGGCTGACGCGTTAATTGCGGCGCCGTTTAAAAGAGTGCCGTCTTCATGAAGCGCTTTTCCGCCGCTGAAGACGCTGATGACTTTATCAGCAGCCAGTCCCGGCACTTCAAAGACATTATTCTGGGCATATATTTTTGACGCGTGGCCTGCGCCCCACGCATAGCTGAACGGGTATGCGGCGCTTTTAGAGCCTGCGTAAAAATTATTATAAATATGAACCTGCCCGTACCGGACCCGCGGTGCGCGCTGGACGATGTTCTGGTAATAGTTATGGTGAGTGGTCACCTTCAGTTTTCCTTCATCCGACGTCTTGCTGTCGCTGTTTCCGATGACGGAGCCTTTGTCATGGTCATGATATTTATTATAGGACAATGTAATATAATTCGCCCCGTTGGCTATATCCGTCTGGCCGTCATGGTGCTGATATTTTCTCCCGTAATAGTAAGGAAAACCGCTGTCGGGATTCGATCCGTCATTAAAGGTGCAATGATCGATCCAGATGTGCGTCGCGCCGTTAATGGTGATATTGTCATATTCCGAGTTCCAGTTGCCGCTGCTGCCGTCCGTCGGGTCCCATTGCGGAAAATAGTCGTAAGCGTCTTGAAATTCAATGTTGCGGATGATGACATTGTCGACGCCGTTCTTTATATTAAAACTTCCGCCTGTCACTTTGGCATTTGAACCCGAACCGATGATCGTCGTATTTGAAGGAATGTCAATCACGACCCGTGCTTTCTGGTTTTTTTGAGATCGCTGTCTGGCGTCTTCCTGGGTGCCTGACGGCGCTTTTTTCCCCCATTTGTCCGGGTCGTACGCCTTCAGATAAGCGTTGAGATCATATGCCGGATCCTTATAATCATTAAAGCCGAGCGTTTTATTCCGGTCGTCCGTATTCATATTGATTGTGCCTTGTATGTAAATAATCTTCGGCGTGCTGTTGGCGCTTCCCCCTAATGCAGAAACGAGCTGCTGTCTGTTTGATACGGTGTAGACATTCGATGAAGAGGCTTTCGCGCCGCCGGTTGTCCCGCCGGAAGCGGCTCCCCAGCCGTCATTTGTTCCTAACGTCTGCCGTCCCAGGTCAGCGGCATAGACGTCCGCAGGGATCATACATAAACAAACCGCCAGCATAAATAACATTTTTTTCATGAATTGTGCTCCTCCTGATTTTTCATTCCAATTTATTACAATTGAATTCTATCAAATCAGTTGAGAAACGGCACCGAAAATGTACAGCATGTGCCTTTCGGTTTTATTGCGGAAACCGCAAAAAAATCCCAAGGGACCGAAAACCCCTTGGGATCTGTTCAGCTTACGCCCATGATTTTACTTTTTCGTTATCCGTGACAAACAGAAGAACTTTTCCTTCATCTAAGCGCTTTTCAAATTGTGATGCTTCCTCTTCTGAAAAGCCGATTTCATGAATTTTGTTGCGGAGCTCGTCGCCTTTTTTATTAAACATATTGCCGACCGCGTGTTTAATGCCCGTTTCTTTCGCTCCGATGGTATTGACATCAGTATTATCTGCCAGGCGGTCCGTTCTGTCGTCATCATGAGAAAGCACATATACGTCTTCTTTTGCGACACCCAATTGCTGAAGCTCTTTTACGTCCTGCATCAGTTTTTGATCATTTGTATATTCTCTTACTACCGGTTTCATTGATAAGTCCTCCCTTTTGTTTTTGTATATTGGATGTTTACCCGCTCAACCAAAGGTCAAACAAAAGAAAGAGAGTTCCGGGAAAAAACGGGCAGATTGTCGCTGGATATTTTCCGGCGGGACATGTTACAGTAGGGAAAGCTACATTTATCAGAAAAATAAAAATCTTCATGAGCCGATTAAGCAGGGAGGTGGTTCCTATTCATTACTTTTCACCGGAACAGCGATTTAACGCTTGGGTTGTCAGTGATTTAGTGAAGCAGGTATTCCGCCGGCATACCCGCTGCCCGGATGGAATAAAAGAGCTTACGGTCTTTGCTGAAGATACTTTTCATATTAATATCGATTTCGTTTTCTCTATCATTATCAATATCGGTGATATCGAATCCGTTCTGCCGAAAGAAATTGAAAATAAGCTGGGTTCTTATCTGACCGCGCTTCAGCCCGTCATTACCGCTGACATGCTTCATTCTTCAAAAACGAATGCCTATGAATATTTGGAACATGAGAAAAACACCGATGTGTACCGGTTATTCTTTTAAATACGCATATAAGGAAAGAAGGGCCCGGGCCCTTCTTTTTTTGTTGCCGGCGGACGGTTTGATTTTGTATTCGGGAAATGGTTCGTGTTACATTTGGAACAACCACTTATCTTGAAGGAGGATTCAGTATGCCGAATCATCAGCAGCAAATTCAATTGGCAAGACGCCCCAAAGGCGTTCCCGCCCATGACGATTTCCGCTTTGAAACGATTGCCGTGCCCGAACCGAAAGACGGCGAAGTGCTTGTGAAAACGAGTTATGTGTCCGTTGATCCGTACATGCGCGGACGGATGCAGGATACAAAATCATATGTAGAGCCGTTCGCTTTAGATGAAGCCATAACAGGCGGAGTGATTGCCGAGGTTCTGACAGACGGCGATAAGCTGAAAAAAGGAGATGTTGTGATCGGAAATCTCGCGTGGCAGGAATATTCAGCCGTCAACGAGTCCGCCCTCCGCAAGTTGGATACGGATATCGCACCCGCCCAGGCGTATCTCGGCATTTTAGGGATGACCGGACTGACCGCTTACTTCGGGCTGCTCGATATCGGCCGTCCGAAAAAAGGCGAAACCGTCGTCGTTTCAGGCGCGGCGGGCGCCGTCGGCTCAACAGTCGGACAGATTGCCAAAATCAAAGGCGCGCGGGTTGTCGGCATCGCCGGATCTGATGAAAAAATCGCGTATTTGAAAGAGGAGCTTCAATTTGATGAAGCCATTAATTACAAAACGGCGGATGATATTCAAAAAGCGCTGGAACAGGCATGTCCTGACGGCGTCGATGTCTATTTTGACAATGTCGGCGGACCGATTTCAGATGCGGTGATAAACCTGCTGAATGAATTCGCCCGCATTCCGGTATGCGGAGCGATCTCATCGTACAATACCGAAAGTGAAGAAGAAGACATGGGCCCCCGCGTCCAGCCGAAGCTGATCAAAACAAAAGCGCTGATGCAGGGATTCATCGTCAGTGATTATGCTGATCGCTTTTCCGAAGGTGCGAAACAATTGGCCGAATGGCTTAAGGACGGAAAGCTTCATTATGAAGAAACGATTACGGAAGGATTCAGCAATATTCCTGACGCGTTCCTCGGTCTGTTTAAAGGAGAAAACAAAGGCAAACAGATCATCAAAGTCAGTGATCTAAGTTAACATGATGATGAAAAAAGGAGGGCTTTGTCCCCTCCTTTTCTTTTTTTCGGATCAGCCGCGAAGAATCAAAGTAAGAAAGCCGTCTTCATCAGGCTCCGTATCTTCCAAAGTGAATCCTGCTGCTTGAAAGCAGGCTAAACTGATTTGATTGCCTTTTTCGATGCTTGCCGCCCATTCCCGTACGCTGGTAAACCCAGGATCAGTCAGCAGTTTTTGCAAGATCTGTTTTCCGTACCCTTGAAGCTGGTACAAAGGATTGACGATCAATCCGATATACGCCCGCTCCTCCACAAACTCTATAGAGACCATGCCTGCCGGACACTCCCCGTCATATGCCATAATGACAGTATCGTCTTCATCTTTACTCAATCGTGCATACCACACGTCTAATGGCAGCATCGCATCCATTCTCCGTCTGATATTATCGTTCTTAAACCAGTGTTCAAGTATTTTCAGCTCACGTTCCTTCAATATTTGAAATCTGTCTATTGAAACCATCTTCCCGCCCCCGCCTGAACCTTTTCTATTATTTTACAACAAAAAACGAAGGGCTTCCCGCCCTCCGTTTCTTATTTCTCAGATAGTTTTCCGCCTGAATAAACGGCCTCTTTCAGCTCAATTCCGAGTGATTTGGCCATTTTTTTCAATTTGGATTCTTCCATCGGCGTGACAAGGCTGAGTACGGTTCCTTCTTTACCGGCCCGCCCCGTCCGGCCTGATCTGTGAATGTACCCGTCTTCATTCGGGATGTCCGCGTGAATGACGTACGGAAGATCATCGATATCGAGTCCGCGCGCCGCAATGTCAGTCGCCAGAAGCAGCGGAAATTCTCCCCGTTCAAACGCTGATAATATCTTTGCCCGCTCCATTTTTTTCGCTTCTCCGTGCAGGATGCCGAGATCCACATGGTGATAGGCGAGTTTTTCCGCATAGACGCTTAAATTTCCGATATCTCTGACGAACACGAGCGCCTGCATGCCGTTCAGCCGTGACAGCTTTTGCAATAGCTTCACTTTATCCCGCTGATCGCAGACGAGATATTGATGCGTGACGCGCGCTTTTTCCGCCGTATTCCGCTCCACTTTCAAAACGGCCGGTTCGTGTGCGATGGTATTCAGCACCTGTTCTGTTTCCGGCTGCAGCGTAGCGGAAAAGCTTAAAAGCTGTCGGTCTTTCAGCGTCGTTTTAATGATTTTTTTCATCGTTTCGCGGTGTTCCTGTGTCACGAGCTGATCCGCTTCATCAAGAACGATCGTCTTGACTTCATGCATTTTCAGCTTTTTCGCCTGAATCAATTCGAGCACCCTGCCCGGTGTGCCCGCAATGATATGCGGTTTATTTTTGAGCTTTTCCACCTGCTTTTTCACGTTTGCTCCGCCGATCAAAGACAAAGCGCGAAGATCAGAGCCTTTTATCCACTCCTGAATCACTTGAAAAATCTGCATCACAAGTTCGCGGGACGGTGCTAAAATGATCACTTGCGGATGTTTCTGTTCCGGGTTGATCCGCTCCAGAACCGGAAGCGTGTACGCCAATGTTTTTCCCGTTCCCGTCGGGGATTCGGCGATGACGTCTTTCCCTTCCATAATCACCTGAGCGGCTTTTTCCTGAATAACGGTCGGCTCCTGAAAACCTGACGCCTCCCAGTTTTCGGCGATAAATGGTTGTGTATGCTGTAAAAATGGCCATGTTTGGGTCATGTCGTTCTCCTCAATTCTTAAAATCTACTCCATAGTATCTCAAATGCAAGCGCCAAACGCAATTTTCTTTTTCCTTCCAAGCCTTTTAACAAACGGTCTCCTCCTTTATAATCATAAATGAGAAAGACACAAGATAAAAAATGCGTGTCTGATAACGATAGAGGTGTAATGATGAGTATTTTATCCGTAAAAGATTTAAGCCACGGCTTTGGTGACCGTGCGCTTTTTAACAATGTATCGTTCCGTCTTTTAAAAGGGGAGCACGTCGGCTTAATCGGAGCAAACGGCGAAGGTAAATCAACGTTTATGAATATTATTACCGGGAAGCTTGAGCCTGATGAGGGTAAAGTTGAATGGGCGAAAAACGTGCGCGTCGGCTACCTCGATCAGCATACCGTGCTTGAAAAAGGAAAAACGATCCGCGACGTGCTGAAAGATGCGTTCCATTACTTATTTGCGATGGAAGAGGAAATGAATGAGATTTACAACAAAATGGGCGAAGCGGACCCTGATGAGCTTGAGCAGCTGCTTGAAGATGTCGGTGTCATTCAAGACGCCCTGACAAACAATGACTTCTACGTGATTGACAGCAAAGTTGAAGAAATCGCCCGCGGCCTCGGCCTGCAGGATGTCGGACTTGACCGCGACGTCACTGATTTAAGCGGCGGACAGCGGACGAAAGTGCTGCTCGCCAAGCTGCTTTTGGAAAAACCGGAAATCCTTCTGTTGGACGAACCGACCAACTACCTTGATGAACAGCATATTGAATGGCTGAAACGCTATTTGCAGGAATATGAAAATGCGTTCATCTTAATTTCTCACGACATTCCGTTTTTAAACAGCGTGATCAATTTGATTTATCATGTGGAAAATCAGGAGCTGACTCGTTATGTCGGCGACTACCATCAGTTTATGGAAGTCTACGAAGTGAAAAAACAGCAGCTCGAAGCCGCCTATAAAAAACAGCAGCAGGAAGTGGCTGAGCTGAAAGATTTCGTCGCCCGTAACAAAGCGCGGGTCAGCACGAGAAATATGGCGATGTCCCGCCAGAAAAAGCTTGATAAGATGGATATGATCGAACTGGCGGCCGAGAAACCGAAACCGGAATTCCATTTCAAGCCTGCGAGAACGTCAGGCAAGCTCATTTTTGAAACGAAGGACTTAGTCATCGGCTACGATACTCCGCTGTCACGCCCGCTCAATCTCAGAATGGAGCGCGGACAGAAAGTCGCCCTGTACGGCGCAAACGGCATCGGGAAGACGACGCTGTTAAAGAGCCTGCTCGGTGAAATCCAGCCGCTGGAAGGCACGGTGGAACGGGGCGAGCATCAATACACGGGCTATTTCGAGCAGGAAGTGAAAGAAACCAATAACAATACGTGCATCGAAGAAGTGTGGAGCGAATTTCCTTCCTTTACCCAGTATGAAATCCGCGCCGCCCTCGCCAAATGCGGCCTGACGACCAAACACATTGAAAGCCGCGTCTCCGTTCTCAGCGGAGGAGAAAAAGCGAAGGTCAGACTGTGCAAGCTGATCAATTCAGAAACAAACCTGCTCGTGCTTGACGAACCGACAAACCACCTGGATGTCGATGCGAAAGAAGAGCTGAAACGCGCGCTGAAAGAATACAAAGGCTCCATTCTGCTGATTTCCCACGAACCCGAGTTCTACATGGATATCGCGACGGAAACATGGAATTGTGAATCTTGGACGACGAAAGTGCTGTAAACACAAAAAGGAACTCCCGCCTGTGCGGAAGTTCCTTTTTTTTCTTAATGTCCGGCTTTTATTCCGGCGAGATGTTTGCGTCCCATGAGAAGGACAAGCATGCCGACAAAAACGACGATCCCGCCTACTGTATATGGAGTGCTTGCGGTGAAGTGTTCTGACAGCATTCCCGCAATCCACGGAGCGAGCGCACCGCCGATAAAACGGACTGAGCTGTAGGCTGAAGACGCGATTGAACGTTCAACCGGCGCAGAACCCATCACAGCGGTTGTCATGATCGTATTCACCATACCGAGAACAGCACCGGCGACAACGATACATGTAATGATCAACGTCTGATGGTCAGTCCAGATCCCCATGACGATGAGAATGACCGCAAACGCGATAAAGAGAACGACGAGCGAACCCACTGTTCCCAGCGCTTTGTGCACGAGCGGCGCCGTAAAGACTGACGTAATTGCCAGCAATAACCCCCAGCCGAAGAAGACATATCCAAGGCCGTGTTCATCTAAATCCAGCACGAACGGAGAATAAGCAAGCAAAATAAAAAATCCAAAGTTGTATAAGAATGCAGATACTGCCATTGTCAAAAGGCCTTTATATTTGAGCGCCTTCATCGCATCAAACACACCGACGCGTTTCGCCGGTTTCGGCAGCTTCGGCAGCATGAGTGAAATCGCGCAAAGCGCTATGAACATAAGGACAGATACTCCGAAGAACGGAGCGCGCCATGAGATGCTGCCAAGCTCTCCGCCGGCAAGCGGCCCGACGGAAATCCCCAAACCGAGCGCAGCCTCATACAGAATAATGGCTTTGGCGCTGCCGCCGACTGATACCCCGACAATGACGGCAAGCGCGGTTGAAATAAAGAGAGCATTCCCAAGCCCCCAGCCGCCGCGGTAGCCGACAAGCTGAGCGATTGAACTTGAGCTTCCGCCGAGGGCGGCAAACACAATGATAAAAATAAGTCCGAGAAGCAGCGTCCATTTCGCGCCGATCCGGCTGGAAATCGCGCCGGAGAAAAACATCATAAAACCGGTAACGAGCAAATAACTTGTAAATAACAGAGATACTTCACTAGGTGAAGCATGTAATTGTGCGGCGATCGCCGGAAGAATCGGATCGACAAGACCGATTCCCATAAAGGAAATAACACAGGCAAACGCAACCGCCCAAACTGCTTTCGGCTGGCTGAATAAGCCTGTTTTCTGTTGTGATGATGTATCCATTTGACCAGACCTCCTGTTTCATCCATTAAAAGAAACGCTATATCCATAGCGTTTACAGCAAAATCATTCGATTGATTGAATGGCGCGGTCAGCTTTTTCTTTCATTCCGTTAAGGCGCGTTTTAAAATGCTGAAATGTGCTGATCTTCTCATCAATCATCTCAAGCTGGTGGTTCAAAGCGTGCTGAATCTCTTCCAGCTTTTCTTTCCGTTCCTTCGGATCCAGTGACAACAAGTACCCCTCTTTGTTTAATTCCAGCTGACGGCTCATCTCCATAAACTGCTGAAGCTCCTGAAGGGAAAAACCGAGCACTTCTTTTGTGCTGGTGACTTTTTCGAGCTCCTCCATATCATCTTCAGAGTAAAGCCGGACGCCGCCTTCTGTCCGTTTAGGAGCAGGAATCAAACCAATCTCCTCGTAAAAACGAATGGTTCGTTTTGTCAATCCGCTTCGCTTGGCAACTTGATCAATCTTCATCCATTCCAAGGTGAATCCCCCTCTTGTCGTATCTGTTTCTATTATACACCATTTGAACCTTAACGTAAACGTTAACTTTTTATGCTTGATAAACTTTGCTTGGACAAAACGTTTGTCTTTAAAGCGCCGGGAGACATCTGTGTAAGATAAAAAAAGCCGGTATGACCCGCCATCTTTCTCGGGGGCCGTACCGGCTTTTCTTAATTCTCAAGTTCTTCAATCATCAGTGACAATTCGGTCCAGCGCTCCATCGCCGCTTCAAGCTCTTCAGCCGTCTTTGCCTGTTCGGCCATCAGTTCTTGAATCTTTCCGAAATCACTTCCCGCTTCAGCGATTTCCGCTTCCAGACGCTGATGCTTTTCTTCAAGGCCGGCGATTTTGTCTTCGATGCCGTCCCATTCGATCTGATCCTTATATGAAAGCTTTTTGCGCTTTTTCTTCGGCTCTTCCTCCGCCTTTTTCTCTTCGGCCGGCTGTTTTACCGCCGTCTTCTTCGCTTTTGCGTATTCCATGTATTCACTGTACGAACCTTGGAAACGGGAAATGACGCCTTGTCCTTCAAATACGATCAGGCGGTCAATGACGCGGTCAAGGAAATAGCGGTCATGGGATACGGTGATGACGACGCCCGGGAACTGTTCGATATAATCTTCGAGCACGCTTAATGTTTCCGTGTCCAGATCATTGGTCGGCTCATCTAAAAACAGCACATTCGGTTCCTGCATCAGTACATTCAGCAAGTACAGACGGCGCTTTTCCCCGCCCGACAGCTTTCTGATATACGTCTGCTGCATCGGACGCGGGAACAGAAAACGCTCAAGCATTTGTTCCGCGGTGATGACATCGCCTTCCGCCGTTTTGACGATTTCAGCCGTCTCTTTTATATATTCAATGACTTTCATATCACCGTTCATTTCGCTGTGGTCCTGGGTGTAGTAGCCGATCCGGACCGTCTGCCCGATGGTGATATTGCCGCTGTCAGGCTGAATTCTGCCGGCGAGGCTGTTTAAAAGTGTCGTTTTCCCGATTCCGTTCGGCCCGATGATGCCGATTCGTTCCCCCGGGATGACAAGCTCATTAAACCGGCTGATCAGCGCTTGGCCGTTATAGGTAATGGTGACGTTATCGGCTTCGATCACCTGTTTTCCGAGACGGTGGGAGCCGATCGCGAAATCGAGTGATCCGGAGACTGCCGGCCCTTTTTGCTCTTTGAGCGCCTCCGCTCTGTCCACTCTCGCTTTTTGTTTCGTCGAGCGCGCTTTCGCCCCTCTTCTGAGCCACGCCAATTCGCGGCGCAGGAGGTTTTGACGTTTTGTTTCTTTCTGCTCCGCCAGCGCTTCCCGTTCGGCCCGTTTTTCCAGGAATACTTCATAGTTTCCTTTATACGTATAAAGGCTGCCTCTCTCAAGCTCGTAAATTCTGTTCGTCACCCTGTTCAGAAAATATCTGTCGTGCGTGACAAGCATAACGGCGCCCGGATATTGCGATAAGTAGCCTTCCAGCCATTCAATCGTTTCATTGTCCAAGTGGTTTGTCGGTTCATCCAAAATGAGCAGGTCAGCCGGCTGGATGACGTTTTTCGCAATCGCGACGCGCTTTCTCTGGCCGCCGGACAGCTCGCTGACATCCTTCATCAGATCGGTGACGCCAAGTTTGGTTAAAACCGTTTTGGCTAACGTATTCGCCTCCCACGCATCATTCGCGTCCATTCGGGCCTGCGCATCAAGCAGCTGTTTCTGGCGCTGGTCATTTTCCGGTTCTTCATTCAGCGCCTGAAGCGCTTTTTCGTATTCTCTCATCGTTCTCATGACGGCTGATCCGCCGGAATAAATATGTTCAAGAACGGTTTGTCCGGCCGGAAGATCAGGGTCCTGATGCAAAAACTCAATATGCACGTTTCCTGAGGCCGTAATCTCGCCTTCCTCCGTTGATTCAAGGCCGGCAATGGTTTTCAGAAGCGTAGACTTCCCCGTTCCGTTCGGGCCGATTAAACCGATTCTTTCATTCTCTTCAATATGAAAGGAGATATGGTCGAATAATGTCTTATCTCCGTATGTTTTATAAAGGTTTTCCGCTTTTATGATGCTCATGGTCCCTATCAATCCTCACGTAAGTTCATGTGTTCATTTTAAATCAGGCGCTGGAATAAAACTAGTAAAAGGACAGACAAATTTCTTGGAAGAGATCATTTTGTCCGAAGAATGTTTCCGCCTCTCCTTTTATACACTGGAGGTGAAGAGGTGATGACATGATCAGCGTCAGTTTGTGCGTTATCGTGAAAAATGAAGAGGAAGTGCTTGCGGGCTGTCTTGATTCCGTCAAAGACATTGCGGATGAAATTGTGATTGCTGATACGGGCTCGACCGACCGGACGAAAGAAATCGCGGCCCGTTATACGGATAAGATTTATGATTTTGAATGGATCGATCACTTTGCGGCCGCCCGTAACTTTGTGTTTTCGAAAGCGGAAATGGATTATATTCTGTGGCTGGACGCCGACGATATATTGACGGAAAAGGACCGTGAAAAGCTGATTGAACTGAAGGCGTCGCTTACAAAAGAGGTGGACGCGGTATCCATGTATTATCACGTCGGCTTTGATGCACGGGGAGAGGTCAGCTTCAGATACCGCCGCAACCGACTCGTCAAGCGTGAAAAAGGGTTCCGCTGGATCGGAGCCGTGCATGAGTATCTTGAAGTATACGGAAACATCATAGAAACCGATATTGCCGTCACACACCGGAAATCCGAGAAAAAGCACTCGCCTCCCTCAGACCGCAACTTGAAGATTTATGAGAAAATGGCGGAAAACAGTGAAACGATGACACCGCGCGATTTGTTTTACTTCGCGAATGAATTAAAGGATCACGGCCAGTATCAGCGCGCCATCACGTATTATCACCATTTTCTTTCCACAAAACAGTGCTGGATCGAAGACGAGATCAGAACGTGCCAATATCTATCCGATTGCTACAGGGCGGTCGGCCATGAAGAGGCCGCCATGACGTCTCTCTTAAAATCATTTCTGATCGATTGTCCGCGGCCGGAGTTCTGCTGCAGGCTCGGCGACTATTTTGCGGAGAAACGGCAATACCTGCAGGGTGTGTTTTGGTATGAGCTCGCCCTATCCGCCAAAAGCAGTGATGCAGGCTTTACCCAGCTCGAATATTCCACCTGGTATCCCCATCTGCAGCTCTGCGTCTGCCACTGGCAGCTCGGCGACAGAGAAAAAGCGAAGATTCATAACGACAAAGCCGCCTCCTATCATCCGTCACATCCGAGTGTCCTGTATAATCAAAACGTGCTCGGCACATAACATCGAAAAAAAGAGCTGCCCCGTATGAAGGGCAGCTCCTTATTGATTACGCTGTCGGAATTCCTCCGCTTACACTGTAAATCTGGGATGTCACATAGCTCGATTCTTCTGAGGCCAAAAAGACATAAATCCCTGCTAGCTCCGCCGGCTGTCCGGCGCGCTTTAATGGAACGGCCGGTGTTTCCTTGCCGAATTTCGGAATGTTTTCACCGGGCTGTCCTCCCGAAATCTGCAGAGGCGTCCAGATCGGCCCCGGCGCTACCGAGTTGACTCTGATTCCTTTATTCGCCAGCTGTTTTCCTAAGCCGACGGTAAAACCGATAATGGCATGTTTCGTCGCGGCATAATCCAACAGCATCGGGCTTGGATTATAACCTTCTACGGACGTTGTCGTGATAATAGACGCGCCTTCCGGCAGATACGGAAGCGCGGCTTTGACGAGCCAATACAGCGAGAATACGTTGACTTCAAATGTTTGATAGATTTGTTCTGTAGTAAGATCGCTGATATCATCCACTGCCTGCTGTTTGCCGGCGACAAGAGCGAGCGTGTCAAGACCGCCAAGCTCTTGATACGCTTTTTCCGCCAATTCTCCGCAAAACGCTTCATCGCTTAAATCTCCCGGCAGCAGAACGGCTTTTCTTCCCTCTTTTTCAATTAACGCTTTCACTTCTTCAGCATCCGGCTGTTCCTCAGGCAGATAGTTAATCGCCACATCCGCCCCTTCCCGGGCATAAGCAATCGCGGCGGCCCGGCCGATACCTGAATCGCCGCCGGTGACGAGGGCTTTTCTTCCCTTCAGCTTGCCGGCTCCTTTATAGCTCGTTTCACCGCAGTCCGGCACAGGCTTCATCTCTTTTTGCAAACCGGGCGGTTCTTGATATTGTTTTGGAAATTCATCATGATCATATTTCGTCAGCGGGTTGTGCAGATTTGCATCAGACATACAAGACTCTCCTTTATCATTGGTGATGTATTCGTATGTGTACCCCTTTAGCATGACGGATCAAACGTGTAAGTGCAGTTTCCGATTGATAAAGGAAAAACAAAAAAGGAGCCCGTAAGCTCCCTTTTTTTATGACTCTCCGAGTACGTTTTCAGCCATTTTCGCTAAATGCTGGGCGCTTCCCGAAATTTCCTGCATCGTGGCAGAAATTTGTTCAACCGCCGCCGCTTGGCCGTCCGTGTTCTGGTTGATGGATTCAATAGAGTCCTCCAGCCCTTTCAGCAGGCTGTGGATTTTTTTCGTAATCTGGTCAATTTGGCCGACGTTGTCTTTTGAATGAGTGGCAAGCTTGCGGATCTCATCCGCCACCACGGAAAAGCCCTTGCCGGATTCTCCTGCTCTCGCGGCTTCAATGGCCGCATTCAAACCGAGCAGATTGCTTTGATCCGAGATGCCCTTGACAGTGACGGAAATGTCGGCGATTTCTCCCGCGCTTTCACTGACTTGTTTCGCCTGAACGGAAATCCCGGTCATCTGTGCTGAGAAACCGCTGATGGATTCTGAGATATCCGCGATGGCCGAAGCGGTCTGTTCCACGACGGCGGACAGGCTTTCAGCGACATCATGAAGCTTGGCTGATTTTTCAAGGCTCGTGCCGAGACCGACGCCGCCGATGACTTTTCCGTTTTCATCGTGAAGCGGAATCGCTCTGGCGATCAGCGGAAATCCGAACAGCTCTTTCGGCACCATGCTTGTCTTCTTCTGATTCATGCGGATCGCGTCTGTAATGATGTCCCCTTTTTGCAGCGGGTCTCCCGGCTTTACGTTAAGAGAAAACGTTTTAGCCGGAATATTCACGATTAATTTTTCTGTATCATAAATTCCGATGGTGATGTCATCTTGGATCAGGCTGTTTAAAAAAGGCGCAACTTTGACAAATGCGTCAAGCAGGCTGTGCGTTTGCTGCTCCGTCTGTATACTCATTTCTTTCACTCCTTCTTAATATGGGAATTGCCGTTTTTCATGCTGAACCGAAATCCATTTCAGCGTGGTGAATTCTTCTAGGCTCCATTCGCCGTTCAGCCTGCCGAGACCTGATTGCTTCTCGCCGCCGAACGCGACGTTCGGTTCATCATTAATGGTCGTATCGTTGACGTGAATCATGCCGGTTTCGATCCGCTTAGCAAACTCAACGCCGCGCTCAACGTTTGCCGTATGCACGGCTCCGCTTAAACCGAACGGTGTCGCGTTTGCGATGCTTACCGCTTCATCCTCCGTTTCAAACGGCATGATGCAGACGGCCGGTCCGAACAGCTCCTCCTTCGCAATGCTCATCTCAGGTTTCACATCTTTTAAAATGACGGGCTCAGCGACCGTTCCGCTGAATCGGCCGGACAGCACCGGAACCGCTCCCTCTTCTATCGCTTTTTCGACAGACCGTCTCAGACCTTCCGCCTGTCTCTCATTGATTAAAGGGCCGATAACCGTATCAGGGTCCATCGGATCGCCGACTTTCAGCGATGACACTTTCGCTTCGTAAAGCTCTGTAAATTTGTCATATACAGATGTGTGAACGAGCACGCGGTTCGCCGACATACAGATCTGGCCTTGATGCGTAAACCGGCTGAATACGGCCGCATTGACGGCGTATTCAAGATCAGCATCCTCAAGCACGATCAGCGCGCTGTTTCCGCCAAGCTCCAACAGCGGTTTTTTAAAGTGTTTGACCGCAAGCTGTCCGATATAGCTGCCCACTCCGGTTGAGCCTGTAAATGAGATAATCCGCGGGACGGGATGCTCAACAAAGCTGTCGCCGATCTCCCCGATATCCGTCACGATAACATTCAGCAGCCCGTCCGGTACGCCGGCCGCTTCAAAAATTTTCGCGATAAGCGTTCCGCCGCAGATCGGTGTTTCTTCATGAGGCTTCAGCACGACGCCGTTCCCCGCGCCGAGTGCCGGCGCAACAGATTTCATCGAAAGGAAAAACGGGAAATTAAACGGGCTGATCACCCCCACGACTCCGGCGGGTATTCTGTACAGTCTGTTTTCTTTTCCGTCAATCGTGGACGGGAGAATTTTCCCTTCCATCCGCACCGGAAATGTTGCGGCTTCTTTTATCATATTTTTGACAAGTCCGATTTCAAACTCAGCCTTCAGCCGTGTTCCGCCAAGCTCCTCCATGATTAAGTAAATAATCGCTTCTTCGTGCTCTTCAATGAAAGAAACGGCTTTTTCCAAAATGGCCCGCTTTTTAAAAGGGTTTACTTTGTCCCATTCTTGTTTCGCAAGAGCCGCGGCGCGATATGCCGCATCCACATCATCAGACGTCGCTTTTTGGAATGAGGTGATGACTTTTTGAGTATAAGGATTTCTGTTTTCCAATACGTTCCGGCTGCTCCCATCCCTCCATCGGCCGCCGATAAACTGCTTATTTAGTTCTTCATATTGAAACATGTAAAAACATCTCCCTTTCACCGAAACTTGAAATTAGTTGATGAGTCATCTTTTGTATCGGTCTTAAGGTGAGAAAATTGAACTATTTCACAATAAAATTCCCGTTCCTTCCGTGCATCGACGCTTTTTAGCTTTGTCCTTTTAAAGTGGAAAATTCTTTAATTGACTGCGAGAAATTTCGACAATATAATACAAACGTCAGTGTATATAATGATAAGAATATTATGAATTTTCAGGAGGACCCATATGTCTTTACTATTTCGGAAAAAGCCGCTGGCCGACTTAAAGGCTCAGAGCAAACAGACCAGTCTGTCCCGCTCGTTAAGCGCTTTTGACTTGGTTTTGCTCGGAATCGGCTGTGTTGTCGGCACGGGGATTTTTGTGATTACCGGGACTGTGGCCGCGACAGGCGCAGGACCGGCTTTGATTCTGTCGTTTGTGCTCGCGGGCCTTGCCTGCGCGCTCGCCGCGTTTTGTTATGCGGAATTTTCTTCATCCATTCCGATTTCAGGCAGCGTATATACGTATTCATATGTCACTCTCGGGGAGTGTCTCGCGTTTTTAATCGGATGGGACTTAATGCTTGAATATGTCATCGCGCTCGCCGCCGTCGCAACCGGCTGGTCATCCTATTTCCAGTCGCTTCTTGCGGGCTTCGGGCTGCATCTTCCGGAGGCGCTGACCGCCGCACCCGGCAGCAAAACGGGTGCCGTGTTCAACCTGCCGGCCGTTATCATTATTTTGGTCATTACCGCGATTGTTTCAAGGGGCGTGAAAGAAAGCACCCGCTTTAACAATGTCATTGTATTGATGAAAATTGCGATCATTCTGCTGTTTATCATCGTCGGTTTCGGCTACGTGAAACCGGAAAACTGGTCGCCGTTTATGCCGTTCGGAATGAAAGGCGTCATCACGAGCGCCGCGACCGTTTTCTTCGCGTATCTCGGATTTGATGCCGTATCAAACGCGTCGGAAGAAGTGAAAAACCCGCAGAAATCAATGCCGGTCGGAATCATCGGCGCGCTCGCCGTCTGCACCGTCCTTTACATTACGGTATCGCTCGTCCTGACGGGAATGCTTTCGTACACTAAGCTGAATGTCGGAGATCCGGTATCTTTCGCGCTCCAATTTGTCGGCCAGAACAAGATAGCAGGCATTATTTCCGTCGGCGCGATTATCGGGATTACAACGGTCATGCTCGCTCTGCTTTACGCTCAGGTGCGCCTTACATTTGCGATGAGCAGAGACGGCCTTTTGCCCCGCATGTTTTCCAAAGTTCACCCGCGTTTTAAAACACCGTTTCAAAACACATGGGTGACGGGGATCGCTGCCGCCGGGATCGCGGGTTTTATTGATTTGGGAACCTTGGCGCATCTCGTCAACATGGGAACCTTGGCGGCCTTTACGGTCATTGCGATCGCCGTCATCGTTTTAAGAAAGAAACATCCGGAGATCAAATCTTCCTTCCGTGTTCCTTTCGTGCCTTTTGTACCGATCATCAGCGCATGCTTATGCCTGTATCTCGCAAGCAGCCTGCCGGGCGTGACATGGCTCGCCTTTGTCATCTGGATCGCCGCCGGGATCGTCGTTTATATGATGTATTCGAGAAAACACAGTTTGTTAAATAAATAAAAAAGGAAGGCTCTTTTTTCTGTTTGAGAAAGAAGAGCCTTTTTTGCACTTGATAATTCATTCACCTTATGAATAATATGGTGTATGCTTCGTTTACATAAAAAGGAGGAGAATCACTTTGGCAATTGCCGCCCCGCTTAAAGAAAAACCTGTCCATCGTCCCGAGACAACCATGTATTCTATTTTGTTCATTATCGGGATCTGTCATCTGCTGAACGATTCACTGCAAGCGGTGATTCCGGCGATGTTTCCGATTTTGGAACGTTCCATGAATCTTACATTTACGCAGCTCGGAATGATCGCCTTTACGCTGAATATGGTGTCTTCCGTGATGCAGCCCGTCATCGGCTGGTATACGGATAAACGCCCGATGCCGTATGCCTTGCCGCTCGGACTCACCGCAAGCATGCTCGGCATTTTAGGTCTCGCGTTCGCCCCGTCTTTTCTGACGATTTTATGCTGTGTCTTTTTTATCGGCCTTGGCTCCGCCGTCTTTCATCCTGAAGGATCGCGTGTCGCCTACATGGCCGCCGGCGAAAAGCGCGGGTTGGCGCAATCGATTTACCAAGTCGGAGGGAATACCGGCCAGGCGATGGCGCCCTTGATTACCGCGCTGATTCTCGTTCCGCTCGGTCAATTCGGCTCTGTCTGGTTTACGCTAGTCGCCGCAATCGCTGTACTGTTTCTCATTTATATCGCCAAATGGTATAAAGGCCGCCTTATTCATTTGCGCGCCGTAAGTAAAAAATCACCGGCCTCCGCCGTGCAGACCGTGATTACAAAACCGATTATTCTCGCCCTTATCATGATTATCTTCTTAATTTTCGCGCGCTCCTGGTATGTGAGCGCGATCGGCAACTTTTATACGTTCTATGCGATGAATGCCTATCATGTCAGCATTCAGCAGGCACAGAGCTATATCTTCGTCTTTTTATTTTTCGGAGCTGTCGGAACGTTTCTCGGCGGGCCGCTTGCAGATCGTTTCGGAAAGCGGAACGTCATCATCGTTTCGATGATAGCATCGGCTCCCTTGACGATTTTCCTTCCGTTTGCGGGGCCTGTCATCGCCTATGGCGTACTGGCGCTGATCGGCGTTGTTCTGATGTCCAGCTTCTCCGTGACGGTTGTCTACGCGCAGGAGCTTGTTCCAGGCAAAATCGGAACGATGTCAGGGCTTACGGTCGGGCTCGCCTTCGGAATGGGCGCGATCGGAGCCGTTGCGCTCGGAGCTCTTATTGATTCAGCGGGATTGACGCCGACCATGACAGCCGTCGCCTTTCTGCCCGTTTTAGGTCTGCTCGCCTTTGTCCTGCCGAGCGACAAAACATTAAAAGAATGGCATTCATAAAAACAATCCCTGCCGAAAAGGCAGGGATTTTATGTTTCAACCGTATAAAAATGAGTATCAGGAACCGCGTATTTCGGAATAAACCCGTCTTTGAAATCAGGAAACGCTTTTTGAATTTCATCAATCCATTTTTTTACGTTTTTGATGTACGGTACGTAAATCATATTGACTGTCGCCTCGTCATCAATGTGATAGTACCAGCACAGATTGAATTCGTTCTCCGTGACGAGCGTAAAGCCTGAAAAATGATAAAAAATCAGCGGGGTGTCATTGACATATACAGCCCCGCCGCGCAGGCTGACGTCATATTGCTCAATATTCCACAGCGCCGCATTCGCGCCGATCGACTCCGTGACATGAACGTCTTCAAACTGCGCGGGCCACTTTTCAACATACCTTTGATCACCGTATGTCTTTTTTTCTTCATTCATCTCCACCGTACAATAGGAGATGCAATCCTGCCTCCACTGCCAGACCGCCCGGTACGCTTCCCCGGTATTCCGCGCGCCGACAAACCCGGTGTTGTACTGCCCTGTCAGCTTGTAATAAGACGCAAACCGTTCTGAATTGCGGTGATCCGTCAGAAAAAGGGAAGCATCCGGCTTTTCCGCAAACAGCTCGCCCGCATCTGAGAAGAAAAAGAGATCGGTGTCCAAGTGGGCAAAATATTCGGCTTCATCATACTCCGTCATCACATGGAACAGAAATGCCGGTTTCAGCGTCCAGCAATATTCATGAAACGTCCGGCCGCCCTTTGCTTCAAGCAGCTCCGGGTCCTCCATTTCATGGAGCTGAACCGCCGTGATATGTTCCCACGGCACCTGCTGAAGCAGTTCGTACGCTTTCTGATCGACACACAGCACATACAGATGAAAATCCCGGCAATGCTCATGGAGAGAATGAATCATCGGCATCAGTTTAAAGATATGCGTTCTGGAAACAATGGTTGAAAAATGATATTTACTCACCATATCACATCCAATTTATTTAAGATCCACATGCAGTAAATCAGCAGCCAGCGCTTTGAACGCCCTTGCAAAGTGCGTGACGCCCAGCTTTTTTTCCGCTTTTGCCAAAAGCTTTCCGACCTCCGGCAGATTGAAGCTGTTCGCCGTGATCCGCGGGCTTTTCGTCTTCCAGTCCGGGTCGAGGTTGCGGTCTTTAACCGCGTGCAGCAGTTCGAGAAAAATGTGCAGCAGGCTTTCATATTTCTCATAATCAAGCAGCACTTCGATGTCTGCCATCATGCTGTTGGTTAACTCCGCGTCAAACGGGCCGTTAAACGCGAGGTGCACGTCAAGCGAATGAATGTCATTGTACTTGTCGCACATGTACGCGATATTCGCCCTGATATCATCAACGGAAGCGCAGTTGCTCGGATGCTCCTGATGGACGCTCATGATATCGCGCCGCAGCTGAAATCTCATTCCCGACTGATGAAGCCTGATGCCGAGATCATAATCTTCAAAGCCGTATCTGACAATGCCTTCATCAAACAGCCCGAGATCTGCCACGTGCTGTCTCTTGACTGACGAATTGTTCGTAATGAAAAAACGCCACGGCAGACGGTAGCCTTTCAAATCATCTCCGTATTTTTCCAAAATGCTTTTCAGCACACGGATAAAGTCGGTATCTAAATCAAAGCATTGGTCAAGAAAACTTCCGTCTCTGATATCACTTTCATCAAGGAGCGGCTCTTTATCGCCCGGCAGCTCTTCATACAGTTCGGCGAGTTTCTCTTTATGCTCTTTTTCAAAACGGTCATAATAAAAGCTGTAAATCCGCTTCCAGAACATACCGCATACGACAAGATCGTCCCGGTTCTCATGAGCCTTGATATGCTTCGCCACCAAATCCTTTTCGGCAAGCATGTCGCTGTCATGGAAGATCAAAATATCGCCTCGGGCATTGCGGACCGCCTGATTCCGTCCGTAAGCGATCCCTCTGTTTTCTTTAATTCTCACAAAAATCAGCGGAAAATTCGCGCTGAATGATTCAAGCATGGATAAGGTTCCGTCTTCCGAACCGTTGTCAGCCACAATCACTTCGAACGGCTCTGTGCATTCCTGTTCATTCAGGGACAGCAGGCTGTTATAAAGCCGCTCCTTGGAATTATATGCGGGAACAATGACGCTTGCCTTCACTTTTCGTTCACTTCCTGTATATGATCATTTATTTGTTATCATCCTCAGATGCAAAGCCGCTGAACTCCGGGCAGACGGCGCTGACCGTCCCGATCACCCGCTTCAGAATGTCCTGATAAAGCTGATGGACAAACGGCAGGTCGGTCCGGTCCGCCTCATGAATCTGCCGAATGTCGCCGGCTGTAACGATCCGGTATCCGCTGAAATGATAGAAAATCAGCGGACTTCCGTCTTCGAGCACAAGACGCCCGTCCTTCCATGAAAACGTGTGGCGGCCGTAATTCCAATGGCCGATATTCACGCCGGGCGTGGTGATGTCACACACATTCGGGAACAGGCCGGACATGTAATCCAAGTAGCCTTGATCTCCGAATTTTCCTTCGCCCGGCGCATTTTTGCATTCTTCCAGGCAGCGTTCTTTCCACCATCTGAGACAATCTGTACCGGCACTGTCGGTTTTGAAGCTGAGAAAACCGGAATTATACCGGCCTAAAAGACGCTGCAGCATGTCGATTTCCTGTTTTCCAAATGAGGGAATGACGATATCGCCCCGTGACAGAAGCACCGAACAATCCGGCTGATTGTCAAAAATCGCGCGCGGATCGGCGAAGAAAAACAAATCGGCATCAATGTACGTGACACGCTCTAATTCCGGATGTCCGTCCAGCACGAATTCGAGAAATACCGGCTTCACCGTCCAGCAGTATTCGCTCTGATCCCTCGTCCGCTTCAGTTCAAGGAGCTCCTCATTTTCCAGTGCGGACACCTGAATCAAGGTGACATTATCCTGCCGCATTGCCTGAAGCACGTCATAGGTGTCTTGGTCCATACACAAAGTAAAAATGGGGGCGTCCGCCTGAACCGCTTTCAATGAGCCGAACAAAGCGATAGCCTGATACAGCCTTCCTTTTGATAAAACTGTGCAATATGCGCTTGTCACGTCTTTCTCTCACCTCTGTTTCTGTTACTTTTGAAAAAAGGCTTTATACCATTCGATCGTTTTTTCCAATCCTTCATCAATGGTATGCGCGGGCGTCCAATTCAGAAGCTTCCTCGCCTTTTCCGCCGATAAATATTGGTGTTTGATTTCATGGCTTCCCTGGTTGAGCACTTTCGGCTTGAGGTCACTGTCCATGGCCTTAAGAATTTTTTCTACAAGCTCCAGCACCGTCAGCTGAATCTCATTGCTGAAGTTGAACGCTTCTCCCGCAAGATTGAGCTCCTCCATCTTTTCCGCCAGCAAAAGGTATGCCTCGACCGCATCCTCGATGTAAAAATAATCACGGATAAATGTGCCGTCGCTGCGGATTTCCGGCGCTTCACCGTTCAGCACGAGCTGAATCGTCTGCGGAATAATCCGGTTAAAGTTCAAATCTCCGCCGCCGTACAAGTTGCCGCAGCGCGTAATACAGACCGGAAGTCCGTACGTATTAAAATATGTGTGGCTTAACAAATCGGCACAGCTTTTTGATACGTCATACGGATGTTTGCCCTGAAGAGGCATGTTTTCATCGTACGGCAGTGTCGGCTGGTCGCCGTACGCTTTATCACTGGACGCGACGATCACCCGCTTGATGAGCGGATGCCTGCGGCACGCTTCAAGGATGTTCCATGTGCCGAGAATATTGGCTTCAAATGTGGAAATCGGATTGCGGTTTGCGACGCCGACGATCGCCTGAGCGGCTAAATGAAAGACCGTGTCAATTTCATATTCGCCCAGCGCCCGCTCAATCACATCCAGATCTTCAAGCGCACCCTGCACGATATTCATTTGCTTCACTTGTTCTCCCTGATACAGGTTCGACTTGGGCACAGTGTCACGGACAAGTCCCGTCACATTGGCCCCCTGATCGATCAGTTCCTTCACCAAGCAGCTTCCTAAAAGACCTGTACATCCCGTCACAAACACATTTTTATTTTTCCAGAAACTCAAACTTGATCACCATACCTTCCATACATGTTGTCCCCGGTCCCACATCTTGTTGATTTCCAGCAGGTTTTTATACGTATCGATCGCCGTCCAGAAACCGTAATGCCGGTATACCGCCAATTCGCCGTCTTTCGCCAGCTCCTTCAGCGGTTCTTCTTCAAACATGACATCCCTGTCTTTCGGCAGATAATCAAATACCTTCGGGCTGAGCACGAAAAATCCGCCGTTGATGATGCCGTCACTCGAGGTTTTTTCAGAAAAGCTTTTCGCCATGCCGTCTTCAACCGTCAGCGTTCCGAATTGCGAGGACTTTTCTATACCGGTGACGGTCACCGCTGCCCCTTTTGATTGATGATAGCTGATCAGATGAAACAGGTTGATGTTGGCCAGTCCGTCCCCGTACGTCATAAGAAAGGTTTCATCACCGATGATGTCCTTTGCCTGTAAAAGCCGCCCCGCTGTCTGCGTGTGTTCCCCCGTGTCTAAAAAAGTGATTTTCCACGGCTCGGATTTTCCCAATATCCGTACTTCTCCGGTAGAGCTGTCCAGCGTCATGCTGTGATTCTTCCAGTCATAATCTAAGAAATATTCCTTAATCATCTCTCCTTTGAAACCAAGAAGCAGGATAAATTCGTTCACGCCATAGTATTGATAGAGTTTCATAATATGCCATAGAATCGGTTTGCCGCCTATCATGGCGAGCGGTTTGGGACGTTCATTGGTGATTTCGCTCATTCTCGTTCCTTTTCCGCCGCAGAGAATGACTGCTTTCATCTCTACCCCTCTTCTCTGTGAATATTGGATTCGAAACCGCCCGTATAAGAGAAACCAACCCGATAATTTGTCCGATTCTCTATCACCGGTTTCAAAATCTACTGTAAGATATGAGAGATTGGCGCCCTTTGTGACCAAAAGCTCTCTCTTTTTTCAGATTGGTGAAGATACACACAAAAAAAAGAGCCTCACGGAAATTCCGTAAGGCTCTTTCTATTATTTATTATCCTGATTTAGCTTTTCTTTGCCGTAATGATATTTAGACGGATCAACCGGCGTAAAGTCGCTCAATTTGTGGAATCTGAGCAAGTCTTTGTACATCACGCTGTCAGACAGCTTCAGCTGCTCTGTGACTCTGGCTTTCAGGTTTTTCGTTTCCTGATTGCCTTTCAGTTCTTTTCCTGTCTTCGTATCGTATACGACATTGGAGATGGAAGTATATTTCGGCGTGACGTAATCTCCGTTACGGAACGTCACCGTATCATCATGGTCTTTCGAGAAGAGATCGGTGCCGAAATTAATATATTTCTTAGAATCGATGCCTTCCAAGTGAAGGATCGTCGGCACAACGTCCATTTCACCGCCGTACGTATGGTTCACCCCGCCTTTTTTGCCGGGGATGCGAAGCATAAGCGGCACACGCTGATTCTGCGCGTTTTGATAAGGCGTAATTTCTTTGCCGAGAATTTCTTTCATCGCGCGGTTATGGTTTTCAGAGATTCCGTAGTGGTCTCCGTAAAGCATAATCACCGAGTTGTCATATAAACCGGATGACTTCAGATCTTTAAAGAACTGTTCAAGCGCCTCGTCGAGATAACGCGCCGTCTGGAAATAGTCATCCACAGTCGCGTCGCCCGTTTTCGCTTTTTCGATCGTTGCGTCTTTTTCATCAAGCGTAAACGGATAATGGTTCGTCAGCGTGAGCAAATGCGCGTAGAACGGCTGTTTCAGCGATTGAAGCTTCGGAATGGATTCTTTGAAGAATGGTTTATCCTTCAGTCCCATATTGACAAGGTTGTCATCAGACATATCGTATGTGCTGGCGTCAAAGAATTTATCGTAGCCGATATGTTTGTAAATCTGGTCACGGTTCCAGAATGATTTGTAGTCACCGTGTAAAACGGCGCTTGTATAGCCCTCACTTTGGTCAAGGATGGCAGGAAGCGATTGATACGTGTTTTCCCCTTTTGTCACGAAGGCTGACCCTTCAGGCAGTCCGAACAGGCTGTTATCCATCATCAGCTCGGCGTCAGATGTTTTACCTTGGCCCGTTTGGTGGAAAAAGTTATCAAAGTACGTCATGTCCTCTCCGCCGCGGGCGAGTTTATTCAGGAACGGCGTGACTTCTTTTCCGTCAAGTTTGTAGTTGATCAAAAACGATTGGAAACTTTCCAAGTGAATCTTAATAATGTTTTTGCCTTTGGCCTTGCCGAAATACTCGGCGTTCGGCTTCGCATAATGCGACGATGTGTAGTTTTCAACGCTCGTCAGGTCATCGCTGCTGGCATATGCCCGCTGGGATTCCGTCTGCGCCGTCTGTACGCCGTCATAAATCGTGTAATTATAAAGGCCTAAGTATTTTACAATGTAATTGCGGTCAAACGTTCTTGTCAGCAGCTCCGGGCGGTCCTCTTCGGCAATCGCCAGGTTCACGAAGAACAAAACAATACCCGTCACGATAATTAATGACGTATACCGTTTTTTCAGCTTGAATTCCTTCAGCTCACGTCTCCACACCAGAAGCGCGATTAAAATAATAATATCAACAAAGTATAAAATATCATGGCCGGACATAATGCTGAAGATGCCGTCTCCCATATTTCCCACATTACCGGATTGCTTTAAGTTAGGGAATGTCAAGAAATCATCGAAGAATCGATAGAATAGGATATTTGCATACAAAATAAACGTCATGATGAAATCAATAATCACCATGATAATCGCTGATTTGCGGCCTTTCGCAAACAATGCCAGTCCTAAAAAGAAAATGGCGCTTGAGAACGGATTGATCACAAGCAGAAACTGCTGCGTCGGACCCTTCACCCCAAGGTTGAATTCAGCATGATAGGCTAAATACGTTTTGGCCCAAAACAAAATAATAGCCAGTACAAAAAAACTAAGTCTGTAAGAAAATAATTTCTTCATGGCAACCTCTACTTTCCTAAACACTTTAAATCTGTATTCTTACTTTTTGCTTCAATTCCTGCTTTCCGAGCAAAACGAAAGCATCACACAGCCCCATAAACACACCATTTATAAAAACGATATATTTATCATTCGTGTCATGCCCATTGAACATCTTATCCCGCCAGCCATTAGACGCAGGATATCCGTTCTTCGTTTCACATTTTTTTCTGGCATTAAAAGGTACCGTATCAGACCGGGTCTGAAAATAGGAGATACCAAATATAAGAATAACACAAACTTCTAAAAACGAAAAATGAATATCAAAGACAGCCGCCCAACAGGCGGGCTGAAGTTATTGTATGCAAAGGGGTTGAAAAACTTGAAGGTTTTTTTGGCTGATGTAAAAAAAGGACTGGAGTCATCCAGTCCTTTACCTGTCAAATCCCCGCCCAAACATCTTTTGCGTAAATGCCTTTTGTCTGGAGGTCCAAAAGCCATTCTTGCGCTTGCCGTTCGTCTGTTTCGTGGACCGACTGATACGCTTTTTGCAGCGTTGCCTCTACATCGGGCGCCATTTTGCTGCCGTCGCCGCATACGTAGAGGTGCCCTCCCCGGCCGAGGATGGAAATTAAAGCACCGGCGTCTTTCGCCATTAAGTGCTGCACATACGTTTTCGGTACGCCTTCTTTGCGGGAGAAAGCCGTATGAAGCGTCACGATTCCGTCTTTTTCATAAGCTTCAAGCTCGTCACGGTAAATAAAATCATGATCGTTTCTGCATCCGAAATACAGATGAGCCTCCCCCAGCTCTTTTCCTTCTTTTTTTAACGCCGCCCGGGCTTGCAGAAATCCGCGGAACGGGGCGACTCCTGTGCCGGGACCGACCATAATAATCGGTTTTTCCGGATCTTCCGGCAGCCGGAATCGTGTTTCCGGAGTGCGGACAAACATTACGATACCATCCTCAGGGCCGCGGTCCGCTAAATAATTCGAAGCGACACCGCGATACTCCCCCAAACCGCTCCGGGCGGGGCCGCGAACGACGCCGACGGTAATTGAAGCCTGCCCGGGATGTTTCCGGGGCGAACTTGAAATCGAATAATACCGCGGCTTCAACGGGCGCAAAAGCTCCAGAAATCGCTCAAACGGAAGTTCACACGCTTCATATTTTTCAAGGAGATCGAGCATCGAGACGCGCGATGTTAAGATTTGCTCCTGATAGACGCCCTCCTCCAGAAAATCTTCCAAATCCCGTTTGTGCGGCGGGCAGACCGTATAAGCGGCCATTTCCCGGATTTGAGCCCTTGATGCCGCTTCCTGCAATTCGACACAGCTGCTCAGAAGATCATGCAGCCTGACCGGCCGATCGAGCGGGAGATGAACCGCGCTCTGTCCGCTGGCCGTCAGCAGCACTTGATCATTCCCGTTCAGATTGAACCGGCGGAGAACACGGCTGACCTGCTCTTTGCTGTTTACCGGCAGCACGCCGAGATGATCCCCTTCATGATAGGCAGCCTCTTTCGGCAGAGTGATTTCGATATGCCTTGTGCTCCGGCCGCTTTCCGGCGCCTGAAGTTCCCTGTTTTCCGCAACGGATGCGTAAACCGCTTCATACGTCTGTGCCAAAGGAGACCCGCCAAGCCCGCTGACAAATTGAAGGCCCAGCGCACTTCGCTCTTTTTCGGCATTTTCATTCAGCTTGAGACCGAATGCCTTTATGGCGTCCGTCCACATGCTTTTTTTCCATTCATCAAGCTTTCCTTCAAAATCGCCGCTGACGTCCCCCTCGCCTCGGGAGGAAAAGCGTTCCGCCCCTTTTTCGGCAAGCTTCTCATCAATCAGTCTCGGCACAGCCTGATATGTCGCCGCCCAGTTATGATCACCGCAGCCGAAGACGGCATACCGGACGCCTTCCAGCTCCCCGGGTTTGACTTCTTCAAGCCATTGAACGAATTGTCCCGCGTTGCTCGGAGGCTTTCCGTTATAAGAGGACGTAATGATCAAGAGAGCTCCTTCTTTCGGCAGTTTTCCGATCCGGTCATTTAAAGGCGCCGTTTCAGTCCGGACGCCGTGCATCCCGGCAGTATCGGCAAGCTCCCGCGCCACGCCTTCTGCGGTTCCCGTATCTGAGCCGTACAGAATCAGAAGCGGTCGGTTATCAAGCCCGATAATGGATGCGCCTTTTGTTTCCCGTTTTTCTTTTTCGACGTCTTCCGCCGCTTTTTCAGCCGCCGGGAGAGCAGCCGCAACGGCTTCTTTGTTTCTCGGCCGCACCCGGATATGAAAGTCGCCGGGCTTGATCGTCAGTGTCTGTTTAATATCGAGCTCATAATCGGTGTGATCGATAAAGGTAAAATGCTGCAGAATCATCCCCAGAACAAGAGTTGCTTCATGCAGGGCGAACTGCATACCGATACACGCCCTCTGACCGTTTCCGAACGGCTTATACGCATGGTGAGGCACTTGATCAGGATGTTCAAACCGCTCCGGATAAAATTCCTCCGCATTGTCTCCCCACGCGTCTTTATCACGGTGAAGCTGGGGAATTAAGACGGAAATTCTGTCTTTCGGCGTGATCGGATATTTCCCGCCGATCACCGTATCCTCTTTCGCATAAAGGCTGAACGCAGGCGCGGTCGGCCATAAGCGCAATGACTCCTGCAAAATCATTCGGATATAAGTAAGATCCAGCACTTGTTTATATGAAGGAACGGGATCGGTCAATACCCGATCAGCTTCTTCATAGGCTTTTTCCAAAACACGGGGATGTTTCAGCAAAAAGTAGATGGCAAAGGAAAGCAGGCCGCTTGTCGTTTCATGGCCGGCAATTAAAAACGTGATGATTTGAAACCGGATATTTTCATCATCAAGTTTTTCGCCCGTTTCCGGGTCTTCCACATTCAGCATTCTGGCCAGCAGATCCTTTTCATCCCGGCCGCCTGACCGGCGCTCTGCGATAATACTGTCTACTAACGAAAACATCGCCTGAATGTCATGATGAAATTGGCGCTTCGTCCTGATCATAAGCTTATCCTGAACATCAAGGCGCTGCATTTGGTGCATCGCTTCATCAAGGGCGCGCACCATGCTGTTGATAAACGGATGAGGCGTTTCCCTGTAATAGCTGTTAAATCGATAGTTAAAGCCGCAAAGCCCGATCGTATCAAGCGTCAGGCGGGTCATATCAGCAGGCACATCAACGGCCTCATCCGGGTTCAGCCTAGCCCATTTTTGAATCAGCTGCACCGCGATATCAGTCATCATCGAATGATAATCTTTCATCGCGCGCTGGCTGAAAGTCGGCATCAGAATATGATGCGCCTTTCGCCAGTTAGGCTCATGCGTCCAGCTTGTAAACAGCCCGTCACCGGAAAACGCCCGGACTTTCTCCAAAGCTCCTTCAATGCTTTTATCGAACCGTTCTTCATCACAAACCTCTTTCACCAGTTCATGGCCGGACACGACGATAATGGCGCCCGCCGAGGTATGCAGCTGAAAAATAGGCCCCTGCTCGTTTGCCAGTTTGATTAGCGACATTGTAGGCTTGTCTTTATCAAGCAAAGGAAGATTGCCGAGCGGGCCGAATGTCTTCGGCTGCGGAATCGGACCTGTTTCCTTCATGAATAACACCCTTTCTAACACATTGATGCGTTCCTTCCAACTACAGTGCCCTTTTCACCGGCCGATTATCCGCCGTCACGGATCAATCATCGGATTGACGATCGATAACGGTTTTTTCTATACTGGAGAGGCTTGTTAAATACAGAAATAAGGTGAGTTCACATATGGATTTTGAAATCAAGTTTTTATCGTTTTATGTCATTCAAGTGGAAGGAAAAGACGAACAGGCAAACAAACAGTTCAAACATTTCCAGACCCTTGACACGGAAGAATTTGAAGAAAGCGAGCTGAAGGATTTTCTTGACGGGGAATTGAAGAAAATCGTCAAACGGAAAGCCGAACGGCATCCGCAATCCGAGCAAGTCCCAACAAAAATCGGCCATTTTATCACGGAGCCGGGCCATGAGCTTGATTCAAATCCGAATTACAACCTTTTCAACCGCGCCAGACTTGCGGATACGAAGGAAGCATTTATCGAAGCAAGCGAGCAGTTCGTCCGCACTTACCTTGACACGAGCGCCGTGCGCGGCGGTGTTTTTATCGTGGCATCGGCCGTTCCGCGCAAGTATTTTGAAGACAAATTCGTCTTTATGATGAAATGCGATTTCGAGCCGAAGGTCGCCCGCATCTCAGACGCCTCGTCTCTCATTAAAAAGGTCGAAATGGCCATCACGACAAAAAACATGAAAAGCATTCAATATCCGTATATGCCGGAAGAAGGCATGACGGAAGAGCATGAGCTGAAAATCCACCAGGCCTCGCACGCCCGTTATTTCGAAGATTTTCTCAAATTTGTCGAATATGGCGAATCGATGCCGGAAATCATGAAAAGCCAAGTCATGAACATGGTGCAGGAACACGTGTATGAAACTTTTGAAGAAAACAGCGAAGAGCTTCAGCAGTTTGAGCACGACATTGAAATTTGGGAAGCAAGTGAAAAGCGGGAAATTCAGGAGCGCCTCGACACCCATCAAGTCATCGAGGCATCCGCGCAGATCATTGAACACACGCCGGAAGCCGAGCTGAAAATGAAAGTAGGAGAAACAGAGATTAAAGGATTACTGGCTGATTTCGGCGAATCCATCCATCTCGCAAAAGTGAACGGGCGCTATGTCGCGCTCATTGAGGCGGAGACGATCTCGTTTGAAAAAGGCAGTTCGCCGGTGGAGTTTCACAAGCCTGAGGGGCTGCATGAGGTGATTGAACGGATACGGAATAAATCTGAACAAGACTGACAAAAGTCCAGACGCCATGTTCTGGACTTTCTTTATTTAATAAGGCTCTTTGAGCAATCGATAGCATGCACCGATGATGTCTTGGACGCCGGGCGTTCCCTTTATCTCGCGGCGGACGATTTCAGATGAGAGATTCTGCACCTGTAATGCCCGCTCCGCCCGTCTTTCGAAGTATGCTTGACATGCAGTTTCATGGTTTTCGTGTTTTCGCAGTTCTTCACTAAGCACAATCGCGTCTTCAATCGCCATCGCCGCTCCCTGCGCCAATGTCGGCGCTCCTGCATGGACGGCATCCCCGCCCAGAACGACGCGGCCTCTGTGCCACGGTTCTTTGACCGCCATCTGCTCAATCTTATGAAACAAAACGGGATATTCCTTTGACATATTCTCTGTCACAAACTTTACTCCCGGAATTCTGCGCAGCAAGTCTTTCACCCGTTCAAAACGCGTGTCCTCGTCATCCCTGAAGTCAGCGTCATACGGCCGGATGATAAATACGTATCCTGTTTTTTCAGAGAGCGGCACGACTCCGACCTGCGTCTGCCCTTTTTTATACATCAGTGTCGAATCATGAAATATCGGCTCGGGAAAAGAAATGTAAAATCTGTGCGCTCCCATGCCGAGATACTCTGTTTTCACTTCTCTTTGCAGCATTTGATCGCGGACAGCGGAGCGGATGCCGTCAAAGCCGGCGAGAATGTCAGCCGTCATCATGGTTCCGTCTGCACAATGCACCGTTATTTCACCTGCCGTTTCTTCGTAAGACACGACTTTTTTACCGAGCAGAATCGTGACCCCCGCCGCTTCAGCATGCTTTTTGAGGATATCGTTTAACGTTTGCCGCAATATATTATTCCGCCCCGGCAATGAATCATCTAAAAACGCCTCATTCACTTTAAACTGCAGCGTTCCGTTTTCATCATGCTGCTTCAGCCATTCCGTTTGAAAGCCGTGTTGACAGCATTCATCATACACACCGATTTCCCGAAGCACCCGCAGCGCATTTTGAGGCTGGAGAATGCCCGCTCCGCTTTTTCGCATGCCGGACGCCGCCTCGCAAAGGGTCACTTCAAAACCCGCTCTGCCGAGAGAAATCGCTGCGGACAGGCCGCCGATCCCTCCGCCCGCTATGATGATCTTTTTCACTTCATGGTTCATCACGATACCGCCTTCTCTATTTATTTATCACTTATTAACTATTAGCCACCTTACTATATAGGCTGAAAAACTGTCAATCTTTATAGGTTGCCTTTTGAATCCGGCAAGCTTATACTTTGAATCACTAAAATGGTACGGAGGCTTACAAAAATGGAGTTGAGACATTTGCCGGATTACTCGCAGATTGCCGGACGCGCTGAGATTTACGCCGATATGGATGCTGAATCATTGAAAACATTTTTGACGTTATTTGATATGTCTAAAAAAATGAATCAGGTCATGGAGCATTATTTCTCAAGTCACGGATTGTCCGAAGGGAAATTCAAAATTTTAATGTTTCTGTTTGACGCACCCGGCCACAGCCTGAGTCCGACGGAGCTGGCAAAAAAATCCAATGTCACCAAAGCGACCATCACCGGATTGATCGACGGACTCGCACGGGACGGCTTTGTAAACCGCAGCCGGCATACCGGCGACAGACGAAAAATCAGCATCGAACTCACAATAGAAGGAAAAGAAAAGCTGATGCTGTTTCTTCCCGGCCACTTCTCCAATATTTCAGGAGTCATGGAAAGCTTCACCGCTGAACAAAAAGCGGAATTGACAAAAATGCTTGAAGTATTATTTGATAAGCTTCTGCTGTTTTCCGGCGGCAGAACATAAAAAGGCGCCCCTCTCAGCAGGGCGCCTTTTTCGCGCGGTTAATCATCACTGTTTAAAATTCCGAAAAACCGTAGCAGGTTGATAAACAAGTTAATAAAGTCGATATAAAGCGTCAATGCCATCAAAGGAATCAGGTCAGCCGTGATGTCCCGGTGCTTGATCTGGTTCAGATCGTATAAGATGTACATTGAAAACACAATCGTTCCGATGACGGAATACGCCATCATGGCGGCGGAATTCAGCGGGCTGAAAATATTAAAGATCCCCACTGCGAGAAGCGCGATAACAGCGACAAGCAAGAAGGACCATAAAAACGACAAGTCCTTTTTCGTCTTAGCGCCGATCGTGCCGAGCACCGCAAAAATCACAAACGATGAACCGAATGCCTCCAATACGACATAGGCCCCCGCCGCGGACGCATAATGGCTGATAATCGGAAACAGCGTCATTCCGGAAATGAAAGCGAATGAAAACACAAACACATATCCGACGGCTTTTTTTCGGCGCAGCCAAAATGCGGCGATGATCATGACGACCTCTAAGACCGACAGCGGCAGCATCAATGCCGGCGGAATGAACTGGCCCGTATACAGGCCGATTGTCGCAACTAACAGTGTAAACACAAATACCGTTATAATGCGCTGCATAATAGATTGTTTGCTCTCATAAGCAGCAGTTTGCATGTCAAAAGTCCTCCCAAAAAAATGATCTTGATAGGTCTATTATAAATAAAATGGGAGAAATTTGTATGATTTTAAGAAGATTTTAAGGATGTCAGGCCTGACGTTTTGCTGCGCATTCCTGCATATCCATGAAATCATGCAGTTTTTTCGTCAAGCCGCCGTGCCCGAATCGGATCTTCCCCTTCTGCCCCGGCGTTTTCGCGAAATCGAGAAATGCCAGCACATAAAGACGCCTGACGGGAATCGGAATGACGCCCGCATCATAAAACCAGCCGTCAATTGTATTGAGCACGCCTTTGTTAATGCCGTATTGCTTCGTGCACCAATGCAGAAAGCGCACTTCGGGCAGGTGCAGATACCGGCTCTCCCGGAAAGGAACAGTTGAATGCTTCATATGTACCGCCTCCTGTCATTGGCTGTTTTTTAAGATTGTTTTACTTCTTTGCTCTTCAGGGAAAATCGATATTTCTCCACCTTATCAATTTGTGTCACTTGGGAATTATGAACCGTAATCTGAACTGTCCCGAAATCGAGCGTTTCCAGCGCGCTGATAATCTTTTCGATCACATGCGGATCTACGTTTCCTTTGGACGTCATCATGCTCCCCCTTTATGTCTGGCCGTGCGTCTTTTGACAATGAGTGTTTTAATTCATACTATTCTGATAAGAAATATATAATTATACTATTATGTTTTCATTCAGAAATCAATAACATTTACACAATTTTTGGATATGTTTTCTTTGCGAAAACTGTCACTTCCTTCGCTTTGATATAAACCGTGTCATCCCGAAATCGACTCCCAAGGCGTCATATAGCTGTTTTTAAGAACGCAATCTTCACGTTCCGACATATTTACATTGTTTTCCGCTGACAAAAAAAAGCGCCCCGCCTCTGGCCGGAGCACCTTTTTCCTATGCTTTTGCTTCCTCGATCACACATGTGACACCCATGCTGGCGAGCGCCTGCTCCAGGGAGCCGTAAGTTTGATACTCTGAAAAATCAAGCCCCAATTGGATAGAAGTCTGTGCCACATCAGGCCGAATGCCGGAAAACACGGTTCTGATGCCGAGTAGAAATAACGTTTTCGACAGCATATACAATTGCTGCGCCACCATCGTATCGACAATGGGCACACCGGACAGATCAATCACAAGGTTTGTGATCCGTTTGGAGACACAGTTTTCCGGCACCGACTCCAAAATCACGCGCGCCCGTCTCGTATCAATCGCGCCGATGAGCGGCAGAGTGCCGATCGTATCCGCGATTAAAATAACGGGACAGCTCAATTCGGAAATAAGCTCCTGCTGAGATGACAGCCTCGCGATCATTAATTTCTGAAACTGTTCAGTAAAATCCGTCATCAGCTGATCAAACGAGCCGTTGACAAGGTGATTCCAGCGGCGGGCATCCTCGTTTGTTACGATGTCCTGATGCTCATCCATAAAACGGGTGACCGCCTCCCAAAAGACGGTTCTTGAATTGCCGATCGCCTCAACGACCTCATGAACCTCCGCGTCTTGCTCCACTCTGCTTTTCGCTACCTGTGCGGCCCATTTTTCTTTGTTATGCTGAAAAACGGCCGGATCTTCCAAAAAAGCGCTTGCGATGACCGTGTTTGTAAAGGTATGCTGCTCGATCAGCAGCCGTTTCATTTCCTCACTTAATTGATCCGCAGAATAAAAACGCCCTCTCAGCTTCCGTCTCAGCTTGAGCCATTTTTCCGTCAGCTCTGCCGAATGTGTAATAATATAATCATGAAGTAATTGGTCTTTGTTCACTGCCGTCTCCTCTTTCAAGAATATGTACTTTTGTCTAAATTATAAATCGGAATCGCCGATCGCACTAGAGAAATTAAAAAAACCTGCACATTAAAGCTGTTGATTGCTTTTTTCGGCAGGAGGATACACTATAAAAGAAATGAAACAGGAGGTCAGTATGATGATCAAAAAAATTGCGACAGTCGCCGTATACACTGATGATCAGCAAAAAGCGAAAACATTCTGGACGGAAAAAGCGGGGTTTGAAACCGTCGCCGAGCATCCGATGGGCCCGGGCGCCTTCTGGCTTGAGGTAGCGCCCAAAGGGGCCGCCACTCATTTGGTGATTTATCCGAAATCAATGATGAAAGGAGCCGAGCATATGAAGGCTTCTATCGTATTTGAGTGTGAAGATGTCTTTGCCGCATACGAACAGATGAAAAAGAACGGTATCACCTTTTTAGATGAACCGAAACAAATGGAATGGGGCAGCTTCGTGCAATTTAAAGATGAGGATGGTCATGTCTTTCTCCTGAAATCGTAATCCGTCAGGCATCTTAATTGACTTTGAGAATCATTTTCATTTAAAATGTTGGATAAAGCGTGAAAAGGATTGGAGAGTTGCCAGATGTTCGTGCAAATCAGAAAAATGACCGTAAAAGAAGGACATGCCGACAAAGTAATCGAACGCTTCAGTTCAGAAGGCGTGATTGAAAAGCAGGAAGGTTTGATAGACGTAACGGTCCTGGAAAAAAAAGTCCGCCGCGGTGATGAAGAAGTCGTCGTGTTAATCCGCTGGGAGTCAGAAGACCATTGGAAACAATGGGAAAAAAGCGAAGACCACATCGCGGCCCACAAAGCAAACCAAGGCAAGCCGAAACCTGATTATATGCTTGGGACGGATGTCGGTATGTATCATGTCAGAGCCGTTAAAACAGGCGTACACGAAAAATAATAAAGAGCATTTGCCCCAGGGCAATGCTCTTTTTATTTTTTCTCCTCATACGGCAGGACAAACAGCGGTTTATCGGGCTTCCATTCCGCATACAGCACGTCCTCCGTTTTTTTGATGTTCAGCTTTTTCAGCTCCTGATTCAGCTGCTTTTCTTCCAGCCCGGCTTCTTTCAGATTTTCATACAGCACTTCGCCGTCAATAATCAGCGTGACCGGCAAAGAGACCTGCTTCGGCTTTATTTGCATGTCGCCGTTTTTCGTCGTGTCATATTGAAATTTCGGCAGGACGCTGACCATCCCGTTTGTTTCTAAAATCGCGTACTCCGCTTCCTGTATGGAAAAGCAATTCGCCTGTCTGAGAAGGCTTTGCAATTGATTAATGTCCAGCTTATTCTTTTTCAGCACACCATATTTCAGTTTTCCTTTATGGATGATAATACTCGGCTCGCCTTCCAACAGCTTTCTGGAGCTTTTTACTTTCTGCGTAATCAGTTCAATGAGATAAATTAAACCCCCCCATAACAGAGAGGCAAAAATGATTTCAAAAATCCTGACGCCTTTATCATACACCGCATTTCCGACCAGTTCGCCGAGGATGAGCGCGGAAATAAAATCAAACGGCGTAATTTGTGAGAATTGAGTTTTTCCAAGCAATTTTAAAATCACAAATAAAATACCCAAACCGCATACTAACTCCCAAGCCACTGTAAGTAAATGTCCCATATTCGCACCTTCTTCTTAAAAGTCATTACCATTATGGACATTCGCCTGTTTTCTATACAGCGGCCGGCAACACACAAAAAAACGCAGCCGCGGCCGCGTTTTTTCACTTCTGCTTACTGTTTTTGATTCGATCTGACGACCCGTAAGCACACCTCAGCGGCATAACCGGCGGCCGCTCCGGAACCCGCAAACATCGCGGCAAGCCCCAAGCCCATTCCTTCCCAGCCGCCGACACCGAAAATGCTGTAAACAACCGTACCGAAAGCAGTCAGGCCCAGCACCGCCAAAAGGCACTCAGGCCACATCTTTTTCGGCCATTTCTTGCGGAGCACAGCCGATACGGCAAAGTTAAGACAAAATGCGGCCAGACAGATCAGATAAAAAAAACCCATATCTTTTACCTCCGTCATGAGAAGCTTTTTATTTACTCACCTTTTTTTCAAACAAATGATAACCCGGCGCGGGTCCTTTTGATTCGTAACCCATTCCGCTGTAAAACGACTGAAGCGCCTTGTTTTCGGACACGCAATCGAGCCGGATTTTCGTTTTTCCCGGACAAGACACACCCGTTTCCGCCCAAGTCATGATTGTCCGGCCGAGCCCCGCCCCTGCAAACCGCCTGTTAATCGCCAGCCGGTGGAGATATACGGACTCCTCATGTCCTTCATCGCCCCAAAGACGTCTGTCCCACCCGCTTGCTTCGGGAAGCAGCATGACGACGCCGGCCAGCTCTTCATTCTGCCTGAATAAAAAAACATACCCTTGGGCGATCGCCTCCCGCATATTGTGGGTATCTTCCCCTTGCAGAAGGCCGCTCCACTGGTTCGACCCTTTACCGCGAAGCCATTCTGCCGCTTGCACGAGCAGATCCATGACCTCTTTTGCATCATCTTTCCGGGCGGAGGTGACCCGGAATGCCCCCGCCTTCTCCTCCGTGATCGTAAATGGTGTCATAAAAGCCTCCCGTAATCAGAATATTCGACACCTTCATTATAGACCAAACGCAGAAAGGAAAAAAACAGCCGTCATGTTTGAGGGCCGTTTAAAAAATTTTCTTCTTATCACGTTCTTCTTTTAAAATCTCAACCGCTTCCCTGAAACGCATAGAGTGGACGATTTCACGCTCACGCAGAAAACGGAGTGAATCATTCAGGTCAGGATCATCGGAAATATCAATAATCCATTGATACGTCGCTCTCGCCTTTTCTTCAGCCGCAATATCTTCATATAAATCAGCGATCGGATCTCCCTTCGCCTGTATGTAAGACGCTGTGAACGGAACTCCGGCCGCATTGTGATAAAACAGCGCGCTGTCATGGTTGACGTAATGATCGCTGAGCCCTGCATCACGCAGCTGCTCCGGGGTCGCATCTTTTGTCAGCTTATAAATCATCGTCGCAATCATTTCTAAATGCGCAAACTCCTCCGTGCCGATATCCGTCAGCAGGCCGATCACCTTGTCAGGAATCGTGTAACGCTGGTTTAAGTACCGGAGCGCTGCGGCCAATTCGCCGTCCGCCCCGCCGTATTGTTCAATGAGAAACTTAGCCAGCATCGGGTTGCATGTACTGACTTTAACCGGATACTGCAGCTTTTTTTCATATACCCACATTTACAGATCCCTCCTTATACTTGCCATGGCCAAGGACCGCGGCCCCAGTCCCATTGAGCGCCGACCTGACTCACGCCGAATTGCAGAAGCGGTCCGTACTCAGGCTCAAACCGCTTTCTCAGCTGTCTTGAGTACCGGGAATATTCATGAAACTGCTGAAGCGCGAGACGGTCATGGGGATGCGTATCCAGATAAAGCGTCAGCTCCACCAAGACAAAGTCCGCCGCCTGGATTTGCTCCAGCAGCCGATAATATTCATCATCAATCTTTTTCGCCATATTCGATTCCCCCCCGATAAGGATTATCATAGAAATCGTAAAGATCCTTCCAAAGGGTCCCTTTTCTCAATGCCTCCATCGGAGAAAACTGCTCCAAGTGATACGGCTGAAACCGCATATAAAGATGCGGCGGCGTTCTGTAGTATTTTCTCCCGATCGGCGGGCAGGGATCAAACCGGCTGTGGAAGGGTTTATAGGATTTGACCGGTGTAAACGGCTGATTTTCTTTCATTACGATCCTCCTTTCCTAAACCATGACCTTAATAGGTATGAATCCGTATCGGCATTTATGCCCTGTAAGATAATAAAAAAGCCAGCGCTTAGAAACGGTCACAAAAAAACACTCTTGCTGTTCCAAGAGTGCTTTTTCCCGAATGGTCAGATATATTGGCTTTCCCGATGATGATGATGGAACGGATAGCCGCCGTAGCCTCCGCCATAGCCGCCAAAACCGTATCCCGGATATCCCCCGAAGCCTCCGTAGCCGCCGTAGCCGCCGTAACCGCCAAAACCGTATCCCGGGTAGCCGTAGCCTCCGCCGAAACCGTATCCCGGATATCCTCCGAAGCCGCCGTAGCCGCCAAAACCGTACCCCGGGTAGCCTCCGTAGCCGCCATAGCCGCCGCCATAGCCGCCGCCGTAAATCGGTCTTCTTTCATTCATGATTTATCGCTCCTTCACATAGGTTACAGTCCAGTTTATGACATCCGGAAGGAAACGTATGGGCATCCGCCCAGTTTTGGCGAAATAATCAATAATTGCTTACGGAGAAAAATACGATACAGGCTGACCGCTTAAGCAAAATAAAAAGGCTGGGACTTATGCCGCCCCGGCCTTTTTGTCTTTATTCGCCTAAATCTACATTGTGATAAACCTGCTGTACGTCTTCGAGGTCTTCCAGCACATCGATCAGCTTTTCAAATTGAGCTTTCGCATCTTCCGGAAGCTCGACTTCATTTTGCGCAAGCATCGTCAGCTCCGCAACCGTGAACTCTTCAACGCCGGCATTTTTGAATGCCTCCTGCACGGCATGGAATTGGTCAGGCTCGGCATACACGATCACACTGTCATCCTCTTCTAAAATATCGCGCACGTCCACATCAGCTTCCATCAGCAATTCCAGCGCTTCATCCGCCGTCTTGCCTTCAACGCCGATAACGGCAGTCGCATCGAACATGTAAGCGACAGACCCGCTCACACCCATATTTCCGCCGTTTTTCCCGAATGCGGCGCGCACTTCAGGCGCCGTGCGGTTTACATTATTCGTTAACGCATCAACGATGATCATTGAACCGTTCGGCCCGAAACCTTCGTAACGCAGCTCGTCAAAGTTCTCCTCCGCGCCGCCTTTCGCCTTTTCAATCGCACGCTCAATAATATTTTTCGGCACGCTGTACGTCTTCGCGCGCTCAAGCACCACTTTTAACGCCTGGTTCGATTCCGGATCTGGCTCGCCTTGTTTTGCCGCCACATAAATCTCACGGCCGAACTTCGCGTAAATCCGGCTCGTATTTGCGTCCTTCGATGCTTTCTTTTCTTTAATATTGTTCCACTTACGGCCCATTTTGTTCCACTCTCTTTCACGAATTGAATCTGTATGATAAATACTCTGCTTCTATTATACCTCAGCGGTTGGGTTGTTTCGAGTGTAAGACATTAGAAAAAACAGGCACGCTTAAAACAGTAAGCCGAATGTGAGGGTTATTATACAAAACATAAAAAGCCTCCCTTCATACAGGAAGGAAGTCGCAAGCCAAAAGATTCATTTTATTCTTATTACCTATTTCCTACACTGTATATCCTGACTTACGTGGTAAAATTTTGATATCGAACAAAAGAAAGGATATGGTCATGAAAGTTTTCGAAGCAAACAGCTTGTTGACAGCTGCCAAACAGCGTGCGAGTGAATACAAAGAACTGCGCGGCCAGATGGTCAATCTAAAAAAAGCGTTTCAAGGTATGGCTGATCTTGGTGACAATGATTTCTCTGGCCGGGGCGCCAATAACATCAAAGCTTTTTTCAAGGACCACGCCGGCGTCACAGACAGCTGGCTTGATCTGATCGATATGAAAATCGCATTTCTCACAAGCCTTCCCGGTAAGGTCGAAGATGCCGGACTTTCTAATTCGCATGTGGAGGAATCATTTCTGGAGCATGAGCTCACCCACGCCCTCAGTAAATCAAAGGCGATTATGGAAGAGCAGAAAAAGGACATGCGCTCCATCCTCGGAGAGATCGAAGACATCATCTCGCTTGATCTGTTTTCAACCGAAAGCACAGATCAGAAGCTCTCTTCAGCTGACAAAAAAAGAAGCGAAACGATACATAAGCTCGGCAAGCTTGATCACGATCTAACGAAAGAATACGCAGAAACCGAAGCAAATGAACATTTTATCCAAGCTGACTTCCAGCAGCTTCAAAACGCAACAGGCAAAGGAAAAAGCGCCACGCCGCTTCACTACAACGCCAAAGCGTACCGTGAAAGCGACATCCATAAGAAAAAAGACGAGATTGCAAGACATTCGGATGCTTATTTGACGATTAAGAAGGAAGAGGCGAAAGAGCGGGAGATTGAAAAACTGAAAGAAAGACTGAAAAACTACGATTATGCGAATGCCGATGAATTCTACTCAATGGCCAAAACAATCGGCTATAAAAACCTGACAAAAGAACAGCAGCGCTACTTCACTCAAATTGAAAACACGCGTGAACTTACAGACGGTTTCAAAGGCGTTGCCGTCGGCCTTTATGATTCCGGAAAAGACGCGGTCACAGGCCTGTGGGATATGGTCACAGATCCGGGCGGAACGGTTGAAGCCATTACAGGAGCGGTGGCTCACCCGATCAAAACGTATGAAGCCATTTCAGCGGCAATCGAAGAATCGTACCAAAAAGACATGGTGAATGGCGACACCTACTCCAGAGCAAGATGGGTGTCATATGCAGTGGGCACCGTTGTGACATCAGTTGTCGGCACAAAAGGCGTCGGCGCCGTCTCAAAAACAGGCACAGCCGCCAAAGTGACAACCAAAGTCAAAACAGCAGCAAGCAAATCCGCCACAGCACAAAAAGCGATAACGGTCTCAAAACAAACCGTTGATCACATCAAACAAAAAGTAAACACAGGCATCGAAGTATCAAAAAAACGTGTCAAAACCAAGTTAAATCAAATCGGAGATCTCACCCTGGCTGATATTCTCCCGTATCATCCGCGTCACGACTTAGTGCCGGCAGGCGTTCCTTACAACGCAGTCAACGGGGTCACACTTAAAGAAGGACTTCAGAAATTCGCCAAGGTCATCCTGCCGAAACCGTACGGAACCTCCGCAAGCGGCAGACGGACACCGGCACCGCATGTACCGCCGGTAACGGTCAAATACGGCGAGCATTTTGCGAAATGGACCAGAAAGAAAGTATTGAAGCCGAATGTCATCTACAAAACAAAAGAAGGCTACACGTACACCACTGACAACTATGGTAGAATTACAAGTGTCAAAGCAGACTTGCAGCTGGGAGAAACAAAACGCAACCAATATGCACAGTCAAAAGCAGGTAAACCAGACCGTCTGACAGATGACGACGGAGGCCACCTAATCGCCACCCAATTCAAAGGCTCAGGCCAGTTCGACAACATCGTGCCGATGAATTCTCAGATTAATAGGAGCGGCGGGAAATGGTACGAGATGGAGCAAGAGTGGGCAAAAGCCCTAAGCAAAAAACCACCTAAAAAAGTAGCAGTTCAAATAGAACCAGTCTATTCTGGAGATTCACTTAGACCATCATATTTCGATGTAACCTACAAAATTGGGAGCAGAAAAGAAATAAGCGTCTCTATTAAAAATCAGCGAGGGGGTTAACCTAATGGAAACTAAGAGAATGCAAGATTTATATCAACTTATTGGAGAAAAACTAAATGACATTATACCTGGTGAATGGACAAAGATATATCTTTATGCAGAAGTATTAGATGATTCCACAATGGTTCTTTTTCACTTCAGAACACCCGAAAATAATCAAATTATTTATTCACAAGATATACCTAGCCATTACAACGTAAGCAAGGACATTTTCAAGACGTTGTTAAGAGAACTAAGAGAACTTTTTGAAGAATTAAAAACTGAACACAGAAATAATAACGATGATGTTTGGACTAACCTTACACTAACATTGGATCGTAGCGGAGAATTCCAATTAGATTATAATTATGATGATATTTTAGCATCAGATTTAGATGGATATGAAAGAATCGCAATATGGGAATATCAAAACTTGGGGATTTTGCCTGAAGATGAGGACGATAAAGAATTTGTAATAAGCTACTTCGGTCTATAAATCAATAATGGCTCAGCGCTTCTCTGCTGGGCTATTTTTTATAACTAGGATTTCTCGACGATTGAAGGTGAAAAGGTTGGAAAATGCAAGATCTGTACCAGCTTATTAGTAAGAAATTAAATGACATCATACCTTGTGAATGGACAAAAATATATCTTTATGCAGAAGTGACTCTACCATGGTCCTCTTTCACTTCACGACACCAGAAAAACATCAACTTATTTATTCACAAGATATACCAGCCCGATACAGTGTAAATAAAGATATCTTCAACACTTTTCAAGAGAAATCCGAGAACTCTTTAGAATTGAGCACAAAAAGAATAATGATAAACAAAACAGACAGCATCCAGTAAACGGATGCTGCCTGTTACATCGTTATGTATCGTCTGAAGAAGTTATTTATTTTGTTTTTTAAATATGAAAATAGATATGACGGTAAATATGATGGCTGTAATGACAATGATCCACAAGCTTGCTGCCGTACTGATAAAATGGCCGTTTAACTTGTAGACGATCCCGTAATGCTTTTCATATTCCTGTATTTGGTCCGCAGAGGCATGTTTAAATACCTTATCAACTGAGTCTGTCATAAACGCTTTTCTGAACAGAACGGCGGTGTGGCTGATAGGGAAGTACATAATAATCTTCTGCACAAACACCGGTACGCCGCCGATCGGCACATATACTCCGCATAAAAAACCGATGGCTGTTCCGACAATCGTACTTAACGTCGAAAATGCATTTTGTGTATGAATAAACAGCGTTAAAAATAAATTTATGGAACTTGACAGTGCAACTGAAAGAATAATGATCCCCAATACTTCAAGTATATCTGTTCCGCTTAAAAGTTTGCTGCCTGTTGAAACGAGAAAAATTTCACAGCCTAAAAAGGCGATGAATGAAAAGATCAAGCCGATGACAAATGAATGAATGACGTAGCTCAATTGGATGGTCGCCCTTGATAAAGGAGCTGTTAAAAAGTCATACGTTCTCTTGCTTTCTTTATCTTTCACCATAATTCCGAAAGCGCCTAAAGTCGTTGTCACAGCTGTAATGGACAGCAATCCCGCCACCATCCATTCGTTCACCATTGCTTTGGAATCATCTGTCGAACCGACCAAGGCCTTAATGGCGTCCAGCTGTGTCTGCTGTAAGAACACGGCATATAACAGAATGACGATAAATACTGACAGCAAAGAAAGAAGCAAAAGTGTTCGATCACGGAAGTATATTTTTATATTTCTGCTGATTAAACTGGATAAAGACTTCATTTATGCAATGCTCCCCTTTACTGGCAAACTGCTTCCTTGTTCTTCGATAATATGGATAAACACATCATCCATATTCCCTTTAATCACCTCGAAAGATTCGATTTTTCCTTCAAGACCTTTCAAAATGTCAAACGCTTGGAGAGTGGACTCTACACGAAGGGAATAAATAGAGTTTTTAACCGTAAAATCCAGTTGTTTATTTTCAAACCATGCAGTCGGATCAACGCCTTGCTTAAACATCATATGCAGACTGTCAAACGCATATTGATCTTTCAGCTGACTCGGTGTACCCTCTGCGATCAGACGTCCTTCTTTGATGACCACAACGTTATCAGCCACAGCGGCCTCCTCCATGTAATGGGTCGTTAAAAAGATCGTCATGTTTGTTTCTTCCTGCAGCCTTTTAATCGCATTCCAAACAAAAACTCTCGTTTGCGGATCAAGGCCTGTAGTAGGCTCATCTAAAAATAATATTGTCGGTTTATGGATGATAGCACGGGCAATATCCGCTCTTCTTCTTTGTCCGCCTGACAAATCGCTGTATTTTTTCTCCTTAATATCATCCAATTTTAAATAGTCTGTTACAAACTGATAGTTCTCTTGCACTTGTGCCTTGCTTAAATGATAATATTGTCCGCGGTTCATGATATTTTCATAAACGGTCAATCGTTCATCCAAAATGCTCTCTTGAAAGACAACCCCAATCTTTTTGCGGATATGATTATTCTCTTTCCCCTCACCAAGCGTATAACCGTCTATTACCACTTTTCCGGATGTCTTTTTAATCAGCGTACAGAGAATATCGATAGTGGTCGATTTCCCTGCACCGTTCGTTCCCAGAAATGCAAACAGCTCGCCGCGTTTGACAGAAAAGGATACCCCTTTCACTGCTTCAAATGATCCATATTTTTTGCGCAGATCGGTTACTGTAATAATGTCTTGTTCTTCTCCCATTCTGTTCACCTCGAAAAGTAAGAGTCTATACCGTTGTTCACTAACTTTATATCGTCATTTCCGCCAGGATTTTCTCATTTTTATCCAACTTTATTATCTTTTTATAAATAATTATCATGATTATAACAATATAATTTATTATTTTCGCGTTTTGTTATTGGGTTTAGGCTCGGTGGATTTTCTATACATAGGGATCACTTATTGATTTTGCATGAAACTTATACATGCTGTAATCAATAAACCCTTTATCATAAAAAGGGTTTTGTTAAGAATCTCTAATACTATTTAAAATTCTTGTTTGTAACCGAAATACATATTATCTTAGAATATTCAGAAAGGAGAACGTAATGGAAACATGCCCTTATTGTGCAACTTCAATTCAAAAGGATAATCAGTATTACTGTAGTTTTTGCTTAATGTACATACATAATGTTCAGAGAGATGGCAAACGTGAAATCATAGAATATCGTGAGCATACTTCTGAATTAGATTTGGATAAGTCTACACCAGAACTAATGACTCTGCCAACAATTGAATTATTTCATTTACTGCGGCTCTCAAGAAAAATACGCAAACAGAAGTATGATCAGCTATATAAATCTCGACTTGAATCAGAAAAGGGAAATGAATCAGAAAATGTTCAAATTGCAACGGATAGTTACCAATATTACACAAAGAAAATGTATATCATAGAGAATATATTAAATAAACGTCTGGGTTACATTCCGGATAGGATAGATAATGTATTTCTTAAGAGTTATTTAGAAAAAGTAATGATTAGTAAGGAGAAAAAACAAGATATGAAAGTGTATTAAAAAAGCTGCCCCTCTAGATGAATATTAATAAAGGGTTCCTAAAAAGGTACCCTTTATTACATAAAGAGATGTATAGAAAGCTATATTATAGGCGTTAGCCAAACATCTTCTGGTACTCCTCTCATGTCACGAGTTCGTCCTGAATGCAAAAAAATGCGGATTAAAAAAAGGCAACCATCCCTAAGGGTTAGTTGCCTTCTCTTAATTCCAGCACAGCCACACACTCCACATGATTCGTATGCGGAAACATATCCACAGGCTGCACTTCGAGCGTCTGATACCCGCCATCCTCAAGCACCCGCAGATCTCTTGCAAGCGTTCCTGGGTTGCAGGAGACGTACACCACCCGCTTCGGTTTCATGTCGATGATTGTGCGCAACAGCGCTTCGTCGCAGCCTTTTCTTGGCGGGTCGACGACTAGCGTATCTGCCGTGATGCCTTCTTCGTACCACTTTGGAATGACGGTTTCCGCTTCTCCGACTGCGAATTCCGCGTTCGTGATGCCGTTCAGCTCAGCGTTGCGTTTTGCATCCTCAATGGCTTCCGGCACGATTTCGACGCCGTATACTTTCTTCGCCTGCTCCGCTAAGAAGAGAGAAATCGTTCCGATGCCGCAGTAGGCGTCGATGACGGTTTCTTCCCCTTGCAGCTCCGCGTACTCAAGCGCTTTGTCGTAGAGCACTTTTGTCTGTTCCGGGTTGACCTGATAGAACGATCTGGCGGAGATGGCGAATTTGACGTCTCCGATGAGGTCGTAGATGTATTCTTCGCCCCAGATGACGTTTGTTTCGTCCCCAAAGATGACGTTTGTTTTATTTGGGTTGATGTTCTGCACGATTGATTTGACGTGCGGGAATTGCGTCGTGATGTCTTCGATGATCTTCGCTTTATGCGGGAAATCGCTTGTTCTTGTGATGAAGACGATCATCATTTCGCCCGTGACGACGCCGTATCTGACCATGATGTGGCGGAGCCAGCCTTTGTGGCGTTCTTCGTTGTAGGCTTTGACGCCGTATGAGGCGCAAATATCTTTGACAGCTTGAACGGCTTCGTCGTTTTTGGATTGCTGGATCAGGCAGGCGCTCATATCGATGATGTCATGGCTTCTTTGCTGATAGAATCCGGCGACGAGTCCGCCTTCTCTTTCTCCTACCGGCACCTGCGCTTTGTTTCTGTAGTTCCACGGGTCTTCCATGCCGAGCGTCGGGTGCACGGTGACATTGGACAGATCCAGCTTGCCGATCCGTTCTAAGACGTCTTTGACTTGTTTCTGTTTAAACAAGAGCTGGCCTTCATAGGTCATGTGCTGAAGCTGGCAGCCGCCGCATTGTTTGTAGATTGGGCACGGGGCATCCGTTCTGTGCGGGCTTTCTTCCTTCAGCTCGATTAAGCGGCCGAAAGCGAAGCCTTTTTTGACGCGTGTCACTTTGATTTGCGCTTTTTCCTCAGGCAGGGCGTTCGGCACGAAAATCGGGAAGCCCTGAACCTTTGCGACGCCCGCTCCTTCGTGCGTCAAATCCTCAAATGTCACATCATAGTATTCATTTTTTTCTATCGGGGGTTTCATTTTCATCTATAATCACCTCTAGTTTTACCAATAGCCTTGTTTCAGCGTGCTGGCAAACCTTCAAATTCAATGTCAGCCTTCAAAGGTTTCCGATCACGCTGAAAAGATGACAAAATCCTAAAACGAATACTGTTTTAGGATTTTGTCCGCGTATTAATCATCCAGCTGTTCCGCTTTCTCCTTCGGCATGATGACGTGAATATGCCGGTACAGGTTCACGAATTCGCCCGGCAGCATGCCGCCGTACTCGCCGTCCAGGTTCAGCTGCATCTTTTCTGATACATTGACTTTCACACGGTTCGCTTTTGTGTAAATAATGTGCTGATCGTTAATATGATCGCCTCTGAGCGCCATGCTCGCGACTCTGATAAACTCCGCGAGATTGGCTTTTTTCAAAATAATTAAATCAAACATGCCGTCATTTAGGCTGGAATCAGGGGCCAGCTTCTCGAATCCGCCGACCGAGTTGGTCAGCGTCACTAAAAACAGCATAATTTCGCCTTGAAACAGCTTGCCGTCATATTCAATCTCGACTTCTGTCGGTCGAAGTGAAGGCAGCATTTCCATTCCCTTTAAATAATAAGCAAGCTGGCCGAGCATCGTTTTCAGTTTGCTCGGCACATCATACGTCAGCTCCGTCAGACGGCCTCCGCCGGCGATGTTGATAAAATACTGACCGTTCACCTGTCCGATGTCGATCGGGCGGGCTACGCCGTTAATGACGGTATCAGCGGCATTCAGTATATTCTCTCTCGGAATGCCCAGCGCTCTGGCGAAGTCATTTGTCGTGCCGACCGGAATGATGCCGAGTGTCGGGCGTTTGTCTAACGGCGCAAGGCCGTTGACGACTTCATTAATCGTTCCGTCTCCGCCGGCTGCGATAATCAAGTCAAACTCCCGCAAAGCGGCTTCTTTTGCGGCGTTGGTGGCATCCCCCGCGCATGTGGTGGCATGGGTGGAGGTTTCATAACCGGCTTGTTCAAATTTTTGCAGGACCTGGGCAAGATTTTTCTTAAAAAGCTCCCGTCCTGAAGTCGGATTGTATATTATGCGTGCACGTTTCATTATCTCATCATCCTACTTAAGAGTATCCGATCCATTATTAACACTAACAACCTTTAATTATACTATGACTTGAGAAAATCGCAACAATATGTACAGGAATTGCCAGAAGAAAAAAGGCCCCGGCTCCGTTTAAGGAGCCAAGGCCCGCTGTCTTACTCTTCTTCCGTTCCAGGTTTTTTCTTACGAAATTTCGCTAATACTTCATATACGATCGGCACAATCAGAAGGGTAAGCAGAGTCGAACTGATTAAACCGCCGATAACAGTGACACCGAGTCCTTTAGAAATGACCTGGCTTCCGCCTTCGAAGCCCAATGCCAATGGAAGCAGGGCGCCGATTGTCGCGATCGCCGTCATCAGAATCGGACGCAATCTCGTAGAGCCGGCTTCCAGGAGCGCTTCTCTCGTCGATAAGCCTTCCGCTTCTTTATGGATGACGCGGTCAATTAACACAATCGCATTTGTGACGACGATTCCGATCAGCATCAGCATACCGATCATGGCATTCAGACTGATCGTCTCTCCGGATACATACAGTCCGGCTAATGCGCCGATGACTGTAAACGGAAGCGAGAACAGAATCGCAAACGGCGCTAATGCTCCGCCGAACGTGATCACAAGAACGAGGTATACGATGGCGATTGCGGCAAGCATTGCTAAGCCGAGTTTCGTAAAGGAATCAGCAATATCCGCTGATACACCGCCGGTATCAATCGATACATTGTCCGGGTGATCCAGTTTGTCAACTTTCTTTTGAACGGCTGATGACACCTTCGTGACGTTGTCAGAAGTGACGGTTGCCGTTACGTCAGCGTACACTTTGCCGTCGCGTTTGGAAATGGTATCGGATGTCGTGCCGTTTTTCACTTTCGCCACATCGCCGATTTTTACTTCTTGGCCTGCAGGCGATGTGATGGTTTTATCCTCTAATTCTTTTACACTCTTATACTGGTCTTTTTCTGTTTTGATGTTCACATCAAGCTCTTTGCCGTCCTTTTTCACCGTTGTCAAAGGAGACTGTGACGTTTGGGACATCAGGGCTTGGGAGATTTGCGAAGCCGTCAGGCCCTGCTTGCTGAGTTTCTCCTGGTCAGCGACGAACGTGTACTCATCATATGTGCTGGAAAGGCCTGAGTTGACGTCTTTCAGATCTTTCTGCTTTTTCATGATGCCTTCGATGTCTTTGACCGTGCCTTTAATATCAGACTCTGAATCTCCGTACACATAGTACGTTAATTCGTTGTTGTTGCCTGACGAACTGAAATTTTGTGATTTCCATTCGCCGCGGCTGGATGTTTTTTTGATTTCTTTTAAGACATTGTCTTTTTCTTTGTCAAAATCAGGCGTGTCATCCTCGTATTTCACGTAGAACAATGCGCCGTTTGAGCTTCCGCCGAGCGGACTTTGCGAGCCTAATGAATACTGAACGGTATCGACATGTTTGCGTTTAAGCAGCATGTCTTCCGCTTTTTGCGCAGCTTTTTCAGCTTCGCTTTTCGTTTCGCCCGGTTCAGGCGTGTATGTGAGCTGCATCGTTTTGTCCGCTTGCGCAGGCAGGTAGCTCGCGCCGATCAGAGGTACGAGGAACAAACTGCCGACAAGCATCAGAACCGCGATGATAGATGTAATCCATTTATGTCTTAATGACCAATGCAGCACTTTTTTATAGAAATTGGCCAATCTGCCCGGCTTATGCTCTTTCGCTTTAACAGGCGCGCCTGTGAGCGATTTTTTGAATAAGCTGTGCGCAAGCATCGGCACCAGTGTGATCGAAATCAACAGTGATGCGGCAAGCGCGAAGACGATTGTTAATGCAAACGGCATAAACAGTTCGCCGATCTGTCCGCCGACCATGGCAAGCGGCAGGAATACGGCAATGGTTACGATCGTTGATGACATGATCGGTTTAAACATTTCTTTCGTCGCTTCACGCACCAATTGCTTCCCGCGTAAAGGTTCATCTTTCAGCCTCATGCGGCGGTAAATGTTTTCGATCACGACAATCGAGTCGTCGACTACCCGTCCGATGGCGACCGTCATCGCACCGAGCGTCATTATGTTTAATGTGACATCAAGCTGATTCAGCACAAGAAGCGCAATCAGCAGTGACAGCGGGATGGAAACGATAGAAATCATCGTTGATTTAATATCTCTTAAGAATAAGAGAATGATCACGACCGCAAAAATCGCGCCGAAAATCGCTTTGCTTAACATCGTATCCACCGACTCTGTAATCGGCTCTGCCATATCAAGAGTCGAGCTGTACTTGAACCCTTTATGGTCTTTTTTGTATTGATTCAGTTCATCTTTAATCGCATCGGCCACTTCTACCGTGTTGGCGTCATTGGCTTTTACGATATTAATTCCGATGCTGTCCTTTCCGTTCGTGCGGGAAATGGATTCAGCTTTTTTCACATCTTTAATGTCGGCAATGTCAGAAAGCTTGACTGTCGGCACCCCTGCTGACGCGCTTTGCTGTGCCTGCTGCATAGCCTGAGCGTCCGCCGCAGATGCCGCACCGGCTCCGCCCGCTTGACCTTGAGCGGCAGAAGAAGATGTGACCGGAATCCTCATATCTTTCAGATCTTTAATTGACGTAATATCTCCGTTAACGACAACTGATTTTTCTTTGTTGCCGAACGTATACAATCCAAGCGGCGTATTGACGTCAGAGCCTTGGATCACTTTCTTGACGGTATCTTCATCAAGTCCGTACTCTTTCATTTTTTTGTCTTTGAAAGAGAATTCCACCTGCTCTTCCTGCTGTCCGGAAACTTGCACAGACGCAACGCCCTGAATGCCTTCAAGCTTAGGAACGAGAGTGTTTTCCACATTTTTGGTCAGGTCTTCAAGCGAGCTTTTGCCGCTTGTCACACTGAGCGTCAAAATCGGGAAAGAGTTGAGGCTGTAACGGGAAATGTCAGGTTTTTTCGCGTCGTCAGGAAGGCTGACACTGTCCAGCGCTTCAGCGACTTCGGTTTTCGCCTTGTCCATATCCTTGTTGTAATCATATTCAATCATAACCGATGAGACGTTTTCAGAGGATGTGGACGTTACGACGCTCACTCCTTCTAAATTCTGGACCGCCTGCTCGATCGGTTTTGTCACGTCATCCGCAACTTGACTCGGAGCAGCTCCGGGATAAGTCGTATTTACTGAAAGGTAAGGCATGTTGACGTCCGGTATGGATTCCTGCTTCATATTCATACCGGCATACAGCCCTGCTACAGTAACGATAATCGTCATCAGCCAAACTGCGAATTTGTTCTTCAGTACAAAGTTAATAATGTGGTTCATCATGTCCTCCGTTAATTTTTATTGACTGACTGGTCATTCTATATAATACTAAACGGTATAACTCAACATCGTCAACTAATAAGGCAGTAAATTTTTCTAAATTTTTCAGGATTAAGGGGAAGCACGTCATGAACGAAAAAAAAGAGAAAATCATAAAAACAGGCATCCATTTATTTGCCAAAAAAGGGTTTTCTTCAACAACCATTCAGGAAATCGCCGGCGAATGCGGAATTTCAAAAGGAGCCTTCTATCTCCATTTCAAATCAAAAGAAGACCTTTTGCTGTCAGCATGTGAGTATTACATCGGCATGTCTATGGAAGAAATAAAGAAAATCAAAACAGAACATCAGCATAAACCGCCTAAGGACGTATTCCGAAAACAAATCGCATATCAATTCCAGGAATTTATGGAACACAAGGACTTTATCATCCTCTTGCTGAGCGAAAAGGTCATTCCTGAAAATCAAAAGGTCAAACAGTATTTTCATGAGGCCAATATTCAATTTAACATGCTGTATCGGGATGCGTTGCTCTCCGTTTACGGAGATGCCGTCACACCGTTTTTAGCGGATGCGTCCGTTATGGCGCAAGGAATTGTGAGCTCCTATATTCATTTCTTGATTTTTAATGAACATACGGCATTCCGGACGGAAAACGTGGCGGCCTTTCTGATTGCCAGAATTGATGATCTGATTACGGGACTGATAAGAGACAATCCCGATCCGCTGCTGCCTGAGGATATCTTCACTCAGCCCGCGGCGGACAGAGAAAGACTGCTTGCGGATATTCAAAAGATAAAAGCACAGCAGGGGCTGCCTGAGGACGTCCTCGTATCGCTTGAAGTCATTGAAGAGGAATGTGCAAAGGAAGAGCCGCGAAAACCGATTATTAAAGGAATGCTGTCCAACTTGGCAGGCAGCGGAAATGAGCAGATTGAAACGCTGCAGGCTTCCATTGAAACCTATTTCATCTTATAAAAAAAGAGACCGGCGCTTACCGGTCTCCGTGTCAGCAGCGCCCTTAGAGGCGGCTGCTTTTTTTATCGTTTTTTGATTTCTTCAAGTAAGATCTTGTTGACCATCGGCGGGTTGGCCTGTCCTTTTGAGGCTTTCATAATCTGCCCGACAAGGAAGCCGATCGCGCGGTCTTTTCCGTTTTTGAAGTCTTCAATTGACTGCGGGTTGCTGTCAAGCGCATCTGTTACCAGCTTCAGAAGCACGCTTTCGTCAGAAATCTGCACGAGGCCTTTTTCTTTGACGATTTTTTCTGCGTCGCCGCCTTTTTCAATTAATTCTTTAAAGACTTTCTTCGCGATTTTAGACGAGATGGTTCCTTTTTCAATCAGCTTAATCATGCCGGCAAGGCCTTCAGGAGTCAGTGCGACATCCTCAAGCTCTTTTTGTTCGGCGTTCAGGTAAGCTGAGACTTCACCCATCAGCCAGTTTGATGCCTGCTTGGCTTCTGCGCCTTTATTGACCGTTTCTTCGAAGAAATCAGCCATTTCTTTCGTCAGCGTCAGAACCATTGCGTCATAAGCCGGCAGGCCGAGCTCTTCGATATAACGCTTGCGGCGCTCGTCCGGAAGCTCAGGAATGGTTGCTCTTACGCGTTCTTTCCATTCGTCATCGATGTAGAGCTCGACAAGGTCAGGCTCAGGGAAATAGCGATAGTCGTCCGAACCTTCTTTGACACGCATCAAAATGGTTTTTTTCGTCGCTTCATCGTAACGGCGCGTCTCCTGCTGAATGACTCCGCCTGACAGAAGCACCTGCTCCTGGCGTTTTTCTTCATGCTCAAGTCCTTTTTGCACGAACGCGAAGGAGTTCAGGTTTTTCAACTCCGTTTTTGTGCCGAATTTCTCCTGGCCGATCGGACGGAGGGAAATGTTGGCGTCACAGCGCAGTGAACCTTCTTCCATTTTACAGTCGGAAACGCCTGTGTATTGGATAATTGATTTCAGCTTTTCGAGATATGCGTAAGCTTCCTCCGGTGTGCGGATATCCGGCTCAGATACAATCTCGACAAGCGGCGTGCCCTGGCGGTTGAAGTCAACGAGGGAATAGCCGTCGCCCGTATGCGTCAGTTTTCCCGCATCTTCTTCAAGGTGAAGACGGGTAATGCCGATTTTTTTCGTTTTTCCGCCGACTTCGATTTCGATCCAGCCGTTTTCGCCGATCGGCTTGTCAAATTGAGAAATTTGATATGCCTTCGGGTTGTCCGGATAGAAATAGTTTTTTCGGTCAAACTTCGTATCCGTTGCGATTTCGCAGTTCAAAGCCATTGCGGCTTTCATCGCGAATTCGACCGCTTCTTTGTTCAAAACGGGCAGCACGCCGGGATAGCCGAGGTCGATGACGCTCGTTTGGGTATTCGCTTCCGCGCCGAATGGCGTCGGTGAGCTTGAGAAAATTTTAGATTTTGTTTTTAATTCCACATGGACTTCAAGTCCGATTACCGTTTCAAAGTTCACTTCATTTCACCCCTTACAGTTCAGGTTTCGCTTTATGATGATCTGTTGCCTGCTCAAAAGCATGAGCGACGCGGTATACAGTGCCTTCATCGAAGTGTTTTCCGATGATTTGCAGTCCGAGCGGCAGTCCGTCCGCAAATCCGCACGGCACGCTGATTCCCGGCACACCCGCGAGGTTGACAGGGATCGTTAAAATATCGTTGGCGTACATTGTGAGCGGATCGCTGGTTTTTTCGCCGATTTTGAATGCCGGTGTCGGCGTTGTCGGTCCGACGATGACATCGTATTTCTCAAATACGTCTTCAAAATCTTTCTTAATAAGCGTGCGCACTTTTTGCGCTTTTTTGTAATACGCGTCATAGTAGCCGGAGCTGAGCGCGAAGGTGCCGAGCATGATGCGGCGCTTCACTTCATTGCCGAAGCCTTCAGAGCGTGTCTGTTTATAAAGGTCGATCAGGTTGTCCGCATTGTCTGAGCGGTAGCCGTAGCGGATGCCGTCAAAGCGCGCAAGGTTTGCAGACGCTTCGGAAGAAGACAGCAGATAATACGTCGCAAGCGCGTATTTGCTGTGCGGCAGAGATACTTCTTCCCATGTCGCTCCGAGGTCTTCAAGCACTTTTAAAGCGGCTAAAACCGATTCTTTCGCTTCTTTGCCGACGCCTTCTCCGAGATATTCTTTCGGTACGGCGATTTTTAAGCCTTTAATATCGCCAGTTAATGAAGAAAGAAAGTCCGGCACTTCGACATTGGCGCTCGTAGAGTCCATTTTGTCCGGGCCTGAAATCGCCTGAAGCAGGAATGCGTTATCTTCTACGGTTCTTGTGATCGGTCCGATCTGGTCCAGTGAAGACGCAAAAGCGACCAAACCGTAACGCGACACGCGTCCGTATGTAGGCTTTAATCCGACGACGCCGCAGAAAGAAGCCGGCTGGCGGATGGAGCCGCCCGTATCAGATCCGAGTGAAAACGGCACTTCGCCCGCGGCAACCGCCGCTGCGGAACCGCCGCTTGATCCGCCGGGAACCGTATCGAGATTCCAAGGGTTTTTCGTCGCTTTGTACGCGGAGTTTTCAGTAGAAGAACCCATCGCGAACTCATCCATATTCAGCTTTCCGATCGTGACGGCTTCAGCGGCTTGAAGGCGCTCCACAACCGTCGCATCGTAAATCGGATCGAAGTTTTCGAGGATTTTGCTTGAGCATGTTGTGCGAAGCCCTTTGGTCACGATGTTGTCCTTGACGCCGATCGGCATTCCGAAGAGAAGACCGTGTTCAGACCGTCCGTCAACCGCTTCGTCAAGTTCTTTCGCGTAAGCGCGGGCTCTTTCTTCATCAAGCTGTAAAAACGCCTGCACCTTATCATCCACGGATGCGATCCGTTTGTAAGATTCATCAACAAGATCGGAAATCTTGATTTCTTTTTTATGTATCATTTGTTTCAGTTCTGTGATTTTGTGATCAAATAATGACATACTGTCTCCCTCCTTTAATCCAGAATAGATGGCACACGGACATAGCCGTCTTTATGATCGGGAGCATTTTTCATGACATCCTCGACCGGAAGGCCTTTACCCGCTTCATCTTCTCTCATTACGTTTTTCATTTTCAGCACGTGTGTTGTCGGTTCCACGTTATCCGTGTCCACTTCATTAAGCTCCTCGGCAAACGAGATGATGCTGTCAAGCTGTTCTGTGAACATTTCAGCTTCTTCATCCGTAATGGCGAGTCTCGCCAAATGAGCGACATGCTTTACTTCTTCTATAGAAATTCGTGACATAAGATCCACCTCCGCATAATTCTCCGTTTCGTCATATAATACTGATCATATCAAAAACGAGCCCTCTAAAGCAACAAAACGCCGCCTTCTGAGGCATGATGAAACCCTCTCTATTTTATCCTAAATCGGGGAGAAAGAGAAACGAATTATATGTCAGAAAATTTTTACTTTTATAATTTATTGGTAGCGTTTTCATCTCTAAGCTGTTCTATGTTGGCGGGGGTTTTTTCCTTGAGCGGGCCAGGTTTCGAGAGTTGATTGATCGGGGATACTTTGTTAGGTTTAGTAACCATAGCCAGCACTGAATCATGCGATCCGCATGGAATGATGACTAAAGGCTGGATCGCCGGCGCATATTCCGGCACTACTAATCTACAGAGGTGATGCAACATTTACATGAAAGAAGAGAGGGTCCAAAAACGTGAGTATTGAACTAATTATATCTCTTGGCATTTACTTTGCTGCCATGCTGTTAATCGGCTGGTACGCATTCAGGAAGACAACGAATATTAATGATTACATGCTGGGCGGAAGAGGACTCGGCCCGTTCGTAACGGCGCTGTCCGCAGGTGCGGCCGATATGAGCGCATGGATGCTGATGGGAGTTCCCGGCGCAATGTTCGCAACGGGGTTATCGACCTTATGGCTGGCGCTCGGTTTGACGATCGGCGCGTATTCAAATTATCTGCTGCTTGCTCCGAGGCTGCGCGCTTACACGGAAGTTGCGGATGATGCGATTACGATTCCCGATTTTTTCGATAAACGGTTCCGCCACTCGTCATCATTGCTGAAAATTGTTTCCGCCGTGATTATTATGATCTTTTTCACACTGTACACATCGTCCGGGATGGTATCCGGAGGCAGGTTATTTGAATCGGCATTCGGCGCCGACTACAAATTCGGTTTGTTTTTAACGGCCTGTGTTGTTGTGCTTTACACGCTGTTTGGCGGTTTCCTCGCTGTCAGTCTGACTGACTTTGTACAGGGAGCGATCATGTTTGCGGCATTAGTGCTTGTGCCGATCGTTGCTTTTACCCAGCTCGGGAGCGTTTCAACGACGATTGATTCGATCAACGCCGTTAACCCGAAACTATTGGATATCTTTAAAGGCGCGAGCGTCATTAGCATTATTTCATACTTGGCATGGGGACTCGGCTATTACGGCCAGCCTCATATCATCGTACGATTTATGGCGATTAAAGAAGTGAAAGATTTAAAACCCGCCCGCAGAATCGGGATGAGCTGGATGGCTATTTCAGTTGTCGGTTCATTGCTTACCGGGATTATCGGGGTTGCGTATTCTCATCACTTCGGAGTCTCCGTAAAAGATCCGGAAACGATTTTCATTATTTTTTCTAAAATCTTGTTCCATCCGCTGATTACGGGCTTCTTGCTGTCCGCGATTTTAGCGGCGATCATGAGTTCCATTTCCTCACAGCTTCTCGTAACGGCAAGCGCCATTACGGAAGATTTATACCGCGCCTTTTTCAGACGGGAAGCGAGCGATAAAGAATTGGTCATGACCGGACGCCTGTCGGTATTGATCGTGGCCGTTATCGCCATTTTGCTTTCCATGAATCCGAACAGCACCATTCTTGATCTGGTCGGATATGCGTGGGCAGGCTTCGGTTCGGCTATCGGCCCGGCGCTCTTGCTCAGTCTGTACTGGAAACGGATGAATGAATGGGGAGCGCTTGCGGCGATGATTACCGGGGCCGCGGCCGTTTTAATCTGGATCACGACAGGGCTTGCCGCTTCAACCGGCGTATACGAAATCATTCCGGGGTTCTTCCTCAGTCTGATTGCCGGTATTGCCGTCAGCCTGCTGACCAAAAAACCGGCCGATGCTTCTTATCAGCTGTTCAGCCGGATGGAAGCTCTTTTGAAAAACAAGAAATAGACAAAAAGCCGTCAGATTTTATCCCTGACGGCTTTTTTCTTCCGCACTTGTCCTGCTATAAATACTGTGAGAAAATCATATCAATTTATTATAAGAAAAATTGCGGAGGTGCTGTGCAAATTGAGCTGGCCTATCGAACCAGACATTTTATTAAAGCTGGGCATTGCCACGCTGATCGGCATGATCATCGGTCTTGAACGCGAGCTGAAAAACAAACCGCTCGGACTGAAAACCTGTATCGTCATCGCCGTCAGCTCCTGTATGCTGACGATCGTCAGCATTAATGCGGCATATCATTTCCCAAAATATTACCGTATCATGATGGATCCGCTCCGCCTTCCCGCCCAAATCATTTCCGGCGTCGGTTTTATCGGCGCGGGCGTGATCCTGCGTAAGAGCAATGACGTCATATCCGGCCTGACGACATCGGCCATCATCTGGGGCGCAGCCGGGCTCGGTCTGGCTACAGGCGCCGGCTTTTATAAAGAGGCGTTCGCAAGCCTCTTGTTTATCCTGATCAGTGTCGAATTTCTTCCGTGGCTGATCAGAAAAATCGGTCCCAACCGCTTGAAGGAAAAAGATATCCGCGTGAGAATGTCTCTTTCCGATAAAGACAAAATGACCGAGATTTTAAAGGAAATGAAAAGCAAACAGCTCCGCATTCACTCCGTCCGGATTGATGATCTGGGCGAAAAAGAATTTCCGATTATGGAAGTGAAAGTCAGTGTTCATAAAAACCGCTACACCACTGACGTCTATTATGATATTAAAGAAATTCAGGGTGTCGTCGGAGTGAAGTGTGATACGTTATAAAAAACGCCGGGCTGGATTCAGCCGGCGTTTTTCTATTTATACGAATGCAGAAAAGTTATACTCCGTAATCGGGGTTTCGTTTTCGATATCGCGCCTGAAGGTCTTCAGCATCTCAAGTTCCTCGTCCCCGAGTGCATTGAGGTCAAACGCCTGATGCAATAATCCGTAGATCAGCATATGGCGCAGCCGGAGGAAATCCGGGATGTGTTCAAGCCAGGCGGGATCAAGGTCATTTTCTTCTCTGTAGCCTTTCATAAAGTGAGTCATGAATTCACCCGTAAACGCGGCCTTGTCTTCATACGGGATGACCGGATACCACAACATGTTGTACAGCAGAATACTGATATCATTCACAAACCAATTGTAGCCGATATCATCAAAATCAAAAGCAGTGATTTTTCCGTTGTCCCAATTGAAATTGCCGTGGTGCAGATCGGCGTGCACAAGGCCGTAGTTTTCAGGGTTCTTCGGCAAACGGCGCAGTTTTTCCATTAGAGCATCCGCCCGCTCAAATACGAGATGCTGATCTGCGGGTACGTATTTTCTCAGCTTCAGCTGCTCCTCTTCATCCCATTCCTGCCTTTTATATAACGGATCGCTCAGACGGTAGCTTTTCGTCAGCCGGTGCATGTTCCCCGTGTACTTTCCAAGCTCGTAAAACAGGGTTCCGTTCCAGTCTGATTCCTCCACTTTGCGTCCGGGCGCTTTTTCATAGACTCTTACTAAAAACGCTCCGCCTTTTCCATCCGGCACTTCTTCGACATCTTTGCCATTTAATGAAGGAATCGGCTTTGCTGCTGAAAGCCCTCCCCTTGCCAGATGATGAAGCCATTCCATTTCTCCGAGAATATATTCCGGTGTTCTTCTGATCGTATGCGTAATTTTTAAGATATACGGTTCGTTATCTTTCACAATTTCATATACGTAGTTCTCTGCGTCCGCAATAAATTGAAATTTGGTAAAGCCGTATATTTCACCGGCCTCAGCCAGCACCTTATCTTCCTCAAAAATCGCTTTAATATCTTTATGCATGCTGATTCACCCTTTTCATAACGTTTGTAGGCGGTGTGTGTACTCAGCAAATGTCATTCATCAACATTCCTGCCCTTCTTTTTTCACAGCAGATTAGTAACATCCGCTTAGAAATGAAATGTGTTTTCCTGTTAATTCCTGATTATACAAATATCTTAACATACCTCATTCCTCGCTCCAACGATATTCACAATAAAAAAACCCTTGCTCATACAGAAATGAACAAGGGCATCTTGGTTAATCGTAAATATGGACGGTCGGTTCTTTGTCACCCGCATTGCGGACGATCAGCGCTTCCTGCCCGTCAGACGAGGTAATGTTAATTTCGACATCAACTGAGCCTTTTGAATAATAATCCATCAGCTCACCTGTTAAGTATTGGGTGAAGGCGATGACTTCGCTTTTCCCGTAAAATTGCATCGGGATTTCAATCTTCATTTTTCTCATTTCATCGTTTTCGTACATTGCCGTTCCGACGACTCCGGTGTAATTCGGGAAGTAGCTGTCGATGGCGTTTTTGAAGCGTTTAAATACTTCGGAATCATCAGGGTATTTCTTTGCCGTGTCTGTATCCGCCGGATAGAAGACGTACTTTTCTTTGACATCATCCCAGTTTGAAATGGTGGATGAGCCGGCTTTGACTTCTGTTTTTGCAATGTAATTCCCCGGTACGATTGATGTTTTCGGCGCTTGTTTATAAAGGGCGACGGTAATCGGCACATTTTTCAGGTTATCCATTTTCCGAAGGCGGTTAACGACTTCCTGGGCGATTTCTTCACCGTGGCTGCGGATCGTTTTGTCGCTGAGCTCCACTTCCTGCTGCGGATCACCTGTGTTTTCACGGTAATAGTATACAGAGTTGAGAGCGAGACCGATCATGATACCGCCAAGCTGGATGGAATTTTTATCTTTTCTTACTAAGTAATCCTGCTCAAGCATGGACGCTAAGTAAATCGGGCTGTTTTCATTTTTCTCTTTTGCCGATCCCGAGCTTGGCAGCACGGGGTTTAAGCCGAGATTCTGGAAATTGGCGTCTGCCTTTTTCGCCTTTTTCAGATCACTGCCCTCTTTTTTGCGGTCAAGCCAGCTGAGTACCGTGTCCTCATCTAAATACTGGCCTTCCTGATACAAATAGTCATCCGTCGGGAACGTGTCTTGAGCGAGCCGCATCAGACCCGTCTCGAATTCATCGATGTCCAGCCTCGTGTTCAGCCGGTCCGCGGTCAGGCCGCGCGCTTTTCCGGCCTTAAACGGGAGCACCATTTTATAGTAGGAATCAGAGATATTATATTTCGGTATGATCGCTTTTTCAGAAGACTTTGCCGTTTTCTGCGTGATCTCTTCCTCTTTTTTTCCCCCGAAACTCGGCGAACAGGCCGACAGCATGAGTACTGCCGCCGTTGCCGTCGCCGCCAATGCCAACATCTTTTTCAATAGAAAACACTCCTCTTATTTCTTTAGCTCTCCCAATAGCTGTGCTTCATTCCATACTTCAATGTTTAATTCCTGCGCTTTTGTCAGCTTGCTTCCGGCCGCTTCTCCGGCAATCAGCAAGTCTGTTTTTTTGCTGACAGATCCCGTCAGCTTTCCGCCGAGCGCTTCAATCTGCGCCTTGGCTTCATTTCTGGACAGCTCTTCAAGCTTTCCGGTTAATACGATGGTTTTGCCGGCAAAATAAGAGTCGCTGTCCTCCGCTTTTACTTTTTTCGGGCCTTTGTAGAGTGTGTTCACACCGAGTTCCTCAAGCTCATTCAATAGCTCAAGCATTTCTTCTTTGCGGAAATAGGTGATAACGGCATCGGCCATCTTTTCGCCGATTTCATCTACCGCAAGCAGCTCTTCTTCCGTGGCTTGTTTCAGATTTTCCAGGCTTTCAAAATGCATGGCGAGTGTTTTGGCCGCTTTTGAGCCGATAAAACGGATGCCGAGACCGAACAGCAGGCGCTCCAGCGAATTCTCTTTCGACTTTTGGATGGAGCTGATCAGATTGTCAGTTGATTTTTCCCCCATCCGCTCAAGCCGGATGACCTGCTCTTTCGTCAGCTTATACAAATCAGCGACATTACGGACGAGATGTTCACGGAAAAGCTGTGTGATGACACGTTCTCCGAGTCCGTCAATATTCATCGCGTTGCGTGAGACAAAGTGAATCAGGCCTTCTCTGATCTGCGCCGGACATTCCGGATTGATGCAACGCAGCGCGACTTCCCCTTCAATGCGGACAAGTTCGCTTTCGCACTCAGGGCAGCTGGTCGGCATATTGAATTCCTTTTCTTCCCCGGACCGCTGTTCGATTAAGACATTGACGACCTCAGGGATGATGTCGCCCGCTTTTTTGACGACCACTTTATCGAGAATGCGGATATCCTTCTCTTTAATTAAATCTTCGTTGTGAAGGGATGCTCTTGAGACCGTCGTTCCCGCGACTTTTACCGGTTCCAGAACGGCGGTCGGCGTAATGACGCCCGTTCTTCCGACATTCAGTTCGATATCGAGCAGTTTTGTCACGACCTCTTCCGCCGGGAATTTATAAGCAATCGCCCAGCGCGGGCTTTTTGCCGTATACCCGAGCTCTTCCTGCTGGTCGAGCGAATCGACTTTGATGACGATTCCGTCAATTTCATACGGGAGATCGGCCCGCTTCGCCTGCAGCTCTTCGATCATTTCAATGACTTCATCTATCGTGGCGCATTTTTTCCGTTCCTGGTTTGTTTTAAAACCGAGCTCATCCAGAAAATTCAGGCCCTGACTCTGTGTTTCCACACCCATCTCGTCAAGCTCCGCTATACTGTAGACGAAGATGTCAAGATTTCGTTTCGCTGCAATTTTCGGATCGAGCTGTCTGAGTGAGCCCGCAGCCGCGTTCCGGGGATTTGCGAACGGCTCCTCTTCATGTTTCAGCCTTTCTTCATTGAGCGCTTCAAATGACTGTTTCGGCATGTACGCCTCTCCGCGCACTTCTATGGAAAGATTCCGTTTCATTTTCAGCGGAATGTTGCGGATCGTTTTTAAGTTTTCCGTGATATCTTCGCCCGTCGTTCCGTCTCCTCTTGTCGCGCCTCTGACGAAATAGCCGTCTTCATAACGGAGAGAAACAGCAAGACCGTCTATTTTCAGCTCCACATTATAAGCGACGCCGTCACCGACAGCCTGACGGACCCGGCGGTCAAAATCGCGGAGATCATCATCGTTAAATGCGTTGCCGAGACTGAGCATCGGCGTGCCGTGCTGCACCTTTTGAAACGATTCAAGCACCGCTCCCCCGACCCGCTGTGTGGGCGAATCAGGCGTTCTGAGCTCCGGGTGCTCTTCCTCTATGGCAATCAGCTCCTGCATCAGTCTGTCGTACTCGGAATCCGGCACGCTCGGTTCATCTAAGGTGTAATATTCATAACTGTACTGATCGATGGTGCGGCGCAATTCTTCTGCCCGGTGTTTCGCTGTTTCTTTGTCCATCATGTTCTTCCTTTCCTCTTCAGGTTACTGCTTTTCAATCGGCGCAAAAGCGGCAAGCAGACGCTTCACGCCGACTGGGCTCGGGAATGCGATATCAAGCTCGGTGCTTTCGCCTTCTCCTTTTACGCTGACAACCGTTCCGGTGCCCCATTTTTTATGGCCCGCTTTATCGCCGACCGCCCAGCTGAGCGAGTCGCCGCCTGTTTTGTTCGCATAGGAAACGGGACGGGATACGGGCCCGCGTTTCGGCTGCACTTTTCTTCCCGGCTGCATGCGGGGTGTTTTCTTCTCATTTAGGTTCTCCAATAAATCGCCAGGTATTTCCCTGATAAAGCGGGATTCCGGATTCATATTGGTGCGGCCGAATAAGGTGCGCATTTTGGCATTCGTTAAATACAGTTCTTCTTCCGCCCTCGTAATGCCTACATATGCGAGCCTGCGTTCTTCTTCCATCTCGGCTTCTTCCATCAGGGAGCGGCTGTGCGGGAACACGCCTTCTTCCATGCCCATTAAGAACACGACAGGAAATTCAAGCCCCTTAGCGGCGTGCAGTGTCATTAAAGTGACGGCATCCTTTCCGCCTGATTCCTCTTCCTTCTGGTCGAGCTGGTCAATATCCGCAATCAGCGCCAAATCAGTCAGAAACGCGACGAGAGACTTGTCTTCGCTTTTTTGTTCGAAGTTTTTCGTCACGGAAAGAAACTCGTCGATATTTTCAAGGCGGCTTTGGGCTTCGATTGATTTTTCGGCCTTCAGCATTTCTCTGTATTCCGTTTTCTCGAGAATTTCTTCCGTGAGTTCCGTAATGGACAGGTAATCCTGCATGTTCGTCAGATTTTCAATCATCGCGCCAAAGCCGTCAAGCGCGTTTGCCGCTTTCGCGCTGACGCCAATGAAATCAACCTGTTTGATCGCCTGGAACATTGACATTCCGTTCATCGCCGCATATGAAGCGATTTTTTCTAGCGAAGTGGCGCCGACGCCCCGCTTCGGCACATTGACGATCCGCGTAAAACTGATGTCGTCGTCCGGGTTTGACACAAGGCGCAGGTATGCGAGAATGTCTTTAATTTCTTTCCTGTCGTAGAACTTGGTTCCGCCTACGATATTGTAGTTCAGTCCGGATTTTAAAAGGGTTTCCTCAATGACGCGCGACTGGGCGTTTGTCCGGTATAAAATCGCGATATCGGAAAGCTTCCGCCGGCCCGAGCTGTGCAGCTCGTAAATTTTGCCCGCGACGAATTGGCCTTCGCCGAATTCATTGTCGCCGCTGTAATAAGAAAGCTTGATGCCTTCGTCATTTTCCGTCCACAGGTTTTTCGGCTTGCGGTTTGAGTTGTTTTTGATCACTTCGTTAGCCGCCTGCAGAATCCGCTTTGTTGAGCGGTAGTTTTGCTCGAGCAGAATCACGTTTGCGCTCGGATAATCTTTTTCAAAGGAAAGGATATTCGCGATATCCGCCCCGCGCCATCTGTAAATGGACTGGTCGGAGTCACCGACGACGCAGATATTTTCAAGACGGGCCGCAAGCTGCTTCACAAGCAGGTATTGCGCCCTGTTCGTATCCTGATACTCGTCTACGTGAATGTACTGGAATTTGCGCTGATAAAACTCAAGCACTTCCGGCACACGCTCGAAAAGCTTAATCGTCGTCATGATTAAATCATCAAAATCGAGCGATTGGTTTTTCAGCAGTTTTTTCTGATAATCGGTATACACGTCACTCGTGACCTGATCGTAGTAGCCGCCGGCCGATTTTGCGAATTCCTCAGGTTCGATCAGCTCGTTTTTTGCGCTGCTGATGGAGCCTAAAATACTTCTCGGATCAAACTTTTTCGGATCGATATTCCGCTCTTTCAGAATCCCTTTAATAACGGAAAGCTGATCAGCCGTATCAAGAATGGAGAAATTTCGGTTGATGCCGATTCTGTCAATATCCCTGCGCAGAATCCGCACGCACATGCTGTGGAAAGTGGATATCCAGATTTCATCCGCGCCGGGTCCGAGAATGCTCTCCACCCGCTCCTTCATTTCTCTGGCGGCTTTATTTGTAAATGTAATCGCCAGAATGTTCCATGGCGCCACGTGTTTTTCCGCCATTAAGTATGCGATTCTGTGCGTCAGCACACGTGTTTTTCCGCTTCCCGCGCCCGCCATCAGAAGCAGCGGACCGTCCGTCGTCTTGACCGCTTCCTGCTGAACGGGATTTAATCCGCTTAATAATTGATTGCTAATGTAATTCATATCCGTTCACCGCCTATCAAACATATGTTCTATCATAAATCAATTTCGTCCGCTTGGCTACTTTGTCTTTACAGCCGCCACCGTTTTAATCGCCTGATCAAAATCTTCATATACGGCATTTCCGACAACGATGACATCGGCATGACGGCCGAACCGTTCCGCCGTTTCCGCGTCTTTAATGCCGCCTCCGTAAAACAGGACGGACTTGTCCAGCACAGCCTTCGTTTTCTCCACCGTTTCTATGTCCGCCAGCATCCCGCTGTATTCCAGATAAAAAATCGGGAGATGAAGCAAATGTTCCGCGACCCGCGCATAGGCGAGAATATCTTCTGTTTCTATATGTGTATCCGCCTCCGTCAAAGCGGCCGCCTTACAATCGGGGTTGACGATGCAGTAGCCCTCCGTCACGATTTCCTCCATTGACATGAGCTCTCCGTATTCTTTCATCGCCTGATGATGCATGCCGACAATCCAGTCCGCCTTTTTGCTGTTGAGCACACTCGGAATGAAATAAAGATCAAACCCGGGCACAATGGAATCAATCGTCGACACCTCAAGTACGCACGGCACTAAAAACCGCCGCACCTTTGACATCAGTCTCAGCACATTGTCCTCGGTGATATTGTCGCTTCCTCCGATCACAATGGCGTCAGTCCCTGATTCACAAAGCCGTTCCAGCTGTTCATCCGGTAAATCTTTATTCGGATCGAGTTTAAAAACATGCTTCCACTCGTTAACATCGTACATGCGTTTTCGTTCCTCCATTCGTTTCTTGCCATTTAAACATTATAACAAATTCGTTTGGCCCGGAAAAACGGAAAAAGACGTCATTCACCTGATTCACAAAAAAAGATTGCGCTCCGCCGGACGGGAAACGGCTATGTTTGAAAACAGACAATATGTGGAATGTCAAAGAGAAAAAAGACAAGGAGTCTGATCTCAATGGAACAAGCCATTATCGTACTGATTTGTATATTGATTTTTATTATTTTAGTTCCCGCCGCATTGTTTCTCTGGATATACATAAGAGACGAAAAGCAGGAAGAACATTCAGTGCTGCGCAATTATCCCGTAGCGGGAAAACTGCGCTACATATTTGAAAAAATCGGACCTGAGCTGCGGCAGTATTTATTCAGCAATGATAACGAAGAACAGCCGTTTTCCCGGAGAGAATATGAACAGACGGTCATGTCGGGAAAGTATAAGAGCAGAATGATGGGCTTCGGCTCAGAACGGGATTTCAATCAGCCAGGCTATTATATCCGTAACGCCCTCTTCCCGAAACAAAGGGAGGAGCTGCGCGCAGATCAGACGCCGAAGATCGACACGATGGTATACAAGATTGACAAAGACAACCTGCTGAAACGCAGCGAACACCGCGAAAAGGCAAAAGCGGACCCTTATTACCTGCATCCGGACGATGTGCAAGTGATCGGCCGCGACACATGCAAGAAGCCGTTTTATGTGAAAGGGTTAATCGGACAATCAGCGATGAGCTACGGCTCACTTGGCGACAGGGCAATCACCGCCCTGTCAAAAGGGCTGCACCAGGCCGGCGGCACATGGATGAATACAGGCGAAGGCGGCCTGTCTGAGTATCACCTGAAAGGCGGCGCGGATATTATCTGCCAAATCGGCCCCGGGCTGTTCGGCGTGCGCACTGAAGATGGAGAATTTTCATGGGAAGAATTCAAGAAAAAAAGCCGCCTCGAGCAGATTAAAGCCTTTGAATTAAAGCTTGCGCAAGGGGCGAAAGCAAGAGGCGGGCATATTGACGGTTCAAAGGTGACCGAAGAAATTGCCGCCATCAGAAATGTGCAGCCCGGACAATCCATTGACAGCCCAAACCGATTCAACGAGTTCTCAAATGTTCCGGACATGCTTGATTTCATTGAGAAATTAAGGACTGTCGGTGAAAAACCGGTCGGCATCAAAATTGTCCCGGGCAGCCGCAAAGACCTTGAAGACCTTATTTCCTGTATGAGTTCATCAGGCAAACTTCCCGACTTTATTACGATTGACGGCAGTGAAGGGGGAACGGGAGCTTCTTTCCATGAGCTGGCGGATTCTGTCGGCCTGCCGATTCTGACCGGCCTTCCCCTTGTTGACGGCCTTTTGAAGACATACGGGATAAGAGATAAGCTGAAAATTTTCGCATCCGGAAAGCTGCTCACTCCGGATAAGATTGCCGTTGCCCTCGCGTTAGGCGCGGATTTTGTCAATATTGCCCGGGGAATGATGTTTTCAGTCGGCTGTATCCGCGCTCAAGTATGCCACACCAATCATTGTCCTGTCGGAGTGGCGACAACCGACCCAAAACTTCAGCGCGCGCTCAGTATCGAGGATAAACAGCACCGCGTCTGCAACTACGTGCTCTCGTTGCGTGAAGGGCTGTTTCACCTCGCCGCGGCGGCGGGCATCAGCTCACCGATTCATTTTTCAGCTGAACACATTGTATACCGGGAGGAAGACGGAAGCCTGAGGGAACTTCCCGGCCTTTTGAATCAGCACGCATAAAAAAACCGCCTGCCGTCATCGGCAGAGCGGTTTTTTACGTAGCTGAGGAGGATTCTCCTTTGTTTACGCGGTCAAGCGCCATTTCATAGGCGTCGTTACCGTAATTTAAGCATCTCTTCACCCGGGAAATCGTCGCTGTGGAAGCACCCGTTTCGCTTTCAATTTTGTGATACGTATTTCCTTCGCGGAGCATTCTTGCCACTTCCAAACGCTGCGCCAGCGATTGGATTTCATTAATCGTACAAAGATCGTCAAAGAAACGATAGCATTCCTCCAGATCTTTCAGCGATAAAATAGATAAAAATAACTGGTCCAGTTCTTTTCCGCGTAATTTATCGATTTGCATCGTCAAACACCTTCTCCTTTACTAATGGAAGCTGCATCGAGATCAGGCACGATATTAATCCATGTCTTTCCTGGCACAAACGGAAGAATCTCACCGCCTTTTACGGGCAGAATACGGCCGTCTTTATATTCCCAGTCTGACTCTATAACATCGCCGTGCTGAAGCAGGAGGCCCTTCCCCCCTGACTGAATATCGATGGCCCGCCTTCCATCTTTGTCTGTCATGCGATGGCCGGCTTCAACAATAAAAATGTTGTGCATGGCTAAAGGCTTTCCGGTCTCCCGGTCTGTCGCTTTCACACCATCAGAGCTTCTTGTATAAGCATCAGCTTTTTTATCATAATCGTATTCGACAAGATTTGTAATGTTTTGTGTTCCATAATCTATCCGAATATTGTAGGTTTCATTTCCTGGTTTTGCATCTGATGTCTGAAATGGGAGCGGTTCTGTTTTTCCGTTCAGCTTGTATCCTTTTTGTTCCGCCGCCTTCCTGATATTGTCATACGACGTGTAGGAATTGTGGGGCGGCTTGCTGAAATCGGCTCTCCAAAACAGGCTTCCGTCAAAATCCAAACCGTTTATATAATCGTAAGCTCCGGACTCCAGCTGCTTTTTTGCGCCGGGACTCCAGCCATGATGGACAAATATGCTGTTAAACCCGCTGCTGAGCGTGACAAAATATTCCCTCGCGCTCCGCACAGGCCCGACCGTTTCCGGCATCTCACTTTGAAAAATCGCGAGAAACCGCGTAATCCGGCCCTCCGCGAGCGCTTCGATGACAACATCCGCCTTTGACAGCCCGGATTGGGGCCTCGCCTTCGGATGATTGTTCACTGCGACTGCAATCGGACGGCGTTCTGCAAGCTTCTGCTCAGTTTTCAGCCCCGTTAAAGGAGCTTCCGCTTCTTTCGGCTGCACCTGATCGGCATTGTTCTGCCGGCAGGCGGCAAGCAGCAAAAACGCAAAACAAAGCATACAAACGGTTTTCCATCTTTTCATATGTCGGCTCCCTGCTTTTATATTTTAACGCATTATCGATGGAAAGAGTACAGTTTTTTTCATCACGTCGAATATTCCTCTCGGCGTAATGCGGATATAAGGCAGGTGTGTGCTCTGCAAAAAGAGCAGCGTATAGATCGGATCGCAGAATCGGTAGCCCCGCTCCTCCAGCAGCGTCCTCAGTTTTTGCTCTTTCTCAAGCACTTCTTCATACTTCTCCGCAGATGCAGAACCGTTTAAGGCGAGGGGAATCTCATGCAGAATCTTCCCGTTTTCGGCAAGCACGATTCCGCCGCCGATTTCTTTCATCCGTGAGAAAGCGAGCAGGATATCTTCTTTATTTTTTCCGGCAGCGATAATATCTCCGGTTGTCGTGTAGGAACTGACAAAGCCCTGCACCCGATCGGCAAAACCTTTCAGCATTGTATTGACCCGCCATTTTCCATGCTTATCGAGAAGCGTGAGATAGCATTCATCATGATCAAAAGAAAGCTGGTCAACAGAATTATCAATCGCAATCATATACGGCTCCATAATGACCGCGTTGCGCATGGTCACACCCATCGGCATTGAAAACTGTAAATCATCCATCGTCATATCATATGAAAGCTCAAGAGGGACAAGACCGCCCTTTTTCCAATCCGTTTCTGTAAACGCATTCATATTTCGGCCGTCTTCCCTCAGCAGGATGCCTTTGGAGATCACCGTGACCGGGTCCGGATTCATCGGGTCATCGAGAATGTTCAATGAAGCAAGCCGTCCCGGACCGACCACACCGAGATAGTCGTCCATCTGATAATACTTCGCGATATTAAAGGAGGCCATATTGTAGGCATCGATCGCCGGAACTCCTTCCTCCAAAGCGATTTTGATTAATTCATTCGTCATGCCGCCTTTATAAAAATGCGGCGTCGCTCCATCCGTCGTGTAGAAGAAATGATCATAATGCCGGAAGCCTTTTTGATGGAGATCCTGCAAAATCGTTCTCAAATCAGGGCGGATGGATGAATGTCTGAGCGAAACATAGTAGCCCAATTCAAGCCGTCTCATCACCTCGCCGCCATTCATCGCCTCGTGGTCGGAATCAGCTCCGAACAGTTTCATCTTCGTCAGTGTTTTTTCAGAGGCTCCGGGAAAATGCCCTTCTATCCGTTTGCGCAGTTTTTTTGTCGCCTGCATGCAATGAAGCATCAGGTCATCGCCGTCCATGAGGCGCGGCCATCCGGTCAATTCTCCGCCTTGAATGACATCCGGGTGCTCAATCCATTGCTTTCGGACATCAAAAGAAAGAAGCTGATCCTCATTCAGCACTTCAGTCTGCAGATCATATCTGGACCACCAGAAATATTGCACCGGCTGTTTTTTCAGTTCCTCCAATATAGTAAGCGCTTTCTTTTTACCGCTGTGCAAAAGAAAAAACAAGTTATCATTAACAAACGTCGTTGTTCCGAATTGAGACACATATTCGGCGAGCGTTTGGGGATTATATATTTGAAAAGGATGTGTATGCGGTTCAATGTAACCTGGCACAATGTATTTTCCTTCACAATTTATGGTATGAATGTGCTCTGCTGCATCAGGAAGCTCATGACCAACATATACAATTCGATCTCCGTAAATCCAGACATTCTTTTTCAGCCATTGTTTTAAAAAAGGATTTAATACGAGAGCATCCCGTAAAAGTAGCGTTGGAAGCAGCTTTGAGTCTACAACATCCGCCTGTGATCTGATGTCTTTATTTTTCCAGTTAAAGGTACGTTCGGACATTCACATACTCTCCTTCGCTTATATTAGACCCATCGTATCACATCCGCACAATTATCGCACGGCTAAAACGTTACAAATTATTGAAGATGAATGAAAAACTTTTTCTAAGGGAGCTGAAATGATGAAACCGAATATCAGTTTATTAAATGCCGTTATGCGCATCACTTGCGGCCTCACCATTTTGTCTGCTGCTTCAGCGAAATACACGAGAAAACCTTGGTGCAAGATGCATCTCTTCTGTATGATGATGGGCGCGATGAAAGCGGCATCCGGCATCCTCCGCTTCTGTCCGGTGACATATATGTTCCAAACCGGAATGAATCAGGATGACAGCCATCAGCAAGAAAAATAACAAGCCGTTTCGGCTTGTTATTTAATTTCTCCTGTCCCGCGAGTCTGAGAAGAATCCGTCTATACGCCGGAAGACTTCATCGATGACTGCGTGTCACACGGTAAGCCGACAGTCTTAGTCGTCTTTTCAGAAGAAAACCCGCATCTTATATGACGCGGGGGTTTCCTCTTTATCGCTGCGATGCTTTCAGCGCACGGGCGCCGATGTCGCTTCTGTAAAACAGTCCGGGTTTTGTCAGCCCTGAAACGGCGCTGTACACTTTATCTCTCGCCGCTTCAAATGTCTCAGCAAATGCCGTGACATTGGCGACCCGGCCGCCGTTTGTAACAAATTGTCCGCCGTCTTTTTTCGTTCCGGCATGAAAAACGGCGATCCCGTCTTCAGCGGACGTCAAACTGCCGATCGGAGTGCCTTTCGCATAGCCTTCCGGATAGCCTTCAGAAGCCAGCACAACGCTGACGGCGGCCGTATCCTTCCACCTTAGGTCAACATCCTTCTCATGCAGAAGATCTAAGAGCACCTGAATGAGGTCGGATTCCATTCTCGGCACGACAACCTGTGTTTCCGGATCTCCGAAGCGCGCGTTGAATTCAATGACTTTTGATCCGTTTTCCGTCAGAATCAGCCCCGCGTACAGCACGCCCGTGAAGGAGCGCCCCTCTTTGACCATTGCTTTTGCCGCCGGCTTCACAATCGTTTCGACTGCGCTTCTGACGATATCATCGGAAATGTGCGGCACCGGTGAGTAGGCTCCCATTCCGCCCGTATTCGGCCCTTTGTCTCCATCGAAGGCGCGTTTATGATCTTGAGCGATGACCATCGGATAGACGGTCTCCCCTTTTACAAACGCCATTAAAGAAAATTCTTCGCCGGCGAGAAACTCTTCAATGACAACAGATGCGCTCGCCTCCCCGAATTTCTCATCCTCAAGAAAATCGTGCAGGCATTCAATCGCTTCTTCTTCCGTCATCGCGACCGTGACACCTTTTCCGGCGGCAAGCCCGTCCGCTTTAATGACAATCGGCGCGCCTTTTTGCTGCACATATGCTTTCGCCTCTTCAAATGAAGTAAACGTCTCGTACTCCGCCGTCGGAATGCCGTATTTTTTCATTAAATCCTTGGCAAACTGTTTGCTCCCTTCAATGATAGCCGCTTTTTCAGACGGTCCGAAAACAAGCAGTCCGGCTTTTTCAAACTCGTCGGCTATCCCTTCAATCAGAGGAACTTCAGGGCCGATAATCGTCAGGCCGACATGATGTTCTTTCGCAAACGCAATGAGTGCGGCATGATCGCTTTCTTCAATGTTGACCAGCGTCGCGCAGTCTGCCATACCGTCATTTCCGGGCGCGGCGTACACCGTGTCAACAAGCGGGCTTTGCGCCGTTTTCCAAGCCAGTGTGTGCTCTCTGCCGCCTTTTCCGATAATCAATACATTCACGCTTCGTTCCCCCTCTTAATGTTTGAAATGTCTGATGCCGGTGAATACCATGGCGATCCCGTATTCATCCGCTTTTTTAATCGAATCTTCATCGCGGACCGATCCGCCGGGCTGGATAATCGCCGTGACGCCCGCTTTTGCGGCTTCTTCGACTGTATCCGGCATCGGGAAAAACGCGTCTGATCCGAGCGCGCTGCCTTTTGCTTTTTCTCCGGCCTGCTCAATGGCGATTTTAGCTGAACCGACGCGATTCATCTGTCCCGCTCCCACACCGACCGTCATATGGTCTTTTGCAAGAACGATCGCGTTGGATTTCACGTGTTTGACGACTTTCCAGGCCAGCTTCAGATCTTCCCATTCCTGCTCGCTCGGCTCTCTTTTTGTCGGGATGCTGATGTCGGCGTCATCAAATCCATGGACGTCTAAATCTTGAATCAAAAGGCCGCCCTGTACGGATGTCAGCTGTTTTTCTTTCTTCCCTGATGCGGACACGTCAAGCGTGAGCAGACGAAGGTTTTTCTTCGCCGTCAGTACGTTCAGCGCTTCTTCACTGAAAGAAGGGGCGATAATGATTTCTAAAAAGATGCCGTGAAGGGCTTCAGCCGTTGCCTGATCAACTTCACGGTTCAGCGCGATGATGCCGCCGAAAATGGAGGTTTTATCAGCTTCATACGCTTTATTGAATGCTTCCTCAATTGAAGCTCCCGTACCGACTCCGCACGGGTTCATATGTTTAACGGCAACAGCTGCGGGATCTGTAAATTCCCGGACGATTTGAACGGCCGCATCTGCGTCCTTAATATTGTTGTAAGAAAGCTCTTTGCCGTGAAGCTGTTTTGCCGCCGCGATGGAACCGGAGACGGGAAGTGCGCTTTGATAGAAAACAGCCTCTTGGTGAGGGTTTTCACCATAGCGGAGCGATTGTTTTTTCTCAAATGTAACGGTGAATTGCTCAGGGTCTTTCTCACCGGCCTCGCGTGTTAAGTAATCAGCGATTAATGCGTCATATGCCGCGGTATGGCGGAATACTTTGGCCGCAAGCTCGCGTTTTCTTTTAAGCGAAACGCCGCCGTGTTCTTTCATCTCATTGAGCACGGAGCTGTAATCGGCCGGATCTGTGATGACCGTCACATCCTGATGGTTTTTCGATGCGGCGCGCAGCATGCCGGGACCGCCGATATCAATGTTTTCTATCGCTTCATCGTATGTTACGTCTTCTTTCGAAATCGTTTCTTTAAACGGGTAAAGGTTGACGACCACAAGGTCAATGGGGGCAATGCCATGCTCATTGATCTGCGCCATATGCTCTTCATTGTCTCTTACGGCAAGCAGTCCGCCGTGAATATTAGGATGGAGCGTTTTTAACCGTCCGTCCATAATTTCAGGAAATCCGGTCACTTCTGAAATGCCGATGACATCCACACCGTTTTCCTGAAGAAGTTTTTTTGTTCCTCCGGTCGAAATGACTTCGACGCCGAGCTCTGTCAGTTCCTTTACGAAAGGTACGAGATTTGTTTTATCAGAAACACTGATTAGTGCGCGTTTGATTGTCATGCCTTTTCACCTCTGTTATTTAGTCCCAGCAGCTGTTTCACAACGCTCGGATACCATTTGTGCTCAAGCTCGTGTATTGTATGCTCTATGTTTTCAAGCGTATCGTTTTCCTGTATTTCGAATGCTTTTTGCGCGATAATCGGTCCGGTGTCCATGCCTTCGTCGACGTAATGAACGGTAATGCCCGCCACTTTCACACCGGCCCGATACGCCTGTCCGACAGCGTCAATCCCGGGGAATGCCGGAAGAAGCGAGGGATGTATATTAATAATGCGGCCCCCGTATGCTTCAAGCAGCGTATCTCCAATCAGTCTCATATAGCCGGCGAGAACGATTAATTCCGCCCCGTGCAGGCGCAGCTGTTCAATAACGGCCCGTTCAAAGGCCGCTTTGTTTTCAAAAGATGACGGTTGAAAGGCGAATGACGGAATGTGTAAAGCCTCCGCCCTTTCCACCGCCTTTGCCTGAGGCTTATCCGTCACGAGAAGCGAGAGCTCCGCATCCCACTTCTCTTCTCTCATGCGTTTGGCAATGGCCTCGAAGTTCGATCCGTTTCCTGAAGCAAATACCGCAAACTTTTTCATGAAAGAGCCGCACCGCCGAAAGAAATGCCTTCGCCCCGCTTGACCCGGCCGATCAAATAAGCCTTCTCGCCCTGAGCTTCAAGCGTGTCGATAACGTCTGTCAAGTCCTCTTCTTTAACAGCAAGGACAAAACCGATGCCCATATTAAAGACATTGAACATTTCTTCTTCTTTCAGCTTGCCGTGCTCCTGCAGAAACGGAAAAATCGGCGGGATCGGCCATGATCCGTGATCAATTTCCGCGCTCAATCCGTCCGGCAGCATCCGCGGGATGTTCTCGATGAATCCTCCGCCTGTCACATGCGCCATGCCGTCCACCTTACCGCTTTTCACCGCCTTGAGCACCGGCTTCACATATATTCTCGTCGGTTCCAGCAATTCTTCTCCGAGAGGACGCGCAAACGGTTCATAGACAGTCTCCAAATCAAGTCCGCCGTCATCAAGAAGCACTTTTCTCACTAGGGAAAACCCGTTGCTGTGAAGGCCGCTTGAAGTAAGTCCGATTAAGAGATGCCCCTCTTCGATATGTTCACCGGTGACGATTTCGTCTTTTTCCGCGACGCCGACTGAAAAGCCCGCAATATCGTATTCATCAGCCGTATACAGCCCCGGCATTTCCGCCGTCTCACCGCCGATAAGCGCTGATCCTGACTGCTCGCATCCGTCCGCCACGCCCTGAACGATCTGCTCAATTTTTACCGGATCGGCCTTGCCGACCGCTAAATAATCAAGGAAAAACAGCGGCTCCGCTCCTTGGGCAAGCACATCGTTTACACACATCGCGACCGCATCGACGCCGATCGTGTCATGCTTATCCATTGAAAATGCGAGTTTCAGCTTGGTGCCGACACCGTCTGTTCCGGAAATTAAAACAGGCTTTTGATACGGAAGCTCTGACAGATCAAACATTCCGCCAAAACCGCCCAGGCTTCCCATAACGCCGAGCCTTTTCGTGCGCTCCACGTGTTTTTTCATTCGTTTGACGGCTTCATACCCGGCTTCGATGTCAACTCCGGCATTTTTATAAGCATCAGACATCCCTATCACTCCTTGTCAATTCGTTTCTCCTTAAAAGGCAGAAAGAGAAAGGCAGCCTGAATTCCCGCTGCCTTTATGTCATTTTCACATTTTATTTTGTCAGCACCGCTTCTTTTACGTGAGGAAGCACTGTATCCTGATAAATTTCCGTCGGATATTTGCCCGTAAAACAAGCGAGGCATTGTCCGCAATTGGTGTCTTCAAATTTTCGGCCGACTCCTTTTAACAATCCGTCTACACTTAAGAAAGAAAGCGTGTCGGCACCGATGATCTGGCGGATTTCTTCCACGGAATGAGAAGAAGCGATCAGCTCCTCATGGGTTGATGTGTCGATGCCGTAGAAGCACGGATGAGCGATCGGCGGTGAACTGATCTTGACGTGCACCTCTGTCGCCCCCGCTTCTCTGAGCATTGTGACAATCCGGCGGCTTGTCGTCCCGCGCACGATGGAATCATCAACCATGACGACCCGTTTTCCTTCGACAACACCGCGGACGGCGGACAGCTTCATTCTCACGCCTTGCTCACGGAGAGCCTGTGACGGCTGGATAAACGTTCTGCCGACATAACGGTTTTTAATGAGACCGAGTTCGTACGGGATGCCCGTTGCCTCGGCATAGCCGATGGCCGCAGAAATACTGGAATCAGGCACGCCTGTGACGACATCCGCTTCAACCGCGGACTCCTGGGCAAGCATTTTCCCGAGGTTTTTCCGGGCGCTGTGCACGTTAATGCCGTCGATATTGCTGTCAGGCCTTGAGAAATAAATGTACTCCATGCTGCAGATGGAACGGTTGATATTCATGGAGAAACGCTCTGATTTCATGCCTTCATCATTGATGATCAGCATTTCGCCCGGCTCTACTTCGCGAAGGTATGTCGCGCCGACCACATCGAATGCGCATGTTTCTGATGCGACGACGTAAGCATCGCCCATCATGCCGATTGACAGCGGTCTGAGTCCGTTCGGGTCAAGCGCTACGATCATTTCTGTTTCAGTCATGATTAAAAAGGCATAAGCGCCTTTCAGCATAGATAGCGAATTTTTGATTTGATCCTTCAGCGAAAAGTGTCCGCTGCGTTTAATCAGATGAGCCAGCACTTCCGTATCGGAGGAAGTCTGAAAGATGCTCCCTTGGTTTTCAAGCTGCTGCTTCAACTGTGTGGCGTTGACCAAGTTGCCGTTATGGGCGAGCGCGAGGCTGCCGTTGTTTTGCGAACGGAACAGGAGCGGCTGGACATTTTCATATCCGCCTCCGCCTGCCGTCGCATAACGGACGTGCCCGATCGCGCCTTTTCCCTTCACTTTGCTCAGTTCGCCGTTTTGAAAAACCTCGGTAATAAGCCCCTGTCCTTTATGCGCCGTCAGTTTTTCACCGTCAGTCGCGACAATTCCCGCGCCTTCCTGTCCTCTGTGCTGGAGGCTGTGCAGGCCGTAATATGTGATCTGCGGAGCTTCTTCATGTCCCCAGATGCCAAACACACCGCATTCTTCATTCAGGCCTTTGATTTCAGCAAGCATGGAATAGCTCCTTTCCACGCGCGCTCAAGTTCTTTCGTTTGCGCGTGAACCAATTGTTGTCCGTCCTGGTTTTGAATCGCCAGAAGTCCGTCAGCCGTTACCTCGCCGATATGAACCGCATCGGCCGCAGCCGCTTCAAACGCCTCATGGTGTTCTTTTTTCACTGAAACGACGAAGCGGGATTGAGATTCAGAGAATAATAATGCCGCTTCCCCTTCTACAGTCACGTTGGCGCCAAGGTTTTCCGTCGTCATGACGCTTTCTGCAATCGCTACGCCTAAGCCGCCTTCAGACACATCATGCGCTGATTGAACGAAGCCTTTTTTAATCGCGTCAAGCAATGCTTTTTGGCGTGACAGCTCTATATCAAGATCGATTTGCGGCGCTTTGCCGTAAATGCGGCCTTCTGTCATTTTTTGCAGTTCGCTTCCGGCAAACTCAGGTTTTGTTTCGCCGATCACGTATACAAGATCCCCCGCTTGTTTGAAATGCTGTGTCGTAATATGAGCGGTATCTTCAATTAAGCCGACCATGCCGATAACAGGCGTCGGGTAGATCGCCGTTCCGTTCGATTCATTATAAAGTGATACGTTTCCGCCGATGACGGGTGTGCTGAGAACATTGCACGCCTCGCTGATGCCGTCGGCCGCTTTTTCGATCTGCCAGAAAATTTCAGGTTTTTCCGGGTTTCCGAAATTCAGATTATCCGTGACCGCAAGCGGTTCGGCGCCTGAGCATACGATGTTGCGCGCCGCTTCGGCAACGGCGATTTTCCCGCCTTCTTCTGGATCAAGATATAAATAACGGGCGTTGCAATCCGTCGTCATCGCCAGCGCTTTTTTCGTGCCGCGGATTCTGAGCACTCCCGCGTCAGAGCCCGGAGCGACCACCGTATTTGTGCGCACCATGTAGTCATATTGATCGTACACCCACTCTTTGCTGGCAATTGTCGGCTGCTGCAGCAGGGCAAAAAGCGTCTCTGTCGCATCTTTTACTTCAGGCGCGGGAACTTCCGTTTCCTGAAACTCGCGGTAGTACGCGGGTTCTGCTGACGGCTTGTGGTATACAGGCGCTTCTTCCGCCAGCGCGTCGACCGGAAGCTCGCAAACAACCTCTCCGTTATGGCGGAGGCGGAGCATTTTATCATCCGTAACATGACCTACGGAAACCGCTTCAAGATCATATTTATCAAAAATATCGACAATTTCCTGTTCACGTCCGCGTTCAATGACGAGAAGCATGCGTTCCTGAGACTCGGAAAGCATCATTTCGTAAGCGGTCATACCTGTTTCCCGCTGCGGAATGAGATCAAGGTTCATTTCAATGCCTGAGCCGGCTTTGCTTGCCATTTCAGCACTCGAACTTGTCAGACCGGCCGCCCCCATATCCTGAATGCCGACTAAGGCGTCGCATTGGATGACTTCAAGGCATGCTTCCAGGAGAAGTTTTTCCATGAAAGGATCGCCGACCTGCACCGCGGAACGTTTTTCTTCAGATGAATCTGACATTTCTTCCGATGCGAAAGTAGCGCCGTGTATGCCGTCGCGGCCCGTTTTAGCGCCGACGTACATGACCGTGTTGCCGACACCTTTCGCCTGGCCTTTTTTAATATCTTTATGATCAATTAAGCCGACGCACATTGCATTGACAAGCGGATTGCCCTCATAGCTTGCGTCAAACTGCACTTCTCCGCCGACCGTCGGAATTCCGATACAGTTTCCGTATCCCGCGATTCCCGCCACTACTTCTTCAAACAAGTACTTCACACGAGGTGAAGTGAGCTCACCAAATCGAAGAGAGTTTAATACAGCTATCGGACGGGCGCCCATTGAGAAAACGTCACGGATGATGCCGCCCACTCCCGTCGCAGCACCTTGGTATGGCTCAATCGCTGACGGATGGTTATGAGATTCAATTTTGAACACGACCGCCTGATTGTCACCGATGTCAACGATTCCCGCGCCTTCTCCGGGACCCTGCAGCACGCGTTCGCCGCTAGTCGGGAATTTGCGTAAAACCGGTTTTGAGTTTTTATAGCTGCAGTGCTCTGACCACATGACGGAAAAAATCCCGATTTCCGTGTAGTTCGGCAATCTTCCGATAATAGATTCAATGAGTGCGAACTCGTCATCACTGACACCCATTTGCTGATAGAGTTTCTCTTCTTTTATTTGTTCTTTACTTGGTTCAAGCAGTAGCGACATGAGTTTCCCTCCAATTTTTCACGATAGACCGGAACAATGTAAGACCGTCTGCGCTGCCGAGCAGTTCATCGACTGCGCGCTCAGGGTGAGGCATCATGCCTAATACGTTGCCTTTCTCATTCACGACGCCGGCAATGCCGCTGACGCTTCCGTTAATATCGCCGCCGTATGTGAAGGCGATTTGATTGTTTTCTTTTAATCTTTCAAGCGTTTCGTCATCACAGTAGAAATTGCCTTCGCCGTGGGCAACCGGAATCGTAATCGATTGTCCTTTTTCATAGGAAGATGTGAATAACGTGCCGCCGTTCTGCACGATTAATTCAACCGGTCGGCAGATGAACTTTAAATCTTTGTTGCGTCTCATCGCGCCGGGCAGAAGTCCGAGCTCCTGCAGAATCTGGAATCCGTTGCAGACGCCGAGAACCGGTTTTCCTTCGGCAGCTGCTTTTTTCACGGCCGGCATGATGTTTGCGAATCTGGCGATGGCGCCGCATCTCAAGTAGTCGCCGTATGAAAACCCGCCGGGGATGAGCACGCCGTCAAATCCGTCAAGGCTTGTTTCCTCGTGCCAGACATACTCGACTTCTTCGCCGAGTTCGTCCTTTACGGCGTGGAACATATCAATATCACAGTTGGAGCCGGGTAACACAATCACCGCAAATTTCACTGTGCGACAACCTCCTCAACTTCATATCGGTAGTCTTCAATGACTGTATTGGCAAGAAGCTTTTCACACATTTCTTTCACGAGCGCGTCAAGATCGCGGTCAGATTTTTCAATCGTCAGCTCCATGTATTTTCCGATGCGCACATCCTGCACTTCATTGTAGGTCATGCTGTGCAATGCATGCTGCACCGCGCTTCCTTGAGGATCGAGCACACTTTCTTTTAAGCTGACATAAACTTTCACTTTATACATTATGAAATGCCTCCCAGTCTTTTGAAAATCTCTTCATATGCGTCGGTTAAGCTTCCCAGGTTCCGTCTGAACAAATCTTTATCAAGCTTTTCGTTTGTGTCTTTGTCCCACAGACGGCACGTGTCAGGAGAAATTTCATCCGCTAAAAGCACCCGTCCCTCTGCGTCTAAGCCGAATTCCAGCTTAAAATCTATTAATCTGACGCCGCAGTCTTCAAAAATATGCTGCAGCTCTTGATTCACCTGTTTTGTAATCGATTTGATCGTTTCCACCTGCTCAGGAGCCGCCGCTTTTAAAAGCCAGATATGATCTTCTGTGATGAGCGGATCGCCGAGTGCGTCATCTTTATAGTAAAATTCGATAATCGGCTGCGGAAGCTCAGTTCCTTCCGGGATGCCGAGACGTTTCGACATACTTCCGGCGGCAATGTTTCTGACCACGACTTCAAGGGGAATGATGGTCACTTTTTTGATAAGCTGCTCTGATTCTGAAACACGCTCCACAAAGTGGTTGTCAATTCCTTTGGCGTGCAGATGTTTGAAAATCAGGCTTGAAATTTCATTGTTCAGACGGCCCTTTCCGCTGATCTCCGCTTTTTTCTCACCGTTAAAGGCTGTTGCGGAATCCTTGTAGACCACGCGGAGAATCTGTTCGTCTTCAGTTTGATAAATTCGTTTCGCTTTTCCTTCATAAAGAAGATTATTGTTCACAATATTCACGGAAGGCCTCCTAACCCGAATGTTGGGAATATTCAATCTATAGCGGCTGAAGAAGCCGCCTCCGGCTGGCTTCTTCTATAAACCTAAACGCTCAAAGATCAAGTCGACGTTTTTCAAATGATAATTGTAGTCAAAGCAATCGGCAATCTGTTCCGGTGTGAGACGGGACGTGATTTTTTCCTCCGCTTCGACAAGCTGACGGAACGGCACTTGTTTTTCCCACGCTTCCATCGCTTTCGGCTGAACCGTGTCATATGCTTCTTCACGAGGCAGACCCGTGTCGATTAAAGCAAGCAGCACGCGTTGAGAATAGATCAAACCGAGTGTGCGGTCCATGTTGCGTTTCATATTTTCCGGGAATACCGTTAAGTTTTTGACGATATTGCCGAATCGGTTCAGCATGTAATTCAGCGCGATTGTCGCGTCAGGGAGAATGATGCGCTCAGCTGATGAATGAGAAATATCACGCTCATGCCATAACGGTACATTTTCGTATGCCGTCAGCATGTATCCGCGGATCACACGCGCCATGCCCGTCATATTTTCCGACCCGATCGGATTCCGCTTATGAGGCATAGCCGATGAGCCTTTTTGTCCTTTAGCAAAAAACTCTTCCACTTCACGTGTTTCACTCTTTTGCAGACCGCGGATTTCCACTGCGAATTTTTCAATGCTCGTCGCGATCAAAGCCAGTGCCGCCATGTAATCCGCATGTCGGTCGCGCTGTAATGTCTGAGTGGAAATCGGCGCCGCTTTCAGGCCGAGTTTTTCACAGACATACTGTTCTACGAACGGATCAATATTTGCATATGTGCCGACCGCGCCGGAAAGCTTCCCGACTTCGATCCCTTCTTTTGCCTGCTTGAAACGTTCAAGGTTGCGTTTCATTTCTTCGTGCCAAAGCGCGAGTTTCAGGCCGAATGTCGTCGGTTCCGCGTGTACGCCGTGCGTGCGGCCCATCATGACCGTGTATTTATGTTCTTTCGCTTTTTCTTTTATAATGTCAACAAATCTCTCAATGTCCTTGAGCAAGATCTCATTCGCCTGTTTTAATAGATAGGAAAGAGCGGTATCCACGACATCTGTTGACGTCAGGCCGTAGTGAACCCATTTTCTTTCTTCGCCTAATGATTCTGAAACCGCGCGGGTGAATGCAACGACGTCATGGCGCGTATCCTGCTCGATTTCCAAAATGCGGTTGATGTCGAAAGACGCGTTTTCGCGCATGACTTTGACGTCTTCTTTCGGAATGACGCCAAGCTCAGCCCAGGCTTCACAGGCTAAAATCTCGACTTCCAGCCATGCCTGGTATCTGTTTTCGTCCGTCCAGATCGCGGACATTTCAGGTCTTGAATAACGTTCGATCATTATGCTCGTCCTCCGTCTCTTTTCATCCATATGTTCGTGATGTCTTGAATCCATGTTTCATCAGGCTTCCGCAAAAATGTCATATGCCCCATTTTGCGGCCTTTTTTAATCTCATGTTTTCCGTACAGGTACAGTTTGGCTTCCTTTAAAAGCTCCGTATGCTCCTCCGCAAGCTTCACTTCATCACCGAGCAGATTCACCATCATTCCCGGTTTGAGAAGATCGGTTCTGCCGAGAGGAAGTCCGCAGACCGCTCTGATATGCTGTTCGAATTGGCTCGTTTCACAAAGGTCGAGCGTATAATGCCCTGAATTGTGAGGACGCGGCGCCAGTTCATTAATCAAAAGGTCTCCGTCTTCCGTGACGAACATTTCCACCGCAAGCGGCCCGACAAGTTCCAATTTCTCCGCGAGCTGAACGGCAAGCGCCTCTGCCCGCTTCTGAACCGTTTCCTCCGCTCTCGCGGGCACGATGCTTTGGAACAGAATATTATTTTTGTGGATATTTTCAGCAGCCGGAAAGGTTGAAATCTCACCGTGCACCGATCTCGTCACGATAACGGAAAGCTCCATCCGGAACGATACCCAGCTTTCCAGTATGCACGTGCCGTTTTCTAACAGCGCAGCCGCTTCATCTGTCTGTCCTTCTTCCTTAATGACAAATTGGCCTTTGCCGTCATATCCGCCGCGGCATGTTTTCAGCACCGCCGGGAGCCCCAGTGCCTGAACGGCTTCCTCAAGCTCCCGTCCGCTGTTTACGATCCGATAAGGCGCGACTTGACAGCCTGCTGACTGGATCGCCTTTTTTTCCGTTTCCCTGTTTTGGGTGATGAGCAGCAACTCGCTTCCCTGGGGAAGATATGCATGTTCTTTGAGCCAGTTGAGCGCCTCGTAATCGATATTTTCAAATTCGTACGTAATGATGTCACTGACTCCGGCCAATTTTTGAATCGCTTCACGGTCATTGTACTGGGCGGTAATCTCAATATCGGCGATCTGTCCGCATGGCGAGTCTTTCACGGGATCGACGACAGCGACTTTATAGCCCATCTGTTTTGCGGCGACAGCCATCATTTTTCCGAGCTGTCCGCCTCCGATAATGCCGATGACGGCGCCGGGGTAAATCGTTTTTTTATCAGACAAGATGATCACTGCTTTCCAGCACCGTTTGTTTTGTCGCATTTCTTCTCGCCTCTAGTTTATCCGCAATGTCATCGTCAAATGCCGACAAAATTTGCGCGGCTAACAGACCCGCGTTCACTGCGCCCGCTTTCCCGATCGCAGTCGTCGCGACCGGCACGCCGCCGGGCATCTGTACGATAGACAGAAGAGAATCAAGCCCGTTAAGCGATTTTGTCTGAACCGGTACGCCGATCACCGGCAGTGTCGTTTTGGCCGCCGTCATACCCGGCAGATGCGCCGCTCCCCCGGCTCCGGCAATAATGACTTTTAAGCCCCTGTCTCTGGCGCTTTCTGCATATTCAAACATCAAATCAGGCGTCCGGTGCGCGGATACCACCTGTTTTTCATAAGGAATGTGAAGTTCGTCAAGTATGTCGCATGCATGTTTCATTGTCTCCCAATCGGAAGTGCTTCCCATGATGATTCCTGCTAGCGGCTGCATTCTGTTCCCACCTTCTCATGCTTTGTTTTTCAGAAAAAAAAGCCCGGCTTATATTGCAACTATGAGGAAGCAATACAAACCGGGCATGGCGCGCGTATCGTCAGTCGTTCGCTTCTGCGATATCCATGTCAGCTGTTTATCACTTTCCTGCATAGTCCGGCCGTTTACGGCAGCCGGGTAGAAACTTATGGGCCATATTCCCAAGATTATATGAGGTCGTGTTTTGATTTCATGTTTATCTTAACAACGGACTTGGATAATGTCAACGACATAATCGAACGATATAAAAATTCTTTCTTTTAATGTTCGTGTTTAGATCAATTTCCCTTCAAATACGATTTTTTTCCCGCAAGGAACGACTTGAATTGATCCATTTTCTTTCTTTTCTGTAAAGATCGGCTCTTCCATCCGCCGGACGGGCATATAACCCTCTTCCTTCATTAAAGTGAGAATGGTGTCGATCGTTTCATGTTCCGTTACTTCAAACCGTTTCTTCTTTGGCTTTGTCATTCCTTAATTCTCCTCTTCTTCACTGCTTTCACCCAGAATCCGCCGTGGATCGCTTTCGGCTCAAAAGCGATGATAAACGCTTTTTCATCGAGCGTTTTAATCGTATCATACAGCTGAAGCTCATATTTGCGCGGCGTCAGAATCTGCATGGCGGTCCGGTCCCCTTCAAGGCCGCCCGCGACCCAGCTTGTGACTCCGTATCCTTTTTCCCGGAGCTGTTTCGGCAGGTCCAGATCAAGCTCTTTCGTAATGACGTTGACTGTTATGTAGCCGAGCGCCAGTTTTTCTTCAATTTTCATTCCCACTATGACGCCGAGGCCGTAGCCGAGCGCATAGGCAATGACGTTTTGAATTTGATTCAGATTGCCGAGCACGAGACTCAGGCCGGTTACATACACAAGGATTTCAATCGTACTGATGCCTGCGGCGAAATAGCGCTGTCCCTTTAATGTCAGAATCATCCTGATCGTAAAGAAAGAGACATATATAATGTTAATGATGAGAATAATGAGAACCATACCTATACTGTTGGATAAAATCGTCTGCATCATTGATTCCCCCTCCTCTGATAATTTGAAAAGCCAATCTTTCAATTAAGGATAGTTTACCCTCTTTTCATCATTTTCAAAAGAAAAAAAAGCCCGCCCCGCAAGGCAGACTTTCAAGCTCTTATCAGTGAAGCTCGGCTTTTTTCAATCGTTTGACGGCTTCATATTCCTTCTCAAGTTCACTCAGCGTGTATCCGGACAGTTCCTGAACATGGTCTTGATAAAACCCTGAGCGGATCAGTTTTGTCCTCAGGTGCTGTTTTTTCCGATTAATGGCTTCTCGCAACAACGGGGCCATCTTCATCATCCCTTTCCGAATCATAAAGATTAATGCCGCTTTCCAATTTCTGTTGATCCCATCATATATCGGACGGCTTTTCAAAACAACACGCTTTATTAGAAATATTTGTAAACATTGTGAAAGACAAATTTCGACTTATAAAGGGATCAGCGAAGCAGTAAAGTACTCTGAAATAAGCGGCCATGTCACAGCCGTAAAAACGAGCATGATGATGACCGCCGCGGAAATACAGTACATCACGTCAGCCGCAGGCTTTTCAGCCGATTTGTATAGAATCTGCACAAACTGCACCATCGCCGAGGCGGCCAGAAACAAGGTCAGCGCCGTAAACACCACGGTGATGACCGGCAGATTCAATATCGCGAAAATCATCCACACGATAGAGCAGGCGACAGCCGGAACCAAAAGTGATCCGACCCCCGCGGCCGCATCCCGCATCGTGATTTTCTGTTTCATCATATAACGTGATACAAGCCAGACCGCGCCGGCCGCAGCGGCAAAAAAGACGAGCGTATACACGAGAACGACGGTAAAACCGTCAAAAAACGTATGATGCCGCTCTCCGTATCCGAGAGGCCTTTGCTGGCTTGCCCTCAGCTGAAACCAATTTCCGATTGAGAAAAAGATACTGAATACAAGCATTGAAATAAGAGCATATTTAAAGCGGGAAAAGCCGTCTTCCCCAACGACCTTCACCGGTGATGTCAAAATGCGCAGCGCGAAACGGCAATAACGTTTAACCGCGGCCCATGCAGAAGCGAGTTTTTCCGTAAAAGCCGGAGCCGGGCGCCGTTCCTTATCTTTTTTCTTTTGCTTTTGATAACGTCCCGCATTTCTGGACATTCTCGACAGCGGTTCTTCATCAGTCCCCTGATGCTGTTTTTCTTCTTCCAACGTTTCTTTTCTTTCTTCCGTCATGTCAGCAACTCCTATCAAAAAAATACGGCGGAATTTGTTAAACAAGAAAATAAAACACTTATATAAGGTACCGAAGCGTCCTCAAACAGTCAAGCGGTTTTCTTCACCCGGACACCCACATGACGTTTTATAGTATGTATTGGTTTTACGGAATAGGACAAAAACAAAAAACCGGCTGTCCTCAGCCGGTTTTTCCGTTATTTCAAGAAGATGAAATACAGGATAAAGATGACGAACAGCCCGTACATAATCGGGTGAACGCTTTTTCCTTTTCCTTTGCAGATCATTGTAATCGGGTAAAATATAAAACCGATCGCAATCCCCGTCGCAATGCTGTACGTCAGCGGCATCATAATCATTGTTAAAAATGCCGGCACAGCCACCTCGAATTTATCCCAGGCGATCTTACCGAGCGGCGCCACCATCAGCGCGCCGACAATAATTAAAGCCGGAGCCGTCACATTCGTGGTGACAACTGACAGAAGCGGCGAGAAAAACATCGCCAGCAAAAAGAGAATGCCCGTCACAACAGCCGCGAAGCCGGAGCGCGCCCCCGCCGCAACGCCTGAGCTGGATTCAACATAAGAAGTCGTTGTAGACGTACCGAGTACGGCTCCGATAACGATTGATGTTGAATCCGCCAGAAGCGCTCTTCCCGCACGCGGAAGTTTGTTTTCCTTCATCAGCCCGGCCTGTGTCGCTACAGCTACCAGCGTACCGGCCGTATCAAAAAACCCGACGAACAGGAACGTTAAAATGACAATCAGCATTTGGACGGAGAAGATATCCGGAAGATGCATCCACGCCTGTCCGAAAGTCGGCGCAAGACTCGGCACGCTGCCGACAATGTGCGTCGGAACCGGAATCAGTCCGCAGACCATGCCGGCAACCGCCGTCAGAAGCATTCCGATAAATACGCCGCCGTTTACGCGAAGCACCATCAGAATGACCGTCACAATAACACCGAAAACCGTCAGCAGCACAGGGCCGCTGTGAATATTGCCGATAGACACCAAAGTCGATGAGTTCGCTTCAATAATGCCCGAACCCTGCAAACCGACAAATGTGATAAACAAACCGATACCCGCGCCGACCGCCAATTTCAGCTCAGGCGGAATCGCATTAATGATTTTTTCCCGCAGTCCCGTCAGCGAAAGCGCCACGAAAATAATTCCGGAAATCAAGACGCCGGAAAGCGCAGCCTGCCATGAAATCCCCATGCCGAGTACGACAGAGAAAGCAAAAAACGCATTTAATCCCATACCCGGCGCAATCGCGATCGGATACTTTGCAATGAGCCCCATTAAAATACAGCCGGCCGCAGATGCCAATGCTGTAGCGGTGAACACCGCGCCCTGATCAATTTTTAATGCTTCGGGAAATCCTTTCACACCGTTTAAAGACAATGTCAGCGGATTGACGAACAGAATGTACGCCATTGACAAAAAGGTCGTTAAACCGCCGATGATTTCATTACGATAGCTTGTCCCCAGCTCATCAAACTGAAAAAATTGCTTCAAGCCAATTGCCTCCTTCATTCTCTCCCATTTATTCTGCCCGTTATCCGCCAAATAAAAAACGCCCCAAATACATTTGGGACGCTTGACTACATACGTTCAGTCTGAATAAATAAGAATGGATTATTTATATCAAACGATTGAGATTGATCCGTAGTCAAGCCATTTACGGTAGCTTGGTAGAAACTTGCGGGCCATATCCCCGCCATTATACGATATCTGCATATTTGATTTCTGAGTCTATTGTATCAATTCAATTTTGAAAACTCAATAAAAAAAACGAACAATCCCGTTAAAAAAATTTGGTTTATTCGTTAATTGACCAAAAATGGAAGACGGCAAAAGCCGCCTTCCAGACATCATTTTCCGTCCGCAGGCCGAACCGGCACCGCGAATGTGACCCCCTTGTCATCCGCCAGCAAGTTCATAACCGTTTGATTGACGTACAAAGCGTATGAATCGAATGAGAAACCGCGCAATGAATAATCTTTATCGGATGAATCATCCAATTCAAAAACGGATTCCATTTCACCCGTTTTAAGATTCGTGACTTTCGCCTTATTTCCTTTCAGATAATAGCCTTTTTCATACTCATCAACTGATGGCCAGGTTTTCATTTTTTTCGTATTGCCGAGACCGATTGATTCACCGACATTGATCAGCTGATCTTTATCCGTTTTGCTTACATCAATTCCGCTGAATTGATAATCGACGATCACCCGTCTGCCTTGCTGTTTGATCTTTTTGACGGTAATGCCGACATGATGATGTTTCGTTTCATAACTGACAGGCAGTTTTGTTTTCAGAAGCACGATTTCTCCCGGCTCTGATTCTGATTTTAAATTACCCGTTATGAAAAGTGTTTTCGCTTTCGGGTCTATCGGTTTGCTGAATTGAGTTTGGCCGCGTATTCTTTTCCCGCCTCCGGGAAGATTCTTTCTGCCGCCAAGTTCAATATTCGACATCGTCATTTCATAATGATTTCCTGCATCATCCGTTGCTTCGTCAATCGAGATGGCATCATTTTTAGCTGCATCTTGAAAGTCGATAGAATACAGGAGAGCCGATCCCATCGTTCCGTTTTCCGCCCGGATATCGAAAAAGCGGTATAATCCGTGATTTACATTCACAGCTTTCGTTCCTTCAAGAGAAACGGACTTTTGTTTTTTGATCGGAAGTGTAAAGCGCCAGTTTCCGGGGATATCCTTAATTTGTGTAATGACAAGCGGAAGCTTATCACCGTCTTTCAGCTTTGAGCCGTCCGTGAACAGGCGAAGCTGCCCCGCGTACCGTCCGTCTTTCATTTTTTTCATATCACTGCTGTCATAATCCTCTGCTAACATATTCCGTGGATCTTTATAATCAACTTGAAAAGAGATGCTGTCCTCATCTGATTTCAAATTGTCAACGGTAAAATTGTAAACGAGCTGTCCGCTGTCGTAATACACACTTTTCACTGTCACCGTAATCCCGCGTGATTCCGCTTTCTCATTCAGTTTTGTCACCAAATTGCTTTTAAACAGCGCAGAACCTGCCTTATCCTGAAACAGACTGTAAATTTGTCCGGCAACAGGAATGTTTCCCATAGCCGTATTAACGGAGGGCATGAATAAACCTGAGGACAAATACAGAATAAACAAAGCAGCAGCAACCGCGAGGCCGTTTATCACTTTTCGTCCCCATCTCCGTCTGACGGCGCCTTCTTTTCCGGCACGGACAGCAGCGCTGTGTATCACGTTTTTCAATTCAGCTTTCGGCACGTCAATGTCCTGATACAATTGCTTCATTTGATGCTTTTCCATATATATTTATCCTCCTTTTCCAGCTCCTGCTTCAATGCTTTTCTCGCCCTGTGGAGATGCGTTTTTACAGTGCCTTCCGCCATTCCGGTCTGTTCAGCGATCATAGCAATCGAGAAATCTTGAAAATAATAAAGCTGAATGGTCAGCTGTATATGTTCGTCAAGCGTTTCCAGGGCATTCCGAAGATCTATGTATTCTTCAATGTTCTTATTCTCCGCGCGTGTATCATGTTGCGGCTCAAACGGGATGACGTCTCCGTGCTTTTTCCTCATCGCAAAAATCGTATGAAGCAAAATCCGGATCAGCCACGTTTTAAAATATTTCGGCTCCTTCAGCTGCGCGATATGCAGAAAAGCCTTGTAAACCGTTTCCTGCACTGCGTCCAGCGTATCTTCCTTGTGATGCAAATAGAGATAAGCTGTTTTATATAAAGTCTCCTGATGAGCTGTGATCAGTTTTTCAAAGGCTGCGGCATCACCTTTTTTCGCCTTTTTGATCAATCGTTCTTCCTTCACCTTATCCACCTCCTATGCTGTTAGATATGAATCAGGGCAAAACGGTTTCAAAAAGATGAAAAAAAAACGCCTCTTTTTTAAAAGAGACGTTTTTTTATCTTGATTTATTCCCATTCAATGCTTTCTAAACATTATAAGAATTAATTTATTGAATATCAAGCCTTTTGGGGTTTGTAGTTCCTTGATTTAGAAGTTACCATTAAAAATATTGCTCCCCCGTGTTCTGAATATTATGGGAGGGGGTAAATACTGTGATTTAGTGTTTTAGTTGACCTTATAATAAAAAAAGCGCACTAAATCGAATTGAAAGGTGCAAAAACATGATTACAAATCAACAATTAGTCATAAACAATTTGGAAGAAAAATTAAAATCATTTACCCATACAGTTAGCGGAGAGCTTACAAAGGAAGAAGATTTCATCATAGCAAATACAAAAATCCCCACTGATACATTCAATGTAATATTACCGAAATCTCCAAATATCAAAAATACAGTTAAGATCAGACATGGAATCGATAATTTTTCATATAAAAAATATCCCTTTAGTATTTGGATTGATGCTCAGTATTTAACTGAGGATTGGACAAAACTTATACAAGAATATGATCTAAAAGAAGCGGAACGTAATGTAATGATGAAACTTGAAAATACTCTTAATGTTGGGCAAAGAATTTCCCATCAGCTTATGATTACTGCTGTGAAAAATGATGAAGAACTTTTAAAATATATAGACGTATTCATGAGCTTATTTGAGGGTACACCAGAAAAAGATGCACTAGAAAGTTATTTTAATACGTTTTCACAAGTAAAATTAGGTTCAGAAGTTCAGATGTTTATTGGATGCATAGATGAAATGCCTGTAACTACCGGTTTATTAATAGAAACCAAAGATAGCTATGGTATTTATGATGTGATGACAAAAGAAACATTTAGAGGTAAAGGAATTGGCAGTGAAATGTTTCAATTTCTTCTAAAGCAAACAAAGGATAAACAAAAACCAGTTGTATTACAGGCTTCAGAGGATGGAAAAAATATCTATAAGCGATTTGGATTTATAGATGTCGGAGAAATGGTTGTATTTGAATAGAGGGTTTCTTTAATTTGCTTAATTTGAACAAACTTTATTCTAAAACAACATTAATTATTATCCCATTGTGGAATACTTTTTCTTTAAAATTCACGGTTCAATTAATAATATTGGATCAATTGTTGCTATAAAAGAAAAAAGAGCTTAGAACCCTTATAAACCAAGGATTCTAAGCTTCTTTTGACTATTCCCACTCAATCGTTGCAGGCGGCTTGCTCGTAATGTCATACACGACGCGGTTGATGTGTTTCACTTCATTGACGATCCGTGTCGAAATCACTTCAAGCACATCCCAAGGGATACGCGCCCAGTCAGATGTCATGCCGTCAATTGATGTTACGGCACGGATACCGATTGTGTAATCATACGTTCTCGCATCTCCCATGACGCCGACGCTGCGGATGTCAGGAAGAACCGTGAAGTACTGCCAGATGTCGCGCTCAAGGCCGTGGTTCGCCACTTCTTCACGCAGAATCGCGTCTGATTCACGAACGATCTCAAGTTTTTCTTCCGTTACTTCGCCGAGTACGCGGATGCCAAGTCCAGGGCCCGGGAACGGCTGACGCCATACGATATCATCCGGAAGGCCGAGCTCTGTGCCAAGCGCGCGCACTTCGTCTTTGAAAAGGGTGTTCAGCGGCTCGATCAGTTCAAACTGCATATCTTCAGGAAGTCCGCCGACATTGTGATGCGATTTGATCGTTTGCGCCGTTGCAGTACCGCTCTCGATAATATCCGTGTAAAGCGTTCCTTGCGCTAGATAATCGATGCCTTTAAGCTTGTCCGCTTCATCATCAAATACGTAAATGAATTCGTTGCCGATGATTTTGCGTTTTTGCTCAGGATCAGAAACACCTTTCAGCTTGTTTAAGAATCTGTCTTTCGCATCAACTTTAATGACATTCATATTAAAGCCTTCGCTGAACGTTTTCATGACGCCTTCCGCTTCGCCTTTACGAAGCAGGCCGTGATCGACGAAAATACAAGTCAGCTGGTCGCCGATCGCTTTATGAATTAAAGCAGCCACAACAGAGGAATCAACACCGCCGCTTAGCGCGCAAAGAACCTGCTTGTCTCCGACTGTTTCACGGATTTTTTGCATTTCGATTTCGATAAAGTTTTCCATTGACCATTTGCCTTCACAATCGCAAACGCCGAATACAAAGTTTTTCAGAAGATCATTGCCGTATTCAGAGTGGCGCACTTCCGGGTGGAACTGAACGCCGTACCAATTCTTGTCCGCTTTGCTCATCGCTGAATTCGGACAGTGATGGCTTGTTGCGTCAACAGTGAAGCCTTCTGGAACTTCTACAACCAAATCGCCGTGGCTCATCCAGACAACTTGTTCTTCCGGAAGATCTTTGAACAAGTCAGGAGTTCCTTGAATCTGAATGTTGGCTTTTCCGTATTCGCGCTGGCTTGCCGCCTCGACTTTTCCTCCGAGATAATGAGTCATCAGCTGCATGCCGTAGCAGATGCCTAATACAGGAATATCTAGTTCAAAGATTTTTTCGTCACAGCGGAAAGATCCTTCATCATATACACTGTTCGGTCCGCCTGAAAGGATAATTCCTTTTGGATTCATTTCTTTGATTTCCTCAGCTGTCAACGTATGGGGGTGCAGCTCGCTATATACGCCAAATTCACGGATCCGGCGGGTAATCAGCTGGTTATACTGACTGCCGAAATCAAGAACAAGAATCATTTCATTCACTAACTTCGTCATGGTTGTCACCTAATCTCCTCTAAGTTTTTGACACAGAAAAAACGGAGGACAAACGTTCAGCCCTCTGTCGCGCAAGACTTGTCCGGAAGCCCGGCTTTTTAACGCTCCCGGGCTCCCATTTAACATTCATTTATTCTAACAACAGGACGATATGCGGTCAAGACTATCTTGTTTTAATTATATTTTCCCACAACTGTCCCGATTCATTCCAAAGCTCCGCTGCATTATCCCTGCGGTATAAGGCCCGCTCATAGAGCAGCGTCAGCTCGGACATGTCGTTTGTATGGTACGCCTCGTCAATCCTCGCGGCAAAATCGCGCAGTGTTTCTCCGTCTCCCCTGCTGAATCCTTTTCGTTTCAGCTGGCGGAGCAGCGCGGCATATGCGTCGAAAAAGACGTCTTCATCCGTACGCCGCTTCAATCTGGCTGCTGTAACGTGCGGAATCCAGCGCGCCCGGAGCACCCAGGCGAGTGCCGCCGCGGCTGAAATCACGATGACGATGGCTGCATACGGCCATAGCTGTGCCGCGGTTTTGTTGCGGATCACAGGCTGCGGTGCCGCGCTGTGATCCCGCTTTTTCGGCTTTTCCTCTTTTTCCGGCTTTGTTTCCTGACGCTGCTTGTCAGACGGTTCATCCGAATTTCCCGCTGAGCCTCCGCTGTCTTTTGCCGCCGTATGATTTTGCTCTGACGTAAACTCCGTCGGATTGGTGAAGCCTTTTGTCGGCTCAAACGTCACCCAGCCCTGATCGGGAAAATACACTTCTACCCACGAATGGGCGTTGTTGTTTGTGACTTCATAAATGTGGCCGTTATGGTCGCCTGCCCCTTTATATTCGCCGGATGTATAGCCCTTCACCCAACGGGCGGGGATTCCCGCAGAGCGGAGCAGCACGGCCATTGCCGATGAAAAGTTATCACAATATCCTCTTTTCGTTTCAAACAGAAATTGATCGACATAATCCTGATTGTGCTCCGGAACCGCGACATCCTGTGTATTATACGAAAATGCGGAAGATCCGAGATAATCCTCGATCGCCTTCGCTTTATCGAACATATTATGGTGATCCCGTGTCAGTCTGTCCGCAAGCTGTCTCACTCTTTTCGGAAGGCTGTCGGGGACCTGTAAATACCGGTCATTGAATTGATTCTGCTCACGGTATCGTTTCACTTTCACTTTTCTGAGATCATTCAGCTTAAAGACGGGCGCCTGAAAAGTCACCGTGTACCGTCCCATATTGCGGATGTTGCCCACTTGTTCACTGACCGGCGTAATTTGCTCGGTGTTTCCGTTCATTTCAAGCTGAATCGAGTGCTTCGGTTTAATATTGGAGACGCCGATCGGATACATGACGTGATTATAGAGATAATTTTCATCAATGGACACCTGTGCCGTATACCGTCTCGTCTGCACACTCCGGTCAAACCATATATCTTCCACGTTGCCGCCGTTCAGTTTATAGGACATGCCCTGATCGGTCTCCACCCAGCCTTTCCCCGTGTATGTATCCTTCGTTTCCACCCGGAAGTACGCCCGTTCTTTTCCCTTCCATGTGAAAACCGGCGTATCATCCTGCTGAAAAGGGCCGCCCAATGTTTCATCATGATTGCCGTAGCCGATTTTGCTTTCGGCGGCGGGCACTTCTTTGTGGTTTGTTATTTTTTTAAGAAACGGCACGGGGTCCGGCCAGTTCGGGTCTGATTTCGGAGCCGCCAGACCGAACACGACGGAAGCGCAGATAAACAGCATCAGCGGCAGAAACCATTTGAGTATCAATCTTTTTTTAAACGCTATGTGTTCCGTAAGCCGGATGCGCTCCATATACAAAAGCCCCATCATCAAAAAGCCGATAAAGACGATCCGGATGACGGCGTACGCGGCAGCATAAGGAGTAAACGTATCAAGCACGGTGATATACGCCACCGTCATGATAAAAAAGAATAATATTTTCCGCTGATAGATCACCCAGTAATGCAGCAAATACACGAGCAGCCATAAAAGCACAAAAAACAGCAATGTGCGGAATGACGGATTCATGTCATTCCATCTTCCGGACCCGATGTGGCGGGCATTTTGCATCACGTCCCGCAAAAAAGAAACGAGCCATTCCGGCTGAAAAACCGAACCTTTATAAAACAAGATGTGAATACTGATCAACGTAAACAGAATGCAGGACGGCACGGTGACGTACCACCTCATCCGGAAGAATGACAGCAGAAATGCCAAACCGATAAAAACGATGAAAAAACCGGTATGTTTTGTATCTGTAAAATTGTGCAGCGGCCTGAGCCATTCCCATAACAATAAAAAAGCGAGAAAATAAAACAGCAGCAGACTCAGCCTGCTTCCCTGGTTCTCGTCATGCGGCATGGCGCGCCACCTCTCTTTCTAAACAACATGGGACACCCGTTTGTCCCTGATCATTTGCACCTTAATATTTTTTTGAGCGAAGATGAGAGCGAGTTTCCGTTCTTTCTCCGAAAGCGCGGCATTCGTTTCTTTCGCCAAAAACACCGTCATGTCAGCACGGCCGGGCTCAGCCTGTTTGAGAAGGTCTTCTGTAAGACTGCCCGTCACGACGGCAATGGAAGCTTTGCGGACGCGCGGATCCGCCAGCTCTTTTCCTAAACGCCCGCCTGCATCGGCTTCTTCCGATTCTGAAGCTGATGCCAGGTAACGCAGCATCTTTCTGAAATGCCGGTCTCCCTCCCGGACGGGAAATACGGTCCGGTCGCTCCCCAATGAAATAAATCCTGTGGGAGAGCCCTTCACAAGCGCCGTGTAAAGCAGGGATGCCGAAGCTGATACCGCGGCTTCAAACGATGGGGACGGCCTGCAGTCCAAAAGGAGAGTCATATTCACACTCTGCAGCGGGTCAAATTCCTTCGTCATCAGCTCATTTCGCCGCGCCGATGTTTTCCAGTCAAGTGCGGAAAACCGGTCGCCCGGCTGATAATTTCTGACGCTCGCAGCCATTGCGGAGCGGTGTACCTGAAACGGAGCGCCGGCAGCCGCACCCTCTTCTCCGGATGCGGCCTGCGGCTTATAGTGAACAGACCCGTACGCCGGAAAAACCAGAACCGTATCCGTAACGGAAAACGACGCCGTCTTGTCCAAAAGCCCGAGAACATCTCCCGTCCGCACTCTTATCGTATGTAAATGATGCTCTCCGCGCGGCACCTGCGGCAGCTCATATTGTAACGTCAGCTTCCTTTGAAACCACGGAAACACGAGCTGTTTCGCACTGCGCCTCTCGCCAAGCGTTTCCGGCATCACATCTTCAATGACCATATATGTCAGCGGAAACGGCAGGCGCCTCGTCAGCCTGATGGTGACAGACAGCCTGTCGCCTGAGGTTAACTGGGCGGAGGACACGTCACGCGTCACCTGAAACGCCCGCAGCGGGTACACAGCGACCAGCCCGGCGTAAACGGTAAATGGCAAAAACGCATAAAATAAAAACCAGCTCACAAATCCGCCCTGAAACATGGCATAAGAAAAGACAGCCGCCGTCAGTACGGCCAACATAAGCAGCTTCCAGCCATATAGAAGCCAATGCATCTTCTTTCTCATTAGCGGACCGACATCCTTTGAACGGGCACTTTTTCCGTTTGCATGATGTCTTCTATAACCGCTTCCGGCGTCACGTCGTTAAATTTCGCCTCGGCGGTCAAGATCATTCTGTGCGGCAGCGTATACGGAGCCAAATACTGGACGTCATCAGGAATGACGTAATCGCGGTCATGAAGCAGCGCGTACGCCTGCGCGGCTTTCATTAATGAGATTGAACCGCGCGGACTTACGCCCAGATGTACGGACGGATGCCGGCGGGTATGCTGAGTAATGCCGACGATATACGCTTTAATTCCATCATCCACCCGCACCTGCTCCAATTTTTGCTGAAGGCTGATAAACTGTTCTTTAGAAATGACGGGCTCGATTGTTTCAAGCGGATTGCGCCCTTCCTGCAAAGACAGAACTTGAAGCTCTTCCTCGGCAGTCGGATAGCCCATGCGCAGCTTAAATAAAAACCGGTCAAGCTGGGCTTCGGGAAGCGGATACGTTCCTTCATATTCAACCGGGTTTTGTGTGGCCATGACGAAAAACGGCTCAGCCAGCCGCATTGTCTTTCCGTCAATCGTGACATTCCCTTCCTCCATTGCCTCAAGCAGGGAAGACTGCGTTTTTGGAGAGGTTCTGTTAATTTCATCAGCCAGCACGATATTCCCCATGATCGGTCCAGGGCGGTATTCAAATTCCATCGTTTTCGTATTATAAATAGAGACACCCGTCACATCTGACGGCAGAAGATCCGGCGTGAACTGAATCCTCTTAAAGTCAGCTCCGATCAGCTTGGCCAAAGCGCGGACCATCATCGTTTTTCCGACTCCCGGCACGTCTTCCAGCAGCACATGCCCTTTTGCGAGAATGGCGGCCAGACTGAGTATGGCGATATCCCGTTTTCCTATGATGATGTTTTCAATATGCTCAACGGCTTTCTCCAGCAGCGGATGCAGCTCTTCTTTATAAGCCATTCTTCTCCTCCTAGTCATCTCTCAAATTTCAATTATCGTAACCTAACTTTACCACAAAATATAAACAGTATAAAAAAACGTTTCCAGCGAATTGTTTCCAGTCTAAAAAAGGAAAAAGCTCCCTTTAGAAAGGAAGCTTTATTTCAGCTGGAGAGGCTCCATATGAACGTGTGAATGGTCAATGGCATGTTCCTCTTTCATCTTGCGTTCTACCTCATTTGCGATCTCATGACTCTCTTTAATGTTCAGATCTGACGGCACTTCAATGACGACATCAATATGAACGGAGCTGCCCAGATATCTCGCTTTAATATCTTTTAAACGGCTGACGCCCGCAATCTGTTCAATCGTCTTTTTATAATCAGAAATATGTTTGACATCAAAACCGTCAGTCAGCGAATGAGAGGATTCCTTAAAAATATCCCACGCGGTTTTGCAGATGATCAACCCGATGATAAACGCGGTAACCGTATCCACCCAAGCCAAATGGAACTGTGAAGCAAAAATTCCGATAAACGTGCCGATACTGACGAGCGCATCTGATTTATTATCAGCGGCCGCAGCTGAAAGGGCCTGGCTGTTTACCTTTTTGGCAAGCCCTTTCGTATAGCGGCAGACCATCAGCATCACGACGGCGCTCCCCGCGGCCGTCCAGGCGGCTATCATATCCGGCGTTTCCTCTTTAACGGAAAAAATAGATTGCGCGGCGCTGAACAGCACTTGCATTCCGACAAACATCATAATAATGGAAGCGATGAGGGACGCGACGGTCTCCGCCCGAAAATGGCCGTAAGGATGATCTTCGTCAGGAGGTTTCTGAGAGATGCGCAAACCGATGAAAACAGCCGCAGATGCCGCGATATCAGTCGTATTATTTAAACCGTCGGCCTGAAGCGCTTCTGAGTGAAACAAATAACCGATCACAAGCTTCACAGCCGACAATGCCGCATATGCGCCAATACTGACAATCGCTCCGGTTTCGCCTTTTTTCAATTCATGATATCTCTCCACTGAAAATCCTCCTTCCCGTTCAATTTTTCCTTCATTATCATACAAAGCGAGGACACAGTGGGTCTATAGAAACATGATTCACTTTCCACAGAAAAATAGTAAGCATAGAACATTTATGCACTCAGGAAACTTATTTTCATTCACAAAACCCCTCTCATCCCAATCGTATCAAGGATTCTCGCCAACCCACGTTCATGGAATTATTTTCAAAACCATTAAAACACAGAAATAACAGAAAATTATTTTTTTTCCTTCCGGCACTTTCTGCTGTACGGACGAGAAAAAATGTCATATTTTCTTACATCATTTTCAACTGCCTGTGGCATTTATGATAGAATAATACTTGTCGGAATATTCAGCATAAACAAACCAAAAGGAGGCAAAGAATGAATCAGCCTAACTCTTTATCAAAGGGATTAAAAACCCGGCATATGACTATGATTTCAATTGCCGGCGTGATCGGCGCCGGATTATTTGTCGGAAGCGGATCCGTCATTCATTCCACCGGACCCGGAGCGATTGTCTCCTACGCTTTAGCAGGATTATTAGTGATTTTTATTATGAGAATGCTGGGGGAAATGTCCTCCGTCAACCCGACAAGCGGTTCGTTTTCACAGTACGCGCATGACGCCATCGGTCCTTGGGCCGGTTTTACGATCGGATGGCTGTATTGGTTTTTCTGGGTCATCGTCATTGCCATTGAAGCCATTGCAGGCGCCGGAATCATACAGTACTGGTTCCCGGGCATTCCGTTATGGCTGACGAGTCTGCTTCTGACCGTGCTGTTAACACTGACGAATATTTATTCAGTTAAATCGTTCGGCGAATTTGAATACTGGCTTTCCTTAGTGAAGGTAGCGACGATCGTTGTCTTCTTAATCGCGGGATTTGCGTTCATTTTCGGAATCGTCCCCGGCAGCAAGCCGGTCGGGCTGGAAAATCTGGCGGGCAGCGGCGGATTTTTCCCTAAAGGTCCAAGTTCCGTTCTGCTCGGCATCGTCGTTGTCATTTTTTCTTTCATGGGATCTGAAATCGTCGCAATCGCAGCGGGAGAAACGTCAAATCCGGTCGAATCCGTCACAAAGGCGACCCGCTCAGTCGTTTGGCGGATCATTATTTTTTACGTCGGTTCCATTGCGGTTGTGGTCACACTGCTGCCGTGGGATTCAGCCAATATTTTGGAAAGCCCCTTCGTTGCCGTTTTGAGCCATATCGGGGTTCCCGCTGCCGCTCAAATCATGAATTTTATCGTCCTGACAGCCGTTCTGTCCTGCCTGAACTCCGGGCTTTATACGACGTCACGGATGCTGTATTCACTGGCGGAGCGAAATGAAGCGCCGCGGCGTTTTATGAAACTGAGTAAAAGAGGCGTACCGGTTCAAGCCATTATCGCCGGCACCTTTTTCTCCTATATTGCCGTTGTTATGAACTACTTTTCTCCCGACTCCGTATTTTTGTTCCTGGTCAATTCATCAGGGGCGATCGCACTGCTCGTCTATCTCGTCATCGCCGTCTCGCATCTGAGAATGAGAAAGAAAATCGAACGGACAAACCCTGAATCTCTTAAAATCAAAATGTGGTTTTATCCGTACTTAACCTACCTGACGATCATCGCCATTTGCGCCATCTTGTTATCTATGCTGTTTATCAGTTCAATGCGGTCTGAATTTCTGCTGACAGGATTTATTACTCTGCTGGTACTTGCCTCATATGTATTCCGCAAAAAACAAAAACCGAAAGAGAGCGCTTCCGAAAGCCGGATTGCGCAATAACCGCAAACACCCCCCTCAAAAAAGGGCGGGTGTTTTTTTAACCAACCTGTTCAAGGCAGCATTAACTGTAGTACAGGATTTCAATAAATGATAAGGACAGGATGAAAAATGGCACTAGAAAAATTTGCAGATGAACTGCCGATTATCGAAACACTCCAGCCGCAGAAGAAATCAGACGGCAGCACGTATTATGAAGTCACCATGAAGGAATGCTTTCACAAGCTGCACCGCGATCTCCCGCCGACCCGGCTGTGGGGGTATAACGGTTTATTTCCCGGCCCGACGATCGACGTGAACCAAGATGAAAACGTCTATATTAAATGGATGAATGACCTTCCGGATAAGCATTTTCTGCCAGTGGATCATACCATTCACCATTCAGAAAGCGGCCATCAGGAACCCGATGTCAAAACCGTCGTCCATTTACACGGCGGAGCAACGCCGCCGGACAGCGACGGCTACCCGGAAGCATGGTTCACAAAGGATTTTAAGGAAACGGGTCCTTATTTTGAGAGAGAGGTATACCATTATCCAAACAAACAGCGCGGGGCTCTGTTATGGTATCACGATCACGCCATGGCGATTACGAGGCTCAATGTGTACGCCGGGCTTGCCGGGATGTATATCATCCGCGAGCGAAAAGAAAAGCAGCTGAAGCTTCCCTCCGGAGAGTACGACGTACCGCTTATGATTTTGGACCGCACATTAAATGACGACGGTTCCTTGTCTTATCCGAGCGGACCTGCTAACCCTTCCGAAACGCTGCCCGACCCTTCCATCGTCCCGTTTTTTTGCGGAAATACCATTCTCGTCAATGGTAAAGCGTGGCCGTATATGGAAGTTGAACCGCGGACATATCGTTTCCGCATCCTTAATGCCTCCAATACGAGAACATTTTCTCTCTCGCTCAATAACGGCGGGAAGTTTATCCAAATCGGTTCTGACGGCGGACTGCTTCCCCGCTCTGTCAAAACACAATCTATCAGCTTAGCCCCGGCAGAGCGGTATGATGTGCTCATCGATTTCTCCGCCTTTGACGGAGAACATATCATTTTAACGAACGGCACCGGCTGCGGGGGCGACGCCGATCCGGATACAGACGCCAATGTGATGCAATTCCGCGTCACAAAACCGCTGAAGGGAGCAGAGACAAGCCGGAAGCCTAAATATCTTTCAACAATGCCTAATGTGACATCAAAGAGAATACACAATATCAGGACGCTTAAACTTACAAATACGCAAGACAAATACGGCCGGCCCGTTTTGACGCTGAATAACAAGCGATGGCATGATCCTGTGACAGAAGCGCCGAAGCTCGGCACAACGGAAATCTGGTCGATTATCAATCCGATGGGGGGAACCCATCCGATACACCTGCACCTTGTTTCCTTCCAAATCCTTGACCGGCGTCCTTTTGACTTAGAGCGTTATAACAAATTCGGCGACATTGTGTATACAGGCCCCGCCGTCCCGCCTCCTCCAAGTGAGAAAGGCTGGAAAGATACCGTGCAGGCGCACTCGGGAGAGGTCATCAGAATCGCGGCGACCTTCGCTCCTTACAGCGGACGCTACGTATGGCACTGTCATATTTTAGAACATGAAGATTACGACATGATGAGACCGATGGACGTCACGGATAAGCAGTAAACAAATATCACCCCTTTTAGAGAAGGGGCTTTTTTATTTATCCAAAAAGAAAAAATAAGAAGACACTTATTTGCATATACTGTAATAACAGGAAGACGATGCACCCTCATTGGAAATCTGGATAGAAAAAGGAATTAGGAGATTAGGGAAAAGTATGAGACAATGAAGGAGTGCACGAAAATTCATAAGGGAAGAAGTGACTTTATGTCTTACTACAACAAACGTAATCAGGAACCGCTGCCTAAAGAAGATGTCAGTACGTGGGAATGCACAAAAGAGGACTGTATCGGCTGGAGCAGAAAGAATTTTGCCGGCAGTGATACCCCGACTTGCCCCCTTTGCGGCAGTAAAATGATCGACGGCGTCCGTTCGTTGGTAAATCTCCAAAACAATAACCAAACGGCATCAAGTTAGACCTCCCTTTTACGAGTCTCAACATAGAGAAGGCCTCCATGTCTCATGAGAGGCCTTTGCGTTATCATGTCCTTTTATGATGCAAAGGAGCATTGAACATGAAAAACGATCGGCAGCAGAAAGATCTGAAGGAAATGGCAAAACGGCGGAAAATGAACCTTGCCGCACAGTCATTCATCGAAACGCTTCATTTTGCCGTTCCGATTCTCCGTTTTTTCAAATGGCTCGCCTCAGCCGCAGCCAGCTTTGTTCATTAAAAAACACCCAGCGGGCGCTGAGTGTTTTTTTCATGATTGGATGACGGAAAAACTGTTGATAATGCCGTTGTCATTTTCCCAGACTTTTTCGCATTTTTTCGTATCCAAATGATAAGCATAAATGGTCCGGACCTTCGCATTCCGCCCCGTTTCATCCTTCAGACGCTTAGCGCCTTTTGCTTCCGCCATGAAATAAATGATGCTGCCGTCTTTAGAAAACTGAGGCTGGGCATCAATCAGCGGAGCGAAGTCCTTCCCGTTTGAGATAATCGTTTCATCTTTTTTCGTTTTGACATTCATCAGACGGATGGACGCTTTTTGTTCCGTCCCTTTTTGGGTATAAGATGTAAAGACAAGGTTCTTTCCGTCCGGTGACACCGCCACGTCGCTGATAAACTGTTCAAGGTTTGTCAGATCCTGAAGGTGTTCGCCCGCTCCTGCTGCAAACCGGATATTCGTCGGTTCAGGGTCAATCCCCTTCTCATTTGCCTCATCCGTTTTTTGATAATCCTCTTTTACGGAATAATGCAGAAGCGCAAAATCGTTTTGGCTGCGGTTATAAAAGAAGCTGCTCACACTGTCGTCTTTCTCATCGGCGGCGGGATACAGATTTTCATAACGTTTCGTTTTCAAATCAAAAGATGCGAGACGGAAAATATCTTCATCCGCTTTTCCGAGACGGAAATAAATGTGCGTCAGATCCTTTGATAAAAACAGACTGTCAGCGCTTGCCGTTCCTTTATAAAGCACCGTCTTCTTTTTCGTCTTCAGATCAAGCTTATAGAGACGCATCTCATTTTGGTCATTATTCCCGACAAAATAGAGCACCTGATGGGCGTCATCCAGCGCAAACGCCGGATATGCCGAAAGCTTTTCCTCGTACAGCACGCGGCCGTCCTCGTAATATTTCGTCATCAGATCTTTGTCTGTAATGGAAACAAGCAGCTTGTCATGGCCGCCGGAGACAACGGCTTTCCCGCCGCCGTCGCTTTTTCCTTTAATCAGTAAAACGGACGCGATGACCGCCGCCGCCAAAACGGCAGCCAGCAACATCCAGATCCATCGTTTCTTCTTCATTATCAATCTCTCCGTCAATCAGAAAAAGCAAGAATCAGTGTCCTTGCTTTTTAAGATGGTCTATTTTAATAGCTGTAGTGTCCGGATACTCTTCCTTTGCTTAATGGATATCCGAGCGCTTTGAACGCTTTCGGGCTGACATCCAATACGGCATTCGGCAGACGGCCTACATCATTTTTGTATACGGTGATAACCTTTTTCGGTTTTGCTTTCGCATAAGCTCTGATTTTCGTTCCGTTTCTCGGAACGTCAAATCCTAATTTTGTCGCGCAATCCCAGTGCCCCAGTTTTTTACCGGAAGATCCTTTTTTACCGACTCCATTATACCATGTAATATTTCCGTTCACTTTTTTAGCACTTGCATCAGAAGAGTAACTGATCGCTCCCAGCGTGCTTCCTGCTAAAATCAATAAGGCTAAGAATAACTTCTTCAAGCTTTCGTCCTCCTGATTCTTTATTCTAGGCAAAATTATACACCAAGAAGACGATTATAATATTTCAATCACTTTACATGTTCATTACAACGTGATGAGACATGCACATAACGACGGCACAATTTCCCGTTCTATATAATTCCATGGTAAATTATACTACAAAATTTAATTCATTAGCGTTATAATATTCATAGAGTATTTCTGCATTCAATATGGACTTTTTATAAGGCCTATTGATAGTTGCATAATATGATATATTTTGAGAAATCAGGCTTTAGGAAGCAGGCACTTTATTCCTTTTAACCGTGGTTCATATTGATCATGTACCTATACTCGTTTCAATCAGACTAGGAGTGATAATCAATGAAAGCGGCAAGATGGCACAATCAAAAAGACATTCGAATCGAAAACATTGATGAACCTAAAGCAGAACCGGGTAAAGTCAAAATTAAAGTCAAATGGTGCGGGATTTGCGGAAGCGACCTTCATGAATATTTGGGAGGCCCGATCTTTATTCCGGTCGGCAAACCTCATCCGTTAACAAACGAAATGGCGCCCGTCACGATGGGTCACGAATTCTCAGGAGAAGTCGTTGAAGTGGGCGAAGGCGTCAAAAATTACAGCGTCGGAGACCGTGTCGTCGTGGAACCGATTTTTGCCACACACGGACATCAGGGAGCCTATAACCTTGATGAACAAATGGGATTCTTAGGCTTAGCTGGAGGCGGCGGCGGATTTTCTGAATATGTATCCGTTGACGAAGAATTGCTGTTTAAGCTTCCTGAAGAGCTTTCTTACGAACAGGGCGCGCTTGTTGAGCCGTCAGCGGTAGCGCTTTACGCCGTCCGCCAAAGCAAATTAAAAGCGGGCGACAAGGCGGCGGTTTTTGGCTGCGGACCGATCGGGCTGCTTGTGATTGAAGCCCTGAAAGCGGCCGGCGCCACAGATATTTACGCGATTGAACTTTCACCGGAACGTCAGGAAAAAGCGAAAGAACTCGGCGCTATCATCATTGATCCGTTAAAAACGGACGATGTCGTTGAAGAAATCGCTAAACGCACAAACGGCGGCGTTGATGTTTCTTATGAAGTAACAGGCGTTCCTGTCGTTCTCCGCCAGGCGATCCAGTCAACAAACATTGCCGGTGAAACGGTTATCGTCAGCATCTGGGAAAAAGGAGCGGAAATTCATCCGAACGATATCGTCATCAAAGAACGGACCGTAAAAGGCATTATCGGATACCGCGACATCTTCCCTTCCGTTCTTGCATTGATGAAAGAGGGCTACTTCTCAGCAGATAAGCTCGTCACGAAAAAAATCGTGCTCGACGATCTGATTGAAGAAGGCTTCGGCGCTTTAATCAAAGAGAAAAACCAAGTGAAAATCTTAGTCAAACCGAACTAAGTTGTCCCGCTGATACCGGACACATCGGAAAAAGAGCCGTTCTGGCTCTTTTTTTCATCTCTTCGTCTTTCCTTCCTTTTCCTTTTAAAAATGATCCCCTCTGCGCAAACTATTTTTCACCCTGTCCCGTCTATCCTTAGGCAGCAGCCTATGATACGTATTTTTAAAAAAGGAGCCCTTTGAAGCAATGAAGAACGAAACAGCCAAAGCGTCGCTTGTGACGTGCATAACTGAGCGCAAGGAAGACTTTTACCGGCTTGCGTACAGTTACGTAAAGAACAAGGATGACGCGTTAGATATTGTTCAGGAATCAATTCAAAAAGCGCTGACATCGGTCGAATCCGTCAAAAACCCCGATGTGATCAAAAGCTGGTTTTATAAAATTTTAGTGCGCACGGCCATTGATTTTCTCCGCAAACAGAAAAAACTGAAAGTGATGGACGATGAAACGATCGAGTTTTTAAGCCGCGGAAAGGAAGATCACTACAAAGACACCGACCTTCACGAAGCGCTTGATGACCTGCCGCATCAATATAAAACTATTATCATTCTGCGTTTCTTTGAAGACCTGAAATTAGAAGAAATCGCGGACATCACGGGGGAAAACATCAACACCGTCAAAACACGCCTTTACAGGGGGCTGAAGCTCATGCGCATTCAGCTGACGAAGGAGGATCTTTCTTAATGGAAAAGAGATTAGAACAATTAAGAGAAGAGTATAAAAGTGTGCCCATTCCTAAGGAACTGGACAGCATTGTCGAAAAAGCCCTTCAGCAGAAACCGAAGAAAAAACGAATCGTGATGTGGCCGACATCCGCGGCAGTCGCTGCGGCCGTCTTATTTACCGCCGTTGTCAATATCAACCCGGATGCCGCACAAGCCATGTCTAAAATCCCCGTCATCGGCAAAGTCGTCCAAGCCATCACATTCACGGAGATGAAGGAAGAAAAGAACCAATCAAGCATTGATGTGAAAACGCCCGCTCTGTCCGGCCTTTCCGATCATAAACTCGAAGACAGCATCAACCGGCATTATATGAAAGAAAGCAAAGAGCTGTATCAGGAATTTATGAAGGCGACCTCAAAAAGCAAAAAAGGCCACCTTAGTATTTACAGCGATTATGAAACCGTTACTGACACAGCGGATTTGATCTCAATCCGCCGTGATATCGAAAAAACGCAAGCTTCATCTTATACGCAAAGCCGTTACATCACGATTGATAAAAAGAATGAGGCCGTGCTTACGTTAAAGAGTTTATTTAAAGATGACCGTTATATTAAAGTCATCAGCCAAAATATTAAAGAACAAATGAAAAAACAGATGAAAGAAGATCCGAATAAAATATACTGGGTCGAAGATAATGATATGTCGGAGCCTTTTAAAGCCATCCGCGCCGACCAGAATTTTTATATTACAGATAAGCACAAACTTGTCATCTCATTTGACGAATATGAAGCGGCACCCGGATATATGGGCGTTACAGAGTTTACAATACCGACCTCCATCATCTCCAAGCTGCTTGTCGGAGACCGCTACATCAGATAAAGAAAGAAAAAAATCCATGATATCCGCAGATCATGGATTTTTTCTTTCGTCCCACAACAGCCAAGATGCACAAGGGACCCTTTTCATATAACAGACGCCGGACGGGGGCTGAAAAGTTTAAGAAAATCACAGCATTTCATTCATTTTTTCTGAAACAAAATCCCCTTCCGAATGCGTCTAATTAACGGAACAAATGGAAGACTGTACAGAAATCTGCCATAGCCATCCGCAAAACAGCGAGAATTTCCGCACACATTATTGGAGGAATACCATGTCAGACAAGTCACTGCATCACCGCTATATTCCCGGACTGGATGGACTTCGCGCCTTTGCCGTCCTCGCAGTTATCGCATATCATCTGAATTTTAACTGGGCCGACGGCGGTTTCATTGGTGTTGATATCTTTTTTGTTTTATCGGGGTATTTAATTACATCTATTATATTGCCTGCCCAAGGCAATGCCATCACCCTTGATTTGCGTGATTTTTGGGTGCGCCGGATCAGGCGGCTTCTGCCGGCGGCTTATCTCATGATTATCACGACGGTCATTTGGGTCGTATTGTTTAACAGCGAGCTCCTGCATACCGTACGCGGGGATGCGGTCTCCTCACTTTTTTACATAAGCAATTGGTGGTTTATCTTTCATCAGCTTTCTTATTTCGACAGCTTCGGCTCCCCTTCGCCATTAAAAAACCTTTGGTCGCTGGCGATTGAAGAACAGTTTTATATCATATGGCCCTTCCTGCTGCTTGCGGGAATGTACATATGTAAAACACGGGCCCGGCTTGCGGCCGCGGTCATGTTCCTCGCGTTATGTTCGGCAGTCGTAATGAGTATGATGTATGTGCCCGGCGGAGATCCGAGCCGCGTTTATTACGGGACGGATACCCGCTCATTTGAATTGCTGATCGGCTGCGCTTTAGCTTTAGTGTGGCCGATGAAACGATTATCTTCCAAACGGCTGCCGAGCAGCATGAAACACCTGCTTCACGGGACGGAGCTTGCCGCTTTTGCCGCGCTGCTGCTTTGCGTCTTTTACACGGATGAATATGAACCCTTCCTGTACAAGGGCGGCATGCTTTTGATCAGCATCACCGCAGCGGTTCTTGTCGCATGTTTATGCCATCCGAGCAGCTTTTTGGGACATGTTCTTTCATGGAAGCCGCTTCGCTGGATCGGAACGAGATCATACGGAATCTATCTTTGGCATTACCCGGTTATCGTACTGAGCACACCCGTGCAGGAAATCGGAAATCCGGTTTATTGGCACTGCGCCGTCAGAATCGGCGCCACTTTCATTCTTGCCGAGCTGTCTTACCATTTCATTGAACAGCCGATCCGCACTGCGGGCTTCCGGCCATTTTTACGCCGCGTGTTTCTGAACCGCTTTCTGGAATGGAAGACGTCCTCTGTCATCAGCAGAATGTCGCTCGGCCTCATTCTTGCCGCCATTCTCGTATTTGCGGGCGGGCTGTCAGGAATAGCCGAAGAGAAAAAACAGCCGCAATGGACGTACGCGCAAAATGATCAGCAAGAAACCGCCGCCTCTTCGCACAAGACGGCCGATCACGATCAACCGGCAAAAGAAGATGACAGCAAGAAAAAACACGGCGGCGAAAAAACAGACACCGCGTCAGACAAAAACAAGAAAGAACCAACAGACAAATCAAATACAAAGAAAAACGAAGAGAAAAAGGAACGGTCATCTCAAAAAACGGCTGATCCAAAACAAACACAGCCTCAGCAAGACGTGCTGGCTATCGGTGACTCGGTGATGCTGGACATTGCGTCATACCTGCGGCAGTCCCTCCCTCATGTCACCATCGACGGAAAGGTAGGAAGACAAGTCTCTCAAGCACTCCAGCTCACTTCGGAATATGCGTCATTTAATCAGCCGAACAAAGCGGTCATCATCGAGTTAGGGACGAACGGCTATTTCACAAACAGCCAAATTGAATCACTGATCAGCTCCTTTTCAAAAGCCGATATCTATCTTGTCAACACACGTGTGCCGCGGCAGTGGGAAAGCAAAGTAAACGAGTCATTGCGCCGGCAAGCCGAGTCACGGAAAAATGTGACGCTTGTCGATTGGCACGCAAAAGCATTGCAGCACCCTGAATACTTCACACCGGACGGCGTCCATCTCATACCTGAGGGGTCTAAAGCGCTGACATCCCTCATCGTTCAAACAATGAAATCATGACAAAAAAAGAGGCCCCAAAAAGGCCTCTTTTTCGTATATCGTCAGGCAAGCTTCTGTCCGCAATTCGGGCAAAAATTCGCGCCTTCCGTTTTCGTTCCGCAGTTCGGACAAAATTTCGGCTTAGCCGCTCCTTCCGAGCCGTTCGCCGGTGCCGTCCCCTGATTCTGCTGACTTTGATTTTGCTGCGGCTGGTTCTGCTGATTTTGGTTCATTTGGTTCATCATTTGATTTGCCGCATTCATTCCCATCATCATGCCCGCCATGTCTGAGGCGGCGCCGCTTCCGCTCATTTTGCCGGATGACATTCCGTCCGTCATGGAAATCTGCTGATAGCGGTTCACATCGCCCACCATGCCGTAAGAAGCGTTTTTCGTAATCATATCCTGAACTTCCTGCGGATAATTAAAGCTCATAATATTGAAGCCCGTAATCGACATGCCGTCTCCGATCAGCTGCATATCAAGATCTTCTTGAATCCCTTTTCCTATTTCAAAGGAATTCGACTGCAGATTGAACATGTCTTTTCCTTCTCTGGTGATCCATTTCATCAAAAGCTGATCGAGAATAGACGTAATCCGGATTTTAATGTCCTCCACTAAATAGCTGTCTTTGACACCAGCAATCTTATCAATCAATCCGATGTAGTCAATGACCTTGAAGTTAAATGTGCCGTTTGCGCGGATCGGCATACCGCCCGGCATACCTGCCGCCGGAATGTTGATAGCGTTTTTTGTGCCCCACTTCACGGTGAACTCCTTCGTATTCACAAACAGCACTTCAGCCCGCATGCCGCTGTTAAAGCCAAACTTAAACCCTTTTAGTGTAGATAGAAACGGAATGATTTCTGATTCGATATCATAATCGCCGTCATCACGGAAAATCCCTTCAATCTTCCCGTTGTATAAAAAGATGGCATCCTGTCCCGGCCGGATGATCAGACGGCTGCCTTTTTTAATTTCACGGTTGTTCCATTTATAGAAAACCATGTCGTCTCTGAATTCTTCCCATTCCACCACATTTGCTAACTGATTTCTGAAAAAACCCATGTATGCTCAAATCCTTTACATATAATTAAAAACTTCCCTTGCTTCCGCTGTAACTCGTGCCGCCCCTCGTGACTCCGCCGTCATTGTCATTATCTTTATCAGGCTTTTTTTCCCTTGTAACGTCGGTTCGGATATATGTGTCGTGCTGGCTCAGCACTTCAGACGTATCGTGATTCATATACGTGCTGCCGGTGACGGTGACCTTGCCGCCGGAATTGTACACCATCACGGTGACGGCGATTCCGGCCGCGGCTGCGGCAATAATCAGCTGAAACCACCATGTGAGCAGCAGATTGTCAGACTTGTCGTCCGGGCTTTTCCCCATATCTTTATAAGCCATCTTGATGTAGGTCTGAAACGCCTTTTCATAATGGCCTGCGGAAATATCTGACGAGATCGTATTTCTGATCGTATTCAGCCGGCTGTTATTCAAATACGTCTCCGCCTTTTTATACCCGGAGATAAATACTTCCCGATTTTTCATATCAATGGTCAAAATCGCCGTGTTTCCGCTAAAATGACTGTCATAAAAATCACCGGCGTACTGCTCGATGTCCTTACCGCCCGTTCCGTTTGCGGTAAGAATGATAAAATCGGTATGGCGCTTTGCCCCGAGCTTCCCGGCCAATTCCTCAAGTTTCTTCGTTTCATCCTTCGTTAATAAATGAGCATTGTCATAAACATATTGCTTCTGTTCCGCGGCAGACGCCGATGTATGTAAACCAAAAGACAGCATCAGAAAAAGGACGAAGCAGAAGAGACACGCTTTTTTTATCGATACTTTCATCAAAAACCGCCTCCTATCATAAGTGAGACGAGTCTTAATGCTAAAAACGCACCGGCGGTTATGCCGCCGAACCACGCGGCCACTTTTCCGGCACTGATCGGCGGTTTGCCGACAACCTTGCCCGTCTGCCCGTTCATCGCAAAAATGTGTTCAGCCCGCTCATAGTCGTAGCTGACCATCCAGACCGGAAGCAGTACGTAAAAGCTGCTGATTTTATCGGTCTGAATCTGCTCATCCGTAATGTCAGCCGTCGTATATCCGGAGAAGGTGGATCTGATATAAGAATCAATATAATGGCTGATTTTATCCTTCGCCCGCGGAAAGAGATCGTCATCGGTATAATTGTACTTTTCCGCTATATATCCCGCTAAATAGGCCGTATTAAACTCCTTCAGCTCACTGTATGAGTAAGGCTCCAATTTGTCCATTAATTCATCATTCATTTTTTCTGAAGCGTCGACCGGAATTTTGAGATAATCAAGATTGATATCGCGGTACGCGTTGTAATACTCGGTCTCCGTCACCCGGTATTCTCCATCTTCATAGTGATGCACTCTCGTACAAACGGCATTGACCTGAACCTTGCTGTTTAAGTCAAACATCCAAAACGGCACGTACATGCCGGTTATGCTCTTCACCCGATCGGCAGTCATAAATCCTTTCGGTGTCAGACGGCCGTTTCGGCACCACTTTTTAAAAGCGCTCATGGCTTCTTCCTTGCTGATCGTAAAAGGGATCACCATCGAAGGCGCGAGATTTCCCGACAATCGGTCGGCGAGAACGGCGGCTCCTCCGCAAAACCCGCACGTCGTGGCCGTCGTTTCCGCCTCAGTCAATAATACCGCACCGCAATTCTCACACCGGTACTCATTCGCCTCATTTTCTGAAAATCTCGTCGTTATATACTCTTTTGGCAGGCTTTCAATCTGATCCTGCCGCCCGCAGCTGTGACATGTCAGCATGCCGGATGAACTGTCAAAGACCATATCATCGCCGCAGTTCGGGCATTTATAAGAAATGATCATTCTGTTTCTCTCACTTTCTCTTTATATCGGACAAAGCTGCAGCCCGCTGTCTATTGATCTTTACTGAAAAGCATTTTCTGCTTAAGCGCCGCCAATTCATCATCGACACTGCTTTGATTGCTGTCATATTTAGCCGTCAGCTCGTCAATATCGTCTTTCGGAGACGCGTTCAGCTCAGCCATCGCATTGGCATGATCAAGCGCTTGGTTGACCTTGTCTTCCATTCTGCCGAAAGCTGTCATCGATTGGCCCGCATTTGACACAGAGGACCCCAATTTGTTCATTCTCTCCTGCGTTTTTGCCACAGACCACTTCGCTTTGATGGCATTTCGGCGCGACTCAAGCTCTCCGATATCAGCGACAAGCTTGTCATGCATTTTGCGCATTTGAGACGCGTTGGAAGAAGCGAGCTGATAAGCCGTCTGCAGCTCGGTCAGTCTTGATTCAACAGCCGCTTTCCTTTCCAAAAATGTCCGCGCATCAGCTTCATTGCCGGCCTGCAATGCTTTCATCGCATAATTTTCCATCTTTTCGGCATCAGCCTGGCATTCTGTTAACGCTCTTTTCGCCCGCTGTTCCTCAGCCATGACAGAAGCCGTCTCCGCTTTCACTTTTCCTAAATCACTGTTCAGATTCCGCAAATATTGATCAACCATTTTTTCAGGGTTTTCAGCTTTATCCAGCAGCGCATTGATATTGCTTGACATGATGTCTTTAAATCTTCCTAAAATACTCATTTTTCATTTTCCTCCCAAAATTAAATAGTAACAAGTTCACAGTTATATATACTGATTTTTTTCAAAAAAAGTTTCATTTTCTCTTTAATTTATGTATTTTTATATGAAAATAGTCTCATTCAGCCCATTTGTGCCGGCGGAAATTCTTTATGACCAGATACAGTGAGAACAAAAAATAAACAAACAGCCCGATCATCAACCCGCTCACTAACGGATAATGTTTCGCCGCATACACAAAGAAATCAAGCTGCGAAATCTGTTCAGGACTTGTAATCGTATCCGTCCCATTCAAAAGCTTTGAAAATTTCGCCGTATCATTCCAATCAAACGAATCAGAAACAAGCTCACTCCCCTGATACCAATTGACAGCGGCGAGACAAAGAAAACAAAAAACAGAAAACGCGCATTGCACAATAAGAAAAACATGTTTCATGAAAAACATTCCTCCGCGGTTCAATATCATAGGCCGTCATACTATACATGACGGCAGCAGCAGAAACTTGGTTTTACTCAGAACTGATAAAAACGTGATTGTATGTACTTCACATCGGTTCAATTTACTGGATGCCTTTCTAAAGTATACCGTATATCGTAAAGAGTTTCAGACCTAAATAAAGAGGATGCTTCCCGAAGTCCGATGACTTTCAAGAAACATCCTCCATACTTTACAGTGATACTTCAACCTCTTTTAAACTCGGCAGAGCATCGATCGCACCGATTTTGGTGCACACGAGCGCCCCCACCTTATTGGCAAATGAGACAATATCACGCAGCTTCGCAAAATCTTCGGCTGCCGTCTGAATCTCATCCGTGCGCGCCAGTTGAAACAGCGCCGCGCCGACAAACGCATCTCCCGCTCCCGTTGAGTCTATTGATGTCACCGGAATGCTCGGAATGATGTCAATATCCTTCCCATTTGAAAGAAGGGTCCCGCTTTTCCCGAGTGTCACCGCCACAATACCGGCCCCGAGCTCATGAAGAACCGCAACACCTTCTTTATGATCCTTCGCACCGCTGATGATCTCAAGCTCTTCGTCACTGACTTTCACAAAATCACTTACGGCAACGGCTTTTTTTGCGGTGTTTATAAACTCTGAAACTCTTCCTTTCCATAAATCCTCACGGTAGTTAGGATCGAAGGAAATAAACTGTCCATTGTCTTTCGCAATCGACATCAGCCGTAAATAGGCTGAGCAAAACGGATCAGATAACAATGCCGTCGCTGATCCGAAATGAAGGATTTTCGCATCGTTTACCTTTTCCAGATCAATATCATCCAGAGTTAACAAAGCGTCCGCTCCTCTGTTAAACACAAAGTCGCGCTCCCCATTTTGTTTTAATGAAACAAACGCAAGCGTTGTAGGCGCTTTCTCATCCATGACGAGCATAGAGGTATCGACATGTGCGGCATCCAATGTCTGCTTCAGAAAATACCCGAACGGATCTTTGCCTGTTTTTCCGCTGAAAGCCGCGTCTCCGCCCAGCTTAGCAATCGCTGCCGACACATTCGCCGGTGCGCCGCCGGCACTTTTTAAGAAATTGCGCCCTTCCGTCAAATCAACATCCACATCGGTACAAAAGAAATCAATTAACAATTCCCCAATACAAATAACAGATTGGCTTCCCACATTATCACACTCATTTATCAATTCTCGATTATAGTTTCAGTATAGTGCTTTCTGTCATAAATACAACCGTTTACATAGAATATTTTAAATTTTACGTATACTTATCTTGCAGCTCTTTGCTCCAGATCAGACATCATCTGCTGATATTTTTTTTCAGTTAAAGGATAAAAAGAAATAAGAATAATAGACAGCAGAATGAACAATCCCGGAATGAGCGCATTCATATTTTTAATCGCATTCAATGACGAGGCCGTCTGATCGGTATTCGCGGCATATCCGGCGATTCCGAGATAAACGGCCGAAAATGACCCGGCTAACGCAACTCCGAGCTTATTGATGAAACTCATACTCGAAATCACCACGCCATCAGCCCGGACTCCGGTTTTCCATTCCGCATAATCGACACAATCGGCAACCATTCCCCAAGCAAGCGTATTTAAAGGCGTTGTGAAAAATCCCGAAACGAAAAGCCAAAAGAAAATAAGCGGCAGCGAAGAATACGATGTAAACTGAAGGCCCGCATAAGAAATCAGCGATAGCGCCGCCGTGATGATCATAACCTGCTTCCGGCCCCGCTTCTCAGAAAAGAAAGGAATAAACAGATTGCTGATCAGCGCCGCGCCGAAAAATAATACAGTTCCTAAAAACACAAATTCCTTATGGCTGACGTTATACGTAAAATAGTACACCATCGTACTGAGCTTAATGTTAAACCCAATCGCAAACGCCAAAAATGCAGAAACCAAAATGAGCAAAGGCTTGTTTCGGAACAAAACAGACAACGTCTTTTTCACTCCTTGTTTTTTTCTTTTTTCAGGCTGAATCCGTTCCCGCACAGTAAAGAAACTAAATAGATTCAAAACGATGCTGACAGCCGCATAGATGAGCGCCGTCATCTGAAATCCAAACGCCTGATCTTTCCCGCCGATGGCGTCCGCAAGCGGTGTCGCACAGGAAATCGATAACAGAATTCCGATATAAACCAAAATCATCCGGGTCGTCGTCAGAACCGTCCGTTCCTCCACGGAATTCGTCATCCGCCCCGTTAAGCTGTTGACCGGAATCGTCTGCATGCTGAAGGACATCCCAAGCAGAATATAAGTGATGTACGCATAAACCATATTCCCCGTCTCGCCGAAATGAGGGGTCGTGAAGCATAAGAACGTAAATAGCGCAAAAGGAAACGCCACCCACAAAAGATACGGCCTTGCCTTTCCCCATCTTGTATTCGTCTTGTCTAAAATCACGCCCATAATCGGGTCAAAAACAGCGTCCAGCACCCTTACGATAAGAAACAAAGCTGCGATGACCGCAGGCTTAATGCCGCCGACGTCTGTATAGTAGAATAATAAGTATGCGTTTACAAACTGAAAGATAATATTGTACGACATATCGCCGAATCCGTAGCCGATCCGTTCCATCCAGGACAGGCCGCGATATTTCGTCTTTACTGCCGCTGCTTTTTCTGTTTCAATCATCATTTCCCACCCCAAGAATCCGTTTTCATTTTTGATAAGCAAGAGGGAGAATGCAAAGATCCTCCCCGTTCACTCAGCGATTTGGATACACCATCACTTTTAAGCATTCATTTTTGTATTGAAAGGCCCGTTCCATCGCCTCTTGCGTCTGCTCCAGCGGATATTGGTCCGTTACAAGATGCTTCGTGTCCACTATGCCGGAAGCGAGAAATTCAATTCCCTTCGGATACGTATTCGCATAACGGAAGATTCCGTATATATCAATCTCGTTATCTGCAATAAACGGCACATTGAGCGGAATCTCGTTCTGAGAAGGCAAACCGACAATCGCCAGTTTTCCGCCCCGGCGCACGGAAGCCAGTGCGGATTGCAATGCCGCCGGATTCCCCGCTGTTTCCCAGGCAGCATCAACGCCTCTGCCATTCGTGATCGTTTTGATTTCTTCACCGGCGTCCTGTTCCCGTACATTAATGACATGCGTCGCTCCCATTTTTTTCGCGGCATCTAACCGCAGCAGCTCCAAGTCGGTCACAATGATTGTGCCTGCCCCGTATGCTTTCGCTGCCGCAACGGCCATCAGCCCCACAGGACCCATTCCCATGATCGCAACTGTTGAACCGGGCTGAAGCTTCGTTCTCGCGGCCGCATGAATGCCGACAGAAAACGGTTCAATCAAAGCCGCATCTTCATAGGATAGTGAATCCGGAATCGAGAAAACAAAGTCCTGGCGCATTTTGATATATTGGACAAACGCGCCGTCAACCGGCGGTGTCGCCAAAAACTGTACATCCGGGCAAAGGTTATAACGCCCTTCCTTACACGCCTCACAGCGTCCGCATGTGACACCGGGTTCGACGGCGACACAGTCTCCCACCTTGAATTGATCGACAGACGATCCGACGGCGGCAATTTCTCCCGCACATTCATGACCGAGGATAAATGGTTTTTCCACTACATAATTGCCTATTCTGCCATTTGTATAGTAATGCAGATCAGATCCGCAAATTCCGACAGCCATCACCTTAATCAACACTTCATCATGATTGATGTCAGGCACGGGCAATGTTTCGATTTTGATTTCTCTCGTGTTGTGCATAACCGCCGCTTTCATGTTTTGAGGCACTGTGTGAGTCATTTGGCAAAATCCTTTCTCTGCTCTGAAATGTAAGTGCATACATTTTTGTTTTCTCTATTACTGTCCCTATTTTATCTGCTTTTCCATACGTTCAACAGCCTTTCCTGCTGTATAAAAGGACAGCCGCACTGTACTTTTTATTTTTTCATATACAAAAAACACTGAATTGATAAAATAGTACTAATAGGAGGTGCAGGCTAATGGCTGAACTTGAAAACCGGACACATTTTGCAGAACTGCTGGCACCTGCCGTCAAATCGCTGAAACTTCATCCTGATTATAAAGTCAGAAGGAAAAAGAACGAAAAAACAGGACAGTCTTATATAGATCAAATCGCACTCCGATTAGGCGTTTCCTCTAACACGATCAAAAGCTGGATCGGACAGATGGGCGGAAACTACATTCCCGGACGAATTGACGACGGAAAGCTGTTCGGCATGATCTGGATCATTATAGAAAAGACTGATATGGATTCTGAATGGCTGACCGATCTTCTGGAAACCACCACCATTCCCGTCATCAAACCCGCATTGCCCGTTTGGACGGCGTCTTGTCTAAAAAAAGCAAAAATACTCCGGAAAGACGGATCATTCGGAGCGCCGAGTGATGACGATGTTGAAAAAGCAGTAAAGCGGCTGTTTCATGACAGACCAAGCCACGAAACGAATGCGCTTACAAGAAACTCCGTCACGCATAACTTACCGTCACGCCGGACGGGAAACTTTATCGGCCGCGACTTTGATATAGAGGCGATCCGGCAATGGATGCTGTCTCCGTCACCGGTCTGTTTAATCACAGGCTGGGCCGGCATGGGGAAAACAACGATCGCTCTTGAAGCAGCCTACCTTTGTGCCGGCAGTTCACCAGACTGGCCAGCATTCAACAGCATCATCTGGATCAGCGCTGACTGGAAAGGATTGAGCTTCAGCGATTTTTTAAACACGATCGCCTATCAGCTCGGACGCACCGAACAAATCGATAAATCAATCAACGAAAAACGGTTCGTCGTCCGCAATGCATTAGCCGCTCATTCAAATAAAAAACCGGTATTGCTGATCGTTGACAGCATCGATACAGCGGAACGTGACATTCACGAATTTATCATCGGCCTTCCGCAAGGCGTAAAAGTCCTCCTTACCGCACGGGAAAACGTAAAACAGACATACCGGGACGGCCTCGGGGAACTGGCGGCCATCCAGCTGAGCGGCCTTGAACAAACGGATGCCCTTGAATTTTTCCATCAAGAAGTGCACCGCTGTCTGCAAACATGCAACCTCCCGCAAAAACGGGAAAAGCTGGAGCAGCTGTTGGAGCTATCGCCTGACCTTAAAAATGAATTCATCTTAGCAGCCGCCGGCAACCCGAAGGCCATGGCACTGAGCATCGCTTACATGTCAGACGACGACATCCCCGCTCCGCAGCTCATTCAAGAACTTAAACAAGCGGGCTACTCATTATTGGAATTGTTTGAGGTTCTCTTTGGCCGCACATGGGACAGATGTCATGAAGACACACGAAAACTATGGCAGACGCTTTGCTTTTTCGCTAAGCCCCCTGATGAAAAAAGCTTGGCTCAAGCGGCCGGATTAGACGTCCGGCGGTTTCATTACGCGATTGAGCAAATGCGGTCATATGCTTTAATACAGCCGGAACGAAGCGCAGGAAGAATTCAATACGCAGCCCATCAAACCGTTGTCGCTTACGGAGAACAGCACTTATCTGAAAATCATGATTTTGCAAAAGAAGCCCGAAGCCGCTGGGCGCATTATTATATGGATTATGCGGAAACCCATATAAAACGGGAAAAGCCGAATTCCGTCTATTGGAGCTATCTGCTGGGACGGAATTTAGAGCTAATGAAAAAGGAATGGCCGAACATCCTAAAGGTCATCGAATGGTCGGGCGAAACCGGACAACATGACATCCTGATTAAACTCATCATCCGCATCAGCCATTTTCTAAGCAGAATCAACCTGCCTCTGCGAATCGAATACGGATTAAAAGCCGCCGATGCCGCCCGTCAATCAGGCGAACACACGCGGGAAGCTTACTTTCGGATCGACACGGCAGGCTGGGCGCTGATGGAAGTCAATGATTCAGACGGAGCTCTCAGGCAAATAGAAGCCGGCCTGAAGATACTCGAACAATCAGGCGCGCCGGATCACGACGACTTGAAAGTATGGGGAACCGCCCTGCAATCGAGGCTGCTGTTAAAAATCGGAGAACCGGACAAAGCGGCAGCAATGCTGGACGGCATCAAAGATCAGCCCGTCTCGCCCATTATCCGGCACAGGGTTCTTCTGGTCCGCGGCGACCTGAGTTTCGCCCGCTCTCACTACGAAGAAGCCATCACATTATACGAAGCGGCAAACACAACCAGCGCTGCATACGGCGGCGAAAAAACGATAGAAGCCTATTTCAACCTCGGCATGGCTTACGTGAAGTGTGATCAGCTTGAAAAAGCGGAAAAAGCCTTTGAACAAATGCTCTATGACAAACATAACGCCAATCAAGTTGAACTCATCTACTATTATTACGGAATGGCACAGCTCTTGTATCGTAAAGGAGAAAATAAGAAAGCGATGGAATCGAATCAGAAGGCGATGCGTTTGATTGATTCGTGGGAGCCTGGGATTGGGATTCGGGGTGAGGTGGAGCGATTTAAAAAATTGATATAAATTACCTATAATGTAATAGATTGTATAAGTGAGTTTAACACGGGCTAGTACTATTCCTCTTATACGTGTAGCCTATTTTTCGACAGGCAGTGTAGAGCGTAATTTCATCTTGGATACTATACAAAGGACCAAAGTAACAATCAAACTCTTGTATAATTAAAAGTTTGATTGTTACCTAATTACAGATTTATTAGCTTATTAATGATATCCTATTACATTTCTAATGTTAACATCTAATCAATTAATGCCTTATAAATATTCAATACACCCTTACCAATATAGTCATTGGAATCGTATTTATCAGCGTTTTTAAGTAAAATTCGAATTCCTTTATCTGGTTTATCATGTAAATAGCGCTGGTCGATTAAAAGAGCCAAAGCGCCAGAGATTTTCGGGGCTGCTATCGAAGTCCCTACCGAAAAAGTGTATGAGCTTCCCGGAGCCGCTCCTAGGATATATTCTTGTCTAAACAGTCCTTCTTGATAATACTTCTCGGCTCCAACTTCATTCAAAATACGATGATCCCCTCCATCAGCAGCAATATCAGCAATATTTTTACCATAGTTAGAAAAAACCGATCTGTTTCCATTTGGACCAACAGAGGCTACAGTCACTACATTTGGGAGTTGAGCTGGAATTAAAATTACTTTGGCATTCATAAAACGCCCTTCTTGATTTATGTTATTTTTCCAATAATCATATACAGCTTTTTTATCCTTTAAATTAAGTCCTTCATTACCTATCGAAGCTACTACAGCACTTCCCTTTCTATGAGCAAAAGCCACCGCTTTTCTGAAAGCTTTGATTTCAGCCAAATCATCCGTAACTGGTTTTCCATTATTTTTTCCTTTACTATTAACAAGGAAAGTACCTAGACTGATATTGATAACATCAACGTCATCCTTTGCAGCCTGAATGATAGCATTAATAATCCAAACTGTATCAGCGCTTTTTCCACCAAATACTCTATATGATCTGATCCCTGTTTCCGGTGCGATTCCTTTCATCTGTCCATTAGCAGCTATTTGTCCGGCTACAAATGTTCCATGTCCCAGATAATCTGTAGAGTTATTAATCTCACCATTTTCATATGGTTCCTGTCCTCTTAATCCTCCTTTCGGCACAAAATTGCTGACCGAAAGAACATTATCTTTTAAATCGGGATGGTTCTTATCAATGCCAGAGTCAATTATGCCAACAACCGTTTTCTTACTCCCTTTAGTAATTTCATATGTTCTGCCATTATTTGTTGCCTTTTTCATATCCCACTGATATTCCCACAAAGAATTATCTTCATCTTGGTCCGTAAAGTTCTCTTTGCTAATCCTAGTGAGCTCAGCCGGCTTTATTGAAACAGCTTCATTGTAACTATCTACATAATTTATATCAGCCATCAAAGCCTCAAATTTTTCACGTTCCGCTTTCACCTCATACAGACCTATTTCTTCGACGTCGTATTCAAGTTTTATCCCCTTTCTCTCAAGTGCTTTGATCCAGTTTTTTTCATAAGTGGGACTCTTTAAAAAAACCGTGTATGTGTTCAGTCGATTGTCCTCAGCTAAAGCATGATGTGGTATAACTAAGACACATCCTAGAAGCAGTAACATTAAAATATAAACTCGGTTCAATGCGAATATTCCCCCCGAAGCCTACTATTCATCTCTTCATGATGTGAAAATTTCCTAGAGGTTCAGTAAGCTATTCATCATCTTAGATTTTTTTTCAATTTTTCAAGTCTATAACTTTTCGATTCAGTAACCTAACACTAAGAAGTGAGAAAACAATGGTCATTGTTACGCAAACAATGATAAATATACCCACCCTCCCCCAATCAGCGTATACATTCGTCATTCCATAAAGAGGAAGAGCCCATGGATATAACATAGGAATCCAGGATCCCGAACTATTCGAAAATGCCAGAAAAGAAGGAAAACTCAAAAAAATACTGATCAACAGTGACTGTCTGATAGATTTCATTCGTAAATAAAAATAAAATAAAAGTGTCCCAAGGCTTATTCCTCCCACAGTTCCAAAAAGTACTGTGAATAAGAATATATCCATTGGTAACTTATCTGTATAGCCTGCTGTATAGCCAAGAACGATCAGTAACCCTATCATAAGCAATTGTGTAGACAGAATGATAATGCCAGCCCAAGCCATTTTGCTGAAAAAGAATAGTACCCCTTTTACGGGAGTCATCAGCAAATGCTCCCAACTATTAGCTCGCTGTTCATATCCAGTTAGAGTTCCCGTTACAAGAGAAATAATAATCGGAAAGAAAACTGTTCCATAAAACATTTGAGTCATCATGATTAGCACCTTCCAGGAATTCCCTTCGTCATAACCATATGTTTCAATCATGACTTTTGTATGAATAATCCATCCGTATATAACTGGAAGTGCAACCAAAATAATAATGAGAAGCAAACTTTTCTTTTTTTTGATTTTAATCCACTCCGCAAAAAAAACCTGTTGGAAACCTACCAATTCACTCCCCCCCAGAAGAAAACATTTTTCGGCAAAAAACAAAAATGGATAATACACCATATCCCAATGACAACGAAATGAGTAACGGAAAAACTTCTATTATTCTGGTATTGGATTGCATGTAAGCAAGTGCTCCCCAAGGAAGCCACCAATAAGGCAGCATAGCATGAAAAAGGAAAACCGCCATGCCGATACCTACAGAGATATAAGGATTTACTATTATAATCGATATAAGCGTCTGGGTGATTACAAATGGGATTGCAAGAAGAAAGGGCAAATATAATAATTCCAAAGATATTTTTATATATTCAAAAAAAGACTTTCCGTATAAGAAGCCCAAACCGCTTAAATAAAGACAAACACATAGTCCAAATAGCTGTATAAACCCAACCGCAGTAATTACTTTCACAAAAAAGTGTTTCCACTTTGAATGTGGCGTAGTAAGCAAAGTCGGCCACATACCCAATCTATGCTCCATTTCAGTAGCAAGCAATGAGAATGTAATGACAACAAGAATGACAAGATAGTTCCAATTTGTTACACAAAGCTCATAAAGCACCTCAAATGCTCGATCAATTGATTGTCCGTTTTTTGTCAAGGAAAGCATTATAGAACCGCAGATTGCAAAAATCAGTAATGATCCGACTAACAATGGTATTAGAAAAACAGTCGATCTCTTTTTCCGCCACTCAGCTTTAATGATGTTTTTCATACTGACACCTTTTGTGAACGGATTAATTCTAAGTAGGCTTCTTCCAGAGTCCTCATCGAATCATATATATGGAAATCGGTTAATCCCTTCTCTACCAAGATTTTTTTTATTCTATCTCTATCTGCTTCTGATCCCCGCACTTGCACCTTCCCTTCACCGTCTAAACTAGTTTGAATATCATATGCTTGCAGAGCATTGATGATTAGCTCGATCATGTTTGACTCGATAATAAAAGAACCCATTTTTTGATGTGTAAGCAGTTCATTCATTTTTCCTTGGTACAATAGATTTCCATTGTAAATGATCCCTATCCGACTAGCAGCATGCTCAATCTCTCCAAGCAGATGGCTAGATATAAGAACAGTAACTCCTTCTTTTTCAGACAAATTTCGAATTAGTTCACGAATCTCAAATATTCCTTCTGGATCTAAACCATTCGTTGGTTCATCAAGTAGAAGAATCCTAGGATTATGCAACATGGCGCTTGCAATACCAAGCCGCTGCTTCATGCCAAGCGAATATGATTTGACTTTTTTTCTCCCGACTCTATGGAGGTTAACCCTCTCTAGCGCCCGATCAATTGTTTTATTATCATTGATACCGCGCAGTGCTGCTAATACCCTTAAATTATCTCGTCCATCCAGATGTTCATAGTAGGCAGGCTTCTCAATTAAGGCACCTGTTTTGGCTAATATGGAAATTCGATCTTCAGGCATCTTTTTTCCAAACATACGGATAACCCCTCTATTCGGTCGAACCAAGCCAAGCAGCATCCGCATCATCGTCGTCTTTCCAGAACCATTCGGTCCAAGGAACCCATATATTTCACCTTCAGGTACCATCATATCAACTTCATGTACGACATCAACGCGATTGTAACTCTTTGTCACACCTTTCGTTTCAATAATCAAAAATATTCTCTCCTTTCTAATTTTCTATTCATTTTCCTCATTATATTGGAACACGTCATCTATCGAACAACTAAGTGCTTGGGCAATTTCGAATGCGAGTGCTAGTGAAGGGGTGTATTTCATTTTTTCTATTGAGATAATCGTTTGTCTACTAACCCCAGTTTTCTCCGCTAGTTGCTGCTGCGTCAACTTAGTACGTGCCCGCCACTCAGGGAGTCGATTCGTCAACTTTTTCGATTGTTTATTTTTTTGCATAACAATCCTCCATTGTTTGCATAACTATGTCCATTGCTTCTTATGGAAATATAAAGCTCCGCCGAAGAAAAATAAAATGAAACTTACGATCAGCGTTACATAAAAAGTAGGTTCATTTTCTAAAAAGCCCGCATTCCCTCCTATGGCAGCCGAGAATGCCTGTGTCATGCTGAGCATTGGATGAGCCCATGGATAAAGCGGACCCATAAACTTTGAATTAGCAATGATAATGGCCGGCAATGTTAACATTACATTGACAGTACTAGGACCCGCAAAACTCCTAAAATATGTTGCCAACCAAAATTGAAGAGCAGCTAATGGAAAGCATGACACCCATCCCATAAGAGCGCTCATAATAACACCATTCCAAGGAAACGGCGAACTAAATCCTTTTACTGTTCCGACAAACCAAACACTGATAATGAAAAAGATCTGAGTCCACAAAAGCATGAACATAACTATTACATATTTAGCCACATATACTTGAATACGCTTTACCGGAAGTGCTAACAACTGCTTCCACCCTCCATAGGCATGCTCGTTACTACATATCAGTGCAGCAAGAACACCCGTCAATAAGGGTAAAAACAACGCACTGTGTGCTAGGATCATTTGAGTGCAAAGTGTGAGCCATTCATTTGTTCCAATTTTAAAAACCGGAAAAAAACCAATAATTGCAGCTAGAACAGGACTAGCTAGCACAATAAACCAGATCTTCGAATGTTTTAACTTCAGCCACTCTGTGTCTAATAATTGAAAGAACAAATTAAGCCACATCCTTTCGTGACAGAGATACCATAATAATTGAGTATAAAAACAGCCCGAAGACCAAACCTTTAATTACTGAAAGGATACTTTCTCCAATCCCCTCTATTAACATTGGCCATTTCCATGGCATCCAATCAGGCAATCCCTGAGCATACATGATAAACACGGCACTTGCAATACCAATTGTTAAAGCAATCCCTTGGTTCCGGTAATTTATGGACAGCCAAAACTGCATAAATACAAAAGGAAGAGCGGCAATAAATGTATAAAAGCTCATTTTCAGTGTACTCCCAAATGGAAAAGTTTCGTGAAACCCGATCAACTTTCCAAGCAGAAAGGTCCCTCCTGCAAGTATTACTGTCGATATTATCAACATGGTAACAATTATAATTACCTTAGACTGATATACTTTCCAATGTGAAACAGGAAGCGAAAAGATCTTCTTCCACATCCCACCATGGTGTTCTATACCTGCCAAAAGAGAGTTTACAATTGTAATCTCTAATAGGAGTGCTGAGGGCCAGTAAGAATGAATATTTTCTAATAGAAACATCCATTTATCAGAGCTTTTAGACATAAGATAATCAAATCGCATCGTGTAATTGGCTGCTTGCATCACAACTACTCCAAGAGGGCCTAAGATGACTATGAGCCATGTCAGATTCCTAATTTTCAGTATTTCTGATTTTAGCAATTTAGCGATCACAAGGTCTCTCCCCCTCTTGTCATTTCAAGAAAAATATCTTCAAGTGACTTCGCTTCGTCAGATATTCGAAAGATATCTATCTCATTATGAACAAGTTTTTTAGCAAGTTCTGAAATTTCCTTATCCGTTCTTTCTTCAATCATTAGACCATGCTGTGTTTTGATTGCCTCTACTCCTTCTTTTAAAAATACTTTCAACGCCTTATCCGAGTCACTTGTCGAAAATACAATCTTAGTATCAGCCCTTGAACGCAGGGTTGCAATATCGTCCTGAAACAGCATCTCTCCATTGGCAATGATACCTACTTGAGTGGCTACCTGCTCTATCTCCGATAGCAAATGTGAGGAGATCATAACGGTGATGCCATATTCAGACGGCAGTTTGAGGATCAGTTTCCGTATTTCAAGAATACCAGCTGGATCAAGTCCATTTGTTGGCTCATCGAGAATTACAAGCTTTGGATTTCCAAGCAGGGCAGCCGCTATTCCAAGGCGCTGCTTCATCCCTAATGAATATTCACCGACTTTCCTGTCTGCCATTTTTGTTAATCTAACCAGTTCGAGAACATCAGTTATATTTTTTTTAGGAATATTCAATATCCTTCTTACAGTCTCTAGATTTTCCTCGCCTGTGAGATGTGGATAATAGGAGGGCGATTCCACAAGTGAACCGACACTTTGTAAAATTTCAAGCCGATTATTTTTCAATTCCTTCCCAAATATTCTCGTTTCCCCTTTTGACGGATTGATGAGTCCGAGCAACATACGAATTGTCGTCGTTTTTCCTGCCCCATTGGGACCAAGAAATCCATAAATTTCTCCCTCACGAAGTTTCAAATTCAACGATTTAACTACATCTGTTCCTCTATATGTTTTCGTTAAACCATGTGTCTCTACAATATATCGATTTCTACCCAAATTTAACCAGTCCCTTGCCTGAATTTTTGACCCATCGTTTTACAAACAAAACATATTCAGAACTTTTTTTTCAAAATGAACAGATAGATGGTTCCAAACAATGTGCTTAGAGCAAACATTAAAACTGTCAACTCTTGGTACACCTGACCACTGATACCTTCACCGATTTCAAAGAAAATACTCAGTAAAATAAGTCCGGCCAGCACATAAAACATAAAGCAGTACACTCTGAGGAAAATTGCGTTTGAACGTTCATCCTTTCCCATCTGCTTCGAAACTACCCAAATAATTGCAACACACAGGAGAACAATTACCCCTCCTATACTATTTCCGTATTTCGCAATTTCTTCAATACTCATTGTGATCAACCTCCGTAATTAGATATTTCAGTTAAATTGTAACGTTTATTTTACTATTTGTAAAGCCTACTTTACAAACCGAAAACGCTTCTTGTTTATCAAGAAGCGTTTCAAGAAATCATTTCTTTATAAAATTGGCTATAGAAACTCGAAATTCGCAACAATTCATGATGGCTACCTGATTCAATGATTCTTCCTTTATCTACAACAACAATTAAGTCACAATTCATCACCGTTGTTAACCTATGCGCAATTACTACTCTGGTGCAATTTATACCCGACAGATACGCGTCAATTTTTGACTCATTCAAGTGATCTAACGAACTAGTCGCTTCATCTAAAACTAAAATTGATGGCTTCCCAAGAAGGGCCTTCGCAAGAGCAATTCTTTGCCGTTGTCCACCCGATATGTTCATCCCCATCTCCGACACCATCGTATGATACTGCATTGGCATATTCATAATCTCGTCATGAATTTGAGCTGCCTTCGCAGCTTCAATTACTTGCTCTGGCGTCGCTTCAGGATTATGGAGAGTAATATTATCATAAATGCTTCTATTAAAGAGCATTACGTTTTGCGGCACTGTACCAATTTGACGGCGAAGATGGCCCAGATCAAGTTCATTAATACTAATGCCATCATAATAGATTTCTCCATCAGTCGGACTAAACAACCCGATAATCATGTTGGCTATTGTCGTCTTTCCTGCCCCTGACTGTCCTACAAGAGCAACTTTCTGCCCTTTTTTTATATTGAGGGAAACATTATTTATTACATTTTCACTATATTTAGAATAAGCAAAAGTGACATTCTTCAATTGAATATCACCATTTAGCGTCTTCTTCATCTTGTCTTCTCTTGATTCTGTGGGAGCGTCGAGTACATCCCCAACTCTCTTTAAATAAGAAGTAGTCAAAATGAAAGAATTGATGGTCTGAACAATATTACCGCTTAGCATAAAAAATTGGGTTGAAATTGAATGGAAAGCAACCAACATTCCTAGTGTGATACTTCCTGTAAATACTTGATGTGCCCCAACCCACAAAATGATAAGTGGAGCCATTAATTGTAATGTACTGCTAGCTGTATTTACATAATTTAATACATTTTCCTTTTTACGATATGCACACAATAAATTTTTGAAACGATAAAGCCATCTATCGTAAATCATTTTCTCGACACCAGATGTCTTAACTCCGAAAATACCATATAACATTTCCGTCTGGGCTCCCTGAACTTCGGTGTGCCCTTTAATTTCCATCTGATTGGCTTCCGAAATGTATCGTTGGCTAAGCGCAATCAGCAATACATTAGAAGTGCCTATTAAGAAAACAATAACAGCCAATAATGGCGATTGTATAAGCATATACAGCAAGATCACCAGTATGACAGCAGAATCTAAAAGACCTTTAACAACCTGATTGACAATCTGATCACGTATCACCTTCATACTGTTTGCCCTAAAAAGTAAATCTCCAAAGGAGCGCAATAAAAAGAATTGATATGGCAGTTTGAGTAGGTGTTTGAAAAATCTTGACTGTATATCGTAATCTAATACATTATGAAGGTTAATGAGAATTTTACCTCGTATGAAAGAAAATAAGGAATGGAACAAGATTATTCCACAAATTCCTATCAAAAATGCATTAAGCAGTTCCCTGTAGTCAGGTACAATAATGCGATCAATTACAAACTGAATTAAAACAGGCATCGCCACTGTAAACAGTTGAAGAAGAAACGTAAGAAACAGAATGGCGCTGAAGATTTTAGGCCGATTCGTTACTAAAAAAGAAAAAGATGTCCAAATATTTTTTCTTTTCCGTTGCTCAAAACCATTACCTGGATACAAAGTAAGCGCATATCCAGAATATTTTTCTGTAAAATCCTTTTCCTTGACCTTCTTTCTCCCAGAACCAGGATCAACGATAATTAAAGCATGTGAGGTGATTTTTTCAAGGATAACGAAATGGTTGTTATCCCAGTAAAGTATAGCGGGCAAAACGAGATTCCTTAATTGTTTAGTATCAGCTTTATAGGTTTTAGTTTCGAATTTTAATTGTTTTGCCATATTCCTCAAATGCAACAAGGTTGTACCATCGCGACCGTTCCCCAGCCGCTCACGAAGCTCGTACATGGACAAATCATTTTTATAGTAACTCGCTATCATAGCCATACAACAAAGGGCACATTCTGTCTGTTGCATTTGCTCTATAAACGGAATGCGGCTACGTGTTTTAAAAGGAGACCTCTTCTTCATAAGTTTTCTCCTTTTGGTAACTGCAAAGCAAGTACAGAAGGAATACTCGGATTTTTCAATCTGAGCAGACAATATCCGATTCCCGTTCTCCCTAGCATAAAACCATCCATTTCCGCACGAGGATCCAAGCCATGAACCCAACCATGCACCTTTTTCTGATCCAGTGCAATTTTGGTTAATTCTAATGCCTGTATCATAAACAATTCTTCATTCAACTCTTTGGCAGCTGTCAATAGAATGTCGACATTCCCCATTGTCCCATGGCATAGACAATGGCTTTCTATTCCTCCTTCTGAAATCAGCGTCTTTAAGGCCACGTCAATATCCTCTTTAATGTCTTTAGAATTTATAATGTCTTTTAACATTATCCGCGAAAGAGCAATGCCAGGCGCCCCATGACACCAATAGACCCTTTTTCGTTCACTTTTTTTCTTGGATTCACTTTCTTCCCAATTGCCCGTGCTTCCATCATAAAAAGTATTTTCATATACAAGCAGTTTTTGAGCCTCAATTTGGTATTTCTCTTCCTGAGATACTTCACCAAGCAAACCAAGCGCCCAAGCGTATCCTGCTATTCCATGTGCAAGTCCTGGTTTTCTGGCAGTGTCATCCATCTTAATCATCAGTTGATCTCCAGCTTGCAAAGCCACATTCAAATAGTCATAATCCCTAATTTCGTTAAAGATATTTAGGCAAAGTACAATAAAACCAGCAAGTCCCCCTGAAAAATCAAGGCTTTTTTCTTTTCTTACGATATCACAAACATAATGTAACCTAACCTTTGCTTGTTTAATTAATTCCTGATCATTCCAAAGTAACCCTAAATGAACTAGTCCGTAAATAAGTGCTCCTTCACCGCTAAAAGCCGAAATAGATTCGTTAAGTGGTTTGTTACCAACTTTACGTATCACAGTTTGAATTGCACCTCGACTCATTTTTTCGTATTCTTGATTGTTTGTTTCTTTGGATAAGTAAGCCAAAAACATTGCATATCCGATTAATCCATCGTACAAATCAGGGCCCTTTACAGATACACTGAGTCCTGCCTTATCATTCAAATTTAATCCTATCCAGTTCACTTCCATGTTTTCCTCAGTTATTGCTCTATCCACTAATAGACGGCCAATTTCAAGAGCTTCTTGAGTAAAAGAACTACTAGATTCTTCCGTCCTTTCTTGAAATGTTAACACTTTTTCTGGGAATCTCCATACTTCCCCTAACATGGATACAAGAGACCATCTCACATATTGTTTTTGCTTTTCAAGGTCAATTCTATTGAGTTGGCTGACCTTTTTAAAAACAGCCTCAAGTCCTGTTTCCGTAAAGAAGTTTGGTATAAGATTTCCATTACTATCATAGAGATCTCTACTGTTTAACTTAAAATAAAAATAAGGAATATCATGTCTTAGCAGATCCTTTGTTTCATAGATAACCAATTCTTCAAACTTAGAAGATTGTTTATAAATTTGCCAAAGAATATCAAACAATTGCACTCGATCAAGACCGTTTTGAACATAATCAGGATGTAAACTGTTTTGCAAAAATTCACTGTACACATGAGTTGGACGAAAGACCTGACGGACATGGGCTTTGCCAAATGGTTGTAGAGGCCCATCATCGCTAATAAACTCATTTTTATGTTTAAGAAACAGACGGTACAGGTCTGTAAATCCCTCCTCAAGGTCAGTGATATAATCGGAAGGCGAAAGTGTTTCACCTTCAAGCACTGGTCTATTATGATACTGCCCTGATTTTGCAGGCCCGCGCGTTATTCTAATTTCATCTGTTCCCTCTCCTTCTATCCTTATGCTTTTTATCTTTTCTGATACCTGGTTTTCTATTGCCCCAAGCGCACTCAGATCGAAATCAATAATTGAATGTTCAAGTGACGGAAGTGGAAGCATGAGAGTAGAAAAGACTGAATCGTTTAATTCAACAGCTAATTGACTTTGAAAATTTAGTTTTTTCGTCATTTCAAGATTCTGACTAAAGAGAGTTTCAAGATCTATAGGAACTGGGTATTCACTATTTGCTATAATATTTTCAGCATGGAAATCAGAGGAACCCAATACATAAAACAAGGCTGTATATACCCCTTGTCGATAATAAAACCGACGTATTTCCTCTTTTAGAATACATTCCTTAAAAGGAACAAATTCCTGCCATCCATATGTTTGACAATCAAGACTTTTAGCTGCTTTGAGCTTATGCTTCAATCCTCTATCATTCAACCAGTCCAGTAATGATTCAAAACATTTGTATATCAAAATTTGCCGAGGCTTATAAACAAGTTTTTCGCCAGATTCGAACTCTAATATTGCTACAGTTCTCCCATTTTGATGAGTATCTCCTAAATCCATTTTTATCCTTTCAAGACGAGTAAATTCACCTTCAAAATTATCTTTAATTTTTTCATAATCACATAAAAAACGTTCTATAAGCTCTTCCGTTATAATTAAATAGTTTTTCGTGCTCTCAGTCATTAACCGAGATAGTACTGGATAGTTTTCAAAAAACTCCATCCTCATTTCAGAGTCCTCATTGAATTGACGCATAAAATATTGAAACCGCTCTTCACTTGTATCCCCTTCCAAGACCTCTATCTTTCTGGCTATATTTACTTCTAGAATTACACACTTCATCACCATGATATGAAGTCGCGCATAAAGGGCATCTGTAATCGATTGAGTGACCGTTTCAATATTAATTAAATTGCTGGTGACTTTTTTAAAAAGACATTCAATTTGTTTTTTAGCATATATGATAAAAGGGTGAATTAAAGACTGAAAACTGAGGTAATCTAAAGGGGAAGTTTCATATGTATCCATAAGTTCTTCAAAAGTCTCAATCCACTTTAATTCCTTCTTTATAAAAGGTGAATCCTTCTGTTCTATGTGCAACATTAGTTGCTCTCTGGTCAAATGATCCTTTTCGAGCCGCTTCTCGAGCATCTCATGTGGAATTGCATTAGTCCATTCACTCAATTCTTTTATATGATCTAGTGTTGTAGTTTTGCGAACTGTCTCTCGTTCATTTAGGTAAGCAGAACGTTTAAAAGCCTCAATCATGAAAACCTCTCCATTCCTTTATGTATAAATTCTAAAAAGCCGATTACAATAGATAAAGAAACGGCTGGTCGCGCATAAACATGACCAACCGCTCTTTGTTTTTTGTGATCTGTCTCAATGTTATGTAAGAAGAAGGATTGAGCTCCCTACCAATCCTCCCCATACTTATCATTGGTAAGATTAGCAGCTTGATGTACATTTGGTAGAAGGACAAAAAGCTGCTGTGACAAATACTCCGCAAGGCAGTGAGGAAGGAGTGGTATGCGGAGTAACATCGGCTGCACCTGCAAGATTTCGCAATTCATCCTCGCTCACTTCACCTACTGGGTTAACGAATCCAAGCTCTGTACGTTTACTAGCATTACGGTAGAGTTCTGCTTTTTCACGATTTGACATAATATCACCTCCTTTCAATTAATAAATGTTGCACATCCCGGTAGTTGGGCAAATAGCTGCTGTGAGACAAGTACCGGGCCCGGGTATGAATGAAGAAAGAGGTTCTTCCTGATTCACATTTTTAGCACCTGCAAGGTTTTTCAATTCTTCCTCGTTGACCTCCCCCACAGGACTCTCGAGCCCTAGCTCGCTATGCTTGTTTACATCACGATAGATAGCTGCTTTTTCTTGTTTTGTCATAGCTTCACCTCCTTTTGAGCAGTCTGTTTTCTAAATTAAGAATATTAGGTACGGTTTCACTGTCATATTGCTTTAGTAATCCCATCCCTATACCAGCTAAACCACACATCAAACCCTTTGATTCAGTTCCTCTAGAAACCCCATAATTCCACATTCTTTTATCAATTGTTTCCAGTAATTGCGAGCCTACTGACTGAATATTGACACTTAAATCATTATTTTGCAGTACTTTGTCAGCGTAAAGAAGAATTTCTAACTGTCCAAAGTCACCATGACAATAGGATCGGTTATTGCCAAACCCCTTATCCAAGGTGGTCGTAAGAGAAGCTTTAATCTCCTGATTAAGCAAATGATCGCGGTAACCATTTTCCTTTAACCTAAGTCTTGAAAGAAGAACTCCTGGTGCTCCATGACACCAAGCATATGAAATTTTTTCTCTTCCTGGTGTACGCCAATTTTTTTCCTTTGCATCATAAAATGTCCTTTCATATTCCAATGCTTTTGATATATATGTAAGATACTTTTTGTTTTCCGTTACTTGATAAAGAGAGGAAAACGCAGCTGCGATACCACTGTTACCGTGTGAATATCCAGTCAGTGCTACGCCATTCAACATAGTAGGCCAGCCTAGCCCTCCATGTTCCATTTCTTTACTATGCGCTATTAAATGATCGCCGCACAAAATAGCTCCTTTTAAAGCATCTAGATTTCCCGTATGATGATAAATACACAGCAGAATATCGAGCGCACCTGTTGAGCCACCAATATAATCAAAAATGGTATCTTGATTAACCATCTCAATATACCCCGGCAAAGCCTCTTCCACCTGTTGATAAAGAGAACTATCATTCCAAAGACCAGCAATCAGATTAACTGTAAATAAGCTTCCTCCAACACCACTATAAGCTCCTAAGCTCCAAGACGGGTTTTGTCCATATTGCTTCATGTCATTGACAATGGGAACCAAAGCCTGCGCTGCTGCCTCTTTAAATCGTGTTTCGCCTGTAAAATGAGCAAGGTACGCCAAAAAAAGAGCTATTCCGCTATTACCGTTATAAAAATCAAGACCAACCGGTGAAATATTCCAAGCTACTTCTCTGCTACCTTCCAGAACCGTACTAACCCAGGTTATATCTTTCTCAATTCCATTTATGCCTTCTATCTTAGTTTTTAATAGATAATCCCCTATATCCATTGCATGTACTAAAAAATCTTTCTTGTCTTTCAATATCCTATTTTCAAATGGACTAATTTGCTCAACATCAGCATAATGATCCGCATTTGAGGCAAGCATTACCATATTTAATACTTGCAACTGCCCGTATAAGTCCGATTCGCTAAGATTTCGAATTTTGTCCAGAACAAGGTCAAAGGCAGGGCGGGAAAAGAAATCAGTAACCACTCTTCCGTTCGAAGTCCATAAATGCCGCTCACCAGGTCTGGACGTGAATAAAGGAACGTCATAACGAAGCAACTCCTCCATCTCATCAATAAGAACCGACTCCATTTTCGGAACATTCAAACATTTAAGCCACAGCCTGTGCAGAAACACTTTCCGATCAAATTCATCTCTCAACAAATCTGGATGTACTAAACTACGCAAGAATTCTCCGTATATCGCGGTCGGCCTTAAAATTGTTCTAACAGGGACTCTTCCGAATTTTTCAACTTGGGCAATAAGCTGTTCTTTATTCTCTGCCATAAACCTATACACAGTTTTAAAACCATCTATAATTTCTGGTACATAATCATGAAGATTCACAAACTCACCTTCATAGCTTGGCAGATTAAGACCTGCCTCTAAAAAAGCAATTCCTTTTTTCAAATACGCCTGGTCAGTACCCTTATCGGCAATTTGGGAAATTTGAAAAGGAAGCTGCTGGTTTCCTTTCCCCCCTAGTCCACTTAAGTCAATACCTGAATTATCTTGATCATTCCGCTGATATAACAAATTAGGCAACATGCCGGAAGCCATAATTGATTTGGATAGCATGTGCTCTGCCCTGCCAAGCGCATCCTCTTTATAGTTATCTTCATATATATTTTGGTGAAACAAAGATTCCATATCGATAAAGACTGGATGCTCACCCATTGCGATAATATTTCCATAATGAAAATCTGTTGCGTTTAACACATACAATAGGGCAAGCTGAGCACCCATTCGTCTATAAAAATCTTTGATCTCCTTGGCCGATTGGCAGGCTGTATAAGGTATAAACTCAGACCATCCATGATCTTCCTTACTGATCACCTTAACATTATAGATAGTAGGAGTACTTTTTTCCTGCTGGTTCAACCAGGATACTAGCTCCTGATATTGTTGATCAACGTCAAGAGATCTTGGCTTATAGACTAGCTTTTGACCACTTTCAAACTCTAATATTGAAACACTTTTTCCACAGTTATGTGTATCTCCCTTGCCAAGATGCAGTTTCTTAACCATTCCGAGATCAGCGAAAACTTCAGTTAAAATTCCCCAATCCTCACCTAGATGCCTGAGAATATTTCTGATAAAATCAACAAAGTTATTCACTGTCCCTATTAGCAGTGCAATAAGGCACTTATACTCGCTAGCTATTGATGATAAAAAATCACGATCAGCCAATATTTCATTTTCAAAAAAGTGATAGCGCTCTTCAGAAGTGGATCCTTTCAGGACCCCCTTCTCTCTGCATACGTTCATTTCAAGTACAAGGGTCTTATTGCACAAAGAATAAATTGTATGTCCTATATGATCTAGAAGATTTAAAAAAAAACTATCTTGTAAAAACAATTGTTGTTTATATATCTGCAAATCTTTTAATTTAGTAAAGGCCAGTTTTATGAATTGTTCGATGAAAGTATTAAATTTTTTTTCCCTTTTAATCCAAGAGGCTGGCAAGTCTTCAAGTTCCCCATTTAAGATTAAATCCCATTCTTTAGACCAGGTGTGGGAATTTACTATACCAGATTCCAGATCCTTACCAGTAAACTTCAATGATACCGCCTGCTCGGTATTTACTCTGGATACAGCATTCAAACTTCTTTCCATATAATCCCTGTTATTGAAAAAGAATTTGCTCCAATATTCAATTTGCTGCTTTCGAGCGGCGTCATTTCCAATAATCAACTTATTGGAATTTGATTGATGTTCCTGTGCTAAGTCCATACCTCTTGTTTCACTCCTTACCTTTACCTTTATATTCATAGGCCGGTAAAAACACCGGCCTTAAATTAAGTTCTACTAATTACAGCTACTTTGACATTCCACAGTAAGAGTGCACCATGCACCTTTATTACCTAACTTGCAACTGATGTCGTACCAAGCACACCCGCCCGCTAACATTTCCATTTCATCGTCTGATAGCTCTTCCATCAGATCACCAGCTGGATTTACTACTTGACTATTCATTCGTAAAGCAGGGTTTTTCCACGTTTCAATAATTGACATTTTCATTCACCTCTTAATTTTTTTTGGGAGCTTGGCTTTATCTTAACACTTTTTTAGGAACTATGGATTAATTTGGTTTATCTGGGCATAATTCATGTATAAACAGCCGATTTTCTACAAAATTCTGCCCTATATATTAAAATATCCGAATTTAAATTTACATATATTATCTTTTTTTGTATAATTGGGTTGAAGCATAACTTAAAAATTGTAGGAGTGTTGAAATGAATCTGATAAACCAGTTAATAGGAGGTCTATTAGAAACATTTTTAATCATTACGATTGGAACATCTCTAGTGAATTTCGACTGTAAAAGAAAATTCCTGCCGCTACTTCTTATAAGTTTTTATGGAAGCATCGTTTTATTTTTGGCAAAAAACGTTTTCCCTCCGCCAATATATTTATTCATAGTAATTTGGGCAATTGGTTTTTTAGTGTCATTCTTATTTAAACTAAAAATCTCATTATCAATGATCTGTATTTCACTAGGTTCAGTTTGTTTACTTGTAGCTGAAGTCATTGGTTTTTCAATATTAAAATCTATCCAACCATTTTTCAGTGTAAATCTAAATGAGGCACCAGTTCTTGCCATCGCCTTGCCTCACCTTATCATTCTTACATTTATATTATGGCTGATTCGAAAATATAGGATAAGTCTAATCATTCTAAAGAAACAAACTAAGAGATTACGTAAGCAATTATTATTAATTTCAATTCTTTCATTCTCCATACTGTTTCTCTACTACATCGTTATATATAAAAATAAGAAAGTTGACGAATACATTAATTTATTTTGGGGAGTAGCACTTATAACATTGACCATGTTTATTTTTTTTATGATTAGAGGTATCTTTCTTCAAAACCTTCGGGACGCAGAGGATTATTTAGAGGAACAATATGAAGAGGTGGGTAAGTACATTCACTTTATTCAAAGGCATAACCATGACCATATGCATCATCTTATTACCATCAAGCAAATGCTTGAAAAAGGTTACTCCAAAGAAAGTTATCAGTACCTCAGCGATGTGTTAAATGATTCTGCTCAAATAAGTGATATTCTTCCTTTACATTCAGTGGCAATTAGTGGATTACTTCTTTCTTATAAAGACAAAGGTTTAAAAGAAAATATACATATTCAATACAAAATCAGTGATAGTTTAAGAGGTTTTCCGTGCAAATTATTTGAAACAAACAGAATATTAGGCAATCTAATTACAAATGCACTAGATGCTGTTAAAGAAATAGATGAACTCCCGAAACGGGCAGTATATGTGCATATTAATGCAACTGAGAATTACTATAGAATTGATGTTTCAAATTTTGGAGATATTGAACGGTTTTCAGAAGTTATCGAGAGGATTTTTGAAGAAGGATTCTCCACGAAAGACAAAGTAGGTAGAGGTTATGGTCTTCATATTGTAAAGTCAGTTGTTGAGAAATATAATGGTTTCATTTTTACAGAAATCATTGATCGAATGATCATTTTCAAAGTCAGGATACCAAAGGAGGCAGACTATGTTTGATCTAACACCTCATAAACTGGCGAAAAAAATATCAAAACATATTATACATTTTAACCCTGAGTTTCGCCGACTGCAAGATAACATACGCTATGGTTTAGAATGGATGCTTGCTACTGTCAATCAAGTATTTATAGTTATTATATTAGCAGAATTTTTCGGTTATTTAGCACAAGCTTTAATTGTTTTAGCCAGTGGTGGATTATTTAGAATGATATCTGGGGGAAGCCATTTTAAAAACTATAATTTATGTTTAATCTTCAGCACCCTGCAAATCTTGTTTATAACATACATATCAATAGAGTTTGAATCACATTTCACCTTCTGGACTAAGTCTGTGTTGAAAATTTTATTAGTCTTTTCATTTTTTATCACATTTAAAAATTCTCCAAAGCTTCAAAAAAAGAAACATTTATTTACTCCTGATCATAAGAAAAAGCTCAAAATTGGTTCAATTGGCATTTTTTCTTGTCTCCTATTAATCAGCCTTATGGGAGATGACCATCATAAATACGGCATATGGATGGCACTTATCCTGCAAAGCATCACTTTGACTAACATATGGGATAAAATCCTCTTATCACTTGATAAGAGATTTTAAATAAATGGTTAAAGGAGTAAGGAGTATGTTAAAATGCATCAGTTATATAATTGGCTTAACCGCTTTGTTTTTCAATTCGCTTACAACAGCAAGCAGTTGTTTCTGGTTTGCTTATGAACCCGAATTACCCCAAAATCAAAAGAGTGATGAACATTGACCGTCAGAATATGTGTTATTGACGATGATCAAGAGATACTAAATTTCTTTAAGAAGATTTCAAATGAGATCAGTCAAGCGAGATTTGATCTAATAACTAGCAAGATAAGTGATCTAATCTCACATCTAGAATCTACGCAAGAAGTAGATCTAGTCATCATTGATGTTAATATGCCTCAAAATAATGGATTCGATGTGGCTGAGTATATAAATATTCATTACCCCTTCACCAGTATTATTTTCATGAGTTATCTTCCGGATTATGCGTTAGATGGATATAAGTATTATCCAATGGATTTTATGGTGAAACCTGTTAACCTTTTGAGACTAAAATCGACAGTAAGTTTAGTGAACAATCATAAAAGTAGGCGAAAAAAAAAGATCAGTATTAGCTCAAATGGTAAAATTCATCTCATAGATATAGAATCCATTCTTTATATTGAAAAAGTCGGAAGAAAATCATGCATCAACCTTGAAAATGGAAGGATTATTGAATGTAACCAAGGGTTGACCATTCTTGAGGAAATGTTAAAAGACAGCAACTTTTTTAGAAGCCACCAGTCATTTCTTGTCCCATTGGACAAAATTGAAGAGGTTATCCAAGACACCTATATGAAATCTTACAATTTAAAAATTAAAGACTGTCCAAAGACTATAAATGTAAGTCGAAGTAAATATCGCGAACTAAAAGAACAACTCACCTTTATTTTTTAGAGATATTAGGCTTCTTTAACAAAACGAATGGGAGTATTCTAATCGAATAAGTAGAGAGTCAAACAAGAAAAAAGCGCCAAATCCTAATCTAGGGATTTGGCGCTTTCCAGATGAAGTCAACGGTCAAACCCTTGTTATATCAAGAGTTTTCGCCGTTTAATTACATCATTCCACCCATACCGCCCATGCCGCCCATGTCAGGCATTCCTGCGCCGCCGGCGTTTTCTTCCGGTTTGTCAGCGACAACGGCTTCAGTTGTTAAGAGCATTGCTGCTACAGAAGCTGCGTTTTGCAGAGCAGAACGTGTAACTTTTGTCGGGTCAACGATACCTTTTTCGATCATGTTTACCCATTCGCCGGTTGCAGCGTTGAAGCCTACGCCGATTTTTTCGTTTTTCAAGCGCTCAACGATGACAGATCCTTCAAGACCTGCATTGTGTGCGATTTGACGGATCGGCTCTTCAAGCGCGCGAAGCACGATGTTGATACCTGTTTGCGCATCGCCTTCAGCTTCCACTGCAGCGACTTTGTTGTATACGTTGACAAGCGCTGTACCACCGCCGGATACGATACCTTCTTCAACAGCTGCGCGAGTGGAGTTGAGGGCGTCTTCGATGCGAAGTTTACGCTCTTTCAGCTCAGTTTCAGTCGCAGCGCCGACTTTGATGACAGCTACGCCGCCGGCAAGTTTCGCAAGACGCTCTTGTAATTTTTCTCTGTCGAATTCAGAAGTTGTTTCTTCCACTTGAGCGCGGATTTGGTTGACGCGTGCAGCGATTTTTTCAGTATCGCCGGCGCCTTCTACGATTGTTGTGTTTTCTTTCGTTACCACAACTTTAGAAGCGCGTCCCAATTGTCCGATTTCAGTAGATTTCAGGTCAAGGCCTAAGTCTTCTGTGATTACTTCTCCGCCTGTAAGAACAGAGATGTCTTCAAGCATTGCTTTACGGCGGTCACCGAAGCCAGGAGCTTTAACGGCAACAGCGTTGAATGTGCCGCGAAGTTTGTTGACAACGAGTGTAGCAAGAGCTTCACCTTCAACATCTTCAGCGATCAGAAGCAATGGTTTGCCTTGCTGTACAACTTGCTCAAGCACAGGAAGGATTTCTTGAATGTTTGTGATTTTTTTGTCTGTGATTAAGATGTAAGGATTGTCAAGAACCGCTTCCATCTTATCAGAGTCAGTCACCATGTAAGGAGACGCATATCCGCGGTCGAATTGCATACCTTCAACAACTTCAAGCTCAGTTGTGAATCCTTTAGACTCTTCGATTGTGATGACCCCGTCGTTTCCTACGCGCTCCATTGCTTCAGCGATAAGGCTTCCGACTTCCTCATCAGCAGCAGAGATCGCAGCAACCTGAGCGATAGACTCTTTGCCTTCGATCGGCTTAGAAATTTCTTTTAAGTTTTCGATTGCTACAGTCACGGCTTGTTCCATACCTTTACGCACGCCGACAGGGTTAGCCCCCGCAGTTACGTTTTTAAGGCCTTCGCGGATCATAGCCTGCGCAAGTACAGTCGCAGTCGTCGTACCGTCACCGGCAACGTCGTTTGTTTTGCTGGCTACTTCAGCTACAAGCTTCGCACCCATGTTTTCAAACGCATCTTCAAGTTCAATTTCTTTTGCGATTGTCACACCGTCATTTGTAATTAACGGAGAACCGAATTTTTTCTCCAGAACCACGTTGCGTCCTTTTGGCCCTAAAGTTACTTTTACAGCGTCAGCAAGCGCATCGACACCGCGAAGCATAGCGCGGCGTGCTTCTTCACTAAACTTAATATCTTTTGCCATGTTAACGAAACCTCCTCGAATTTTTAAAAATATTTATTTGCTTAGCCGATTACAGCTAAAATGTCGCTTTCACGTAAGATTAAGTATTCAGTACCTTCGTATTTCACTTCAGTACCGGCGTATTTTGAGAAGATAATGCGGTCGCCCTCTTTTACTTCTAAAGCAACGCGCTCTCCGCTTTCCAACACGCGACCTGAACCGGCTGCCACGATTTTGCCTTCTTGCGGCTTTTCTTTTGCAGAATCCGGTAATACGATTCCGCTGGCAGTTTTTTCTTCAGATTCTACGAGTTCAATGACAACGCGATCACCTAATGGCTTTAACAATGTAATAACCTCCTCAATAGTATGAATATGTAATTTTAGCACTCAGCTCTAAAGAGTGCTAACACAGTTATTATAATAAAGAATCTCACTTCCAATTTCAAGTCATAAGAATAAAAAATTTTCACGCTTACATGATTCTCTCTCACACTGATTTTCTCCTTTTTTCACGTCAAGTTCACTTGTGTTACAATAAGAACAAATAAGTTGATTTTATAGGATAAAGGAGTACATATCATTTGAGAAAACAGTATTGGTATATCATTTTGACATATGTTATCATGCAGCTTTCCGCATTGATCGGCATTCCTTTAATGTACAAATTCGGCTATGCGGGCGGGCACCCTACGAATGCGAATCTCACCATGGCTCAGGGGATTTATTCCGTCGTAAGCTTTTTCATCTGCCTTATTATCGTTCTCTTGATTTTGAGAACCGCGCCGAAGCAGACATTAAGAAACGGGAAGAAAGCATCCGCCGGCATGTCCATTCTCTGGGCGGTCGCGGGAATATGGCTCGCTTTATTTTCTCAGGGAATCGCCGGGATGATTGAGCAGTATGTCTTTCATGTGGGCAGCGGTTCCGAAAACACGAAAGCCATTCTTAACATTATTAAAGCCATGCCGCTCATGATTATCGTTTCTTCTATCGTCGGGCCGATTCTTGAAGAAATCATTTTCCGGAAGATCATTTTCGGTGTATTATATGAAAAAACGAATTTCTTTATCGCCGGACTGATCAGTTCCGTCATTTTCGGCATTGTGCATCAAGACCTCACGCACCTGCTGCTGTATACGGCCATGGGCTTTACCTTTGCGTTCTTGTATGTGCAGACGAAACGGATTATTGTGCCGATATTCGCCCATGTCATGATGAATACCATTGTCGTGGTCATGCAGCTCGGCCCCGCCCAAAAATATATTGAACAGCATAGTGAGCAAATGCAATTAATTATTGGAGGATTGTTTGTATGAGGAACCCAATGACTTGGGGCTTGATTTATTTCGCAGTCGGCTGTATCTTTACGTATTTGGCCGCAAGCTCTCCGGGAAGCATGTGGTCTTTTTATTCCATACTGCTGATGGTTTTCGCCGCTTATAATATCAGCATCTCGTTTAAAATGTTCGCTTTCTCATTTAAAGTGAAGAAAAATCAAAAATAAAAGAAAAGCCATTTCTCATCATTGAGAAATGGCTTTTTTTATGCTGATACGTCCTGATCGGATTCACTGCTGGTCTGCCTTTTCCGATACGCCGCTTTTGAGATAAGAATGCTGATCTCATATAAAATGCAAAGCGGAATGGTAATCATCAAGTGAGACAGCAGCTCAGGCGGCGCAATCATCGCGGCGATCACAAGCAGCACAAAATACGCGTACTTCCTGATCTTCGATAAAAACATCGGCGTGATAACACCGAGTCTCGTTAAAAACATGATCAGCACCGGCATCTGAAACAGCAGTCCGAACGGAATCGTCAGCTGCAGCAGAAAATGAAAGTACTCGGTGATCCCGATCACCTGGTTGACATCGAGGTCATTCGAGACCCGCTTCATAAAATCAACGACCAGCGGAAATAAAATATAATAAGAAAACGACACACCGCCGACAAACAGCACGATCGAAATCGGAATATAGCTGAGTGTTACTTTGCGCTCCTTCTCATACAGGCCCGGGCTGACAAACGCCCAAATCTGATAGAGAATAATCGGCGAAGTCAAAATGATGCCGATGATAAACGCGAACTGCAAAAAGATAAACAGCGGATCCGTCAGGTTAAAAGCATTAAGGGTGAGCTCTTTTACTTCATCGGCTTTTTGAAGATACACAATGATAGGTTTTGCCAGAAAAAAGCCGGCAATAAAGAAAACCGTAAAGGATAACGCCACAATCAGCAATCGTTTCCGAAGTTCGGCAATATGCTCCACAAGCGTCATTTGATTCACTCTCATACGCGTCATCCTATCTTACTGTTCTTCTTTCTTTTTTTCCTCTTCTTCACCGGCTAATCCCTTAGTAGCGTTCTTAAATTCACGAAGCGTGTCCCCCGCCGCTTTTCCTAATTCGGGAAGCTTCTTCGGACCGAAAATAATCACCGCTACCACACCGATAACCGCCAGGCTTCCAGGACCGATCATGTGCAGCTCCTCCTTTCGCTATTCAATTTCTTCCAAAACAGAATAATGCTTCAAGAAATAAACCAATGATTGAAGCTCTACAGCTAAATCTATATGATGAATTCGAATGTGATCCGGCACATTCAAACGGGCCGGCGTAAAGTTAAGGATCCCCTTGATTCCGAGCGACACGAGCCGGTCGGTGATTGACTGGGCGGCAACCGCAGGAACGGTAAGAATCGCCACGGGTTCATCCTTAATGTGAAGCTCTAAATCATTAAGATCAAAGACAGGCACACCGCCTACCTCAGTTCCTATTTTACTCTGATTCACATCAAAAGCCATAGATATTTTTGTGTTATTATTTTTTGTGAAATTATAGTGAAGAAACGCCGTCCCTAAATTCCCGACACCGATCAAAATGACGTTCGTCGTTTCATCCTGATCCAGTGTTTTTCTGAAAAATGACAGCAGGTAATCCACATTATAGCCGTATCCTTTTTTGCCGAGCGCCCCGAAATAGGAAAAATCCCGGCGGATCGTGGCCGAATCGACTTTTACCGCGTCGCTCAGTTCAGCTGATGAAACGCGCTGTTTTCCTGACGCGTGTAAATTCTTTAAAAAGCGATAATAAAGCGGCAGCCGTTTTGCCGTCGCCTGTGGAATTTTTGATTGATCCTTGTTCATGATTGGTCCTCCACTTTATACTCAGATGCATCTCTTTTAAAATCACCGTTTTTGCCTCCTGTTTTTTCCATGAGGCAGGTCGGGCCGATGACCATTCCTTTATCCAGCGCCTTGCACATGTCATACACGGTCAAAGCGCAGACTGAAGCGGAAGTTAGCGCTTCCATTTCCACACCTGTACTCCCTTTCGTTTTTACGCTTGCCTGTATATGAAGAACGGCTTCGGAATCCTTTTCCTCCCAGCCGAATGAAATGTCGACGCTGCTTAAAGAAAGCGGGTGGCACATCGGGATAATCGCTGACGTCTGCTTTGCGGCCATAATTCCTGCCACCTGTGCGACAGCCAGCACGTCTCCTTTTCCGATCTCGCGGTTTTTGATTCTGCTGTACACGTCATGCTTCATGTGTACGCTGGATATCGCAGCGGCAGTACGGACTGTTGAAGATTTATCGCTTATATCCACCATGCGGGCACGGCCTTCTTCATTAAAATGAGAAAATCCATTCATATTTAAACTCTCCTTACTTCTGATCATACACTATTTTCTCCCTGATGTCTTATCCTATAATGTTCCAATTCTGATGTATTGTTTGCTGACAGCAGGTTGATAAGCTACACTTAACTTATTATAACAGAGGTGAAATAATATGATGATCTTACAAATTAATCAGCTATCCAAATCTTTTGGCGCTGATCCTATTTTAAACAATATAAAGCTTGAAGTCAGATCTCGGGATCGCATCGCCATAGTAGGCAGAAACGGAGCCGGCAAATCAACTCTCCTTAAAATTATCGCAGGTCACCTTTCATATGAAAAGGGTGAATTAATCAAACCGAAAGAATTAACGATGGGATACCTTGCCCAGCACACAGGCTTGGAATCCCAGCTTACCATAAAAGAAGAACTGCTGAGCGTTTTTGATTTCCTGAAAGCAATGGAAAAAGAGATGCGCTCTATTGAAGAAAAGATGGCCACGGCCGCCCCCGCGGAGCTTGAGACGCTGATGAAAACCTATGACAGGCTTCAGCAGGATTTCAAGGATAAAGGCGGCTATCAATATGAAGCGGATGTCCGATCTATCCTTCACGGCCTCGGCTTCGGAAAATTTGACGATTCCGTGAAAGTGCAAAGCCTGAGCGGCGGCCAGAAAACAAGACTTGCGCTCGGAAAACTGCTGCTGACCCAGCCTGATCTGCTTATTCTGGATGAACCGACGAACCATCTCGACATCGATACGCTTACATGGCTTGAGCATTATTTACAGGGATATTCAGGCGCCATTCTGATCGTCTCCCACGACAGATACTTTCTTGATAAAGTCGTCAGCCAAGTGTATGAGGTCTCACGGACAGAAAGTAAAAAATATCTCGGCAACTACAGCGCCTATTTAGAACAAAAAGCTGAGCAGTACGAGAAAGACCTGAAGCTGTATGAAAAACAGCAGGACGAAATCGCCAAGCTTCAAGATTTTGTCGACCGCAATCTGGCCAGAGCTTCTACAACGAAAAGAGCCCAAAGCAGACGAAAACAGCTTGAACGGATGGACGTCATGGCAAAGCCGCTCGGTGATGAAAAATCAGCCGCCTTCCGTTTTGACATTACAAAACAGAGCGGAAACGACGTCCTGCGCGTACAGGATGTTTCCATCAGCTATGACGGCCAGCCGCCGCTCTTGAAAAACCTGACCTTCGGCATTACAAGAGGCGAAAGCGCCGCCCTCGTCGGACCGAACGGAATCGGCAAATCAACCTTGCTGAAAACCATTATGAACACGCTCAGCCCCGAATCCGGATCGATCACGTACGGTTCCAATGTCACAATCGGCTATTATGATCAGGAGCAGGCTGAACTGACCTCGTCCAAACGCGTGCTGGACGAGCTGTGGGATGAATATCCGGACATGCCGGAAAAAGAGATCAGGACATGCCTCGGCAACTTCCTGTTCAGCGGAGACGATGTCCTGAAACCTGTCCGTTCTCTAAGCGGCGGTGAGAAAGCAAGAGTCGCGCTTGCCAAGCTGATGCTGCAAAAAGCAAACTTCCTCATCCTTGATGAACCGACAAACCACCTTGACCTGGACAGTAAAGAGGTGCTGGAAAACGCCCTGATCGATTACCCGGGAACACTGTTATTTGTATCGCATGACCGCTACTTTATTAACAGGATCGCCACAAGAGTGCTGGAGCTGTCACCTGATCATGCAGAAGAATATTTGGGTGACTATGACTATTACACCGAGAAAAAAGCCCAGCAGCTGGAACTGGAAGAAATGAAGCGGCAGGAAAAAGAGCAGGCTCAGCCTGCCGGCAAGGTCAAACAGGATACGAAAAGAACTTACGAGGAAGAAAAAGAATGGAAGAAGAAAGAACGGCAGCGCCTGAGACGCATTGAAGAAATTGAAGCTGCCGTCTCATCCGCCGAAGAGAAAATCAGCGCCAATGAGGAGCTGCTGTGCGATCCTGACGTGTATCAGGATCATGAAAAGGTACAGACCATTCACGCGGAGAATGAAGCTCTGAATCAAGAGCTCGAAAACTTATTAGCAGAATGGGAGGAACTCTCCTCAGAAGAATAGAAAAAGTCAAGCACCTCTTTAAGGGGTGCTTTTTTATCCACAGCTATCCTCCTTGTCAGCCATGTAGGTAAACGTTTTATACACACTATCCACAAAATTTTCTGACTTTATCCACTTTACTAACAACTTACAGCCCCTTATCCAGCCTGGATTTTTGGATATATTCACAATCCTGTGGATATGTTAGAATTATCTGTTAATAAGTAAAAAAAAGCCTCACGTTTTACAACGTGAGACGATCAAAGGATGTTAATTCCAAACCGGGCTGTCCGTTCATATCATATGAGCCCCGAATCCCCTTTTCAAAAGCAACGGTTCCGGCAGCCGCAATCATCGCTGCATTGTCCGTGCATAAAGAAAGCGGCGGGATGATAAGCTCGGGATCTCCCGAATGGCTGAATTCCTGCTGCAGTGCGGCTCTCAGCCCTTTGTTAGCGGCTACGCCCCCTGCCAGCAGCACTTGTTTAACCCCGTATTCTTTCGCGGCTTTAGAGGTTTTTGCCGTCAGTACATCAATGACACTCTGCTGAAAGCTTGCGGCAAGATCCTCCGGAGGAATCACCTCATTTTTTTGCGAGGCGTTATGAAGCGTGTTAATCACGGCTGACTTCAGGCCGCTGAAGCTGAAATTGTAAGACCCTTCTTCCAGCCACGCACGCGGAAGCGGAATGGAATCCGTTCCCACAGCAGCCAGCTTATCAATCTGCGGCCCTCCCGGATAAGGAAGCCCCATCGTTCTTGCCACTTTATCGTAAGCTTCGCCTGCGGCATCATCCAGTGTTTCACCGATAACCTCGAATGAACCGTGCTCTTTCATATAAACCAATTCCGTATGTCCGCCTGACACAACCAAAGCAAGCGCCGGGAATTGAAGCTCTCCTATCAGCCTGTTTGCATAAATATGACCCGCGATGTGATGAACGCCGACTAGCGGTATTTGATGGGCAAAGCTTAACGCCTTTGCCGCATTGACTCCGATTAACAGGGCTCCGACAAGTCCGGGTCCTTCCGTTACGGCAATCGCATCAAGATCATCAAAGCCCATCTCCGCTTTTGAAAGAGCTTCCTCAATTACAAGGGTAATCTGCTCCACATGATGTCTGGACGCTATTTCAGGCACGACCCCGCCGAAACGTTTATGGCTTTCAATTTGAGAAGCGACAACGTTTGAAATAATTTCATTCCCGTTTTTTACGACTGAGGCCGCTGTTTCATCACAGCTTGTTTCGATTCCTAATACATAAATATCCTGTTTTTCACTCATGTAATGTCACCCACATTAATAACGCATCTTCTCCGTTATCTGTATAGTATTGTTTTCTGATTCCTCCGGCCTGAAGACCGAATTTTTTATATAAGGATTGGGCGGGATGATTTGAGACCCTGACTTCGAGAGAGAGCCTTCTTGCCTTTTTTTCTCTGCACAATTCTATCGCAGAGCGAAACAGCGCTTCTCCCAATGATTGGCCCCGATATTCCGGCTTAATGGCTATGTTCGTAATCTGCGCGTCATCTATAATAATCCAGATTCCGCAATACCCCGCCAGACAGCCGTCCTTTTCAATGACAAGGTAGTGGGCATACGGATTTTCCAAAAGCTCATGATAAAATGAATCCTTCGTCCACGGAGAAGTAAAGGATGCTGTTTCAATTTCATAAATTTGATCAATATCTTCCGGACGCATGCTTCGAATCGCCGTTTTCGTTTTCATCCCTATCACCCTATTTTTGAGATTCCATCCATTTCGCTTCAGCCTCTGCCAGACGCAAATAATCCGGAACAAGGCTGTGGACATCCGCTTCCTCTTTTTCCAAGCCTAAAAACGCCAGCTCTGACGGCCGCGGATTATGCTGTGCAGCCGTTCCAATCACTGCTTGAGATGTCAATTCATGAAGAATGGTTTCTTCATGAATGGCTGTATCGTGCCCTAAAAATAAAACCGGAGACGCTTTTTCTTTCAGCATGCCGAGCCAATCAGTCAAAAGGACATTCTGATCAGGAATAACGGATCGTAATCGGCCGTCCTGATATTCATAAAGCCCCGTATATACCTGTCCGCGCCGGGCATCAAATAACGGGCAGATCAGTCCTTGAAAGTGCCGTCCGTTAGCCGCCAGCACCTCCAGACTCGAGACAGCGGAAACCGGAAGCTTCAGCGACCATGCCAATGTTTTTGCCAGCGTCACACCGATTCTGACACCTGTGTACGAACCCGGTCCTTTCGCCACCGCTATTTTCGTAAGGTCCTGCGGTGTTAGGCCGCAATCCTTCAGCAATGAATTGACAGCAGGCATGGCCCGCACGGAATGATTCTTTTTTAAATATGTAATATACTCCGCCATCACCGTTTTGTCACGAACGAGCGCGGCACCCAGTGTGTAATTTGACGTATCAATTGCCAGTATTGTCATGTTTATTTATCTCCTCACAAAGCGTTTCATACCGTGTTCCGCAAGCCGTAAAGGTAATGTCCCTTGCCTCATCACCGGCTCTTGTGATGACGATCTGCAGCCGTTCAGCAGGCAGCTGATCCTGAATTAAATGAGCCCATTCAATTAAACAGACGCCTTGTCCCTCAAAATATTCTTCAAGCCCTAAGTCTTCGCTTTCATCCTCCATACGATACACATCCATATGATATAGAGGAAGCGAACCGTCATGGTATTCTTTTATAATTGTAAAAGTCGGGCTGTTTACCACTCTCGTGATTCCCAGTCCTTCGGCAAAACCCTTTGTAAAAGTCGTTTTTCCCGCACCTA
>NZ_CP019626.1:1397500-1867500 GCF_001999205.1 Bacillus sp. 275
TCCAGCTTCACGCAGTCGAGTTGCAGACTGCGATCCGAACTGAGAACAGATTTGTGGGATTGGCTTAACCTCGCGGTTTCGCTGCCCTTTGTTCTGTCCATTGTAGCACGTGTGTAGCCCAGGTCATAAGGGGCATGATGATTTGACGTCATCCCCACCTTCCTCCGGTTTGTCACCGGCAGTCACCTTAGAGTGCCCAACTGAATGCTGGCAACTAAGATCAAGGGTTGCGCTCGTTGCGGGACTTAACCCAACATCTCACGACACGAGCTGACGACAACCATGCACCACCTGTCACTCTGCCCCCGAAGGGGACGTCCTATCTCTAGGATTGTCAGAGGATGTCAAGACCTGGTAAGGTTCTTCGCGTTGCTTCGAATTAAACCACATGCTCCACCGCTTGTGCGGGCCCCCGTCAATTCCTTTGAGTTTCAGTCTTGCGACCGTACTCCCCAGGCGGAGTGCTTAATGCGTTAGCTGCAGCACTAAGGGGCGGAAACCCCCTAACACTTAGCACTCATCGTTTACGGCGTGGACTACCAGGGTATCTAATCCTGTTCGCTCCCCACGCTTTCGCTCCTCAGCGTCAGTTACAGACCAGAGAGTCGCCTTCGCCACTGGTGTTCCTCCACATCTCTACGCATTTCACCGCTACACGTGGAATTCCACTCTCCTCTTCTGCACTCAAGTTCCCCAGTTTCCAATGACCCTCCCCGGTTGAGCCGGGGGCTTTCACATCAGACTTAAGAAACCGCCTGCGAGCCCTTTACGCCCAATAATTCCGGACAACGCTTGCCACCTACGTATTACCGCGGCTGCTGGCACGTAGTTAGCCGTGGCTTTCTGGTTAGGTACCGTCAAGGTGCCGCCCTATTTGAACGGCACTTGTTCTTCCCTAACAACAGAGCTTTACGATCCGAAAACCTTCATCACTCACGCGGCGTTGCTCCGTCAGACTTTCGTCCATTGCGGAAGATTCCCTACTGCTGCCTCCCGTAGGAGTCTGGGCCGTGTCTCAGTCCCAGTGTGGCCGATCACCCTCTCAGGTCGGCTACGCATCGTCGCCTTGGTGAGCCGTTACCTCACCAACTAGCTAATGCGCCGCGGGTCCATCTGTAAGTGGTAGCCGAAGCCACCTTTTATGTCTGAACCATGCGGTTCAAACAACCATCCGGTATTAGCCCCGGTTTCCCGGAGTTATCCCAGTCTTACAGGCAGGTTACCCACGTGTTACTCACCCGTCCGCCGCTAACATCAGGGAGCAAGCTCCCATCTGTCCGCTCGACTTGCATGTATTAGGCACGCCGCCAGCGTTCGTCCTGAGCCAGGATCAAACTCTCCGATAAAGTAGTTTGACTGACTACGCACATCGCTGTGCGATTTATTTAAAACTTTGAATTAACAGGTACGTTTTGTCTTGTTTAGTTTTCAAAGATCATTATAATGGAGCGGGTGATGAGAATCGAACTCACGACATCAGCTTGGAAGGCTGAGGTTTTACCACTAAACTACACCCGCGTTTGAATTGGCGCGCCCGAGAGGAGTCGAACCCCTAACCTTTTGATCCGTAGTCAAACGCTCTATCCAATTGAGCTACGGGCGCTTATCAGGCGACTTAACTATCATACTACCAATCAGTTATGATGTCAAGTGTTTTTTTATTTCTTTTCGAAGTCTTTTTCTCGACCTCATTCATTATACACGCTTTTGAGAATTTGTAAAGTCTTTTTTTAAAGATCATTTTCTCATTTGTCGTTTTCGCTTTGTTCATCAGCGACGTTTAATAATATACCACGCACTTTAAATTAGGTCAACACTTTTACGAAACTTTTTTCTCACTTGTTATTCCCTTCTATATAATAAATAAAAAAGCAGGATTCCTAGGAACCCCGCGTCTATTCAGATTACCCGCTCACCTTGGCTTCCGCGCTATTACGATCTGTTTTTTCATAAGCACGGAAGTTTTGTTCAAGCTGTTCGAGCGACAGACCTTTCGTTTCCGGAAGGAACCTTTTCACAAATATAACGGACGCTATCCCTAACAAGACAAAAATGAAGAAGGTTGCAGACAATCCGATGTTTGCGAGCAGGACCGGAAAAGTGAAACCCACAAGGAAGTTCACGATCCAGAGGCAGAAGACAGTGACCCCCATACCAAGTCCCCGCAATCGAAGCGGGAATATCTCCGACAGCATCAGCCAGGTCACCGGAGAGACAGCCCCCTGCTGAAACGCAAGGAAAGTGACTGTTAATGAAAGAACCACATAAGGAAGAGCAGGCGATCCTTTCAGCACGACAGACAGAACTCCGATCAAAAGCAGCACCGCAGTCGTTCCGATCAGCCCCGTCATCAGCATCGGGCGGCGGCCGACTTTGCCGAGAAGCCATATTCCTACAAAAGTCGCGAGCACCGAAATCACACCGTTAGCGATATTGCCGATTAATGCGGCTTTTGTCTCGAAACCGGCATCTTTTAAAATTTGAGTTCCATAATACATAATTGAATTCACGCCGGTGAGCTGCTGCACTACCGCAATTCCGATCCCGATAAACACAATGCGGCGCACCCACGGAACGGCAAGATCCTTAAAGGCGGCCTGCTCCATCTCAGCTTCCTTATGAAAGGCAGATTCAATCTCAGCGAGCTCAGACTTCGCTTTCTCTTCATTCCTTATTCGCCGGAGAACGCGCAGAGCATCTTCTTTTCTTCTTTTAGAAACCAGCCAGCGCGGACTTTCAGGAACTTTCAGCATACCGAAAAACAAGAATACCGCCGGAAGGGCCGCGATAACGAGCATATAGCGCCAGGCGTGAGAGGTATCACCAAGCACATTGCCGATGATAGCATTACACGTGAAGGCAAGCAGCTGGCCTGTTACAATCATCAATTCATTTTGGGTAACCATTCTCCCTCGGCTTTCCGCCGGCGACATTTCAGCCAAATACGCTGGAACGGTTACGGATGCTCCCCCGACGGCAAGCCCCAGCAGAAAACGGGAGATGACCATAACAGATACGTTAGGCGCCAGTGTACATCCAAGCGTCGCTGCAAAGAACAAAACGGCAAGGATAAGGATATTTTTACGTCTGCCGTTATAGTCCGACAATCTCCCTCCGAAAACTGCTCCGATCGCAGCCCCCAAGAGCAGGGAGCTCGCCACCATCCCTTCAGTCAAAGCGGTAAGATTAAGCTGGTCAGCTTCCGCCATAAACGGCAGCGCCCCATTAATTACACCTGTATCGTAGCCGAAAAGCAGACCCCCGAACGTCGATACTAAAATGATGGTTCTCAAAAATGAATGCTGGCTGCTATTTTTATTCATCTTCAAATCCTCCTAGTTTTTACATAGAGATAATATCGGAATATTCAGTTATCAATATTTGCACCTATAACGTCTGCATACAAGTTCTGACCGTCCAAAACAGTTATATAAGAAGAAAATAATCCGAAAGCGTTATCATTTATAGTGATTATCCGCTCTCCCCTCTCGTCAAATTGTTATTTTATAGTTACTTTGTAGTGAAGTTATAATAATATTATTGGCATTTATGTTATTATCATAATTTTAAAAGCGCTTTCAGTCAATGAATATTTCAGAAAATTTTATAACTTACCTTTATATTACCTATATGTAATCAATTTATGTTTTTAATCAACTCATTTTCACTATATGATCAATAGTTAATCTCTTTTCGATAAACAATTGATCATATAGTGAAAACCCCCAATCAGCAGTTGGGGGTTTTTGATTTATTCTTCGTTGATTGTAACGATCGTTCTTCCTCTCGCTTCTCCTTTTAAAAGAGCAGGAAGCGTATCCGGCAGCTCTTCAAGTGTAATTTCCTTTTGAATAAAGGCCTCCAGATCTGCAGGCTTGAAGTCATCAGCTAAACGCTGCCATGTTTTCTTTCTTGTCTCCATCGGACAGAATACGGAATCGATTCCCAAGAGACTGACGCCGCGCAATATAAACGGAAAGACTGTAGCCAAGAGTTTCGTTCCCGCTGTCAGTCCGCTCACAGCAACTGATCCGCCGTACTGAATCTGACTGAGAACTGAAGCAAGCGGCTCACCTCCGACCGGATCGACGGCCGCTGCCCATTTTTGTTTTTGCATTGGTTTTAACGTGCCGTTATACACTTCGTCACGGTGAATGACCGTCTTTGCCCCGAGGCTCTTCAAATAGCCGCTTTCGTCTTCTTTTCCCGTACTGGCCTCGACCTCGTAACCTAAGGTTGAAAGAATGGAGACGGCAAAGCTTCCGACGCCGCCTGTCGCTCCTGTCACCAGCACCTTCCCTTTTTCAGGAGCGGCATGGTTTTCTTCAAGACGCTGGACGGACAATGCGGCAGTGAAGCCGGCGGTTCCGATCGTCATGGCTTCTTTAAGTGTCAGACCTTCAGGCAGCGGCACGATCCAATCTGCCGGAATGCGGGCCATCCCGCTATAACCGCCAAAGCGGGAAACACCTATGCCGTAGCTTGTCGCAATGACTTTATCCCCCTCTTTGAAACGGGCGTCATCTGAGGAAACGACGATTCCTGCTAAATCAATTCCCGGCACGAAAGGATACGACGTTACGATCTTGCCGTCAGGAATGGCAGCCAAGCTGTCTTTATAATTCACCCCTGAGTAGCAAACCTTAATCAGCACTTCACCCTCGGGAAGGTCCTGAAGCGCCAGCTCCCGTACGCTGACTGAAAACCGGTCTTCACGTTGATCGACTACTAACGCTTTAAATTGATCTGTCATTACTACGTCTCCTTAAAATGAATTGAATGGCTTTGGAAAAGCATAAAATAAGTTTGATTTGTTTTCAAATGTCCTGCCCCGTGTAGTATGATCAAAAGTAAAAACAGCGAAAGAGTGGTTACGCATCATGTCTGATAAACAAAACAAAGATAACAAAAACAACAACAGCAGCAATCAGCCATTACCGGACATTATTCATACCGCCGTTTTCAAGGCGCCGATACAAGTTGTCTGGGATACGGTCTCCACTGCGGACGGCCTGTCTCTCTGGTTTATGCCGAATGATTTCACACCTCAAGAAGACAGTGAGTTTCAGCTGGAATCTCCGTTCGGTCCGTCTCCGTGCAAGCTGCTGGATATTGAAGCGCCGTACCGCCTTTCTTTTTCGTGGGATACGGAAGGCTGGATCGTTTCTTTTGTCTTAAAGGAAACGGAAAGCGGAGATACGGAATTCACTCTCATTCACGGCGGATGGAAAGAGCCGGAAGCCGTCATCAATAAAGTCAATCGGAAAAGCTCCGAGATTCACAGTACGATGGATCAAGGATGGAACGGGCTTGTCAACACGAAACTTCGCGGAGCGGTTGAGGCTTAACACAAAAGGACGGACACGCTTTCCGTCCTTTTTTTGATGCCGATACATAAAAACTGACTTTGCAAAGACACTAACAGAAGAACCGAAAACTTCTTTCAGGGGGCGCTGTTTATGTATTATTACAAAGAAGAGCTGATCAATATCATTAAACCGGACAAGCCGGATCCGGCCGCGGCCAAGGTGCTTCAGGAAATTTTAGGCGGGCACTACGGAGAAATGCGGACGATGATGCAATACTTTTTCCAAAGCTCTAATTTCAGAGGAAAAGAAAAACAGTTCCGTGACCTGCTTCGCGGTGTATTTTTAGAAGAGATCGCACACGTTGAGCTTGTACAGCATACGATCAATGCGCTGCTCGACGAAAGCGGCGCTGAGGGCCCCGGAAATCAGGCGGCAGATCAGGCGCCGCTTGACGAAGCAGTGAAACACGCCAATCCGCACCATTTTATCATCGGAGCGCAAAGTTCTCTTCCTGTAGACGCCGGCGGCAATCCATGGAACGGGTCTTGGGTATACAACCACGGGAATCTGATTTCCGATTTATTGGACAATGTCGTGCTGGAATCAACCGGCGTACTGCAAAAGACACGCATTTATGAAATGAGTTCAAATCAGACGTTCAGAGAAACACTCGGTTTTCTGATCGTCCGTGACAACGCCCATCAAAATGCATTTACAAAAGCGTTGGAAACACTGGGTGTCGAATGGGGCAAATTATTTCCCGTGCCGAATTATGATATTGAAAAATACCCGGAATGCCGGAAATTCGTTGAGATGGGTTATCATAATACCCAATTTAATTTCAGACTGGATCCGACACGGATCGGAGAAATTCTGCAGGGAACGACGCCGAGCCGAAACGGCGGCGAATTAAGTGTGTCCGAGCCTCCTAAAGGTTTCCCCGTGCCGGAACTTCCTGAGCTTCCGAATGAGCACAGCCCCGGACTGAAAGATATGAACTTGTAACAAAAAACGCCTGTTTCGGGCGTTTTTTGTTTTTCTGAATATGAGGTTTGAATGTGTTTAAAACGGGGAATATAAGCCGGGAGATCTTGCCATACGGCCGTTATTATAATGTGAGCACATTGCTGTACATACTTCGTTTCGAAAGTTGTCCTAATTTTCCAGCCGGCCGGCTGGGTATGTTTGAATGATAATGGGAATTATGTAAAGAGAACAATGTCTTTTCTAAGGAGGCAGCGAATGTCTAAGCAAGGAAACTTCCAGAAAACTATGTCACTTTTTGATCTTATTTTAATCGGCATGGGAGCCATATTCGGTTCGGCATGGCTGTTTGCCGTCAGTAACGTCGCCTCTAAAGCGGGTCCATCAGGCGTTTTTTCCTGGCTGATCGGCGGGGGAATCATCTTATTGATCGGCTTGGTTTATGCGGAACTGGGCGCCGCGCTGCCGCGGACCGGGGGAATTATCCGGTATCCCGTATATTCACACGGACACCTCGTCGGATATTTAATTTCCTTTGTCACCATTGTGGCATACACGAGTCTTATTTCTATAGAAGTCACGGCAGTCCGCCAATACGTGGCGTATTGGTTTCCCGGTTTGACCGTAAAAGGCTCCGATTCTCCGACAATTGCCGGGTGGATATTGCAATTTGCGCTGCTCTGCCTGTTCTTCCTCCTCAATTACTGGAGTGTCAAAACCTTTGCGAAAGCAAACTTCATTATTTCGATTTTTAAATATGTCGTACCGATTACGGTAATTGTGGTACTGATTTTTCATTTTCACCCGGGCAATATGACCGTTCACGGATTCTCGCCTTTTGGTTTCACCGGAATTCAGGCCGCGATTTCCACAGGCGGCGTCATGTTTGCATATCTTGGGCTGCATCCGATTGTGGCTGTCGCGAGTGAAGTGCAGAACCCGAAGCGGAACATTCCGATCGCATTGATTGTCTGTATTATCGTGTCTACTATTATTTACACCGTGCTGCAGCTCACTTTTATAGGGGCGATCCCGGCGGATACCCTGAAGCACGGATGGCCGGCTATCGGGACTGAATTCTCCCTTCCGTTCAAAGATATCGCCGTTTTGCTCGGTTTGGGGTGGCTGGCGACATTGGTCATTTTAGATGCGATTTTATCACCGGGCGGTAACGGAAATATCTTTATGAATACGACTTCACGTCTCGTCTATGCCTGGGCCAGAAACGGAACATTATTCAGCATTTTTTCTAAAGTCAATAAAGAAACCGGGACACCGCGCGCCTCCCTTTGGCTTTCGTTCGGTCTGGCTGTTTTTTGGACGCTTCCGTTCCCTTCTTGGAACGCTCTTGTCAACGTATGCTCCGTCGCATTGATTCTGTCTTATGCGATTGCGCCGATTTCTTCTGCGGCGCTGAGAGTCAACGCGAAGAATATTAACAGACCGTTTTATTTAAAAGGGATGAGCATCATCGGGCCGCTGTCGTTTATTTTTACCTCTTATATTGTATATTGGTCCGGATGGCGCACCGTATCCTGGCTTCTCGGTTCTCAAATTGTCATGTTTCTGATCTATCTCTGTTTCAGTAAATATGCTCCCAAAGATGATGTCAGCATACGGCAGCAGCTGAAGTCAGCATGGTGGATCGTCGGCTTTTATGTCATGATGCTGATTTTCTCCTATCTCGGCTCGTTCGGCCACGGATTGGGCATTATCAGCAATCCGCTTGACCTGATTCTGATCGCCATCGGTTCGCTCGGTATTTATTACTGGGCAAAATATACGGGTCTGCCGAAGGCTATGATCGACAGTGATAAATGACGAATACCGGAAAGAAGTATGGTCTTCTTTCCGGTATTTTTATTTTAAGGGATGACAAAAAAGAGAACATGCGATAAAATGAATGACAGTCATTCATAAAAGGAGGAACCCCTCTATTGGCAAAACAAAGCTCGGGAAAATACGAAAAGATCCTGCAAGCCGCGATTGAAGTCATTTCTGAAAAAGGATTAGACAAAGCATCCATTTCAGAAATCGTCAAAAAAGCCGGAACGGCCCAAGGTACGTTTTACTTATATTTTTCTTCTAAAAACGCACTGATATCCGCGATTGCAGAAAACCTGCTCGACACTACGCTGGACAGAATAAAAGGGAAAACGGACGGTTCTGAAGATTTTTGGACGTTGCTGGACATTTTGGTAGATGAGACATTTCACATCACCCGGCTTCATAAAGATATTATCGTTCTCTGTTATTCCGGTCTTGCCATTGATCATTCAATGGAGAAATGGGAAGCCATTTATCAGCCTTATTATTCCTGGCTGGAAGGCGTGATCAATACGGCCATTGAACAGGGTGAGGTTCACAGCGGCATTCATGTCAGATGGACGGCCAGAACGATTATCAACGTTGTCGAGAACGCGGCTGAACGGTTTTATATCGGCTGTGAACAGGATGTCGATCTCGAAGTATATAAAAAAGAAATATTCAGCTTTCTCAAAAGAAGCTTGCAGAAATGATTGGCGGAGACCGATCATTTTTGACCGCCGTAAAAATGACTGACATTCATTCATAACTGAGGTGACTGTATCATGTATTGGCTGCTTGTATTGATAGCCGGACTGTTAGAAGTAGTTTGGGCGTCCGCCCTGAAGCATGCGGATTCGCTCTTTGATTGGATTGGTATTTTCCTTCTGATTGCCGTCAGCTTTCTGATGCTGATCCGCTCTTATAAAAAAATTCCGATGGCTGCCGCATATACCGTTTTTGTCGGAATAGGCACCGTCGGCACATATGTAACGGGCGTCATTTTAGGCGAATCGTTTTCAATCGGGCAAATATTCTTTTTGGCTTTGCTGTTGTCCGGCATTTTAGGAATGAAGGTATTTACGAAAGAAACTGAAACAAGGGGTGAACATTAATGGCATGGCTGCTGTTATTTATTGCCGGAGCGGAGGAAATTGTAGCGGCCGTTGCCATGAAACATATTGACGGTTTTAAAAAAAAGTGGCCGCTGATTGTCATGGTAACAGGCTTTATGCTTTCATTCTTTTGCCTTTCCGGAGCGATGCAGGTTCTTCCCACAGGTGTCGCGTATGCGGCTTGGACCGGCATGGGAAGCATCGGCGTTTCGGCCGTGGGCATACTTTGGTTTAAAGAAAAATTCAATCTGTCACAATTGGTGTCTCTGGGGCTTATCCTCATCGGTGTCATCGGCTTAAAACTGACAGCGTGACGGCCTGAGACAGCTTTTCAAATAAAAAACAAAGGACCCTAAACGGGCCCTTTGTTTTTTTATGCTGTTTTGATCTGTTCCGCTTTTCCCGCTCCGACTCCGAAAATAAATATCAGAACGGAGACTGCGATCAGCATGAATAACGGAACCGTCCAGCCGTGCGTGATGTCATGCAGCAAACCGAATACGAGCGGCCCGAACGCGGCAAGCAGGTATCCGAATGACTGAGCCATGCCGGAAAGCGCCGCGGCTTCATGAACATGCCGTGTCCGCAGGCTGAAGAACATCATCGCCAAGCTGAACGCACATCCTCCCGCAATTCCGATCAAAATGACCCATAGCGGAGTGAGAGCCGGGCTTCCGAAAAGAACGCCGGCAATGCCGATAAGGAAAAATAAAGCCGTCAGTCCGGCGAGTGCGCGCTGATTTTTCATTTTAGCGGCAGCGATCGGCACGATAAAAGTAATCGGCAGGACTGAGAATTGCATTAATGAAAGCATCCATCCCGCCTTACTTGAGCTGAGACCATTCTGCTGAAGAATTTCCGGCAGCCAAGCGATGACGGTGTAAAAAATAAGGGATTGCAGCCCCATGAACATCGTCACCTTCCAAGCAAGCGGAGACCGCAGCAGACTGCTTTTCTTCTCTCCGTTTGTCCCAGTCGTGCGGACGGGCAGTTCGCGTCCTCGCATTTGCGGAATCCACATGACAAACGCAATGAAAGAAAGGATAGCCCAGCAGCCGAGCGCGCCTTTCCAGCCTAACCCCGCTGAAGAGGCGATCGGCACGCTGATGCCGGATGCAATCGCGCCGCACAGATTCATAGAAACCGAGTAGACGCCGGTCATGATGCCTAAATTTCCGGGAAACTTATGTTTAATGAGACTCGGCAGCAGGACGTTGCATACGGCGATCGACAATCCCAACAGAATCGTTCCGAAAAAGAGAGTGCCGATTCCGGCGATGGAGCGCAGCAGAGTTCCGGCTGTCAGGACAATTAATGATGACAGTAAGACAATCTCGGTACCGAAGCGCCGGGACAATAAAGGAACAAACGGTGACAGACATGCAAATGCCAAAAGCGGCACTGTCGTAATGGTGCCGGCAGCCGCATTGGTCATGCCGAGGCTGTCCCGAATTGAGGAAACGAGCGGCCCGACCGATGTCAGAGGCGCTCTGAGGTTGGCCCCTATCAATATGACTCCGATGACCAGCAATATCAGTTTTTTACGCTGACTTGCTTGCAGAATTTGATGTTCGTCTTTAATTTTCATGTTCATCCTCCATGTGTATTGTATCTTTAAATACTGTGATGTATTGGTTGACGGCCTCCATGGCCTGATCCGGTTTCTGTCCGATAATCGCGGCGGCAAGCTGGGTGTGAATCCGTATAGCAGGGGTGATTTCCAACAGGTTATGGACTGACGCACAAAGCGCCTCCGTCATATGCTCGTAAAGATCAGAAAGCATGTTGTTATGGGCCGCCTGTACAATGGTTTTGTGCAGTTTAATGTCAGCCTCGGCATACCGTTTTCGATCTTCATTTTGCAAGGCCGCTTCACATTCATCCAAGCATGCCTTCAGTGCTTTCAGGTCTTCGTCATTACGCCTTTCCGCCGCCAATCGCGCAGCTTCTCGTTCGAGTGCGTATCTGACTTCTAATGTTTCAAGCAAATTTGATTTTTTAATATGGCGGTAAAATGCCGCGCCGAGAACACTGGATGAGCTGACATACGTACCGCTCCCCTGCCTTGTCTGAAGCAGGCCGGCATGTACGAGCGCCCGAATGGCCTCACGCAATGTGTTTCGGCTCACATCAAATTGCTTCATTAAATCCAGCTCAGGGGGAATGCGCGTCCCGACCGGCCATTTATCCGATTGAATTAACGATTCAATTTGCGTCACCACTTGTTCTACGAGCGACAGTCTGCTTGTTTTGGATATCTCCATCAAAACACCTCTGAAATTTGTAGGATGATTCTATCATTGGGTAATATAACATAAAAGAAGCGAAGATGTAAATCAGCGGCAACAAAAAAAGAGTGAGTTTTTCTCTCACTCTTCGGCGCTTTTATGAACGTTTTATATTGACTGAGGTCACGACAAACTTGTCATGACGGTGGCGGGAAAATGAATATTCAAAGGGAGTGCCGTTGTCCAAAAAGCCTACATGCTCGACTTCAAGTATCGGGTCATCCGGCCGGCAGCCGAGATATTGCTGATCCATATCATCCGACTTGCACGCTCTGATTTTTCTGTGTGAGCCTGCGATTTTGAGCTGGAGTTCCCGTGTAATATGATCGTAGATGGAATGGTTGAGCACCTCGTCATTAATGCCGGGTATAAGGCTCGCCGGCATGTACGTTTTTTCAAGAACGTACGGTTCGCCTTCAACAATTCTGAGCCTTACTACATAATAGACGGGAGTCTTTTCATCGATGGCCAAATGTGCGGCGACATCTTGAGACGGAAACTGCACTTCAAACCGGATGACCTTGCTCTTGATATTTTTTCCTTTTAACAAATTGCTCAAGCCGAGAATTTCGTTGCTGACTACGTGAACGTGCTCATCCTGCATGGCTGATTGAATGATAAACGTGCCGTGCCCTCTTTTTCTGAAAAGCATCCCTTCAGCCGCAAGTGTATCAAGCGCCCGCTTCATTGTCATCCGGCTGCACCCGAACTCCGCAGCGAGCGTCTTTTCATCCGGGATCGGCTGATCTATGTCATATACACTGCTTTTAATCCTCTTTCTCATTTCGTTGGCGATTTTTTCGTACTTATTCATCGGTTTCCTCCGGCTGTATAATGTTTGATCTGTATAGACTCCTTACGGTTATCATAAATTTTTTTCCCTGCTTCATCAATGACGTTACAGCCGCCGATATTGAAAATGAAAGGATTTCCTTGAATTTTCTATGGAATCTCCCTCACTATTATGGTAGAATTTTTTGCAGAAACGGACACAACCGAATATTGCATACATTGTATAACCTCAATGATATGGTTTGAGGGTGTCTACCAGGAACCGTAAAATCCTGATTACAAAAATTGTCCCGTACACTTTTTGTAATCAGGATTTTTTATTTTCTAAAAAATAAAAAAAGGAGTATCTGTACATGAATTTCAAAGTATTTCTGCTTGCAGCATCTACCATCGCAGTCGGATTGGTTGAATTAATTGTGGGCGGTATTCTTCCGCAAATCGCTTCCGACTTAGATATATCTATCGTCAGCGCGGGGCAGCTGATCAGCGTGTTTGCGCTCGGTTACGCGGTATCCGGCCCGCTGCTTTTGGCGGTGACGGCAAAGGCTGAACGAAAGCGGCTTTATTTAATCGCACTGTTTATTTTCTTCCTAAGTAATCTGGTGGCTTATTTCAGTCCCAATTTCGCCGTACTTATGGTGTCACGGGTGCTCGCTTCCATGAGCACAGGGCTGATTGTCGTCCTTTCTTTAACGATTGCTCCTAAAATCGTGGCGCCTGAATACAGAGCGCGGGCGATCGGCATCATTTTCATGGGGTTCAGCTCCGCAATCGCTTTAGGCGTGCCTGTCGGCATTATCATCAGCAATGCCTTCGGATGGCGCGTTCTGTTCTTGGGAATCGGCGTATTATCTCTCGTTTCCATGCTGATCATCAGCGTCTTTTTCGAAAAAATACCTGCTGAAAAAATGATTCCGTTTCGTGAGCAGATCAAGACGATCGGGACCGCCAAAATTGCCAGCGCACATCTTGTCACCTTGTTTACATTGGCGGGGCATTACACACTCTATGCCTACTTTGCGCCTTTTTTGGAAAGAACGCTTCATTTGAGTTCCGTTTGGGTCAGTGTATGCTACTTTTTGTTCGGTCTGTCAGCGGTATGCGGCGGCCCGTTCGGAGGCTGGCTGTATGACCGTTTAGGAGCATTTAAAAGCATCATGCTTGTGACCGTTTCTTTCGCTCTGATCCTGTTTATTCTTCCGCTGACAACGGTTTCTATAATCATTTTCCTGCCTGCGATGGTGATCTGGGGATTGCTCAGCTGGAGCCTTGCGCCTGCGCAGCAAAGTTATTTAATCAAAATTGCGCCTGAGTCTTCCGATATTCAGCAAAGCTTCAACACGTCCGCTTTGCAGATCGGCATCGCGCTCGGGTCAGCCATCGGCGGCGGCGTGATCGGACAAACCGGTTCAGTCACAGCAACAGCCTGGTGCGGCGGTTTGATTGTCATTATCGCTGTCGCGTTAGCTGTATTCTCTTTAACGAGACCCGCTTTGAAAAGAAAATCCGCATAAATGTGAGACCGCAAAAAAGCCAAAGGAGTTCCTTCGGCTTTTGCGGTCTTTTTATTTTGCGGCAGCAAGCTCGTCTTCTGTCACCCATTTATGATTGGTTACTTTTTGGCCGCCGTCAGTCGGTGTATAGTCGACCATATAAACGGTTGTCTTTTTGGCTGAATCAATAACGGCTTCGGCGCCCTTCATGCCTTTCATATGGGATGCCTCGATCACGGCCTTGTCACCCGGTTTTAACGTTTTATCACCGGCGCCCTTCAGCTCTTCCTGAATGACCCATTTATGATCTTCGACGCGCTTTCCTCCCGTTTCCGGAGTGTAAGATACACTGTAAACCGTTGTATCATAAGCACCTTTTACGGTTCCTTGCGCATTTTTCATGCCTTTCATATGAGAAGCTAAAATCATGACGTCACTGCCGACCTTATAAGTCGGATTTTCTGCCTTCTTTAAACCTTTCGGCACCTCGGATGAACCCGAGTGATTCATGTCTTCGTGAGAGTGCGTTTCTTTGTCTTTCGCTTTTTCGCTTCCTCCTGAAGATTGGCTGTTGCATCCGGCAAGCGCCAGAACGGGGATCAGGAGAAACATGCTGAATAAAAATAGTCTCGCTTTCATTTCAAGAACTCCTTTGCCTTTTTGATTTTTCACTTTCCCTTTCGTTTCTTCAGTAAAACAAAAAGATGGCCTGTCATTTCTCCTAATTCTTCAAATCTCTCTTTATTGCCTTTCATCAGGTGAAATTGTTCACAAAATGTACACATTAATGGAGATGCAGTATAATTCAATTATCAGATAATAGGGGGAACTCATCATGAAAACGAAGGTTTTTGCGGTGGTATTGGGCGCTGTTTTAATGATTGCGGGGTTGGTTTTGGCAGAGGTTTCGCTTTATATGGAATACATCACAATGCTCGGAGCTATGATTTTTTCTTCTATATTTATGTCAGAGCCGAAAAGAAAATTTCGCGTCATCAAAGAGGTTTGACTTTTCTATTACCGCCGTCTTCTCAGGACGGCGGTTTTGTTTTGCATGTCACTCAGTCTATCCGCAAAGCCGTTTCTTCTGTGCCGTCCTGATATAAAACGAAATGCGGGGCTGTTTGTGCTTTATCACCTGCAAATTCAATTTCAAGCGGCAGCGCCCTGACAAAATAACGGGTTTCCGTCATTGGGAATAATTCGAATGGAGTCTGCCCGACTATTGTAAGATACAATCGGTTTTCTTTTACCGCCACCGATGCATGTGTGTCATCCTGAAATGAGTAATTGCCGGTAAATCTGCTGTAAATCGCAGGATCGATATCTGCTTTTTTCTGATCTGCCGGACGTTTCGGAATCACGTATGGCTGATCAAATAAGATGTTTACAGCCGCGGCAATTACAGCTTGTTCAAATTGATACGATTGTTCCATATTGCTGAGATAAATCAATGTTTTATTCTGGTCAATATACCGGATCATCAGAGTTGAATAGCCCGGCCAGCCTCCGTCGTGACTGATAACCTTCCCTTTTTGGGGGCTGTTTTGAATCATCCAGCCAAATCCGTATCCGAATTGCTCTTCTTCATTCCAATAGCCCGGTGTAAACGCTTGATCTTTAGACTCTTTGCCGATGATTGCTTCCGTATAAAGAGCCTGATCAAACAGATATAAATCTCTAATAGCGGAGTTAACGGTTCCGTCACCTTGAATTCCGTCAAGAAAGACGACATAATCAGTTTCCTCAAGTTCATCCGGCAGCACATATTCTCCGGAATGAACATCATACACATAGCCATATGCATAGTTCGGAATGTTTTCTTTACTCAGCCTTCTGTTATAAATCCGCGTATCGTGCATACGAAGCGGATGAAATACGGCTTGTTTCATAAATTCAGCAAAACTCATGCCTGATACAATTTCTATAATAACCGCTAACACCACATACCCCGTATTACTGTAAAGCCACTCCTTGCCCGGCGGGAAATAAGCATCCGGCTTATGCTGCTTGAGCATATTGATCACATCTTGATTAACGGCAATTCTGTCCCGGTCCCAATGTGTTAAGAACAACTCCATATAGTCCGGCAATCCTGACGTATGATGGAGTAAATGCCGAATGGTAATGCCCGGATAAGGAAAATCAGGAAGCCATCGCTCTATCATATCGTCATAACGCAGCTTCCCTTGCTGCTCTAAAATGATAACGCCTAAAGCTGTAAACGGCTTCGATACTGAGGCCAATTCAAAGACCGATTGGTCATTCAGCATCCTCTTTGTTTTCAGTTCTGCAGCGCCGAATGAACCCTGGTATAAGATGCGGCCGTTTTCCGCTGCCAATACAGCGCCGTTTATTTCATGTCTTTCGTCTAAAGTGCTGAAAAGCTGTTCAAACGCTTGTTTTTTCTTATCGTTCATTTCACGAACCCCCATATACAAGCTGATTTACTCTTTTATACGAGCGGCCGCTTTAGAAGTTTCAATATTTTCCCTTCTCAAAACACCAGTCGGTATACTGCCGTTCAGGCAGCCGCGGAGGTTTGATGAAGGTCTTTTATTCACACAATACTGTGCAGGCTTCGAATTCAACATGCTTCTCGTCTTTATTTGCACCGGCAATTTCCATGGTCGAAAACATCGCGCAGACGACAGCTTTGTATTCGTTCATGACGGTTTGAATTTCAATCAGGAACCGTTCGGATGAAGCCGCGTATTCCGTTACGTACTCTTTCATTTTGCCGATAATATCATCTGCCTGACGGCTGAAGCCGGCCGCCTCCAAGTCACTCTCAAACTGGTTTTTGTTGATCATATGAATATGCATTTTTTAAAGGCTCCTTTCAGCAGCATTTTGTGGTTATATCTACTGTAAAGGACAGGCTTGGATAAACTTTTAATAAAATATGAACAAAATATGAATTGGCTCATCGGCCTGACCGGCGGGCTTTCGGCTGTACTCCGTTTCATTTGGACTACATGAAAAAATGACTTCTTTACTCTGTTAAAAACAGCTCATATATGATCTAATACCAGTAAAATGTTTAGGAGGCGGCCTATGTCAGCAGCAGGAAATCGGCAAAAATTTTGGGTCATGGCGATGCTTATAGCGGTCTTTGCCGTGTTCGTTTTCTCTTTTTCTGAGAATCATTCACAAAAGGACTGGCACACGGCGGTTGACCAGGCGTCTGTGAATGTCTTCGGCCAGCAGATCTTTGAAAAAAACCGTCTGGCAAAAACACTCGACGCACGTGAGGCAGAATCTCTTCTGACTCTTGTGAAACTTGCAAATGAAGAACATCACATCATCTAAAAGCCATTATAAAAAGCCTGTTTCCCTTTGGCAGAGGAAACAGGCTTTTTCCATGTATTATTGAGCATGTTTTTGTTCAATAAACCGGTCGATCCGGGCAAGGACATCCTTCATGTCCGTACATTCTCTAAAGCTTTCATTAATGGCTTGAATGCCTTGTTTGTATTTTCCGTTATGCAGCACTTCTTCCGCTGCAAGCCTTACCTTTTCAGCGCTTACTTCATCTTTTTGCACGGTATAGCCTGCATCCAATTCAGTCAGGCGGCGCGCAACCATCGGCTGGTCTTTATCGTGCGGGATGACGACCAGCGGCACTTGATAATGAATGCCTTCATTTACACTGTTCATTCCGCCATGCGTGACAAACACGTCGGCCTGCTCCAGCACTTCAAGCTGCGGCACGTACGGGGCGATGATAAAGTTTTCCGGCGCCTGTTTGATTTTCGACAGATCGGCTTTTTCCCCGGCGGCAATGACTACTTTTCCTTCAAAATCTGAGAACGCGTCTATGCACAGATTGAAAAACGCTTCCGTGTCCCCGAGCACCGTTCCCATTGAGATATAAATGACTTTTTCATTCTTTAATGCGTCAATCGGGAAGTCGACGCGCCCTTTTCTCTTCGGAAAACTCGGACCGATAAATAAATACTCATCTCCGAATGTCTCACTTTCGGGCTGAAAATATCTGCTTGTATAGACGACGTTCAATTCACCTGTGTTGTTCATAAATTGAACCATGCTGTCAGGGGCGACACCGTATTTGTCTTTCATCTCGGCCAACAGCTCTTCACATTCCCTGTCCGGCTGAAACGGCACGCCCGATTCCGGGTGGAGCGGCAGTATTTTCAGACGGTCTTCATTGAACAGGAAGGACGCTGAAGAAGAGATGCCGGGAATGTTGAGATAATCCCGCACCAGCTCTCCCGCACCGAATTTATCATAATAGACGGCGTCGAATTGAATGTCCTCTGCCAGCCGCTGCACAATATGTAAAATCTCCAGTGACGTTTTGATATGAACCTTTAAAAATGCAAGTATGCCGGACGGACTGCCGGGATCAATAGGTGTCATTCTGAGCAGATCGCTGTGAAGATGAACTTTCGCCCCTACTCCTTCCAGTCTGCTTTTGTATTTTTCCGTTGAGATATAATGAACGTGATCGCCCCGTTCGCTGAAGGCCTTTGTCATACCCAATGTCGGATTTACGTGTCCTTCTGCAGGAAAATTGATCATCAGAATATGTTTCGCCATTTTTCAAACTCCTTTGCCTTTTTTGCGTCTCTTCCATATCCATCATAAATGACGCGGAAAAAATCATGCAAGGAACATCCGTCAGGTCTTTATGACGGTTCGATGACATCGGCAAAAAAAAGACAAGGCTTTTCGCCTTGTCTATCGTGATGATTCGTCTGTTTCTTCCGCTCTCAGCACGCCTTTCAGATGTTCTTCATCATGCTTGAGATGCTCCGTCATATATTGCACGGCTTTTGTTTTGTCGCCCTTTTTTATTTCTTCAAAGATTTTTCGGTGCTCATGCAGAATAACCTCCGCACGTTCATCGCCTTTAAAATTAAGAACTCTGCAAAAATGAATCAGCACATTGACATGCTCAAGCAGCATGGCCAGCCGGCTGTTGCGGCTGAAATCCACAAGGAGCCGATGAAACGACTCGTTTAAGGAAATAATCTCAGTCTCTTTGACGCCTTTATTGATGGCTTCTTCCGTCTCGCGCAGCTGTTTTTCAATGAGGTCAATTTCACTCTCAGCCGCTTCATCAATAACCAGTTCGACCGCCAGTGATTCAAGTAACATTCTGATTTTATAAATCTCTTCAACATCCTTAACGGACAAAGAATAAATGACAAAGCCGTTTCGATCGTCTGCCGTCAGAAGCCCGTCCTTTTCAAGGAGCCGCATGGCTTCTCTGACCGGCGACCGGCTGACTCCGAAATCCTTGGCCAGCTGAGTCTCATTCAGCCGTTCACCCGGTTTAAAAATCCCGTCAAATATCATTTTTTTCAATTGGGAATAAAATTGCAGATAATACGGGATTGGCTTATCTAATTTAAAATTATCCATCTTTCCTACCTCTTCATACAATTTAGGCCTTATTGTTACCAAGATCATATAACAGTTTATCTATGGAAGCAACATTCCCGAGCTTGTCAGCATATCGGAGGTGGCGTAATATGGAATTATAGTTGGTCGAGGGTATTCCGTAAACCGAAAACAATTCATTCAGAGGTGACGGAAACATGAAAACATACAAGATTGCCAGCATACCGGGGGACGGTGTGGGGAAAGAAACAGTCCCTCAAGCGGAGCGGGTGTTGAACGCGATCGCCGAATTACATGGAGGCATTGCCTTTGATTTCACTTCTTTTCCGTGGAGCTGCGAGTATTATTTGGAGCACGGGACTATGATGCCGGATAATGGATTAGAAAGGTTACAGCACTTTGATGCTTTGTTTTTGGGAGCGGCGGGGAATCAAAAACTCGTCCCCGATCATGTTTCGCTGTGGGGGCTGCTCATCAAGATACGCCGAGAATTTGAACAGGTGATTAATGTGCGGCCGGCAAAGCTCCTGCCGGGAATCACTCCCCCCTCGTTAACCCGAAGGATTTTGATCTGATAGTCGTCCGCGAAAACAGTGAGGGCGAGTACAGCTCTGTCGGCGGCAGAATCTATCAGGGTGAGGACGAAATCGCCATACAAAACGCGGTCTTTTCCCGACGGGGTACGGAAAGAGTGATCTGTTTAGGAACCGGCAGCGTTCGGCTGGGGTTTTGCCAAAGAAATGACACAATTTTTTTAAGAGATAGAGAGAGAAAATTGTATGACAAATCGCAGCAGGGGACTGCAAGGAAACGGTAACCAATCCTTTAAATGTGGTGAAAAAAGAGGATATACGTACAAGACAGGACGATTGATGACGGTCTAAGGGCATCTTCACATTAAAAGTTACAACCACAATATGTCTTTACACAATAAAGTTAGAGAGGTAAAAAATATGAAAAAAACATTTTACTTTTTTTTGATATTATATATAATTATAGTACTATTACTTAATTCTGTATTTGATTTAAGTAATGTATTATTAACTGTTTTGTTTGCTATATTCGTTGGTGCATTAGTGATTTATAGCATTGCGAAACGGAGTAAAGGTGATGAGAGAAAAAAGTGTTAAAGAAGGTTACTAAATTATTTATAGCGGGGTGTATTCTCGCTACTGTGCTGTCTGCTTTCGCTCCAAGTTCTGAAGCAGCTTGTCGACGGACAAATCTTGGGACTCAGTGTGATAATGATGTTCTTCTTAAAAAAAGGGTAAAGGTTTATTACACAAAAAATCAGGTAAAAAAAGTTGTTTCCAGATATAACAGCATGGGGTCTAATAAAGGGCTTATTCTCGGTTATATTATTGGGTTGGTACACCCTTCTACTGGTTTAAGTGTTTTAATGTATCAAGTAGGAGCTAATAATATGATTAAGCCTTTTAAAACTGCTAATTCTAAGAAAAAGGGTTTAGAGATTTCTTACACGGTTACCGTTTATAAGTGGTCAAATGCATCTACTAAGGTATCTGGAGTAAAATATAAATATAGATAAGACTAAGTAATACATAATGAGCAGGCAATAGCCTGCTTTTTTTATTACAGGAGAAATGTGCAAAATGAAAAAGGAAAACTGAAGTGGAAATCGATCTGCATGTCAGGGAGCCTGTGTGATGATGCGTTTCTAGCGTGAGTCAACGGCATCCGGATTGCAGGGAGGGTTAAGGAGTTGACTCACTCATTCAGCATTCAAACAAACTTGTTTCAATCGGCGGAAACACGTCACAAGCGCGACGAAATCAAACGGTATTGTTCACTCGATGCCGTTCTGGGATGACATCTTTAAAGAGGTCAGCCGGGAGTACGCCGGGATTGAGACGGATTCCCAGCACATCGATGCACTGGCGGCCTTCTTTGTCACGCAGCCGGAACGCTTTGATGTCATTGTCGCTTCGAATCTGTTCGGAGATGTGCTGACAGATATCGGTGCGGCGATTATGGGAAGCATCGGAATCGCTCCCGCAGCCAACATCAATGTAAACGGCAAATATCCTTCCATGTTTGAGCCTGTTCACGGCTCCGCCCCGGATATTGTCGGAAAAGGAATTGCCAATCCTATAGGCCAAATATGGACGGCGAAATTAATGCTCGATTCATTCGGAGAAGAGGAACTGGGCCATCTCCTCTTACAATCTATTGAAACGGTCACAAACAGCGGCATTCTGACTCCTGATGTCGGCGGAAAACATTCAACGGAAGATGTCACTTCCGCTATTATTTCTCAAATCAAGAACAGATAATACGAAAAAACCGCGGGCAGAAAAACTGCACAGCGATTTTTTTCGTCTCAGACGGGACGGATCGCGCAGAAACAGGCCGATTCACCTGTGAAGCCCGCAATACGGCCTGATTGATCCTTTTCTACAGAAAAAAACCGCTGTATATCATGAGGAGCATCCAGCATCTGTTTTTCCAGTAATGCGGCTTTCTCTTCAGTCAGGCCTGCCCGTTCACACCAGACGGTAAATTGAAATGGTTTCAAAAAGCAGACAGCGGATTCAATCCGGAAGCCGGCTGTCTCCAGAAAACGGAGCCATTCTGTTTTTTTCCACGCCCGAAAGTGGCTCTGATCCCGTCTCTTCTCAATGTCATTATAAAAATGGTCATATTCATCCTTTTCAGGTGCGGTATTGTCAATGAGAAGCAGTCTGCCGCCCGGTTTGACAACCCGAAACGCTTCATGAACAAAGGCTCTGACATCGGGAAAATGATGCGCCGCGATTCTGCATGTGACGATATCGAAAGCAGCATCGGAAAACGGCATCTTTTCAGCATCGCCTTTTTCGAATGACACGTTCGTCCATCCGTTTCCGGTTATAAATGCTTCAGCGGCTGCTAACATTTCTTCCGTGAGGTCATAGGCGATAACAGAGCGTACGAGAGGAGCGAGAGCGTTAGCCGTATGTCCGCCTCCCGTCGCGATATCCAGCACGTCCATATGCTTTTCGGCACCGGAAGCTGAAACGAGATACGCCAAATCCTCTCCTGCGGCGTGTCCTGGACTAGTCACATATTTCGCGGCGTTTTTGGCAAATTGCCGCTGCGCCTGCTGTTTAATTGAATCCTCCATTATACTCGGGCCCCCTTTTCTTTCTGATTGCTGCCTTAATCAAAATAAACGGGTTCGTCCGGATGTTTGAGATATGCAAACATCCTATCAATCTGACTTTTTGTATTGCGGGCTTCAGATAGCGGCGGCAGTTCCGTTTCCGCAAAAAAGCCGGCGGCGCTTGTTTCTGTTCCCTCCCTGATCCGGCCGCCGATGATCTCGCATTTGATAAACACTTTGTAAACGTGGGCGGCGGACGGCGGATGGGAATGGCATTTCTTATCCATTACAGCTAACAGTTTAACGGGCTTTACGTCGATTCCTGACTCCTCTTTTACTTCTTTGACAGCGGTCTCGCCCGGAGAAATCCCGATATCAGCCCATCCGCCCGGCAGCGCCCATCTGCCGTCGCTTTTCTCTCTTACCATTAATATGCTCTGATCTTTAAAAACTGCCGCTCTGATATCAACTTTCGGAGTGGGATAGCCCGTGTCACCGGCGAATACGTCTTTGATGACCCTTTTATCGATGCCGGTATGATGCGCCATGATATCCACGCTTATTTTTCTTATTTCTTCAAATCTCTCAATATCATATATGTCTTTGGAATAAGCCAGCCCCGCTTGCGCCGCGGATTGAAGCTGTTTTGCCCATTCAAGCCATTTTGGCTCCATTTTTTCACCGCCCGTTATGTTAATTGACGAAACCCTGAGGGTCCGAGTATTGCACCTTGAGAGTACCGGTGCCCATGATCCGTTTCTGCTCCTTGTTTTCTGTGTATGACGGAGCGAATCCTGCCGGAAAATCAGAAAAAAGCAGGCCGATCTCGTCATAATGGAACAGGGTTTGTTTTTTTACGTGGCACAGTTTTGCAAATTCACCCGTTGTGAAGTATTTTCTGACGTCTTCGCTCATAATGCCTCCTTGACTATACGGTAACCATATCCTTTATGATGATCATTGAGAAGGCTGATTCACAAATGGCTTACGTAATGAAAGCTTTACCGTCTCAAAAAAAGCGGAAGAGGAGTATCAAGTATGACGATTGAAATCAGAACAGTCACGGAAGAAAACCGTGCCGATATACTGGCGCTTCATGTAAGGGAAAGCCAGATTTCATTTATTGAAACCGCGGAAGAGTGCTTACAAGATGCTGAGGATTGCCGGCATTATCAGCCGGCCGGTCTTTATGTTAACGGGGAATTGGTCGGCTTTGCCATGTACGGATGGTTTCCGGAATATGATGAGGAAAATGAAAACGGCAGAGTATGGCTTGACCGTTTTTTTATTGATGAACGTTATCAGGGACGAGGATTGGGCAAGCTGTTGCTTGATGCCCTTATCCGCCATCTCGTTCGAATATATGATTGCAGACGGATTTATTTAAGCCTGTTTGAAGATAATGTGCACGCATTGCGGCTTTATCAAAGATTCGGCTTTTCATTCACTGGAGAGCTGGACTTCAATGGTGAAAAAGTGATGGTGAAAGAGCTGTAAACCCTCTGTATAAAAGCAATTCGTCTTCTTGTCAATACCTTAAATTTGAGGTAACATAAAGATATTAGACGACGGTCGACGGACTACGGTCGATTATTAAAACCTGGTACAGCGGAGCGGAACATGGTGATCAGGCATCTAAATGGAGGAGAAGATTGTGCTTATTATACTCGTTATGTTTCTTCTCGGGATTATTCTCGGGTTTATCGGCGCCGGGGGAGCCGGTTTTGTCATTGCACTTTTAACTATACTGTTTCACGTACCGATTCATACGGCTTTAGGCACCTCCCTCGCCGGAATGGCTTTCACAAGTTTATCGGGGGCTTTCAGCCACTACCGTGAAGGCAATATTCAGATGAAGATCGGTCTCATCGTCGGCGTTTTTGCGGCATTCGGTTCGTTTTTCGGGGCAAGGCTTACTTCCCTTATCCCCGCAGATTTGCTGCATTACTTGACGGCGGGCATGCTGTTTTTATCTGCTCTGCTTATTTTAGTCCGGTTATTTATTGTAAAAGAAACACAAGAAGATTCCGGACGGCAAAGCAATCTGAACATATGGGTGAAAGCCGTTGTACTCGGTGTCATCGCAGGAATCTTGTCCGGAACGTTCGGGATCGGCTCTGCCCCTTTCATCCAAATCGGCTTAATGATTCTTTTGCGCTTATCCATCCGCCAGTCGGTCGGCACCACCATGCTTGTCATTATCCCGCTTGCGGTCGGCGGAGGACTCGGTTATGTGACGGAAGGATTTGTCGATTATATGCTGTTGGTCAAAGTGCTGATCGGAACGATGTGCGGCGCATATGTCGGAGCGAAATTCACCAACCTCGTGCCGAAAGTCATTCTGAAATCAGCCATCTTTTTAACACCGGCCATCGCCGGTCTCATGCTTTTATTTTAAACTGAAACGGGAGGCGGCCGCCTCCCGTTTTGTTCTGTTCTTCATCTGTTTTCGAAGAGCTTTTTCAGCTTTGCTTCCGTTTCGGTATGATCTACCGGTGTATACACACTGCAGCGCAGATCACTGTTGCCCTGAACCTGAAATGAAGTCAGGTTAAAGACCATTTTTCCCGCCTTCGCGTGGCGGAACTCAATTAATACTTCGGGTGCCGAGCTGACTTCGCTCTCATTCCACAGCGTATGAAATTCCGAATACGTTTTCTCCATTTCTTCTATAAACTGAGAATACCACGTATCAGCTACATATTGGCCGTAATACGTTCTGAAAATGGCGATGAATCCTTTCACAAAGTGCTCCCAGTTCACGGCTAAACTTCTTAATTCTTTTCTGGAAAACAATAGCTCTATGAGATTCCGCTTTTCAGGAGGAATTTGTTCAAAATCTAAAAACACGTGCGCCGCAGCCTGGTTCCACCCTACGATATGACACCGCCTGTCCGAGATAATGGTGGGACAATAACGGAGCTCCTGCAGGATTTTTGAAAGAGACGGGCTGATAACCGCTTCTTCCTCCGCAGCAAACGGCTGCTTTACGCCCTCCTCAATGGCAAGCGCGTATAAATAATTTCTCTCATCTTTGTTCAGCTGCAGCGCATCGGAAACGGCGTCCAATACGGCTGCGGACACTTTAATGTCTCTGCCCTGCTCCAGCCACGTATACCACGTGGTGCTTACGCCGGCTAATTGCGCGACCTCTTCTCTTCGGAGTCCGGGCGTTCTTCTCCTTGTGCCCATCGGCAGCCCGGCCATCTGCGGAGAAATTTTGGCCCGCTGCGTTTTTAAAAACTCTGAGAGCGCCTGCAATCTTCCTTCTGGTATCATACCGAATCTCTCCTCTCTTACCCTGGTATTTATTATACTAGGATAATCAACAACTTGTAATAGGATAATTGCGAGTTACAATAAATACATACCGAAGGAGGAATGACCATGAAAAGAGTTGTGATCACCGGAATGGGAGTGATTTCACCTCTCGGCAATGATGTGCATACATTTTGGAAACACCTGACGGAAGGAAAATCGGGAATCTCTTTCATCGATTCGTTTGATGTCTCCGGCTCAAAGACAAAAATAGCCGGTACCGTCCGTGATTTTGACGCAGAAGAAAGATGGGGCAGAAAAGAAGCGAGACGGCTTGACCGTTTCAGCCAGTTTGCTTTAGCTGCAGCGGAACAGGCGCTTGAAAGCTCCGGGATTCAGCTCGATCAGATTGACCGTGAACGCCTCGGCGTGTACGTCGGCTCTGGAATCGGCGGCATCACGACTTTGATTGATAACGTTCATACTTTAAATGAACGGGGAGCGCGAAAAGTGAGCCCAAGCCTTGTCCCCATGATGATCTCAAATGCGGCCGCCGCTCAAATCAGCATCAGATTAGGCGCGCTCGGCCCCTCACTTTCTCCCGTCACCGCGTGTTCCATCGGCAATACGTCGATCGGGGAAGCATTCAACGCCATTCGGAATGATGACGCAGATATCATGTTTGCCGGGGGAGCGGAAGCGGCGATTACGAATTTGTCATTAGCCAGCTTCGGCAATGCCCACGCGCTGTCAGCGAGAAACGAAGACCCCGCCGCTGCAAGCCGGCCGTTTGACGCGGATCGCGATGGATTTGTCATGAGTGAAGGCGCGGGCATCTTAGTATTGGAATCATTGGATAGTGCAATCGGCAGAAATGCCCCGATCCTTTGTGAGGTGCTCGGCTACGGTGCGAGCTCTGACGCCTATCATATGGTGGCCTCCCATCCGGAAGGAACGGGCGCATACCTGGCGATGAAAAACGCTTTGAAAAAGGCGAATGTTTCAGCGGAAGACATTGATGTCGTAAGCGCCCATGCGACAAGCACAAAAGCCGGAGATCTTTCTGAAACATTGGCCATCAAGACATTATTCGGGGAGCTTGCGTATGATATTCCGGTTACGGCCAACAAATCAATGCTCGGCCACATGCTTGGCGCGGCAGGCGGCGTTGAAGCCATCGCTTTGACAGAGAGCTTGAGACACGGCATCATCCCGCCGACAATCAATCTGCAAAACCCTGATTCGGCATGTGATTTGGACTATGTAGCAGACGGGCCCCTCCATCAATCGTTAACGATCGGCCTTTCCAACTCATTCGGCTTTGGCGGGCATAATTCGGCGATCGTGCTGAAGACATATGAATAACGGGCATCAAAAAAAGGAGTGAATCATTTCACTCCTTTTTTGCTTTCTCCGGTTTTGTTGTTAAGGCGAAAAAAGCGATGGAACCGATAACGGATGTCGTGAACATAATTGCCCCCATCGGGACGGCCGTCGCTTCATTCATCCCCACAAGCGGCGACACGATGGAACCGAGAAGAAGCGGAAGCATGCCGAGCAGTGCGCTTGCGCTTCCCGCGCGGTGTCCCTGCTTTTCCATCGCCAATGTAAAGGTGCTTGTCAGCGTCATGCCGATCGTAATCATATAAATAAAAATTGAAATCACCAGTGCCGCCAGCGGTCCGTGAATGATCGTCATGACGAGCAGAACGGCAGTCGCCGTCATCGCTGTAATCACGCCGATTCTCAACAGGCTTTTTTCGTGAATGATCCCGCCGAAACGCCCGATGATAAAGCTTCCGGTAATGATCGCCAGACCGTTTATGCCGAATAAAACACTGAATACCTGAGGCGAGACTCCGTAAATATCCTGATACACGAAAGGCGTACCGGAGACATACGCAAAGCTCCCGCCGTGAATAAAACCGACCGTCAGCGCATAACCGATAAATGACCGATCCTTCAGCAGGCTTCCCATTGTCCGCACGGAATTTCCGATGGAGCTCGGAATCCGCTTTTCCGGCGGCAGGGTTTCTGTCAGCTTGAGCGCAATGATGAGAACAAGCAAAAACCCGATAAAAGTTAAAAAGAGAAAAATCGTATGCCATGATGCAAACGGAAGCAGTAATATCGCGCCTCCCGTCATCGGCGCCACCATCGGCGCGACGGCGGTAATGACCATCAGCAGTGAGAAAAATTTAGAAAGCTCTCTTCCCGTAAACACATCTCTGACGATTGCACGGGATAAAACGAGTCCTGCCGAAGCGGTGAATCCTTGAAGAAAACGGGCAATCACTAATGTAGTAATGTTCGGTGCAAGCGCGCAAAACAGAGAAAACAAAGCAAATAAAAAAATACATAGTAATAACGGTTTTCTTCTTCCCTTCGCGTCACTTAACGGGCCGACAACAACCTGTCCGATTGTCAGTCCGATCAGACAAGCGGTTAAACTGAGCTGGACAAGCGATGCGCGGGCGCTTAAATCTTCAGCGATTTCAGGGAAACTCGGCAGATACATATCTATATTGAGCGGCCCCAGTATCGCAAGCATTCCGAGAAGAAAAGCCAGCGCAAGCCGCTCCTTACCGGTCGGATTATGCAGCATATCGTTCCCACCTTTCCTTTGTCAATCTCTCAAAACATTTGTATATTGTATCATAATTTTTTCTTTATTTTTAAAAGTTTTCAAAGGGCATAAAAAAACCAAGGGCTGTAACAGCCCTTGGGTCCGGGTCACGCGGTAAAAGGTTTTACGCGTGTTTTTCTTTAAATGCTTTTGCGTATTGATCAGCCGCTATAATGGCATCCGCCACGTCGTCAGCCGTCACGTCAAAAGCGGCATGAATTGTTTCTTCTTCAATCGTCGCGGCTTCTGCCACTTTCATAATGTCCTCTTTAGATGCGTCTTTCAATTTGATGTCTTCAAGTGTGACAGGCAGCCCCAAGCTGATATAAAACGCGATATACCGCTCAATTTCCTCAAGCGAACGTTTTTCCAGCGCCAATTGAACGAGCGTGCCGAATGCCACTTTTTCACCGTGGGTCAAGTGATGGATTTCACCTTCAAGCGCGGTAAATCCGTTATGAATAGCATGTGCCGCAGCTAAGCCGCCGCTTTCAAATCCCAGTCCGCTCAGAAGTGTATTGGCTTCAACCACCGCTTCCAATGCGGGCGTAACGGCTTTCGCTTTCACAGACTCATAAGCGAGACGGCCGTATTTGAATAATACCGCTTCACATTTTTCCGCGATAGCCTCTCCGGCGATTGTCGGAATTCCGCCTGCCATCGTTTTACCGCCATTGGCGATGACACTGCGCGCCTCTATCCACGTCGCCATTGCATCGGCAATCCCTGATGCTAAAAAGCGCGGCGGAGCTTCCGCGACGATTTTCGTATCGACCAGAACCAGGTCAGGATTCTTATGATAGAAACGATAGTTTTCGAACGCGCCTTGTTCAGAATACACGACAGACAGCCCGCTTGTCGGAGCATCCGTTGAAGCGGCCGTCGGCACGATAACGGTATAGCCGTTTATTTCATCTGATACGGCTTTGGCCGTATCAAGCGTTTTACCGCCGCCGACTCCGATGACAATAGTCGCGCCTGCTTTTTCTGCGATGCCGGCAATTCTTTTCATTTCTTCCTGGGAGGCTTCGCCGTTGAAAACCGCCTCTTCAGAAGAGATATTGCTTTTCTTTAATTCAGCCGTCACCTTGTGGCCCGCGATATCCCATACGGTTTTGTCCGCGATGACGACGGCTTTTTCACCAACGCCCTCCAGATGTCCGCCGATCGTTTTAATGGCGTTTTTTCCCTGCACGTATTTGGCCGGACTGATAAAAATTCGTTCCAATGTCATCATCCCTTCTTCGTTGTCTCTCATTACATTTCTCTTATTGATAGAGCAGAAATGAAAACTCTTCTGATATAATTCCTCGTTTTAACTTGATTTAAACCTCATATACACTGCAGAAAAATCAATTTTCACGACATTGACAAGATGTGAAGGTGTCTATATAATCTTCGATATTGAAGCTGATCATTCTTTACTGAATGAACAAACGAGATTGTAAATGATTCGTCTTAAAAATTATTTAGTTCTGCTGGATAATTTTTGAGGCGTTTTTGTTTTTTATATATTTTTGACTGCGGAGGAGGTTTGCACATGAAGAACATTTGCAAGGATATACTGATGATTATGGCCGGAGCCTTTCTTATTGCGGCGTCCGTGGAATTTTTCGTCATCCCGAATCATTTAGGGGACGGCAGCACCGTGGGAATCGCTCTCGTGTTATATTATCTTTTCCATATACCTGCAAGTATTACGACTCTGGTCGTAAATTTGATTTTTATCGGGCTGGCTTATAAATTTTTAACGAAAAAAACGATTTTATACACGATACTCGGTACGGGAATGACTTCTGTTTTTCTCAGCATCGTCAGCTTTATTCCGTTCGGCGTGCACGATATGGTGCTCGGGATTGTATTCGGCGCTCTGCTGATGGGAGCGGGGCTGGCATTGATCTTTATCGCTGACGGATCTACCGGCGGGACCACGCTGTTGGCGTATTTATTAAATTACACAAAGGGCTTTAACATCTCGAAAAGCATGTTTTATATGGATTGTGTCATCATTTTCGCATCCGTTTTAGCGATCGGTATCAATCATATGCTGTATACGTTTATATTCGTATATCTGTGCGCCAAAATCGTCGATATTGTCATTGAGGGTTTCCATAATAAAAAAGCTCTCACCATTATGTCTGACCAATACGAAGAAATCGCCAAAGCCATCACCTCCGAGTACGGCAACGCGGCGACGATTTTTTACGGATACGGGTATTACGGCAGCAAAGACAAGCGCATTATCTATGTTGTCATTAAAAAGAACGAATTGCTGAAAATCAAAAAACATGTTCAAAAAATTGATCCGAAATCATTTATCGTTATTCATGAAGTAAAAGAAGCTGTCGGAGGGCAATTCGGGTTTACAAACCTGCCCGCCGCCGGAAATGAAAAATAACCGCCTGCAGTGTATAGCTGCAGGCTTTTTTTATTCGTCTCTGCCCCGCTTAAAGGTTTTTACATCTTTCAATCGAATTAGTAAATGAAACCTTTTTTGATGGAGGAACATAAAAAATGAATATCAAAACTGACAGGCTCGTAATTCGGACATTTGAACCGGAAGATTGGCAGGATGTCTATGCGTACACCTCAAATCCGAATGTCATGAAATATATACCGGAGGGTGCCTTTACCGAAGAAGATGCCAGGAAATTCGTTACTGAAAACAGCGGTGAACATGCCGGGAAGTTTCCCGTTTTATTGAAGGATGAGAAAACGGTCATTGGCCACATTGCTTTTTTTCAGTATTTTGGCGATCATACGTATGAAATCGGCTGGGTGTTTCACCCGGAATACCAGGGCAAAGGATATGCTTCAGAGGCGGCGCGCGCCGTGCTGGCATTCGGGTTTAACAAGATGAAATTACACCGGATCATTGCGACATGTCAGCCGGAAAATATGGCTTCGCACCGGGTGATGGAAAAGATCGGGATGAGACGGGAAGGCTTTTTTAAAAAATGCATCCCCCATGATAATGAATGGTGGGACGAATATTATTATGCCGTTTTAGAAGAAGAGTGGGAAGTCTCCAACCTGGAATAAAAAGGCTTATACCCTTTGCTTTTACAGATAAGTGTGTGCTACACTGTTCGTAACAAATACGAAGGGATGATGGGTGGACAATGATTAACTAATCTTATTTTGACCGTTTGAAATCAAATATTTCAAATCAGAAAAAATAGGATTAGTCTGCCCATTTTCTATACGATACGAAAGCTATGTAAAAATAGCTTATTTGATCATGCACAGGTACGGCTAATCCTTCCAAATCAATTGGGAGGATTTTTTTGGTCCTCCCTTTAAAGCGAGGGATTGACATATGAAAGAAATGTTAAAAATAAGCGGCATCAGTTATGAAATCAACAGCGTTCCCCTTTTTGAACAAATCAGCGCGAGCGTTCAGCAAGGTGACATCATCGGCGTTATCGGTAAAAACGGCGCCGGCAAATCGTTATTGCTGCAATTGATCTGCAATCAAAAAGCGCCGTCACAAGGACAGATCCAGATGACGCAAGATGTGAACATATATATGGTGGAACAAGAAACAGAAGCTTATGATTCCGGCCATCCGGAGCCTGCGGAGGCAGCCTTGTTAGAAAAGTGGAACGTACCCGCACGCGCCTTTTCGCAATTAAGCGGCGGAGAAAAATTGAAAGCCCGTCTTGCCAAAGGTTTCTCCTCCTCAAGCAGCCTTTTGTTATTAGATGAGCCGACGAACCACCTCGATCAGCACAGTTTGGAAATACTGCTAAATCAGATCAAGAATTACAAAGGCACCATTATTTTTGTTTCGCATGATCGTGCTTTTATAGATGCAGCGGCGACAAAAATCTGGGCCATCGAAGGAAAGAAACTCATTGAACATAAAGGGAATTATTCAAGCTATATGGAGGTCCGCAAACAGAGAAGGCTGACACAGCAGCGCGAATATGAGAATCAGCAGAATATGGTCAAAAGGATTGAAGCTCAAATGAACGAGCTGAGCGCCTGGTCAAAAAAAGCCCACGCCCAATCAACGAAAATAGAAGGCTTTAAAGAATACCATCGCGTAAAAGCAAAACGCACGGACGCCCAGATTAAATCAAAGCAGAAGCGCCTTGAAAAAGAGCTTGAAAAAGCGAAAGCAGAACCGGTTGAAGCGGAGTATGAAGTCCGTTTTTCCATTGAGCACCGCAAAAAAGCGGGAAAGCGTTTTTTAGAAGTAAGGGATGCCGCAAAGTCATATGACGGCCGAACGCTTTTCAAAAACGTGAATTTCACTGTGATGCACGGTGAAAAGATCGCAATTACAGGCCCGAACGGCAGCGGGAAAACAACATTATTGAAGGTCATCCTCGGGCAGGAAAAAGCGCAGGGCAGCATATGGATTTCTCCGTCTGCAAACGTCGGATATTTAACCCAGGAAGTATTCGACCTTCCGCTTGATAAAACCCCCGAACAGCTTTTTTACAAAGAAACGTTCGAAGCAAGGGGAAATGTTCAATCCCTCATGAAGCATTTAGGATTTACCGCAGCGCAATGGACGGAACCCATCGGCAAGATGAGCATGGGAGAGCGGGTCAAATGCAAACTGATGGCGTTTATTTTAGAGGAGAAAGATGTGCTGATTCTGGATGAGCCGACAAACCACCTTGATCTGCCGTCACGCGAGCAGCTTGAAGACACTTTGGCCCGATACGACGGAACGCTCATCATCGTATCTCATGATCGTTACTTTGTCGAAAAGACGACGGACATCCGGCTTGATATCTCAAATGGCAGCGTCCGAAAACAATGGAAAGAATCTCCCTCCGTAAGGGACGATGCTGAAGAACTGCGATTAAAGCTTGAGACCGAACGGCAGGAAGTCCTCGGAAAACTCAGCTTCATGACTCCGGCTGATAAACAATATCGTGAGCTTGATCAAAAATTCAAAGAGCTGACGGAAGAAATCAAGAAATTGAAATGAATGTAAAAACCCGTGATTGTCACGGGTTTTGTTTTGGAAAGCTCACGTATCATGAAGAATAATTTCAAACTGATTTGTACAACCTACGTTCAGATTAATTATGAGCATGGTTCAGGGGGGCGAAGAATGGCCAAACGCATCGGAATTACGGGAAACATTATGGCTGATCAATCCGGCCCTTTCCCGGGTTATAATCGGGCATATGTCAATAATGATTATATTCAGTCTGTTTCTGAGGCCGGCGGTGTGCCGTTTATATTGCCGGTGATTCAAGAGACGGCGCTTTTAAAGGAACAGGTCTCTCATGTTGACGGAATCATTCTGTCCGGCGGCCAGGATATAGACCCGCTGTTTTACGGTGAAGAACCTTTACAGGCTTTAAGAAAGACCTTTCCTGATCGGGACGCCTATGAGAAGGAGCTGATTCTCACGGCGGTTGCTTTAGAAAAGCCGATTCTGGCCATCTGCCGGGGGATGCATATGTTAAACGTCACTTACGGGGGAACTTTATATCAAGACCTGACACACGCTTCGTTTGCTGACATTAAGCATGATCAAGAAAAAGATCCGCCGCTAAAAACCCATCATGTTTCTTTTGAAAAAGGGACACGTCTTCATTCCTTGTTTGGCGATTCAGCGCGGGTGAATTCATTCCATCACCAGATCATAAAAGAGACGGCGCCTTTGTTTAAAGTGGCGGCTTATGCGAAAGACGGGGCCATTGAAGCGATTGAACGGACGGGTGAATTATTTGTCGTCGGCGTGCAATGGCATCCTGAAATGCTGACAAAAAAACATGAAGACATGAAAAAGCTTTTTTCTCTTTTCATGGATGCGGTCAGCACATAAAAAAAAGCAGATCATAACGATCTGCTTTTTCATTTTATTCTTCCGGTTTCTCCGGTGTTTTGCCTTGTGTCAGCTTATGGCCTTCGATATCCACGTTCGGAATGATTTTATCCAGCCACTTCGGCAAGTACCAGGCCGCATGTCCCATCAGCTTCATGGCACTCGGAATAATGGTCATTCTTACAATGAACGCATCAAAAAGAACACCGAAGGTCATTGCCAAGCCCATGGATTTGATCGTAGCTTCTCCCGCAAAGATGAATCCCGCAAAGACGAAAATCATGATCAGTCCCGCCGCTGTTACGACAGGTCCGCTATGTTTCAATCCGGCATGAATGGCTTGTACCGGATTTTTTGTTTTGACATATTCTTCTCTCATTCTGCTGACAAGGAATACTTGATAATCCATCGCCAGCCCGAAAAGAATACCGATCGCCAAAATAGGCAGGAAGGCGAGAATCGGGCCTTTTTCCGGAATGCTGAGCAAGCCGGTGAAATTCCCATCCTGCAATATGAATACCGATAAGCCGAGTGTAGCAGTCATCGTCAGCAAAAAGCCGACGACGGCGGCAAGCGGCACGAGAAGCGAGCGGAAAACAACGGTCAGCAATACAAACGCAAACCCGACAATGAGAATGGCGAATTCCGGAATCGCATCGTTTAACCGGTCTGAAATATCAATGTTCACCGCGGTTGACCCGGTGACGAGCAGGCGGATGCCGTTTTTGTCTGATCGTTTCCGTATATCCTGCACTAACTCTTTCGTTGCCTTATCATTCGGCCCGGTTTCAGGCACTGCCGTAATAATGGCATAATCCCCTTTTTCGTTCGGCATGGCAGGGGTGACGCTCGCCACATTGTGCAAGTCCTTCATTTCTTTCACGGCGCCTTGAAAAGCTTCACTTTTGTTCCCCTTGACCCCTTTTGCATCGGCAACAATTGTCAGCTTGCCGTTAAAGCCTTCTCCGAATCCTTTAGACAACAGATCATAGGCGCGGCGATCCGGGCTGTCTTTCGCTTTCATTCCCGCATCAGGCAGCCCCAGCTCTAAATGCATGGCCGGCAGACTGATGACGGCTAAAAGAATGATGCTGAAAATGCTTAACAGAATAGGCTTCTTTGTAACGAAGCGCCCCCAGGCATTCGTGTCGGCGCTTTTCTTTTCTTTCTTCTTGTATGATTTCGGAATCATTCGTTTTCCTGCGATTGACAACACCGCAGGCACCAGCGTTACTGAAGCCAATACAGCCATCAGCACACTGAGTGCCGCAGTCAATCCCATGGCAGACATGAACGGAATGCCGACAACAGTCAATCCGCAAAGCGCGACGATCACGGTCAGTCCCGCAAAAACGACGGCGCTGCCTGCCGTTCCCGCAGCTTTCGCGATCGATTCATTTTTTTGTACACCTTCGCCCAAAAACTGACGATGCTTCGTAAAGATGAACAGCGCATAATCAATTCCGACGGCCAGTCCGATCATTCCGGATAATGAGAGACTGACCGAAGCTATCGTAAAGAACTGTGTCCCAATTAACGTCAGCGCGATGCTTACACCTAACCCAATCAGGGCGGTGACAATCGGAAGCCCCGCGATGACTAATGAACCAAATGTAATAGCCAGTACGACGAATGCCAGCACAACGCCGACAATTTCAGATACACCGCCGATTTCAACACCGGCCCCCGGCACATCGCCGCTGAGCTCCGTCTGCAGACCCTTGTCTCCTGCGGCGGACAGACTGTGTTTAATATGTGAAACAGACGCATCCGTAATGTCATCCGCCGCTTTTTTGTACGTAATATCGGCATATGCCACTGATCCGTCTTTAGAAATGGTTCCTGTCTCAAAAGGACTTGCAATCGAAGCGACTGAATGATCTGTTTTGATCTTCTTTAATGTCTCTTCAATCGCTTGTTTTTCCGGTTTTGACGTCAATTTCTTCCCGTCTTCAGCTCCGAAAATAACCCGTATGCTTCCTTTATCGGGACCCTTTGAAAATTCTTTTTGAATGATATCCATCGCCTTTTCAGAAGGTGTGTCGGGAATGGACATATCCTCAGAAAAAGCAGGTTTTAACGAGATGGCGATCACAATCGAAGCGATCAGTATCACGAGCCACGCACTGATCATTTTTAATCGGTTGCGGGCAGACCATCCCCCTAATTTATATAAAAAACCAGACATCGAATACTCCTCTCCAATCATTACTTTCTGCCTAATTGTAGTTCACATTCACATAAAAAAAACGTACATAGGGGCATGTACGTTTGGGCAGTTTTTCATTATATATTCAGTTTCAGAATGCCTTTTTGCATGGCAATGGTGACGGCTTCCGTCCGCGAATCAGCGCCTAATTTGTTATAAATCGATGTTAATCTCGCTTTTACCGTCCGCTCTGAGATTCCTAAATCGAAGGCGATCGCTTTGCTTTTATGTCCTTTCGCAACGGCTTCTAGAACTATGATTTCCTTGTCCGTCAGCTGTGTTTCATTGGCATTTGCCCGTTCCATTTTCATTTCCCGGAAACGCCGCAAGATGTCCGGCTGCAGAAGCACTTCTCCCCTGACCGCCGCATCCATCGTATGAAATAAGGTTTCTGAGCTTGTGTCTTTCAGCAGATAACCGTTCGCGCCTGATTCAATGCCTTCTATCATCAGATGATCTTCATTATAGGTCGTCAAAATAATGATCGGCACATCAGAATGCTCTTTTATCTGTTTAATGGCTTCCAGCCCGCTCATTTCCGGCATGTACAGATCCATGAGAATGACATCTGGCTTTAATTCCTCTGCGAGGCGGACGGCGGTTTTCCCGTTTTCCGCTTCTCCCGTTATGGTGTAATGGTCATTTGTTTCTATCAAAAGCTTCAGACCTTCTCTGACGACAAGATGGTCATCTGCTATTAACACTTTATACATGTTCCGCCTCTCCTTGAATTGGTATGATGATCTCAATTTGAGTTCCCGCTGATCTGGCGCTTGTTATACGGAAAGTGCCGTTCATCATATTGACGCGTTCTTGTATCCCAAGCAGCCCGTAATGTCCGCTTTTTCTCATTTCTGTCCCGGCATCAAAGCCTTTCCCGTCATCTTTGACGGTTATGCAGATCTGTCCCTCTTCTTCTTGAACGGATACCCAGACATTCTTTGCTTCTGCATGCTTGGCGGCGTTTGTCAGGCCTTCTCCGATCATGTAATGGCAATTCTCCGCCGTATGAACGTCAAGCACATGATGCACGCTGTAATCTAAAAAACAAGACAGCCCGGAAGCTTCTGTAAAATGGTTGATTTGTTCAGTGATGCTTTCTTTTAAGAACCCGATCTTTTCTGATGTGCTGCGAAGGTTGTCAATGGCCGAGCGCGCATCAGCCAATGTGCCTTTCACTCTGTCCATTGACTGGCTGATGATGTCTTTCGCTCTGTCAGTGTTGTCTTTTGAAAGATGAACATGCACCGCTTCAAGCTGCATATGCAAGCTGACCAATCCCTGCGCAAGCGTATCGTGCAAGTCTCTCGCCATCCGCTGCCTTTCATTCTGAAGCGTCAGCTGTTTCACTTGCCGGTGAGCGAGCTCTAATTTTTCAAGCGTCATCTGTGTTTTTATTTTTTCATCAACTTGCGCGAAAAATGTGGCCGCATACGTGATAATCACGATCATGATGGGAGCGGCGATAACGATGAAACGTAGCAGATGATGCGGATGCTCTTGGTGCAGGGCTGTTATGGACATTAAAATGAAAAGATAGAGTATGAGCAGCGTTTTTCCCTTATCCGCCATTCCGATAATCTGCCCGATTAAAAAGGCATAGAGACCGACGACAACCGCGATATAGCCCCCGGTCATCAAGTTAGCCGATGTATATATGATAAATCCCTGTATGATGAAATAAAGAAACGTTTTTTTCTTCACCCAGCGATGGGAATGCCAGTGCAGCACGGTAAAAATGACGATCAATATCGTGAATAACAGCAGCAAAAAAACCGTCCAGCTTTCATAAATGTACTGCAAAGAGACTGATGCGGCATATACCATTAAAATAAACGCCAGACCGGGCACCCGAAGCGCAAGCATATGCAATGAACGTCTGTCACGGGAGACATAGTCTTCTTGATGTTTTGTACCAAACAATCTCTGTCCACTTCCTTTTAGCCGACCGGCCTCACGAGGTTTTATTCTATTTGTCATCATACCATAAGTGCCTGCTTCTCACCTTCCCCTTCTTTCCTGCATGACGGGTGAAAGGAAAAACAGCCTGCGGGATTGTTCGCAAGCTGCTTTTTTGTTCATATCTTTTTTATGACCTTTCCCGGGTTTCAGCGGGCTCGTCTCCCGCGCGGCAAAACCGCCCGCGCATCAGAAAAATGTTCATGACACCAACAGCCGTTCCATGTGAACAAGAGGAAGCGATTGTGCCTCCTCTTTTTTTTGACTCTCCGCTTTTTCTGATAAACAAAATTTGTAAGACTAGACCTCTTTTCTCAGGGGAAATTAACTACGTATTTCTACAAAGGGAGGTTTCAGACGATTATGGATAAGCGTGAATTAGCGGCTCACGAGTCGCTGGACTTACATGAAATCATTAACTTCAAGACGCTTTGTGTCGCGAAATCCAAGCTCATGCAAGGCCTTGTGTTTGATCAGGATCTGAAAACGTTAATGGAAAAAGACGTTCAGCAAGCCTCTCAAGACCTTGCTGATCTGCAGGCGGTTTATGAACGGGCAACGTTTCAGGCCCCCGTTCCTCAAAACCGGCCGACTTCGATCATCAATTGAAAGGAAGGTAAGCATCATTGAATCATGACCATTTAGATGCGATCAATTCATTACATGTCCCTGAACTTGCGGATATGACATTCGCAATGGATTTTCTCATACGCGCCAAAGAAGGCGTCAGAAATACCGCCGTTGCTTTAACAGAAACCGCTTCACCTGATGTAAGAGCTTTGCTGCGCAAACAGCTCATGCAGGGAATCACGATGCATCAGGAGATAACAGACTTGATGGTCAGCAAAAAGTGGTTTCACCCGCATAATCTGAGCGAACAGTATAAATTGGATCAGCTCTCTGCGAAAAATACCCTCATGGTCGGAAGCATGAACCTGTTTCCCGTTGAAACAAACAGAAAAGGGATGTTTGACCGCACACCTGATGAACACTAACACTGGAGGTATTACAGCATGAAGGCCGTAACGTATCAAGGAGTGAAAAACGTCGTTGTCAAAGACGTGCCTGATCCGAAGATTGAAAAACACGATGACATGATTATAAAAGTCACAAGTACGGCAATTTGCGGATCAGATTTACATTTAATCCACGGACTCATCCCGAACTTGCAGGAAGACTACATCATCGGCCATGAACCGATGGGCATCGTGGAAGAAACCGGTCCCGGCGTGACGAAAGTCAAAAAAGGCGACCGCGTCATTATTCCTTTTAATATCGCCTGCGGAGAATGCGTTTATTGTAAAAATCACCTGGAAAGCCAATGTGATCAATCAAATGAGAACGGCGATATAGGCGCTTATTTCGGCTATTCAGGAAATGCCGGCGGCTATCCGGGAGGACAGGCGGAGTATTTGCGCGTTCCATTTGCGAACTTTACCCATTTTAAAGTTCCCGAAACATGCGAAGAACCGGATGAGAAACTGAGTGTTATTTCCGATGCGATGACAACCGGCTTTTGGAGCGTTGACAATGCCGGCGTAAAAGAAGGCGATACAGTTATCGTTCTCGGCTGCGGACCCGTGGGCCTTTTCGCTCAAAAATTCTGCTGGTTAAAGGGAGCGAAACGCGTAATAGCCGTAGACTATGTCAACTACCGTCTCCAGCATGCGAAACGGACGAATAAAGTGGAAATCGTGAACTTCGAAGACCACGAAAATACGGGCAGCTACCTGAAGGAAATCACCAAAGGCGGCGCCGACGTGGTCATTGACGCCGTCGGCATGGACGGAAAAATGACGGATCTTGAGTTCCTCGCCAGCGGATTAAAACTTCAGGGCGGGGCGATGAGCGCATTGGTCATCGCGTCCCAAGCGGTGCGAAAAGGCGGAACGATCCAGATTACGGGCGTGTACGGCGGCAGATACAACGGGTTTCCCCTTGGCGATATCATGCAGCGAAACGTCAATATCCGATCAGGACAAGCTCCCGTCACCCACTATATGCCGTATATGTTTGAACTGGTGTCAACCGGCAAAATTGATCCGGGCGATGTTGTAAGCCATGTCATTCCGCTCAGCGAAGCGAAGCACGGCTATGAGATGTTTGACACGAAAACAGATGATTGCATAAAAGTTGTACTCAAACCTTAGAGAACGGAGGCTACAGAAATGACCAGCGCCTTACATGAATTACTTGAAATTCAGGAGATGGCTTCTTTTAAGTCACTTTGTCTGACGAAATCTAAAACCATGAAAGCGCTCGTATCCGATCCGCAGCTGAAAGAAATCATGCAGCAGGATGCGGATACATCAACAAGGCAATTGCAGGAATTTGCCTCAATTTTATCTGATGCACAGCATGAATGAGGAGATGAATGACGAATGAATCCGATTATTGAATACTTGACGGGAATGAATGCACTGACAGACCAAATTGTCGCAATGGATTTATTGAATTCGGCAAAAAGCGGTGTCAGAAACTATGCGATGGCGGCGACGGAAGCCGGAACGCCTGAAGTGAAAGCGATCCTCACCCGGCACTTAGAAGAAGCCCTTGACATGCACGAGCAAATCTCACGCTATATGATGGAAAAAGGCTGGTATCACCCGTGGAACACAAATGAACAAGTCCGGCTCAATTTGCAAAATATTGATACTGCGCTCCGCCTGCCCGTCCTATAAATCGTTTTGCTGCTGTGACAGCACCCCTGACTCAAGCTTCAGTATTTCAAACTGTGAGCTGCCTTTTACAGCACCCAGGCGGCTCTCAGTTTTTTTATGCCTTCTTGTATATCAGTTTCAGAAACCCCCGCGAAACCGAGAGAAACTGTTTTTTCAGGGACCTGTTTTTGATAGGTGAGAGACACGGGATAGATTTTGACGCCTTGTTCCTCCGCCTTTTCAATCAGCTCTTTTTCGCTGAAAGGCAGATGAACGTCAAGTAAAATCCGCAGCCCGGAATTTTCTCCGCGAATCCTGACGTATTGTCCCAGCTCGCGCCGCACGGCCTCTAATAATACCGCTCTTTTTTTCCGGTACAGCTTTCTCATTCTGTTAATATGTTTCTGCCACTCTCCGCTTTTGATAAATTGAGCCAGCGTCAGCTGACTGTGGCAGGAGACGGTCTGTTTATATAAAGAAGCGATTTCCCTGCCTTTTTCGATAAGCGGCAAAGGAAGAATCATATAGCTGATGCGCAGCGAAGGAAGCAGAGATTGGGAAAACGTCCCCATATAAATAACACGGTGATGCTGATCAAGCCCCTGCAATGATGGGATCGGCTGGCCGGTGTATCGGAATTCACCGTCATAATCATCTTCTATAATGAACGATTGATGTTCCTCCGCCCATTTCAGCAGCTGAATCCTTCTGTTTACTGGCATAACCGTTCCTAACGTAAATTGATGAGAAGGCGTGACATATACAAGACGCGGCCGCTCTTCATTCAGCTTCCGGATACAGACTCCTTCATCATCGACGGGTATCGGAATGATCTTCATGTGATTGGCTTTAAAAATCTCCCTCGCTCTCGGATAACCCGGATCTTCATATCCGATGGATAGATTTGCTTCAAATATTTTGCACAGCATTTGCAAAAGAGCAGGGTTCCCGGCGCCGACTATCACTTGTTCAGGAAGACAATTCACGCCGCGCGACTGATATAAGTACTCCGAAATGAGCGTTCTCAGTTCAAGCTCGCCCAAATCATCCCCGGGCCGATACAGCTCATGCCCGTATTGATCTAAGCTTGCAACCATGCTTTTGCGCCATGCCGAAAAAGGAAAATGAGCGGCATCCACAGTGCCGTAGTGAAAATCAATCCATTGGCGGTCTTCCTTCGCCTTTGTTTGAACAGGCGAAGCGCCCGGCTTTTTCACATAGACGGCGTCCGAGTCATAATCGGCAAACCATCCGCTTCTCGGCTTACTGACAATATAGCCTTCGGCGGCAAGCTGTTCATAGGCCCGCTCTACAGTCGTCTGACTGACGGAAAGCTGACTTGACAAAAGCCTTTTTGAAGGAAGCTTCAGTCCTTTAGGAAGACGGCCCTGATGCATATTTTCCTTAAAATGCCGATAAAGCTGCTGATAAAGCGGAATATTCAGATCTCTATTTAAAAATGGCGTGATATCCATTTTTGCTCCCTCCAAACTGGCATTCTTCTTTTTATAAAAACTGGCCATTTGTATAAGGCCAATTTCAGTTTATAGTCATTATAAACTTTGAAAATGGGTTTAGAAATATATATTGGAGTGATTGGAATGAAGAAAACCGCAAACGGCTGGATTAACGGATTTATCGGCGTGCTCATTTTCAGCGGCTCGCTTCCTGCGACCCGCTTGGCTGTAGCGGACTTTGACCCGGTATTTCTCACCGTATGCCGCGCCGCGATAGCCGGTATATTGGCAGGCGCTCTGCTCCTCATTTTTCAGGAAAAACGCCCTGCTAAAAGCGACATCATTTCACTAATAACAGTAGCGCTCGGCGTCGTGATCGGTTTCCCGCTGCTTACAGCCTTAGCGCTTCAGCATGTCACATCCGCTCATGCCATTGTCTACATCGGGCTTCTCCCGCTTGCGACGGCGATCTTCGGCGTACTGCGAGGAGGCGAACGGCCCAGGCCGGTCTTTTGGATTTTCTCGGCTGCCGGCAGCATCCTCGTAGCCGGATATGCTCTGCTGCAAGGAGGAGAATCCTCTCCGCTCGGTGATACGTACATGATCGCTTCGATTATCGTGTGCGGTCTCGGTTATGCTGAAGGCGCCCGCCTCTCCCGGCGGCTTGGCAACTGGCAGGTGATCTCTTGGGCACTCGTTTTATCGCTTCCCCTTATGTTCATCCTGTCTTTCTGCTTCATGCCGGACTCATGGTCAAACATCGGCGCGCCCGCACTGCTCAGTCTTGCATATGTCTCAATATTCAGCATGCTGATCGGCTTCGTATTCTGGTATCGCGGACTCGCCCAGGGAGGCATCGCCGCGGTCGGACAGCTGCAGCTTCTGCAGCCTTTCTTCGGACTGTTACTGGCCGCCATGATTCTCCATGAAAAAGCAGGATGGGAACTTGCGGCGGTGAATGCCGGCGTTATCGCTTGCGTGGCGGCCGCCCGGCAGTTCGCAAATCAATCAGAAAAGGCCGAACAATGAACTTGTTCGGCCTTTTCATTATATTCCGCCCGTAGGCAGCAGAAGTCTGTATCTCTTTCACATGATCCGGCTATTTTTCAGGCAGGCTGAACTCCCTTAAACGCACTCATCACCAGATCATGCACATAGGAATCATTCACCTCATCACCTGTAATAAGCAGACGATAGAAAATCGGTCCGTAAATGAGATCGATGCTTACATCAATATCAAGATTCTCTCTTAATTCACCTTTTTGAATTCCCTTTTCCAGAAGGCCTTTCGCTTGGAGGCGGCGGGGCTGGAAAAATCGCGTGCGATATTCTTCCGCCAATTTTGCATCCAGCTGCCCCGCACCGATTAATTCCTTAATAACGGTTCCTTCCCGGCTCGTCAAAAACCTTGCTAAATTCGTGGCGTGGGTCAATATATCTTGCACTGTTGATCCTGTATCGGGCACGGGCAGTCTGTCCGTAGCGGTCGAAAGAAAGCTGTCCATGATAACGGCAGCCTTGTTTGACCACCATTTATAAATCGTTGCCTTACTTACTTTGGCACGCTCAGCAATTTTATCGACTGTCACCGCGTCAAAGCCATTTTCCAACAATAGATCATAGGCTGCAGAAAGAATCGCCTTATGTGTTCCTTCATCGCGCGGCCGTCCTCGTTTACTCTGCACATGAATCATTCCTTCCCGAATTATAAACGATACGTTCAGTATACTTAACCTGTATAAAAAAAGAAAACAGAAACCCATTTACAAAACTGAACGTTTAGTATATTATTTGTTTATAATAAAACTAAACGTTCAGTTTACAAAGTAACCTGATGGAAGTCTTGATGAAATGCAGACTCCAAAAGCCTCTGCGTAAAGGAGATGAATCAGCAAATCATTTATCAAGCATCATAAAAACCACTTAAAAAGGAGTTCATTCATATGGCTAAAGAAAACAAACAGACAGCAGATCAGGGAATTTCAGCTGGTTTAACCCTTCTACTCGCAACTGCATGCGGAATCATTGTCGCTAATCTTTATTATGCACAGCCCTTGGCAGGAATCATTAGTGCGGCAATCGGGCTTTCTCCAAGCAGCGCCGGACTAATTGTCACACTGACTCAAATCGGATACGTTTCCGGCTTACTGTTTCTCGTCCCTTTGGGAGACATTATCGAAAACAAAAAACTTGTCGTTGTATCGCTCCTTCTAAGCGCAGCCGCTTTGACACTGACAGCATTTGCGAAGCATGGAACACTGTTTTTAGCCGCTGCGTTTTTCATCGGACTGGGATCCATCGCAGCCCAAGTGCTAGTTCCGTTCGCATCATACCTTGCACCGGACGCCGCACGCGGCCGGGTTGTCGGCAATGTGATGAGCGGCCTGCTGCTCGGTATTATGCTTTCCCGTCCGATATCCAGTCTGGTCGCTGATATATGGGGGTGGAATGCCATATTTGCTTTATCCGCCGCGTTAAGTGTTGTTCTGGCAATCGTCTTATCAAAAGTGCTTCCTGCCAGAAAACCAACAGCAAACACAAGCTATACCGTCTTACTCGGCTCAATGTGGAAGCTGCTGCGCACGACTCCGGTCTTACGCCGCCGTGCCATTTATCATGCGTTTGTATTTGGCGCTTTCAGCTTGTACTGGACGACTGTACCTTTATTATTGTCCGGTCCTGCTTTTCATTTTTCTCAAAAGGCAATCGCGCTGTACGCATTAGCGGGCATTGCAGGTGCAGCGGCTGCACCGATAGGCGGCCTTCTGGCTGATCGCGGCTTGACCCGGCTTGCCACCGGAATCGCTCTCGGTGCTGTCATCGTTTCTTTATTACTCCCGCTCATGATTCAAAGCAGCTCCCCCGTCGGCATAGCAGTTCTGGTGGCCGCAGCTATCCTGTTGGATATGGGTGTATCTGCCAATCTGGTACTCAGTCAGCGTGCTATTTTTTCGTTGGCACCTGAATTTCGCAGCCGATTAAACGGATTATTTATGGCCATCTTCTTTCTGGGCGGCGCTGTAGGGTCATCAATCGGAGGATGGGCATACGCCTCAGGCGGGTGGAGTATCACATTATGGATTGGAATCGCTTTTCCGGTCATCGCATTGCTTTATTTCACCACGGAGAAATAAGCCTTTCACCAAAAATAAGCCGTCAGAACCAAGCTGACAGCTTTTTTTGATGTATTCTTCTTTACATCTATCCGAACAAAAAATCCGGATTCATAAAAAGATGATATTGATTCTTTACGCCCCGCTCACATAGCAGAAACGGTAAAACCATGTCATAATATGTTAAGAAATAATTACGCCATAGGCAGGTGAAACACATGAAGAAGTATTTATATAAACACCTTTTGTTAGCTCTCGTTTCGTCCGTTTGCTTTTTATTGGTCTTTTATGTGGGTTTAAAATTGACACAGGAAGACACACCGCCGTTGTCTTCTTACCCGTTTTACCTTTTTATTTATCTTTACATCGCAGCCGGATATTTGACGGTCGGCCTTGTTTTAGCTTGTATGACTGATATCTTGAAGAACTGCTGGACATTCAATAAACCGTCAACCATTCTATTGAAACTTATCGTTTACTTACTCATACCGTATGCTATTTTTCATTCTTTCTTCATTTTAATGGCGCCGTTGATTTATGTGCTGTTTGAGTCGTTATTCATCCTGAGAAAAGCTTCATAACCTGCGAAAACATACCGCATGCTGCCGGTATGTTTTTAACATGCTTGTCAGTTGTTCGCAGTGATCCGTTTGATGTTTTCTTCCATCAAGCCGGAAATGAGCTGTTCGTTTGTATGAGGAATCTGTTTGAGCTGTTGTACGACCAGCCCTTGTCTTGCAGCTGAATGATTTTGACTCAGCTTTGCTTTCCCCTCTATTTTGCTGATTTTGATTTTAAAGCCTTTTACCCCTTTGTTCATGCCTGCCAGCAATTTCGCATCGACATCCTCTAATTTGTACGGGCTGTCGGGGCTTTCGTATTTCAATACGAGATCACTCATCGACTGCACGGTTTCTTCCTCATCCAAAAGCTCCGCCTCTCCGTAAACATGAACCGCCACATAATTCCAAGTGGGTACAGCCTGATTCGTCTCATACCATTTAGGTGAGATATAACAATGAGGCCCTTGAAAAACGGCTAACACGTTTTGGCCATCAATCTCTTTCCATTGGGGGTTCGGCAATGCAAAATGACCGTATAAGCATTCGTGATTCTTACTCATCATCAATGGCAGGTGGGTTGCATACGGCATGCCTTCCGCCGTTGAAAACAATGCTGCGAAACCATACTCTTTGATGACATCGCACGCTTCAGCTTCACTCAGCTGAAATGGAGCCGGAATATACATACAAAACTCTCCTCTCGAACATGGATTGATAAAGCGCTTTCCGCTATAATAAGATATCAACTGACATTTAAAAAGGTACAGTTAGGAATAAATACACATGTCAGAGGAGAACATCTGATGAAAAATATGATTTTCGCTTTCGAAAGCGACACCCCGAAATACAAACAAATTTACGAGCAATTTAAAACCTTGATTGAGCAAGGAAATATTCAGGCAGATGAGCGGCTGCCTTCGATTCGGGAGCTGGCAGATTCCCTGCGGGTAAGCCGTAATACAACGCTGATGGCTTATGATCTTCTTTTAGCGGAGGGATACATTCGCGGAGAAACACGCAAAGGTTATTTTGTAAATGAAGTAGAACCTTCTATATTTCAAAAAGAAAACGATGTTGTTTACGCTGAAAAAACCAAATCAACTCAGCCGGTCCTGATTGATTTTCGCGCCGGAGCCGTTGATCAAAAACATTTTCCTCTGAAAACATGGAGAAAATTATACAATCAAGTTTTGACATCAGAGAAAAGCTTCCTGTACGGTGAACCGTTCGGCGAGAGAGACCTGCGTGAACAAATTGCCGCTTATCTCTTGGAATCCCGCGGAGTGAAAACAGATGCGGATTCCATTATCATCGGCAGCAGCACGCAGCAGATGCTGATATATCTCAGCCGGATTCTGAAAGAGGATTTTTCGGGAATGATCGTTGAAGACCCGGGATTTGACGGTGCCAGAGCGGCTTTTCAATTTCACGGGCTTTCTCTGGAAACGATGCCTGTCTATGAAAACGGAGCTGATTTTTCTCAATTACATGCAATGAAAGAAAAATTAATCTATGTGACCCCATCCCATCACAGCCCTTACGGCGTAAGCATGTCCATTCAGCAGCGCCAAACTCTGATCAATTGGGTGAATCATAGAGAGGGTTATATTCTTGAGGATGATTATGACAGTGAATTCCGTTATACACAGCAGCCGTTTCCCGCTCTTGCTTCCATTCAATCAGACCGGGTGATTTATTTAGGGAATTTCTCAAAATCCTTTCTTCCGGGCATCCGCATAAGCTATATGGTTTTGCCGCAGCGCCTTTTGCACCGGTATAAAGAACGGTTTATTCATTTCGAAGGCACCGCTTCTTCGCTTAACCAGCTGACCATGGCTGAATTGATGAAGGCCGGTGAATGGACCCGCCATATTAAGCGCATGCGCATTGTTTACAGGCGAAAAATGCAGCACTTGATTTCACATGTAAAGCAGCAGTTCGGCGATCATGTGACGATCATCGGCGAGCAGTCGGGATTGTATATATTGGTGAGAGTTCACCTGAACTATACAGAAGAAACATTAATCGAACGCGCTTTTCAGTACGGAGTGAAGGTATATCCTACCGCCGTTTATTTCGTTGCCGAAAAACCCGAACCGCCGATCATAAAGCTGGGTTTCGCCCATCTCGATACGGATCAGATCACACAGGGCGTACAGCTTTTGAGAAATGCTTGGCTGACATGAAAGAAAAAAGGCGCCGAACGGCGCTTTTTTCATTTCGTATTTCTTGTGAATTTCGGCAGTCCAAATATGATGGCGGCGATGCCGCAGATTCCGATTAAAACGGGATAGAAAGAGTATGGCAGGATGCTGACGGGTGAAATATTCCCGAATTTTCCGGCTGATAACAGCTGCGCGCCGTAAGGAATCAATCCTTGAATCATGCACGAAAAGATATCCAGAATACTTGCCGATTTTCTGTTGTCGATGTTGAATTTATCAGCGATATTCTTTGCAATCGGCCCGGCTGCGATAATCGAGATCGTATTATTGGCCGCAGCCAGATTCGTCACACTGACCAGTCCGGCAATGCCGGCTTCGGCTCCTTTTTTCGAACGGATTCGTTTCGTGATGAACTCCAGTAAAAAGTCGATCCCGCCGTTTTGTTTCATCACGCCGACCATCCCGCCGATCAGCATGGACAGGATGATCAGATCGCTCATTCCGGCAATTCCATCCGTAATCGCCTTAAAATAAGAATCAAACGTAAGGCTGCCGCACGCTAACCCTATGATTCCCGTCAAAATCAATCCGCCGAATATGACAGCCATCACATTAATACCGATTAACGCAAAAACCAACACGGCGATATAAGGAAGCACCTTAATCCAGCTGTAAGATGCAGTTCCCGTATGGACGGCGTGGCCTGCCGGAATAAAAAATAAGATAATAACAGTCACAATGGCAGCGGGCAAAACAATCAGAAAGTTCGTTTTGAATTTATCCCTCATTTGTGTTTTTTGCGTCCGGACTGCCGCGATGGTCGTATCGGAAATAAAAGAAAGATTATCTCCGAACATAGCTCCGCCGACCACAGCCGCAATCGGAATCGCGGCGGAGATGCCAAGCTCGCCGCTCAAACCCGCGCTGATCGGCGCAACCGCCGCAATCGTGCCCATTGATGTTCCCATCGATATAGAAATAAAACAGGCAATGATAAACAGCCCCGGCAGCAAAAACTGCTGCGGAATAACGCTCAAAGCAAGATTGACAGTTGAATGCACCGCTCCCATCGCTTCAGCCGCTGAAGCAAAGGCACCTGCCAATATAAAAATCAAAACCATAATGATAATATCAGGATGTCCCGCACCGGAAGCGAACCATTCTATTTTTTGATTGAGCGATTTCTTCCGGTTAAATAACAGCGCAAAAGCTGACGCAATGATCGCGGCAATCAAGATCGGCAATTTATAAAAATCTCCGGTCACCAGACCAGAGCCGACAAAAAGCCCTACGAATAAGACTAAAGGCAATAACGCCCAAGGGTTCTTTTTATTGTTCATCTGGGTAAACCACCTCTTTTCAGCATTAAAGTCGCTAATCACAGTCTAAGCAACATTTCACACTTTAAAAGTCTGCAGTAAAAAAGTCAAGCTGAAAAAAGGATAAGTAATGATTGATAAGATAGAAAAGGCTGTTTTGTTTCCACTCTTTAGAAAATAAAAAAACCAAGGCTCGTTTCCCTTGGTACATTTCATGCGGCCCCGCGTCCGGGACACCTTCTCTTCATTCAGAAATACATTCAGCTTTCAATCTGTTTTTAAGTTTCGCTTCATTTTCAAGGATATCTTCGTAATCCTCAATCTTCCTGTTTAATCGTTTTATGGTTTCATCAATTTCCCTCTGTTTCTCCGTCAGCCTTTTCCTTTCATTTATAAGGATGTTTTTTCGGGGTTCGATCGTATGATCGGCTCCTTCAATAAATAAAGCGGTATATTCAATCAGCGCCTCAATCGACAGCCCGGCACTTCTCATGCATTTTATAAATTGAATCCAATTCACATCATCTTCGTCATAATCGCGGATGCCGCTTTCATCGCGTTTTACCGGAGGAATCAGTCCTATACTTTCATAATACCTAAGCGTTGCGGCTGATAACTCAACCTGCTTTGCAGCCTGCGCAATCTTCATATTTTTACCACCCGTCCTTCATACCTTTCATAAGCGTGCCATTATAGAATATCATTTCATAAAAAAATAAACCAAACTCCTTGACTTAAAGTCCGCTTTAACATTTAAAGTAAAATCGAACAGAGGATTCATCACTTTATCTTGGAAAGGAAGATAACCATGTGCAATAATCATCCGACTCGTGTATTAAGCGCTCCGCATGCAAAAGCTAAATTTGAGCGGACAACGATTGAGAGAAGAGCATTACGGCCGCACGATATCCTGATTGATATTAAGTACAGCGGGATTTGTCACTCAGACATCCACAGTGCATTCGATGAATGGGGCGGCGGAATCTTTCCGATGGTTCCCGGACACGAAATTGCCGGAGTTGTGGAGGCCGTGGGTGAAGAAGTCACCACATTTGCCGTCGGCGACCGTGTGGGTGTCGGCTGTTTTGTAGACTCCTGCGGGGAATGTGAATACTGCCTGAACGGAGACGAACAATATTGCACAAAAGGCGTTGTTCAGACTTATAATAACCTGGACTACGACGGAAACCCTACGTACGGCGGCTACAGCCAGAAAATAGTTGTCACTGACAGATTCGTTGTCCGGATTCCGGATCAGCTGGATTTGGATGCTGCCAGCCCGCTATTGTGCGCGGGCATTACCACCTATTCTCCGCTGAAACACTGGAATGCCGGCCCCGGCAAAAAAGTGGCGATTGTCGGAATGGGCGGGCTTGGACATTTAGCCGTTCAATTCGCGCACGCTTTAGGCGCAGAGGTCACCGTCCTCAGCCGCTCAATGAACAAAAAAGACGAAGCGCTTGAATTTGGAGCCGATCATTACTTTGCAACAAGCGATCCGGATACATTTACTGAGCTGGCCGGACGATTTGATCTTATTTTAAATACAGTATCCGCGAACCTTGACGTAGATGCCTACTTATCCCTGCTTCGCATTGACGGTACATTGGTAAATGTGGGAGCGCCCGCTAAGCCGGACTCATACAGTGTGTTCTCCTTAATCACGGGCCGCCGCAGCATTGCGGGTTCACTCGTCGGCGGTATTCCGCAGACTCAGGAAATGCTTGATTTCGCCGCCGAGCACGGCATTGCTCCTAAAATTGAAGTGATACCGGCCAATCAAGTTGACGAAGCGTACGAACGGGTTCTCCAAAGCGATGTCCGCTACCGTTTCGTCATTGATATTTCAACTTTATAATCGACATAAAAAACATACCAATATTTGTTGGTATGTTTTTTTCAGTTCAAATTATTTTTTATTTCAGCAGCCAACCGGGCACCGCTTTTATATAAACCAATTCGCCTATCAATTCAACAATCGTCTGTGTGACGATTACAGCGGCGGCTAATGAGGCCCAAGCATCCGGCAAAGCCAGCGCTAACGGAAGGACTGCGATAGAATTTCTTGTGCCCGTGCTGAAGATCAATGCTCTTCCTTCACCTGTATCCAGACGGAACGCATATGCGATAAGCCGGGAGACAAACGGCATAATGAGCAGGAATAACAGATAGATCGGAATCACACATATAATGATGTCAGCATCACTGATGACCTTTCCGATTTGTGTGGCGACGACCGCCAGTAAGACCAGAGCCATAAAAGGAACAGGCAGCCACGCCGTCCATTCCAGCACCTTATCTCCCGCCGGCTTCTTATCAGCCCATAATTGAGTCATCACCGCCGCCAGCAGCGGCACTGCTATTAACAATAAGAATGCTTCCAGAAACGGTCCCGCATGAACAGCCCCTATCACTTCTTTCCCGATAAACAGCCACAGGTATAACGGAAGCAATACCATCTGAACGGTGAACAAAACCGGCGTGGAAGCCAGTATTAATCTCTCATTTCCTTTGCCGAGCTGAGTAAAGACGATGACGTAATCAATACAAGGTGTAAGCAATACCAAACAAACCCCTAATAATATAGGAGGAGATTGAGGAAAAATGGCGGTTAACACCCATACAACGACAGGTACAGCTAAGAAATTACCGATCAATAAAGCCGCCATAAACTTGAGGTTTGACATGGCTTCCCTCAGCTTCAAGAATGGGATTTGGGCAAACATGGCATACATGAGAACAGCGATAAGCGGTGATATCGTCCATCCCCAGCGAAGTCCTGAATCTTTCCCGGCGATCCCCGCTATTCCGCCGATTACAAGAGTCACACCATATATCCAAATTTGCTGTTTTTCTAATGTCTCTCTGGTTATTTTCATTGGCTGACACCTCTTCTCCGCCCATTATACCTTCTTTTCTGCCGCTCTTGCATTATGGTTCTGCCGGAATTAAAAAACACCAAGGGTCTGTGACACTTGGTGTTTTTTGGAACGCGGCCGAGAAAAACGGGTTGAAAACCGTTAATCCTTGTAAATAACCCCCAAAAAGTATTTTTGACATACTGTTCCTTATCGAATAAAAGCATTCTCTTTCATTTCCAAAGCATCATCCAGCCATCTCGGGTGCATCGGCAAGAGATGTTCAGGTAATTCATGGATATCAAAATATCTGATTTCCATGGCTTCCTCAGTGGACTTTTTCAAAGTGCCGCCGATGACGTCACATTGAAAACAATTGGTAATAAAATGGCTGACTCTGCCGTCAGGGTATATAAAGGTTTGTGAACTCGGATCAGAATAAACGCCTATCATTTTAGAGACTTTCACCACTAATCCAGTTTCCTCTTCTATTTCTCTTATAATTGCTTGTTCAACTGTTTCACCAGGTTCCACATGTCCTGAAGGAATGCCCCATAAACCATTATCAGCACGCTTCATTAATAAAACGGAACTTGATTCTTTAATTATAATTCCAGCGACTCCGGCTTTCACTTGTTCTGTCCATTGGAAATCCGGTTTTTTCCGTACTTCTGCCTTTATTTCATTATCGAACAAGTCTTTCAGATCGCGGATCACAACATCCGGATTTCTAAAATCATGTTTTGCAGGAAATAAAGTATTTTGTTCAGAAACTAATACGGAAGTGATGCCTATTTGGTTTGCTCCGACAATATCTGTTTCAGGCGTATCCCCAATCAAAACGCATCTCTCTTTATCTTCAAAAGACTCGAGTACTTTTTCAAATATTGAAGACGCCGGTTTTCCAATTATAATCGGCTCTTTAGCAGCTGCTGTTTTAACAGCCGCGACTATAGCGCCTGTCGCGGGAGCTGGTCCGTTAGCGGCAGGAAATGTTTTATCCCCGTTTGCAGCAATAAATGAAGCCCCGCAGCGGATGAGGTTTACTGCCTTATGCACATCCTGAAATGTAATATTTTGATCCCATCCAATGACAACAGCCTCCGCCTGATCTTCCGTAAGATCAATACCGGCCTTTTGAATTTCACTTTTAAGTTGGTCATTTCCCAATATATATGCCTTCTTTATTCCTTCACTGACAAGGTAATCAGCTGTTGCCCACCCCGCAGTAAACACTTCATCAATACTTGCTGAAATCCCCAGTTTATGAAGGCGTTTCACAATCGTTTCTCTTGTAACACAAGGATCATTCGTTAAAAAGCGAATGGCTTTCTTTTCTTCACGGAGTCGTTTTAAAGAGGCCACAGCTCCTGGTAAAGCTTTATCTCCTATATATATCACTCCGTCTAAATCAAATAAAAATACATCATAATTCTCGGAGATCATCATAACACTCCTTAAGCGGTTGTCTCTTGGTTAATAGTTGAGCGATATGCAAAATGATTTGTAGGGCCTTGTCCTTTCCCGATTCCTAAGGGATGTTTAATGGCTGCTGAAATGAATTCCTTTCCAGTTGCCACTGATTCCGGTATGCTGTGCTGCTTTGCCAGCTCTGCAGTTATCACAGCTGAAAACGTACAGCCTGTTCCATGAGTATGCTTTGTATCAAAGCGGGGAGAAACAAATTCCTCGAAGTCCTCGTCAAAGTACAAAATATCACGGGCTTCTCCGTTCAGGTGCCCCCCTTTTACGACAGCACTTTTTGCCCCGTATACCTCCACTATTTCTTTCGCCGCATCACGCATCTGCTGTACAGTCTCGATTGATTTGCCGATGATTACTTCCGCTTCCGGAATGTTCGGTGTAATAACAGTTGTTTGGGGTATTAATAATTTCTTCAAATGATCAATGGCGTCCTTATGGAGAAGATGATGTCCGCTTTTAGCAATCATAACCGGATCCATCACATACGATTGAATATTTGCGTCTTTTAACTTTTCTGCCAGCAATTCAATAATTCCTATACTTGCAAGCATACCGGTTTTGACAGCATCCGGTTTTATATCATCCATGACACAGTCTATTTGCTGAGATATATTCTGAAGAGACATTTCCTCAAAACTTTTCACACCAAGTGTGTTTTGTGCAACAACTGATGTAATAACTGCCATTCCATATACCTTTTGTTCCTGAAATGTTTTTAAATCCGCGTGAATTCCCGCCCCTCCGGAAGGATCAGTCCCAGCAATCGAAAGCGCTTTATAAGTATCCGTCAATTTACACTCCTCCTTCAGGCAGGTTTCACTGCTTTAAAAATGACAAAAGGCGGATATTCCTTTTCACATTTCCAATTATTAAATTGAAACTCTTTCTCTATGGCTTTTACATGCTCTTGGTCAATATCGTTTAACGTTGGTTCTGATAAAGTTACATTTTCAAAACCTGCAAGAGTTAATAGTTTATAATACATTGACTTCGGCCAATGAAAATCATTTAAAATTAAATCTGCTTGTCCGGGAACATGGAGCCATTCATTTCTTTCTTCTCCGTAAGAATATTCTTTCCCCGGTATTCCATTACGGAAGGTTGAAAATTCAATTCCGGTTGAATCAGGATTCGTATCGAGTATGACAAATGAAGCTCCTGGTTTTAACACACGAAAAATTTCATCTATGATACCTTTGATACGCTGGTCACTATCCGTATTAATAAAAACATAACAGGCCATTGCAGCATCAACTGAGTGATCTGGTAAGAAGGAAAGATTATCGTGTTCAATTAAATGATAGTCCACATGAGGATGTTGTCTTTTTGCCTTTGCTATATCTAACATCTTCCTTGATTCATCGACTGCGATCACATTGCAGCCTATTCTGTCAGCCAGCCTATAAGCTACCTTTCCTGGACCGCATCCGAAATCGAGCACCTTTTTAATCTCCGCTTTATCAAAAGTACGAAAAACAAACTCAAAACCTAACGTTTGTTCTAAAACGTCGTTATAAGCATCGAATTTACCAGCAACACTGTCTTCTTTCCATGAAGTTTTCATTGAATTTCCTCCTTTTGCTCAGTTGAGAAATAATGAAGCCACTTATTCCTGACGAAAAATTGATATACAGGAAGTAAACTTTGAAATAGAGAATGATCCATATCACGTTTATATGCAATATGCTGGTATATACTGAAAAGGAAAAGAATCTGTTTCCAGTAATCAGGTAAATCAAGCATTTCAATATCGTTTTTAGTCATAGAAATTTGATCTTTCCTAAGTAATTCTTCGTACTTTAAGACTGTTTCAATGGACGGCCAGTTATTTCCCTCAGGCATTTTCGGGAATTCAAATTCCGGAATATCATGGTAATTTTCAGCTTCTTCAAGCACCGTTTTCGCCCATTCATGATCTGAATCATAAATATGGATTGATCCCGCATTATGAAAATATTCTCCGACTTCTACACGCAGTTCTCTGGCCATTAATTCCTGCATGAAGGTAAATGAGAAAAGATCACTGATCATCCCGCGAAAAGCATCATTTGCACGCATGACAGAAGACATGTATAATTCGCCTTCCCTCACAAAAAACTGCAAACCGATTGTGCAGGAAACATCTATATTTTCTAAAACGAAGAGTTCCGAAGCATCGAATATTTGAATAAATGCCCTTTTTGAATCAATATCTTCTTGTGTCAAAAGATTTTTTATTCTATTCCATTGATTTAGTTTTGCATTTCCGAATTCAAATATTTTAGGCCCGTACGCAGTGCCTGTTAATGTTTTTTTATTCATTGAATATGAGGGCATTTTTTTATTGTAATAACTGATAAAATCTAAGTCGTTACTCCCCGATAAATACCATAGCACTTCAGCAAAATTAAACACGATATTGGTTTTTCTTGAGGATAAATAAGTAACACGTTCTATTGGATTTTCCAAAGTCAGATGGTAGTTCAATTGTTCTCTGCTTTTTTGTCCGCGCGGTGAATTGAAAAATTCAGGGTTGTGATAGATGTCATACAGCGTTTCCGTATATGCTTCATGAAAAGTTCTCTTTCTCATTGAGATTCCGCCTTATATGCTGCAAAGGTATTTTTAATGTTCTCTATTAAATCATCTGTATCTTTATAGCTGATGTACTCAACATCCGCCACTGCATGTAACCCTTGAATTAAGAAAGCATAATCCTTGTCCTTTTCTAGAAATAGCACGATCTTTTTTTTCAAGGCGGAAGCCCATCCAATTTCTATATGTGTTCCAGGAGAAGCGGGTGATCCGGGAAATGCTGCAAAAAGGTCGCAAGTACTTATTTCATCAAAATCAATTTTAGTGCATTGAAGGGGTGTCATGAAATCTTTCCCCCACCCTTCCCGCTTATGAGCATTATGAACCAGCCATCCTTCATTCTCAAAAAAGGAAATTAATGATTCCAGCTTTCCCCTCTCATACGTACTCATCAATCCAGTTTTCTCATCTACTAAACTTTTAAAAGGCCCTGCCAGAAAAACTTTTTTAGTCGCCACTTCATATCACCCTTTCAAAATAAATAAAGCCACTTTCCTCTATGGAAAGTGGCTTAAATATAGATAAGATAAAGAATCTCTCTAATTTTTCACTTCCCTACGCTGGTATTAACCAAATCAGGTTCAAAGGGTCAGGACGTATTGTCTCTTCTCAGCTATTAAAGCTCCCCTAGTGACTTTTTATAAATATTTACTTTAATTCTATGCTATTCCATATAAATAGTCAAACAATGACTTTCCCTTCAAATATTGCAGCTTACCCACTAGTTTTAAAACCTTCCGGCCTCTTTTTTCCTGCCAACGAATAAGGTCACGGCAACACTCGCTGAACTGACCAAAGTCCCCAGTACGGCGGCAAGAATTGTCAAAAAGCCATTGGGGATCAGAAATCCAATCGGAATGAGCCCCGCAAACGTGAGGACGATAAAACATTGATAGACTCCGGATATGATTCTCACAACCAAACTGCCAAAAAAGGACATGACGAATGGCGGAATGAACAAACATAAGATGATTCCGAGTGAGATCAATAAAATCATAGGCTCGTCAAAAGAAATGACACGATCGCCGGGAGACTCTTCAGCAGCCGCGAATACAGCAAATATAGACATCATCAGCGTAAGAAAAACAAGAAAAAACCTTTTCAGCAACGTTATGACTCCTTTTTTTATAAAAACGGGTATCTTTTTTTCAATCACGATAACCATTTTATGTTATCAAATGAAATAATATGAAGTCAAACCGAGTTCTGCACCTGATTTATTGGTTCTTATTTTTTTGATAATTTCCATATAATTGTCCGCAAGCAGCATCTATATCAATGCCAAATTGACTTCTGACGGTCACGTTAATTCCTGCTGACTTTAATTTTTTATAGAAATTTACAACTTGTTTCTCATTTACTTTTTCAAATCTCATAGGTGAACTAACAGTCGGGTTATATCTAATGATGTTTACATGGAACAAGTTCCCTCTCTTATATCTGCTTCTTAAAAGATTTACTACTTCATTCGCATGATCAATAGAATCATTAACTCCCGGCAGCATAATATAAGCAATATAAACTTTTCTTGAGGTCACACGTATATGCTCATCTAATGTGTCCATTACCTCCAATAACGGGTAGCGTTCATTAATCGGCATTAACTTGCTTCGCTGTTCATTAAAAGGAGAATGTAATGAAAACGTCAGGTTGACCTGCGGATAATCCTGAGTGATTTTTTTAATGCCCGGAATAATACCTATGGTCGAAATAGATAACCTGCGAGGGCTTAAAGCAAACAACTCCGGATTTGTAAGCACATGTAAAGCATCAAAAACTTGTACATTCGCTAATGCTTCTCCCATTCCCATAAAAGAAATACTGTCAATTGAATGTCCTTTTAAGTGAAAGTACAAAATTTGGTCAGTCATTTCATCTGACGTTAAATTGCGTTTTAAACCAATATCTCCTGTTGCACAAAATGTACAGCCAAAATGACAGCCGCACTGCGAGGATATAAAAAATGACTCCCAACCGGCTTTATATTTCATATTAACCGTTTCTATTTTTTCGTCTCCTGAAATTTCAAATAAGACTTTTGTAACTTGCTCAGAATGCTGCACTTTTAAAGGAGCAATATTTATAATTGACTCTCCGAACTCCTCTATTAACAATTTTCTCAAGGATTTAGGAAGAACCGTTATTTCATTGAAATGATTTATTCTCCCTTGGAATACAGCATTTTTGATTTGATTCATTCTAAAATCAGGAAATTTATTTTGCTTCAGGAACTCTTGGATTCTTATATACTTGTTTTTTTGTTGCATGTTTTCTCATCCTTCCATAATACTCTTGTTTGTTTGAGTAAATAGAAGGGAGTGATCAATCTAACCTTTTTTTAAAATCAGGCACAAAAAAACACCGACACAATTATCGGTGTTACGCTTAAATAACATCATGCACAAATAAACAAGGACATTATGTCATTGGATTATCGTTTATTTGACATAGAGAAAAAGCACCGATAACTGTTTTTGTATGGTGATTTGGCTTAAAAAAGGACAGACTGCTCCCTTTGTCCGCCAAGGCATTTCCAATTTTTGCATTTTCACCATACAAAATTCCATAAATCGTTATCATCGCTTTCACCTCTTTCTTGTCAATATTAGCAATAATCACCATATCATAAGGTTTCCCTTATGTAAAGCTAAACAAATGCTTACGCCCCCGCTAATGACAGTATTATATAACTTGCTTATTAAGCCTAATCCAAGTACAGAAAGCGCGCTGATCACATTTTTCACTTATCCGCGACGGAACATTTCTTATATAATGGGTGACCGGCAGCTGCCTGCTTGAATCCCAATCTTCCTATAGTGATTTTTTATATTCATGACAGTATGATGATTTGTCACTTCAGCAATCAGATCGTTTATTCGATCCAGATTAATCGGTTTATTTTCTGATAAGCTGCTGAAGCTTTCTCTGATTTCTTCAGGATAGACATTTCCGGCCATGCTTGACAGGCCGTTACACCCGTTACTCAGCATCTTCGGAAATTCAACGTCTCCTGCTGCAAACAAAATAAAGTGATCAGGGAACTCTGTTTGTTTATGACGCAGAACGTCTCCTCCTTCTTTCAGCCCCCTTATCCGGGGATGCCGGCTTATTAAGTCTTTAAGCGCTTTCTCACTCAGATTAAAACCGGTCCGGCCGGGGTTATTATAAAGCACAGCCTCTTTAGAGGTATGACTGAGAAGTTCGTCAACGTAATAAACGGCTTGCTGCTGTGTCGGTCTTATATAAGGAGGAAAACCAATCAGTACAGAATCAATATTGGTTTTCTCGATGTGTTTCATCAGTTTGACGGCATCACTGGTTCTTACGGCTGAAACACCGAACATCAGTTCAACATCTTCAAATTTTCGCTGATGAACATACTCAATGATCTGAAGACGCTCATCTATGCTGAGTGAATGCTGTTCACCAGTCGTACCGCATATGAGTAACGAATGGATACCGCTGTTTTTCAAATGTTCGACAATAGCATCAAATCCTTCTACATATAAACTTTCATCTTCATGAAAAGGCGTAGGGATAGCAACATTAAAATTTCGCATGAGAATGTCCTCCAAGTACATATTCTTGAATATCTGCAGAGTATCATATAACACTGTCTGACATTTAAAAAGATACAGTTTCAGATAACTTTACATGTCAGATGTAAAGGCCGACACACAAAAAAAGCAGGCAAAGAGAGCCTGCTTCATAGCTTCGGCCTTAACTGTTTTACCCATTGGTTTTGGCGGGCTAAAATATTCAGACTCAACAACATTTGACGGATTCATTTAGGCACATGCCCTTATCAAAAACAATCTGGGTGCATATCCTGCTCCTAAAAGCCATTCATAAAGGGAGTTTAGATATGTATTATTATTATTATCCGTATTATGTATATGATTACAGACAGCAGCCTGATTTAAGTCAGGCAAATCATAAAATGCGAAGCCATTTATCTGCGATTCAACAAATTCCAATACACTCATCCTCCTTTCAACAATCAATGGCTGCGGTAGTGAAACACTTGCAGGCTGTCAGCAGAGCACTCGCTCTGGGATGCGGTATGAGTTCAGAATTCAGATTTCTTCCAGACACTTGGGGATTACGAGAACTTCATACTGTACACGCGAAATATCTTACTCCGTTGAGCTATCACGTTTATTCTGCTTTAGGCGCAGCAGAGCTTCTCGCCTCCGGACAAGGCCGGGCTCCTCATTTTCCTCTTATGGTAGGCTGCATGAATTCAATACTTCGTCTATGGTCAAACTTCCCCGCAGCGATAGCAGACCTGCGAAGAGCAGCCGGTCACCAATACGCGTCATCTGTAGACGAGGCGGAAAATCTCCTAAGACCAATGGTTCCAGCCACACAACAGGCATTATCCATCAGTCAATCTGCAGTGAGTCCGGCTATTTGGCAGGCTTCCTTACGTGCCGCGCAGTTAGCTCGGGAAGTACGTCAGAATGTTGCACAATCAATGAGTCAGGGATCTTCTTATTAATTAAGCCAAAAGATTTTTTCGGCTTTACACAGTCACATAACCGGACTTATTCAACACAAAAAAGAGCAGTAAACACGTAAGTTACTGCTCTCCTCTGTCTATCCGCCGTTCATTTGTTTTACAATGTATTCAGCATCATTTCCTACACCTTGAAGCAGCGCTGAACCTCGCCTATGCTGCCAAGGCAAACCAATAAAATACAATCCTTCCGCAGCTGAAACACCCCGGTGATGTATAATTCGGCCTTCCTTATCCAAAACACCTTCTATTTTCATCCAACAAAGCGGATTCTTAAAACCAGTTGCCCAAATGATATTGTTTACTTCTAATGAAGATGAATCTTTAAAAATGATTTCATTTTGCTTTCCGGCTATGACTCTTTGTTTTAAGATGATCTTCTTCTGTCTTATTGCATGTTTTAATTCATACCCAAATATGGGGTCGCCTTTCTTCTGAATGAACTTGCCTAATATGGATGTATGACTTGCATGTAAAACTCCTAATTTATCAAACCACCAAAAGATACTTCTTTTTCCAATCCATAAAGGGAAATAAACCGATTTATTACTGCAAGCCAAATATGTAACTCTTTCTTTGGATAATTCAACAGCTATCTGAGCCCCGCTATTCCCGCCGCCGACTACCAGTACATTCCCAGGCGCCAGTTGTTTTGAATGTTTATATTGTGAAGAATGTAATTGATGAATATGATCGGCTACATCCCTTGATATTGATGGAATGTTAGGGGTATGAAAAGGACCTGCGGCCATCACAAGATTCTTCGTTTGATATTCTTCCCGGTTTGTTTTTATTAAGAAATAGTTGTTTAATTTTTGGACACTTATTACTTCTGTCCGTAATTGGATCGGGATTTCAAATCTTTCAACATAATTTTTCAGATAAGCAGCAATTTCATTTTTTGAAGGGAGTCCATGCTTGTCTCCTTCAAGCTGCATTCCAGGCAAAGAGCTGTACATTCGAGAAGTAAATAAAACCAATGAGTCATACCGGTTGTTCCAGCTTTCTCCCACTTCATGACCTTTATCCAAAATGATAAACTTTTGTTTCGACTTCTTTAGATAATATCCTACTGAGATTCCTGCCTGACCGGCTCCGATTACTATCGCGTCGTACATATGAATCCCCCCTCCGGTTTTATCTTAATTGTCAGCAGACAAAGTGAGTCCCTATTTCCTCCTTTAATGATGATGATGGTCACGCGGATTCTCAGTCTGGGCCTGACAAAGAATCGTATTGTCGTGATTATGCGCTGCTGTTTCCATTTGAATGGTTACATGTGTAATGCCTTTATGCTCAAGTTCATGTTCAATTTTGCGTAAAATATTTTCACTTTCTGAAATGGTCAGTTGACCGTCAACAACTGCGTGGCAAGAAAGAGCATTCAATCCGCTTGTGATAGACCATATGTGTAAATCATGAATGTTTTGAATTCCCTCTGTCCCTTCAATTGTACGAATGATATCATAGACATCGATATTTTCTGGAGTTCCTTCCATTAAGATGTGAATGGAATCTTTAGTCACATTGTAACCGCTTCTTAGAACAAGAATAGCCACAATGATACTAGCCAATGGATCTGCCCAGCCCCATCCAAAGAAGATGATAAGTATGGCAGCTAAAATGGCACCTACAGAGCCGAGCATATCGCTTATTACATGTAAATAAGCTCCTCTTATATTCAGATTATTCTTTGTATCTCCGCCACTCATCATAATCCAAGCGACCAATATATTTACAGCTAACCCGATGATACTAATCGTCAGCATGCCGGTTGTTGCTACCTCCGGCGGATGAGAGAAACGTTTGATTGCTTCATAAATGATGTAAAGGGAAATCAATATTAATGCAACACCGTTTATCACAGCTGCGAGAATCTCAAATCGTTTGTAGCCGAATGTCTTATGATGACTTGCCTTTTTTTCGGCCAATTTAAAAGCAATCAGAGCAACCATTAATGAGATCGAGTCACTCAGCATATGGCCTGCATCTGACAAAAGCGCTAAACTATTGGTTACAAATCCGCCTATCGCTTCTATTATCATATAACCTGTAATCATGATAAAAGAGATCAATAAAACCTTCTTATTGGCTCCGCCAGCGTGATTGTGATTGTGCCCCATAAAAATCTCCTCCTTATCTCATACACTGCATTTATTATTTCTTTTCTGTTATGAAGCATTCTAACATGGACAAAAAAATAACCTTATATGATTATGTGCTCATATATGAATATATAGGTTCTTTACTGAAATGTCAAAATCTTTTCAATGAAAATGTCCAATACTTTATATTGCTCTTGATCAATGATTGCTATGAAGCCGCGGATTACAGTAATTACTTAGGCGCAGACAATTTAAAAAAATCGCTTCACTTCTATCGAGATGGCTTGGGTCTGCCTACAGAGGGAATAGCCGGTACAGAATTTGAACATGGCGCAGCTGCCTTTTTTGACTTACAAACAGGACTGAAACTTGCCATTTGGAACCGCAAAGACATCGCACATGAAACAAACGTTACGTTAACTGCGCCAAGCCCTGCAGAATTTACATGAGGACATAATGTTGGCAGTAAAGCTGAAGTCGATAAAGTCATGGAACAGGCAAAACAGGCAGGAGCAACGATAACTGATCCCGCTCATGATACTTTTTGGGGCGGATACTCCGGTCACTTCCAAGACCCCGATGGACACTTATGGGAAATCGTTTGGAATCCGCACTGGGATGCAATTGAATAACCAAATTTAGCAACGATAAAAACACACCTGAATGTTCTGGTGTGTTTGAGATAATGTTTAGAATGCAGATCAAAACGCAGCGTTTTTATTTTGTTTACCAAAACGATCAAACTATTTATACGATGGCGGGATGCTTTGCGGAAAACGGAATACATTTTCGGGATCGTATTTCGCCTTTATTCTTTGAAGCCTTGCAAAGTTTGAGCCATAATATGCTTTTCCGAAGTTCTCGATATTTTGATCCGGAACATTCACATATGAACCTGTTACATATGGTTTCATCAGCTGACGCACTCTTTCAACTGATGCAAGATTCGAAGCTTCTTGTGATTTATTTTTCCAACTGGCCGTCCATTCCGTATAAAACAACGGACGGCGCCAATAGAAGGCTGTTTCACTGCTTGGTACTCTGCTTATCGCGCCGCCCCAATTGATAAAAAAGAAATTGGTTTCTGTCCCAGTCGCTTTTTCTAAAAATTGTCTCATTACTGCAATAGGTTCTTCCGGCCAAAGATTGAGCGCCCACGCCGAGGAGAATTTAACACTCTGATCAGATCTGCCGGGAATCGGTTCGTCAGGATCTAAGAAATCTATACAATCCGGATAGTATAGTGTTTTGATTACTGTTTGTGCCGGCGTTCCGGCATTTAATAAAGGTTTTAATAATTGAACCAGCTCTGGTTTTGAACCGAGGAACAATCCTTCCGCATGGCACAAGCCATTTACTTTGCTGTAAATCTCAAGGTAGCATCCTAATCGTTCGTCTGTAAACGGCGCCCATTTTTGCCACGCTTTAAATACCGTTTCTAACTGTTCCCACGGCCAAATAATATTAAAGACGGTTGCGGTTTTAGGGGCACGGTGAACTTTGAATGTATATTGGGTGTTATATCCGAAATTGCCTCCCCCGCCGCCTCTGGAAGCCCACAGTAAATCTTCATTGCGGGAATGATTTGCTTGTATGATCCTGCCTTTGGCATCTACCATTTTCAGTGCGAGAAGGTTATCACTTATCAGGCCGATCGATCGTGAAAGCACTCCAAATCCGCCTCCCATCGTGATTCCTCCGATTCCGACGGTTGGACTGTCTCCGAACGGGGCCATAAAACCTTCCCGAGCTAAACCTTTTACAAGCGGGCCGACGTGAATGCCGGTTTGAACGGTTGCTACCGCGTTTTTTTCATCTAAGAAAACTTTATTCATGTCACTCACATCAATAACAATTCCATCACTTACCGTGGAAAGATTTTTATCCAGAGCATGGCGGCCGCTTCTGACACGCATAGGCACATTCTTCTCACGAGCCCATTTAATAGCATTACTTACATCGTATGAATTTTGTGCAAAAACAAAGACAAGCGGACAGACATCAACATAAGGGTTCCAATTCTTAACCGCCTGTGTATAGCCGGGGTCCCCTTTGAAGATGACGCGTCCTGTTAACTGTGCTGATCCCATCTATTTCACTCCCAATAAGCATTTGATTCCGATACCAGTATATGTAGGAATGGGACAAATTCTTAGACAGATGTTCTGCAAACTTAAAAATAGATACATATACGCGAAGATGATATAAAAACAAAAAAAAGACAAGAGCGGCAAGCTGCCGAAACTCTTGTCTCTCCTGCCTTTTTTATCATGATAGGCACTTACATTTATTGGCGTGATATCCCGACCAAACTATGGAAGTCCATAGAAAATTATGTTTGCCCTGCCATGCATGGTTCTGCTGAGACACCGGCTGAGCAATCTTTCTGCTTGATCCCCCGACAAGAATCTTATTCTTTATCGTTTTTGCACCCCTGTATTGATTTTCTCAGTCAAAAATCTTATCTTTTACGTTATGAAAAGCTCTTATTTTTTCTTCTTGTGCTTACGTTTGCAATCCTGTTTTTTCTCTTTCTTATGACGTTTTTTACATTTCGCTTTTGCTGCTAATTTTGCCGCTTTTACCTTTGCTTCTGCCGTTGCTCTTGCTGCTTCTGCTGCTCTGGCTCTTGCTTCTTCCGCTCTGGCTATCGCCTCTTCCGCTCTGGCTCTCGCTTCTGCTTCTCTTGCTGCTTCTGCTCTTGCTTCGTCTTCCGCCATATCAAAATCATGGCCAAGGTCACAGGCTTCGTTGTATGGCTTTTTCTTCTGAACGTACTGTTGATCTTCACCTTCGTTATAATACATTACGCCACTCCTTCTCTCATCTTTTAATCTTTACATACTATGTAAAGAAATAACTGCAGCTTGGACTGGTATTTTGATGAACCGGCACATTTTAGGGCAATTTTGATTTATCGATACAACAGATTCTGGATGCCTGATGAAACTTGAATGATTTTTGACGATTATAATAAGCAGCGTAAAAAGGATGCTGCGCGCTGCAGCATCCTTCTGTACCAACTTTTTGTGTTTTTGACTTTTAGTTTGCTTGCTGTGTTTGTTTTACTGGTTCTTTGCTAAAAAGTCCGACAATGTTCCACAAGATAATTGCAGCAGCTATGATCAAACGAGCCGTACTGACTTCTTGGTTAGTAAACAATTTATAGCCATATACTGATCCCAATGCTGCTATGCAACAAATATTGAACCATTTACTCCAACGCAATTAGAAAACTCCTTATAAAATGATTACATTTCCAAACAATGTATTATAATATTAACACAATTTTTCAATATTTAACCTTAAATCATTCTTAATTGGTTTTCCTGATCATTTTCTCTAATCGTCATTCGATCTTTCGGATTTTTGATCGTTTTTTGTTACAGGCTAGACCCAGACATCATTTTCAGCTGTTTGATCAGTTATTTCCTGCCCCGTATTCACAACACCTTTAGGCTCTACAAGCAAAATGTTACACTCTGATTCTGCATAAGGTTTATGTTCAACATTTTTCGGAATGACAAACATTTCACCTTCATTTAATGTTACTTCTCCATCACGAAATTCAATGATCAAATTACCCTTAATGACAATGAAGACTTCATCTGTTTCGTCATGCTTATGCCAAACAAAATCCCCTTGTACTTTAACAAGTTTAAATTGATAATCATTCATTTCAGCGATTACTTTTGGAGACCATTGATCTTGGAACGCAGCTAATTTCTCTTGAAAATTAATCGGTTTATATTCCATTCTTTCCGCTTTCCTTGTAAAACTCTATCATTTAACTAGTCCCAAATTAAAGGCCTGTCCACTTCAGCAGTTCTGAGATAGTCTAAAAGCTGACCGGTATGTACGGACTCATGATAAGCGATTCTTAATAACATGTCTCCTAGTTCGCGAATATATCCAACATCAGACCTGTCAATCTTTATATTTGTTAAATCTGCTTCGTTTAACGATTTGATGAATGTCAAAAACTCGGCCCGATACGGTTTTGCAAATTCTAATTCTTCGGTTACTGTGGTAAACGTTTTTGACTCATACGGGTTTTTAGATTCCTCTGAAGACTCATTCATTTGTTTTAGTAAAATGTGATGATAAAGAAATTCTGCTTCTAATACATGTCTTATCATTTCCTTACACGACATGGCTTCGGAATCCGGGCGCCAGTCCATTTTTTCCCCAGGTATAGCTGTCCATAACTTGATGCTTCGCCGTCTTACTTCTTCAAAATTTAAAATAATAAGGTCAATCGTATTCAAGTGTTTTCCCCCTTTTATTTTTAAATAATTCTCCTTCTTCCCGGAAAAAACCTCTTTAAATAAAAAACGTATTCTTTCCCAACTCGCTGGATTGGTAATTTAAGATAAGAAGATATTCATTCATCCATACAATAGACTCTGGCTGAACATATACTGAATGATAGTTTTCATCAGAAAGGAGAAATCAGCTTTGGCAAAGTATCGGATCATGACCTTTGACGGGGGCGGTACCTTAGGTGCTTTAAGTTTACAGCTATTGAACAGACTGGCTGAAGAAAATCCAGCATTAATAAGCCGAACCCATGTATTTGCGGGAAATTCAATCGGTTCATTTACTGCCCTTGCATTAGCAAGCGGAAGATCTCCGAAGGAAACACTTCAGTATTTTGAGGATGAAATCCTGCCCGCATTCAGCACTTCCCGGCCGGGAGGACCTGTTTTCAATCAACAATTACCATATTCCGGTTTTATTAAAGCGGTACGAAACTTTTTCCCGCCAGGCCTTCGCCTTAAAGATCTAAGAAAACGAATTGTTGTCCCTTCATTCAAACTATACTCCCCAGCACTGGATCGTTGGACGCCCGTATTATTTCACAACTTTCCCGGCTCTCCCTATTTAAATGAGAAAGTGAGTGATGTCATACTGCGGAGCAGCGGTGCCCCCGCGACGCAGCGAGCCTATCAAAATTACGTGGACGGATATGTAGTGGCAACGAACCCCAGTACGGCCAGTATCGCGTTTGCGGTTGGTAAAGCCAACGTGCCATTGGATCAAATTGCGGCGCTATCCATCGGTACAGGCGAAGCCCCGACTCGGTTAAGAAGAGATACGAGGGGGTGGGGAATGGTAAGTGCGGATAACATACGTCCCGAAAATCTGAAGAACCTTCCTCCAAATTGGGGAGTCCTTTTGGACAGGTCGCCTAATGAACCATTACTGCCATTTCTTCAGATGATCTCCGGCGGAAATGGCTACTATGAATCCATGGTCAGTGCGAATCTGCTGGGAGATCGCTTTTTCCGGTTAGATCCGCGGATTCCTAACTTCTCCAAAACAGACCCTTCCGTGGTTCCCGCTGTCATTGAAATTGCGAACAAAACCAACTTACAGCCTGTGAATACATTTCTAGAGAAAAACTGGAACGACAGCCACTAAGGAAATTCACATCTTAAAACAATGAACAAAAAATACCAAGGGACTCAAAACCCTTGGTATTATTAATGCGGCTGAGAGAATTAGGACCTTCACGGGATATTTATACCCTGGGCATTCGATAAAGCTTATTACCGCCCGGCATTTCAAACACTGAAGTTAGGCATTACAACCAACAATCGGGCCATTTAATTGAATAGGACTACCCAGAAGTCGCTTCCCATTACGTAAGAAAAGCGGCTTTTTAGATTTGAATTTCAAGTTCCTTTGACAAATTTTGAAAAGACTCTTGACTATTCAGTTGAACTGTATTAAGTTTAACTATATAGTCAGACTGAATAGAGGATGAGGATATGAAACATAAATTATTACCGCTGTCTGAAACCATGCATTATATTTTATTAGCTCTGCGGGAGCCGCTTCATGGCTATGCCGCCATGCAGAAGATCGAAAAGATGAGTAACGGAACTGTTATTTTAGCGGCCGGCACATTATACGGCGCGATTGAAAACTTGAATAAGCATGGCTGGATTGAACCTGTCGGAGAGTCGGGCCGGAGAAAAGTTTATATGATAACTGCGGAAGGAAGCGCCATTTTGAAAATGGAACAAAACAGGTTACTGCATATTTTATCCCTGTACGAAGGAAGTGAATCGAATGAAGAAATTTAAGGTGTTTTTTGATATTGAAAAAGAGGAGCAATGGCTGAACGAGCAATTACAAAAAGGCTATCGCTGTACAAATATCAGCGGATTAGGAATATACACTTTCGAAAAAACCGACAAAAAATATGTGATGCGACTGGATTATCAAGATTATTTATCAAAGAAAAAGTTCAAAGACTACAAAGAGATCTATGAAGACTTCGGCTGGGTTTATATAAATGGCCCTTGGGGGCTTGGAACTCGATATTGGCAAAAAGAAGATGATGATCAAAATGAAATCTTCTCGGATCGCCAATCAAAGAGTAATTATTATAAAAGACTAATGAGTTTTTCATCTTGTTTTGGGTTACTGTGCTTGTTTTATTGTAATATGCTTTACACGAATTCAGGTTTGTATTTAGCTGAAGGTCTGTGGAGTATGGAAGGCGCAATGTTTTGGAAAGCATTTTTATTTGAAACTCCATTTGCCCTTTTGAGGTCGCTTCCCGCCCTTATGGCTGTTCTATTTGGCTGCAGTTTCTATAAAGCGTATCGAAAGTATTCACTGTTAAAAGAACAATAACGCGGGGGAAGTTACATTCAAAGAAGTAATCGAGGATCATGTATTTGCCGAATCCGGGCGCTTTAACGGAAAAAAAGCGCCCTGAATTTGCTGATAAATCAGACGGCTTATTTTGTTAATAATACATACTTATTTACAATGGCTTGAGCGAGACAAGCTGATGAATCAACAAAGGTAAGTCCGCTGCTTTTTTGATCCGTGACCATATTTAAATCCGTACATGCAATGATAACCGTATCAACCTTTTCTGCTAAGTCACGGTGTAATTCATCATATAATGTACGAGCCTCATTGATTTGACCTTGTTTAATCTTTTCTATTATGTGATCGACATAGATTTGCCAACTATCTTGATGTAAAAAATCATAATTTTCTCTGTTTAACGCTTCTTGAAATATTCCAGATTGAACCGTAGGAACGGTGGCTAAAAGAGCTGCTTTTTTGGAGCCTTTAGGTATTTTTTTTATGGTTTCATCAACCATGTTTAGTAAAGGGACTGAAAGCGATTTTTTTATTTGGTTAAAATAAATATGTGCGGTATTACATGGGATGGCAATAAAATCAACACCCGTTTTTTCAAGCTTTACAGCCCCCTCAATAATTGCCTTTTCCATGTCCGTATGATTGAGAGGTTTATTCATATAGAAAGGAGTCGGACAAGAATAAATCATCATATGAGGGAAATCCATGTCATGTATTGCTCCATATATTTTTTGGCACTCGTCTACTACCTTATCTACAAATGGCCCAGTAGATTTTGGCCCCATTCCTGCCAGTATTCCAATCATAATTGTCCTCCTCTGTAAAAATGTGTACGAATACGACCACGATAAGTTATTCTTGTGTTTCGCATCTGAATCTGCTCTCATTTCTTTTTGGCTGTCTTCTCCTATTTTATCATTTCATTAATTGAATTATGGTTAAAAATCGGTGATTAAATTGTGCCCATATAGATTAGTAAACCTGTCATTGATGTCAAGGCATGGACTCCTAAAGGAGATTTAATAACTCATTTTCAACGAAAAACTGATCTCTGTTAATTAGTCGAGATTCCAAGATATACACGGACCAATTGAATTGATCTTTCCTTTTTTGGGAATCCCACAGGTTCCCTCTTGTTTTGATGTTGTTTTTTCAAAAAAGTTATTGACACCAATAAATGACCATGTTATCATTAAAAATTTGATATCTAACTCCATATATGATAACCTTAAGTTAAGTTCCCATATATGGAGGTGGATTATATGTTTCAAATTGGCGATAACATTGTTTATCCAATGCACGGAGCAGGTACAATTGAAGCCATAGAAGAAAAACAATTCTTAGAGGAAAAACAACAGTATTATGTCATAAGAATGTCAATAAGTAATATGACAGTTATGATTCCAACGCGTAAAATATTGAGTTCAAATATACGGCCAGTTACTGATATACGTGCATTAAAACACATTATACACATTTTTCAGCATGGAGAATCAGATAGGTTACTGCCGTGGAAGCAAAGGTATATAGTAAACACGAACAAAATAAAAACGGGTGAAATACAAGAAGGCGCTGAAGTTGTACGTGATTTAATGCGAATGAAGAAAGAAAAAGCACTTAATTCAAGCGAAAAAAAAATGTTGGATGATGCATATGAATTTTTGATTAGTGAACTGGAAGTCATTAAAGGAATCACTGAAAAACAAATAAAAAGTTTCTGCTAAGGTTAATTTTAAATAATGTTTTGCATTCCAAAAAGCACCCACGAGTTTTCGGAATATTACGATTAAAATATTTCAAAGACGCTTTAACTTCTTCAACTTACTTTTAGAACATTAACCTCTTTTATTATTCCTACAATCTAATCTGTTTTTATTATTAAAAATTTCTTCAACGAACATTTGATGTTTTATCAAAAAACTCGATGAAATAGTCACTTGATTTTTGTAATCCTGATTCACACTGGCACGGACAAGGAGCCGTAAGGATGGAAGAGAGGCAGGGCTTTCATTGTTTTAGGTCTAAGTGATTATTTCCGGAAGAAAAAACAACCACTCCCCTCTTTATCTTTAAGAATTTCTTACATCTGCTTCCACAGTGAATAGCAGTTGTTTTCTTCTTTTCATAAAAGAGATATGCGAATTGTAACAAAGAATAACATACAGTTATCTTGAGAACATAAAAACAAATCATTTATATATATTCCACATATCGTCAATCCGGTATGTTATACTGTAAACAATCCTTTGAGGTTTTAAACCTTTTTCTTACCTTGTAGCAACTGTCCCTACTCGAACGTTGAGTAGGGTTTTTTTATTCAGTATGATACAGAGAACATAAAAAAACAAGCCCTATATAAAGAGCCTGTTTGTATAAACGATTGAAGATTAAGCAGTTTTTTGAACGTTAGCAGCTTGAGCTCCGCGAGCACCTTGCTCAACGTCAAACGTTACTTTTTGACCTTCGTCTAAAGATTTGAATCCGTCACTTTGGATTGCAGAAAAGTGTACGAATACATCGTCTCCATTTTCACGTTCGATAAATCCAAAACCTTTTTCTGCATTAAACCATTTCACTGTACCTTGTTCCATTTTTGTTGCCTCCTAGTGTGTTACACATTGTATTACTATCCTTGCCCAAAGTATCATCAAGACGAAAAGTCGATATTCATACTATCCTTTACACGAACAAAAATAATTCTCCTTTATCATAGCACGAAACGGAAATAACTGCAAATTAATATTATGTTTCATTCAGGGTTTTATTTGTTAAACGTGCGGCAGGTTTTTTTAGTGAGAACCTTCATTTGTAATTTAGAAGTTTGGACGGACCCCTTACCGTACTTAATAATAAATATCGTGTTGATAGATGTATTTTAAAAAAGCCCACTCACGAAAACGAGTGGGTTTACAAAAGCTCTAACTAACCCACAAAGGTTTTAGTCAGAGCTATTTATACGTATTTTTTTGGTCCAACTCACTAAGCACCTACTCTGTCATCAGCAACATGAAAAGGAGCTTTGATAACAGGGACATTATTTGTTAAAACCACTCCTGCGATGCTGCCCAATAAAATGACTGTAAACAAAGTCAGGCTGATCTTCATTAATAATCTCCCCTTTTTTATTTTTCCGTCCCGTTTTAATCTCAGTCGATAATACTCATTGGAACGTGATAAATCCCCTTTTTCATAAAAATAATCCGCTTCTCTGTTTGCAAAGTTTTCAATGTCTCCGTACATTCTTAGAAGGAAGATACCATTAGCGATGACACTAATGGCACCCTTTGTTTCTACTCAATCACTTATTCAGCTTCTCCAACAACTGTAAAGCGTTCATTTATATGTTTTGGATTTTCAATTTCATCCAATACTGCAATTGCATAGTCTGCATAGCTGATATAACTTTCGCCTTTCGAATTCACAAGAAGATGATCTTTTCCTGACTGATAAAATCCAGTTCTTTTCCCGTCTGGGTCAAATACCGCTGAAGGACTGATAAATGTCCAGTTCATATCAGAAGTTTCCTTTAGTTCTTGCAAGTTACGACCTTGCCCTTTAGCTGTCGGAATAAAAATCTCCGGGAAATCAGGTGTATCCATTACACTGACAGTTTTATTTTCGTCTACATAAAGACTCCCTGCTCCACCTACAATTACGGCTCTTGTACCCGTTCCTTTTAATGCCCTAATTAATGCCCGGCCAGCATCTACATGTGCCTGTTCTTCTCCTAATGGAGCACCGAAGGCATTAACTGCTACATCTAATTTTTTTAGATCATCCGATGTAAGATCAATTATATTTTTTTCAATGATTGCAATCTTTTCCTCTTTAAGTTTTGCAGCATCTCTTACAATTGCAGTTACTTCATGTCCCCTGCTTACCGCTTCTTTCAAGATAAGACTTCCAGCTTTTCCGGTTGCACCAATGATTCCAATTTTCAATTTAAAGTCCTCCTAATCATTCAAAATTTTAAATGTAACCATATCGATTACATGTAATAAGTTTAGTTACACCTTATTTATTTGTCAACTTGTTAATTGAGCATATTAGAGTAAAAGAACTTGTAATTCATTCAGTTACAAGTGTACTATAAAGAGTGTAAAGTAATGAGGATGGTGAAGAAATCATGTCTATTAGCAGCCGTTTTGCTGTAGGAATTCATATATTGGCTCTTATTGAAATAAATGAAGACGGAATTAGCACTTCTGAATTTTTAGCTGGAAGTGTAAATACAAATCCCGCCTTCATAAGAAAAATTATGGGGATGCTGAAAAAAGCAGGTTTAGTAAATGTTCGGCCAGGTATTGCAGGAGCTGAATTAGCGAAGGATTTAACTGAAATCAACTTACTTGATGTTTATAGAGCAGTTAATGTTGTTCAAGATAAAGAATTGTTTAGTATACATGAAAATCCCAATCCTCAATGTCCTGTAGGCCGGAACATTCAAAGTACAATTGGTCCAATATTTGAAATCGCACAATGTGCCTTGGAAAAAGCTCTTGGGCATATCACAATTGAGGATGTGGTAAAGGATATTATTGAAAAAGAAAAATTGACCAATAATTGTTAAATGATTTCACAGAAAATCTTTTATCAGACTGGGGATAAGAAAAATCAATAAAACAAAAATGGACTGGGTCATATTGAATCCAGCCCCGAATTGATATTGATTTTAGATTTAGATTACGGTAAGGGATATAAATATGCTCATGATAAAGAGAAAAAATTAACGACAATGCACACGATGCCAGATTCTTTAATAGGGCGTGAGTATTACTATCCAACAACTCAAGGTTGAGAAGCTAAGTTCAAACAAAGACTTGAGGAAATCTCGGATTGGTATAAAAGAAACCGCAAATCTTAGTTTGAACGAATATGTTCTGTATATAAAAATAATGAGGTATGGAGTGAATTGATAATGAATTATGATGAAATAAAAGATTACTGCCTAACCTTTCCAAACTCTTATGAAGACCACCCTTTTGGAGATGGTTGGACTGCAATTCGGCACAAAGGGAATAAGAAAATATTTGCATCTATCTTCACTCGCGACGAACACTTATGTGTCAACCTTAAATGCGAACCTGAAAGGGCTGATTTTCTGCGTGGTCTTTTTGAAGAAATCAAGCCCGGATACCATATGAACAAGGAGCATTGGAATACGCTTACCTTAGATGAGGGACTCCCAGAGCACCAAATCCATGACATGGTAAAGTACAGCTTTGAACTGACAAAACCAAAAAGTAAAAAGAAAACATAACATCGAAGGATAGAACGCTCATTATAGATATTCACCCGGCGCAATGATACAGAGGAATATGCAAAAAACCTCAAGGCAGCAATTTTTAAATTCGTATTTACGAGATGATTTTTTCGTTATTGTGAGCCCTTTGTTTCTCGACATAGGTTGAACAAATAAAAAAAGAGCAGACTCAAAGTCCACTTTATTAATTAAGATGATTGCTCACTTCATGCAGACACCTATAAAAAATGAAAGGTGACGATGATATGCCGCAAAGGTCATTTAGCGTTTAATTAATACTGATAACTCACCTTCAAACACTTTTTCCTCTTTCTGATTATAGGTAGATAACAATACAGTAAGTATCCCCGTCTGGCTTTTATTTGGTTTTTTATCAATAACCTTAACAATAGTGTTCAGTTTATCATTAGGGTAAACGGGTGCTAGGAATTTTATATTATTCATTCCTGTCCCAGCAATAATATCGTCTTCATGACACCCTTCTTCAATCCAAAGCTTAAAAGTAATAGATAACGTTTGTATTCCAGAAGCAATAATTCCATTAAACCTGCCCATTTTTGCTTTTTCTTCATTTAAATGCATGTACTGTGGGTCATACACTTCTGCAAAATTCATTATATTCTCTTTTGTTAATTCAAAAGATTTAGTTTGAAAAACCTGCCCGATGGTAAATTCATCCAACTTCATAAATAAATCTCCTTGAATCTAAACTTTATTATTAAATCTACGTAGCATTTTAACATACTGGCTCTCACACAACAACTTAACGGTAAAACAATTGTTCCCCTATCAGGAATGAACAAGCACATTGTTTTTGTTTCCTTGCCTTTAACCTCTTTATAATCAGGCGTTTTCTTATAAAGACCAAGGCGGTCGCCATCACCATCACCCGGCATATGTGCCATTTCCTCATAAGAATCTCCAAGCTTCTCATAATAAGAATAAGCAGTCAGCCTACGAGAACTTTCTTCTGGCTGATAAAACGCAAGTTGAATATATTTCCCGTCATCATATACACGAATTATGGCGTTATCTCTTTTGTGCTCATCTGAATCTGCTCGCATTTCTTTTCTGACTTTCTTCTCCTGCTTCATCACTTCATTAATTGCATTATCATATTTACTACCGCCGCACGCAGTCAGCAGAAGGATGAAGGTGACTGACAAATCATACGACCTACTATAAGTAAGTGGACAGTAACAGATAAATTTCTATAAACCAAAAATACCAAGGGTGTCAAACCCTTGGTATCATTGATGCGGCCGAGAGGCACTTGAACCTCCACGGGTTATTCACCCGCTGGGCCCGCCATCTATATTCATAAAACTATTGCTCAGTTGTCAGCATGTTAAGTAAATTACGAATTTCCTTGTTATAACTTTTAATTTCTTCTTCATTACAACCGGTTTTATCAAATACTGCATTAGGTATCATTGTGACTTTTTCTTTAAACTCATTCCCTTCAGTTGTTAACGTAATAATTACACTTCGTTCATCCTCTTTTGAACGCTCTCTTATAATAAGACCTCGCTCCTCAAGTCGTTTTAAAACTGGAGTTAATGTTCCGGAGTCTAGATATAATTCTTCGCCTAAACCTTTAACAGATATTTTTTCCTTCTCCCATAAAACAAGAAGAACCAAGTACTGTGATTAGCGTACAAGTTCTCGTTTTCTGCTTTGGACCCCATATAGAAAATAAAAAGCCAGCTCTCCTTCGGGAGAAGAACTGGCATAACAAAGCTTCTTGCTTCTTATTTTGCTGTATTGCTCGGACCTTTTAATTTCTCTTCGTTCTTGCGTCAACGTTTTATTATTAGGACACAACCAATAAAATAATGACGATCGAGAATAACAACGCTGCTTTTGCAAAGCAGTAAGCCCTCCAGAATATAAAAGAGCTGCAATCATTGCTGCTCGGATAATCCCAGCTTATTCTGAGTCTGTATGTCGAGTAGCCGGTCAATTAAATGGATGTTTTTTTCATTCCTTTTCTGTTTGTTCCATTTTCCACCACAGTGAATCTTTTGGATTTTCAACAGCTTCTTGAAACTCAGCTTTAGAAGCAACTGTTGGGTAAGAACCTTTTAAAGATTTACCTGAAGTATCTTTAAATAAGGTTAACACAACAATTAAGCCAATTAAACTAACTGCTAATAAATAGAAACCCGGCGCCAAATTGTTTCTTGTCACATGGGTTAACCAAGAAGCAACTAAAGGTGTTGTTCCACCAAAAATAGAAACTGATAAGTTGAATGTCCAGGATAACGTACGATATCTAATGTCAGTATGGAACAACGTAGGTAAAGATCCTGGCATAGTACCTTCGTATACAGATAATACAATCCCTAACATTAAAAGTCCTATAAATAAGAATGTTATATTCCCCATATTAAGAAATTGAAAAGAGATAATCGAAAATACAATTCCTAATACTAATCCAATTGTTATAACTTTTTTATTTCCTAATTTATCTCCCAATTTACCAAAAGTTAAAGCGAACGGTACCATAATAATCAATACAATTGCTGTAACCGGTGTACTTATATTATCACTTATACCAAGATTCTCATCTAAATAAGAAGGCATATAACCTAACAATAGGTAATTGGTTATATTGAAAAATGCCACAAATACGATACATAAAAAGATATCTTTTTTATATGTTTTAATGACTTCTAATAAACCTGGTTGTTGTTCTTGGCTTTCAGAGATGTCATTTTCAAAAATTGGTGATTCATCTAAATGACTTCTCAAATATAAACCAAATAATCCTATTGGAATACTTAAGAAGAAAGGAATTCTCCATCCCCAACTATTCATTTGAACATCAGATAAAGTCCAGAAAAGTACTGTAACTAAAACAGAAGCTACTATATAACCAGATAATGTGCCGATTTCTAAACCGCTGCCTAACCTTATACGCTTATTATCTGGAGAAGATTCTGCGATATATACCATTGCACCAGCGTACTCTCCACCCACAGAAAAACCTTGCAGAATACGAGCTAAGAGTAATAATATAGGGGCCCATACACCAATCTGTTCATAGGTAGGAAGCACACCAATTATTAAAGTAGATAAAGCCATCATTAAAATAGTAATTGTTAATACTATTTTCCGACCAAATTTATCACCCATTTTACCAAAAATAATTCCGCCTACCGGTCTAAGTAAGAAGGCAATTGCAAATGTAGCAAAAGTAAATATTAACTTTAATTCATCGTTTTGAACTGGACTGAAAAAGTTTTTACTAATAATAACTGCCAAATAAGAATATAAAGCAAAATCAAACCATTCCATCGCGTTTCCTATCCCTGTAGCAAACACGCTTTTCTTCGCTTTTTGAATGTCTACAACGTTAATTTTTTTCTTGTTAAACTTCATTTAATAATATCGACTCCTTAATTATCAAATCCACATTATACAAGCGCATAAACGGTCCAAGCATGCAGTCCCAGAATGTATAGCGTAATGCTTCTCTAAAAGTCCGGGGGTTTCTGTTTCACCTGATGGAGAGCTAACGGCATAGTGGATGATTGGTTCAACTGTACCTTAAAAGACTAGAATAATATCCATATCAGCGCCAAATAACATTGTAAACCAGGAAAGAAGGATGAAATTCAGTTTTTTCGCTGGTTTCCTTAACTTATTTTTGCCGATTGGACTAAAAATAATACAAAAAGCAACAAAAAGAGAAACATCCAACAGATAATACCAGCAAAGCGGTTAGTGATATATCCTTGGGCTGTGGTTGGTATTTTCTGCAGACTATTTGGAGAAATGATTCCCCTTAATAAAGCTCCATTGTGAATATTATCACAATCGAACAAAAACTTTTATTTCTTCAAAGTATCCTAAACCTTTATTTTAGTTCTTCCATTACGTCTTCCAATATGTTTATTATAAGATTGAGGTCGTTCCTAAGAATTATTTACTGATCCTATCTTTATTACCCCACAATCAGGTGAAACAAAACACTATAAACGTACCATATCTTTTTAAAATCTGACAAGCTCAACAGGGTGATAGAAACCCGGCTAAAGCCCAGCTAGTCAATGGATAGAAGAAATTTTTTTGTTTTTCCCAAGGAATAACCGTCTGCGTTTAATCCAGCCCAATCAGAAAGAAAAAGAGCAGGAGTAATCCTGCTCTTTCATTCAAAACTTTAATTTGTATGAAGAATTTCGTATACCTTTTCGACTTTCTTTACCTATTAATCAGGATACAGACTACAACAGAAATAAGTAGCACCGGGTATGAAATAATGGATGCATTTAAACAGGCCAATCACCGACAATTGAATTTAGGAAAAAGCGTTAAATTCTCTCTTATGATGTTGTTACGTATTGTTGACGGTAAAATTATTGAACATAGATCTCATGTGGATGTGCATGATATTCTCCGTCAGCTTGGCGTTAATTAACAGTAAAAAGTTGAAATAGTGAGAGACCAGGTGAATAGCTTGGTCTCTTTTTTATAATTAAGTCCTCGCTCTATGCCCTCCTGCATTCAGTCGATGTAACTTTGAAATAAAGTTTAATTAACATCTATCACAAATCCTTATTTTCACAACACATCATTTATTTCAGCTTCCCTCGCGAATACCGGATCAATGCTCAGCTTTAAGATAGTTAACCAATTTCTCCGCACTGTTCTTAACATCTTCTTTTGAAAGGTGAAGTGTCCCATATTGTGTAAAGGCAGGAAGAAAACGCATTCCTATATAGTTAGCAGTGACTTGAAACGGTCTGATAAGCTCGCTGATCGTGATATTATATTCTCCGCCTGCTTGATAATCAGATTCCTGTGCGCCTAAGGAGATAGCTAAGAGCAGTTCTTTTCCATGCAATTTAGTACCTCCAGTTCCATAAGCCCAGCCATGTGTTAACACATCATCTTCCCATTGTTTGAGTAACGCGGGACTGCTGTACCAATACATTGGGAACTGAAAAACGATACGCTCATGATCTAACAGGAGCTGCTGCTCTTTTTCTACATCAATGATAAAATTAGGGTATTCACCGTACAGGTCATGAACCGTAATGTCATTCTCTTGCTTTAAACGATTCATCCAGGTTTTGTTGACAACAGACGTTTCCAAATTAGGGTGTATAACGATAACTAATGTTTTCATTTGACTGTTATCCTTTCTTCGCCGATTAGTTTTGATAAGGATTTGATTCTAATTTTAAAATCACAACTTATTTACACCTATTTTATCCTTTTTCATGAATTCAGGGCAACTATTGGACACCGATTACATTTATAGCCCAAAGAAGACTTAACCTTTTAAAAAAGATTAAGCCTTTTCAGTACCCTTATGACCCTACCCTATTATCTCGTGTCTAAATTCTAATAGCTGATCATATAACAAGGTCTTCCATGCTTAGCAATACTTTCTCTGCTTTTGCAAATTTGAGTTTGAGGCATCAGTAACTACCTATAATGATGAAAATATTTGTGCGATGTCTACTGCAGATGACTTACTTTAGGTAAGTGGGCAGTTTGTGGGCAGTAGATCATTTAAAAATAAGCACAAAAAAATACCAAGGATCTCTATAATCCTTGGTATCATTGATGCGGCCGAGAGGACTTGAACCTCCACGGGTTATTCACCCACTAGGCCCTCAACATAGTGAATCCATATCACTGGTTATGAAAGCTTGTTTTCATTACACTCTCTATCCTCCACTTTCATCATTTTTATATGTTTTCATGAATTATGGTTAAAAATCGGTGATTAAATTGTGCCCATATAGATTGCAAACATGTCATTGATGCCATGTTCGTTTAGTTACCCTTGCAAATAGAAAAAGATAACCCTCGTAATTTTCCATCTTATAAACTAAACTCAGCATAAGTGGGTTATATAATTTATAATATATATGATTTGTTGTATTGATGTGTTGAAAAATAGATCAAAGAGTCTCGTTTAAATTTAAAGGGAGGATGATAAGATGGAGAGAAAAGAAATATCAACATTGAAGGATGTTGCTAATTCGTTGATAACAATGCTTAAGAATAAATATTTCACAAAATTATTGATGTTTCTAGAATTAAATCCTGAATTAAAAAAGAATTTTACAAAATTCTTAGTGAACCCAGAGAAAGTAATATTATACTTAGGTAAAACTCATTGGGGTGTAGAGTATATAGGAAATGTTAATTCTAAAGAAATTAGTTTGAATCATAAGTTTGAGTGTCAGTTCTCAGACTATTCAACAGGAGATAATCTTTTAACAGATATTTTAGGCATTGATTATAGTAAACAAACAGGTCCAGTACTGCCATTACCGGAGTATAATGTTGATTTGGTTCATCCTACCAATGAAGCCATGGACATCATGTTAAAGAATGGATGGAATTTAGATGGTCAGTCAATGATAATAGGTCTCAATGCAGGCGAATTTGTATTACAGGAAGGTATGTGTCATAGAATAGTTAATGGTTTCTTTTATGGAACTAACAGGTCTGGCTTAGTTACCAGAAATGTAAAATGGTTAGATTTGTTTCCACTACAGTTAGATGATACAGACGTAGAAGTAGATACATTTGAATTTTATATGTGGCCCAATATTTCAGATGTCATAATACATGATGTCCACTTTCAATACCCTCTTCCTTCTGGATATAGAGAAGAAAAATGGTATAGTTTAAATCGCTTTGTTGAGTTGATTAGTTCTAAGGATACGAGTGAACTCCAAATAACTGCTTTTCTAGCTAAGCCTGAAAATCAGTTTATATTAAAAATGGCTTTTATGGGTAAAAATATATATTCTGAATGTGAATTAGAATGGCAATCAGTAGAATGCAAAGCAATTAGACCAGATTTTTTTGTAGAAGGACCAAATGGTTATTCGGATATTGTTGAATTTAAATTACATAATTTAAAAAATACAAAAAGCATAGTGGGGCGGGAGAATAGAGAAACCTTCAGCGCGGAGATTAATTCATATATTAGTCAAACAAGAAACTATGAGGAGTATTTTGAGGACCCTAAAAATAGAGAGTTTGCGGAAGAACAGCATGGAATAAAAGTTCATTATCCGAAAAGAATTTTGGTAATGGGAAGAAGATGGATGCTAGATACCCCAGATTGGAGAAAGTTAGAAAATGATTATAGAAACATCATGTTTAAAACTTATGACGACATTATAGATTTAGTTTTAAGTCATTTATATTCATAATAAAGTTATATTTCAGGTTTCTAATGGATTAACACACTATCCATATTGTGTAAATATTAATATTTATGTAATTGTTTTATGTCAGATCAAAAAGCCAATTACAATTTATAATGTAGAAAGTACATTTTAGCTAATTTTGATACATGGTTGCGTGTTTTTTGCTGTATTAGATAAACTTTTGTTTTTTGACAAAGAAAAAATTCTGAAAACATGGTGAAGTATATAAATTGAATGAAACGATTTCTAAATATATGAAAATTGAGGGAATGGAGGAATTTTAATTGCTAGAAAACTTCAAAGGATTAACAGGTTATGATGATTCTGAATTCAAGGAAATATGGGAAAATGCAATATTTGTAGTTGATACAAATGTTTTATTGAATTTCTATAAGTATACATCAAAAGAGGCAACCAAAAGTTTACTGAAAATTTTAAAATCCTTAAAGGATTCAGATAGACTATGGATTCCCCATCAAGTGGCGCTAGAATACTTTTTCAATCTTGATTCTAATATGTCCAAACAAAAAGAGGGCTATCTCTTTTTAAGTGACGGACTCCACAAATTAAAACATGAGGCAGAGAAAACTTTGCGGACAGCTCAAAGTGATTATCCATATATAAATACAAAGCAATTCAAATTTTATATTGAACAAATAGATAAACTAAATTATAAACTTGATAAGATTCTAAAAAAAGAGTTAGAAAACTTACCGAATACTGAAAAAATAAAAGACGATCTAAGCAACTTACTTGAAAATATTATTGGTGATCCCTATGTTCAAACAAAAATTGATAAGATTGAAATTGCAGGAAAAGAACGCTACGAATTTGATGTCCCCCCCGGTTTCAAAGATAAAGGCAATAAAAAGAAAGAAGGCTATAGAACGTATGGAGATTTTAGATACAAACAAATCTATGGTGACTTAATTCTTTGGAATCAAATAATTGATAAAATCAAAAACTCCGAAAATCCAAAACCAGTAATATTTATCACTGAAGAGAAAAAAGAAGATTGGTGGGAAAAAGATGAACAAGATAATATTAAAAGACCTCATCCCCTATTAATTCAGGAATTCATCAATAAAACTAAACAAAAGTTTTTTATGTATAGAACAGAGAGATTTGTTAAATATGCAAAAGAGCACCTCTATACTGATATTACAGAAGAACAAGTTGAAAATGTTACTAAAGACATTGAAAACATCCGAACACTAGAGCAAAATAATAGTTTTAAAGATTCTACTGAGTATCCTAAGTTAATTAATGCTACAGACTATATCCAAAAATTCTTTGGCTCAAGCAATATAAGAAGGAAATTGATAGATCTTTTACCTGAAGAAAAAATAGAAGAATTCTATAATAGGCTTGATGACACAGAAGATGAAGATATGGAGCAATTATACAGGTGGTGCTTAAAACAATCTTCTGCAAATATCACCAGAAGAGTCAAGGCATTGTTAGGTAGATTTGCATATTACGATCCCGAAGAAGCTGATTTATATTATAAACGTCTGAAGCCTTTTTTTGAACAAAAAGCGATCTTACCAAACATTAAGTTACTAAAAAGCATAGAGATTCTTGAAGAAAAATTGGTTGAAGTGGACCCTCTAGAAGATTTGCATTAATTAGAATTAAAACGTGCAATAACTATACCTTCTTCTGCCTATCTTTTTTAGTGAACATTGCAAGCTTTACTTTTAGTAGAACGCTATTGCGCTACTAGACATAATTCGAAGTATTAAACCTATTAAGTGATCAGATTTGGCGAACCAATCCAAGGAGATTTTTGATTCATTAAATAGACACTTAAGAAATTGAAATTTGTTCTTGTATCCAACTGCTGATAAAAAATCATAACTAATGAGAAGAAACCCTTAAATCAGCTTGATGTTATATCTAAACCGTAATGACCGATTTTCCTCTTCCTAAACGAATTCTGTTTTGTCGTTTCTAAATGCAGGATTACAGCGGAAAACATGGTCAAATAAAAAAGCTCTAACAAAACCACAAAGGTTGCTAGTTAGAGCTTTTTTATACTTTTTTATCCCGCTTACTAAGCACCTACTCTGTCGTCAGCAACATGGAAAGGAGCTTTGATAACAAGGGCATCATTTGTTAAAATTACTCCTGCGATGCTACCCAATAAAATGACTGAAAACAAAGTCCGGCTGATCTTCATTAATAATCTCCCCTTTTTTTATTTTTCGTCTCGCTTCAATACTCAGTCGATAATATTCATTTGAACGTGACAAATCCCCTTTTTCATAAAAATAATCCGCTACTCTGATTGCAAAATTTTCAATGTCTCCGAACATTCTTTTTTCATTCAGATACGAAAAGGCCTCTTCAATTAAAGAATATTCATCATCACTAAAATAAAGTCCTTCTATAATCTTAAACTTTGCTTCATATTCTGAATCTCCGTATTTCTTTGCGACAGATTGCCCCTTTTTTAAATAAAGTAAGGCTTCAGCCAGAGCTTTCTGTTTCGTTTTAACATTTACAATATTGAACAATGTTTTTGTCAAAAAGACGTGTTCAGTCTTTTCAAAAAATTCTAGTGATGTTTGTAAATACTCAGCGGCTTTATCATATTCACCTATATAATCATAACAAATACCAATATTCATTCGAGACATACCAATCAAGTAATCCGCTCCAACTGATTCAGCTATACGCAATGTGTCTCTAAACACATCTAGTGCTCTTTCATAATCCAAAGAGTCAATTAAATTACCAGCAATTATATTTTGACATCTTATGGTTTGAACTGCATACGCATCGTACTGTTTGAAAATTTTAAGCGCCCGATTGGCATAATTTAAAGAAAAATAAGTTTGTTTCATATAGTAATACACATGGGCGACTTTGAAGAAGAACTCCGCCCTTTCAATTTCATCTTCCACCTCAAACAACTTTTTCTCCGCGATTCGATAAGCACTTATTGCTGTAGTCAGTTCTTTCCTTCTAAATTCATACATTCCCATAAAGAAATAAAAATAATACTCCAACATACCGGTTAATTGACCTTGGGATTCAATTTCCCTTAGCGTCTCATATGCATTTTCCAAGCTATCCATATTCTTTGACTTCATATAGCTCAACATGATCTCATGTCTGAATTCTAGCAGCTGATAATATAATAGAGCATCTTGATTTTCTTCCATATTAGCTAGTTCAGCTTCAGCTTCAGCTTTAATTCGTTCTGCTTCCTCAACCAAATCACTCTTTATCGCCATGTACCAAGCATTTAGTTTTTTTGTCACCAAATCATATGGAATTTTGCTTCTCTTTAAAAAACCCTGCTGCAAGAAAGCTCCCCCATCTCCACTAAATTGTTGGAATATTTACATTAATTGTATTATGGCAGATCGGACATTTCTTTACAAAGTTAAAATGTAAAAAGGTACGAATTGTCTATTGAAGGAATTATTCTTTTCGTCTTTATTGCGGTTATTGTAAGGCTTTTGTGTCTTGACAGATTATAAAGCAAACAAAATAAGGGCAGACATAACGTCTGATCCAAAACAGACATACATCCCAGGTCATCTACCCACTAGGCTGTTAATCGAAAATACATATTATCGTAAGCTTTTGTTCATTCATCTCTTCTACTCGTATATTCATTTCCTCTCCTATATATTGCAACATAAAGTTTTGATGTGCCTTCTTTTGTCAGAATTGTGTTATAATCTTCCTATACCAAACAAGGGATTTTGGAGGTTTCTTAATGAAGACAACTCTCAGCCAGGAAGAAAATATCCAGTACTTTTACGGTGGTTCTCTATTTGAAGAATATGTAGACTTTAACCTTTTTCAAGAAGCAGTAATTAAAGCTGGATTTGAAGTAAATGACAAAAAAAATATCGAGGATATTTATAAATATATAGTTAATGAAGAAGATTGGGGTTCCAAAAAAATTGTTGATAAGATATATTTTGAATCTATATTATACAGCCATCTAAAAAATGTATACGTACATACATTTAACAAGTTATCAATAGACCTTTTCAAACAAAATATGGATAAAATTTTAGGTGAATTTAAAACTGACTCAAATATTCATACAAATTTTCGAAGGTACATGAATAAAGATGGTTTTTATTTAATGGATGCGTTAAATATCACTGTACCTGGATCAACATTTATTGGTGGCTTAGATTACGTGGAAAACAATGGTGAAATTCAAAAAGCAAGGCTTTTATTAGTTCAAACAGTAAAAAATGAGAAAAACAAAAATAAGTATTTCATTGCTGGTATTGAGGTTAATTTTATAGAGAGAACCTGTCTAATATTGATTCGAAACATTCCAAATATAAAAGAGCCAGATGAAAATACAAGTGATTATAATAGATCAATCAGCAAACTTTATAATTATGTAAAGGAACGAATAATAAAAAAATTGCTTGGTAATTTTATCGTTATAAATAGAGACAGTGACAGAGAATCGATGTATAGAATCTGCAAGAAACTTGATGAAGATTTACTTAAAGATGTTAGACAAGAAGTAACTGATAAAGCTTACACAACAATAGTTGAGAGTGTTAATAATTATATGAAAAAATTATATACAGTAAACGAACGTCCAGGAAAACAAGATCGGGAAGAATTAGTGAAAAATATTCAGTCTTTATTATTATCGAATTATATTAATAACAAATTTGATGCTAAACAATTAGTGAAAAAGGCTAAAAAGCTAAGTTTGATTGGATATACGACTAAATTAAAATTCAAGGGAAACAACTCTAATACAGGCTCCACTCGCTCCTCAAGTTCAAAACACCCTGTATCTCAAAGTGATATGTTTCACAGTTTATATATAAATTTTGAAGGAGCAAAGGAACTAGAACATTGGGGCATTTCATGGTTTACGGATACGAAATTTTCTGACGAAAAAAATATTGACGTTATACAAACTACTGTATATAGCACCTCAAAATATTTCAAGATAGTATTCTTACCTAAAAAACCACTAAATGAGGAGATAATAAACTATGTCGTTAGACAACTTAATAAACAACGTTCACTTAAACCTGTCGATGAGTGAAGAAGAAGCAGTAGCTCTATTGACCAAAATATCAAACACTTTTAAAAATAACTTTTTTAGAAAAAATCAATTAAAGAATATACAGGATGATGTTGAAATTCTCTTTTCCACATTAAAAAGTAGTGGTTATATTGATGAATACATACAATGTGATTGTGGAGAAGAAACAGAAATCTATCCTCTGAAGACTACACACTGCGATTATTGCAATCAGTTGTTAAAAAACACCTTTGTGCATGAAATAACAGATTTATTCAAACTGAAAAATGAATTAAGTCAGGAACTTAATTTGAGAAATGAAGAAATATTAAAATCAGTAATTGACGACCATTTCTTAGGTATCTTTTATGAATTAAAAGATACTATAGACACTATTATACCTTTTCTCGGAGCTGGAACTTCACTTCCTTTGGGTTTAGATAATTGGCCAAATTTATTGCGTGGAATGGGTGGTTCTTTAAAACAACAAGATAGAGATTTTTTTGACAAACGTATTAACAAAGGAGACTATTTAGGAGCAATCGATGTTCTTAAAAATAACACCTTAAACCTTTCAACTGATGAAGATATAAAAAAACATATAGTACGTCAAATCGAGGCTAAGTATAAAAGTGGGTTGGCTGAAAATTATCATAATATAAAGGATATTATTAACTTAGAACCTGCATTTTTCATAACAACTAATTATGATTCTTCTTTGATAGACTATAAAGAGGGAGATACATACCCTTATACACTAGATCAAATCGAAGACGCTCATGAATTACTTAACAAAGGAAAACAAATTGTTCTACATTTACATGGTCATATAAGATCCCCTAGATCTATGATAATAACTAAAGAAGACTATGAGAAGCTATATAAGGATGACAGAATAAAATCTTATCTTAATGCTATTATGGGAACGAAAAACCTTTTATTCATTGGTTTTTCATTTGATGACGAATATTTCAAAGATATCTATGATAACTCTTTTAAAAACTTAGGAGGACAACATTTTATTATACAAAATAATCTCCATCCTGATGAAGCAAGGGATATGATTAAAGCAGGTTTACGTCCTATAAGTATAAAAGTAGAGGGAACTAGTGATTTTAATGATAATTATGTAAAAGCATTAAAAATTGTCCTTAAAAACTTATTATAGTTTTCTTTTAAAAAGAGTGGAAACCCCTTTCCGCTCTTTTTTGTTCCCTTTACTTTATCTGAACTACTTTGAACAAAGTACTGACGGAATTATCTGTAAAATGGATATAAACAATCTTAAGTACTAAAATAGAGCAGACATAAAGTCTACTCCTTAGTTTTTTATTTCCTTGCCTTTAACCTCTTCATAATCTGGTGTTTTTTTATACAAGCCTAGACGATCTTGATCTCCGTCGACAGGCATATGGGTCAGCTCTTCATATGAATCACCAAGCTTCTCATAATACGAAAATGCGGTGAGCTTTTTATAATTATCCTCGGGCTTATAAAATGCCAATTGAATATACTTTCCGTTATTATATACACGAACTATAGAATTCTCCCTCTTATACTCATCCGAATCTATATTTGTTTCTTTCCTGGTTTTTTTCTCCTGTTTTATTACATTATTAATCGCATCATCATATTTATTTCCACCACATGCAGTTAACAGTAGAATGGCGGATATACTAAGGAAAATAAAAAGGTTCTTCAAAGTATGCACCTCCTCTTTTTTCAATATTCATTATACTCAAAATATAGATGTTTTTCCACTTTTTATCCATTTCCTTTTACCTGTACATCATCTACCAGCCACTTGTTCTTTTTCTTTTTCATCTTTGTTTGGACAATCAGCACTTGCTGACTGGTTACTGAATTCGCAGTAGTTGATACCTCTACAATGTTCAAAAACAATTCAGTCGAATCATCAATCGGCTTTGAATAGCTTTCCAATGAACGTAATTTGCTTTTTACACTGATAGAATGCTTTTTGTCAGATCGAGAAGGGAAGGCATAATCAAAACCTTTTTCCGTGGTGTATTTTTTTACCGCATCGTATCGCTTATCAATATCACTGTAATTCAGAAACGCTTCAAAAAATGCCTTGTTCTTTTTTGCGCTGCCCTCATTCTGAATCTGACTCAATTCCTTGTTTTTCTCTATTAACACATCATTTTTCTTATTGAGTTGGTCAATTTTAGAATGCTGTGCCCCATGAAACCAATACGCTGTTACCAAGCCTACAAAGAAACAAACACAAATCCATGAAATATGTGTTTTCATGCTTCCACTCCTTAAAATTTTATTCTCCCAAATGAAACCAGATGACTGTGCCAGTAGCCGGATTTTAGATCAGAATACTGAATACCGCTGTCATTCGAATTGAACATTCGACCTTCACCAACATAAATGCCGACATGAGTAATTGCCTTTCCTTCATATGTGCCGCCAAAGAATACGAGGTCACCCGGTACGGCCTGCTTTTCACTGATCTTTTTCGTTGCTCCATGCTGTTCCTGTGCTGTTCTTGGAAGAGTGATGCCAGCCTTCGCATATGACCATTGAACAAGTCCTGAACAGTCGAAGCCGCTTTTTGGGTTTGAACCGCCCCATACATATGGCTGTCCTTCATATTTCAGAGCTTCTTTCATAATGTTTTCATAGCCATCTATTGCGCCATCAACAGGCTTCACATCCTTATTAGAGCCTTTGAGATAGCGCATCACATGATCTACATAACTCGGATCACCGTAGCTTTTCCAGCCCATCTTAATGGCTTGAATACGACTGAAATCTAAAGCCAGTTTTTTTGTGTATTTGCCGCCGTGCTTCTTTACATATCCGATAAAGCCAGAGCCAAAGTTATACGATTGTAAAGCCAGCCGGACATCTCCTCCAGCTTCTTTAAACACTTTTTTAAAATGTTTGATACCGACTTCAATAGAATATTCCGGGTCTGTAATGGTATTTGGCGGCAACCCTATGCTTTCTGAACTTTGCATAATATCTAAAGAACGCCCACCACTTTCCTGCATGGTGAGCGCCATAATCACATTCACTTGATCATATACGCCCTCTTGACGAGCGTATCTTTCAAACGCAAATCGGAAACGTTCAACTTCCGGGGCAATGCCGATCGTTTCAAACTCTCCATCTCCGCCCCCGATTTCATCGTTTCCAACATCATGTTCTCTCGAAATCAACATAACGACAGCCACCCCCAAAAGAAAGAAGAGGATGACAGGAGTTGAACATATGAATATCCAAAGCTTTGTTTTTGACTTTGTCTTACTTAAAACTGTCATGTCCTTTCATCCTCTCTTAGTCTGTCTATGCCTTTCTCTGATGAGCGTCCGACAATGTCATGCAGGGGAAGAGTTTCCACCTTATTCACCACTTTTGGACTATTACGCTTCAGCGTCACAGGCTTTCCAGTGACCTTTTTTGGAACTTCACGATTTAAGAATCTGCTTTCACCGCTGGAAGACACAGATTGTTTTTTCTCCATAGAAAAACCATCTGTTCGGACTTTTGAAGGTGTCTCAGATGGTTTTATAACTGGTTGATTCGGCTGTTTATTCTCCTGCTTAACAGTTGAATACGGAGTGTGTTGTGTTTCTTTCTGAACCTCTTGATAAGCCAGAGAAACGTTCTCTCGTTGCATTTTTGCTACTTGATGACCATAACCCTTTGCCCGATGCTCTCTTTCACTCAATTGTTGTTGGTCTGTTCGTTCTTCTTCCGTCATCGTTTCTTGATGTAAAGGTGCTCTTTTTATTATTTCTTCTTCCTGCTGATGAAGATTTCCGTTCGTCTCATGAGAAGCAGCATTCTCAACAAATTGCCTTTGGTCAGACCGGTCTTTTTCATCCATCTTCTCTTGAAGCATTGGTGCACGCTTATAAGCGCCTTCCTGCTCTTCTTTCAAAACATCATCCATCATAGGAGCTTTAACACCTTCTCGCCGCCAGTCTCTTGTAGAAGAGTTAAGCTGTTGTTTTTTCTGTAATTCACTCGGCGTTAATCTAGGCTGTTCTTTTCTCATGTTTTGCGGCTTTCTTTCAAGTGCCTTTCTCTCTTGATCAGATGGCGGGGCTACAGATGCTTTTTCATTTTGTTGCGGCGTCCTCGAAATAGTTCCCTTGTTGAATCCAGTCACCATCCCCGGACTGCTTCCGCCTGCACTCGCTCCCTCAGAAGATGGCGATTCTTGATCTTCGAATCCGCCTTTTCCTTTTCTGTTGCCAAACACCTTTCCAATTTGTCCAATTGCCCCAGATAGTCTGCCTGCACCTTTTTTTGCGGCTTCCCAAGAAGGCTGTACATATTCCTTTCTCATGTTGTCTACCATGTTATTATCAACAGATACAACTTTTCCGGCAGTCACAAATTGAACAATCGAATCTCTTTTCTTAATTGCAATCCACATTATAGCCGCCAATACAACAGTGTTTAACAGATACATTCCAAAACCGTTAGGAGGGATGAGTGTATCAACCATGAAACAGAGGACATATACAAAAAGTATTAAAATACCCAACATTGCTTTTAAGAGATAAACGCTTCCCAAACGTCCTAAAGCAACAAAGCCCGACATAGCAAGTTGCGGGACATAGGCAATAATAAACGCAAACGGAATAAAAAATACAATCGCTAAGGCGATAATCTGTAATAAGAAACTGAGAAACGCCAAACCAAGAAAAGGGATTCCAATCGCTAACGCCGCCGCAACAGCTATAAACGATTCCCCCAACTGGTTAAACACATTTCCTATTGTCATTGCGTCATTTTTATATTTATCCGATTCATATTCCTTTATATATTTCATCTTCTCTTTCTGTCCTTCATCAGACAATTTATAGGACAACAGCTTATCAACACGACTTAACTCTTCTTTGCTGTCTCCTTTCTCATTGATTTTAGCCGCACTTGTTTGATCATAATTCACAATGAGATAGGGCTTTTTCAAGGCAATCTCAAAGTACACATTACGCATTACAGCGACTGTTCCTTCCATTTCCTTACCTTTCTCTATTTTTGAAGCATCAGCATAAATGCCCTCATTTTCTACTATTCCAATCAAACCGTTTCCTGCTTTTAACAGCTTCCCTTGTATCTCAACAGAAAGGGCATTCAATGCCTTCATGTAATAGCCAGCGTTTGATACCCATAAGCCCCCAATAACTAATACAACAATAAAAAGAATGCTACGTCTCATAGCATCCTTCACACTTCCTCTTACAAAAAATAGATACACAACATAACCGCCTACAAAGATAAAAAGCGCTTCCCCAAAATTCTTTTTCAGCGATTTATATACCGTTTTTGATACATTCGTGATGCTGTCCGCAAATTTATCTATCGGCTTAAGGTTATACATGACATCCATACCCGCATCGACCACACGAACGATATTTGCGGCAAAAGAGAATGTCACATTTGTCATCCCCACAAATGGTCCTTCAAGAAATTTATCAGATGCTTCATTATTCGCCTGATACCGGGAAATCGGAAATCGTTTCGACTCTAATTCAACGCCTCCCGACTTTTCAATTTTGGGCTGTGTGGTTATGTCTCCATCCGCCGCAATGGTAGACACTGCTGTAATGATGGTGAGAAACAGCAAAATGACAGCTGACACTATAAGAATTTTTTTCTTTTTCATGTCGTTCCTCCTAATCCAGCCTTGTCAGTAAATAGAACTGATATTTTGCGTTCGCTAAATCCCTTTCGGTCAGCACCTTCCATTCAGGAAAACGATCATACAATTTAAAACAAATTGCTTTTTGATACCTCATGTGCCTGAACATTTTGCGATTATGCTCCACTCTGATTCCTAGCAGCGCTTGCATAAATAGAGCCGTTGACCTGTGCCCAATAAAGCTTTTATAGCACCAACCGCAACGTTCTAACACTCCATACACTTCCTGTATCGTGATTTCGTCAGCCTTATAAAAACCAGAGTTGGTCAGTACCAAAGAATTTAAGAGCGCAACCTCCATTTCTCCATCCCCTTTATAAATATTTTTCCTCGGCGTATGCGACAGCTTTTTTCTCAACTGTTTTCAATGCGCCTTCCCATTCTTCAAACAGGCATTCAATTGATATTTTGGCAGTACGGCCATAATAATCTTTAAAGAGACATTGCCCCTGAAACATGGATTCCATCATTTTTAGATTCTCTTTTGTGACTTCCATGTTCATCCATTTCAACACGTCTTCACGTTCGTTCGGTTCATCAAAAGCAAAAGCAACACCAAAGTTACCGTTGTCCTCTTCTTTCAAAGCGTCTTTTGTAGACTGTGAAATAAAATACTCAGCGTTATTATAAGAGCGACCTATACGCCGCATTTGACGTTCGACTTTTTTCCCTTGCTGGGAAGTGGTGAATATCCACGCTTCATCTATAAACTCAACTGTCTGTTCATCTTGATTCATTCCAAACAGCTCACAGAATTTACCGAGCGCAAACATAACCGCACTTGATTTTAATTGTGTGGTTGTATAATTCTCAAATCGCTCCGAGTGCTCCGGCAAATCCATATTTTCCACTTCTAAAATCGTGATTCTTTCTTCAAGTGATAGAGCCGGATTTGATCCATCATGAATACATAATTTCAGGATGGAGTCCGCCACAACTTCATTTAAATAATCGCCTGCTTTTCTCACGGCTTCTTCCGGATGATTCTGCATTTCCTTCACGATATGGAGGGAGCCAACTTGTTCCCCTTTTTGTTTCATCTCAATGACATTTGATGTCGCACGTAGAAACGCCGTATTCACATCGTCTTTTCCTTTAAAGTCATAGACTTGCTCAAAGATGACTTGAACGAGGTCTTTCGCTTTCATAGGAGGGAGGAAGGAAATCGGGTCTAATGCGCCCCAGTTTCCTTTATCCTCATGATCTAACGTAATATAGTTGTATTTTTCTAAATGAGCGATATACAGAGGGAACTTTTCTCTGATCTCTTGATCGTTTAAAACTCGGCGTATCCATTTCCTCATTTCTTTTTTCGGGTCAATATAAAGCGCCTTAACGTTCAGCATGCTGATATAATTAAAAATCAATTTTGCGAGGTATGACTTCCCGTTCCCTGTGTCTCCTGTAATTAGACAGTGAGGAGAGCGTGTCTTCGATCCTTTTAACTGTTGGTTCGCTAAGAATGGGTGAAATAAGACAAAATCACGACTTGATAAAATGGCGCTTTCCAAGTCAGTATGTTCTATAAAGCGATCTACCCAAGCAAGAAAGAATCCTATTTTTGAACCTATATCAGAGTTAACAGCAAACAAACCTTCAGCCAGCCCATCTTGTGTTGTTTTTTGAATCCAGTTTTTATCCGTTATATCTAACTTTTCGCCGGGCAGCATCTTATAAAACAGTTTCAATTGATCCGCCACAGGAAGCCTGCATGTGATGCCTGCCCCTTTTAAATGACGCCTAACAATCGTAGCCTTTCGGGTACTGTCCTTTTTATCTTTGCCATGAACCACAATGACGGCCAGCCAGTTCATCAAGTACACTTCTTCTTTTTTTATTTCATCTTGCAGATGCCGCACCATCGTCGCACTTGTCACAGTTGAAACGTCACTGCGGTCACCTGTGCTATGCTGTTCACGCTGTTCCTCTTTCAATTGTTGCTTCTTGATATTTAGGGCTGGTTTAGTGATAGACTTCGATTCTGTCTGTGCCTTGATCTGTACTTCTACTGGAAACGGAAGAGCCTGCGCTTCATAAAACAAATCACTTTCAGACATGTTGTGCAAAAATTCATCAACGACAACAAAAGAAGTGAAGCCTTCATCTTGATCACTATGGAGATGTAATACAGAAGGGTTTGTAGGATCAATAAGTGTATTCGTGAGCGATCTGACGTTTCTAATCTCGCTTTCCTCTTCGATTCGATGCTTTAAGCCACGCACAAAATGATAACGATTCATATACGTCATTTCCTGCTTCGTCAGCCGTTCGCCCCGAATGGACGCCATTACATTGGCTAATGTCTCTTCAACCTCTTCATACTTATAAAAAAAGGAGGTCGGAACATTTTGTTCCCACCCCAACATTTTAACGACTGTATCAGTCGCCGTATTGAACAATGACAATACATTGTCTTTCATTTCAACGCTGATGTTAACAAGGCTGTTTTTCAATTTAATGCCGAAGATAAAATCATACTTGGTAAGCCGTCCTAAACGTTGTTCCAAGAGCCTTACCGTTTCCTCATTGTAATAACGAGCCACATCCAAAGCATCTTCGGCAAGATCAGATTCTAAATCCTCAAATCGTTTTTTCAACTCATATTCACTTGGATACATCATTAAATGAAAGTCATCATATGATGTAATTTCTTCGAATAAGTGTTTCCATTTTTGCTTGTAATTCTCGACTTTTTCTTTATTCTGCATTGGGATGGAACTGCTTTTTATGCGGTAATACGCCCAAACGTCTCCCGTTCTTGTCAATAACAGGTTGTTGTAAATGGCTTTCATCGGTGTTCTTAATTTCATTCGATTTTCCCACCACCTCTACTAATTTTCGGAACTCAATTTGTTTTTCATTACTTAAATCTACCTTGCGGTCATTACAAAACTTCTTTTCAGGAAGCTTAATCAGAAAATAGTATTTTGCAAAGTCAAAGAAATACAGATAGATGTTTTTTCCTTCCGGTTTAATTTTCGTTACAAGCATGGTTAACAATACCGGGGTACCAAAAATCACGATAAAGAATGTATTTTCAAAAGCGTGAGGGAAAATCATCCTCACGCCGTACCAAAAACCGAAGCATAGAGCCACAAAAATAAAGTAGTTGATTGCAGGTATCAACTCAATAGCAAACGGCAATGAAAAATTCTCGGTAAGCTGTTGAATTTTTTTCGGCTCCCGCATTGCCTTCCGATAATTAAAAACTAGACGCCCCACAATATCACTCCTTACAATTTGTTCATGAGTGCGTCAACCCAGCCGGAGAACTGCGACCAGTGACGAATAGTCCATGTAACAGCACTTCCTAGAACACAAGCCGCCACAATTCCGCCTATTTTCAATTTCACGAAGTGCTTAGCAGCCAAAGCAACGACAACAATCACAATAAACTGCGAGACAATGTCCAAAACCCAGCCTTTAACCCCGCTAAGAGTAGGGAGGCCAGCCCCCATAATCAAATGGTTGAATAAATCCATTTTGTTTTCCCCTTTCTAATTGTGTTTTAATTCATTCACATAAAATTGACCGCTGTTTTCTGTTAATTCGAGCGTAAAGCTTTCATTGACAGGTATCTCGTTTTCTTTTTCTTTAAATTGGACAGCACAAATAACCTCGAAACCTTTTTTCGTCCCGAAGATTTTAGCGCTTTTCACTTCACCGAATACAAGGCTTCCTTGAAGCGCTTCCGGCTTTTTCATCATATACACCATTTCTTCTTGTTTTTCAGAAGCATATTTTTCAAAGAAAGATGTAAGAAATGACTCAATCGCTTCCTTTTTATCTCCTGCGTATTCATCCCTCGTTTCTTCCTTCTCTGAAGCTGATACACTGCCCTTTAAGTCGTATATCTCAGTGAAGTAGGGGACAGCAGAGACAGCGAACGCATCGCCTTTATTGACTACAGGAATATTTAACAGCACTTGTTTTTCAGCTTTTTCATTTTCTGTGACTTTCTCCTTCACTTTCTTTTCCTTTTTTCCATCCTTTACTTTTTTCTCAACTTCTTTTTCTACCGGAAAGAGATTCGTATATGTCACTTTGTACTGAAAAAGCTTTCCTTTATCACCTTCTTTCACGTTATACAAGCTGTAATCATTTAGCTGACGATCTCCCTTAAAGCCATCCATATCGAAGCGATCGCCTTCATCAAAGCTTGTTTGTGTCTGTTTCACCATGTAACTCTCAAGATTCTTTTTTCTTTCGTCGATGGCGTCTTGATTGTTTTTCACGTTGATATATTCATTGATGAAGCCTGACAAGAAATTTTCAGCCGCCGTTGTAGACATATTCTGTTTTTCGCTATCAGCAGGCTTACTGGATTGATTCCTTAAATCATTTACAGCAGATCGGGTGTTAACAGACAACAAAACAGACAGGAGACAAAAGAGAAGTAATGCTCCTACACACGTCCACAACGTCCCTGCGACCAGCCGGGTACGGTCTCGCGGCACTTTTATATTTGCTTTCTCAGGCCGACGGACTTGTTTTATTTTTTTGAAAGCAGCCTTAAAAAATGATTCTTCTTTTTTCTCGTTTTCATTTTCCTTTTGAAGCATCTTTTCACCCCTTTAAGCTGTGCCTTTCTCACTTTCAGGCTGTTTTATTTTTCGGGATAGCCTTAATATAGAACGAGCGATTTTTTCATAATTCGGCTCATTTACATCCCCAACAAGGAACTTTACAGGCCTACCATTAATACTTTTCAAGACTTCCCTCATCTTAAAACCTCGCTTTCTATTTGCCTTGTACTCTCAAGGAAAGATAAAAAGGATGCTACACGAAGTAACACCCTTTTTATGGCTTGATTCTCTATATACACTTTTACACTTGTCATTCGTCCATCCGGTAGATACCTCGTTTTATAAAAGGTGTATCTGTACTCAGAAAAACCTTTGACCCTTTGACCTTCCACAACCAACATACAATCTCTGCTTAGACTCCTTACAAAAACCAACGACGGGATACCTACGTTAAACCCCAAGCTCCTGAATTGATCGTCAACAGCAGACATACTGCTCACCCCTTATCTAAGTGAGCACTTTCAAATTCCACGTTTTTTCCTTCTGTTTCACCATCTTCATCTTCTAAGATGTTGAACATTACAAACAGCTTCCTTGTGTAATTCTCTACAACGGTTAAGATTTCAACTGAAAATCGTTCAGCTTCTCTTGTGTAATAAATGACGTAGTCCTGCATTTTCTCTACTATACTTTCAGCATCATGCACACATCCAAGTGCCTCCAATGCACTTTCCAAAGCCGCCCGATTGAGAAGATTGACATTATTCACCTTTATTCCTCCCTCATGCATGAATTATTTGAATAAGACGCTATTATTTTCTCCTTCCTTAATTTTTTCGACGCTTAGCACTATAAGACCAGGAGTCAATGACTGACGCCTATCCAAAACAAGCACTTCTATGACTCGCTTCGTACACTCGCCCTTCCATTCATGAAGGCACAAAACATCATTGGCCTTATAAATATTTTCGCTGACTGTAACCTCTGTAGCCCCTTTAGAAATAGCTTCAAACTCTTCCGGAAGTATCTTTAGATGATGCACTATCATGACAGCACACCTTTCTTGTTTAATATCTTGGGTTTCACCCAAACCCACCAACGGTAGCCCGTTGGATCGCTAATAATCTATCCCCCTATTCCCCCGAATCATCGGGGGACTCCCTCGCCGGTAGGCAGGAACAAACGGTTGTTTGTTCAATGCCAAGAGGGTTTTGGTGGCGCTGAATATGTCAACTCCTTATCCTCACTTCGTTCCGGTACCGTTGACACATACGTTTAATCGCATCACCTGTGCTTAAGAGCGATAGCAGTCTATTTAAACCTTTAAACGACCATGTCCGCCACTTCAGCAAGAAACACATCCAGCATCTTTTCTTGTTTCTCTGACAGCTCGGCTTCCATAATCATGTTCGAGAGGTCATTACGTCCCAAGTGTTGGTCAGCTTCCAGCACCATTTTCATGGTGGGGGAACATGAGTTTTTCAGCCAGTTCCTTGTTTTTTGGTAAAAGTCTCTTTGCGGCTTCATGTACAGTTGAAGTTTCCCTACATCACCTATAAATTCAGACCAAAAAAGGCTCGTTTTCCAATGCTCCCGAGTGACTTCCTCGTCAGCATCAACGAACCTTACATAATTATTAATGATCTGCATGGCGACTAATGTTAAGTCTTTCGTTTTCATCAAAGCATCAATTGCGGCTTGCGCCCGTTCACTTTTTAAGCGCAATTCATAGCGATTCCAATTGCCTAATTCTTCTAACGGGATATTGTATTTTTCAGCTTGTTCATAATTTTTCTCATAAAAACAGAGGTACGCTTCTGATTTTTTTGAGCCGAAATAAATTGTCGTTCCGCCTGTTACGCCATCCGATAAATCGAATGAGCCATTGAAATCAGATTTCCTAAACCGTGAAATACATTCGCCCTTTTGGGCTTTTTTCAACAATTCCGGTATTGAAAAGTATGTTTTTTTATCGTCAATTGCCAGATCAAGGCGAGTAAATGAACCGCCATTCTGTATACAGTCTTGAAAGAAATCAAACCATGTTTTCTTCCGGCAATCTAAGAACGACTCAAATTGTCGACAGCCTTGACCCGATAACTCGATCAGAATACCCCTATTATCTCCGGGCGGAGAGTAAAAAACCTTGATGAAGTCCAGTTCAAACGTTCCGACATATCCGTAAAAGCCGTTTGGCTTTTCTGTCATGAAATCTTTGTTCAAGTGAAGAATGTTCTCGATAATGTGATCAACATCATGCGTTTTGAAAGTCACACGAATATAGTCAACCATTGATGTTAAAGGCTTTTCAGCGTTTTCTTCTTTTTCTTTTACGATTACTACCCCCCTGTTAGCGTGGGGGGGTTTTTGTAGTTCACTCACTCGCTTCGCTCCTTCGCTCACCGCTGGCCGTCTGGTCGCTTACGCTGCCGCTGGCGACTGCCGTCGCCTGCGCTCCCTCGACTCCAACCAGCGATTCCTTAATAGATGACATGAAATCATACCCCTTCGGCACAATTGGACTGTAAAACTCTAAAACCGAACCTGTGCCGACATCGGCATATCCTCGCCCTGTCACTTTTTTATTCACAAACGCTTTGTCAACATCACCAAACATCATTCCGTAACCTGTATCAGACATCAAGCCTAACGATACACGGAAACTAAACTGATCTCGTATTCCGTCCGCTAGATATTTTGCATCCGGACGCTGTGCCCCTAAAACAAGAAAATAACCAGCTTGTCGTCCCAACATAACCAATTGTTTCATGTAGGATAAAGCATCATTCCTCTCTTTCATGTCCAGCAAATCCATGAACGCCACGTATTCATCAAAGAAGATAAATACAGGCTTCAACCCTAAATAGGCATAGTTTTCACCCGTCTTGTAATTGGGCATTTTCTTCATTTCATCCATTCGCTCCATCATGCCATCAACCGACTTTCTCAAACACATAAGGATGCCATTTTTCTGCGAATAGACTCTTTTCGGCAACACCTCTTCCAAGTCGGCTAAATCGGCATTTTTCGGGTCTAAGATTTTCAGATCGGCCCCAAGCCCTACACACGCTTTTATGATCGTTAACATGAAATAAGTTTTCCCTCCGCCTGTACCGCCGGAGATCAGCATATGCGGCAACTTATCAAACTTCCACGACACATGTTTCATTAATGGCAAGACACCATCTTTCGCCACTGCGTCATCTATTGAAATTCGGTTTTTCTTCACATCATAAAGCAATTTAAAGCAGACAAAGCCTTCTTCCATTTCTTTATCCACCAGGTCACAAAATAAGCCGTTTTCCAAATCCTTTCCCAAGTCTAGGAAGCGATTCTGAAAACGGCCCATGTCCATAGCTATACGGATATAAATGTGATTGTCTTTGACTCGATAATACATTCTTGGAAAGTAAGTGATTTTTTCTTTAGCAGCCGTGTCATTCGAAAACAGCTTTTTCACTTGAACGCTTTCCTTTTCATAAAACTTATTCGAAAAGATCATCCTCGCAATTTTTTGCCTATGATACAGCTTTTTATACGCATCATGAAACAGAAAATAAGCTAGGATGACAGCTCCCGCCGCGGATAAAAGAGAGCACAGCACACTTTTAATTAGCAACGGGACATTCCATTCAAATTGCTTTACGGTTTTCATAACATCCAAGTGGAGCAAATGATCTTCCCAGAAGAAAAACATAGATAATAAAAAAACAGGTACAAATATGATTGCACCTGTCATTATTACATTGTTTCTCATTCTAGGCCGGATTCGAACCCCCCTATACTTCCAAAGCATTGTTCTAAGCCTAGAAATGATAATACACTCCTAACGTTTAGATTTATCCCTCTTTTTCTCACGCCACAACTCCCTTATGTCCATAATTAGAAACCGGCCACCAAACAAAGCAAATATACAAATTGACAGAAAAACGGTGATGAAAATATCAAAAGGCAACCAACCCACAGGCTTACGATACCAAGCGTAAAACACGAAAAATACGGCCCACAAAACAACACGAATGATTATTGAGAGAGTTGTTTTTGTTTTAAATGTTTCTAGAGATTTTTTTATAATTTTTAAAACCCCTTCCACTTTACAGTAAATGGACATACCCCCTTAACTTTTACCAATCATTCTAAAAATGATAAAATATACAAAATTAATAACTTTGAAAGGGAATATTATATGTTTGATAAACTTATAGGATTTTATTTCAAATTTTCAATTTACTTAACCCATCTTCTTTTGTTTAGTATTATCTTGGCTTCCTTTCACCCCCAAGTTTTCATACACTTTTTTAATGCACTTATAAAATTTATTCCAGTATCAATTATTAACTATTTTGCAGAAAAAAATATAGATCAGACTGATGTATTTTACGTTTTCACCATCGTTTCAGCTATTTCAGGGATAGGAATTATTTGGAGATATTTTTTCCCTAGAAATTATATTAGAAAAATGAGAGAAGTCGGTTTAGACATAAAAGAGTATCCATCATTTCATATGGCTTCAATTCATAATAAAAGTTCTGAGTTAACTACTCTTTTCCTACTCAGTATTACTTTGTTTATACAAACAAATGTTACATCATTTTCACCTTTTAAAGATTTAATATTAAATTTACTTAAGAATGCTCCGTTTGTTTTTCTTTTCTGTTGCATCGGTATAGGAGGAGCTATTCTTAATTGCGTTAATTTAATCATGTCTGGTTTTGGAACTATTATTGACGAGAAAGATTAACCTTAATTCTGAGAAATAGCGTGCCCATTTTCAACTATGAGCACGCTGTTTTTTATTTATTTCTTATCATTCCCGCCAGTTGCCGCCGCAGGTTTTACAGAAGAGCTGCCCTTAACAACAATATCATCAGCTTCAAGTTTCCACATTACATTGGCAAAGGTTGAATCCCTTTGACTAGTTGCCATAGCGCTGATTTTAGGATTTTTCAACTCAACATCAGCAAAAGCAGGGATTTCTTTTGCTCCAGCATACTCAGGAATAGTTACCTCAATTTGACCACCTTGAACAGCACTAGCAATGTTATAAATTCGTGATTCCAGTACGTCAGTACGCTTATTATTTTCCCGATCATACACATATCTTTCTCTGTTGAGTCCCATGTACTTCATTTCTCCAAAAGTCATATTGATGTCTGGCACGATAAAATTTAAATTCATTTTTTTACATCTCCATTCCGTTATTTTTATTCGGTTATTTCAATTTCAATTTTATATTCAAAGATTCGCTCCGGTGTCTCCATCGTGGCGCTTGTCAGTCGCTAACGGAAAATTCCTTCATGGCGACCTAGTAGGCTATTTATAGCCATCAGGCTGATTACACAGCCATGCCGCACGCTTATTCTAGCCTGCTACAGCATTTAAAGTGATTGCTGTTCATCACTCAAATACTCACGCATGACTTTTCATCAAAAATGCCCTATAATAAAATTGTTGAGGTTTTATTGCGGGCGTTCTTGATGGTAATCATCAAGGCGCTTTCTTTGTCTGTATGTAATTTTCAAAGAGCACAATCCTTTCTAATGGCATTTTTCGTACAATTCATCATTGTACAAGACGAACACTCGGTTATCTTTCTTGCCTGTCGGTTCAACCGACCATATGCACCACCAATGCCATCCTTCAAGCTGTTTTGACACTTCCACATTGGCTAAATCATAAGTTGGTGCTTCCACTACATAAGATTCAGAAATCACATAATCAGCAAAATGTTCAAAATTCTTGTCAGCTTCTAAGGCTTCAATATCCATAACAATCGTCGCATTCACTTTTACTTTCATCGCATTCCCCCTCTCAATTTTTCCAACAATACCGATAGTGGTGTATGACTTCACACTATAAGCCTTTGTTGAAGTGCAGAAAGATCTTTTCTGCCGATACCGTAATTCTTACAAATGCGCCGGTACGATACTCCTCTTTGTAGAAGCTCAGTAACATTCGCAGGTGTCAGAGGAAGGTTTAAATAATAATCTGTGATTACCAAATTAAGAGCAATCTTCATTCGTGCCGTCCAATGGCCTTCCATTCTCCTGGCTAGTGGCACAGCTTTACGCATAAATGATTGAGTTTGAAATTGATTCATTTTGAACACCCTGTTCTTGTGATCTGCTTCTGTAACAATATCTTTCTTCAAACTTTGAACGGTTGACCTTACCTTGAATAACCATGTAACCGTCATTCTTCATTTCAGTGTTTAAAACCCTAATGATTTCATATGCTTTGGCTTGCTTCACACCTAAAATTCTTTGAATGTCTTTTGCAGTAAGGAATTCACTCAATTTTCCCACCCCCAAGAAAATGCGTATAATCATTAACTAACTCTATAATAAATGCTCATGCGCATAATGTCAACCAAAAAAATGCAAAATACGCATATTTACTTTTAAAAAAATATGACTAATTGTAATATAAAAATAAAAATGAGGGCTAAATAATGAGTTTTGGTCATAATTTAAAAACTTTAAGAAAACAAAAAGGATTAACCCAAAAACAACTTGCTGAAAAGTTATTTTTAAGTCAGAGTTCAATAACAAGGTTTGAAAAGGATGAAATCCTACCAACAAGCGAAACTTTGAATAAAATAGCAAATTTCTTTGATGTGTCCATTGATTATTTATTAAACAGACCTCAACTTGAAAAGAAAAACAGTAATCTTGAGAAGGCTTTTAACGAAGCCATTAAAGAACTCAAAGATGAAGAAACGCTTCTTTTTATGAAAGACGGAGATATTGATGAAGAGACAGCCGAGTTAATAAAAAAGGCTTTAAAGAATGGAGTCCGATTTATAAATGAAATGAAACGTAAAGACAAATAATAATTAATATTGAAAGAGTGATGGTTATTTATACAACAAAAAGCATCAAACACAAAGCTCAAAAAGTCATAAGAGAACATAAAACAAATAATGTATCAACTATATGCAAAAATCTTAACATTTCACGCTTAGAAGGTAATCTAGGCAACGTTAATGGATTTCTTCAGTATTTTGAAGATGAAGACGAATACCTCATTCATATTAATGAGAATGCTTCTTGCAGGAATTTTGTAATTGCCCATGAATTAGGGCATTTTTTCCTCCATAAGAAATTAAACTCTTTTAAATTATCTAATTGTTCAGTCGTGTTGGAAGAAAAATTAGAACAGCAAGCTAACATTTTTGCTTCTGAGCTTCTAGTCACAGACAAGATGATTCTTGAAGCAGGCTTAAACCTCAAAGGATGCTCGCTAAACAAGATTGCATCTTACTTTAAAGTACCTCCCTTTATCATTAAATACAAGCTTGACCAGATGAAATTCTCACCTCCACAATCATTTAATTTTGATGAATTTAATTTAATAACGCAGCGGTAAGGAGCAGAGGAATGTCAATAAGAAAAACAAAGGATGGAAGATATAGAATTGATGTGAGCCTTGGCTTTGATCCTGTTACAGGCAAACGCAAGAGAAAAACAATGACACTAAAAACAAAAAAACAAGCAGAAGAAATGTACCATGCAATTAAGAAAGCAAATAGTGATGGTTTATTGACCAGCTATAAGGAAGTAAGTTTTCCAACGTTAGTTAGCATTTATCTTGAGCAATGTAAGCTTCATCATAAGCCAAATTACTTCAATATAGAAAAATACACGATTGAAAAACATATCCTCCCCCATTTTGAAAACTGCATTGTAAAAAAAGTAACTCATAATGAGATTCAAGACTTTCAAAGATTACTTATCAAAAAAGGACTTGAGAACAAGACAATAAATAATACGATGATTATCCTAAGTAAGATTTTCGATATAGGGATAGTGGAAGATGTTTTGATCAAGAATCCTTGTGCAAAAGTAAAAAATTTAAGTGTCGAAAAAAAACAAATGAAGTTTTGGACTCCTGATCAATTCAAAGAATTTATTAATCTCATCAGTAATAACGAGTTTATATTCAAAGTGTTTTATACTACTGATTATTTAACAGGAATGCGTTTAGGTGAGATTTTAGCACTCCAATGGAAAGACTTAGACAATTTCAGAAGAGAAATCAATGTATACAAAGCAATAACGTACATCAACCAAGAATACATTATTACTCCACCAAAAACCAAAAACTCAATTCGCAGAATAAGTATCAATTCAAAACTTATAGCACTGCTAGATCAGTGGAAGCAAAAACAAAAAGAAATTTTTGATGGATTAGGAATTAAACAAACAGAGGGATCCTATATGTTTCAGTACAAAGATAGACCGCCTACAAAGGATATTTTCAGCAGAAAGATAAAACAGATATGTAAAAGAGGAAATATTGAACCTATTCGTTTTCATGATTTGAGACACTCACACGTCGCTTTGCTTATCAACCAAGGCGAAGATTATCTAGTGATAAAAGAACGACTGGGACATGGTTCAGTTGCCTTTACAATGAACACCTATGGACATCTTTTTCCTAATAAGCAGAAGGAAACTGCCGACCGTTTGGACAACTTACTTTAAGTAACTGGTGAGTTTTGGTGAGCAAGTCCTTTTTAAAGGCCGTATTTTCAGCATAAAAAAATAATACCAAAGGTGATTAAACCCTTGGTATCATTGAGATGCGGCCGAGAGGACTTGAACCTCCACGGGTTATTCACCCACTAGGCCCTCAACCTAGCGCGTCTGCCATTCCGCCACGACCGCGTGTTATGAAGCTGTCTTTCCACTAAGCATATAAGCTAGTGATGATGATCAGCACTTTGAAAAGAAAGTGCGGGTGAAGGGACTCGAACCCCCACGTCGTAAGACACTAGATCCTAAGTCTAGCGCGTCTGCCAATTCCGCCACACCCGCGTGACAAGTGGTGAGCCATGAAGGACTCGAACCTTCGACCCTCTGATTAAAAGTCAGATGCTCTACCAACTGAGCTAATGGCTCGCTCTAAAAGTGATTCAAAAATTTTAAATAAAATGGCTGGGCTAGCTGGATTCGAACCAACGCATGACGGAGTCAAAGTCCGTTGCCTTACCGCTTGGCTATAGCCCAACGAAGGTAAATGGTGACCCGTACGGGATTCGAACCCGTGTTACCGCCGTGAAAGGGCGGTGTCTTAACCGCTTGACCAACGGGCCGTCTGGTTGAGAACTTATCTGGCGGAGAAGGAGGGATTTGAACCCTCGCGCCGCTTACGCGACCTACACCCTTAGCAGGGGCGCCTCTTCAGCCACTTGAGTACTTCTCCATATGGCTCCACAGGCAGGATTCGAACCTGCGACCGATCGGTTAACAGCCGATAGCTCTACCACTGAGCTACTGTGGAATAATCAGACTTTCTTCATTATAAATGATGCGACATATTGTGTCAAGAAGCAACATTTATTTTTTTGAGAAAGTGTCGTTGTCTCTCAACGACTTTTATAATTTAACATAGAACATTAAAATGAGTCAAGCCTTTTTAAAAAATTCTTTTGATTTTTCCTCTGCACTTTCCGCAGGCATATCTTTCCGGATTCATTGCCCGCTTCTTTATATACTGTTGGCCGCAAGCCGCGCATCTATACATATATGTTTTCTTTTGTGTCTTTTTGGTTTGGAGCGGCTTGCAGAATCTCGGCGCTCCGACTTTCTGAAGCAGTTCTCTGAAGTCTTTGTCTCTGTGCTTGTACCCTTTTCCTTCAAGGTGAAGATGGTAATGGCACAGCTCGTGTTTGATGATGCCTACCAGCTCGCTCCGTCCGTGTTCAAGCAGATATTTTCGGTTTAATTCAATGTTATGGGAAGACAGCATGTACCGGCCGCCTGTCGTTTTCAGCCGGTCATTGAAGAAGGCTCTGTGACGGAACGGCTTTCCGAAATCTTGTTCAGAGATGTCTTCCGTCAGCTTTTGAAGTTGTTCGTTATCCATAAGTGCACCCCGCTTTAAAAACATTGAACGGGACAATTCACCGTTCGCATACAATGAGTTAAAACCGACCTCTAACTAAAAGCTGAGGAGGAATGAGCCATGCCGAATTGGCTGATGAAACAAATGCAAAAAGCGTTTTTAGAAAAGGACAATTACCAAATCAAACTGCTGAATCAGTGCTGGTATTTCTACAGAAAAAAACACTGCTCGTAAGCAGTGCTTTTATTTTACCATAGACAGCGACACTCTGCCTTTTTGCACGTCCACCCCTTCAACCCATACGGTGACGATGTCTCCGACCGATACGACGTCGAGAGGATGTTTGACGAATTGATTGCTCAGTTTTGAAATGTGCACAAGCCCGTCCTGCTTGACGCCGATATCGACGAAAGCGCCGAAGTCTACAACGTTGCGGACGGTGCCCTGCAATTCCATTCCTTCCTTTAAATCCTCAAGCTGCAGAACGTCTTTTTTCAGCAAAGGCTTCGGCACTTCGTCACGAGGATCGCGCTCCGGCCTTGTCAGCTGCCCGCAAATATCCGCAAGCGTAATTTCCCCTATACCGAGCTCTTCAGCCGTTTCAGACAGCGGCAATGCGCTTATTTTCTCTTTTACGTCCGCGCTTCCGATCTGATCCGCAGTGAGCTGCAGTTTTTTGAGCAGCGCCTTTGTCTCTTTATAGCTTTCCGGGTGTATCCCGGTGCGGTCGAGCGGCTCCGGTCCCCCGGGCACTCTCAAAAAGCCGATGCACTGTTCATATGTTTTTGCGCCGAGACGCGGAATTTCTTTCAGTTCTTTGCGATTTGTAAATTTGCCTAGTTCATCTCTTTTTTTGACGATATTGCCGGCAACGGTTTTGGATAACCCGGCTACATATTGGAGCAGCGCGGCTGAAGCTGTATTGACATTCACCCCGACTTGGTTGACGACGGTCTCTACGACAAAACGGAGAGATTCGTTTAATTGCTTTTGGCTGACATCGTGCTGGTATTGCCCGACGCCGACGGATTTAGGATCAATTTTTACAAGCTCGGCCAGCGGGTCCTGCAACCTCCGCGCGATGGAGACGGCGCTGCGCTCTTCGACCTGAAAATCCGGAAATTCCTCACGGGCGATTTCTGACGCGGAATACACGCTTGCTCCGGCCTCATTGACGATGACATAATAAATGTCACGCTCTGTTTCTTTCAGCACATCAACGACGAATTGCTCTGTCTCCCGTGATGCCGTGCCGTTTCCGATCGCCACAACCTCGACTTCGTACCGATCCAGCAATTCTTTGATTTTTTTCCGGGCTTCCGCTGTCTTTTTTACGGGAGCGTGCGGGTAAATGACGTCGATTTTCAGCACTTTTCCCGTCTCATCAACAACTGCCAGTTTGCACCCCGTACGGAAGGCCGGATCGACGCCGAGCACAACTTTCCCCTTCATCGGCGGCTGCAGCAGGAGCTTACGCAGGTTTTCAGCGAAAATATGAATCGCCTGCGCGTCTGCTTTTTCTGACAGCTCTTTGCGGATGTCACGCTCAATAGCCGGCTGGATCAGGCGCTTGTAACTGTCCTCAATGGCTTCTTTCAGCGTTTCTATCACAGGCGTTTCACGGTGTTTGATAATTTGCTTTTCTAAATAAGCTTTTATCTGATCGGCGGGCGGTTCGATCGCAATCTTTAAAATGCCTTCTTTTTCACCGCGGTTCATCGCAAGCACTCTGTGAGGAACGACCTTTTGGATCGGCTCTTCGTACTCGTAGTACATTTCATAGACGTTTTTCTCGTCATCAGCGGCTGACTTGCCTGCCGCGGAAGTGAGAATTCCTTTTTTATACGTTTCCTGGCGGATCCACTTTCTGAAATGAGGATCATCCGAGATTTGTTCGGCTATGATGTGCTTCGCGCCTTCAATGGCTTCCTCTCTTGAAGCGACTTCTTTTTCTGCACTGATATATTGGTCAGCGATGTCGTGAAAGCGGTTTTCTTTCGGGAGAGAAAGAATATAGTCCGCAAGCGGTTCAAGACCTTTGCTTTTGGCGACGGTGGCTTTTGTTTTCCGTTTTTGTTTGAAGGGACGGTATAAATCCTCGACTTCCTGAAGCTTGACCGCTTGTTCGATTTTTTGCTTCAGCCCTTCCGTCAGCTTGTCCTGCTCAGAGATCAATCTGATGACTTCTTCTTTCCGCTGCGTCAGGTTTTGTATGTATTGCCACCGCTCGGAGATTGCCTGAATCTGCACCTCGTCCATTGAGCCGGTCTGCTCTTTTCGGTACCGCGCAATAAACGGGACGGTATTGCCATCTTCCAGCAGGCGGATGACACTTTCGACATGTTTTTGGGATAACGCTGTTTCTTCAGCAATTTGTTTTTTCAAAAGGGCTAACGTTTCCATATCACAAAAGCCTCCATCTCTTCATTCTTTCTCTAGTGTATCAAAAAACGGCGGAACATAAAAAAAGCAGCCTTACGATAAAAGCTGCCCTAGAATATAGGTCAAATCATCACGTCTGGATGTTGTGTACGGATGAAGTGATTTTGATATATCTTCTATTGAGTGTCCCTGCTTTAAGCAGGTGCGGATATGCGGAACCTCAAGCCCATCCGTGTAGATGATGAACCTCGCCCCTTTTTCGTATGATGACGTATACGTTTTGTATCTTTGCGGTTTGCCTGAGAGGTAACCCGAAATCGGCAGCGGATGAAAGACTTCGCCTGATGGGGAGTGCAGGAAGAAACGGACATTGCCGATCGAGCAGTATGTCAATTCCCTTTTGATGAAATTGATTTTTAAGATGGAGGCAGTCGCCCCTCTTTTGTTTTTCATCGCTTGATTGCAGCGCTCAATGATGCTTTCCACATCCTCATCCGCATACGTTTCCACGATGTCTTTAATGGCTGACGAGGATTCGTTGGCAAGAGATCCGCTGCCGAGACCGTCCGCTACCGCGCAAACTAATTCTTCTTCATTCGCCTTCATAAAAAAGCTGTCGCCGCATATGGACTTGCCTTCTTTATTTAATTGGTATACAAGAGTTTGAACATGTTCATTTTCTTCAACCTGAATCATTACATTAGCTCCATGGAGGGATCTCCAATCAAGGCCTCTCTCAGTTTTTTCACCGCTTTCCGCTGCAGGCGCGAGACGTGCATTTGAGATATTCCGAGAATGTCCCCTGTTTCTTTTTGGCTTTTATTTTGCACAAATGTTAGATCGATAATCTGTTTTTCGCGGTCGGACAGCACATGAAGCACGCTTTTGATCATCATCTGCTGGTTAACGCGTTCGTATCCTTCCTCCTGCGACCCGACGATATCTAAAATCGTGACGGTGCTTCCGTCCGCATCCGCTTCGATGCTGTGATCGACAGACAGCGCCTGATAGCTTTTACCCATCTCCATCGTTTCAAGCACTTCCTCTTCTGACACATCGAGAAAGGCTGCGATTTCTTCGACTTTCGGCGACCGCTGCGTCTCTGTCGTCAGCTGATCCACCGCCATTTTAATGCGCGGCCCGAGTTCTTTAATCCGTCGCGGGACGTGTACGCTCCATGTTTTATCTCTGAGGAAGCGTTTGATCTCGCCGATGATGGTCGGAATCGCAAATGCTTCAAAGGATTTGCCGACCTCGGGATCATACCGTTTAATGGCTCCGAGAAGTCCGATCATCCCGACCTGGCGGAGGTCTTCATGAAAACTTTTTCCTTTTGAATATTTCTTTGCCAGCATTTCGACGAGATTGGTATACACCTCGACGAGTGTTTCCTGGGCTTCTTTATTATCATGTGTTTGAAAGTCGCGTATGAGCCGATCAACTTCATCTTTAGTTAGTTTCGTAGTTTTTGATGGTTGTGCCATGATCAACTCGCTCCCCATTTAAATACTTTGTCATCGCCACGGTTACGCCAGAGTTGCTTTGAACTTTGACTTCATCCATGAGCGTTTCCATTAAATACAGACCGAGCCCTCCTTCTGACAATTGATCGACTGTGTGCGAAGGAGTGTACGGCCCGAGATCCTGCTGCTTCTGATCAAAATCAAAGCTGTCTCCCTGATCGGCGACAATGACCTCCAGCCGATCCTCAAACACACCGAACCGCACGGATACTTCTCCCTTATTTTCATCGTTGTATGCATGCTGGACAGCGTTTGTACAAGCTTCGCTGACAGCGATTTTTAAATCTTCAATGTCATCATAGGTATAGCCCATTCTGCTTGCGACCCCTGATAACGTAAGCCTGACGATTCCTACATATTCCGGTTCAGCCGGAATTTTCATCTCTATATAATCAACTGATGTACTCATTGCACGCCACCTTCTGACTTTGCCGAAATGTCGATGATGTCCTTAAGCCCCGTAATTTCAAACAGACGGACGAGCCGGTCGGAAAGATTCTCAAGCTTCAGAGAGCCGCCTTCCTTGCTCACCGTTTTAAACACGCCTACAAAAACGCCTAAACCCGTACTGTCCATATAATTTACATCTTTTAAGCAGATTCTCATGTCTTTCCCCTCGTTTGCCAGGGGCATCAGCTTTTCACGAACCGCCGGAGCTGAGTATACATCGATTTCTCCAGCGATATTGATTTGTATATCTGAAAGATTCTCCTTCATATCTACCGTTAAATTCATCGTATCACCTCTGAAAGTTATCCTTACTCGTGCTAATGGCTTTTTACCCGTGCTGCTGTTTTTTTAAACCTTTCTTTTTAAAACAATTAACGTAAAATCGTCATGAAGCTGAAAGTCCTGGAGTCTCAGCAGGCTGTCGTAAATATTTTTGACCATATCCTGCGCGGAGCAGTCCATGTGTTCTTCCAGCATGCGCTGAATGTCGCTGCGTTCTAAGAAACCGTTTTCGGTACGGCATTCGGTGACGCCGTCAGAAAAAAGAACGATCATGTCTCCTTCGTCCATGTGCTGTTCATATTGGCTGTAATCAAAATCCTGAGAAATTCCCAGCACCAATCCTTTTGCCTCCAGATCATAAAACTTTTTTTCTTTTTCAGAGTAGTAGAAGCCCGGTTCATGCCCCGCAGAGGCATATGTAAATTGGTGATTTTCCGTATTATAGTTTGCGTAAAACATGGTGATAAACATGCTTGAGTCCACGTTCTGTTCTACAACGCGGTTAAGGTTTTTCAGCACTTGGGAGGGGTGAATGCCGATCTCCGGAAGAGAGTCCATGGCATACTTGATCATCGACATGCACAATGCGGCGGGTATTCCTTTTCCGATGACATCGGCTATCGCGATGTTAATCGATTCCTTGTCTTTGACAAAGTGATAATAGTCCCCGCTCATCTGTTTGGCGGGGACGCTGATCGCCCCGATATCCAGCTCTTCTTCTTCAGGAATTTTTGTACCCAGCAGCGTCTGCTGAACATTTGCAGCAATTTCAATTTCCGAACGAAGCTCCTGCTGGATATCTCTCAGACTTTGATGTTCCTGATAAGCCATCCCGTAGCCAATCATGACTTCTATTAAAAAATCCAGCGAATGAAAAACATCTTCCGGCAGATCCGGATACAGTTCCTTTACTACTTTTCGGTGGATGCTGATAATCTCCTCCGGAGGAACCTGATGTTCAATCGTTTTTCGGCTGAATTTTTGGGCTTGATATAAAGATGTTTCTGTTAATTCGGCTATATATCGGCTAAGCAGCTGATGATACCGCTGCTCAATAACCTCCCTGAAATCCACGTTCTAACCTCCTACCGAAGCCATTTCACGGCTTGAATCTCTGTTCCTTCCTCTGCAACAGATTGCAGGCTGAATTCGTCCATCAGCCTTTTGACGCCCGGAAGTCCCGCTCCCAGTCCGCCTGACGTTGAAAAGCCGTCTTCCATCACTTTACGGATGTCGGGGATTCCGGGTCCTTTGTCTTCCGCTATAATTTTAAGGCCTTTTTTCCCTCTGTCGTTTACTTGTTCTATGCTGACCTGGCCCTTGCCTGCATATAAGTAAATGTTTCTGGCCAATTCTGAGATAGCCGTCGTGATTCTGGCCTGGTCCACCGTGCCGAAGCCTAATTCCTTCGCAACGTTGCGGCCAAGCTGTCTTGCGGCTACGATATCCCATTCTGTCATGATTTTCACACAGGATTGGTCGTTCATCGCTATTCCCCCAATTCCCGCTTCAATGTCTCAAGCCCTTGCTCTAAATCGAGCGCCGTTTCAATTTCCTCAAGTGAGATTCCGAGTTCAATCAATGTGACCGCCACAGCCGGCTGAATTCCCGTCAATACGACCTTTGCGCCCATCAATTTAGACATGGTGATGACATCGCCGAGCACTTTCGCGATAAATGAATCGATCATGTCAACGGATGTCAGGTCAATGACGACCCCGTTTGCGCCGGTTTCATAGATTTTGTTCAGCAGATCTTCTTGAAAATGCAAAGCTGTCTGGTCGTCAAGTTCCCATTGGATGGATACCAATAAGCAGTTATACAGTTTCAGGATCGGGATTTTTGGATGTCTCACAATGTTATTCCCCCAATGAAACGATTTTTCGATTTGTCATTTCAAGCGCTGTTTGAATTCCTTTTTGAAGGGTATTCTTCGTAATAACCTGCGACAAATCAATTCCCAGGTTAACGATCGTCTGCGCGATTTCCGGACGGATTCCGACGAGCAGACATTTTGCGCCGACAAGCCGCACCGCTTCTGACGCCTGGATAATATGGTGCGCCACCATCGTATCAACGACCGGCACGCCGGTAATATCAATTAATACAACCTGTGAACGGTGCTTCACGACTCCGTTTAACAGATTTTCCATAATGTGCTTTGCACGCTCCGTATCAATCGTCCCGACAAGCGGCATGACCGTTACATGCTCAAATACCGGGATCAGCGGAGCGGACAGTTCCTGAAGCGCGATTTTTTGCAAAGTAACCGTTTTTTCCCATGAGATAGAATACTGATTTAAGATTTCCGTGTTGATCGGACTGAAAAAGCTGTCTATCTCCAATATCAGTTCCGCTCTGTCCTGATCGGCCATATTAAGGTCGACCATCGTTTCGTAAAGCAGTTTCCAAAACTCTGACAGGGTGGCTGAAAGAAGTTTCAGTGACAGGCCGAGCTGAACGGCGCGCAGTGCGAGTTCACTGATCTGCTCTTCCGCAGCCTCGTCATTTTTAGTCGATAATAAAAGAATGTCTATATAGTCTTTACAGATATTTTCACATATGTGATTCGTAAGCTGATAGTCTTCCTGATTGCCTACTTCTTTTAGTTTGGCTGTCCAAGTATCAAGCAGTTCATCATGCTGATCAATGATAAACTGATACACTTTCTGATTCGACATGGGTTTCACTGACCTCCCGACACAAAACAACAAATTTTGTTTGATTATCTCTTTATTATAGCGCTTATGTTTTTCGAAAACAAAAAAAGTTGCTCTATATGAGCAACCAAAATATGACTAAAAATCAATGAGTGCCAAACTGATTTGCAGGGCTTCATCAACCTTATCCATCATTTCATCATCCAGATGAGTTATTTTATCCGTTAATCTTTGCTTGTCAATCGTCCGAATTTGCTCCAGCAAAATAACGGAATCTCTTTCAAAACCGTAGCGTTTTGCATCAATTTCGACGTGGGTTGGTAATTTCGCTTTCTGTATTTGGGCTGTTATGGCTGCAACAATAGCAGTCGGGCTAAAGCGATTTCCGATATCATTCTGGATCACTAAAACCGGGCGTACGCCGCCTTGCTCTGAGCCAACAACAGGAGATAAATCAGCAAAATAAACATCGCCGCGCTTTACAATCAAAATGATTATCCTCCGCTGACTAAGCGCTCAACGGTCGTTTCTGCTTCGCACTCAGCATAGTGAGCCTCAGAAGAGATATTCAAGTTGATTTTCGCCATTTCCATATACCCGCGTCTCATCAAATCACGGTTATGGCGAGTTGTCCGTTCGCTGACATACGCTCTCACTGCTTGTGATATCAGTTCGTTTCTGCTTCGTTTCTCCCGCATCGCTACACCATCCAATTCAGCTACTAAGTTTTCGGGCAAGCTGATTTTCATTTCGGTTCTTGCGCTGGATTCAGACAAAAAACATACACCTCCACCAAACTTACGGATACGACCAATTCATCCATCCAGACATAATGATACCATTATTCAAACGTCAAGCAAAGCTGTTTTATAAATTCTCTTTTTCCGGATGACGGCTACTTGTTTGTATTATCTTGCAGTAAAGGATTTCTTACTTCCATTATACTCTCATTTTCCAAAAACATACGGGGAACGCGGGAACTAATGGTACAAGGGACCTCGTAATTAATCGTCCCAAGCCGCCCGGCGATTTCATCCATCGTGATCGTTTCTTCCTTCTGGCTGCCGATCAGGGTGACTTTGGTGCCCGGCGGATAAGATTGATCTAATTCGACCATCAATTGATCCATGCAGATTCTTCCCGCGATATTCATCCGTTTGCCGCCGATCAGCACAGACGTGCCGCTCAGCTTGCGGAGCCACCCGTCTGCATAGCCGATGGGAACCGTTCCGATCCATTGATCCTTCTCTGCCGTATATGTTGCGCCGTAGCTGACGCTTTCCCCTTTGCGGATCTTTTTCACATGGGATAAAACAGAGTGCAGCGCAAAAGCCGGCTTTAATTGAAATGGAATTTCGCTTTGGATGTCAGCAGAAGGACGAAGCCCGTACATACTGATGCCGAAACGAACCGCGTTAAAGAAGCCCTTTTTAAGACGAAGTCCGGCAGCGCTGTTCGCGCAGTGCACTATCAATTCTTTTAAAGGAAGCGGAGCGATCAATGTTTTAAAGCGGTCAAACTGGAAGAGGAAATAATCTCTGTTTTTCTCATCCGCGGTAGCAAAGTGGGTGAATACGCCTTTACAGACTAAACCGGGATTTTGGCTGAGGATTTTTAACACGCTTTGGATTTCTTCCTCCGTTTTGACTCCGAGTCTGTTCATGCCGGTGTCGACTTTCAGATGAAACGGCACTGTCGCACTTCCGAGGTGGCGCGCAGCTTCCTGAAGCCATTCAACAGAATACCCCGTGAGTGTTACGTCATACTCGGCAGCTGCTTGTACATATTCGGGCGGCACGGCGCCAAGCACGAGAATCGGCGCTGTAATGCCCCGTTTTCTCAATGAAATCGCTTCATCCAGTATGGCTACGGCAAGACAAGAGGCACCCGCTTCAAGCGCGGCTTTCCCAACTTCCAAATCTCCGTGGCCGTAAGCGTTCGCCTTTACAACCGCCATGAGATGGACGTTTTGCCCGATGTGTTTTTTCATATGCGTGACATTTTCTTTAATCGCGGACAGGTTGATTTCCGCCCACGTTTCTCTGTAAAAGGATGCTGTGTTCATTCGATACACTTCCTAGCATTATTTTCAATTCATATTGTTATTATCATACTAAAATTATTCTGCAAAGTGAAATGGAATCAAAAAAGAGACCGACAGCGGCGGCCTCTTTTTTGACGTTATTTTGACGACTGTCCCTGCATGCTTTTTGCGGCGGCCACCATTTCATCTTTTGTCAGATCCTGTGATGACAGAAGATAATCCACTCCGTCATATGTCCACGTTAAAGACGTATCAGATAATGCGGCCACCGTGAAGCCGAGATTAACCGGTTCGCCTTTCAGCGTGACGGCAGAGGCGGCTTTTGCGATATGGGCTTTTTCTTGAATAAGGGTGAATGATTTTTCTCCGCCGTAAGTCATGACGATCCGTTTGCCGTCCGCCGTTGAAATATCTTTCTCTTCAAGCTTTTTGACGCCGGCCGGCACTTGAAGCGGTGTTTTGACCGCAAATGAATCAGACGGCTTGGCGCTTGTGGCGACGTCCATCTGGGAAAGCGTCATATTTTTCTTCTCGTCAAAAGAGTCTTTATCAAACGGCTTGTTGAATTCAAAGCTTTTGAATTCGACTTTTACCATCACTTTCCGGTCTGTATCCATGACTTTGACGAGCGACGGGCTCATGTCCTTTTTGTTGAAAGTGATTTCCTGAGTCGGCAGCATTTTGTTGTGCTGATAGTTTGTTTTTGTTTCAAACGTGTACTTTTTATCTTTGGCGGAATAGACGGCGTCTTTGTCATGCTGCACGTCCTTTACAAGTGACTCAAACAAATATACTTGGCTGCTGTTATTCGGCCAGTCGCTTTGGAATCTGAAGCTCTTATTTAACGACGGCGTGAGGACAAAGACTCCGTTGGCGTTCCGTAAAATGACTTGGTTTTGGTCTTTTTTCGGATTTTCCAAAAAGACCCGGTACAGGGAAGGCTTTTTATGCCAGATTTCCACATTGTATACTTGCGGATCACTCCCCGTTTCAATGGTCATTTTGGCTTTCGCTTTGTACGAGGTGTATTCTTTCGCCTTCTTATCTAAACCGTTCACGATATCTTCCTGTGATTTTTGGCCGCAGGCCGAAAGAATAAGGACGGCAAGCAGTCCCGTTAAAAGCAAAACAAAGCTTTTTCTCACCTTTTTTCAACCCCTTCTTCTCAATTGATGTAAAGGGAAGAAATCGCTTGTTTGACTTTAACGGTACGCCCTGAACGGACGGACGCGTACCATAAAAGCCTCAAACAACTTGTCTCCCTTAATGCACTATCAAATATATGAAGGGGTTCCGGCTAATATGCAGACTAGCGTGACAACCTTTCAATCACGACCTGTGCCGCGGCGTATTCTTTTGTATGGGTAATGGAGACGTGAACCGCCGCGCCGTCAAGCTTGGCGCAGGCCAGCACAGGCTTTCCCGCTTTGTCGTTTCCGGTTTCAATATCCTGAAAGCTGAGCTCTTTGCCGATACCTGTGCCGTATGCTTTCGAAAAGGCTTCTTTTGCCGCAAATCTTCCCGCGAGAAATTCAATTTTCCTTTTGTCCGACAGCAATGTAAAACGGGCGTATTCAGCCTCCGTCAATATTCTTTGCGGAAATCTCGCCTGCCGGCTGAGCATGTTTTCAATTCTGTGCAGTTCAACGATGTCGATTCCGATTCCGAAAATCATGTGAATTCCTCCTAAAAGTCCGTACTAAAAAACGGTTTATGTCATAAACGTGTTACTATATATGTAACAAATCAGATGCAAAGGGGCTTGCGATGTTTATACGAACGGAAAATTTCCAGACTTTTATCAGACGTTATCCGGCCGTCAGCTGTATCTTGGCGCTGCAGGCGTTCTTGTGGCTGTTTTTCAGTATGCCGCTTCATTCCGTCATGATGTGGTCAGATGCTGTGACCGGCTATAATTACGGCGTTTCCTCGGGAGAATGGTGGCGGCTGGTGACACCGATGTTTTTACACGCGAATTTCACTCACCTTTTGTTTAACTCCATGTCTCTCTTTTTATTCGCGCCCCCGCTTGAGCAGATGCTCGGAAAAGTCCGTTTTCTGATTGTGTACATCGCATCGGGCATCATCGGCAATATCGGCACGTATCTTGCCGAACCGCTTGATTATGTGCATGTCGGCGCATCCGGCGCGATCTTCGGACTTTTCGGCGTGTATGTGTTTTTGACTGTTTTCCGCAAGGAGCTGATCGGCCGGGATCAGTCGAAAATGATTATGACCCTGCTTATCATCGCGGTGCTGTCGACGTTTATCAACTCTAATATTAACATTATGGCGCATTTGTTCGGACTGGCAGGCGGATTTTTGCTTTCCTTTTTATGCGTGCAGCAAAAAAAGCGGCGGTATTAACCGTCCGCTTTTTCATATGAATACCAGCGCCCGATGCGTTCGGCATCTTCCTCGCTGACATCCTTCAGCATGACATGCTCCATGTGGTGAGCTGATTTCACTGCGGTAGCCACAGATGCGAGCCGCCTTCTTTTTTGCAGAAAGGAGCGGCTGACTTCAAACATCTGCATTCTTCTTCTCAGCATAATCGTGGTCGTCTTCCCGATCAGCCTCGTGGTAATCTGAAGCCTGCCGCCGTTTATGCACCATGACGCTGTCCTAAACGAGGCATATCCAAGCACCAGTTCGACGGGAAGCACAAGGAGCGATGCATATCCCCACGGCTTAAACAGAATACAAAGCGGGATGATCACGAAAACCGAGAAGATTATGGATCGGAATAAATACCGGCGCAGCGCCCTTTTCGGCAAATGATTCCGGTTTTCTTCCAGCACGTAATCCGGTGTGAAACCGTTCAGCATCACTCCGAGCTTTGATTTGCGGATGATCGGAAACAGAATCGTCTGTGCTCCTTCTTTCTCATTCCCCGCACTGCCTGCGCTGACAATCGCCACCGTCGCGTATCCGAATAATTGCCTGATCACATTTTCTTTCATTTTAATGGCTTGGATTTTACGGAGCGGGATTGTCACTTGATGTTTTTCAATAATTCCTCTGGTAATGACCAATTCGTGTTCCTTTTTTTCTATTTTAAAGTTGGCATGCTTGATCATCATACCGGCGATGCTTAACAGCCAGGCGATGAACAATCCTATGAAAATGATCACGGCGTATATACCGATGCTCGCATGCTTGAGAAAAGAAAACCTGTCATAGAGCCAGTCCATCGGAAGTACTTCATCAATCTGAGAAAAGAGGGCGAATACCGCTGAGATGATGACACCGATTCCCCCGGATGTTGAGGCGGCCATAAGCAGCTCACCTACAGACAATCGGTAAACGGATTGCACATCTTCCCCGCGCATCGGCTCCTGCTCCGCTGCGGTCTCCCCTCGTTCTTCTTGTTCCGCTTTTTGCTGAAAAACAGCCGCTCTGATCCGTTCCGCCTCTTCCACAGTAATGGCGGATAAGACGGCCTCGGCGTTTTTCCCGTCGCCGGCCGTTTCGATTTGAAGCTTAACAAGCTTAAAAAGCTGCTGAATGATGCCGGCACTCGTATTCATTGATTGAATCCGGTCAATGGAGATGTATCTCTTTTTCGTAAAAAACAAGCCTTCTTCAATTCTGAATTCTCCGTCCTCAATCCGGTATGTGAATTTTCTCCATTCGATCACACTAGCCGTAATCAGCCAGATAAGCAGGACGGCGAGCGCAATGCCTCCGTAAAAGCGGATGAAGTGGTTGGAATTAACAATATAGACGAGAAAAAATGGCAGAATAATGTTTTTAATGGTTTCGATAATAATATGGAATAAGTTCAAAATCACGGCCGCCGGGTGCAGACGTTTCGGCTCAGACATCATCTTCCGTCACCCTTGCCAGACGGGAAATGGAATCCCTCAGCCGGTCAGCTTCCTCCATATCAAGCGCCGGAATGGAATGAACGGTTGCCGCCGTGGAGATTTTGACTGAGGCCAGACGGTACCTTCTGAGGAGCGGGCCTTGTGAAGTATCTACGTGCTGCACCCTCACCATCGGCACAATGACCCGTTTGACAATAAAAATGCCGGATTGAATATCAATTTCATTTTCATGGACTTCATAGCGCCAGATCCTGTCCCTGATTTTCGGTATGGCATAGACGGATATCACTGAACCGAATATCCAAATGATGCCGAGGACTCCGGTGATCCAATACGGCCAATGGAAGAAATGGCTTAAAACAGCTGCTGCTATAACGGCCAGAAGACAGAAGGCGGACAGGATGATTTCCTGAAGACGCCAGACTTTTAAGCCGCTTGGACTGATTCGATTTTTTGGCTGTGCTCTCAACATACCTACCTCCCATTTTTTATCATACATACAAATACGGCTGATTTGCAAAAAAGATTCACTTTCCGGCATATCAAAAAAAAAGCGGACCCCCGTAAAAGGGTCCGCTTCCTGTGTTTTAGTATGATTTTTTCTGGCGTCTGTCACCTGAAGAACGGCGGTCGCTTGAGCGTTTTTTATCGTAGGAAGAACGGTTGTTGTTTTTCCCTTTGCCGCCGCGGTAGCCGCCGCCTTGACCGTCTCTGCGCTTAGAAGTACGCTGGTTTTTATAGCGTTTGCTGACCATCGGCGCTTCATCAGTGAGGCGTACAGGCGTGCTGTCCGGCTCTTTTGTCGCCATTTTAATGGCTGCAGCCACAACTGTCACTGCATCATGATCTTCTAACAATTCCGCAGCTGCCGTCATGTAGAAGTTCAGGTTGTTTTCGCTGATCGCCGTGCGCAGACGGTCAACCGTCACCTGCTGCTGTCCTTCTAATGCTTCGTCAAGCGTCGGCTCTTTCATGCGGTCCATTTTGCGTTTTGTCGTTTGTTCAATCGCGCGAAGCATGCTTTTCTCACGCGGTGTGATAAACGTCATCGCCATACCCGTTTTTCCTGCACGGCCCGTTCTTCCGATACGGTGAACGTAGCTTTCAGGATCTTGAGGCACGTCAAAGTTGTAAACGTGGGTAACGCCTGAGATATCAAGTCCGCGGGCGGCAACGTCAGTCGCTACAAGCACTTCGATCGCACCTTCTTTAAATTTACGAAGCGCAACCATACGTTTCGCCTGCGTTAAGTCGCCGTGAATTCCTTCAGCTGCATATCCGCGAAGGTTCAGGGCTTCAGCAAGCTCATCGACACGGCGTTTCGTACGTCCGAATACGATCGCAAGTTCCGGAGACTGAATGTCAAGAAGACGAGTCAGCGTATCGAATTTTTTGCGCTCCTGCACTTCCAAGTAGAACTGCTGAATGTTGGACACAGTCATTTCTTTCGCTTTTACTTTTACGTGTTCCGGCTCAGTCATGAAACGCTCTGCGATCCGTTTGATCGGCGCAGGCATTGTTGCTGAGAATAAGAGCGTTTGGTGGTCGCTCGGCACGTTTGAGAGAATGGATTCAATATCATCAATGAATCCCATGTTCAGCATTTCATCAGCCTCATCCATGACAACCGTATTCACGTTGTTTAAACGGATCGTGCGGCGGTTGATATGGTCAAGAAGACGCCCCGGCGTACCTACGATGATATGCGGGTTTTTCTTCAATGCGCGGATCTGACGTCCGATATCCTGGCCGCCGTAAATAGGCAGTACTTTCGCACGCTTATCTTGTCCGATTTTATATAACTCTTCAGATACTTGAATGGCTAATTCACGGGTTGGCGCGATTACGATTGCTTGAATATTAGGAGACTCGGGGTTCATTTTTTCAACAAGGGGTATACCGAACGCAGCTGTTTTACCTGTACCTGTTTGCGCTTGTCCGATGACATCTTTATTTAAAAGTCCGAGCGGAATCGTTTGTGCCTGGATCGGTGTTGCTTCTTCAAATCCCATACGATTGATTGATTTCATGAGATCAGAACTTAATTGGAAATCTTGAAACGTTATAGTCAAATTATTCAAACTCCTTCTGATTGCTGTTTCAGTAATGTCGTGATTTACCACTAAAAACCGCCCTTTCATCCAAAGGACAGGATCATACGTATACAAAGCCCGAATTACTTTACGTTTAATCTTACCATTACACTATGTGTTTTTCAATAAGGCGAGATGGTCAGGCGGCCGGAAGCGGCCTGACCGGATTCTTCCCGCGAACGAGGCCGGACCCCGCGCCGGACGGGATTTCCCAGCCGGCGGCCTTTCTTTTTCAATACGGACAGAATTATTTCACCCTGAATTAGTTTCTTCATTTTTGTATATTTTTATAATGCTGATCAGTATTTTTTCAGTTCTTCTCTAATAAATCTTTAACGATTTCTTCGAGCTTCATACCTCTCGATGCTTTAAACAGAAGGAGATCGCCGGAAGCGGCCATTTCCTGTATGGCGTGAAGCAGTTCTTTTTTGTCAAGATAATGGCTGACGCGCCCTTCTTCAAAATGCCGGCGCGCTCCGTCAGCGATGAATGCGCCGAGTGTGCCGTAAGTAAATACATGGTCGATTTCCGCCGGATTGACCGCAGCTCCGCATTCTTCGTGGAATGCTTTTTCTTCATCACCTAGTTCAAGCATATCACCGAGCACGAGCATTTTCTTCCGATAGCCTTTCATCGTTTCGATTAATTCGACCGCCGCTTTCATTGACGTCGGGCTCGCATTATACGCGTCGTTTACGATCGAGATGCCGTTGTCCGTTTTGACCAGTTCCAATCTCATCCCCGTCACCTTCAGGCGGCTCAGTCCCAGAGCGGCATTTTCCGGCGTAATGCCGAAATAGATGCCGGCGGCGTATGCGGCCATGGCATTCATCACATTATGTCTGCCGAGAACCGGAATAAAGAAAGAACGGTCGATTCCGTCGATATTGAAGTACGTGCCTTCTTCCGCCTGTTTTATTTCTTTCAGGCGGAGATCATTGTCCGCGCCTGCGCCGTATGTCGTTGTCCGGCAAGTGTACGTCTTTTCGCGAAGCAGCGGCTCATCCCCGAAATAAAACAGAACGCCGTCTTCCCGAAGTCCGTTTATAATTTCAAGTTTCGCCTCCGCAATTCCTTCTCTTGAGCCTAAATCCTGCATATGGGATTCGCCGATATTGGTAATGACGGCCGCTTCCGGTTCAGCAAGACGGCTCAGAAAATCAATTTCGCCTCTCGCGCTCATTCCCATTTCTAAAACGGCGATTTCTGTATCTTCAGGCATGGCAAGCACGGTCAGCGGAAGGCCGATATGATTGTTGAAATTGCCGGCGGTTTTGTGAACGCGGTACTGCGTGCCGAGAACGGCGTGAAGCATGTCTTTCGTTGTCGTTTTTCCGTTGCTCCCGGTCACCCCGATAACCCGTGTGCCGAGCTCTTCCAAATAAGCTTTTGCCAATGTTTGCAGCGCCTCCAGCGTGTCATTGACCAGGATGACAGCACGCTCTTCCGGCGGATTCGGTTCAGAGCGGTCCCACAATACCGCGGAAACGCCTTTTTCGAATGCTTGCGGCACAAAGGTGTGGCCGTTAAAATGCTCGCCTTTTAAAGGAATGAACAGCTGATTTTTTTCCAAAGTCCGCGTATCGGTTGCGGCGCCCTCAATCATTGTTTGTTCAAATTCGGGATTTGTCAGTGTGCCTTTGACCATGTCTGCGATTCGTTTTACAGTTCGCTTTATCAAAGGTGGCACCTCGCTTTCTGAAAATGTTGTCTGTTACGGGAAAAGACACTGCCCCTTCAGGCAGTGTCCGTCTTCATTAAAATGTATGTTTAATCAGCTGTTTTTCGGCATGGCGTTCTTTTGCCAGCTCAACCAGCTGTTCGATCAGATCACTGTAATCTACGCCTGCTTCTTTCCAAAGCAGCGGGAACATGCTGAATGGCGTAAAGCCCGGCATTGTGTTCACTTCGTTAATGAGCACTTGACCGTCAATGGTCAGGAAGAAATCGGCGCGGACAAGGCCTGATCCGTCAATCGCTTTGAAGGCTTTAATCGCCATCTCGCTGATTTCCGCATATTGCTCATCCGTCACTTGCGCGGGAATCATTAAATCCGTGTCGCCGTCTTCATATTTCGCTTTGTAATCGTAAAAGTCGGTTTTCGGCGCGATTTCACCGACGGCGGAGCATTTCGGTTCGTCATTTCCGAGTACGCCGATTTCGATTTCTCTGCCGGCGATTCCTTCTTCCACCACAATTTTCCGGTCATACTCAAAAGCCAGTTCGAAGGCTTTTTCAAGCTCTTCACGGTTTCGGCATTTGCTGATTCCGACGCTTGATCCGAGGTTCGCCGGTTTGACGAAGCACGGATATCCCAGCTCCTCTTCAACCTGCTGTAAGCAGCTGTCCGGCGTCTGTTTCCAGTCCTTTTTTAAGAAAGCGGCGTACTTCGCCTGCGGAAGCCCCGCTTGAGCGAACAAATGCTTCATGATGACTTTATCCATGCCGGCTGATGATGCAAGCACCCCGTTGCCGACATAAGGAACGTTCAGCAATTCCAGCAGACCCTGAATGGTGCCGTCTTCACCGTTCGGTCCGTGGAGAAGCGGAAATACGACATCGATCGGCGCCTTTTCGTCAGGCGACGCTTCAGGAAACATTTCCCGGTTCAATGCTGATAGAGCGAAACTTTCACCGTTTTGTTCCAGCTGAAGCATTTTCACGTTGGAAACCGGCTCAGTCAGCAGCGGGCCTCTTTGCCATTCTCCTTTTTCAGTGATGTAAATCGGATGTATATCAAACTTCTCAGTATTAAGCGCTTTTGTTACAGCTAATGCTGTCTGCAGCGATACATTGTGTTCGGCTGACTTTCCGCCGTACACCAATCCTAGACTTGTTTTCAATGGATATTCCCCCCACAACAATTCATCTTTACTATCTTATCACTTTCCTCAGAAAATGATCTAATTATTTTTGGGCATTCTGAATATGAAAGCATTTGTATGTAATTCCTTTTTATTTTATATTAAAATGGCATGGAAAAGGAGATGTGTCATATGAAAAAAATCAATACAACAGAACAATTTAATGAACTTATTCAATCCGACAAGGAAATCATCGTGAAATTTTTCGCTGACTGGTGCCCTGACTGCACGCGCATGAATATGTTCATCGGCGATATTTTGGAAGAATATAATCAAAATGATTGGTATGAACTGAACAGAGACGAGCTCCCTGAGCTTGCCGACAAATATCAGGTAATGGGCATACCGAGCCTTCTGATCTTTAAAAACGGCGAAAAGAAAGCGCATCTTCACAGCGCAAACGCGAAAACGCCCGAAGAAGTCACAGAGTTTTTATCACAGCATATTTAATTCGTTTCACGATCTTTGTTTATGACTTCAGGCTCTACATGAACATGGACATGAGTCACATCATGTTCATGTTTTATTGCATATTCGACCTCATCGGCTACTGCATGGCCTTCTTTCACAGACAGTCCCGGATCTACCGTAATGACCATTTCCACATGAACCGTGCTCCCTAAATACCTTGCTTTCACATCCTTCAGCCTGCTGACCTCTTTTATTTCTTTCACCGTGTGTTTATACGGCTCCAAATCTTTCAGATCAAACCCGTCCGTCAATGAGTGGGAAGCATCTTTGAAGATGTCCCATGCCGTCTTACAGATGATGATTCCGATCAGAAAAGCAATGACCGGATCAATCCACGGCAGATGAAGCCGGGCGGTTAAGACGCCTATAAACGCCCCAATACTGACATAGGCGTCAGAACGGCTGTCTTTCGCCGCCGCATGAAGCGCAGAACTTTTAACCCGATCCGCAAGTCGGCTGTTATATACATACATGCCGTACATTATAATCGCGCTTCCGAGCGCCGTCCATGCCGCAATGAAGCTCGGCTCGGCCTCCGTTCCGCTGACAATCGCCTTTGCTCCTCCGATCAGCACTTCAATACCGACCGCCATCATAATAAAAGACGCAATTAATGAAGAAATTGTTTCAGCCCGATAATGTCCGTAGGCATGATCACTGTCCGCGGGGCGCTGGGAAATCCGGAGCCCGATCAGCACAGCCAGTGATGCGACAATATCCGTGGCATTATTTAAACCGTCCGCTCGGAGCGCTTCGGAATGATAAATAAGACCGATCACCAGTTTGACGGCGGCAAGGATGAGGTACGCGGCGATATTAAGAATCGCGCCTTTCTCACCCCGTTTTAAGTTTGCCGTTTGATCATTCATGTAAGGACTCCTCCATTCTCATTCATAGTATGGATGGAAAAACGGAAAAATAGCAGCTTTGATCTGAGCAAATGCAATATTCGACAGTATTATTCCCCGGGAAACTTTTTGTCGAAAAATTGGCGTTATTTTTCCTTTACATATGAATATGCCCATTGTATACTTTCATTAAATGATAATGATTCTCAATATCATTTGATTAGGAGGGTAATCATGAGGTCTTCTCCTCAGCTCGGATCATCAGTTGAAGGACGAAAAAAACATCTGATCCATTTGCTGATCAATAACGGAATATACAAAAAGTCGGAACGGCATTTATATGAATTATCGCTCGGAGAATTAGAAAGCGAATACAAATATGTTAGGAAGGTGCGGGCTCATGGCGAAACGTAAAATAAAAACATACGAACAGCTGATAAAAGAAAACAAGGCGGCCATTATGAATAATCAAAAGCTGATGAATGTGATCTATGACAGAATTGACCGCAAGCATCAAAAACTGCTCCGGCACAACAGCCATACATAAAAAGAGCCTTTTTCAGGCTCTTTTTTTTATTGCTCAAAGGCTTCCGCCGCTAATTTGCCGATGACTGCATCGTCCATCGGCGGATTGTGAAGGCCGGCCCGGGCATCCCGGTAATACCGCTGAAGCGGATTATTTCGCTCCAGGCTTTTTGCGCCGGTGATTCTCATTGCTTTATCAACAACAGAAAGGACGGCATTTGTCACAATATGTTTTGCGGCGCCGAGCTCGCTTTTGATGAAAGGGCGGCGTTTCGGGTCATCATACATTTGCGCCGCCGTGAAGAGAAACTGTCTCGCTTTTAACAATTCAAGCTCCATTTCCCCGACACGCTGCCCAACGGCCGGCACGTCTTTAATCGGTCCGTTCAGGCTGGTCGGCGAATATTCGGATGCAAACCGGACGGCATAGTCCCTTGCCGCTTGAGCGATACCCAGATAAGCAGCGGGAATGTGAAGCAGCCAGCCATTCACTTTCGCCGCTCTCGGCCCGCTGATAAGCTCCACAAGCCGCTCGTCACTGACCGTGACATGATCTAAAAGGAGATCATGGCTTCCGGTCGCCTTCATGGCAATCATATCCCATGTTTCTTCGACTGAAACGCCTGCCTGATCTTTATGAATGAGAAAAACACCGGTCGTTTGTTTTTCTTCAATCCATGCCGTCACAAGCATATAATCCAAAGTCAGCGAAAGGGTTGTAAAGGTTTTTCGGCCGTTCAGCACCCATTTTCCGTCTTTTTTGACAGCGGAGGTGCCGGGTCTTCCTCCCCTCGTCGGACTGCCGGTCTGCCGTTCCGTCGCTGCCCTGTTCAGGACAGCTCCCTTTTTCACCTCTTCTGTGATAAATGAAAAGACATCTTCATCCCAGCTGTTTCCTTCTCCGAGCTCACCCATGACGGATAAATGCCAGCCGATTCCGAGTGCAACGGCCGCGTCTCCCCGCGCCAGCCGTTCCTGAAACAGCACCATATCATAAACGGAAATGCCTGCACCGCCGAAGGCCTCAGGCACCGTTAACGCCGTATATCCCGCGTCGCGCAGTCTTTGAATTTTCTCCGCGGGAAAACGGCCCGCCTCATCATCAAGCGCGGCTGTTTTTTGAAATTCGTCTGCAAGCAGGCCGATTTTTTCCATCCATTCCCTCTGCCGTTCATTCTGTATCCATAAAGACACTGGAATCCCCCCCATTATAATTCCGATAAAGTTAATAAGTATTATAGAGATTCAAGTCTCGTTTCGCAACTGTGAGGCCTGTACAAAAAAACACGCTATTCCATGGAATAGCGCGTTCAGACTGCTTCCGGGCCGCGGTCCTGCTTAAGCCCGAGATAAATCAGCATATATGTGAGATAACCCATCGTCATCACAAGCCCGCCAAAGAAAAAGCTTGAAAAAATCGGCTCTTCAAACGCGGTAACTGCCGCAAGCACGATCCAGCTTGCATACAGGTAGATGATGAAATAACGGAATCCCGACTTCATTTTATATAAGAGAAACAGCCCCACTGTAGAAAACAAACCCAGCGCAAGCCTGAAATAAACAAGATGTTCGAATTGGAACATGAATGACACAAAGGAAAAACCAAGCAATAACACAATCGGTAATGCGGTAATAAAATTTCTCAAGTGAGCACCTCCGTCATTACCTTTATTATAAATCAAAATAGCATAAATTATTGATTTATCGTGATCTTTTTCACAAAAATGTCATTCCTTTACTTTATACCCGAACATCGCGTTTGCAAAAGCTCCACCAAGCGACGGCTAAGAAGAATACGATATGGATAATGATAATGCCTGCGGAAAATAACGGCGTCATTCCCGCAAACAGCGGTTTCGCCCCGCTCATATATTGCGTCAGGTCAGTATTTGCGAACAGCAGAAAACTTCCCCATTTGTTTTGGAAGAGCGACATAATCGTCACGAGTGATTTTGCGCCGTACAGCACGATAAATGACAAAATGACGGCCGTTGCGCTGTTTCGGAATACAGAAGAACACAGCAAGCCAAAGCATGCCATCGCAAACGCTTCGACCCAGTTCGTGCCGATTACTTTCAGGGTGTTCATAAGAAGCGTCCCTGATTCAGATGTCACCGACACGCCGAAGAAAGCCATGCCGAACAGCAGAGACAGAATATAGTACGCCGCATACAGGTACAAGCTGACCAAAAATACGGTAATGAGTTTAGATACAAAAATCCGCTCCCGCTTTACCGGGCGGATTAACAGAAATTTGATCGTTTTCTTATCAAATTCAGCGGAAATGATCGTTGCCGCGATCACGATCGTTAATGCCTCAAGCAGAATATTCAGCCCGGGCGCGTACGCCATATAGCCGATGAAATTCTCATCCGTTCCGGAACTGATGACAAGCCGTTTAATGACAAGCGCCATAATAAATTGGAGAACGGCCATCAGAATCAGCGCCACTAATGAGACTTTTCGGTTAAAGAGTTTCATATGCTCATTCGCTGTCAATTTAAACATTCGTCTCCCCCTCCTCTTGAAGCGCCGTCGTCACTTTCATGAATTCATCCTCCAGCGATTCCGCATACGGCATGATGGAATACACGAGAAAGTCTTGTCCGACGAGCGCACGGTTTAATGCCGGGATGTCTTTCTTCGCTACGGTGACGGTAATGCCCCCGCCGTTTTTCTCCGGAGCAAATTGCTGTTGGGACAGCCATTCGAATGCTTCGTCAGCCGGCTGAATGTCGAGGACGGCTTTTTCTTCTTTTTCCTCAGCGCCGCGCAGAACAACCTCTGTTTTAATCTCACCTTTTTGAATGATGATGACACGGTCGCAAAGGTCCTCCACTTCACGCAATAAATGCGTCGCAAAAAGGATGCTCGTCCCTTCAAGCTCCGCGAGTTCCTTTAAGTGATCGCGGAAATCCTTCATTCCGCCGGGATCAAGCCCGTTTGTCGGTTCATCTAAAATGAGCAGATTCGGACGGTGAAGAATGGCCTGCGCAATTCCGAGACGCTGACGCATGCCAAGGGAATACGTTTTAACTTTGTCATGAACGGCATTGGTGAGCCCGACCCGCTCGATGACTTCCTGAAGCCTCTCCTCTTTGATATTTTTGTGCATGTTGGCAAAGTGCTTCAGATTTTCCCACCCCGTCAGGTACGGGTAGAATTCAGGATTTTCCACGATCGCTCCGACGGATTCAAGCGCTTTTTCGAAATCAGCATCGTGCTGAAAGCCGTTAATTGTAATCGTGCCGCTGTTTTTCTTTAAAAGACCGACGATGATTCGGATAAGTGTGGTTTTTCCCGACCCGTTCGGACCGAGCAAACCGATGATCTCGCCCTGCCTGACATCCATGCTGATGTTTTTTAAAATGTGCTTTTTGCCTATTGTTTTGTCAAGGCCTTCAATATGTAAAATCGGCTCAGTCATACAGCCTTCCTCCTTTTTCACAAAAAATAAACAGTGCCCGTACATAGGCACTGTCTGCATTATAACATTAGTCATATATTCGTGAAGAGCCGGAGCCGACGTTATGTCTTATCCGGGACCGGTCCGTTTTTTTCCTTCTCTTCATTATTGACGACATCCAGAATATCAAGCAGGAACACAAAAATCGGAATTCCGATAATCAAGCCCCAAATGCCGAAGAAATGTTCCGAGAAAATCAGAACTGTAAAAGTAAAAAAGATCGGCAGTTCCGTTTTCGCTGACATCAGTTTCGGATTAAGGAAGTACGTCTCAATCGCATGGATGACGAAAATGACCAGCACGATGTAGATGACATACGCTGCGCCGCCCGTCGTATACGCGATGATGCTGAGCGGAATGAGCGAAATCACCACACCCGCAACGGGAATGAGCCCGAGGAAAAAGACCATGATTGACAGGCCGAACAGCTGCGGAAAATGCAGAATCGCCAATGCGATCAAGGTGAGGATACAGTTCACCAGCGCGATAATAAATTGGGCTTCAAGCACTTTGCCGAATGTTCTCGCAAACTTGCTGCCGAAATAAGCAAGTTCGTAGTAAAAAACAGACAGCTTGCTGTGCTGAAATTTTTTCATAAACTCCGTGAGCCGCTTTTTCTCGAACAGGAAAAACATGCTGAGAATCAGTGACATCACGACCTGCAAACCGAAAGTGCTGATATCGGCCAAGTATGTATACAGTACATTAAAACCTTCTTTTACATAGGAACCGATATTGATATCGCCGAACACGCTCGATATCTCATCATAAAACGGAATGACATCGGGATGATACGCGATGTGCTTGATCTGCTTAATCAGCTGTTCAATCTGCTTGGCAACAATCGGGTAAAAGACAAAGCCTCCGACAGTCGCCCCGACAGCCAGCGCAATATATAAAACGGTGATGACCACCCTCTGGCTGATCCGGAAAAAATGGTTCAACACGTGCCGGATGACAGTCTCCAGCCGATCCATCAGAAAAGTAAAAATAAACGTAAGCAAAATCAAATTAATCATACTTCGGAATACAACTAACACCCCAGTCAAAACAAGAAAAACGGAAAAACGTCTGACACCCGGATGCTGAAAAAATTTAAAAATAGCCGCCATTTATACACTCCTGCTAGGACAAAAAGCCCTTAGATTTCATCTTTCACTCTCTAATTGTAAATTATATAACAAAATGACGCTAAGGTCTTTGTCCACCTCCTAATAAATTTAAACAAATTTATCTTTTTTACTCATGGCGGCCGAAAAAAAGAACGGCATGCCCGATGCATGCCGTTCCTTTCCTTTTATACTGCCGTTTTCATTTCTTTAACGGCCTGTGTGCTTTTCGCTTCGTCAAACTCATTTTCGCTCTTGGCTACGATGATGGTGGCGATTCCGTTTCCGATCAGGTTGACGATCGCCCTTCCTTCACTCATAAAGCGGTCGACGCCGAGGAGCAGCGCCAGCCCCTCCAGCGGAATAACCTGAAGCGCCGATAAAGTGGAGGCGAGCACGATAAATCCGCTTCCGGTTACGCCCGCCGCGCCTTTTGATGTCAGCATCAGCACGAGAATGATCGTAACCTGCTGGCCGATGGTAAGGTCAACGCCGAACACCTGCGCCAGAAAAACCGTCGCCATGGACAGATAAATCGAGGTGCCGTCCAGGTTAAAAGAATATCCCGTCGGAATGACAAGGCCGACAACCGATTTGGAACAGCCGTAGCGCTCCATTTTATCCATCATCCGCGGAAGGACGGACTCAGAAGAGCTTGTGCCGAGAACGATGAGCAGTTCATCTTTAATAAAACGGAGATAGTTCCACAAGCTGAAACCGAATAGTTTGCAAATGATATTCAAAGCGACAAATACAAACAGGAACATCGTAACGTATACAGACAGCATCAGACTCGCCAGCGGCTTGATGGAATCAAGGCCGAAGTGCCCGATCGTATAGGCCATGGCCCCGAATGCGCCGATCGGCGCCGCGCGCATGATGTAGCCGATGATTTTGAAAAAAACGTGCGACAGTTTATCAAAGAAATCAATAATGCTTTTGCCTCTTTCACCGAGCGCCGCCAGGCCGACACCGAATAATACAGAAAAGAATAAGACCTGAAGAATGTCGCCTTTTGCGAAAGCGTCAACCATATTTGACGGAACGATGTGAGTGATAAATTCAATCCAGTCAATCCCCTGTCCCCCGTTTTGCGTGTACTGAGAGACATCCCCTTTTTCAAGCTTGCTGTAATCAAGCCCCTCACCGGGTTTCATGATATTGACGACCAGAAGTCCGATAATAAGGGCGATGGTGGTCACGACTTCAAAATAAATAAATGCTTTTCCCCCGACTTTGCCGACTTTTTTCATGTCTCCCATCTTGGCGATGCCAAGCACGATCGTCAGGAATATGATCGGTGCGATAATCATTTTTACCGCATTGATAAATGTATCGCCGAGCGGCTTCATCTGCTTCCCGGCCTCAGGCCATACGAGTCCGACAATAACGCCGATGATCACCGCCGTGATGACCTGCACCGTAAGATTTTTGAAAATTTTCATCCCTACTCCCCCTTGCCTCTCGCTGCGTCTATACGAAAATGATAGCGTTTTCAAACAAAGAGGGGAAGCTTATGATCATAACGGACATTTTGGTCTTTTTGGTCTCGGCTAGCGGACGAATTTGTAGCGGTTAACCGGCCGGCCCACTCCCCCGTATTGAATGTCGAGCTTAATCTGGCCGTCTTTTTCAAGAAAATCAAGATAACGCCGCGCTGTCACCCTGGCGATTCCGAGCGCTTTGGCGGCTTCTTCAGCTGAAAGCGGCTCCGTCTGCTGTTTCATATAGGTCAAAATTTCATTCATCGTAAAATGATTTAACCCCTTCGGCAGATCCCGGGACGGATTTTGCGGAATTTTAAGCAGCATGTCAAGCTGCTCTTGCGACATGGTGTCATGCTCTTCAATTTTCCGTTTATATTGTTTATAGTTTTCGAGCGCCTGTCTCATCCGCTCCAGCTTAAACGGCTTCAAAATATAGTCGGCCGCACCGTTTTGCAGCATAAGCTGGATTGTTTCTTTGTCTTTTGCGGCCGAGACGATGATGACGTCCACTTCGAGCTTTTGTTTTCTGATTTCCTGGAGTGTTTTAATTCCGTCTTTTTTCGGCATGTATACGTCTAATACCACGAGCCCGGGCCTCAGATCTTTTATAAGCCTGATTCCCTCGTCTCCGTCAGCGGCTGTGGCGATGACGCTGAACCCCGAAACACCGGTGATAAATTCTTTATTCACCTCCTGCACCATCGGATCATCTTCAATAAGCAGCACCTTGATGTCCATCGAATGATTCCTCCCCCTTCATCGGAAATAAAATAGAAAATGCCGTTCCCTGTCCCTGCCGTGTGTCGACTTCAATAATGCCCATCCCTTTGTCGACGATTTGTTTGACGAGGTACAAGCCGTATCCCGTTCCTCCCGTTTTATTGACGGTAAACCCTTTGTCATAAAGGTGCGGGATGTGCTGATCGGAAATCCCGCTTCCGTTGTCTTCTATTAATATAGCAAGCACTTCATCATTTTGCTCGATACTGATGTCAATATGTTTGTCCTCCGTGTCCGCTGTTTCGAATGCGCCGAACGCATTTTCAATTAAATTGCCGAGCAGGACGACGATGTCATGCTGGTCGACATGCTCCGGAAATGCCGAGAAACTGCTGTTTTCATCAATTTTCACAGAAATGCCAAGCTCTTTTCCTCTTTTGATTTTGCTTAACAGCAGTCCCGCCGCAGCGTCATTCTGAATGGCCTGATGAAGAAAATCGGTGACGCTTTCTTGTTCTGATGATTCCTTAAAAGCAAGCTGGAGCGCTTTTTCTGATTTTCCGAGCTGAATCAGTCCCGCGATGGTGTGAAGCTTGTTCATATGTTCATGATTTTGAACTCTGAGCGCATCGACAAAATTTTTCACACCTGTCAGTTCTTCCGCCATTTTCGCCGCTTCCGTCCTGTCCTGAAAAATGGCGACGGCTCCGATGACCTTCTTTTTCATGACGATCGGAATTCTGCTGCTCATGATCACCTTTCCGCTGACTTGGATTTCTTCATTATATACGGCTCGGTTCCGCTCGACGATTTCAGGGAGGCGCGAATCTTTTAACACGTCCCAGATAAGCCTGCCGTCTGTTTCTTGTCTGACATTGAATATCTGCTTCGCTTTTTCATTAAAAATGGTGATGTGATGCTGATTATCAATCGCGATGACGCCCTCATTCATTGAATGAAACGTAGCGGTCCGTTCCTCATACATTCTCACGATCTCATGGGGCTCCAGCCAAAACATTTGTTTTTTGATGTGGCGGGCCAGCAAAAAGGAGCCGGCCAGTCCGAACCCGAGCGCCAGCAGAACGATAAACAGAATTTCATGTTTCAGCTGAAGAAGAATTTCACCGAATCCGGGCAGCGTTTTACCGGCCAGAACGACGCCGATCTGATTCAAATTCCGGTCTTTGATGGGATAAAAAGCGCGGACGGCGGTGCCGATCTCTCCCTTTGCTTCGGAAAAATAAATGTGCTCGGCGAACGCCGCGGCTTCGTCCTCACCCCTTGAACGCTTTCCGATCATTGTGCTGACGGGATGTGAATAGCGGATATGATCCATATCCATGACGACGATGTAGTCCGCTTCATTGATGATCCTTATTTCTTCGACCGCATGGCGCACGTCTTCCCTTTGTTTTTTCTGCTCGAGGGCGCGTTTGACATCGGTCATCTCAGATACCGTCCGCGCGGTATTCATCAGCCGTTTTTTCAGCTCGCGCTCCTCTGTATGCTGAATATTGCCGATCAGCACGATGCCGACGATCAAAAAGGTAAAAAGCACGACGATATACGAAAGTATGGTGATTTTCCAGCGGATGGTGAGCTTTTTTTTCGTCATTGGCCTCTTCCTTTCCGTCTCTTTACGAAAACGGCCCGCCCGATTATGCTTGTTATAGAAAATGGCGGAGGGGGTTTTCGATGAAAAGCTTGCTGACTTGTCTCAGCCTGATGGTACTCGGTATCGGAACCGCTTTATTCATCGGCTTTCATGATCGTTTCTCAACGGAAGAACCGTATTATGATGACGAACAGGAAGGCCTGAAAGATCAAATCGTTTTCAAATTCAGCCATGTCGTTGCTGAAAACACGCCAAAAGGGCGGGCGGCGAATAAGTTTGCCGAACTTGTCTATCAAAAATCCGGCGGCACCATTAAAGTAGAGGTGTTTCCAAACGGGAGCCTCTATTCGGATAATGAAGAAATAAACGCCCTCCAAAACGGGGACGTGCAATTCATCGCTCCCTCCACCTCAAAGCTCGGATCACTGTCTCCCGAATGGGGTGTTTTGGATCTGCCGTACGCGTTTACAAACTATAAAGCCGTGCAAGAAGGCCTGAACGGCAAAATCGGCACACGCCTGTTCGCTTCATTAGAAAAGCATCATTTGAAAGGACTGGCGTACTGGACGAACGGGTTTAAGCAGCTTACGTCAAATAAAGGACCGATCTTCACTCCGGACGATTTGAAAGGACAGGCGCTCAGGATCATGCCGAGCAGCGTGATCGAAGACCAGTACCGCCTGCTCGGCGCGCGCCCGCGGCAGGATTCCTTTAATTCCACGTTTCAGCTCTTGGAAAGCAATCTTGTAGACGGAGAAGAAAATACGATTTCAAATATCTATTCTAAAAAATTTTATAATGTTCAAGATTATTTGACAATCAGCAATCACGGGTACCTCGGTTATGCCGTGATGACCGACGAGCATTTCTGGAATTCGCAGACAGAAAAAACGAGAACCATCTTAACGGAGGCGATGAGAGAAACGACGGAATGGAACGAAGCCTCCGCTGAGAAAATGAATAAAGACCAGCTTGAAGAGATAAAGAAGAATTCATCCATTCATATTCATGTGCTGAGCAAAGCGGAAAAGAACACATGGATGAAACGCCTCGACCCGATTTACGGACAATATGAACAGATGATCGGCCGCGGGCTTGTGCAGGATTTGTTATCCTTGCGCCGCGAGCCTTAGCAGGACCAATACGCCCATCTCCGTTTCATCCCTTTTCCCGCCGGGGAAGTAAATAGGGACAGAGCAAAAAAAAGGAGATGGAGACATGTTTACACATACGAAAAAACTGCAGCATCCGGCTAAACCGGATCGTCCTGACCCGCTGTTCGCAAAAAAGATGCAGGAAATTTTAGGGGGACAATACGGGGAAATATCCGTCGCCATGCAATATTTGTTCCAAGGATGGAATACACGGGGCAATGAAAAATATAAGGATCTTCTGATGGATACCGCGACGGAAGAAATCGGCCATGTCGAAATGATCGCGACGATGATTGCGAGACTGTTAGAAGACGCCCCGCTGGCAGAGCAGGAAAAAGCGGCTGATGATCCGGTCATCGGGTCCATTTTAGGCGGGATGAATCCGCATCATGCGATTGTCTCAGGACTCGGCGCAATGCCGGAGAGCAGCACGGGCGTTCCGTGGAGCGCAGGCTATATCGTCGCAAGCGGAAACCTTCTGGCAGACTTCCGCGCCAATCTGAACGCCGAATCACAAGGAAGGCTTCAAGTCGCACGCCTGTATGAAATGACCGATGATAAAGGCGTGAAAGATATGCTCAGCTTTTTATTGGCCCGCGATACCATGCATCAAAACCAATGGCTTGCGGCCATTAAAGAATTAGAAGAACAGGAAGGTCCGATCGTTCCTTCCACATTCCCGAAGGCGCTGGAAAAACAGTCATTCTCCCATAAGCTTATTCATTTCTCAGATGGCGGAGAAAGCGCTGAACAAAATTGGCTGAAGGAAACAGCGCCGGACGGAGAACCATTCGAATACGAAAAGGAACCGAAAGCGCACGGCGAAATAGCTAAGCTGGATCCCGTCCCGCCGTATGTCCACAACACGCTTCCCGGACGCGAGTAAAGACACAAGCCCAAAACAAACTGTTTTGGGCTTTCATTATGCCTTCAGAACCGTCCAGTCCGGTTCGTATCGGATGTCCGGGTGATGTAACAGCTCGTGAATGACATGTTCATCCTCTTCATACAGCATCACTTCTATTGAAAGAATCGCAGCCTTCTGCTCGTTTTCTTCGTATATTCGGTCATGTTCGTTCTCCATAAAATCATCATAGGCCTGTCTGTTCTCCCAAACGCTGATAATCTCTGCGATGAACAGGCCGTCTGCGTTTTTCCGCCACCCGCCGGCCTGTTTGACGAAGCCATTTACACATGATAATGCTCCCCACCTTGACTGTGCTTGCGCAAATGCTTCAGCGTTTGCAGCGTCTGTTTCACATACAATCTTTTTGATCAGCATGACGTTCCTCTGTGATGACTGTTTTCGCACGCGTATGCTCAACACACAGATTCACGGTTCTGACGTAAGAGCGGGTGCGGTGAATCGTGCCTTTCGGGATGAGCAGGCTGTCATTTGCTTTGAGCACTGCGGTTTCTTTGTCCTTAAAATCGATCAGCAGCTCACCTTCCAGAACGATGAACCATTCATCTGAGTCAGGGTGATGGTGCCAGTCATATTCTCCCGTAAACACTGCGAGGCGCACACAGTGGTCATTGATCTCCGCGATTGAAAAATTGTCGTGTTTTTCTTTGACTTTATTGGCGATAGCGAGCAAATTCAGCATGTCAGACACGAGTGAAAAACCCCTTTTTCATTTTATTGTATCTCAACGGCGGCTCAGATCAAGATTTTCCCAAAATAAAAAGCGATCCAGCTGATGCGCCGGATCGCTTTTGATCTGCAGGTTGTCTGCCTTTTATGCTTTTATTAGCTGCTTCGTCTGTTTCCGCCTTTTTGGCCGATTTCCTTATAAAAATCTTTGTCATGATTTTTACTTGTGGCTTCTCCGCCTTTTTGGCCGATTTCTTGATAGAATTCCTTGTCATGGTTATTGCTAGTGGCTTCTCCGCCTTTTTCACCGATTTCCTGATAGAATTCTTTGTCGTGATTTTTGCTTGTTGCTTCTCCGCCTTTTTCACCGATCTCCTGATAGAATTCTTTGTCGTGATTTTTGCTTGTTGCTTCTCCGCCTTTTTGACCAATTTCCTGATAGAATTCTTTGTCATGGTTATTGCTTGTCGCTTCTCCGCCTTTTTTACCTGCTTCTTCTCTGCTCATTTTGTTATTATCTTGTGCCATTTTTGAATTCCTCCTTTAATTGGTGTTGGTTGTTGGTTTCCCGATTTCAGAACTGCTAAACAAAGAAAACACATTGAATGTGTTTTCGGGCGGTTTTTTATCATTCTGTATCCTTCATGCGTTTTAGAATCCGGCGTTTTTTATAAAGCATGATGCCTGTTTCCGCGATGCTTTCTAAAGCTGAACGGTTGGCGGACGCGCCGAAGATGATACCTGCGGCCGGAACCATTTGCAGCAGTTTTTTCGCGGCGAACGTATCGCGATAGCTGTAAACGACTTCCCGCCAGCCTTGGATTTGCGAGGCGACGCGCTGATAGGCGCGGTCGTTTTGATCATATTGCCGTAAATCTTGCAGGATCGCTTTTTTTCCGATGACGTCACTGGATACAAGCTGGAGCAATTTGACGATAAACACGCGTTCTTTCTTGTCTTTCGGATCAAAGCCGTAAGCAACCGCGATATCCTGCAGCGTCTTTAAGGACAGGCCGAGCATCGCCGGAATGTCTGCCGCCAGCGTGAATACGCCGCCGACTCCCGTTGCGGCTCCCTGCACCGTCGCGGCCTTTACGCTTGTACGCGCTACGGCTTCTGCGATTTCGTCCATGACGGCAAGCGGCGCAATGCGGATGTCGTGAAGCGTTTGACATGTACCGTGCGGCAGCCGTTTTTGAAACTTATTCATGATGCGCTTTTCAGATGTCAGGTACTGTCCGCCTGACTGAATAAACGTTCCCGTTTCATCGAGAATGAGTCCGATTTTCCTCTGAATAAATTGCGGTGTCAGCTTGTCCAAAAGCTGAAACGGCAAGCGGGTGAATGTTTGCCAGAACATCACCCTCTGCTGCGCCTTTTCCCATTTTTGAATGTCTCTCAGTTGTCTTTCCAGGTCTGTCCGCTCTTCTGTCACCCGTCCTGCACGTCCTTTCTGATTTCTTTGTTCATAGTATACCTTTATGGCGTTTTCTTTTTACACCCGGCCGGATTTTTTATCCGGAAAACATTCCATTGTTTAATTTTCTTCAAATTCTGTATATTGTATAATTTTGAATAATACGATTGAAGGAGAATGTTGAATGCAATGGATTTATTTAAGTTTAGCGATCATTTTTGAAGTATTGGGTACGGTCAGCATGAAATTATCAAATGGATTTACAAAACTTGTCCCAAGTATTTTATTATTATTGTTTTATATCGGCAGCCTTTGTTTTCTTACTTTGACTTTGAAATATATAAGTGTCTCCATCGCGTATGCGGTCTGGTCGGGGATGGGGATCGTGCTGATTTCCATGATCGGAATTTTTTTCTTTCATGAACAGTTCTCTGTCATAAAAGCTGTCTCTGTTCTTTTGATCATCATCGGTGTCGTTTCCTTAAACTTTATTTCTGAAAGTGAAACGTCATCAAACGGCATCAGCGTTCATACGGACAGAAACAGATGATGAAAGGGTTAAAGGTTCTCTTCCTCATTACAGATATTGGATTTATCGTTTATTGGATTGTTACTTTTTTTGAGTGGATTCCAAAAAACATGGTGTTTAAAGATTATGATAACGCCATGATCATGGCCTGGAACTGGTCATTCTTTCCCTTAGATATTTTCATTTCGATAACCGGGCTGTACAGCTTGTTTCTTTATAAACGGAAACATGCGTTATGGCGCTCTTTCGCATTAATATCACTTGTGCTGACCTTTTGTTCAGGCCTGCAAGCGATAGCCTTTTGGGTATTTATCGGTGATTTTGATCTTATGTGGTGGGCATTCAATCTGTACTTGCTTCTTTATCCTTTATATTTTATTCGGAAATTGCTGGTCTCTCGTAAAACTAGCTGTCATTCTTTTTGATAAGGCGGTTTTCTTTTTCTTCAGGCGGGAAACACTTTTCATAAAGGAGTGATAGACATGCCTTGGTCTATGAAGGATTATCCGCAATCATTGAAGAATCTCGAGGAACCTGTGAAGAAAAAAGCGATCGAAATCGCGAATGCGATGGTAGATGAGGGTTATGAAGAAGGACGGGCCATTCCCATTGCGACAAGTCAGGCGAAAGAGTGGAAAAAAAACGCTTCTAAGGAAGAAATCGATCAGCTGATGAAACACGATGATGAAACGAAACGCGGAAATTGAATCGGAATAAAGGAAAAACCCCGCTCTCAAGAGAACGAGGTTTTTCTGATTATAAACCGTAATAATAAGATAGTGTGGTGACTGAAACGTAGCCTGTCGCTCCTGCATACGTGACTTTCAGCCATTTATTGGAATTGGTGTAGTGGCCTTGAACATATTCTCCGGTTACCCAAGAACCTGTAATTTTTTTACCGCTTGAGAATGTTGTGATCGTTGAACAGCTGACCTTAGAGCATGAGCGCATATTAGCACCGTAAATACCGACTGTGCCCCCGCTGGCTAAAATGGAAACGTCCGGTTCAGCTTTAGGTTTGAAAGCTGCTGCTGATGCAGAGCCGCCAAAAGCGAATAAAGAAACAGCAAAAATCATGGCTAAAGAAATGATCGACAAACGACGTACCAAGAAAATTCCCCCTCTTTTATCATATGGCTGGAAAGCTTTCCTGACGTTATTATACTTTTTTGCCCGGGAGACTGAAATAAGTCTAATGCTCCAACTTCTTTTCTTCGCAAGTGACCATGCCGATTCTTTTTTTGATAGATAACAGCGGTTTATTGGACTGGAATCACTGATATATCGTTGATTCAAACGTTTATTCAGAGCGGCCGGAGTTTTTCCGGAGGTCATTTGAATGGTACAGAAAGGTTTTATCTTCCAATGGAAAGAAACATTATTATTCTATTTACCTGGGAAAACGGAGGAAATACAGCGTCTTTTTCTCAAATCAGTTGGGCGGACAGAAAGTTGTGAAGTTATATAGGCAAGTGTCCTCTTTTCACCTTTTTAAAAGAACGCTCCACGCATCCGTGCATGATCGGAGGCGGAAACACGCTTTGCGAACGGCATCGCTTCTTTCCCGGAACGATGCCGTTTTCATTTTCGGACCTTTCTTCGGCGGGATACATATCATAGATAAAACAGGGCATCAATGTGCCGGTTTATTGAACATAAAGAACTTGACATCTCATAATAGCGGATTTATGATGTAGATAAAATAATTTGCATCTAGGAAACTTTTTGTTATTTAGCTAAAAATCTATCGGAATTTAGGTGAGACATAATGAGCAAAGACATCTCAGCACAATCACTGCAAGCAAAAGCCGTGCAGGATGCACTTGACGGCAAAAGCAAGGGATTCAAGCGGCTTCTGCCTTTCTTAGGCCCAGCCTTTATCGCGGCGATTGCCTACATTGATCCGGGAAACTTCGCTACGAATATCTCAGCTGGTTCGAAATTTGGGTATATGCTGCTGTGGGTCATCCTCTTTTCAAACTTGATGGCTTTTTTAATTCAAGTTCTTTCCGCGAAGCTCGGAATCGCCACGGGTAAAAACCTTCCGGAAATCGCCAGAGACCGGTATCCGAAATGGGTATCAGCCGGGCTGTGGATACAGGGTGAACTGGTGATTATGGCAACTGATCTGGCAGAATTTATCGGGGCGGCGCTCGGGCTCAACCTGCTGTTCGGCATACCGATGGTTGAAGCGGCCATTATCGCGGCGATCGGATCATTCGCGATTTTAGAGCTGCAGCGCCGGGGTTACCGGGCGCTGGAAGCGGGCATCGCCGGACTTCTGTTTGTCGTGGTGATCGCCTTCGCTCTGCAAACCTTCTTTGCCAAACCTGACGCCGCCTCCGTTCTCGAAGGGCTGTTTATCCCGAAAATTGACGGAATGGACAGTGTGCTCTTGGCAACCGGGATACTCGGCGCAACCGTGATGCCGCATGCCATTTACTTACATTCCGCGCTGACACAGCGCCGTGTCGTCGGAAAAACAGATAGTGAGCGGAAAAAGATTTTTAGATTCGAGACGATTGACATTCTCATCGCGATGGTGATCGCCGGGGCGATTAACGCAAGCATGCTCATCGTCGCTGCCGCGCTTTTCTTCAAGAACGGGCTGTATGTAGAAGATTTAGACGTGGCTTATCAGCAATTCGGCCACTATATCGGACCGGCTTCAGCCATTCTCTTCGGGATCGGGCTGCTGGCCGCAGGGCTTTCAAGCTCTTCTGTCGGCACATTGTCAGGCGATATTATCATGCAGGGCTTCATCCGTTACCGTATCCCGCTTTATTTGCGGCGTTTCATTACCATCATTCCGCCGATGATCATCATTATCTCGGGGGTCAACGCCACAGAAGCGCTCGTATGGAGCCAGGTCGTTCTTTCATTCGGCATCTCCTTTGCGCTCGTGCCGCTGATTATGTTTACAAGCAACAAACGCCTGATGGGCGCCCTGACGAACCGAAAATGGGTGACGGCTCTTGCCTGGCTGATTGCGGTTTTGGTGATCGCGCTTAATCTGTTTGTGATCTACGATTCATTCCGTTAGAAAAAACCGGCCATTGCGGCCGGTTTTTCTTTTGACGCCGGGTGCCGTTCGTATCTTTTTCCGGGCGTTTTTGGTATGATAGAAGAAAAATCGGAGTTTTGCTTATGTCAGTATTTATCCTTTTTTATCTGTGGATTGTGCCGATTGTCATCGGCATCTTCTGTTCTCTTTTTGCTTATCGGACAACGGGTAAGAAACGTCTGATTCCCGGCTTTTTCATGATCGCATTAAGCATCGTTTCCTTAATCACGGGGCTTTGGATCGGCGGGGTGAACTATCATGTGTTCATCGGGGGCATGTTTTTATTCGGTACGTTATTGGCCGGCTCCGCCTTCCCGTTTTTCTTCGCTCTTTCACGCAAACGAAAATAAACAGGCATGCCGCCTGTTTATTTTTATTCATTAACCCTAAATTATAAAACCGCTCCGATAATGTGATTCCGCCTCAATCAGCCTGTACATGTGTTATATAGGCTCCAGCCCATGTCCCATCTCATCGAAACTGCAGCCAAAATGAATCCTGCTAAAGAAGATTTTGAATTATAAGAAAAATACTGTATTAAAATCCTATTTACCCCAAAAATACCTATTGATAGAATGGTATCTGAGAGGGGAAAATGTTCAAAGCGGATCATATCGGTCCCGCCTAAATACATAGTCTATCATTTCTCTCTACACTACATTTCTAAAGGAGGATTTCCCATTAGACACGCAGCTAAAGGCATTCTGTTTGCCGCATCTTTAGCCCTTGTAACTACTACTTTTGTCCCCGCATCCTTAGCTAAAGAAAATCATAATAATACTGCCAATGCCACTGGAACGACCAAATCATTTTTTTATCAGACTGATACGCAATTTTCCTACGGACTTAAAGCACAAAGCGATGCATCTGTGTCAAAACCAGTCAAAGATGTAATCAGAGAAGTGCTGAAAAATAAAACAAAATTATTCAATCTTGTTGAAAAATTAGCAGGAAAGAAAATAAGAAATGAACTCGAATCCGTTTTCAATGAACACATCGAACCGGTTTTAAAGAAAATGCTGAACGAGTATGTCGCCTTAAGCTGGACTGACGTGGAAAAGAATCTTTATCTTTCACTTAAAAAGTCCGGACTTTCTGACAGCCAGGCTAAAAACCTCGCTCAATTGACAACTTTAGCAATGAAAGCATTTTAAAATCATTCATAAATGATCGTCAGGAAAATACGTATGAAGTAATGCAAAGTGCTGTTAGATTCACTCTAATAGCACTTTTTCATTGGAGATGGCACATGACTGTCTTTTTTACTGTTCTGCTCACTTTCTTATGCTGCCTTGTGATTTCATCTCTTATTTTTATGATTCTATTAAAAAAAGAGATCGTGGATACACCGCCAAACCGCTTAGCTCATGCAGCATTCATCTTACTTATTGGATTCTCCCTGTTCTTCGCTATAACTGTACCCAGCCTAGTTATGTATTTTGCAGCTATAACTGTAAATCATTTTTTCGGAGAATATATCATCTATGGTTCACTTTCAGACTTATACATATTTTCTGTCGTCGTCAGTATTTTAGCTTTAGTTTATATGCTAATCCTTACGGCAATTGTAAAAGGAATGACTCATGTTTTGACATTGCCTGCTTGGTCAGCCTATATCCTTGAATTCATTTTTGCATGGGCTGCTGTTTACTTCTCAATCCAATACGTTTCCAATCATATCATTGAGAACATATCTATATTTCAAGGTGGAGAAATTCTTCTTTCATTGTTCATCACTTTCTTATTTTCGGGATTGGATATCCTTTTCACTAATTTGGATAAGATCACAAAAGAGAAATTAGGCTAAGGGGGTAACAAATATGAGAATTATGACATATATATCCTATTTTTCTATTTCTTTAGTTTTGCAGGTGGTATGGCTGCTATTAATAAAAAGAACCTCTAATATATTTCTGATAGATATGATTACGGTGTCCTTCTTATTCACCCTCTTTATGTTCATCTTAGATCAAATGTTCAAAAAAAAGCGGACAAATTAGCGACTGTTTTTTAATAATCCTCGGGCTTCTCTTTCGTTTTGAAATGATTCCGGATCTGGGGATGTTGCGGCGAACCGTTCATTAATCTTTAACACCAGCCTCTTTAAAATACTTCTCCTTTTATATAACATCCTGACTTTTCCGTCATATATTCAAACGAAAAAACTGCAATAGGGAGTAATGAAACATGATATTGTTTATTGGCAAGTTCATGTTGCTCTTTTTATTCTGTTCGCTGGCGTATTATTTGTTTAAAATTGTTTATTACAATATAGGGAAGAACATTGCGCTTAAAACCCCGGAAGGGACAAAGACAAACCGGATGGGACATGTGTTTGTCAAAAATGGAACTACACTGAATGAGGGAGATTACTTTATGATCGCTGTTGTGACCGCTCTCTGGCTGTTCTTGAGATGAATTGCACTGGTCCTTCATAAGTTTTTTGATCAGCCAGCGCTCGCCAGCTGCCGATTTTCACAATCATCGTTTTCATTTAGGACGGCTATATGCAAGCAAGCCGCTCAACAAACAAAAAAATAAACAGGCATGCTGCCTGTTTATTTTTTAAAAGCGCCGGCTTTTTAAAACAGCCGTTTTAAGCTTTTCTTGAGTGACGGCATTTCGATTTTTTGGTTTTCAAAGAAGTTTTTCAGCATGTATTTGCTGAAGCCCTTCGCCTGGCCGTAAGTGATTTTCCCCGGAAGCGGCGGCTCGTCGCCGATGACGGCGTCGATGACGACCGGCTCATTTGAGTTGAGCGCTTCATGAAAAGCGGGAGCCAATTCCTCGTGTTTCGTCACTTTGATGCCTTTTGCTCCGCAGCTTTCTGCAAAAGCGGCGTAATCCATATTTTGCAGCTGGGTGACGTAGTCAATGTTGCCTTTGACCCGCTGTTCATATTCAATCATGCCTAAATTTTCGTTGTTTAATATGACAACCGTAATCGGCAGTTTATATTTAACAGCTGTCGGCAGATCCTGCATCACCATTGAAAATCCGCCGTCTCCGCAAATGGCGATGGACTGCCGCTCAGGTTCGGCAAGGCTTGCGGCAATCGCTCCCGGAAGCCCGCATCCCATCGTGGCGAGCCAGCTTGAGACGATAAAGTCCTGCTTCTTCATTTTAAAATGGCGGGCCATCCACACCGTAACCGTTCCGACATCCACCGACAGAACGGCATCGTCTGCGGCCGCATCCTGAAGCCGGGCGATGACCTGCTGGGGCTTGAGCGGATGAGTCGCCTCGGTTTCATCTTTTTCGATTTCCTTCCACCAATGCTTCATGTGCTCGGTGCAGGCGTCCAAAAATCTTCTGTCTTCTTTATATTCAATGTATTCCGTCAGCTCTTTCAGCCCCAGAGCCGCATCACTGACGATTCCCGCATTGACGGGATAGCGCTTGCCGATTTTCGCCGGATCCGAATCAAGCTGAATAGCGGGCGTATCATCCGGGAGATAATCCCTGTATGGGAACGATGTGCCGAGCATGATCAGCAGATCGCATTCCTCCATTGCTTCGTAGGCGGGCTTTGTGCCGATTTGCCCGAGATTCCCGAGAAAGTGGGGATGGCTGTCAGGCACGACGCCTTTTGCCGGAAGGGTGATCACAATCGGAGCGGCCGCTTTATCGGCGAATGCGAGCAGCTCCTCTTTTGCTGATTTTAACCCTTGGCCGGCGAGAATGACCGGTTTTTTTGCGTTGTTAATATATTGCGCGCATGTCACGAGATGTTCTTTTTTCGGCTCTATATCAGCTTTGAGGTATATTGGCGATGTGTAAACCGGCTCCCGTTTGATTTTTTGCGCGAATAAATCATCAGAAACGGTTAAAACGGCAACACCTTTTTTGCTGTAAGCCGTGCGGATCGCCTGATTCAGAAGATCGGGCAGCGCTTCTGCCGTATGTACCTGCTGGTTGAATACCGCCACGTCCTCAAACATCTGCTCTAATTTGATTTCCTGAAAGCTGTCACGGCCGATTTCATCGGAAGCCACCTGTCCCGCAATCGCCAGCACCGGAACGCCGTCCGCTTTGGCGTCGTATAAACCGTTCAGCAGATGAACGGCCCCCGGTCCTGCGATTGAAAGGCAGACACCGATCTGCCCGGTCAGTTTTGCCTCAGCCGCGGCAGCCAGGGCTGCGACTTCTTCGTGCCGGGTTTGGATGAATGTCAGGTTATTTCGTTCATGTCTCAGTTCTTCGATAAATTCATTAATGCTGTCTCCGGGAATGCCGTATATATGACCGACTCCCCATTGTTCAAGCAGCTCCGTCATTACGTGTCCTGCTGTTTTACTTGGCATACTGCATCCTCCTTTTACCTGTATTCATCCCCTTTTTCATACGGGTTGAAACACGGGCTATACTCTCAGCTTTTTTCTTAGCAGATCAAGGATGGATAACAGATTTCGGTCTTTAAGGACTGCCTTACGATTTGCCGCCCCATTGAGTCCGTCTTTTATTTGCCGTTTTCTGTTCGGCACCATGAACAGCGGCAGCCGGTTTGGGGAAAACCAGCGTAAAGCGGCGGTTTCCGATCCGTTCATCAGCGGTGTTCCTCCGGTAATGGCTCCGATGAAAACGTGCTGTGTATCTTCAAATGCCGGCCTTTCATACTCACCGGATTTTTGCAGGATGGTCACGTTATACCCGGTTTCTTCGAAGGCCTCTCTGACGGCTGCGGCTTCAGGTGTTTCACCTTCTTCAATCCTGCCCCCGGGCAAATCCCATAGTGGAACGTCTTTTCGTTTTACGAGCAATATGTCCCGCCCGTCATTTTGTATGATGACAAAAGCGCCTTGTGCCATGTCGTCCTCCTTTACAAAAAAGACCGCGGCATTTTAGCCTGCGGTCTTTGCCGTTACTTTTTAAAATGATACGGCAGGGTGGCGACGATTATGTCCTTCTTCCAAAACAGCCGGACGCGGAGCAAGAAGGCTGATTGGTTGTGAAGGATGGTCTGCCAGCGTTTTTTCGTAATAAATTGCGGAAACAGCACCATCACGGAGAACTGTTCTTTTTTCGCTTTCTGTTCGACCGTTTCCAAAAACTTATCAAACGGGTGAACCAGACTGCGGTATGAGGAATGCAGGGTGACGAGACGGACGCCGTTATGAAGCTCTTCCCAGCGCTTTTCCACCTTTTTTTCGTGTTCTCTGTCAAAGGAAACATGAACCGCAATGACCTGATCCGATAATGATTTCGCATACTGAATCGATTTTTGGACGACGGTGGTGACACCAGCGACAGGCACGATGACGACGGTTCCCCTGATTTCCTCAGGCTGCTGATCAACGACCCGCAGCTGTTCGCCGACCGCGGTGTAGTGATTTTTAATGACGAAAAACAGCATCACGACAGCAGGCATGAATAACAGCACCGGCCAGACAAGATTGAACTTCGTCGCGAATAAAATACACAGCACCATAAATGAAATGGCGGCGCCGCATGAGTTAATCAGCATTTTTACCGCCCAGCCCTTCGGCTTCTGCCTGATCCACTTGATGCACATTCCCGTCTGCGACAGCGTAAACGGAATGAACACGCCGACGGCATAAAGCGGAATTAAATGTTCCGTGCGGCCGCCGAATAAAAGAATGAGCAGGATGGACGCGATACCGAGAAAGATGATGCCGTTTGAAAAGCCTAACCGGTCGCCTCGTACCGTAAACATTCTCGGCATATACTGATCGCGCGCTAAATTAAACGCCAGCTGCGGAAATGCGGAAAAGCCCGTATTCGCCGCAAGCACGAGAATCAATGATGTAACGCCTTGAATGAAATAATACACCGTATGGCGGCCGAATGTTTCCGCGGCGATTTGTGAAATAACGGTCTCGTTAGGCTTCGGACCCGTGCCGTAGCCGTACGCCAGCACCGTAATCCCCGTAAATAAGATCGCCAGCAGAATCCCCATCATGGCCAAAGTGCGGGCCGCGTTTTTTGCCGGAGGATTTTTAAAGGCCGGGATCGCGTTTGAAATGGCTTCAACACCGGTCAGCGCCGAACACCCTGAAGAAAAGGCCTTCAGCAGCAAAAACAGCGTGATGCCCGCTACGGGCGTGCCGATTGGTGTATGCTCGGCCGGATGAACCTGGCCCGTCATGAGCTTAAACAGCCCGACGACGATCAAAAGGACAAGCGCCGCCACAAACAGATAGACGGGATACGCCAAAATGGACGCCGACTCTGACAGTCCTCTCAAATTTAAAATCATAATCAGAATCACAAGCAAAACAGCAATGAGCAAATGATACGGGTGCAGGGCCGGAAATGCCGATGTAATCGCGTCAGTTCCGGCAGAAATGCTTACCGCCACCGTCAGAATATAATCAACAAGCAATGAGCCGCCCGCAATCAGGCCGGGCTTCTCACCAAGATTCTCTTTAGAAACCATATAAGCGCCTCCGCCTTGCGGATAAGCGTAAATAATCTGTCTGTAGGACAGAATCAAAGCAAGCAGCAAAATGAGAACACCCGCTGCGATCGGAATGGAATACCAAAACGCGGCCGCGCTTACCGCAGCCAAAATGATCAGAATCTGTTCCGTTCCGTAAGCAACTGATGACAGCGCGTCTGAAGAAAGCATGGCGAGCGCCTTGAGTTTCGTGAGTTTCTGCTCTCCGGCCGCCTGTGATTTCAGCGGTTTCCCAATCAAAAATCTTTTGATTGAATGGTACATTTGTTGTTTTCCCCTTTTTTTCATTTTCCGTTTGATTTACAAACCCTTACTGCTATGATGTCTCCGAATGCTGATTGCATGCCATATTTCAGCACAGCAAAAAGACACAGAGGCAAACGGATGCCCCTGCGCCATAATCGTGCACAGGTTTCATTCATCTCCTCTCATGAACGCTTACGAGGTTAGCTGTCGGATTCGGGCTGATGAGAGTTGGCCCTACCTGAAAAAGGATTCACCCCAAGCGGCATCACGCGCCGCAAATTGGTTCCCCCGCTCTGATTACAGATTAAGCGATATAGATTATAAAAGAGATCATACTCCCGTCCCGTTCAGTTGTAAAGGGGCTTTTATGCTGTTTCAAAAATAAAAAAATCACCGCCAAAAATGGAAATCAAAATACAAAAAAAAGAGGCCTGTGAACGGCCTCTTTTTCCATCATTACTCTTCGCTTTTTTCATGATCCGCTTTCCTTTTTTTCCTTCTTGCCGTCAGCCAGATCAGACCGGCCGCAATGATCATAAGCGCCGCGAAAACAGCAATATACGTAACGTTCAGTGCTGCGGACCGGCTCTTCGTATCAGCCGCCGGACTGCTGTCATCGGACTTGATTTGCTGATGATTCGAAAACAGCTGCCGGCCGGCTGTTTCGTTAATGACGGTTGCGGCATCGCTTGTGCTGTCTAAAAAGCTGATCAGCTCTTTTGTGACAGACGCGCCGCTTCCCGATAACGGAGCAAAAACAGCGATGCTCCGGCCGGAGTCCCAAGGTGATTCCTGGGTAAACGCAACTTGTTTCGTTGTCTCATTCAGCATCTGAAACGAAGAAACATCGTACGCGCCGCTGCGGTCTGACGGCACGAGAAGCTTAGAGGCGTTTGACTTTAAAAGCGGGATTTGCGGCAGGCCTCCGATAAACACAACATTCCGGCCTTTGGCATCCGCTTCCTTCATGTCTGATGCCGTCTTTACGGTAAAGCCGTTTCCGAATGAATCCGCCACCAGAGAAAGTTCTTTCAATGTCTGTATGTTTACGCCATCCGGGATGACGATCACTGTTTTCTCTTTCCCGCCGCCCGCAAACGGGAGCGGCCATTGCCCGAAATCCGCTTTCTGCGCCGCATCGCTTACCGGATACGTCAGCGTGCTGCTTTTATCAATATAGACCCATTTGTTTTCGTCACGGTCGATACACGGATTGTTATGTTTCAAACCTGATGTGACAAATTGCAGATCAATGTACCTGCTGCTTCGCAAAAGCTTCGGATCAATCGGGATGGAGACGTGGTAAAAGCCGTCTTTATCTTTATTGCCGAGATCATCAAGACGCACCGCATTCGGCTGTCCGTTGACCATGACGTTCAGCTCCGCTCTCTCAGCGTCATCATCTGAATCCGCCTTCGTCCGGATCGATTCCGACGTTTTTAATGTAAGTGAAAGCTTGACCTTACCGTCTTTATCAACAGCGGCAGCCGCAGGGTAAAAGAAGTGCTCTGACGCCGTTTTGTTTGATCCGACCGTTACATTTCCCGCGCCGAAGTCCTCTAGTGTCAGTTTATTGCCTGTCTTTTCCGCAGCGGGCTGAAGGCGGCCGATTGTCAAAGTATCTCCGCCCAGCTGGCTTGAATAAGCGCTGTCTGTGATGACGCGGATTTTATCCGCCAGCGTTTTGTCTGATTGCGCCGTGACAAACAGGACGGGCTGCCGTTTGTCCCCTGATGTCAGAACCCGTTCAGCGAGAAGAAGTTTGTTGTCTTCCGCTTTGATGTTCCCGCGTTCGAAAAGCTCTTTTATTTTCCCGTTCCAATGCTGATCAGCGCCGATGACAATTGACGGATTGCTGATTTTGCCGGCGTCGGATTCTTTTACATAGGATACCTTCAGCCTGCTGTCTGCCGTTTTCAGAAATGCTTCTGCTTTGACTGCGGCTTCAGCTTCCGCCGAGGTCGTTTTGTCAGGAAGGATAATATCGGTTTCTTCACCCGTATTGCCTGATTGGGCAAACGGATACGGGAAATGGCCGAGATCCGCTCCCTTTGACTTGCTTGCTTCTGAAAGCACAAGGCGGCTGTCCGGATAAATTTTTATCCAGTTGCCTGACGTATCCTGCCTGACGCAGACGCCCTCTTTTAATACGCCGTAAAATTGCAATGATACATTGTGATAGCCTTGGGCGGATTGGCTTTTGCTGAGATTGAGCTTCACCGTTTTCCGCTTGGAGCTGCCGTCAAGCTTTATGGATTTGACGGGTTCATCATCAATTGCGATGGTTAAAGAAGACGGGGCAATTAATAAGTTTGACGCCTCGTAATCAATCAGAAGCGACTGATCGGCATTCGAAGCTCCCGCAGGAATCTGATAGGTCAGCTCTGCGCTGTCTTTCGCCCCGTACAGTGTCATCAGATCGCCAGTCAGCGCCTGCTGCTCTTTTGCGCCGGCGCTTGTTCCGAGGGCGGAACCGTCCGTTTTCAGTTCCCGGGCCGCGGCCGCCTGCCCGTTATACATCAATAGCAAAAGGCCAGTTATCAATATGATCGCTTTTTTCAAAAAGGTCACCCGCTTTTATTTTGATTGTATCGCTCCGTTTTGTACCACTTGACTTCCTGCTTGAACAAGCGGTGCTTGATCTCTGTGAATAGTGACCAGATGACGAGCACGATCCAAGCCTGGGAGTATGTAAAGTACATCAGAAATACGATAAAGAAGTTTTGTTTGTTCATTTCTGTTTTTTCAATGCTTAAAGTAATCATGACCTCAGTCATAAACAGGAAAAAGGCCAGTATCCACAAAATCATCGCCAAAAACCCGACAGCCAGATGCAGGTCATAAAAAAGATTGATGATAAAAATCGTGTTTGACATGATCACACCGAAGAAAAACAAAAAATACGTAAAAAAGAAATAAAACAGATCGAAGATGATCCGCTTGCGTTTCAGCTTGAAAAATTGGGATAAAAACTTGAGAACAACGTATTGGTTGCCGCGCGCCCATCTTGTCCGCTGACGCCACCACACCTTCCATGTCTCAGGCTCCTGCTCCCATGTCACAGCCGCCGGGAAAAAGCGGATATGGTAGCCGAGATTATAGACGCGGATGGTCAGCTCTGTATCCTCCGCCAGCGCCTTATCATCCCAGCCGCCGAGCTGTTCGATAATGCTCCGCCTGATCGCGAAGTTCGTCCCCGGGATGGTGGCGATTTTGAACCATTTCCATCTGCCGCCCTGCGCCATCCACTGAAAGCAGATGGTTTCAATATTGATAAACTTCGTCAGGATCGTTTTGGCCGCGTTGATGACACGGAATTTCCCGACAACCGCTCCTGCTTTCTCATCATTCATCAGACCGAGAACCAGGTAGTACACCGCCATTTTTTCCGGCGTGTTGTCCGCATCATACACGCAGATCACGTCTCCGTTCGATTCCGCGAACCCTGAGTTCAGCGCCGAAGATTTTCCTTTTCCGGCGTTCGGGGGCTTTGTAATGACCATTTTAATGAAGTCATACTGACGGGAAAATTCATTGACGATGTCTCCCGTTCGGTCGGAGGAATTATCATTAACGACGATGATCTCAAGCCTGTCTTTCGGATAATACAGGTTCACCATCGCCTTCAGCGTCTGCCTGATGACGACCTCCTCATTATGGGCGGGAATGAGCACGCTGACCTTCGGGAGCTCCCCCATCTTTGCGCGCCATTTCGGAATGTTCCGTTCGAAGGTCATATAATGCCTGAATCCGCCCTGCATCAGAAACATGTGATAGAGAAGCATCACCCATATTAAACTTAATGAGATAAAAAACAGAATGTTACTCAAGGCTCCTTCTCTCCTTAAAAATTCGTTTTTTTAATGTGGCGCGCAAATAAAGGACGTAGCAGGCGAACATGATGATAAACAATAACACCACGCCGGAGAGAATCCAAAGCGCTTTTTCCAGAGGCGTCTGCTGATGGTGATTGAAAAAGGCCGTTATCGGATGAATCTTGTTTTCCACATGAATGGTCCCGTCTCCGTCCGTTTTGATCCTGACGCTGTCCGACGTTACCGTTTGCTTCGTTTTCTTCAGATCGAGCCACTCGCCGCCGGGGATTCGCTCCATCTGATTGACGAGCTCGGGGAGGTATTTCATGCCGAGATACGGATGGTAGAAACCGCCCGCCGTTCCGCCGCCGAAATCAATCATCTGCGAAATATGATTCTCCATATCTCCGAGCGGATTTTCCTTTGAGTTATCGGCATAACCGATTGTTTCCGGGTACAGCGTCATCCCGTCCAGCATAGCCGGCTTTGAGACGAACGGAGGGGCGCCCGAGGTTTTCCACGTCGTGCCGCTGAGCTGCACTTGTCCGAAAATGCTGGAGAAATAAGAAGATGCGATTTTGTAGCCTTCTTCAGACATCGTATAGTGCGGCGCTTCGAATGACAGCGGGTAAAGGCCGAGCTCTGTCAGATCGTCAATCGCCTGCTCCAGCTTCGTTCTCGTGTAGATTTTTTCTTTTTCACGGAAAGGCTTCACATACGCCCGGTACGCTTTTTCATTCGGAAAATCCTGTTCCTTTTCAAGCTTGACCGGAGTATCATCCGCATTTTCTGACGTAATCGGCTGATCCGCTTTGGCATCCCAAAATTCAAAGCCTTCTCCCGTTTCGCTGTATCGGTATGCGTGCGTGTAGCCGTGAACAATGATGCTGCCGCCCATTTGCTGAAGTTTTTTCAGGACGCTGACCATTTTCGGCTTGTCCGCCAAGTATACTTTTTCTCCGTTTTCCGGATTGAGATAGACCGGAATGACCGCCAGAATAAACGGAATGTGTCTTTTATGCAGGTAAGCGCCCGCTTCGTAAAGCAATCTTTCATCTGACATCGGACTGATGTCTTCAAGCCGTAAATAAAGGAGGGTGCCGCCCGCTGATTCTCCGAATGCGCTGCGCAGCGCTTTCGCCGTCAGAAACGAATCATTTAACAGGCTCGTCACACCGAAATAATAGTCAGAGCGCGCCGTTTTCCACATAAAAGGGCGGGTGCTGCCGTCACCGGACCGGTATGTATAAAGGGACTCCCCTTTTACTCCCGATACGCCGAGCACGGACATCCCTTTTTCAAGCGGCATGTCTGTTTTTTCTTTCTTACCGTAAATGCGGTATACCGTTTCTTTCTCTGTCAGGGACAAACCCGCAAATTGGCGGAACTGCCCGGCGTTATAGCCGATGCTGATAAGCTGCTGCGGCATGCTGCTGATCAGAGACACGAATGATGCGCTGAGCTTTTTTTTCGTGACGCCGTAATAGATGACGCGCCGATTCTTTTTGAGGTCCGCGGCTGTGATGTCTCCGTCGCTTTTCACGGTGACGGCGGATGAGAAATGGCCCGCGGTCAGATCAAGCATTTTGACCTCAGCGGTTTCTTTGCCGTCCGTGCTTGTATAAATAATGAGAATGCCGTCCTTTTTGTCTTTTGCTTCCGCCGGACGGGGAACATAAACCGCCGAAATCATGAAGAGCGCCGAGAGTAAGAGACGTATCCATTTAGAGTTCATTCATCATCATCTCGTTTTCCAGTTCATTTAAAAATTGCTCGGCCGTTTGTAAATCCTTTCGGTACGCCAAGTAACATACACGGAAGGTGATGGAGACGTATTTACCGTTTTGCAGCCGGTACGTATCCAATTCCTTTTTCAGCTTCGCCAGAACGGCCGGCATGTGTTCTTCAGGCGTATGGGTCAGCACGATGCCGAACCGTTCGGCGGACGGCCTGAATTTTTTGTCTGTTTCCCGAACGCTTGACCGGATTTGGCGGCTGATAAACGCCAGCAGGCGGTCGGTCTCTTTTTCTCCGTAGAGGGATTTGAATTCCTTGAAATAATGCATGTGCAGCAGCAAAAAGACGAAGGAATTGCCGTAACGTTCCGCCCGCTTGATTTCCTCAGAAAGCTCCAGCTTCATCCGCAGATGGTTGTCAAAGCCGGTCACCCTGTCGACGGCGACAAAGCTCGTAATCTCTTCACGCAGCTGTTTCACTGAGCGCTCAAGCCCCTTCGCCAACTCGTGAATCCTTCCCGCTATGTAAGAAAAGACGAGCAGCGCAATCCCCCAAATGACCAGCACCTGCAGACTTTCGGCACCGGCAGACGCCATAAAGCTCCCGGTCTGAAACCACAGGAGCAGACTGCCGAGAACAAATAAGACGAGTAAGGTGATGACGAGCGCGTAGATTGCCCCGAACCATATGCCGGCTCCCGCAACAAGCAATGTGATGCAGGTTATCAGAAGCCCTGCGGATTGCTGAGACGCATAGTAAATAAAAAAAGACAGCAGCACCAGCATAACCGCTGTGTAGCTGCACAGTTTTTGTGATTCATTGAATGATATTTTCATTAAACAATTTCCTTTCAGCCAGAAGCGGCAGCAGGTTATCGAAAGAATGTGTATCGCCCCCGCTCATATAGCCGCCGTAATCAGGTTTCAGCGTGTCCAGTGTTTCAAATGAAGTCATTCTTTCATAAAGCGGCTTGATGACAGCCGGATCAGCTTTTTGTTCTGCTAAAAAAAGAACGGCCAGGGCGTAAACGGACGGTGATTCGTATTGAACCGCCGGCTCCTTCGTGTCTGCGCTGTATCGTCCGTACAGCTGTCCGCGCGACTTAAATTCCTTTATCATCCATTTCGACAGCACAGCGGCTTTGCCATCGCCCCGCTTCAGATTCACGGCGGCATACAGCTGGTCGATAACATTGACTTCGCTGTCATATTTGTATTCCTTAGTTTCGGTATTGAACGATTTCGGCAAAAAACCATTTTTCAGGGGCGCAAGATTGAGAACATCGAGGTTCCTGTTTTCCGTTTTCTCATCGATAATCCCCTTTTCTCTGAGCATCTGTAAGGCGCCGGGATCGACATAGGACAACGTCACGGTCTTTGACGCGGCATTTGAAGCGGCATCATAATAATCCGTAAAATACCCGTCATTCGTATTGTATTTTTCCAGCGCCTTCCCGATCTGCACCGCTGTTTTCCCGTATTCACTGTTTCCCCATAGGGTTCCGGCCTCATTCAGACAGTTCATGATTCTGAAATCGTCAATTAAGGCATTGGTGCCGCTCGCTTTATTCCCGTCAATCTTCCACGACACGAGCCCGTTTTTCGTCAGAAACGAATCGGTGAGAAGCTGATATTGCGCTTGAAACTGCCGTTCATCTTTCCTGTTCAGCAAAAATGCCATCCATAGTCCGAGAGACTCTGATAAATATTCCGGCTCACCGGTTATGTTCGTCCGGATCATCCCCCGCCCGTTCATCAATTTATGATAAATAAAATGCTCTGCGGGCTGAAGCGGCCCGGACGGTTCGGCTGCCGCCTGTTTTTCAGTGCCGGCCTCCGCGCACCCCGCCGTCAGAACGATCGAAATCAAAAGGATCATCAGGCGAAAAACGAATTGCTTCACAGTCCATCCTCCTATTTTATAAATCCTTTTTTAGACCCATATCTTATTTTTTCACAAAGTATTTTTACTATATAGGAAACGATAAAAGAATACTAGCATTTTTTCACATTGGGAAATTTTAAATGGGAGCGCCGTCTGCTCACCTTTTCCCTTTTCGTCTGGATCGTATTCCCATTACAGTAAAAAACACAACAAAAGGCAGCATTTCTTTACAAATGCTGCCTTTCTCTGATCTATTTATCCAGGCCGAGTTTTTTCAGCTGTTCTGCCAGCGCGTTGTTCATCGGCTCCTCTTTGTTTTGGCTTTTCATATAAGAGTTGATGTCCCGCTTGGATGCGCGTCCGGATTTATCTTTCGCCTTGCGCTTTTCAAAGACGGACAGTTTCTCCCGGTGGCCGCATACACATGCGAAGGTTTGGCCTTCGCCCTGGCCGCGAAGCTCCATTTTCTTATGACAGTTCGGACAGCGGGCGTTTGTTTTTCTTGCCAGCGTTTTCCGGCTTCCGCACTCACGATCCTGACATACGAGCATCGTGCCGCGTTTGCCGTTGACTTTAAGCATCATTTTGCCGCAATCAGGGCAGGCGGTGCCTGAAATGTTGTCATGTCTGAAGGTTTGGCTGCTGTTTTTGATTTCCTTCACCGTTTTGCCCGCATATGTTTTCATGTCTTTAATGAACACGGCGGATTTCAGTTTGCCCGCTGCGATGGCGGAGAGCTTTTGCTCCCACTCAGCGGTTAAGGCCGGTGATTTTAAATCTTCCGGGACGAGCTGTAAGAGCTGCTTCCCTTTTGACGTAATAAAAATATCTTTTTCTTTTTTCTCGATCAAGAAACTGTTGAACAGTTTTTCAATGATATCAGCGCGGGTGGCGACTGTTCCGAGTCCGCCGGTTTCACCCAATGTTTTCACAAGGTTCTTCTCTTCTCCCTGCATAAAGGCGCTTGGGTTCTCCATCGCAGATAACAGCGTGCCTTCATTAAAGCGCGCCGGCGGTTTCGTCTGTCCGCTCGTTTCTTTCAGTGATGAGACAGTGAGGCGCTGACCCTGCTGAAGATCCGGGAGCGTCTGGTCTTTGTCTTCCTCATGATCGTCGTCATCCTCGTACATATCATACACGGCTTTCCAGCCAGGCGATTGAACCGTTTTCCCTTTTGCGGTAAATGTTTCGCCGCCGATATCGGCTGTGACCTTTGTTTCTTCGTATTCGAACGCCGGCATTAACACGGCGAGAAAACGTTTGGCAATCAGGTCGTAAAGCTTTCGTTCTTTGTCGCTGAGGCTTGAAAGGATCAGCGGCTCCTCTGTCGGAATGATGGCATGGTGATCCGATACTTTCGCATCATTGACGAATCCTTTATGCGCTTTGACGCCCCGCTTCAGTATTTGATTGACGTACTGTGCGTACGGCTTAACTTCCATGCCGTTTAAACGGTCTTTTAAAGTCGGCACGATGTCTGCGGAAAGGAATCTGGAATCCGTCCGCGGGTAAGTGACAAGCTTATGCTGTTCATACAGCTTTTGAAGCACGGACAGCGTCTCTTTTGCGGAGAAACCGAAGCGCTTATGAGCGTCCCGCTGCAATTCCGTCAAGTCGTAAAGACCGGGAGCGAAGCTTTTCTTCGCCGTTTTTTTCAATTCTGAAATGACTGCCGGCTTTCCTTGCAGGTCTTTTGCCAAACGGCCGGTCACCGTCTGATCGAATGTTCTTGTCTGCTTTGTTTTTTTACCCTGCCATGTCAGCGTCATCTGATCAGCCGCCGCGCGGAGACCGTAATAAGGAACGGGTTTGAACGCCTGAATGTCCGCTTCACGCTTGGCGATCATCGCCAATGTCGGAGTCTGGACGCGTCCGCATGACAGCTGCGCGTTAAATTTTGTGGTCAGCGCGCGGGTCGCGTTGATGCCGACGATCCAATCCGCTTCCGCTCTGGCAACGGCGGAATGATACAGGTTTTCGTACTCTTTTCCGCTGCGGAGCTTTTGAAATCCTTCTTTAATCGCCTTATCCGTCACAGAGGAAATCCACAGCCGCTTAATCGGTTTGCGGACGTTTGCCTTTTCGATAATCCAGCGGGCCACAAGCTCCCCTTCCCGTCCTGCGTCTGTAGCGATTACGATCTGGCTGACGTCTTTCCGGACAAGCTGAGCTTTGACCGCATTGAACTGTTTTCCTGTTTTTTTAATGACGACGAGCTTTAAAGGCTCCGGAATAATCGGCAGATCCTCAAGCCGCCATGATTGAAATTCTTTGCCGTATCCTTCAGGGTCAGCGAGCGTTACCAGATGCCCGAGCGCCCATGTGACGATGTAGCGGTCGCCTTCAAGATATCCGTTTCCTTTTTTATGACACTTCAGAACGCGGGCCAAGTCCCGGCCGACTGAAGGTTTTTCAGCTAATACAACTGTTTTTGACATGCTTTTCACTTCTCTTTCTTTCACAATCATCCTGTTATTATAACAGACTTCCTCACGCTCCCTCTAATCGAGGACGTTTTTTGTGTCAATTTCTGAGAAAATGACGTGGGTCACGGTTTGGGCATACGGAGAGGTGCGGTTGATGAAGTGTTCGATCGTTTCCAGGCTGTCCGCGTTCATCTTCAGCATATAACACGCCGCCCCGGCGACCCGAAAACAAAATTCAATGTTGGGAATGGATTGAATGTAGGTTTTAAATTGATCGTATTTTCCGTTTTTCACTGTCGCTTCGACAATGCAGGAAACAGGAAGCCCGATCTTTTTTTGATCAATGTCCAATGTATAGCGCTTAATGACGCCGAAGGATTCAAGCTGTCTGACACGCTCTGTGACGGACGGGGCTGACAATTTGATTTTTCTGCCCAGTTCCCGCATGGACAGGCGGCTGTCCCGCTGCAGCTCTTTAATGATGCTCAGATCCACATTATCTAGTTTCATGACTGTAGTCCTTCCTTACCCTTTTGGCTATATTATCAAGAGAAATCCGAAAAATGACAAGAACAACAGGCTGAATTAATAAAGGTTTTTTAGGAACTGACGCGAAATGGTCATATTAGGACTGCCCTTTGCTTATAGTATAGAGGAAAAAAGATGTCCGACAGGAGGGAGCTGTATGTTACACACGCCTATCGGCAGACTTCGCACGATGGGGTTTATTGAAGGAATGTCGCTTTTGGTGCTGCTGTTTATCGCGATGCCGCTGAAGTATTGGGCTCATCATCCGCTCGCCGTCACCATTGCCGGTTCCATTCACGGCGGTTTGTTTATCATTTATCTGGCGGTGCTGGCGTATGCGGCGTTTACTGTCAAATGGCATGTGAAATGGTCAGCCGCCGGTTTTATCGCGGCCTTTATTCCGTTCGGTAATTTTATTTATGATCGCGGCCTGAGACATTATCAATAAAAAAGCTCCTCTTCTGGGGACTGACCCCCGTTTTTGAGACAGGGATCAAAACACCTTTAAGCAGCCAGCTGTCGGTATGTGACCGGCGGCTGGTTGTTTAGTTTCGTTTGAATACGAATGTTGTTATAATAGTATATATAGGTTTCGACAGTTTGCTCTACGATGGTCGTCGTAGTGCTTTCCAACCTGTCGAGGTAGAACGTTTCAGACTTTAGTGAGGAATGAAACGATTCGATGGAGGCATTATCAGCGGGTGTCCCTTTACGGGACATGCTCATGGTAATGCCTTTTGTTTTAACAGCTTTCTGATACTCATAAGATGTATAAACAGAACCTTGGTCACTATGTAACACGCAGTTCTCTGGGAGTACGGGCAGCTGATCAAGTGTGTGTAAGACAAAATCTGTGTCCTGTCTATCGCCAATCGTAAAAGCAATCACTTCTCCATTGTATAAATCCAATATACTGGAAAGATACAATTGTTTCTGCCCATAAGGCAAATATGTGATATCCGTTACTAGCTTTTCCAGAGGGCGATCAGACTGAAAGTTCCGATCTAATATATTCTCGGCCACGGCATATGGCTGCCCATTCTTCTTGCGCTTTTTCACCTTAACCCGGCATTGCCACTGGTTTTTCTGCATAATGCGCTGAACCGTTTTATGATTAATACGCATTCCCTTTTTTAATATGGCTGTGATTTTCCGATAGCCATATCGATACTTATGTTCTCGGCACAACGTGCCGATTTGTTTTTCTAAATGGTATTTAGGGTTATCTTTCATCAGATTCTTCTTCCAACGATAATAAGATGCTCGTGAGATACCTAAATGAATACAGATATCCTGTATGGTCATTGTGCCGCGCAATGCTTCTACAAGCTCGACTGGCGTTTCGCTATCAGCTTCCTTTCCAATTCGTTGTACTTTTTTAACACTTCATTCTTTTGTCTCAGATAACGATTTTCTGCCTGCAGTTTCTCTAATTCGGAAGAATACTCTGGACCTTTTCCATAAGAATATTGCTTTCCGACAGGTTGTTCGAATCGATGTGTGTCCCCAGCTTTATACCACCTGACCCATGTCTGCACCTGCGTCTTATTCTTTATATTCAATTCCTGCATGATCTCCTTCACAGGCACGCCCGCCAATCTCATTTCTACAGCCTTCTGTTTGACTTCAACCGGATAACTCACTCTTGCCCTCATAGAAAAACACCTCCAAGTCTAATTTCGGATAACAACGATCCGTTTTCAAACTTGAAGGTGTTTTTTGTTTGTCTCATATTATGGGGTCAGTCCCTCTGCAGAGGAGCTTTTTTCATGCGTTACATCCATTTCGTCACCCAGGCGATATAATAAGCGCCGGGGATGAATACGAGCTGGGCGAGAAGCGTGCCCGCCACCCTTGATGTCACCATCGTCAACGATGTCCATTTTAAGGAGACGTAGCTGCGCTTGCCCTTCGCCACATCGTCTGCCAGTACGGATACTTTCGGGTCAACAAACACAGCCAACAGCATAGTCGCAACTCCGTTGATTAAGCCTGATGCCATCACGGCGGTCGTGCTGTGCTCAGGCGCCAGAAGGCCGGCGTACAGAGCGGACAGAACACCGATCGTGTAAATAGACGTAATGACCATATTAATGACAAACAAGCGTTTCGGAATCATTCGGAATTGAAGCCCCTTTAAATAGGAGACTGACGGCAGTCTGATATAAGAACGCGCATGCTTCAGCCCGTTCAGTGAAAATCCTTTCTTAAATACCTGCATGACGGAGCCTCCTCCGTCCGCCAAGTGTATAATCGCCCTGGAGAATAACGCGACGAATGTCGGCAAAAGACAGATGCCGAGCATCGTTCCGATCGTGGAGCCGAATATTAAAAATCGAAACTGAGCATCCACAACAGACAGGGCGTTTGATCCGGCGGCATCAATCAGATGTCCGGTAAACGGCTGCTGAACCATGTTTGACATGCGCGACACGATGACCATGACATTAAATAATGACAGCGCGGACGCGATAAATCCGACTCTCGCGCCGGAAAGCCGTGTTGCATAGGCAAGCGTTTCAATCGAATGTATCAGCAGCAGAAAACAGAAGATAAACAGTACTTGTGAAGTAATAACGTGCAATGTATGATTCCTCCAAATCTTTTCTACTGATTAGACTCTGCAGACTGCGGCGAGGTTTCGGCCGGTTACATAAAAAAACCGCCCGGATGTCCGGAGCGGTTTTGTCTTATTCTTTTCTTACGCAAATAAATAATATATGGTTGCCCGCCTTAGCCCGCGGGTGATTCGTGTATTAACAGTTCCGACAGAATCATTCTTCGAAAGTAAACACCATGGAAGTTCTTGAACACAAGACAACGAAAGCCCTACCTCTCAATCGTCACTGCGGCTCCGAAGCCGCGCCGGTGTGAATTGTAAAACAAAAAGTCTTTTTTCCATCTCTTCGTTAGGGGCGAATATCAGAAGGAAAAGAATAAGCTCAGCTTTTTTTCAAGCTGTCCGTTGAAGCCTGAAGCTTCTATATCAAAACAGAAAAAAGAAGTTTACTTTCTTTTTTATTTGCATGTTGTCACTTAGCAGTTAATTATAACAGATTGCCCCTGAATAATCAAATGATTTATTAAAGTTCCAGCTCGGCCGGCGTTTTTTCACCCGCGTTCATGAGCTTGATCTGCTTCGGTTCAATTTCAAGAATCACCAGGTTCGGATCGTCTTTTCCGTCAAACCAGCGTTCCAGTTTCGGATCCCACAGCTTTTCTTTTAAATCGGCTGAGTTGTTCAGTTTGGCGGTTCCGGCCACTTCCACATAAGCGTCACCGAATCCTTCACAGTCATACCCTAACAGAATATGAACATTCGGATTGTTTTCAATTTCTTCCGCTTTATGAGTGTCTTTGCTCGTCGGCGTGTAAATCGTTAAGCCGTCATGGAAAAATGTCATGTAGCGTGAATGCGGTTTGCCTTGCTCTACCGTCGCAAGCGAACCGACTTTATGATGATCCAGTACTTCAAGCACTTTTTCTTTGATTTCATTTTGATTCATGAAGAATCACTCCTTTTTAACGTCTCCGCTTTTACTTTTCCACATTGGGGAGACATTTAAACCAAGAAATGTGCTCTTCTGCCGATCTTCGCTCCATTCCCGCTTCAGCATGCTGTAGTTCACCGTGTCATGATAGGCGCCCTGTACGAAAATGCCTTCTCTCGTCAGTCCTTCTTTCTGAAATCCGAGCCGTTCCGCCACCGCCCTGCTTTTCGTGTTTTTTTCAGCCGCGCTGATCATGATACGGTTCAGGCCGAGATCCTGAAATGCATGGGTGATGACCGCCCGGCAGCTTGCGGTGATAATGCCGAACCCTTCATACTCTCGATCCAGCCAATAGCCGATCTCTGCTTTTTGATTGGCTGTATCGACATTATGGATGCTGATCATGCCGCAAAACCGGCCCTTCACAAAAATTCCGGCGTCAAACCCATTTTCTTCCGCGTATTTATAGCGCCATTCGGGGATGATCACATCGCGGTACGTATCGATATCAGCCAGTTCTTCCGCCCAGCTGAGCCATTCGCTGAGATGGTTTTGATTTCGCTTCATAACAGAATACAATTCGTCCGTATCTTCTTTGGCAAGCAATCTGATCGTCAGATGTTCCCGGATTTGACAGGAAAACACGACCGCACCTTCTTTCCTTTATTAGCCATTATACAGGTAAATTCATTTTTTTCCATACAAAAAAAGATGAGGCGTGCAGCCTCATCCTTAAATGCGCGGGTCGGTGAAAATGTCGTGATCATCCGTGCTTGTCGATGACATTTCCGTGACGACCGCCCCTTCTTCTCCCGCTTGAAACCAATGCTTCGTATCCGGCGGAATGGTGTATTGTCCGCCCGGCTCAAGCACAACCTCATGCCAGACGGTGTAGTATTCCTTGTCTTCTTCCGGCGGGAGGACGCTTGGGTTCTCTGTCTTTTCGCCTTCCACGTAGAGATACACCTTCCCCCAGCGGCAGCGGAATGTCTCTTGTTTTCCCTTCTCGCCCCCGACCGGCGGATGGCGGTGTTCCGGACACGTCTGGCGCGGGAAGAGCACCAATTCTTTCGAACAGTAGCGGTCGGTATTCACGTAAATAAACAGCTGAAGCCCGGTTTTCTCAAGCTTGCCTAAGCCGTAATCCATGATTTGAATGTCTTCGACTTCATTATCAGTCAGAACGATTCCCGCTTTTTGATAGTATGCATTCACATCATGTTTCGATATCGTCATGCTTCAGCCCCCTTATGTGGTTACAAATTTGCCGCCGTTGACATGCAGCGTCTGTCCGGTCATATAAGATGATTCGTCTGAGGCCAAGAGCACATAGCAGCCGACATGTTCAACAGGCTGGCCTGCCCGGCCCATCGGCGTAGTCTGACCGAAGGAAGCGACTGTTTCTTCTGAGAATGTCGCCGGAATAAGCGGTGTCCAGATCGGCCCCGGCGCCACGGCGTTGACACGGATACCGTCGTTGACGAGCGCTTGCGCCATGGATCTCGTAAAACCGTTAATCGCGCCTTTCGTAGCCGTGTAGTCAATCAGCTGCGGATTGCCTGTGTAAGGATTAATGGATGTCGTATTGATGATCGCGCTGCCCGGCTTCATGTAATCAATCGCTTTTTTAGTCAAATAAAATTGTGAGTAAAAGTTTGTTTTAAAGGTTCTGTGAAGCTGCTCGCTTGTGATGTCTTTAATGCTTTCTTTCGGATGCTGTTCCGCGGCGTTATTCACGAGAATATCAAGACGCCCGAATTCTTCAACCGTTTTTTCAACCGCTTCATTGCAAAAGTCTTCCTCACCGACATCGCCGGGGATTAACAGACATTTTACCCCTTCTTCTTCCACTCGTTTTTTTGTATCTTCCGCATCACCGTGTTCATCAAAATAGACGATCGCGACATTTGCGCCTTCCTTCGCGTAAGCAACCGCTACGGCGCGTCCGATACCGCTGTCGCCCCCTGTGATAAGTGCGGTTTTCCCTTTTAATTTATCAGCGCCTTTATATTCTTTGTATTCATAAACAGGCGCCGGATTCATTTCGCTTTCAATGCCCGGCTGGCGGTTTTGTGATTCCGCCGGGAATTCCTTCGGATAGTTTTCCATGTTAAGTTCCTCCTTCTTGTTCGATCTCATATTTCTTGTCTACCTCGTCAGTCTTCCGGATAAACATGATTGAGACAGTTCAGAATGTTTTCGGAGAAAAATGTTTCACATGGAACGCAAGAAAAAAACCCGGCTGGCAGCCGGGTTTTTGTTTTCAATTATGAACGGACCGCTTGTTTGCGGAGCACGTCTTTTCTCACTTTTCCAAGGTTGTTTTTCGGAAGTTCGCTGACGAACTCAATTTCCGGAATTTTAAAGGCGGCAAGACGTTCTTGAAGGAATCGGGTCACTTCTTCTTCTGTCAGGCCTTCTCTGCCGTTTGTCACGATGAACGCTTTCGGCTTTTCACCGTAAAGCGGATCAGGGATACCGACAACCGCCGTTTCGAGAATGCCCGGCACTTGCTGAATGACCTCTTCAATCTGGTCGGGATAAATATTGTCGCCGCCGTAGATGATGACATCTTTGTAACGTCCGGTGATAAAGATAAATCCGTCTTCATCCACATAGCCGGAATCGCCGGTATGGAACCAGCCGTCTTTCAGCACTTTTCGTGTCGCTTCTTCATTACCTTCGTAGCCTTTGAATAAAAACGGACTTGTCACAACGACTTCTCCGATTGAGCCTTGCGGAAGGAATTCACCTGTTTCCGGATCTACAACGCGGACGTCCACTTCTTCCATCGGTTTACCCGCGGAAGCGGCTTTATCCATTCCCATTTGCGGATTCCAAGAGCTGATGCCCCACGCTTCCGTGCTTCCGTATCCGTGCATGAGCGGAATGCCGATATCGAGATACTGCTGGATCAGGCTGCTTGGCACCTTTGTGCCTCCCGTCATCATATAAACGATAGAAGACATGTCAGTCTGATGCGTTTCCCATGCTTTCAGCAGGTATGTGAAATAGACTGGCAGCGCCATGATGGTTTGAATTTTTTCTTTTTCGATGAGCTTCAGGTTTTCCACAGGGTCCTGATTGTCTGTCATAATGAATGTCGTTCCGCTCATCGTGCCGACCATCTGGCAGATAATCGCGCTCGTATGGTAATTCGGATGGCATGCTAAGAAGCGGACATGCTGCATTCTCCCCGTGTATGCCAATGTCGCGTTTACGTAGTTGTATATACCGCCGTGAGTGATCATGCAGCGTTTCGGATTGCCGGTTGTTCCTGAGGTAAACATCAGCAATGCCGTATCGTTTTCAGACACCGTTTCGACATCCGGTGTATCACCGGAGCCTGTCAATAAAGCGTCAAACTGAGGCGTTGTCTCCGCAGCTGTTCCGGTCTCGACCTTCAGTTTAAGAGAAGATACCAGCGCAGGAAGCACTTCTTCCATGATCTCTTTAAATTCAGTGCCGTAAAAAACAGCTTTCGGTTCACAGGCTGCTAAAATGCCTTTCATTTCGTAAGGTGTTAATTGCCAGCTGACCGGCACAACCACCGCGCCGATTTCGAGTGCCGCAAACATGACAATGGATGCCGCGTGGCCGTTTTTGCAAAGCATCGCCACTCTGTCGCCTTTTTTTATTCCTTTATCAAGAAGCGCTTGTGCAAGCTGGTTGATTCGTTTTCGATATTCCGCGTAGGTCAGGGTATACGCACCGCTTTTTACAGCTTCGATCTCTTCGCTATTTGAAATGTCATGCAGAATCAGATGCTGTAATGTCTCCATATTTTCATCTCCCATAATGATAAATCACAAAAAAACTCTGTCAGATTTTCTTTCTCACGCAACCCATTTTAAACCAAAAAATATAACTTGTAAAACTATTTTGTTTTAGAACTATTCCATCAGTGAATGATACAATAGTCCCGTGTTTTTAGTTTCTTCCCTTCCCCTTACCCTCATACATGCGCAAAAAAACACACCCCACATGAGGTGTGCGCTTCCTGTTTACCGCTGTCCTTTCTCCTGAATGAAATGATAAAACAGCTTGTTTAAACGTTTGTATAAATCGGCCTCATCCTCAGTCTGGAAGGCTTTTATACTGTCTTCGGACTCGATGATGGCCGAGCTGACCGCACTTAGTATTTCCGAGCCTTCAGCGGGCATATCAGCCGGCGCCATCATCACCAAAGCGCGGTCGACGGTCAGGGAATTTCCGTCCATGCCTTTGACACTGCATGGAGCTGTCAAATCATAAATTTTGAAAAAAGGCGTGACAATTTCTTCATTTTTGAGATGGTACAGGGCCATCGCCGTTCCCGGAATGCCGAGTCCGCCCTGTCGTTCACGCTCAGCAAGGCGCTGTGCGGTTTTTTGGGCATTATGAACCAATCCTTCTTGCTCCAGCATGTCAAACATACGGTTCAAAAACAGCTCATACGCCGTGTTTGAATCAATGGATTTGATCGAAAAGTTCCGCAGCACGCTTTGGATAACCGCCGCGTAATGCGCCATACGGCCGGCCGCTTCCAGCATATCAGGCGTCTCCGGCTGCTTCTCCTCTCTTTCACCGTTTCTTTTTTTGTCAAGAATCAGCGGAATTTTTCTTTTGATGTACTGCTTGACCTGATCAGCGTCTTCTTCGTTTAAAAGCGGACTGACCATGACGTAATCAATGTTTTCATACGGGATCGGAACGGTGGATACGATCATGTCATACGCGGTGATGTCTCGATCCTTCAGTTCGATGAGGGAAGACATATCAAAGGAACGGATTTCCGAAAGCTCTTTTTTCAGCCTGGATGCGAGCATTTTGGACGACCCGATGCCGCTTGAACAGACGATCAGCGCTTTGATCTTCGCTTCTTCCCGTTTGATTTCCAAAGCAGAGCCGAAGTGAAGAACGATGAAAGCGATCTCATTATCAGAGAAAAGAAGCCCCGGAAAGAATTTTTCCATTCCTTCTTCTACGGCCATGTACAGCAGGAAGTAGTCGCGTTTAATTTGCTCGGTCATCGGGTTGTACATGTCGATATTTTCTTTTACCCGGTTGATCGCAGGCTCCAGATGGGCGATTAAACCGTCGTATAAAGAACCGTTTTCCGTCAGATCAATTTTAATTTTTTCAGAAATGAAGCCGATCAGCTGCTTCGTTTGCAAGGCCGTTTCAACCTCTATGTCTTCCGGTTTGAATTCCGTTTTGTATTTGCGGTTGGCGCTCCGCAAATGAATGGTGATATATCCGATCTCAGCTTCCGGAATTGAAACGCCGAACGCTTTTTCAAGCTCTTTTGCCATTTCCAGCGCAGAGCCGTACTCCTTCGTCTGCTGCAGCGCTTTTAGTTCCGAAGCCTCCATCGTGATGGTTTCTCCGAGCCTGATCCGGTCCATCGCAAAGGTTAAATGAACCGCAAGCGCCATGTATGAGCTGTCAGATAAGGCGATCGCGATTTTTTCCTTGAGCTGAATTAAGAGCCGGTCCATTTTCAAAAGTTCCGCTTTATTTACGACGCCGAACATTTTTTCAGCATCGGCCGGTTTTCCTTTAATATTCAATTCAACCGCTTCCAAAAAGCTTTGAATATCAAGGCGGTTGACGATGAGATTGCCGACGATTTTCCGTTTCGCATTTTCCGGCCCCGTCAGCTGAATGCCGAAGCCCCTTTTTCGGATCAGCGTCAAGCCGAAGGGCGCAATCCAAGTCTCCAGCTCATCCAGGTCATAGCTGATCGTCGCGTTTGTCACTTGCAGTTCGTTCGCCAGACTGTAGAGCTTGATCGGCTCTTGAGACTCTAATAGTGAACATAGAATTAAAAGTTTCCGCTCCTCAGCGCTGTATTCATGCTGTTCATAGGACAGGTCTGACAGGAGTTTTTGTTTGTCCTCCGGGTTTCCTACCGCTTTCAGTCCTTTGCCGGGCTGTTTATCAAGTGCCAGATCGAATGATTCCATTATCGGTTTGATTGTTTTTAACTCGCGGTGAACGGTTCTTGTGCTGACTTGTAAAGCTTCCGCCAGTTCATGCACTGTCTCGTACCGGTTCTGCAGTAATAGATGTTTCATTAATTTTTGTTCTCTCGCTGTCATATACATGAAACGCGCCTCCAGATTTTCTAGTTGTGAGAAGTATGGCATATGGGGAGTGCTGCCGGGGAAAGTGGTGTAAGTTATAATATAAAACGCTTTCAATGATTATTCAACCATTTTCAAATGGCAATTTGGCACTGGGCCGTGTGACAGTATTGAAAAAGAAAAATGTGTCAGATAATATGCCATGACGCTTGTTACTCTTGATCCGCACGGCTATACTTCAAAGTGACCTTACTTGTTTTTAGACATTGCACACCACATAAACAAACGCCCGGAAGATAGCTTCCGGGCGTTTGTTCTGTTTATGGAATATCGCAGCCTTGGACACCGGTATAAATCCGGAACCACTGATCATGGCTGAGTTTGTACGCGGATGCACGCACCGCGGCGGAAATGCGGTTCTCTTTTCCGCTGCCGACAATCGGCATGATGTCTGCCGGGTGGGTGAACAGCCATGCGTACATGACTTCGTCAATGGAAGCGGCACCGATTTCTTCCTGTACGGAACGAAGCGCGGCACGGATACGGACGTCCTTATCTGATTGTCCGGTAAAGACGCTCCCGCCCGCAAGCGGTGACCACGCCATCGGCGGAATGCGTTTTTCCTGACAGAAATCCAGCGTGCCGTCATGAATATTTTCCAGCTCGTACGCCGAGATTTCAATTTGATTTGTGATGAGCGGATCATCCAAATAGGATTCGAGCATTCTGTACTGGTGCGCTTTAAAGTTCGATACTCCGAAATATCTGACCTTTCCCGAGCTTTTCAGCGCATGAAACGCTTCAGCCACCGCCTCCGGTTCCATAAGCGGGTCCGGTCTGTGAATGAGCAGCACATCCAGATAATCCGTATTCAGATTCAAGAGCGACTGCTCCGCCGACGCTAAAATGTGAGACTTCGACGTATTATAATGATGCGACTTGTTTCCGGGCCGTTCCGGTGATTCAATGACAATCCCGCATTTTGTGACGATTTCGATTCGCTCCCTTATTGAAGGCGAAAGGGACAAAGCGCCGCCGAAGAGCTTTTCACACGTATAACCGCCGTATATATCGGCATGGTCGAAGGTGGTGATGCCTTGGCTGATACACCATTCAATCAAATTCAGCAGCTCTCCGTCTGAAACATTCCATTCGTTCAGACGCCAAAGCCCGTGTATCACTCTTGAAAATTCCAGGTCTTCAGCCAATTGAATGCGCTGCATGTGAAATCCCCCTTTTTCTTAGAGCCTCTTGTATCTCTGTTTTCAGGAATTGCCCATGCTGTTTCATTCTGCTTCGGCGGCCGATTTTCCTTTCAGCCCGCAAAAATCGTCATTTAATGATTCTGAAACTGCTTTTTCGCTTTCTCAACGACGTAATGGCTTCCGCCGCGTTTTTTGACGTCTTGAATCATCATCGCGATCAAGAGGTCTTTCTTTTTATAATCGTAACCGACAAACCAGCCGTTTTCTTTGCCGTCTTTATCTTCTTTAGACGTTTTCAGCTCGGCTGTACCGGTTTTTCCGGCTACGGTAATGCCGCTTACGGCCGGCTGATATGCAGAGCCGCGCGGATCTTCAACGACGCCTCTCAGCCCTTTTGTGATTTCTTCGGCATTGGCTTTCGACACCACTTGCTTATGCCAGATTTGCGGTGTTTTTTCTCCGTCTTTGATCAATGTCGGTTTGACGAGATTTCCGTCTGTGACAAATGCGGTATAGTCAGCCGCTAAGTGCAGCGGAGACATCAGCATCTGCCCCTGGCCGTAGCCCGTATCTCCGAGAAGGATCTCGGAATCAAGCTTGCCGTTAGCGATTGAAGACTTTTCAATCGGAAATTGGTACGGAATCTCTTCATCAAACCCAAATGTTTTTAATCCTTTTGTAAACGCGTCCGCTCCGGCATCTATGGCATTTTGCGCAAAGTAGATGTTGTCCGATGTGATCAGCGCGTTTTCGAGATCCACTTCATTCAGGCGCTCTGATACGCGTGTGACATGGTAACCGCCCCAGCTTGAATCTTTCTGCCACTCTTTTCCGGTGATTTTTTTCTTTTCTGACGCTTTCAATGTTCCGTTTGTCAGGCCGACTGCCGCGGCAATCGGTTTAATCGTTGAACCCGGCGCATAAAGTTTGTTGAATTTCGCTGAAAACGGATTGTTTTTATCTTCATTCAGCTTTTTCCATTCTTTGCCGCTCCAGCCGAAAAGAAAGCCGTTCGGGTCATAAGACGGTGCGCTGACGAGCGCGAGTGTCTCTCCCGTTTGCGGTTCGAGGGCGACTGCCGCTCCGCTGTCATCTTTCATAGAGTCATACAGCTTCGTCTGCGTTTTCATGTCAATCGTTACATGAATATCCTGCCCGCTTTCTGCTTTCTTTTCAGCAATGACCTCACCTGTTTGCGGGACGTAAATTTTCCAGCCGGTCGTGCCGCGCAGCTTGTCTTCATATACATTCTCAAGGCCGGCGATGCCGATTTTGGAAGTATCGCTGTATTGGCCGTCTTTCGCTTTTTTCAGCTGCTCCGCTGTGATGGTTTTAATATAGCCGGTCAGATGGGCCGCTTTTTCGCCGTACGGATAGTAGCGGGAGCTGACTTTCGTTTTCGTCACGCCGTCTAATGCGAGCAGGCTTTTGACCTTGCTTTCATCATCCGGTCTGATTTTTTGAATCGGGACATAAGAGTCGTCTTTTACCCAGCCCTGGTTCAGTTTGCTTTTGATATCGTCTTCAGAAAGGTCCAGTTTTTCAGACAGTTTTTTGATCACGCTGTCTTTATCCTTGCCGAGTTTTCCAGGGATAATGCCGATTTCCGGCACCTCGGTATTCACGGCGAGACCTTTTCCGTCTTTGTCGTAAATTTGTCCGCGCTTCGGTTCTTCATTTGCGATCTGCACGGTTTTGTCATCGGAAAGCTGTTTGAAAATAAAAGAAGGATTCCAGTCGATGTTCCATGATTCTCCATCGTCTGTTTTTTCTTTTTTCAGGACGGCCGTGTTTTCAAAAGCGACCTTCCCTGCTTTTGTATCCATGCTGACTTTATAATCGATGTGCTGGAGGTCATCTTTTTTCTTGTCGTCTTCGTCCTGTTTTTCGGCAGTGACTTTCAGATTTTTGACCCCTGCTTGTTCATAAACGGTTTCATATCGCTTTACAAAATCCTTTTTGGATCGTTTTTTCTTTTCATCCTGGGTGAGGCTTTGGTACATCTTATCGTAGTGACCGCCGTTCCAGTCTTTTACGAAATCTTTCATTCTGTCTTCGGCCGATTCCGTTTTCGAGCAGCCGATCAAACCTATGATTCCTGCGAGTAAAAGTAATAGGTATAACCCTTTTTTCACTGTCTATTCCCCTGCCTTCCAACTGTTATTTTCTCCTAAACCAAATCAGGCTGGCAAGGATTTTTTTCTCATATTGTTTAAAATTTTTTTGTTTTTCCTGCCGTCACGGGCCATATTCTTATACAATGTATCTATTAAAAAAAGGGGGAATTTCAGATGATCAGAGAAGCAGCCATGCTGTATGTAAAAGAAGGTCTTGAGGGGGAATTCGAAGAGGCATTCCGCCGGGCGGAGCCGATTATCGCGGGCATGAAAGGTTATCTGTCCCATTCCTTGTCCAAATGTATGGAAAAGACGCATAAATATTTGCTGCTTGTGGAATGGGAGACATTGGAAAATCATACAAAAGGCTTTCGCGGATCGCCGGAATATCAGGAATGGAAAGCCTTACTGCACCGTTTTTATTCACCATTTCCCGTTGTGGAGCATTTTCAGGATCTATCAGCCTCAGATCGCGTGAAGCGTAAAACCGATTAAGGAGATCGACCATACAAAAACGGCGGTATAGATATTGAATTTCCCGGAGCCCTCGTTTTCTTTCCGTTTTTCCTCCAGCCCCTGAATGAACATGACCGCACCGAGAAACACGAGCATAACCGGCTGTATGACAGAGGTATGTTCCGCATACGTAAATGCGGCGGCCGCAAGTATAATAATCAGCATCGCGAGTGACAGTTTTAAGGCGCGCAGCAAAGCAATCCATCCTTTCTGTTATCATTTTTTGAACACAATTCTATTTCTGTCTTTATCCCCCATTATTCTAGCGTATTTTTTGCGCGGATAGAACGAAAGTCGGACAATTTTAAGTTTGTTTTAAGGAGCACGAAAAGCGCGCTCCCGATGAAAAGGAGCGCGCGGTTATGAGCCGGCGAGGCTTCCGTATCCGAGCCCCCGCAGGACGCATGCCATGACTTCATATCCCTTGCTGTTGGGGTGTACGCGGTCATGAGAGAGATATTCATTCATTTTTCCTTTGAAAGCGCTGTGGACGTCGGCGATTTTGACGTACGGCGCCGATGCGAGTGTGCTGAGGTGCGCATTATAAGAGGATATCCATTTTTCTGCAATGGAGATTCCCGGGAAAGGATTGTATAAATTGAAGACGCGGATCTCATAAGGAGACGGGTGCGGCCCTTTTAAGGCGGCGATCTTGGCAATCATCTTTTCAAAGTTCTCATGGCAGTGACCGGACACGCCGGTGAACACCGAAGCGTCCGATGTTTGCTGATATGCCTGAACCGAATCGATCAAATCGTTGCCGCAGCCCGTAATCGTAATCATATCAGCAGCCTGAATCCGCCTCTGAATGTACGGCAAGGACATAAGCCCGAGAATTTCTCCCGTCTCAAGGCCTGATTTGGCAAAGATGGATACGTCGGTTCTTGTCTGTAAATCTTCTGCCATCATGCGCCCGAACCGCTGGACAAAACCGGCGGAAAACGGCCCGGATCCCCTCCCCGTCGTCAAAGAATCCCCCAGCGCCGTATAAACAAGTCCCATTTTCTTTCCTCCACTCGTTACTATCGATATTGTAATGTACGCGAGTGAAGAAAAATTGGCTCGGTCAATAACCCAATTTCTCAGAAATATACTGTGCAGCGGTTTTGACCTTTTCGGTTAAATACGGCAGCCTGTCCTCTGAAAACCGGGCTTCGAAGCCGGCGATGCTGATTCCGGCAGCCACCTTACCTTCGTGATTGAAAATCGGCGCCCCGATCGCCGCCGTGTAATCTTCTAATTCCGAATAGCTGATCGTATAACCTGATTGTAAGGATCTTTCAATGGAGTGAAGCAGTTCAGCCCGATCCGTCATCGTGCCTGAGGCGATTGCGGCAAGCTTTGTCTTCTGAATGTATGTGTCAATCTCCTCTTTTGGCAGAAACGATAGAATGCTTCTGGCGCACGCTCCCGCGTACAGCGGCGACCGGCGGCCGATTGCCGTATACAGGCGGACGGTTTGAGTGCCTTCAATTTTTTCGACGTAAATGGCTTCATCTCCGTCCCTCATGATCAGCTGAACGGCCTCATCCACTTCGCCGCACAGCTCTTCCATAATCGGTTTGGCTATTTTCCTGATGTCCAGACGTTCAGAGACGAGCTGGCCGAATTGTAAAAAGATCAGACCAAGCTGATAACGGCCGTCCGCTGCCCGGGTGAGAAATCCCGTTTCCTCCAGCGAGCTTGCCATCCGGTGAACCGAGGTCTTCGGCATCTGCGATAGAGAAACCAGTTGATTTAAGCTCAGGCTCGGTTCAGTCAGAAACAAGTGAAGCAGTTCCATTGATTTGATGACGGTTTTGTTTTTGTTTTCCATGGTCTTTAGCCCCTTTGTCAGATCAGCCATTCCATTTTGAGCCTTGCTTTCAGCTCCTTCAGCTGCTGTTCCTTCTCTAAAAGCAGCATTTCCGCTTCCTCCAGCGAAACGGCCCGGAACGTGATATGTTCCCCCGGCATCGTTTGGGCGACGAGAGGAAGATCGGCGGATATGATATGCGCCATCCGCGGATAGCCCCCCGTCGTCTGTCTGTCAGCCAGCAGAATAATCGGATTGCCGTCCGGCGGCACCTGCACCGTTCCGAACGTCACGGCCTCAGATACCATCTCCAGCGGCTCCCGCAATTCAAGCGGAGCGCCCTTCAGCCGGTAGCCCATTCGGTCGGATTGAGGCGTGACCATATATGACTCGTGATAAAAACGCAATTTTGCTTCTTCTGTAAAAGCGTGAAATTGAGCGCCTTCAAGCACTCGTATGACCGGATTTTTTTTCAGCGGCAGAAATCCTCTGCTGCTGACAGACCAATCAGGCGCTGAGAAACCATGCTGTCCGAAAGAATCGCTCAGACGGTACGCGATTGATTCCGAACATGGCGTCATACGGCCGAGCGGCAGCTCATCATCTTTTTGCAGCGCTCTTCCGCAAAAGCCGCCGATCCCCGCTCTGACATATGTGCTTTTGCTTTCCATGACGGCGGGCACGTCAAATCCCCCCGCGACGGCGAGATAAGCGCGGCTCCCCATCTTGCACGGCCCGAATGAGACGACGCTGTTTTCCTTTATCAAAACCGGTTTCCACAGAGGAGCGGGCTCCCCATTAATATGAAAGGCGAAATCAGCTCCCGTGACGGCAATAACCGCAGGTTCTGAAAATTCAAAGGAAGGCCCGGGCCCCATGAGCGTAATTTCCAGTCCCGCCTCTTTTTCTTGATTTCCGGTAAGAAGATTGGCGATGCGCAGTGAGATCGTATCCATTGCGCCGCTTCCCAGCACACCGTATTTCTGATATCCCGTCCGCCCCTTGTCCTGAACCGTCGTCAAGAGACCGGGCTTTACCACTTTCATACTCATTCGGCTCCCTCCTTGATGCGGCTGTACTCCTCTGCCGTGATCCGGACGAATTTCACCGTATCGCCCGCTCTCAATAGACTCGGCGGATGTTCTTCCGGCCTGAAAAGCCGGAGCGGGGTGCTGCCGATCAGCTGCCAGCCGCCGGGAGTGGATATCGGATACACACCGGTCTGCATTCCCGCGATTCCTACTGAACCGGCCGGGATGGACGGCCTTGGCGACGCCTTTCTCGGCGCTCTGATCCGCTCAGACATTCCTCCTAAAAACGGAAATCCCGGCGCAAATCCGAGCATATAAACGAGATATTCGCCTTCAGTATGAATGCGGATGACGTCTTCCGGGGTCAGATCGTTCATCTCAGCGACCTCTTCTAAATCGGGACCGAAATCACCGCCGTAGCAAACGGGGATTTCCATCACCCGGCGCTCTTCTTTGCGGCCGGTCATTATATGGCTGAGACGTTCTGTCACTTCTTTCTTGACCAGGGCAAAAGGAGAGACGCCTTTTTTTATGTTTGAGACGGCATACACATCATAAAAGATCGTTAAGCTTGTGAATGCCGGAATACATTCAACGAAGCCCGGAAACGGCCGTTCTTCCATACAGGCTGCCGCCGCATGCACCCGGCCGTTGACCTCTTCGCTGATGTGCCCGCCAAAGCGGATGATAACGGCGGAATCACCGTACGGCTGTATATCAAGCGCTGTATTTCCGCTATACTGCATCATTGTCATCACCTCGTTGTATTCTTTCTCACTTACAGGACAGCAAGCGATTCATTTCGTATATCGGTGATCAGCATGTGCCCCGGTGAATGTGTTATTACGATGTCAGGCTTTGCTTCCATGATCACCGCCTGGGGCGTAACGCCGCAAGCCCAGAATACGGGAACTTCGCCTTCCCGCACCGTTACGGCATCTCCGAAATCCGGCTGATGCAAATCGCTGATACCGATGCTTTGCGGATTTCCGATGCGGACGGGGGCGCCGTGCACGGCGGGAAAACGTGACGTGACCTGCGCCGCGCGGACTGCAAGCCTTTCCGGAATCGGTCTCATGCTGACGACCATCTTTCCAGAAAACGGGCCGGCGGGAACACAGTCAATGTCTGTTTTATACATGGGGACATTCACACCCTCATCGATGTGCCTGATTGGAATGTGCTGATTAATAAGGGCTTGCTCGAATGAAAAACTGCAGCCGATTAAAAACCCGACATCATCATCCTTCCAATACGGCGTAATATCCGTTACCTCTTCAGTAAGCACGCCATGCCGATAAATCCTGTATTTCGGAAAGTCCGTCCGGATATCAGCTCCCGGCGCAGCTATTGCCGGAACGGGTGAACCCGCATCCGTTACATCAAGCACCGGACAAGGCTTTTGATTGCGCTGGCAGAATAAGAGAAAATCAAAGGCAAGATCCTTTTGCAAAACGACGAGATTGGCTTGTGCGTAAAAAGCGGCCATCCCCGCCGTCGGCCCGGTCATCTGCCCCTTCCTGATCAGCTGTCTGACTTCTTCGGGGCTCATGTCACTCATATGGTTTTTCATATCATCAGCTCCATAGCTGCGGCATCTGCGTGAATAATGTATAGATGCCCATAACCGCCATGACAACCACTACGATCGCCCCTGCAATCGTGAGCCAGATCGGATGCTTGTAATCGCCGACGATTTTTTTCTTATAAGCGCCCAACAGTATCATCGCTAATGCAAGCGGCAGAATTAAGCCGTTAAGCGAACCGACAGCGACCAGAATTTTGGCAGGCTGGCCGATCGTAACAAAAATAAGAGTGGATACGATGATAAAACCGATAATGACGCGATGTGAGTGCTTTTCGATTTTTGTTGAAAATGATTTGAAAAATGACACCGATGTATAGGCGGCGCCGATGACAGACGTGATAGCGGCAGACCACATGATGACGCCGAAAATTTTATAGCCTACATTTCCCGCCGCAAGCCGGAATACAGAAGCCGCCGGATTTTCAGGATCAATGCTCAGGCCCTTTGAGACGACGCCGAGCACGGCGAGAAACAGGGCAATCCGCATAATCGATGTAATCAGAACGCCTGTGATGGAGCTTTTCGTAACCTGAGGGAGGACTTCCTTCCCTTGGATGCCTGAATCAAGCAAACGGTGGCCGCCGGCAAATGTAATGTATCCGCCGACCGTGCCGCCGACAAGCGTCACGATCGCCAGCACACTGATATGATCAGGCATAAAAGTTTTCACAACGGCGTGTCCGACCGGCGGAGCCGTCGTTACGGCAACATACACTGTCAATACGATCATGACGATTCCGGCGATCTGCATAAAACGGTCCATGACTTTTCCGGCTTCCTTTATGACAAAAATCAGCACCGCGACCGCTGCGCTGATTAAAGCGCCGATCTCCGGTTTGATTCCGAATAATACTTGAAGACCGAGACCCGCGCCGCCGATGTTTCCGATATTAAACGCAAGTCCGCCGAGCACGACCAGAAAAGCAATGGCATAACCGGCGCCCGGAAGCACCATATTGGCAATCTCTTGGCCGCGCTTTCCGGAAACCGCGATAATCCGCCATACATTGGTTTGCGCGAAAATGTCCAAAATAATAGAAATTAAAATGATAAAGCCGAAGCTTGCCGCCAATGTATTGGTAAACGTGGCCGTTTGCGTCAGAAAGCCGGGCCCGATTGATGATGTCGCCATCAAAAATGTCGCGCCTAAAAGAAGCGACCATTTGCCGGAAGCCTTTCCGGCTGTTTTTTTCTTTTGCTCCATGCTGTCTTCCTCCCTCTGCTGCTCAGTCTTTTGAAAGCGCGCTGATTTGAATGTCTGCCGCTTTTAATTCTTTTTTGATTGTTTTTGCGAATGTGAGGGCGTGGGCCCCGTCTCCGTGAATGCAGACCGTGTCCGCTTTCAGGCTTACAGCTTGTCCCTTACGTGATGTCACCGTGCTGTCTTTCACCATTTGAATCACTTGACCGACCGCTTTTTTGTCATCCTGAATCAGCGCATCCGGCTCTGAACGCGGCGTCAGCGTGCCGTCTTCCTGATAGGTGCGGTCCGCAAACACTTCGCTTGCCGTCCTCAGTCCGATTCGATCTCCCGCTTTAATCAGCTCGCTTCCGGAAAGCCCGAAAAGAATAAGCCCGGGATCAAAATGACAGACCGCCTGAGCGATGGCTTCAGACAGGCCGGGATTGACGGCGGCCATATTATATAAAGCGCCGTGCGGCTTCACATGCTGCATCTCGACACCTTCTGCTTTTAAAAACCCTGACAGCGCGCCGATTTGGTACAGCGTCAGATCATACGCTTCCTCGGGTGTAATCGCGATCTGCCGCCGCCCGAATCCCTGCAGATCGAACAGCCCGGGATGAGCGCCGATTTTCACGCCTTTTTCCGCCGCAAGCGCAACCGTTTTGCGCATCACGCTGGGATCACCCGCATGAAAGCCGCAGGCGATGTTTGCAGATGTCACATAATCCAAAATCTCTTCATCCAGCCCGATTTTATAAGCACCGAAACTCTCTCCTAAATCACAATTGATGTCAATCTGAAACATAAGATCCCTCCTGTATTGTAAACGTTTTATATGATTATCATTCCGCTATTCGGAATGACTATTCCGAATTGTTGGATTTCTCTTCATTATATTTATTTCTGACAGGTTTGAACATCCTTTTGTCAGAAAACCTACCATGGACCTAGTCACAAATCTGACAAAACAAAAAAAAAGAGAGTCTCATACTGAGACTCTCTCTTTTTTCTATTATAACACCCAGTGGCGGATCGCTTTGGCGACCCCGTTTTCCGTGTTGACATCAGTCACCCAGTCAGCTGTTTCTTTCACAATGTCCTGCGCATTCCCCATGGCGACGCCGACACCCGCTTTTTCAATCATGGCAATGTCATTCAGACTGTCACCCATGGCCATCACATTTTCCATCGTGAAGCCGAGTTTTTCCGATACCTTCGCCAGCGCAGCCGCTTTGTTGATACCGAGGGCATTGACTTCGATGTTGATCGGACTGGAGTTTGTGATCTCGAGCTCCTTGTATTCCTTGAGCTCTTTCAGCACCTCATTCCGCACTTCGTCATCCTCGATTTCGAATCCGAACTTGAGCCACTGATGATCCGTAATCGTTTCCGGGAATTCCCCTCTCCACACTCTATCGACGGTAGAGGCCCAGAAATTCGTGTTGTGCTTATTCCTCAGATCCCATAATTTTTGAATATGATCGGTATGAAGAAGCTTGCGCTCAACCAGCTCAAAGTCAGAATCCCAGATTTCGCTGCCGTTTGCCGTGATTAAAAAGGATGACAGCTCGAGAGACTCAGCCAGTTCGCGGCAGGTCATCAGCGTGCGTCCTGTGCTGATGACGACGTGAATTCCTTTCGCCTCCGCTTCCTTGATCGCCCGCCGGTTTTCCTCCGGGATGAGCTGCTCGTCATTGAGCAGGGTTCCGTCCATATCAATCGCGATCAGTTTAATATCTGCGTCTTCTCTTTGTATCGGCATATATGTACCTCACTTTTTATAATGTAGTCGTCTCTATTTTAATACATATGACCCACAGGAACAAAAAACCGCTTCATGCGTTTGGCGGGGAGAACGTTGAGGAAAAGAAATATTGAGGTGATGGAGGATGAAAGAAAGAAAACAAAAGAACAAACCGAATGAAAATCCTGAACATCATGATTTAACCGATCCGATTCCGCTGGAAGAGCTGAAGGAAAACGCCAATGACGAAAAACACAAACATGACCAAAGGGACAATTCACAAAGTGAAAGAGATTATGATACAAAATAACAGGCTTGTCCGAAAGCCGCCGCTGGAGGCGGCTTTTTTTTACGATGGCTGGATATATATGCTGAGCTCAGCTTCCGCCACAGGCTTCCCGGCAACAGACGCTTTCGCCCGGCCGAACACAAAACCGCGTCTGATTCTCGTGACCTCAAAAAAAAGATCCAGACGGTCTCCCGGCAAAGCGGCACCTAACCTTTCCGCTTTCTTCACCGCGGATAAGAGACCGAGGCCGTCACCGCCGGTAATTCCCGCGCAAGCCGCCGTTTGGGCCATTGCTTCAACGACGAGCGAAAATGGCATCTCTCTTTGGGATTCAGTTATAAACCAGTCATTTTCACTGATGTTTTTGTAAGCAGCCGCCCATTTTCCGGCTTCACTGTTCGTCGTGCCGTCAATCAAAAGAAACGGAAAACGATGGGGCAATAGCTTCTGATTCATCACGCAGCCTCCCTTCTCTCTCATTATAACGCAAGAAAAAACCCGCGTCCCCCGACGCGGGTTCATTTTTATTGATTGAGCTTTTTGAGCACGATGCCGTGCAGCGGCTCATGCGGCTGAATACCGCAAATGTCTTGAAGAACGCCGCTCGTGCCTTTTTCCGCGATAAGCTTTTGCAGCTCAACCGCTTCCGGATCATCCTGATAGTCAAAACGCAGGGCGGCGGCGATGCCTTCTGCCAGCGCGTTCGGTTCTTTTATTTTTTTGGCCGGCCCTACTAATCTGTCATTCGCTCCGAGTTTTCTGAGCGGTGATCTGGCGACTCTTGTCACATCATCCGTGATGTATTCATTTTCAAAGCGGCCGATGATTTTCTTCATGTACTGCTCGTGTTCGGCTTGCTTAAAGCCGTACGCTTTCACCAAGTACTCGCCCGTTTCTGAAAGTGCATCGTACACGACACGCCGGATTTCCGGATGGCCGATGGCCTCTTTGACGGTTTTTAATCCGCGCTGATAGCCGACGTACGCCGTAACGGCATGACCGGTATTGACGGTAAACAATTTCCGTTCAATGAACGGCGTAAGATCATCCGTAAACAACGCACCTTCCAGTACCGGCTGGCCGCCGGCAAAGCCGGTTCTGTCTATGACCCATTCAAAAAACGGTTCTACGGATACTTTCAGCGGATCTTCATGGTGCTGAATCGGCACGATCCGATCCACCGCAGAATCCGGGAAGCCGACCGTCCGGTTCACGAGTTCCCGTTCCGCTTCCGTCAAATGTCCGAAAACTTCTTTTTTCAGAAAACTGCTGCCGCCGATCATATTTTCACAGGCAATGATATTGAGAGGTTCAGAGGACGTTCTGCGCTTCAGCCCTTCCGCGATGGACGGGGCGATGAGTCTGAGAACGTTCGGGCCCACCGCCGTCGTAATGATCGCCGCTTCATTGATCAGCCTGTACAGCTCTTGTTCTTGCACCGCGCTGTTGATGGCTGAAACGGGGCCGATGATTTCAGCCTGCCGGCCGCCGTCGGCAAGCTCCACGGTATATTCCTTCTTTTCATTGAGAAGGCTGACCATTGTTTCATTCACATCAGCGAAAACTACCTCATAGCCGGAATGATGGAGCAGGGCGCCGATAAAGCCCCGCCCGATGTTTCCCGCTCCGAAATGAAGGGCAATCATGTCAGTTCACCTCGCTGAAAATAGCGGCCAGTTCTTCTTCCGTCTTTGCACTGATCAGCCGTTCGATGTTTTCTTCCTCTGAGCAGATGATGGCGATGTTTGACAGGATGTCTAAGTGTTCATTGTTTTTTCCGGCGATACCGAAAACGACCTTTGCCGTATTGCCTTCACCGTATTCAACACCGTCCGGAATCTGGATGACGGAAATGCCTGAATGAAGCACCTCATCCTTCGCATCTTCCGTGCCGTGCGGGATCGCGATGAAATTCCCCATAAACGTCGATGATGTTTCTTCACGTTCGAACATTTTTTCCACATAGCCGTTCTTCACGTAGCCGTTATCAATCAATGTCTGTCCCGCGAGGCGGATGGCATCCTCTTTTGAGTTCACCGTCTGGTTCAGTTTGATGTTCGCTTTAGCCAATACTTCCATGATGAAAATCCCTCTTTCTGTTTGATTAGTTTTTAAGCTTTTCAATCAGTTCATCGTATTTCGGGCTGTTCAAGAAATTATCAACCGAAATGTGCACCGCCTGCGGCAGCTTCGCTTTCGCGCGGTCAGTCAGGTCCTTATGCGTAATGACGATATCCGCGTCATTCGGCAGATTATTGATCGACGTATTTGTCACATTAATATCCAGGTCTGCTTTTTTCACTTTGTTTCTTAAAATGGAGGCGCCCATTGCGCTCGATCCCATACCCGCGTCACACGCGAAGATAATGCGGCTGACTTGGTCGGCGGAAATATCAGCGGCGCTGTTTTCCGGCTCTTCCTCTTTGTCCGCCAACGCGGCCGCCGCTTCACTTTTCCTGCCTTTCATTTCCTGCATTTTTTCCGCCGCGGCTGTCAAATCTTCTTCGCCCGCTTTAGACGATTTCAGAATAAGCGCCGAGACGATAAACGATACGGCCGCGGCAACGATGACGCCCGCCAGCACGCCGAGGTAGCTTCCTTTCGGCGTCAGCGCTAAAATGGCGATGATGCTTCCCGGAGATGATGCCGCGACAAGACCCGCGTTAAAGATCGAGAATGTAAGAAGTCCGCTCGCTCCCCCGGCGATCGCCGCGAGGATCAGCATCGGTTTCATTAAAATGTAAGGGAAATAGATTTCATGAATCCCCCCGAAGAAATGAATGATCGCCGCTCCCGGAGCCGTCGATCTTGAAGAGCCTTTCCCAAAGAACATATATGCCAGTAAAATACCGAGTCCCGGCCCGGGGTTCGCTTCCACTAAGAACAGAATGGATTTACCCGCTTTGGCGGCCTGCTCGATTCCGATCGGACTTAAAATGCCGTGGTTGATCGCGTTATTCAGGAACAGGACTTTCGCCGGTTCTACGAAAACGCTTGCAATCGGCAGCAAATTCGCGTGGACAATGACTTCCACACCCGCCGCCAGCAATTTGTTAAGAGACAGGACGACCGGGCCGATCGCATAAAACGCGATAATCGTGAGCACAGCTCCGATAATTCCCGCCGTGAAGTTGTTGATCAGCATTTCAAAACCCTGTCTGACTTTATCTTTAAATACACGGTCTAATTGTTTAATGAGATAACCGCCCAAAGGCCCCATAATCATTGCCCCTAAGAACATCGGAATGTCCGCTCCGACAATGACTCCGATGGCCGCCGTCGCTCCGACGACTCCCCCGCGGTGATCGTAAATCATTTTTCCGCCCGTATATGCGATTAAAAGCGGCAGAAGATACGTAATCATCGGGGTTACCAATGTATTCAGCTGCGGATTCGGAAACCATCCCTTAGGTATAAACAGCGCGGTGATAATTCCCCATGCGATAAAAGCGCCGATATTCGGCATGATCATACCGCTTAAATAACTGCCGAACCGCTGTATCTTCACTTTCATGCCAGCTTGCTGTTCTTGCTGCATGTTCATTCCCTCCCTGTTTGCTTGCCTTCAGATGAAAATAAATAAGACACGGGGTTTCTCTCTCTCCCCTGTGTCTTCATCATAAAACGCTTACAATTCTCATTCAATGAAAAGTAAAGAGGAGTTTGGCACAGAGACTGTGACAACTCCTTAACAAAAAAAAGACACCTCATCAAAGGTGTCTTACCGCTTTCTGTATATAATGTGTCCTTTTGTGACAACGAGTTTGGCAATGAGCCGCTCACTGACAATAAACACCGGATACGCACATACGAGCGCGAAAATGGCGGCCGGCACATACCGCGCTGCCGGAAACATCGGCATGACGGCGGTTCTGGCCATCTGCACAAGATAAATCAAAAGCACCGTGATCGCAATGGCCGCAGCCATAATCGGAGCTGATACTTTATATTCACGCAATTTCACATGGCAATGCCCGCACTGAAACTGGCACGGGATCATGGATGATCTGACCATGTCGCCTGTAATCGGCTTGCCGCAGTTCGGGCAGGTCGTTTCTTTCATGTTTATTCCTCCATTCAACTCTTCTATTATAACAGAGTCTGACTACGTCTTTTACATTTGTGATTGTTCAACATTTTTTCACATATTTTATCATCAGGCTCTTGTGTGCATTTGTGAAAACATCTACTCTTAGAGGGAGGTTCATCACTCATTCGCATAAAAAGGAGGATGCAGAATTGCTTCCGATTCACAGACAGCAAACCTTGCTTGAATGGCTGAAAGAAGAGGGCGCGCTGAAAATCTCTGACATAAGCGAGAGATTCGGCGTCTCCGAGATGACCGTGTACAGAGACGTCAATCAGCTGGCGGATGCAAACCGGATTATCCGGACACCCGGCGGCATTACGCTCCCTCCCGCTTCAGAACGAAGCGCCAATCAATGCGGCTATTGCCTGCGGCCGATTCAGCATTCGTATTCTGTTCAGCTTATTACCGTTTCACAAGCCGTTGAGCAGATGTGCTGCATTCATTGCGCGATTTTGCGGTATGAGGATAAAAAGGAAGAAGTGTCCCACGTCATTTGTAAAGATTTTCTTCTCCAGACGACGCTGACGGCCGCTTCCGCATACTTTTTAGTCCATGCCGATATTGACCTTCACTGCTGCCGGCCTCAGGCGATTCCCTTCTCAACACTTGATTACGCAGAACGGTTTCAAAAAGGATTCGGCGGGGTCATTTGCACCTTTGACGAGGCGGCGGATATCATCTTACACGACAGGCAGAAGGGATGCACCTGCAGCAAGACATAACAACAACCAACCGGAAGGCGGTGTCATCATCCATGAGACAGAACAAACGCTGGCTCATCTTTTTGCTGTTCCTTGTTTTGATTCCGAAAACAAGCTTCGCCCACGCCTACATCACAAACTCAAATCCGGGTGAGAACAGCGAATTAAAACAAGCGCCGAAGCAGATTGAAATTGAGTTTAATGAACAGATTGAAGAAGGATTCCACTCCATTAAGGTCTATAATTCATCCGGCGAACGGGTCGATGCGGGCAAAACGGTGATTCAAAAAAATGATGCCCGCATCATGACCGCGGCATTGAAAAAAAATCTGCCGCATGATATTTACAGAGCAGAATGGAACGCGGTATCGGCCGACGGACATCCGGTATCCGGCGTCATCCCTTTCAGTATCGGAAAAGCCGGCGGAGAACTTCAGGAGCAGACATCATCGCAAGCGGCGCTTCATCCCGAAGCGGCCATCGGCCGCGGTATTTTGTACATCGCTCTCTCCCTGTTTATCGGCACGGCTTTTTTCCATCTGTTTTGGTACAGAAATAATAAAGATTCATCAAAAGCAAAACGAACTGTAAAGCTGCTCGTGATTTCTTTATGTGTAACGGGGCTCGCGCTTATCTGCCAGCTCCCGATCCAGACGAAAGAAAACGCGGGCGGCGCTTGGAGCGCCGCGTTCCAGCCTGACTATGTAAAAGAAACGCTTCTGAAAACGGCAGGCGGGTATGTCTGGATGATCCAGATCAGCTTATTTATCCTGCTCGCCCTGTCCATGATCCCGCTGTTGAAGAAGAAAGCATTCCGGTCATTTGCGTACTGGACGGCGCCGCTGTTGTTCTTCTTCGCTTCGCTTTTGGCAAAAGCATTCGCAGGGCATGCGGCGGTTATCGACGAAAAAGCGGTCGGCATCGCGATGGACTTTCTCCATTTATCGGCCGCGTCTGTATGGATGGGCGGTATCGCCGCGCTTGTGCTGCTTCTTTCATCAGAGTGGAGAAAACCCGATAAAACCATCGCTTGGGAAACGGTCAGACGGTTTTCTCCTTGGGCGTTCGCCTCTGTCGGTGTGCTGTTATTTTCAGGTGTGCTGAACGGATTTTTCATTATCCGCACGTTTGATTCACTCTTTCACACCGCTTACGGTAAGACGCTCCTTTTGAAAATCGGACTGTTTGTCATCATGCTTGTGCTCGGCGCCGTTCACGTATGGATGACGAAGTTCAGCAGAAAAAGGAGCATCAGCGCAACGATAAAGGCCGAATGGGCACTAGGCATTGCGGTGTTATTTACAACCGCCGTCTTCACAAGCCTGCCCAGCCCGCCGCCGCCTGCGCCATTGCCTTTTAACGGCTCAGAAACGATCGGAAACGGGGAAACCCTGTCCTTGCACATTACGCCGAACCAGCCGGGTAAAAATGAATTTCAAGTCATTGTCACCGATCACAACGGCAGCTTGGTAAAAGACATTCAGCAATTTACGGTCACTGTTTACCAGACGGGCTTCAGCGGCAACCAGCATGAAAGCACCTTTGATTTGAAGAAGACGAAAGAAGGCACATTCGAAGCCGCCAACCTGTCCATCACCGAAAAGGGAAACTGGAAGATCAAAGTCCACGGGCTGACAAACGATTTTAATGAAATCAACCAAATATTCTCAACGACAAACTAAGGAGTGTATCTCATGTTGAAAAAAAAGGCTTTATTATTCATATCCGCCGTGACCCTGTCACTCGTCGGTTTTACGGCGGCAGCAAGCGCCCACGTCTCAGTCAAACCGGCGGAATCCGCGGCCGGTTCTTGGGAAACGTACACGATGAAAGTGCCTGTGGAAAAGAATGAGCCGACAACGAAAGTCGTGCTGAAAATGCCCGCCGGCGTTGAATTTCAGCAGTATCAGCCGATTCCGGGCTGGAAAACATCCGTATCCAAACATGATGACAAAGCGGTCTCCGTCACTTGGGAAGCAAAGGACGGCGGCATTCAGCCCGGCCAATTCCAGCAGTTCACGTTCGTTGCGAAAAATCCTGAAAAGAGCGGAGATGCCGCTTGGGACGCTTATCAATATTACAAAGACGGCAGCATTGTAGAATGGACGGGTGATGAGAAAGCCGACACGCCCCACTCGATTACGAAAATCACGAAATCGGCCAGCGTGACGGATGCGCACGGAGCTGAACAGCCAAACGAAGAAAGCAAATCCGGCGTATCAGCGTTTGATATTGCAGCCATCGTTCTGTCAGCTGCGGCGATTATCCTTTCCATCGCGGCGCTTGTAAAGAAAAAACGCGCGTAAGCAAAAAGCGATCCGGCTCTAAAGAGCCTGCGATCGCTTTTTTTTCTTATCCGCGGCCTGCCTGGAATGACGGATATTTGGTCATTCCCCCGTCAGCAAACAGCGTAATGCCGGTTACGTAGCTTGATTCCTTTGAAGCAAGCCAGACGGCGACAGCCGCGATTTCTTCCGGCTCACCGATATATCCCATCGGAATCATGCTTTCCACATCTTTTCTCTGAACGGGATCCGCAAATTTTTCCGCGTTGATCGGCGTATTGATGGCTCCCGGCCCGATGTTGTTGACACGGATGCGCTTCGGCGCGTACTCAAGCGCCAGCGTTTCCGTCATCAATTTGATGCCGCCTTTACTCGCCGCGTAGTGAACAAACAGAGGCCATGGAATCATTTCATGTACGCTTGACATGTTAATGACGTTTCCTTGAATATCATTCTCTACGTAATATTTAATGGCTTCGCGGCTTCCTAAGAAAGCGCCGGTCAGATTGGTATTGATGACTTTGTTCCAGTCTTTGAGCGGCATTTCATGCGACTGAACCGGATTTTCCATACCGGCGTTATTGATCATGACATCCAATGTGCCAAATTCCTTCACCGCGGTCTGCACGATGTTTTTGACATCTTCTTCTTTTGTGACGTCGCCTTGAATGATGACCGCTTCGCCTCCCGCTTTTTGAATCTCTTCTTTAACGGTTTGGGCGTCTTTTTCATTACTATAGTAGTTAACCACGACTTTCGCCTGCTCCTGTCCGAAGCGGATCGCCATCGCTTTTCCTAATCCTGATGAAGCTCCCGTAATGGCAACGACTTTTCCTTTTAAATCCGTGTACATGTTCAAACCTCCTGCATTTGTTATGAATTTGATTTCGCAACGCCTAAGAATACCGCGGCCACAATGATCAGGATAATCCCGATGGCAATGGCGACCAGCTGACGCTTCGTTTTGCTCTCACGGAGAATGAAGATTCCGCCGAGCGTGCTGATGACGATCCCCATTTGAGAGAGGGAAAAACTTGTCGCGACTCCGACGCGCGGCTGTGAGATGAACAGAAACATATTCCCGAGCGCCCAGATGATTCCTGGCAGAATGTTCTTGAGGGCGTACTTATTAAACGGTTTATGCTTGTACGTCAGGAGCAGCCCGCCGATGACCATCCCGATCGCCTGCGGCAGAAGCGCTGACCATCCGGATACGCCGAACAGCCGGGCCACAACGACATAGACCAAATAACCGAGCGTGGAGATCAGCAGGATGACAATGCCTTTTTTTAAGTTTCCCGGTTCTCCGTCCGCCCGCCCCTTTTTATCTTCTAAAGATGTGAGCACAATCCCGATGATGATAAAAATAAGGGCGAGAATACCCAGCGTAATCGCGATCGGGGTTGACCATTCTTTGAATACGATCACACCGAACAAAGAAGTCGAGACGAGCTGCATTCCCGTTGATATCGGCATCGTTTTTGAAACGCCCATCAGCTGTATGCTTTTTAGCTGATTGCTTTGGCCGAGCGACCAAAACAGCCCCGAGATGATGCCGACAATAAAAATGCGCCCAGACAGCACCGGGTGGACAAACAGATACAACACAAACGAAACGATGAGCGCCCCGATTGTCGTTCCCAGCGTCTGGCTGTAAGGCCCGCCGCCTAATTTGACGTTAAATAACACGATGCTCCCCCAAAATAAAGCCGGGAGAAGAGCCAGTAATATATCCATGATGGCGACCTTCTTTCAATCGTATTTGCTGTTATTTTGTCTGGAATCGAACCGATTATTCCCGCAAGATCAAAAAAGCCTGCCGGCGATATTCACCGGCAGACTGCTCAATAAAAACAGCCCCGCTTAGAAGCGGGGCTTACTTTTCGGCTGATTAAAGTCCGATAGACATGTATTTGGTTTCCAGGTACGGCTCAATGCCTTCCGTACCGCCTTCACGGCCGATGCCGCTTTCTTTCATTCCTCCGAACGGCGCTTGAACCGCGGACGGACCGCCGTCATTCCAGCCGATGATGCCGTATTCAAGCTGTTCAGAAATATAAATGCCGCGGCGGTAGTTTTCTGTGAAGAAATAAGCCGCAAGCCCGAACGGCGTATCGTTCGCAAGCTTGATCGCTTCATCAATATCTGAGAACGTAACGATCGGCGCAACCGGGCCGAATGTTTCTTCATGCATGATGTTCATGGATGTATCTACATTTGACAGCACGGTCGGCGTCACGAAATAGCAGCCTTTTTCATCGTTTTGGTCATACGTTCCGCCCGTCAGCACTTTTGCGCCTTTTTCCACGGCGTCATTAATTTGGCCGACGATTTTATCGAAGCCTTTTTTGTTGATGACAGGGCCGACGTTTACGCCTTTTTCAAGACCGTTTCCGACTTTGAGTTTCGCAGCTTCTTCACTCAGTTTTTTCGCAAACTCGTCTTTTACGGATTCGTGTACGATCAGCCGGTTCGCACAGACGCAGGTTTGGCCGGCATTTCTGAATTTAGAGGCCATTGTTTGGGCTACCGCCAGATCAAGATCAGCGTCTTCATCCACGATCAGCGGCGCATGTCCGCCAAGCTCCATTGACATATGTTTTACGGTGTCGGCGCTGTTTTTCATCAGGATTTTGCCGACAGGCGTTGAGCCGGTAAAGGTAATTTTGCGGATTTTCGGGCTGCTGGTGAAGACGTTTCCGATTTCGGCTCCGTCACCGATCACCACTTGCAGCACGTCCTTCGGAATTCCCGCTTCATATGCGAGACGCGCAAGGGCGTAAGCGGAAAGCGGCGTATCCTCCGCCGGTTTGATGATGAACGTACAGCCTGCCGCCAAAGCGGGCGCGGCTTTTCTTGTAATCATCGCATTCGGGAAATTCCACGGCGTGATCGCGGCTACCGGGCCGACCGCCTGACGGGTGACGACAATCCGTTTGCCCGTTGTCGGCGCAGGTACTGTTCTGCCGTAAATCCGTTTTGCTTCTTCGGCGAACCATTCAATATAGCCGGCGCCGTATAAAACTTCTCCGACCGCTTCTTCGTACGGTTTGCCGTTTTCTTTCGTAATTAATTCCGCAAGTTCTTCTTTATTTTCAACAATCAGCTCATACCATTTTCTCAGCAGTGAGGCACGTTCTCCCGCTGATGTTTTGGACCATGATTGAAACGCTTGATGTGAACGTTCAATCGCTTTTTCAACATCTTCGGCCGTCTGCTGGGGGATGCTTTCGATCGCCTCTCCCGTTGCCGGGTTGTACACTGTTAATTGTTCTGGCATATTGAACATTCCTTTCTCTGCTATAGTAAAGCCATTGAATGCTAGTTGATGTATCTCACACTTTCATGATAGCAGACACATCCGCCGGCATTCCAATAATTGAACTCACAGAGCTGCTTCGATAATGGAAAGGCCTTCTTTGAGCTGCTCATCCGTCACGACAAGCGGCGTCAGGAATCTGATAATGTTGCCGTTAATGCCGGCCGTCAGCAGCAGCAGTCCGTTCTCGTTCGCCGTTTTGGCGATCGCCGCGGCTTTTGCTTTGTCCGGTTCCCGCGTGTCCGGATCTTTGACAATTTCGATGGCCGCCATCGCGCCGAGTCTGCGCACTTCTCCGATGCAGGCATGCTCTTTTTTCCACTCGAGCGCTTGATGCTCGATGATCCGGCCGATCTCCTCGGAACGCTGATTCAGCCCTTCTTCTTCAATAATATCCAAGACCGCAAGCGCAGCCGCACAGCCGAGCGGGCTTCCCGCATATGTGCCCCCGAGTTCCCCCGGCGCGGCGGCATCAAGCATTTCCGCCCGGCCGATGACGCCGCTCAGCGGCAATCCGGCCGCAAGTGATTTGGAAACGGTGATCAAATCAGGAACGGCCCCGAAATGTTCAATCGCAAAATACGTTCCCGTTCTGGCAAAACCGGTCTGAATCTCATCCGCTACAAAAACGATGCCGTGTTTTTTACAAAAAGCGGCGACGTGCTGCACGAAACGTTTTGACGGAATGATGAAGCCGCCCTCTCCCTGAACCGGCTCCATGACGACACAGGCGACGGTTTCCGGTGCAACTGCGGCGATAAAGAAATCCTCAAAAGCGCTGATGATAAAGTCGTCATACTGCTCGTCGCTCATGCCGGCCGGCTTTTGATAATAGTAAGGAAACGGCGCCTGATACACCTCTGAGGCAAACGGGCCGAAACCGAATTTATAAGGCTTCACCTTGCTCGTCATGCTCATCGTCATGTTCGTGCGGCCGTGGAACCCTCTTGTAAATGACACGACAGCCTGGCGCTTCGTATATTTTCTGGCGATTTTTACGGCGTTTTCCACCGCTTCCGCCCCCGAATTGAGAAAAATCGCTTTTTTCGCATGATCTCCCGGCGCAAGGGCGCAAAGTTTTTCGGCCAGCTCAATATAAGACGGATACATCATGACGTTAAATCCCGGGTGAATCAGATCCTCCGCCTGTTTCTTCACGGCCTCCACCACTTTCGGATGGGAATGGCCGACATTCAGCGTTCCGATCGCTCCGGCAAAATCAATGAATCGTCTGCCGTCCAAATCGTACAAAAGCGCCCCTTCCCCTTTTACCGCCATGCTGCGGTTTCCGTTGCCGACCCCCTTGGAAACGAATTGATCCCGTTTTTGCTGCCACTGGGCAGTTGTCACTTCCGATGATGCTGTTCGACTCATAGATTCCATCCCCCTGCATTGTTTTCTTATCATTCTGACTTCTTTTTGGTATGATGAAAAGTACCAAAATCAATTTATCCATGGTATCAGAAAGGAGCAGGGTCTGGATGCTGACGATTTCCATTGATCATTCGGAAACGGCGGATTATATCTATCAGCAGATCTATCAGCACATAAAAGCGGCCGTTTTTAAGCGCAGCCTGATGCCTCATACAAAGGTGCCGTCTAAACGGGAGCTTGCCGAGACGCTGAAGGTCAGCGTGAATTCAGTGAATTCAGCTTATCAGCAGCTGCTTTCGGAAGGTTATTTATATGCGGTCGAAAGAAAAGGTTTTTTCGTGGAGGAAATTGATACGGTTTATTATGAAGAAACGCCTTCGCTCCTATTGCCTGATGATTTGAAAGAGCGGGAGACGGATAAAAGCGGCTGGATTTCATTTTCACATATGAGCGTGGATACGGCGCATTTCCCCCTGAAAAGCTGGTTCCGCTGTGAGCAGAAAGCAGCCGCCCGTTCATTTCATACACTCGGAGAACTCGTCCATCCTCAAGGTTTATATGAAGTCCGTGAAACAATTTCGCGGCTTATTTCCCTGACAAGGGGCGTTACATGCCGCCCGGAACAAATCGTGCTCGGAGCGGGCACACAAATGCTGATGCAGCTGCTGACGGAACTGCTGCCAAAAGACGCGCTCTACGCCATGGAGAACCCGGGATATATGAGGATGTACCGGCTGCTGCAAAACCTCGGGAAAAAGGTTGCGACGATCAGCCTTGATGAAAAAGGCATGTCCATGAACGAAATCGAAAAACGCCGGCCCTCTGTATTGATCACCACGCCTTCCCATCAATTCCCCTCAGGCGTGATCATGCCGGCTTCCCGGCGGATTCAGCTTTTAAACTGGGCCGCCGAACAGAACGGCCGCTTCATCATTGAAGATGATTATGACAGTGAATTTAAATATGACGCCGATACGATACCGGCGCTTCAAAGCCTTGACCGGTTTCAAAATGTCATCTACATGGGGACCTTTTCAAAATCCCTTTTCCCAGGTCTGCGCATCAGCTATATGGTTCTGCCGCCCGGGCTTTTGCGGACGTTCAAAGAGAGAACGTATGACCTGCAAACGTGCAGCACGCTTGCCCAGCTCGCGCTTAAAGAATTTATCGAATCAGGTGAATATCAGAAACATATTAAAAAGATGAAGCAGCATTATAAGAACATGCGGGAATGCCTCATTTCGGCTTTGGAAGAAACATTCGGAGAAAGAATCAGTGTAAAGGGCGCCAATGCGGGGCTTCATTTTGTCACTGAGTTTGAATGCGCACGTTCAGAAAAAGAGATATTGGCACGGGCGGATGCAGAACAGCTCGATCTGTTTGCGATGAGCCGATTCCGTCTGAAAGCGGGAGGCGATTCAAATAAGCCGCAGCTTATCCTGGGGTTCGCACGCCTGAAGGAGAGCGATATTCAAGAAGGCGTCTACAGGCTTTACCGGGCGGTTTTCGGCGCATAAAAAAACCCCCGGAATTCGGGGACTTATTTACCAGCGGTCCGGTTCTGTCTGCAAAATCGCCTCCAACAGGCCGGGAAACGCCGCTTGTAAATCATGTTTGCGCAGGGAATAATAACGGTGCTTCCCGTCTATGCGCACTTGGGCGATCCCCGCTTCCCGCAGCACTTTGAAGTGATGGGACAGCGTTGATTTAGCGACCCGGACATCAGCGCAGGTTCCGCACGTTTTTTCTGTTGTTTCCGCCAATTGTTTGACCAGCTCTAAGCGGAGCGGATCACTCAGAGCATGAAGAACCTTTGTCAGCTGTAAGCGTTCGGTTTCAGGATGGTTTGGAATGTTCATGAGTCAAATGTAACACAGATCATCGGCGGGTGACAATTTAGGCGGTGAGGGTTTTTCCTTTACCATTCGCAGCGAAACATGTTACAGTTAGTTCGATAATATTCGAACTATAACAAATAAACCCAATCAGGAGGAATAACAATGATCGTCTTACAGGCTTACATGAAAGTAAAAGCGGATAAACGCGAGGAATTTTTAGGAGAAGCGCAATCACTTGTTCAGCATTCACGCGCGGAAGAAGGAAATGTGCAATACGATCTTTTCGAAAAAGTCGGTGAGGAAAATACATTCGTTATGCTTGAGCAATGGAAAGATGAAGAAGCGATGAAATTCCACAACGCAACTGACCATTTCCAAGGATTCGTGGCAAAAGCAAAAGAAGTGCTGAGTGCGCCGCTTGACGTCGTCCGCACAGAACTGTCAGAGTAACGAAAGGATGAATGACATGAACGAAGTCCTTCAAATATTAACAGACCACCGTTCCATCCGCAGCTACACAGATGAACCCGTATCGGATGAACAGCTGGACCTTATCATCCAAGCCGCTCAGGCAGCGCCGACTTCCATTAACGGCCAGCAATTTACCGTTATTGCGGTGAAAGATAAGGAACGGAAGAAAAAAATATCCGAATTGGCTGGCGGCCAGCCGTGGATTGACCAAGCGCCGGTTTTCCTTTTATTCTGCGCTGATTTTAACCGTGCCAAAATTGCGCTTGAAGAGTATAATGATACACCGCTTGAGATCACGAACGGTTTAGAGTCCGTCTTAGTCGGAGCCGTAGATGTCGGGATTGCGCTGGGTACGGCAACGGCTGCGGCTGAATCAATGGGACTCGGCACTGTGCCGATCGGCGCCGTGCGCGGCAAGCCGGACGAACTCATTGAATTGCTGAAACTTCCGAAATACGTTTTCCCGGTTTCCGGTCTCGTCATCGGCCATCCGGCAGACCGCTCCGCGAAAAAACCGCGTCTGCCGCAAGCAGCCGTTCTGCATCATGAAACGTATCAAGAAGAAGATGTAAGAACCCATATCGAGGCCTATGACAAGCAGATGTCCGAATACATGAAAAAACGCACCGACGGACAGGAAACGAGAAACTGGTCACAAGGCATCACCTCCTACTATAAGCAGCTTTATTATCCTCACATTCGTGAAATGCTTGAAAAACAAGGATTTAAGACGGATAAATAAGCGGATCAGCCTGCCGGAACACTCCGGCAGGTTTTTTCTGTTTCTCAAACAAAAGCGTTGACACTGTGTAAAAATTTTTGTTAATATTTTCATCATATACTCATTGGTTTTCTGTGAACCGATGGGTTTTCTATTGTGACGAAAGAAGGAATCTGGGCTTATGAATGATAAGAAAACGGATATTCTGCTGGCGGCAAGAAAGCTTTTTTCCGGGAAAAGCTTTTCGTCGGTTTCGATGCAGGCGATCGCAGAGGAGTGCAAAGTCTCCAAAGCATCTTTATATAAGCTGTTTGAATCAAAGGAAGACCTGCTGTTGGAGCTGCTCGACTTTAACCAGAAACAGATGGTAGCCGCGGCTTCATTATTGAATGAAGAAACAAGCCTCTCCCCTGAGGAACGGTTTGCCAAAAAACTGATGGCTGAGCTTGAAGGCTTCAGGCGCAATCAGCAATTTTTTAATATGCTGATGTACGGAAGCCCCTCTTCCATTAATGAGCGGGTAAAACGGCATATTCACAGGGCCCGCTCCACCTTTATCTGCTGGCATCGCGATTCACTGATTCAGACGTACGGCGAAGACATTATTCCTTATGTATGGGAGCTGGTGATCGTCCTGCAGGGGCTCCTGAGAGAATGCATCACGCTGATTAAGCTGGAAAAAGAACCGCTCGCCCTGGAGCCGCTCACGGAGTTTATCATCCGCCATCTCAATCTCATCGTCGAAAACAGGACAACCGAAACCGCTTTGCCTCAGGAGATGATTGACCTTTATACCGCCTCCGCTTCCTCATTTGAGCCGAAAGACAAAACCGTATTGCTGGCTGAAAGCCTGAAGGAACTGAAAGAAGCCGTCTCAGCCCTTCCGGAGGAAAAATATGACGCCGCAGGACTCGCTTCCGCTGCGGCTATGCTGGAGAAAGAATCAGCGGACAAACAGCCGCGAGATTTTCTTATAAAAGCGCTCATCGGTTATTTGGAGCAGGCCGGACCGCTGCACCAGCCGCTTGCAGCCGTTAAAACATTGCTCAAACTATAAAGAAAGAAGGAATCAGCTTGAATAAGAGTATTAAAACTGCACCATACAACCGCTCTGTCATTGTCGGGATTCTTTTGGCGGGTGCGTTCGTCGCCATTTTGAACCAGACACTGCTTATTACGGCGCTGCCGCACATTATGAATGACTTCAATATAGACGCCAACAAAGCGCAATGGCTGACAACGTCGTTTATGCTGACGAACGGGATTTTGATTCCGATTACCGCGTTTTTAATAGAGAAATTCACAAGCCGCACCCTCTTGATTTCCGCCATGAGTATTTTCACGGCGGGCACCATTGTCGGCGCATTCGCCCCGAACTTTCCGGTGCTCTTAACGGCCCGGATTATTCAGGCGGCCGGCGCCGGAATTATGTTGCCGCTCATGCAGACGGTATTTCTCACGATTTTCCCGATGGAAAAGCGCGGCCGCGCCATGGGTATGGTCGGCTTGGTTATTTCGTTCGCGCCGGCGATCGGCCCGACGCTTTCCGGATGGGCGGTCGAAGCATTCTCTTGGCGGTCTTTGTTTTATATTATCTTCCCGATCGCAGTCATCGATTTGCTTTTAGCGATTATTCTGATGAAAAACGTCACGACATTACGAGAAACACAGATTGATATTTTATCTGTGATCTTATCGACCCTCGGATTCGGCGGTCTGCTTTACGGCTTCTCAAGCGCCGGTTCATCAGGGTGGACCAGTACTGAAGTGCTGACTTCGCTGCTTGTCGGAGCGGTCGCGCTGATTTTCTTTATCGCAAGACAGATGAAGCTCAAAAAACCGATGCTGGAATTCCGTGTGTTTTCTTTCGGGATTTTCAGCCTGACCACCCTGCTCGGAACGCTTGTTTTCGCGCTGCTGATCGGAACGGAAACCATTCTCCCGCTTTACACGCAAAAAGTCCGGGGCGTATCCGCGTTTGATACCGGATTAATGCTTTTGCCGGGCGCGATTGTGATGGGGATGATGTCTCCGTTTATCGGCCGGGTGTTTGACAAAATCGGCGGAAAGGGCCTTGCGATGACCGGATTCTTCATCATCCTGCTCACGTCCCTGCCGTTTATGAATCTGACGGACTCGACGTCTCTCATTTGGATTGTCGTCGTTTATACCGCGCGGCTTTTGGGAACAGCCATGATTATGATGCCGGTGACGACAGCGGGTATCAACGCCCTGCCGCGCCACTTAATTCCGCACGGCACAGCCATGAACAATACCGTCCGACAAGTCGGCGGTTCTATCGGTACGGCGCTGCTAGTTTCCGTGATGAGCAGCCAGGCCGCGCACGCAAATGCGACAACTCCGGCAAACGCCGCCCTGCACGGCATGAATGCGGCATTTGTCGTAGCCGCCTGCATCGCGCTGGCCGGCTTCCTCCTATCTTTTATATTGAAGAAAAAACCGCGTCAGCCCGAGCAGCAGCAGGCCGTTACGCGGTAAACCAAAAAGAACCCGATCACATATGTGACCGGGTTCTTTTTTTACTTCTCGATTCCGTCTTTAACTTCTTTCACCATTTGCGCCATGGATTCCAGGCCGCCTCCTGATAAATACCATGTAGCTGAATCAAGGTAGACAACATGGTTGTTTTTCACGGCTTTCACCGATTTTACATAATCATTTTCAACCACTTGTTTTGTTGAAGATTTTGTGCCGATCGCTGTTCCGCGGTCAACGACAAACATATAATCAGGGTTTGTTTTGGCGATATATTCATAAGAAATGCTTTGTCCGTGCAATGAGGCTTCGATGTTTTTGTCAGCCGGTTTGACGCCGAACACATCATGAATGAAGCCGTATCTTGATTTAGATCCGAACGCGCTGATTTTGCCGTCGTTCGCCATCACCACTAACCCGTTTTTATCCGTGCTGCTTGTCTTTTTCTTCAGATCCGCAATGGATTTGTCAATTTTCGCAAGCTTATCTTTCACTTCATTTTCTTTGTTAAAGATTTTGCCGATCACATCGGTGTTGTGCTTGAATCTGTCAACGTAGTTTGTATAGTCATCATCAAGGTAAATCGTCGGCGCGATTTTTGAGAACTCTTTATAAGAATCAGATTGTCTGTGAGCGATAATGATTAAATCCGGGTCAATATCCGCGACTTTTTCAAAATCCGGTTCTTTTAAACCGCCTGTATTGGTGTATTTATCACTTTTATATGAAGATAAGTATTTTGGAATGTTTTGTTTCGGAAGCCCCGCCACATGATCCTGTAAACCCAGTTCATCCATCGTGTCCAGCATTCCGAAGTTGAATACGACGACTTTTTTCGGATTCTTCGGCACTTTGACGCCTTCTTTGTTCAGGTCATCTTTGATTGTGATTGTTTCTTTTGATTTGCCTGATGTTTTGTCCCCGTTTCCGCATGCAGAAACAACAAAAATCGTAACGAGCGCAATGAATAGCAATGCGAATTTTTTCATGATTTTCACCTCATCTGGTTTTTAAGAAAAGTACACACCGATCCGCTGACTGTCAATCTCTTGAATCGGGATGGTCATATCATAAATATCTTCAAGCACGGAGGTTTCAATGATCTCCTCCGCCGGCCCTTCTTTGACGATCCGGCCGTTTTTCAGTGCAACGATATGGTCTGAATATACGGATGCGAAGTTGATATCGTGAATCACTACGACGACCGTTTTTCCGAAGTCTTCCACAAGCCGCTTCAACAGCTTCATCATTTCAACGGAATGCTTCATATCTAAATTGTTCAGCGGCTCATCGAGAAAAATATAGTCCGTATCCTGAGCGATGATCATCGCGATAAACGCCCTCTGGCACTGGCCTCCGCTGAGCTGATCGAGATATTTATCCTTTAAGTCATCCAGCTTCATATAACTGAGTGCCTGGTTGATATGCACCCAATCTTCATCCGTCAGTTTCCCCTGGGAATACGGAAATCTGCCGAAGCTGACCAGGTCTTTAATCGTCAGCCTGATATTGATTTGGTTCGTCTGCTTCAGGATGCTGATTTTTTTTGCCAGATCGTTGCTTTTACAGGCCCCGATCTCTTGCCCGTCGACCGTGATTTCCCCGGAATCCGTCTTAATCAGCCGGCTCATGATAGACAGCAGCGTGCTTTTTCCCGCGCCGTTCGGACCGATAAATGAGGTGAGCCTGCCCTTTTGAATGGATAGAGACGTTTTCTCAAGGACGGTTTTCCCTCCGTATTGTTTGCTTACATTTTTGACCTCTACCATGATTTATTCTCCTTTAACAGCAGATAGATAAAATAAATCCCGCCGGCAAAATTAATGATGACGCTCAGCGTCGTGGAAAACGTGAACACTTTCTCCACGACGAACTGGCCCCCGACGAGCGCGACGATGCTGATCAGGACAGAACCCGCGATTAAATACGTGTGCCTGTAGGTTTTTAAAAACTCTCTCGCCAGATTGACGACAAGCAGTCCTAAAAACATAATCGGTCCGACAAGAGCCGTAGAGACAGACACAAGAATGGCGACGACAATGAGCATCTGTTTCACAAGCTTATCGTAATCAATCCCCAGGTTGACGGCGTGCTCCCTGCCGAGCGACAGCACGTCAAAAAACCGCGTGAACCGCCAGACATAAATGCCCGTCAGAAGAAAGACAGCACCGGCAAACCATAAAAGATCGGTGTTGATATTGTTAAAGCTGGCAAACATTTTGTCCTGAACAACCTGGAACTCATTCGGATCAATCAGCATCTGCATAAAGGATGACAGACTGTTGAACAGCGTGCCGAACACGACGCCGACAAGCAGAAGGAAAAACACGTTCCGCCCCTCGCCTTTAAACATGAGCTGATACAAAACGAGTGACAAGAGCACCATCAGCCCGACGGAGATGACGAAATTAAGATTTTTGTTCATCATGACGATATTCATTGAACCGAACAGGAACACGATGACGGTCTGAATGAGCATATACAGGGAATCGAGGCCTAAAATGCCCGGTGTCAGTATGCGGTTATTTGTAATCGTCTGGAAGATGACCGTCGAAAACGCGATCGCTCCTCCGGTGAGCATCATGGCAAGCACTTTGAAGCATCGTCTCGGCAGGGAGTATTCCCAATTGCCCAGTCCGTAGAACAGGAAGAATCCGATACATATCATGGCGAGCGCCGCCAGCAGCGTAATTTTTTTATTATGACTCATATGCTTTTCTCCTTAACAGCATATACAGGAAGATGCCGCTGCCGATAACACCGACCATCAGGCCGATGGAAATTTCGTACGGGAAGATAATCACTCTTCCCAAAATGTCGCAAAACAGCACAAAAACAGCGCCCAGCAGAGCGGTGTGAGGCAGGCTGCTCCTCAGGTTGTCCCCTTTGTAAATCGACACCATATTGGGAATGATCAAACCGAGAAACGGCAGCATCCCGACGGTCAGGATCACCAGTGAAGCGATGAGCGACACGATAATCAGACCGATATTAACGACGCGTTTGTATTTCAGGCCGAGATTGACGGAAAAGCTCTCTCCCATTCCCGCCACCGTAAATTTATCCGCATACACATAAGCGATGATCACCAGCGGGATACTCAGATATAAAAGCTCATACCGGCCTTTGACGACCAGTGAGAAATCTCCCTGCAGCCAAGACGACAGGTTTTGGATCAGGTCATATTTATATGCGATAAACGTGGCGATTGAGCTGACGATGTTCCCAAGCATTAAACCGACGAGAGGAATAAAAATCGCATCATTGAACTTGATTCTCTCGAGGATTTTCATGAAAAGGAAATTTCCCGCCAACGCGAAAACGAAAGCGATAGACATTTTCACAAGCGGACTCGCTGACGTAAAAAGCATTAATGAAATCAAAATTCCGAGCCTTGCCCAGTCCATCGTTCCCGCAGTCGTCGGCGATACAAATTTATTCCGGCTGATCTGCTGCATGATTAATCCGCAGATGCTCAGGCTCATGCCGGCGATGATAATGCTCACCAAACGCGGCAGCCGGCTGTCAAACAATGTACCTGCCTGTTCTTTATTTAAATGAAAAATATCCAGCGGCGACAAATCTTCTACACCGATAAATATAGAAGTACACGCCAAAACCGCCAGTAGCAAAAGTAAGTAACGTAGCTTCATGCTGCCTCCCTGCACCCATCACAAACGGTATGACTGATTGCCAAACAACTCCCATATATCCCACTCGTAATGATTATCATTATCAACGACAATTATAATCTTATCATCTTTCCAAGCGCAGTCAATACAGTTTTGCTTTCAAAAGCGGTCATCCGCGGGCCGTACACTAAATTGTCTTACAATCAGTCTATCAAGAATTTGCAGGATTTTCTATAACCTTCATTTGGCTGCTTATCATTTTTTGCACATGATGACACGCTTGAGGGAAACAAATCTGACAAACAGCGGCAAAATTCCTCCATGAAAATACAAATGTTCTCCCCACGTAGAAAAAATCCTTGATTTACATGTTTGAAAGAGAGATAATAAAAATTAAATTTGTGAGAAAATTTAAATATTAGGGGATGTAAATCATGAAAGTTGTAAAATTCGGAGGCAGCTCTCTTGCGTCAGGAGCCCAGCTTGAGAAAGTGTTTCAAATCGTGACGGCTGATCCCGCGCGGAAAGCCGTCGTCGTATCGGCGCCGGGAAAACGCTTCTCGGACGATACAAAGGTGACGGATCTGTTAATCCGCTGTGCGGAGCATTATTTGCAAAAAGGTGCAGCGCCCGAGCTTGCCGAAACGGTCATTGAACGGTACGCCGCCATCGCGCGTGAGCTGAACCTGGATTTCTCTATTATAGAAAGAATCCGCAGTGACCTATTCGCTCTTTTAAACAGCTGTAAAACCAATCCCAAACAATATATGGATGCGGTGAAGGCGAGCGGCGAGGACAACAACGCGAAGCTGATCGCAGCCTACTTCCGACGGCAGGGCGTGAAAGCGGAATACGTAAGTCCGAAAGAAGCGGGGCTGTTTGTGACGAATGAACCCGGAAGCGCGCAGGTGCTCCCTGAGTCTTATGATCATTTGTACCGTCTGAGAAACCGTGAAGGCTTGATCATTTTTCCGGGATTCTTCGGTTACACGAAGGAGCATGAGATTGTGACGTTTTCCAGGAGCGGTTCTGATATTACCGGCTCCATTCTCGCCAGCGGCTTAAAAGCCGACCTGTACGAAAACTTTACTGATGTGGACGCCGTCTATTCCGTCAACCCGTCAATCGTGCGGCATCCGAAAGAAATTAACGAACTGACGTATCGGGAAATGCGTGAGCTCTCCTATGCCGGATTTTCCGTTTTTCATGATGAAGCGCTGATTCCCGCATTTCGGGCCGGCATCCCCGTTCAGATTAAAAATACGAATAATCCGGATGCGAAAGGAACGCGGGTCGTCAGCAGCCGTGACAATACGAACGGGCCAGTCATCGGCATCGCAAGCGACACGGGCTTTTGCAGCATTTACATAAGCAAATATTTAATGAACCGGGAAATCGGTTTCGGCCGCAAAGCCCTTCACATTTTGGAGGAAGAAGGATTGACGTATGAACACGTTCCATCCGGCATTGACGACATCACGATCATCCTTCGGCACAATCAGATGGACTCAGAACTGGAACACAGGCTCGTCACCCGCCTGAAGCAGGAACTTCAAGCAGATGAAGTCACAGTCAGGCACAATCTGGCGCTGATTATGGTCGTCGGGGAAGCGATGCGCCATAATGTCGGCACAACCGCCAGGGCATCCAAAGCCCTGTCGGAAGCCGGCGTCAACATCGAGATGATCAATCAAGGGTCATCGGAAGTCAGCATGATGTTCGGAGTGAAAGAAGAACAGGAAAAACACGCGGTGCGTGCGCTGTATGACGAATTTTTCGCCGGAGTCTTACTCTCATAGGGCACCGCCTCTTTTTTCTCTTGTCCACTAATATCCCTTACAAAACAGCTTCTTTTACATATTGTATGGTATAGACAATATGGAGGTGAAGCTCATGTCAGGATATTCTGGAGTCAGCTCTTTCGCTTTGATCGTTGTTTTATTTATCCTGTTGATTATTGTAGGTACTGCCTTCGTTGGCGGTTTCTAAACATCACTCCGTCTATATGAGGACGCTGCGGGTTTTGACCTGCGGCGTTTTCTTTTGTTTTCCGCCGCTGTCCAAGTCCGGCCGCGCAAAAAAGACTGCCGAGAACATTCTCGGGCAGTCTTTTCCTTTGTTCAGGTTATTTTCTTCTCACGTCATTCCTCTTTCAGCTACATGGAATTCAGCCTGATCTGTCTGGCCTGCACCTGTCACTGTAAAAATCGCGGCGGCTGCTAAACAAATAACAAACCATTTAGATTTCAATTTCATACAAACCCTCACTCCTTTGTATTTGTTTCCTTGCCTCTTCGACTTTCAGAAAATAGTCAGAAGAAATTTTAAAGCAATTTTGTTCATAGTAATATTTAGCTGCTTCTAGTGCTAAATCCTCTATATCGGCGTATAAATTTTTATCTTCCAGGTAACGGAAACACGCGCTGATTGTTTCCTCATCCGGTTTCGCCTGATACAGAGCCTGCAGCCATTCGAATTTTACCGTATAAACGGGATCGTCTGTTTCTTTAGCATATTCATATCCCCGCTTGTGATATTCCGACGCTTTTTCTTTTTTTCCGAGTTTAAAGTAAATGAGTGTGATTAGAAAATATGCTTGAGGAAGAGAATTGACGATTCTTTGTGATTCAAATGTATCGACCGCCCGTTCAAAGTACGGAATCGCTTCGCCGATGCGGTCCTGATTGTAGTAGCACAGTCCGAGGTTATACAGCGCCCTCCCGACAAGCTGCGCTTTTTGTTCTTTTTCGGCCATTTGCAGAGCGTGCTGAAAATGTTTGGCCGCCTGTTCAAAGCGCCTTTCATCCATTAAATTGACGCCGAATACAAAATGGCATTGAATGATCCGGACGTTATATGTGTCCTGCTCTACGTAAATTTCATAAGCGTTTTTTATATGTATCAAAGAAAAATACGTTTGTTTCATATGATAATAAGCTTCGGCCACTTTAAAATAAAACTCTGCCCGTTCCACGTGGTCCGATACGAAGGCCAGTTTTTTCTCAGCTTGTTTATAATATGTAATCGCTGAGATAAATTCTCTTTTATCAAATTCAAACATGCCTTTGAAAAAGTTGACGTAATAATCGAGAAGCCCTTTGAGGCCGGCCTGGCTGTTATCAATGTTATCAAGAATTTCCGACAGGGTCGGCTGGTCTTCTATCTTCAGTTTTTCCAGCGGCTCCAAGTAGTCCAGCATCAGCTGATGGCGAAATTCCATGAGGGAATAATAAAGCACTAAGTTCGAATCAGGCTCCATATGGTCAAGCTCTTGTTTGATCTCGGCCTTCAAGATCTCCGCATCCGGCACGCTGAATGTTCTGATGTATCGATACCACTCGTTAATTTTCTGCCCGACTGCTGAAGAAGGAATTAACCCGCTCTTCATTCCTTCACCCTCCCCATCCAAGACCTGTTTACCAGTTATTTTATCACGTTTCCGTCTCTTTCCATCCCGAAAAACACGCAAACTTTGTTTCGGCAGAGCGCAATTTTCCGAGTGGAGTTAAAACAGACGGCGGCCAGACGGGACCGCCGCTTTCAAGATGATTCATGTTTCGTATTCAGCGGAAGGCGGATTGTAAAGGTCGTGCCTTTTCCTTTTTCGCTGTCAATATCTATCGTGCCCTTGTGCATTTCGACGAGCTGCCTGACGATGGACAGGCCGAGTCCGTATTCGCCGTATGCCGTATTCGTCCGGGACACGTCCGCCTTATAAAACCGCTCCCATATATGCTCAATTTCCTCTTTGGAGATGCCGATCCCGGTGTCTTCGATTTCAATCACCGTTTCTTTATAGCCTTCATACCCGCGCAGCGTGATGTCTCCCTTTTGCGTAAATTGAATGCTGTTTTTCGTGATGTTGACGAGAATCTGGATCAGCCTGTCATAATCGGCGAACACTTTGACGCCGTCCTCCACTTGAATTCGCAGTTGATTTTGTTTTTCCTCCGCCTGCTGATTGAGATGCTCTTTAATAATTTCAAACACCTCGATGAGCGGCAGACTGAGCTTGTCCAGTTTGATTTGCTGGGATCTGATTTTTTCATAATCCAGGTTTTCTTTCACGAGCCTGAGCATCCGCTTCGTTTCTTCGCTGATCAGCGAGAAGCATTTCTCTTTATCTTTTTCCGGGATGGTGTTGCTGTTAAGCCCCTCCACAAGTCCGTTAATGGTCGTCAAAGGCGTTCTCAGCTCATGGGAGACATCGGCGATAAATTGGCGCCTCCGTTTTTCGAGGCGGTCAATCTGCTCTCTCGATTGCTTCAGATTTTTGGCCATGGTGTTGAAATCAGACGCCAGCATGCCGATTTCATCGCCGCCGCTGTTCTTGAGCGAAATATCGTAATCACCGGATGCCACTTTTCCGGTCGCATCCCGCAATGTCTGAATCCGCTTGACGTGAAATTTAGATAAAAGCCAGCTCAGCAGAATCGTGATGATCAGGGTGCTGATGATCGCGTAAATCATATAGCGGTTGACCTGGCTGATCATCTGCTCGACCCCTCTGACGGGAGACACGAGCAGCACCGCGCCTTTAAATTGATCGTTGATAAAAAGCGGTTTTGCGACAAGCGATACTTCTAAGCCTTCCGTATTAAAACGGTTCATCTCCGCTCTGATCTGAACGGTTTTCCCTTGCTTCAGCATGTGCCACTCTTTACTTTTCAGCTTCTCGCGCGGCGGCATATCGTCAGGAAAAAAGTAAGGCCGCTGATGTTCATCAAAAATAATAAACCTGGTCTCGCGCGTTTTTAACATGTCCTGATACGGATACAGGCGGCGCAGATCAAGCTCGCGGCCGTTCAGCTCACTTGTGATCTGCTGGGCGTAAGATGACAGCTCATCCACTTTATTTTGATACGCAAAATCTTTCACAAAGTGCGAAAACAGGGAAATGATGATGAAAAAGGCCAAAATCAAAATGCTGACATGACTTAACAGCAGCTGATATAAGTATTTAATCCTCATCAAATTTGTATCCTACCCCCCACACCGTGTATAAAAACGGTTTTTCCTCACTGGACAGTTTTTTGCGCAGCCGTTTAATATGAACATCAACCGTACGTTCATCGCCGTAAAATTGATAGCCCCACACCTGCTCAAGCAGCTGCTCTCTCGAAAAAACCTGGCGCGGGTTTTGTGCGAGATAAAAGAGCAGATCGAATTCCTTCGGCGTCAGATTCTCGACAGGTTTTCCGTGCAGAAACACTTCCCGCGTCTTCTTATTGATTGAAAAACACGCCGTTTCGATCAAGTCGTCGCTTTTAACGGCCTGCCCCGTCGCCCGGTATCTTCTGATCACCGCTTTAATCCGCGCTACTAGCGTCAGCGGGCTGAACGGCTTGGTGACATAGTCGTCCGCCCCCATTTCAAACCCGATCACCTGATCAGACTCCGTGTCCTTTGCGGTCAGCATAATAATCGGCACACTGCTCGTCTCTCTTATTTTCCGGCAGATCGTCACTCCGTCCATGGATGGAAGCATAATGTCCAGAATGACCAAATCCCAGTCCTCTTCCGTGAAACGCTGATAGCCTTCCACTCCGTCATGGACAAATTCGGCTTCAAATCCTTCTTTAAAAAAGAACATTTCCGTCATGGTGCATACGCTTATATTGTCTTCTATCATTAATATCTTCATTGGTTCCTCCGCTTATCTTCACGCTTTTTCTTATAATAGCACCATTTTACCCGGGTGTTTTCGGGTTTCACAATTGTTAGTTTTTATTTCATCACCCGGAAATAGTTTGTTCATATTTTTTTCATACATTTCTCCTACTATATACATATCGGATGGCCGGTGCTAAAGAAGGCCGGTTTTACAAGATCTGACACCCACACGGAGGAACAGACATGAACTTTATAAAAAGAGCCTTTTGGAGCATGAAGGCAAAAAAGGGAAAAACATTTTTGCAGCTGGTTGTGTTTTCAGTGATTTGCATTTTTGTCCTGTCCGGTCTTACGATCCAGTCAGCGGCAAAGAAATCAAGCGAACTGGCAAGGCAGCAGCTCGGCGGGAGCGTCACACTCCAGGCTGACCGCCAAAAGCAAATGGCGCAGCAGCAAAAAGACGGTGAAAAGAGGACGTTTGAATCAACGCCGATTTCCGTCTCAGATGCCAAGAAGCTTACATCTTTACAGCATGTTAAAAATTACAACTTCCTCACGACAGCGTCAGCAAATGCAGAAAGCTTTGACGCGATAAAAAGCTCAGGCGAATCAGCCGATAACCGTTCCGGCGCCGGCCGTTTTCAAGGCGGCGGAAGACAGATGATTTCAGCTGATATCTCGATCGAAGGCGTGCTCTCTACGGCATTGCTTGATGATTTCACAGGCGGGAGCTCAAAAATCACTGACGGACGCGCCATCACAAAAACAGATGAGAACGCAAAAGTCGCCGTGATTAATGAAACGCTGGCAGATCAAAACAAACTGAAGGTCGGCGGCTCCATTACCGTTTCCTCAGCAGCGGATGATTCTGTGAAAACGAAGCTTAAAATTGTGGGAATCTATAAAACAACATCATCAGGAGACGATCAGGCACAGCATTTTTCATTCTTAAATCCTGACAATAAAATCTATACGCCTTACACCGCCGCGGCGGCGTTAAAAGGGTCTGATAACAAAAACAAAATCAGCTCAGCTGTTTATTATATGGATGATGCCAAATATATTGACTCATTCGTTGCGGCTGCGAAAAAAACATCTATAGATGATAAAACCTACGCGCTGACGACAAATGATCAGGTGTATCAGCAAATGGTCGGCCCGATTGAAAATGTCGCGTCATTTTCTAAAAACGTGGTATACCTTGTATCCATCGCGGGCGCGGTCATTCTCGGGTTGATCGTGATGATGTCGATCAGGGAACGCAAGTATGAAATGGGTGTCTTGATGGCGATCGGCGAAAAGCGCTGGAAGCTCATCGGACAATTCTTAACGGAAATTCTGGTTGTCGCCGTTATTGCCATCGGGATCGCATCCGTCACGGGCAGCCTTGTGGCGAATCAGCTCGGAAATCAGCTTCTTTCCCAGCAGGTCAGCTCAGCCGATGATTCACAGCAGCAAACAAGCGGCTGGGGCGGCATGTTCGGTCAGCATTCATCCGGCGCGGATGTCATCAGTACAATGCAGGTAAACGTCTCGCTGAATGACCTTCTGATTCTTGGCGGGATCGGCGTCGCAATTGCCGTCATCGCCACATTACTGCCGTCTGTATCAGTCATGCGGCTTCACCCTAAAACGATCCTGACCAAGCAGGAATAAGAGGAGGCAGCATAATGAGCCTATTAACCTTTCAACAGACCGGCTACTGGTACCAAGATAAATCACAGCCGCTGTTTCAGGATATAACGATCAGCTTTGAAAAAGGGAAGTTTTATACAATTGCCGGCGCCTCCGGAACGGGGAAAACAACGTTTTTGTCTCTGGCGGGCGGCCTTGACACACCTAAAGAGGGAAGCATCCTTTATAACGGAAAAGACATCTCCAAAATCGGATTAACCAAATTCAGAAATCAATATGTCTCTATCGTCTTTCAATCTTATCATCTGATCCCGTATATGACGGCGCTCCAGAATGTCACAACGGCGATGGAGATCACCGGCTCTAAGGAGAACAGCAAAGATGCGTTCGCGCTCAGCATGCTGAAAAAAGTCGGCATCACCGAACAGCAGGCCCGTCAGCGGGTGCTGACATTAAGCGGCGGACAGCAGCAGCGCGTTTCAATTGCGCGGGCTTTCAGCTGTAACACGGATTTGATTTGCGCGGACGAGCCGACGGGAAATCTCGACGAGGATACGTCAAAGGAAATCGTCCGGCTCTTTCAGGATCTGGCGCATAAAGACGGCAAATGCGTCATCATGGTTACGCACGACGAACAAATTGCCAAAGTTTCGGATATCAACATCCGCTTATCAAGAGGAAGTTTCACGGTTAAAGAAAACGGCACGGCCGTTTCCTGATACCGCGCCCCTGCCAGCGCAGACAGGGGCGCACCCTATATCCCCCTATTCAATAGAAGTGAACGTAAAAAGAGCGAGGGCTGCATCCCCTCGCTCTTTTTATTTATATCAGCTGTAAATAACGGTCCATATTTGATTGTCCGGCTGCTTTGATCAATTCTTCCGCCTTTTTCTCTTCTCCCGGCAAAGCGAGCCGGAGTTTGTCTTCAATGTCTTTTTCAGAAAGACCGTTTCCCGGCGCTCCCTTCGGACAGTCGATACGTGTTTCATAGACATGACCGCCGGTAGCCGTGACCCGCACAATTGTAAAACGGCCCTTCGGAACGGCGTTTTCAGCCGGCTGAATTTGGTCATCGCAACTGCGGTGAATCAGCTCAAATCCTTTTTGAAGGGATTCCGGAATCGGCGCGGATGTGAAATGTTCAACTGAAAAATCCTTACCGTGCAAAGCTAAGGTGATCACATATTCCACGCTGAATCTCCCCGCTTCGCCTGTTTTCGGACGCCGTTCTGTCAATGCGGCGTCACCGCCCGGCGGATAAATCACGTCGATCCGTTCCGTTTGGCCGAAAGTGAGACCATGTTCGGCCTTCAGCTTGAGAATGGCGTCCGCCGCATGATGAGCCGCCGAGCAAAACGGATAAACCTTAAACCAAAGTCCCGGGCTCACAATCCGCCAAGGTTTTCCCCACCCGCTTACAAGGAGGGTTTCTGCCCGTTCAAGATCGCCGTACAGTCCGAAAAAACCTTTCTCCCCGTCGAGCGCATGAACTGAGCCGCCGATACCGGCCTTTGCAAGCTGCACGGCGAACAACCCGGCTTGAGCGGCCAGTCCGGCGTGGAGCGGCTTCATTTCTGTCCCGAATTGCACTCTCATGCCTCCGGAGCGGGCAGCCGCAAACCCGATTGCTTTCTGCAATTGGGTTTGATTCAGATTCTCCGCGAATCCGACGGCGCATGCGGCCGCAATGGCACCTAACGTTCCTGTATTGTGCCAGCCTTTCTCGTAATGATGCCTTCCAGCTGACTCGCCGAGCCGCGCCATCACTTCGATTCCCGTCACATAAGCACCGAGAAAACGGCTTTTGTCTATACGGCCGGCTGATGCGGCTGCAATCAAAGCCGGAAGGATGACTGCGCTCGGATGTCCTCTTACATCAGAATGAACATCGTCAAAATCAAGCGCATGTGCGATGAATCCGTTAATGAGCGCGGATTGGGACGGCGTGGTTTTCTGATTTCTGCCGATAAGCGGCGCTATCGGCACCCCGCCTTCTTCTTCGGCCAGTTTTACCAGCTTTTCAACTCCTTTATCCCGTCTCCCCGCAAAAGCTGCCGCTGTAAAATCAAGCAGTCCTTTGCGCGCTTCTTTCATCGCTTCAGCGGATGTTTCCGGCACAGACGACATGACGGCCTGAGCAAGCCCGGCCGTCAGATTTTCCGTATTCATTCCGTCTGCTCCAATACGTTGACGGCAAGCCGGGCGAAAAACTCAGCCGCTGCCGGGAGCGCTTTTTCGTCGAGTGTGAAGGCGGGATGGTGCCATTCTTCCGTTCCGTTTGTTCCCATCCAGACGAAGAAGCCGGGGATTTTTTCTTGATATAATGCGAAGTCTTCCCCGCCGGGCGACTGTTCTGCCCGAACGGTCTGAAGCCCGAGGCTTTCAGCCGTTTGTTCCGCCGCCTGGATGAAACGGGCGTCGTTCATCACTGACGGAAGGTAAGGATACCAGCGGAAATCAGCCTCTGCCCCGAATCCGGCCGCGATTCCTTCGGCAACCCGCTTCATATGTTTCGGAACAGCGTCACGCGCTTCCTTTTGAAACGTCCGGACGGTGCCTTCCATTTCAACATGGTCCGGGATGACATTCCAAGAGCTGCCGCCCTGAACTCTTGTGATGCTGACGACGGCATTATAAAGCGAGCTGATATTTCTGCTGACAACTGATTGCAGGCCGCCGATGATCTGTCCTGCCGCCTGAATCGGATCAATGCTGTTATCAGGGATTCCGGCGTGGCCGCCTTTTCCTTTAACAGTGATTTCAAAGCGGTCGACACTCGCCATCAGCGGGCCTTCTTTCAGACCGACCGTGCCGACGGGGAGGTCAGGTTTGTTATGCATGCCGAATATCGCCGATACACCGTCAAGCGCGCCGGCTTCAATGACCTGTCTTGCTCCGGCGGCGATTTCTTCCGCGGGCTGAAAAATAAACCGCACCGTTCCTTTCAGCTCATGCTTTCTCTCATTTAATAAAAAAGCCGTGCCGAGGATAGATGCCGTATGGAAATCATGGCCGCAGGCGTGCATCACGCCGCTGTTACGCGAAGCAAACGGAAGGTTTGTTTTCTCTTCGATCGGCAGTGCGTCGATGTCCGCTCTGACGGCGATGACGGGGCCGCTTTTGTCTCCTTTGATTTCAGCGATCACTCCGGTTTGAAGTTTCGGCATATCAAGAACCGTGATTCCTTCTTCCTCCAGCCAGCGGCGGATTTTATTCGTCGTTTCGTATTCCTCGCCTGACAGCTCAGGGTGTTCATGAAGGTCGCGGCGGATATTGATTAAACGTTTGTTTAATGATTCATACGTTTCATTTGCCATTTCTTCTTCTTCCCTTCTTAGACAAGTTCGGCGGGCTCTCCCACTTGCTTAATGAATTTTTTCGTCCGTTCGTTCTGCGGATTGTCAAACAGCTCTTCCGGCGTTCCCTGTTCGATGATGCGTCCGTCCGCCATAAATATGACCTTGTCGGCCACTTCACGAGCAAAAGCCATCTCATGCGTGACGATGATCATGGTTGTCTGTTTTTCGGCAATTGATTTGATGACTTGGAGCACCCCGGCTACAAGCTCAGGGTCAAGGGCCGAAGTCGGTTCATCCAGTAAAATCGCGTGAGGATCAACGGCCAAGGCACGCGCAATCCCGATCCGCTGCTGCTGCCCGCCTGACATCGTAATCGGGTAGCTGTCCGCTTTGTGTTCTAAACCGACTTGCCGCAACAGATCCATACCGATCTGTTCCGCTTCTTTTCTCGGTTTCTTTTGCGCGGTGATCAGCGCCTCTGTCACATTTTGCAGGGCGGTTTTGTTTTTGAACAGGTTGTAATTCTGAAACACCATCGCCGTCTGCTGGCGAAGCTTATGAACGTCTTTGCGCGAATAGGACGCTGCATTCAGCTTTGCATCACCGATTTCAATGATTCCGTCATCCGGGCGCTCCAGCAGATTCAAACAACGGAGGAGCGTTGATTTTCCCGAGCCTGACGGGCCGATGATGGCCGTGACTTCGCCGCTTTTGATCTCAAGATCGATCCCGTCAAGTACGGTAAGGTCTTTAAATGCTTTTCGAATATGTCTGACTTGTATCATCCTGAGCCTCCTCCTATGTGCGATAAGGCTTGCTGATCGCCCGTTCGAGCAGATCCTGCAGCACACTGTAAATAATCGTAAGAATCCAGTACATGACCGCGACGGCTAAATACGTCTCAAAATATTTGAGGTTGCCTGATGCGTACATTTTTCCTTGGGCGAACATTTCCATCACTCCTAATGTAAAGGCGAGCGATGTTTCTTTTAACAGGCCGATAAACGTATTTCCCGTCGCGGGAAGCGCGTTTCTGACGGCTTGCGGGAAAATGATCCGTCTGTACGCCTGGGATTTTGTCATTCCGACAGACAGACAGGCTTCAAGCTGCCCCTCATCGACTGAGTTGAGCGCCGCGCGGAAGATTTCAGCCAAGTAGGCGGCATTCTTCAGGCTTAACCCGATAATCGCCGCAGTTAACGCCGTCATCTTGCTCATTCCGGGAAACAGCTGAGGCAGGCCGTAATAAATTAAGAAAAGCTGGACGAGCGTCGGCACGCCCCGGAAAAATGAAATATACACCTTTGACAGCTGGTGAAGCACAGGAACACGATTTTTTGTGATAAGCGCTAATATAAGGCCGCCGATCACGGCAAATACCATGGCTGCGACGGCCATTAGTAATGTGATCGGCAAGGCTTCGATTAACGCGGGAAAAGCTGAAAACATAAATCCCCAATCAATGCTGTTCATTCTCGATTTTCACCGCCGTTTCTTAATGCTTTGCTTCTGTTGTGATATCTTCTTTAAAGTACTTTTCAGACAGCTTTTTCAGCGTGCCTTCTTTTCGCAGGTTTTCAATGGCTTTGTTTACTTTTTTGCGGATTTTATCGTGAGCCGCATCTTTCGCAAACGGGAAAGCGACTTTTTCATAGACAATCGGGTCTCCTGCTAATTTCAGAGGCAGACCGGTCTTTTTGATCTGGGCGATCAGGACGCTGCGGCTGTTTACATAAGCGTCAACCCGTCCGTAAGCCACGTCTTTCAGCGTGCCTTCTTGTGTTTCATATGTTTTTATGTTGATTTTTTTATCCGGGTCCTTGCTCTCAAGGTTTTTCGCGTGGTTTGAGCCCAGAACGGCCGCCACTGTTTTTCCTTTTAGATCGTTGACTGATTTGATGTCTTTGTTATCGTTTTTGACGACGATTTGAGTGCCCGCATACGAATACGGTTCTGTGAAGTTATACGTTTTCTTGCGTTCGTCCGTGACAGCGACCTGGTTAGAGATGGTGTCGAGTTTGCCGGTCTGGAGCTCTCCCATCAGACCGCTGAATTCAAGCAGCTTCCAGTCCAGTTTCATGTTGATTTTTTTTGCGACGGCTTCCATGACATCCACGTCAAAGCCGGTCAGCTTGCCGTTTTCTTTATATGCGAACGGATAGCTTTGTCCCGTGGCGCCGACATGCAGTACGTTATCGCCGCCTTCGCTTTCTTTTCCGTTTCCGCATGCTGATAAGACCGCCAAAAGTGCGGCAGACAGCAGCAAAGCCCATGTTTTCTTCTTCATTGAAATCCCGCCTTTTCCTATTAGAATGTTAATCCTGCAATTGTTTTTTCAAATAAATGGTGATGTGCCCTTTTCCTAAGTCCTTTTCGCCTGCACGGACGTAGCCTTTCCGCTCGTACATGCCGATCAGCCACGGATGCTTATCCGCTGTGCCCAGTGACACGAAAGGCGCTTTTAATGTGTCGCGGAGCACTGTATTCTCCAGCCACTCCAGCATGTCTGAGCCCGTCCCTTTTTTTCCGGTTTCAGGATCGACGGCAAACCACCAAATATGAGGAACACCGTACGGCCCGGGATTCGGCCCCCACGGCATCCGCAGAGAAATCGTCGCCAGAATCCGGCCGTCTTCCTCCAAAACGTAACAGGCGTTTTTTTGTATGTTAGTTAATACGAGTTCTTTATCCGCCGTGGCAGCGGCAAAGTTGATGCCGAGCTTGCGGATCGGTTCATACGCCCGCAGTGTCAGTGAAAGCAGCTCATCAGCGTCTGCCTCCGTTGCGAGCCGGTATTGTCTTGACATGATGAGCCCTCCTTTAGTCGGCATATCGGTTTGCCGGTTTTTCCAGTCCGAAATGTTCTCTGAGCGTCGTTCCTTCATACTCTTTTCTGAACACGCCCCGTTCTTGTAAAATCGGAATCACTTTGTCTACAAAAAGAGTGAGACCTTCAGGCAAAAGCGGCGGCATGATGTTGAAACCGTCACAAGCTTGTTTTCCGACCCATTCTTCCATCTTATCGGCAAGCTGTTCCGGCGTTCCGACAAAGATATGATGGCCTCTTGAACCCGCCACATATTTGTACAGCTCGCGGATGGTCATGTTATCGCGTTTGGCCATCTCCTGAACGAGCTTGAAGCGGCTTTTAACGGCATTCGACGCATCCGCATCCAATTCAGGCAGCGGGCCGTCAAGCGGGCAGGCGGACAGGTCGACGCCGCCCAGATAGTTTTGCAGAATGTTCAGGCCGACAGACGGAATGATGAGGTCTTGGAGCTCTTCATATTTTGCCTGCGCTTCTTCTTCGGTATCGGCGATAACGGGGAAAATTCCCGGCATGATCGCGATTTTTTCAGGATCACGGCCGAAAGAAGCCGCTTGTTCTTTAATAGATTGATAGAATTCCTGCGCAGATTCCAAATGATTTTGCGCGGTGAAAATGACCTCCGCCGTTTTGGCGGCCAGCGCTTTTCCGTCTCCTGATGATCCGGCCTGAATAATGACCGGGCGCCCTTGAGGTGTGCGGGCGACATTTAACGGCCCTCTCACGGAGAAATATGTTCCTTTATGGTTCAATTCATGCATTTTGTCTTTATCGAAAAATGCTCCTGATTCTTTGTCACGGATAAAGGCGTCTTCCTCCCACGAATCCCATAATCCTTTGACGACTTCAACGAATTCTTCCGCGCGCTGATATCTGAGATGGTGCTCAAGATGCTTTTCGCCGCTGAAATTAAGCGCGGTCGATTCAATCGAAGATGTGACGACATTCCAGCCCGCGCGGCCGTTGGAAAGATGATCAAGCGATGCAAATTGTCTCGCGATATGGAACGGTTCGCTGTATGTGGTAGACGCGGTCGCCGTCAGACCGATGCGGGATGTGACCTGAGCGAGCGCCGACAGAAGCGTAAACGGCTCAAAGCGCGTCAGCACATTCGGATGTGATTTGCCGTCTATTGATAAACTGTCCGCCAAAAACAGCATGTCCAATTTCCCCCGCTCCGCTGTTTTCGCCAGTTCTTTGAAATAATCCAAATTCATGCTCGCGTCCGCCGGTGCCTGAGGATGTCTCCAAGAAGCGACATGATGGCCGGTGCCCGCGAGAAACACACCGAGTTTGATTTCTTTTTTCTTTGTCATGATGGATCTCCTTCTATTCTGAAATACGGTTCGGAACACATTAACACCACTAAACCTATATTTCCTAGTAATTTTATAAGAATAAATCAAAATGTACAATTGTCAGGCAAGTTTGTCAATGCATGAAGACAAAAATCATGATTTTTAAAATAACCCGGCGCACCGGCCGGGTTATTTCTTCGAAACTGTATAGACGGTCCCTTTGACCTTTTTCTTAATAACGGCAATGATAAGCAGCAAAACGGGGAACAGCACTTGAAACGGAAGATGAATATAGATCGGCACAATGTTTAAACCTTCATTCATATGTTCCGAAAAATTGCTTGCGATGCTGATGGAGAGAATCAGCACCCCCAATCCGACCGGGAAGGCCAGCTGGGACGGATTTTTTTCTTTAAACAGCGTGGACACGCCCACGACAACCGCATATGTAAAAAGGCTGACTTTGAAAAAACCGCCGATGACGAGCACGAGCATGAAAAAGACATCCAGCCGGTCTAAAAACTCTTCCACTTTAATTGTCTGTATGGTGCTCAGCAGCGGAAATTGAGAGCGGAGCATTAAGTTGACGTCCAGCACACAAATATTAATCGCCACTGACATTGCCAAAAACAGCCCGCTGATGATAATCGCCAGAAATCCGGTTTTCTTCACCTTTTTCCGATCTTTTAAATAAGGGAAAATCATGACAAACACGATTAATTCACCGAACGGGATGAACATCGTCTGTTTAAACACGGAATAAATGACCGTTCCTGCACCCTCCGCTAAAACGGGCTGGAGAAATCTGAGGTTTATCGTGCCTGAGCTGATAATGAGGATCAGCCCGACGGCTGTCAGGAAATACATAATGCCAAACAGCAGCTCGCCGGCTCTCGCTATCACTTCAATTCCCTTTCTGACCGCAAATATCGCGGCGATCATCAGCATGGCATTCACAATTAAAATCGGCGTGTCCTGGTAGGCGAAGGTGACAAGCATTTCGCCGAAATCCCGCAATACGCGGGCGGCGATATAAGCAAAATAGAGAATATAAAGAAGGGAGACCGCCCAGCTCAGGTGTCTGCCGATCAGTTCGTTCATGTAATCTCTCGGAGAAGACTCAGGAAAAAATTGATACAGCGCCTGATAAACGTAGAAAAGTCCGAGACCGGTAACGCACCCGAGAAGCACGGACAGCCATGCATCCCGCCCGGCCATCGTGCCCGGCGGGATCAATAACGAACTGCCCAATTCAAACAAAATGATCATAATAAACAGCTGACGCGTGCCGATTTTCGCATTTTCCATACGCTTCGCTCCTTTCTCCTCAAATCAATCATGCTCAAGCTTGTCTGAGAGAGGATTATTCCGCAAGCCCGTTCTTCTGATAATGACTTCCGTTTTGACATCTACGGGGAGATTTGGGAAATATTCTTCATCCCACTTCCCTTTGAACTTTTTCCATTTGTCCGGATGCTTCCGATAGATCAGGTCTCCAAAGCCGACGAAGTCATTCTTATGGGCTTTTATATCTTCAATCGATTTGGTGATATCTTTCTCAAGCTGCACGCTGAGCGCCTTTTGCATCGTCATCAGCACTTGCGGATCAGACAGATGGAAAGGGTATCTGACAGCGTCCACCAGCCCCTCGACCTGAGCATGCACGTGAATATGCGGTTTTCCGTTCGGAAAAGTGGCCGTCACTTTTGTATTCTGGCGGGTGACCTGCAGACTGATTGCATGCTTCACGTTCTTCCAATCCGCATTGATGAACGTATGCTTGATCCTATTGAGCAGCCATACAGCCCCCACACTGTCGTCATCCTCAATCCAGTAATCCAGCCTCCCATCCTTTTTGAACACCGCCAGTCCGTCCGCTGACAGCACTGCTTTCGGTTCAGTTGTCTGCGTATTTTCCATCGTAGGACCGGCTTTATCGTCTCCGTGCATTTCATAACCAGGAATAAACGGCGACCCGGCCGGAGAAGCGAGATCAATCAGAACGTCCTGAAGGCTGGTTTTAATGACTCTGCCGTATTGTTCCTGCGTGAAGCTGAGCGTCTTGTTCACTTTATTGGAAGGGATTTTATCAATCGGCGTCAGCACTTTAATAATGTCTTCAGCCTTGCAATTATGCGCGATCACAACGGTTGCGGTCGTCCTGAATTCGGTGTCGCGGTCAAGATTGTCCAGAATAAAACTGAGCCCTTCCTCTTTCGCCAGTTTTTCACTGAACACCACGAGATTCGTATGCGCAAAATAGAGCCTTCTGGACACTTTCATCGAGCCTTTTCTCAAAGCTTCCGTCATATTGTCTCCGGACACCGAATAGACGGAAACCGGAGGCCGGTCTCCCGCTCCGCCGCCCTGCAGACCGCCGGCCACGTTTCCCGGATTGATAATTTGCAAGTGAAGGACGTATTTTCCCGTTTCGGTCCGGTCAATACCGATGGCGGAGATCACCGCTAAATCGGTCAGCTCCCTTTTATCCCAGCATCCGGATACAAACATAAGGGAAACCATCGTACAAAGGATAAGCATCCATTTACGTCTTTTCATTACCGTCGCCCTCTTCTACATCTTTATTAACCATTCCTCTGGATGTCTCCGGTTTCGGTCTTTGATGTTCCCCCTGGCGCCTGTTGTTTTCCTGCACGAGCAGTCCCGGCCTTTTTTCATCCGCCCATAACGGGGCGCGGAGGAGGGAATCTTTCAGCCCGCCCGGGGTTAAAGGAGCGAGCGGGGACATATACGGAAATCCGAATGAACGCAGGCCGCACAGATGGACAAACATCATGATAATGCCCAGAATCAGCCCGTAAAATCCCATGACCGCCGCCGACAGAATAAAGAGAAACCGGATCAGCCGCGCAGATATCGCCATGTCAAAAGCCGGGGTCGCAAAGCTGGCAATCGCCGTCAGGGCGACGACGATAACCATGGCTGGGGAAACAATGCCGGCCTGTACGGCGGCCTGGCCGATGACAAGCGCTCCGACTATGGAAACGGCGGAGCCGACAACTCTCGGAAGCCGGACACCCGCTTCCCTGAGAATCTCAAAGGCCACTTCCATCGTTAGCGCTTCAATCACGGCCGGGAACGGCACCGTCTCCCGCTGGGCCGCGATGACAATCAGCAGCTGCGTCGGAATCATTTCCTGGTGAAAGGTCGTCGCCGCCACATAAATCCCCGGCGCCACCAGTGAAATGAAGAAGATCAAAACCCGCAGCACCCTGATGCTAGTGGCGATATCAAATCGTGAATAATAATCCTCAACGGATTGAAAAAATTGAATAAATAAGGCCGGCGCGATGAGAACGAACGGCGTTCCGTCCACGATAATCGCAAATCGTCCTTCCAGCAGATTCCCCGCCACAACGTCCGGCCGCTCCGTATGATATACGGTGGGAAACACAGAAAACGGCGCGTCTTCAATGAGCTGTTCAATGTAGCCGGATTCCAGAATGCTGTCGATGTCAATGTGCTTCAGCCGCTTGCGGACTTCCTTAATCAGCTTTTTATCGCAAATTCCGTTAATATACATCAGCGCGACATCCGTATTCGTTTCGTGTCCGATCTCCATTTTTTCAACCCATACATCAGGCGTTTTTACATACCTGCGGATCATGGAAATATTGGTTTGCAGAGATTCGGTGAATCCCTGCCGCGGGCCGCGGAAAGAGACCTGGGTGCTCGGCTCTTGAATGGACCGATGCTCTCCCCCTTCCGTGCTGGCAATCAGCGCCTTGTCAGCCCCGTCGACAAAAATGAGCGTGCTGCCCGCCACCAGCCCGGCATAAAGACTTTTCCATTTTTCTTCCTCTTTCACCCCGCCGATCGCAAGCGTTTTATCGTATATCAGGCAGACCGCTTGTTCCGGCTGAACGGACGGGATGTCGATTAAATCCTCCAGAAGGGATTGGCTGACGAGCTGTTCGTCTACCAAACCGGCGATATACACAATTGCGGCCGGAAGCTCTTCTTTTCCGATTTTCAGCCGGCGGATGACGACATCGGCACTGTTGCCGAACCTCCCAGACAGCTTCTTCATATTTTGCTTTAAGCTGAGGGAGATCGGCTCATCCCGCTCTTTGTCCGGCTGGCTGTCCGCTTCTTTTCTGCCTTCATTGTCACGGTCGTTTTGTTCGGCTTTTTTTTGTTTCTTCTGTTTAAAAAATGGCGGCATATCGCAAAAAACCTTTCCTCGTTTTTTTCATATTCTTCCTGTACGGCAAAAGATTATGCACGGCGGAAAGTCTGTATAAGTTCTGCGTAATCGAAAAGGATAAAAAGGGAGAGTGATGCGCATGAAAATATTGGGGGTTTCATTTTTTTTGCTGGCTGCCTGTCTGATCATTTCAGTAACGATAGATATGCTGCAAGGTTTCAGTTTCTATGGAGCGGTCCAAAACAACCTGTCCGCTTTTAAATTGACCACCTTCTCAGAATGGCTGATGCTGTTTTTATTCGCCCTCTTTTTAATCAGAGAAATGATCGTTTTATATAAATCCGGTAAAAAAGATGCCTGACAGGCGCACGGCTGTATTGTGTCAAAAAAGAACACATCCCTCCTTCATTCGGAGTTCATGTGTTCTTTTTATTTTTCCGATGCAGATTGTTTTCAGATGACGATATTTCCGCTGTCCGTATCTGTCGCGTGTTTCACAATGACGCCTTTGATAATGCGGTTGCCGATGATTTTAGTACTTGCGGAGGAATTGGTTTGGATGGCGGAAGCAGAAGCGGCGGAAAGGTTGTTGATGGTATTTCCCGACACGAGGGAATTTGAGGATCCGTTCAGATAGATGCCGATCGGGCTGCCCGCCGTTCGGTTGATCGTGAGCGTATTGTCTATGACTTCATGCGTGCCTGAATTCAGATACACGGTAACGATAAGCGGTGATGATTCAAAGCGGTTGCTGATGACAGAGGTTCCCGAGGATGTTGAACTGAAAATGGGATAGTTTTTGTAGCTTTTGAAGAGATTTCCCTTGATGACAGCCCTGGCGTCATTTGTCACAGATACGGCATAGGACTCCGCGGCGCCCTGATACGCATTCGGAATCAGCGTATTTCCTTCAATAACGGCATTTCCGCCTGTGACCCATATGCCCCGGCTGAACGATTTCAGCACATTTTGTTTTACGGTGATATTGCCGGCCGACATGCTGATTCCGTCCGTTACCTGATTCAGAGTATTATTCATAAAGACGGCGTTTTCCGACAGCGTCGCCCGCATCCCCGTGCTTCGTCTCGTTTCGGAACGTCCGTTTTCAATGACATTGCCGTCAACGGTCACATCTTCCGCTTGATAGACGGAAATGCCCGTATTTTCAAATTGACTGATTTTGTTATGGGTGACGAGGACGCTTTTTCCCCTTACATCTATTCCGGTGGAAAAACCGGTAATCAGATTGTTGGAAATGACGGCATTGCTGCTGTCCTGTCCTTGTGACACACCTTGTCCGGCGACTGCGGTCCTTGAGCCGCCGTCTGACCGAAAGAAGATATTCCCCGAAATGACGGTATGTGCCCCATACCCGTAGCTGATTGTGTTATCGGAATGATTTCCTTCAATTAACACATGATATCCGTTAAAGTTGGTGACTGAGCTTGCGGCGTTTCCGGAAAAGAAGTTGTTGCGGACCGTAATATGAAGAGCTTCTTCATAATCAATATCGCCTTCTCCGTACGATTCAATATCGATTCCGAATTTCGGAGCCGTTCCGTTCCCTTGCCCGGCGTCTTCAATCACGCATTCTTCTACCGTAACGGTATTGCAGCCGGTGATTGAAATGTTGTTTCGCCTTGACTGCCTGATCTCACAGCGGCGGATGGTCACCTGTTCTGAAGTTTCGTAATCACTGTTTGTTTTTAACCCGAGCGGGCTGACAATAATGCCGTCTCCCGTAAAATCCGAAATCTTCACATTTTCGATCAGCACATTGCTGCTGCCTTCAATACAGATTCCAAACCCCCATTCATGGGTCGAACGCAAAGGGACATTGGTATACGTGTGTTCATCCCGTTCCCCGATGATCCGGCCGCCGGTGATGGTGACATTTTCCCGCCTGCCTATATAGAAAGCCGAGTAGCCCCAGGAGCTGTTCGGCGCCACTTTAATCGTGCATTCCGGATCTAAAACGATGGTGAGATGGCTCGGCACGTTAATCCCGGCGTTCCGAAACGGCTGGCTGCTGTCCCCGCCAAGCGTGCCGTTGATTTTATAGGTTCCCGGCGGAAAAAACACCGTATGACAGCCTTCGCTGACGGCCTTGGCCAAGCATTGGTTGATGGCGCCCGTCACATCGGTTTTTCCGTCTGCCGCCACACCGCAATCCGTAATATCCAATATACGATTCGGCAAGTGATAATCTCCTCCTTCCTCTCTTATTGTCATCTTATTCCGCCATATCCCGCTCCGCCTGTACATACTTTAAATTTTATTAAAAAAGTTTATAAAGATAGTTTAGTTAGATAATATAACAAAATAAGTCATTGGAATTAGGGAAATTCGTCTATATTCAACGTTTTAATATCTTTTCATTCTGGAATTTTTTGAATTCAGTATAAATTATATTGACACAAGTATTATATAAGAATATGATTTTTGTAATACACTTTTTTAAGAAAGGGTTGGCTCAGGTGGCATCTATTGATAAGGACTCTATAACAGAAACTGTGCCGCAACGAGGCTTTTTCGGTCATCCCCGCGGCTTGTTTACACTGTTTTTCACCGAATTTTGGGAGCGTTTCTCCTACTATGGTATGAGAGCCATATTGCTTTACTATTTATACACGGAAGTCGCTCATGGCGGTCTCGGCTTTGATAAAACGACCGCAGTTGCCATCATGTCCATATACGGATCTCTCGTATACATGTCGAGCGTCATCGGCGGATGGCTGGCCGACCGGGTATTCGGCACGGCAAACACCGTATTTTACGGCGGAATTTTAATTATGTTCGGGCACATCGCTCTTGCCTTCCCTGGCAGCACGGCAGCGTTTTTTACCAGCATGGCTCTGATCATTATCGGAACCGGCCTGCTTAAACCAAACGTATCCAGCGTTGTCGGAGATTTATATACTAAGGAAGACGAGCGCCGCGACTCAGGTTTCAGCATCTTTTACATGGGGATCAACCTCGGCGGATTGCTTGCGCCGCTAATTGTCGGAACACTCGGACAGAAGTACAACTACCACTTAGGCTTCGGATGCGCCGCGGCCGGTATGTTCCTCGGACTGATTGTTTTCGCTCTTACGAGAAAGAAATACCTCGGCAAAGCAGGCTCCAATGTACCGAATCCGATTTCTAAATCATCAGTGATCGGCACGGGAATCGGAGTGGTCATCGCAGCAGCCGTTATTATCGTTCTGATTCAAACCGGCTGGCTGACGATCCAGCGTGTGATTGACACCGTCAGTATCCTCGGCATTGTCATTCCGGTTATTTACTTTATCGTGATGTTCACGAGCAAAAAAGCGACGAAAACGGAAAAATCACGGCTTGCGGCTTATGTTCCGCTGTTTATTGCAGCGGCAATGTTCTGGGCGATTCAGGAGCAGGGCGCGACGATTCTTGCTTTATATGCGGATCAGCGCACGAGACTTTCCTTTGCAGGCATGCATCTTGAGTCTTCATGGTTCCAGTCTCTGAACCCATTATTCATCGTTATTTTCGCGCCGGTGTTCGCCTGGATCTGGATGAAGCTCGGCAAACGCCAGCCTTCAACACCGATTAAATTCGCGATCGGCATTATCCTTGCCGGATTATCATTTTTAGTCATGGTGCTTCCGGTTATGGGCGGAAGCGGCGAGCTTGTGAGCCCGCTTTGGCTTGTGCTCAGCTTCCTTTTGGTTGTGCTTGGTGAGCTTTGCCTTTCACCGGTCGGTTTATCCGTCACAACGAAACTTGCGCCTGCCGCTTTCTCAGCGCAGACGATGAGTATGTGGTTTTTAACAAACGCCTGCGGTCAAGCCCTGAACGCAAAAGTAGTCGGTTTGTTTGATAAGATTTCTGAAGCGGCCTACTTCGGCTCAATCGGTCTTGTTTCGATCATTCTCGGTATTATTTTGATTCTTCTGTCTCCCGTCATTAAACGGGCGATGAAAGGCGTTCAATAACAGATAAAGAAAAGCCTGCGGAATCGTCCGCAGGCTTTTTTGATGCGTCTATTGTTTTAACTCCTCAAGTGTTTCTCTCCATCTCTTCAAGACATCTTCCGGTTCGTGGAGCTGGATGGCCGGTCCGGATGTCAGATCCGCGTATTTCGCCCGATCTTCCTTGACGGTGATCACCCGGCAGCTGAACCGTTCCCGCTCGTGTTTCGCCTCTTTCAGCGGCGGAAGCGCCTCACATTCCAATGTGACGTAATATGCGGCTCCTCCGTGCCAGGCGATGAAAAGAGCTTGTCCCGAATGCAGAAGGCTGCTTACGGTCGTCGTGTTTTTCCATAAGGCGAGCCGGAGATTTGTTCTGCTCACGGCCACGATTTCACCGGCGCTGATCATGGCCGCGTGCGGACGGCCTTCTTTTGTCACGGATTGGAGCACAAATGCGTCGTGCTGCTTTTTTTCAAGCTCCGTCCCGTCTAAAAGTGTGTAAAGCGCCTCCGGCAAGTGCTCCGTCAGCATTACGCTTTTCTTTCCGGAACAGCGGGAACATGTGCGGCCGTCTCCGTTTCTTTCGGATCGATTTTAAATGCCGGGTTGAATGCCGCCGGATTCGTGATGCTTTCCGGTTCACAGGATCTCCATGTGAAAAAGCAGGTTTGGCATTGGTAAATTTCCCAAGCGCCTTTGACCGGCGATTGGCTGACGGTTTCTCCTTTTTTCGATTCACAGCGCGGGCATGTTTTCATTGCAACCTCATCCTTTCTTATTGATTCATTAAGTCCATCAGTTTTTGTTCCCATTCTTTCGTTGTCAGCGGAGAATCAAGCGGCTGAGAATAATGGCCTCTTGTTTCCGGCGCGGCGGGCGTCGTGGCGTCAAGAATCATTTTGTGTGTCATCCCTGCCGGATCAGACCCCGGGTCAAGCGGAAGGACGGACAGGTCAGGAATGATGACTGCATCGTGTTTCGGATGCATTTTCGTTGAGAGCGCCCACATGACTTGCGGCAGGTTAAACGGATCGACATCCTCATCCACGACAATGACCATTTTGCAGTAGCCGAGTCCGTGCGGCGTGGTCAGGGCGCGCATGCCGACCGCCTTGGCAAATCCGCCGTAGCGCGTTTTCGTTGAAATGATGGCGATCAGGCCGTGCGTATACATCGCATTCACGGCGACAATTTCGTTCGGATAAGCTTCCTTGAGCTGCTGGTAAAGCGGCACGCACGTATTAATGCCGATCATATAATCGCACTCCGTCCACGGCATGCCTAAGTATAAATGTTCAAAAATCGGATTGTTTCTATGATATACCCGTTTGATTTTGATCACCGGCATGCTGCGGCCGCCGGAATAATGGCCCGTGAACTCACCGAAAGGCCCTTCGTATTCCCGTTCTCCCGCAAGGATCTCTCCTTCCAGAACGACTTCAGCGCCCCAAGGGATGTCTAAATCAGACAATTTAGATTTGACGATTCTGTAGGGCTCCCCTTGAATCGCGCCGGCCATTTCATACTCGGATTGATCGTATAACAGCGGAGTTGACGCAGCTGTCGTAATCACCGGCTCACAGCCGAGCGCGATCGTAACGGGAAGATTCACGCCGCGTTCTTCAGCTTGGCGAAGATGAATCGCAATATCATGCTGAGGCACGGGCTGAATGCCGAGGCGGTCTTTTCCCTTTACCTGCATTCTGTAAATGCCGACATTCTGCTTGCCGAAATTGTCCGGATCTTCAAGATCGCGGGAAATGACACACGCTTTATCCAAATAGTAGCCGCCGTCCCCCTGGTTGATTCTGAATAGCGGAAGGATGTCAAATAGATTGATATCTTCCGTTATTTCATTTTCATGAAACGGCGCGGTTTCTTCCCGTTTGACCGGCACCGGAAATGCATCGTACCGTTTGGCGAACTCAAAGAATTGTTCTTTAACAGGCGTATCTTTCGGCATGCCGAGCATCATCGCGTGATTCGGCCACGAGCCGATGACATTCAGAGCCACCTGCGCATGGTGATGTCCGTAAATATTGTTAAACAAAAGCGCAGGGGTTTTATCCCCGAGATTGCTGGCTGCACGCGCAGCGGCGCCCAGATCCGGCTCCGGTTTTACCTCTTCGTTGACTGTTAAGAGCTGCCCTTCTTTTTCAAGAGCGGCGAGAAATTCCCTAAAATCCTGATAGGCCATTATCAGATTCCTCCTTTTTGTTTTTCAATTCCGTACCACCGTTTCGCTTCCGGCAGACGGATGCCGAACTGATCGAGCGTCCGGAACACAATATGGTCGATCAATTCATCCATGTCAGCCGGCTTGTTATAAAATGCCGGCATCGGCGGAAGAATGACGGAACCCATTTTTGTAAGCGCTAGCATATTTTCTAAATGAATTTGGCTGAGCGGCGTTTCTCTTGTCAGCAGCACAAGTTTTTTCCGCTCCTTCAAGATGACGTCAGCCGCCCTTGTCAGCAGATTGTCAGCCATTCCGGTGCGGATGCTTGCCAGTGATTTCATGCTGCACGGAGCGATGATCATCCCGTCCGTTTCAAACGAGCCGCTTGAAATCGCCGCGGCTTGGTCTTTGTGAGAATACGTATAGGATGCGAGTTTCTCGACATCTTTTAACGTATAATCGGTTTCATGTGTAATGGTGACATTTGCCCAAGGAGACACGACAAGATGGGTTTCGATCTCCGCGGCTTTTAAATATTCTAAAAGCCTGATCCCGAATATGGCTCCCGTTGCCCCGGTCATTCCGATGACGAGCTTCATATCGACCCCTCCTTTACGCTTGAAATGTGGTGTCAAAACCATCATACTCCTGATATATCCATATGAAAAATATTCGTTAAATCTATGTATCATACCTTAAAGGTATAACAGAAAGGAGCGCGTTCTCATGGATATCCGGCAATTGCGTTATTTCATCACCATTGCCCAAGAGCAGAAAATCACGACGGCCGCCAAAAAGCTTCATATGGCACAGCCGCCTTTAAGCAGACAGCTGAAACAGCTCGAAGAAGAATTGGGCGTCATTCTGTTTGACCGCAATAAAAAGAAACACATGACCCTTACATATGAAGGAAATGTCTTTTTGAAAAGAGCGAAAGAGATTCTTCATAAGTTTGAGGACGCTATAATCGAGGTACAAGAGCTGAAGGAGGAGGTGGCCGGGACACTTGCCGTCGGGTCAACCATTTACTGCGCCGCGCTCATGCTTGAGAAAGTGTCACAGATGAAAGAGCGGTTTCCGCATCTCACCTTTAACATTTGGGAAGATGAGCCTGTCTCACTGCTCGAGCTTCTGGAAACCCGGCAGATTGACGCCGCCGTCACCACCACCTTGATTAAAAACGACGGCATTGAATCGAAGGAGCTTGAAGACATTCCGTGTGTATTGGTGCTGTCCGAGCATTCAAAACGACTGTGCGGTGAAACGATTAAACTGAATGACATCGCCTCTTTGCCTTTGATCCTTTTGCGCACCGTCAATGGAAGAGGTGTGTATGACCAAGTCCTGCAAGTTTGTGAACAGTACGGTCTCGACCTTCAGGTTGTCTGTGAATGTCATGACTCCGCGACGCTCTTGAGCCTCGTATCATCAGGGTTCGGCGCCACAATTCTGCCTTTGACGATGATTCCCGTCCATATGCGCTCGCATGTCAAAACGGTTATCATCGAAGACAACCCGTTTGTCATGACACCGGCCGTCATCTGGAGGAAAGACAGCTATCTGCCGAAGCCGGTCAGACAGTTTTTGGAATTATTTTGATCCGGAACACGAAGAATTCCCGCTTATGAAAACCAATTACTTGACTCATACTAAAAAAAAGTTATCCTTTACAATTGGGAGCTATTTTTTCTCAATAAAACTACTCAGAAAAGTGGGGAATAAAGAAGATGAAAAAAGCATTATTCGCTTTGTTCATGATGGTCAGCATCGCAATGCTTGCAGCCTGCGGAAACTCACAGGACAGCGGATCTAAGTCAAAAGACGGCGATCTTTGGGCTTCTGTCAAGAAAAAAGGCGTACTGACCGTCGGCACAGAAGGAACGTACGAACCGTTTACCTTCCATGATAAAAAGAGTGACAAACTGACCGGATATGATGTTGAAGTGATTCAAGAAGTCGCGAAACGCCTCGATCTGAAAGCTGACTTCAAAGAAACGCAATGGGACAGCATGTTTGCCGGATTAAACGCGAAACGGTTTGACGTCGTCGCCAACCAAGTCGGCAAAACGGGCCGTGAGAACCAATATGATTTTTCGGATAAATACACAACGTCAAATGCAGTCGTCGTGACGAAAAAAGACAGCACGATTGCGAAAGAGGCTGATGTCAAAGGAAAAACAGCGGCTCAGTCATTAACAAGCAATTACAATAAATTAGCGAAAGAAGCCGGCGCGAAAATTGAAGGCGTTGAAGGCATGGCGCAATCCCTTCAGCTCATTCAGCAGGGCCGCGCTGATCTGACTTACAACGATAAGCTTGCCGTACTGAACTACTTAAAAACGTCCGGCAATAAAAACGTTAAAATCGCGTTTGAAGCAGGCCAGCCGCAGCAGACGTATTTCGCATTCCGAAAAGGAAGCGGCGAACTTGTGACTCACGTCAACAAGGCGTTAAAAGAAATGAAAGAGGACGGGACTCTTTCTAAAATAGCGAAAAAATGGTTCGGCGAAGATGTTTCTAAGTAACATGCCGGAACCCGTGATTGCAACAGCCATTCCTTGGGATCTGGTGCAGCAGTCATTCTGGCCGATTCTTTCCGGGGGAATCTATTACTCGATTCCCCTTACCATTCTTTCCTTTATTTTTGGAATGATCATCGCGCTGATTACGGCGCTCGCCAGAATGTCAAATATGAAACCATTGAGATGGGTGTTCAGCGTATACGTATCAGCGGTGCGCGGCACTCCTCTTCTCGTTCAATTGTTCATCATTTTTTATCTGTTCCCGACATTTAATATTACGCTGGACCCTTTCCCAAGCGCAGTCATCGCGTTTTCATTAAACGTGGGCGCCTACGCTTCTGAAATCATCCGGGCATCTATTTCATCCGTGCCGAAAGGGCAATGGGAAGCCGGTTATACGATCGGCATGACCTATCGCAAGACATTGTTCCGCGTGATCCTGCCGCAGGCGTTTCGCGTGTCCATTCCGCCATTATCAAATACATTTATCAGCCTGATCAAGGATACATCTCTCGCGTCACAGATTCTCGTCGCGGAGCTGTTCAGAAAAGCGCAGGAAATCGGCGCGCAAAACCTTGATCAAATCTTGGTCATCTATATTGAAGCCGCCTTTATTTATTGGATCATCTGCTTCTTGCTGTCAATCGTACAGCACGTGATCGAACGGCGTCTCGACCGTTATGTGGCCAAATAAGGAGGTTTCGATATGCTTTCCGTCAAAGGATTAAATAAATCATTCGGACAGAATGAAATTTTAAAAAAGATAGATATGGAGATAGAAAAAGGGAAAGTCATCGCCATTCTGGGACCGTCCGGTTCAGGAAAAACGACGCTTCTGCGCTGTCTGAACGCGCTTGAGATCCCCAATCGCGGCGAGCTGGCATTCTCCGATTTTTCAATAGATTTCTCCAAAAAAGTGAAGCAGGCTGATATTCTTCGCCTCCGCCGCAAATCAGGCATGGTCTTTCAGGCGTATCATCTGTTTCCTCACCGCACGGCGCTTGAAAACGTCATGGAAGGACCCGTTCAAGTGCAAAAGCGCGACAAGGAGCAAGTCAGAAAAGAAGCGATGGAACTTCTGGAAAAAGTCGGACTCAAAGACAAAATGGATTTATATCCGTTCCAGCTTTCCGGCGGTCAGCAGCAGCGGGTCGGCATCGCCCGCGCGCTTGCGATTCAGCCCGAGCTGATGCTGTTTGACGAACCGACGTCAGCGCTTGATCCGGAGCTGGTCGGCGAGGTGCTCAAAGTGATTAAGGATTTGGCGAACGAGGGCTGGACGATGGTCGTCGTCACCCATGAAATCAAATTCGCGCAGGAAGTGGCCGATGAAGTCATCTTCATTGACGGCGGCGTCATTGTGGAACAAGGACCGCCGGCCCACATTTTTTCCGCGCCGAAAGAAGAACGCACGCAGCGGTTTTTAAATCGTATACTGAATCCTTTGTAGGAACGGGAGAAGAAGCGAAACACTGATTTCGCTTCTTCTTTTTTTTGGCGGTTATGCTACAATGACAATTAATGAAATTTTATGAAAGAAGGGACCTCTTTGAAGCGGGAATTCTTGATGCGCTGGACGTTTTATTTTGCCGGTCTGTTGATTTTGTCTTTCGGGGTATCGTTAACCATTAAAGGAAAAGCTCTCGGCATCAGCCCTTGGGATGCCTTTCATTATGGGCTTTTTCAGCATTTCGGACTTTCTGTCGGCCAATGGTCCATCGTGGTCGGCGCGGTCATCGTGGCTTTAACCTGCCTGTTCACGAGGACACTCCCGAAAATCGGCGCTATCTTAAACATGGTGCTGATGGGAATGTTTATTGATTTCTTTTCGTTTCTGCTTCCTGAGACGCACGCTTTTTCCTTAGCGGCCGTGTTTTTTTCTATCGGATTGCTGCTGATCGGCTGCGGCGTCGGTATTTACGTATCAGCAGGGCTCGGCGCGGGCCCCCGGGACTCTCTGATGATGCTGATATCTGAAAAAACGGGCTGGAACGTGCAATGGGTGCGGAACGGCATTGAGCTGACGATTCTTGCCGCAGCCTGGATGATGGGCGGACCTATCGGTGCCGGAACCATTATTACGGCTGTTTTGACGGGGCTGATTCTGCGTTTTTCTTTGCCGCAGTCCTCTAAACTGTTAACATACGCGATCTCCGGGCGGGCAACGTCCGTTCATTAAAAACAAAGCCGAAACGGTTTTGTTTTTTTATTTTCGGACAGCTTTCGTCTGATATGATAGGATGGTTTTGACAATATTTTCAGACGGAGGATCGGACATGAAGATTTACGGAGTATATATGGACCGCCCGCTTTCTGCAGGGGAAGAGGATCGGATGATGGCGGCCGTGTCCGCCGAAAAGCGGGAAAAATGCCGGCGCTTTTACCATAAGGAGGATGCTCACCGCACCTTGATCGGCGACATGCTGATTCGCACCGCTGCGGCGAAGGCTTACGGACTTGATCCGGCCGGGATTTCATTCGGCGTCCAGGAATACGGAAAGCCGTACATCCCCGCGCTTCCGGACATGCACTTTAATATTTCCCACTCCGGTCGCTGGATCGTGTGCGCTGTTGATTCAAAACCGATCGGCATTGATATTGAAAAAATGAAGACCGGCACGATTGATATCGCCAAACGGTTTTTTTCGCCGACGGAATACAGTGATCTGCAAGCGAAACACCCCGATCAGCAGACCGATTATTTTTACCATCTGTGGTCGATGAAAGAGAGCTTTATCAAACAGGCCGGAAAAGGGCTTTCCCTGCCGCTTGATTCATTCAGCGTCCGCCTTAAAGACGACGGCCATGTGTCCATTGAGCTCCCGGACGGACATGAACCTTGTTTCATCCGCACATATGATGCGGACGAGGAGTATAAGCTGGCCGTTTGTGCGGCGCATCCCGATTTTTGTGACGGGATTGAGATGAAAACGTATGAAGAGCTGTTATAAGCAATCCGTCAGCATTTTGATGCCTCGCGTGATATCCCCTGTCTTGACGTTGGACACGTTGAGTTTGATGATATTTTCTTTCGGAAAATCCGATAGGTAATGGCTCTCAATCGGCTCCAACAGCACGCCTTGCGCTTTCAGACGCTGCACAACTCTTGAAGCGGAAAGGCTTTTCTCCAGCACGAGATGGGTATGGATCGACGTTTGCTTTACAGAAAAACCGCCGTACTCCTGCAGCGCGTTTTGGAGCAGCTCGGAACGTGTTCTGTAAGAGGCCCGGATTTTTTCTTTATGCCTTTTGAACATGCCGCTTTTGATATACACTTCAAGGGCCGCTTGGGATATCATCGAACAGTCGATATCGCTCAGCTTTTTATACGTATGGAAAACCGGGGCCAGCGAATCCGGGAGCACAGCCGCTCCAACACGCAGCCCCGGAAAAATCATTTTCGAAAAGCTTTTCAAATAAATCACGCGGGAAGACAGATCGTAGGCGTACAGCGGGTCTGCCTTCTGATTGTCCTCTAAATCTCCTAGGAAATCATCCTCAACCAAATAAACGTCATACGCCTCCGCTAATCGGACAAGCTCTCGTTTTTGCCATTCTGTCAGAGAGCTGCCGAGCGGATTATGAAATCGGGGCATCGTGTAAAAAAACTTAATTTCCTCCGTTTGAAACAGCCGCTCGACTTCCGCCATATCAAGCCCCTCAGCCGTCCGTTTAATGCCGCAGGCGGGAAGGCGCAGCGCTTCAAGCTGCTCCACCATCAGATGATAGCCCGGCTGTTCGATTAAAATCTTCTTTTTTCCGTTCGGAAACGGCATCAGAGACAGCAGGGATAACGCCTGCTGCACACCCGAGGTGATAAAAATGTTCCGCTCTTTTGCAAATACCTGATAATCGGATAACAGCCTCTGAAGCACCCGGATTAAAGACGGAAGCCCCTGCGGCGTGCCGTAAATGAACAAATCATTTTTATACATATCAATGGCTTTGTTGATGCAATGCTGAAAGTCGCGGTACGGAAAAATATCAGGGTCCGGCGCCGAGGCCGCAAAATCAATGATACCTGTTTGTTCTCGCTCCTGCTTTTTTTCATTTTTAATAAGATAGTAGCCGCTTTTCGGCACGGCATAAATAATGTGCCGTTTTTCAAGCTCCTGAAGCGCACGGATGACGGTGCTTTTACTGACGTGAAAACGCTCGGCCAGCTGCCTGATAGAAGGCAGCCGCGCCCCTTCCTGAAAAGTGCCGCCTTCAATGAGACTCTCCACTTCTATCATCACGTTCATATACTTTTCCATGCTGAACCTCCATCTGTACCGGTACAGTTTATCATTATTCTCATTGTACTGCTTCTTCCCTTCCCATACAATAAAAGGGAGCGGCCGGCGCTCGATCTCATTAAAGGAGTTCGGAAAGATGATTAATCAAAACCGTTTGGCTGCTGCTTACCTCGCGGCCATTTTAAATGCGCTGATTATCGGTTTTTCCTTTATATTTGTCAAGATTGCGCTTCAATCCGCCAATCCGTTTGATATATTGGCTCATCGGTTCACAGCGGCCTTCATCTGTGCAATGCTTCCTGTTTTATTCGGCTGGATCAAACTGTCCGTCAGCTGGAAGAATGTGCTGGCGATCTTGCCTTTGGCCCTTTTATATCCGGCTTTGTTTTTCAGTTTTCAGGCGTTCGGCCTTTTGTATTCTTCATCATCGGAAGCCGGTATCATTCAAGCCGCCATCCCGATTTTTACGATGCTGTTTTCGTCTTACTTTTTAAAGGAACGTCCGACATGGGCGCAAAAGGGATTCACATGCCTGTCAGTGGCCGGGGTGGTATTTATTTTCACAATGAAAGGGGTGTCCGCGGAATCGGCGAGTTTTAAAGGTGCTTTCCTGATCCTGTTGTCCGCGCTGTCCTCCGCCCTTTACAATACGGCAGCGAGACGCATGACCCAGCGTTTTTCATTGGGTGAGCTGACCTGGTGCATGTCTGCGATCGGCTTTGCTTCCTTCAACTGCATCGCTCTCTTCCGGCACGGAGCGGAAGGAACGATCGGGCAGTATTTTCTGCCCTTCCGCGATCCCGGTTTTATCGCAGCGATTCTGTATTTAGGCATTTTGTCTTCTCTCATTACATCATTGATGTCAAACTACGCGCTGTCCAAGATTGAAGCGTTTAAGATGAGCGCCTTTAACAATTTGTCCGTCATCGTGACGATGCTTGCGGGTGTCCTCGTTCTCCATGAGTCACTCCGCTGGTATCATATCGCCGGCGCCGTCTGTATCGTCATCGGAGTCTTGGGAAGCAATGCTTCAGGACGGCGGAAAAAAAGCATATTACGACATAGGGAAAAAATGAAAGGAAACGAAGAAGGAATATGATCAACACACGAAATGAAAATATCTATCTCGCGGGCTGCTTAACATTTGCCGATGTAAGAAAACACTTTGCTTATCATCAAGGAAAATCCGCGGCTGTCTGTTTTTTGATTATGCTGCTGGCTTCTGCCATCTGTTTTGAAATGAACGGCCCGGTTACAGGCGGCACATGGGGCGTCAGAGCTCTCCTGAATTTCCTTGCAGCTGTGATTCTCTCTTTGGCAGTCACGGTGATCGCAACGGCAATCTCATTCTTCCGTCTTTACAGAACATACAAAACGAATCCGCGGCTGAAATCTGCCAGAAGTATTACGATTCATCAGCTCGGAATCAGCCAAAAACAAAAAAACGCAAGCATTCTTTTTGAATGGGATGAACTGCTCTCGGCTAGGGAGCACAAAGATATGTTTCGATTACAAACATCGGGTTACGGAACACTTCTGCTGCCGAAACGACTTTTCTATTCGCAAAAAGATATCGCCGTTTTCAGGCAAATGCTCCGGGAAAATGTGAATGGGAAAGTAAATGTAACAGAATAAAAGACAAAAAGGAGGGTGTCCCCCTCCTTTTTTGTCAGCCTGATATTTCCGCCTGTTTCTGCAGCTGCTTTGCTTCCTGATAAATTTCTTCGAACAGATCCGCGATGTGTTCCTCTTCAACACATGAAAATGCGATTCGCAAATCGGTTTCATTAATGGATATCGTCCCGATTCCTCTCTTTTCAAGCAACGACACTCTCAATTCGCCGGCGTTTATGTCTTTCAGCCGGACACACATGAAATAACCAGAGTTAAACGGGTAAGGCGTCCATACGTCATCATAGTGCTTGTTTTCTGCAAGAACGGCTTTCACTTTGTCAGCCCGTTTTTTCATGATGTTATATTTCAGCGATTTTTCTTTCTCGTATTCCGGTGACTGCATCGCCCGCAGCATAAACGTTTGGGACGGGTGCGGGGCGCTTGAAATCGTTCCCCTGATAATCCCTTTTGTTTTTTCCTCGAGCACGCGCAGCGCTTTTTCGCTTTTTGTGCTGTACGTAATAAAACCGACGCGGAAGCCCCACGCGTAATTTTCCTTCGTCGCGCCGTCTATTTTCACGCAAAGCACCCGGTCGTGCACTTGGGCGAGTTTGCTGAAGATGGATTCCTGAATGGCCGTTTCATCGTAAAACAGATTGTAATACGCATCGTCTACGAGTACGACAATCTCTTTGCCGGCTTCTGCCGCCTCCAGAATCACGCTGACGATTTCTGCCGCTTCCTCTTCCCCCGGCGTGTAGCCTGTCGGATTATTCGGGAAATTCAGCACGACAATCGCCTTTTCTTCCTGCTTTTTCAGCAGCTCGGACAGCCCCGCCGCATTAAAACGCCCATCCTGCTGAAAAAGCGGGTACGTCTCAATGGATGCCTTGCGCCGGACACCGAAAATGAAATTGTAATTTCCCCAATATTTATCAGGCAGAAGCAGCGTATCCCCTTCATTGACGAACAAGTCGGCGGCAATGCTCAGCCCGTGTGTTAAAGCGTTTGTCACGATCGGCGTGCTGATGTCTTTGCCGGCTAATGAAGGATTTTCGAGACGCATTTTTTTCAGCCATTCCTGCCTGAGCGGCTCTTTTCCCTGCGGCGGAGCATAATCGTAGATATCATCGGGGTTATAGGCGGACAGTGTCTCTTGAATATGGGAAAAGTGCATGGACTCGCCCTGTGAGGTGGCAATCCCGATCGTGGCATTATACTTTCCGGCCTTGGCTTTCGCTTCCGCCGATTGTGTCAGCACCCCTTTCGGATAAAACAACTCTCTGCCCAAATCAGAAAGCATATGAAGCACGTGCGGGTTTTCTTCAGATAATGTTCTGTTCAGCTCTTTTGCTGCATCATTCATGTACGACAATCCCTTCAAAATTATATTCCATCAAATCATAACATAAAATTTTTGATAAATGAGAAAACTCACGGGCAGATTTTGTTACAAAAAACAGACAGCGAATGCTGTCTGTCATCTCCTATAACAATTGGCCTGCAGTGCTCCTGTTAATAATCTCATAGATTCGTTCCGCCACTTTTTCAGTTTCACTTAATATGAACATGTGGCCGTCCGAAAACTCATGAAATACGGGATTGTCGGCCCATTTTTTCCATCCGTCCGCATCTTTGATACATTTTTTATCTTTCCGCCCGTTAAAAATATGGACGGGTGATTGAATCATGTGAGAATCAGACGGACGGAAGCTTTCAAGCGCGCGGTAGTCGGATCTGAAAGAAGGCAGGAAAAATGACATGACCTCCTTATTCTCCACTAACTCCTGCGGCATTCCGCCAAGCTCGATAATATGGGCGAGAAATTTTTCATCATCAAGATGAGACACTTTTTTCCTTTCAACATGCGGCGGCTGAATGGCTGAGATGATCACGGCCTGCGGGTAAATGCCCTCCCGCTCCAGCTTTTGCGCCAGCCTGAAAGCGACCATGCCTCCCATACTGTGGCCGAACAGCACAAACGGGCGGTCAGGATGGAGATTCAACTCCTGCTTGTATAAACTGACAAGCTGTTCAAAATCCTCAACGGGGGACATTTGATTTGTTCCGTGTCCCGGCGGTTCCGCGGCAAGCATCTCACACTCACCTTGAAGATAGGTGTGGAGCGGGCGGAATGATGCGGAATAGCCTCCTGCGAACGGAAAACAGATAAGCTGCGTTTTTTCCGTGGTATCGAACGATTTAAAGAGCTGGACCATTGGCGGGCTTCCTCCTTTTCTATCGTGAAGCTGTCAGCTTCGGATGTTCCTTCCTTAGGAATTCGAGCAAATATGCCGCATTCCTTTCGAGACATTCTCCCTGAAGCATTTCTGCGTGACTGCCGCAGCCTTTTTTCACACGGTATTCACCTGTCGTGGCTTCCTCCCACGAAGCGAGCCACGGCGGCATCGCAAAGTCCGGTTCTGACGTTAATAGATCTATATCCGCATTGACCGTGCCGGTGCTGACGGTATGCACGAAATAAGAATAAAACGCGTTTGTTTTTTTGGCGAGACCTTCTTTGACGGCTTCGTCATTCAGCGCTTCGTTATCCCGGTTTACCTTCATCAGCGCCTGGACATCACTTTCTACGGTGCGGCCTTCCAAGTCGCTGACGCCTTGTTTTTTATAGGAATCAACCATGATCAGCCGCTCCACTTTACGGCCTTCGGCTTCAAGCCGTTTGGCCGTTTCAAAGGCGAGCGTGCAGCCTGCCGAGTATCCGAACAGCTTGACCGGTCCTTCCGGCTGGAGCTGATTGATCAGCTCTGTGTAGCGTTCGATGCGGTTGTCTTCCTCGATAAAATCAAACGCACAGATTCTATAGCCGGACAGCTGTTTTGCCAGCGGCTGGTACATCAGCCCGTAACCGAGAACCGGCGGGAACGCAAACAGTGTGTCAGACTGATTTTTATTCATGATGGTGAGATCTTTCATTCCTTTTTCTTCACCGTGAAGCAGATAACCGGCAATGTCTGCGATTGTCGTCGCTTCGAATAACAGCTGCACCGGAATGTCCGTACCGAGCTCTTTTTTAATGCGCGACGCTGCCGTCATCGCTTTTAAGGAGTGGCCTCCGAGCGCGAAGAAATCATCATGAATCCCGATCTGCTGTCTGCCGAGAATCTCGGACCAGATGTGTGCAATCGTTTCTTCCGTCGCGTTTCGAGGCCCGATCCATTCTTTCGCTGCCTGAGCCTGATCCGGTTTCGGCAGCTGCCGTTTATTGACCTTCCCGTTTGTCGTTAACGGAAGCTCCTCTAAGAAAGTAAAGGTTTGCGGCACCATGTAAGCAGGAAGCTGTTTTTTCAGGTGCCTCTTTACGTCTTCAGCTGAAAGCGGCGTCCGGTTCACGAGGTAGGCGTTGATTGATGCATCTCCAGACTCATGGCGGTCCGCAACAACGACCGCATCTTTCACACCCGGGTATTCCTGCAGCTGCTTTTCGATTTCTTCAAGCTCAATCCGGTGTCCGCGTATTTTGACCTGGTCGTCAATACGCCCGGCGTATTCAATTGTTCCATCCGGCAGCCAGCGTGCTAAATCCCCTGTGCGGTAAAGCGTTTCTCCCGGCTTGAACGGATTTGGGATAAACGTTTGCTTCGTCAGGTCATGACGGTTCAGATATCCTTTTGATACACCCATTCCGCTGATGCACAGTTCACCAACAGCTCCGAACGGCTGAAGCTGATTTTGCCCGTTAAGAATATAAACACTGGCATTGCTGATCGGCTTTCCAATCGGCAATGAGGAAATGGAATCCGGTATGTCGTGCACGACGTGAGCTGTCGCAAACACCGTTCCCTCAGTCGGCCCGTAGCAATTAATCAGCTTGCCGGGCCCCATGATCTCAAGCGCCTTTCTGACGTGAGGCACTGACGCGCGCTCACCCCCGAATAACACACAGCGAAGCCCCTTCAGCCACTCCTCTCCCGCATCGGTGAGAAGATTAAAAAGTGCGGTTGTCGCAAACATGACATTGACATTCTCCTGCCGGATCAGATCAGTGAGCCGTTCTGTATCAAGCAGTGTATGTTCATCTGCGATAATGAGCCGTGCCGCATTCAGTATTGATGAGTAGAAATCAAAGGTAAATGCGTCAAAGGCGTAATTGGAAACAGATAAGAACGTATCTTGTTCAGAAAATGCCATGTAGTCTACATGCTTGACCAATCCTTGAATATTGGCATGAGTGGTGATATTGCCCTTTGGCTTTCCGGTTGTGCCGGACGTATACATAATATACGCCGGATCATCGGGATCAATTGCGGCTGCAGGATCGCTTGCCTGTTCCTCAAACCGTGCCCGATCATCGATGATGAGTGTTGTTCCTGTATACGGCAGCTGAGCCGCTTTTTCTTTCATCTCCTGATGTGTCAGCAGACAGGCTGCCGCACTGTCAGCCAGCATGTACGAGATTCGGTCCTCCGGCAGCTTCGGATCAACCGGCAGATAAGCCGCTCCCGCTTTTAATACGCCGAGAATGCCGATCACCAGCTCAAGCGAGCGCTTCGTGTATAACGCGACAACGGTGTCCTTACCCGCGCCTTGCTTTTGCAAACGGCGCGCAAGACGGTTCGCTTCCTCATCTAATTCACGATAGGAAAGAGTCTGGCCGGAATACGTAAGCGCCGGTGCATCTGGATTTACATTCACCGCTTCCTTGAACCAATCTGTCAGAGGCTTCGCCTGATGAGTCTGAGCCGGCGGGTTTAAGCCGGTAAGCAGAAGCTCTCTTTCCTTTTCATCAACAAGTCTGATCGTATTGACAGGCTGATCCGGCTTCTGGATGAGCTGCTGAATCGATGTGAGAAGCTGAGATTTTAAGCGCAGGATAAACGCCTCATCAAACACATTCCCGTTATAGGCAAGCTTAATCAGCATCTCATCACCTGGAGAAGCCATCAGGTTGAGATCATAATTCGATTTCTCAAAAACATGGACGTCCTCCATATCAAAGCCGTTTTCACTGTTTTCTTCATTTTTTGCATCCTGAAGCGGATAATTTTCAAACACAATGATGTGGTCAATCAGCTTTGGCTGATCGGCCTGGCTTTGGATGTCATAGAGCGGCACATATTGATGCGGCTCAGACTGCAGCGATTGCTCCTGCAGCTGCTTGAGCAAGCCGTTAAATGTGGTATCCTCAGACAGCTTCACCCGCCTCGGGACAGCATTGATAAACAGCCCGACCATATGTTCAACGCCTTTGATTTCTGCGGGACGTCCGGAAACGACTGTGCCGAAGATCAAATCGCCGGACTGCTGGTAGCGGCTGATTAATACACTCCAAACCGCCTGAAGCGCCGTACTCAAAGTGGTATGCTGCGATTTTGCAAGCTCGGTAAATGCTTTTGTTTCCGCCTCCGGCAGTGAGAAGAGCAGCTCTTTCGGCTCATAGCCGTCCTTTTGTTTCTTTCTTTGCTCCGCAAATGTCGTTTGTCCTTCAAAATCTTCTAAGTACCCGCGCCAGTAATGCAGTGATGCTTGTTTATCCTGCTTTTCAAGCCACTTGATATAGTCTTTATACGGTTTGACCGGCGGCAGGCTGTACGGCTTTTGTTCGCGCAGGGCATTGTATACCTTAAACAGATCCTGCACGACGATGCCGAAGCACCAGCCGTCCAAAATGATGTGGTGGTAGCTCCACACCCATTCAAAGCTTTCTTCCGATTTTTTGAAAATGGCTGCCCGCATCGGAATATCCCGCGTCAAATCAAAGCCCTTGATCTTATCCTGTTCTTTGTATTCATTGATTTTGGCTGTTTGCTCGCTGTCCGTTACATGTGTCAGATCGATTTCTTCTATCTGAAACTGCCGTTTTTTCAATACGACTTGGACCGGCCTTTTTACTTTTTCGTGAATGAACACGGTACGAAATACATCGTACCGGTCCATGATCACATTCATGCTTTCTTCAAGGCATTTGATATTCAAGCTGCCTTTTACTTTCATTGTCATTTGTTCGATGTAAAAACTTTGGCCGGGATTCAGGAGAGTATGAAACAGCATTCCCTCCTGCATCGGCGACAAATAATACATGTCCTGAACTTGATCTTTTTTGAACTGGCTCATCTGCTCCGCTCCCCCCTTCTGTGATCTGTTTTTGTCACGTTAAATTCTCCTCAAGCATGTCAAAGATGTCTCCCATTTCATCCATCTCAAGATCCTGCGCGCTGAAATCGCTCGGCGTAAATTCTTTCTCCTCTTTGGCCGTGCAATGGCGGATGATCATTAAGAGATTGTCTTTAAACCGCTGCATCTGTGTTTCGACGGTGCTTCTTTCATATTCTTCCTGATTGTATGAGCAGGAAATGACGAAGCGGCCGCCTGTAACCATCCCGCTGAAGCTCAGTGCGTATAACGCCTCTGACTCTTCGCTGACTTGACGTCCCATATCATATGGAGACGGCTCAAACCATTCCGTTTTCACTTCATTGTCAAACTGCCCCAAGTAGTTAAAACTGATTTCAGGCGTGACGCCTTTTTCTGCTTCATCGGATGACAGATACCGGAGAATCCCGTAACCGACGCCTTTATCAGGAACGCGCCGCACCGTCTCTTTTACCGTTTTAATGACGGAAGAGACGCCGTCTTCCTTGCTGATCTGCAGAATCAACGGATATTGGGCCGTAAACCAACCGACCGTCCGTGAAATATTGACATTCGGTATGATTTCTTCCCGGCCGTGTCCTTCTAAGTTGATGCCGACTTTGCCGTTTTCCGTCCATTCACCGATCGTTAAGCCGAGCGCGCTGAGCAGAATGTCGTTGATTTCCGTTCCGTACGGATGATGAACATCTGTGAGCAGCTGTGCCGTTTCTTCCTCAGTCAATTCACATTTCACGGCCGCCGTATGTTTGACGAGCCGCTTGTTCGGATCATGGTCTTTCGGCAGCGGCCGGAGTTCTTCCGCATCTGCCTGCGCCCAATAATCCGTCTGCTTTTTCAGCTCTTCTGATTGTGCAAACGTGTTCAGCGCCTCCGCCCAATCTTTAAAGGAGTGGGTTTTTTGCGGGAGGACGATGCTGTTTTGCTGCTGCGCCTGTTTATAACCTGAAGCGAAATCCTCAAGCAGAATTCTCCATGAAACCCCGTCCACGACGAGATGGTGAACCGCGATTAACAGATGATCGCCTTGTTCTGTCCGGTATTGCTCCGCTTTTAACAGCGGGCCGTTCTCCAGATCCAGACTTCCCTGAAGATGATCGGCAAGCCGCTGAATCTGGCTTTTCAGCATATCCTCGTCAGTTCCGTACAGATCAACGATTTCAAAGCTTGCCTTGCATTCTGTGACAGGGAGGTATGTCTGAATGATGCCTTCCCTTTCTTCACGGTAAACCATGCGGAGCGCGTCATGGTGTTCAATCAATGCTTGCAGGGTTTTTTCCACCAGGTCCGGATCAAAGCCGTCTTTCGCGTGAAGCATGACGGATTGGTTCCAGTGGTGTTTGTCCGTGAAGTTTCGTTCAAAGAACCAGCGCTGGATCGGCGTTAAGGCCGCTTCGCCTTCGACAGGTCCCTGGTCGGCCTGCTTGCCTTCCGTCCGCTCCACGTAGGAGACGAGCTCTTCGATGGTCGGGTGCTGGAAGAGATCTTTCATTTCCAGCTTGTAGCCGTGCTGGTTCAGACGGCTCGCCATTTGGATGCCTTTGATCGAGTCGCCGCCGAGCGTGAAGAAATTATCGCTTACGCCGATCTGGTCAAGACCGAGCACTTCCTGCCAAATGTCGGAAAGCAGCGTCTCCATCTCCGTTTCCGGCGCTTTGTATGCCGCGCTTCCCGCTTCAATGTCAGGCGCCGGCAGGGCTTTTTTGTCAATCTTTCCGTTTGCGGTGACCGGAAGCTCGTCCATCTCCACCCAGAACGCCGGCACCATGTAGTCAGGCAGCGTGTCTTTCAGCGCGGATTTGAGCGCTTCAATATCGTCCTGCTGAGGCGCGACATAGGCGCAAAGCGCGGTATTGCCCGCTTTGTCTTCCACGGCCGTCACCGCTGCGTCATGAACGTCCGCAAGCTGGGCGAGGCGGACTTCGATTTCTGAAAGCTCGATCCGGTAGCCCCGCACTTTGACCTGCTGGTCGATACGGCCGATGTATTCGATGCCGCACTTCGCGTTCCATTTGACGAGGTCGCCGGTCCGGTACATGCGCTCTCCGGACACGAACGGATCTGCGGTAAACTGCTTCGCCGTTTCTTCTTCACGGTTCAGGTATCCGCGCGCCAGACCGCGGCCGGCCACGCACAATTCACCGGCAACGCCTTCCGGCTGCACCTGATCGCCGTCGCCGAGAATATAAACTCTCGTATTGGCAATCGCCCGTCCGATCGAAAGCGATCCTTCCTCTGGATTGATGACGCCGCTTGTCGCGACGACGGTGTTTTCCGTCGGGCCGTAGTTGTTGACGATCGTGTACGGCTGTTTCACCGCCCGCTTCAGCTTGTCGCCGCCGACGAGAAGCATGCGGAGAGAGGTATTTTCCAGCTCCATAAATTGTTCGGCCAGCTGCGTCGGCAGGAAGGTGATGGTCACGCCGTTCTCCTCGAAATAGTGATTTAAGCGGGTGATATCCAGCCGGATCGCTTCGTCAATGACGTGAAGCTCCGCGCCGATGGTCCATGTCGGGAACATCTCCCAGATGGAGGCGTCAAAACCGAAGCCCGCGTATTTGGCGCTTTTATCATCCGCCGTCATGGCGAATGCGTCGTGATGCCAGAAGCACAGGTTCACCAGCGCATGGTGTTCGACCATGACACCCTTCGGCTGTCCGGTCGTTCCTGATGTGTAAATCATATAAGCGAGATGATCCGCCGTTGTTTCCGTCTGCGGGTTCGCTTCATCGTTTTCATCAAGCGGCAGGCTCAGAATGGAGCGACTGCCGTCAAGCAGGATCGTTTCTCCGTTGTAGCTTTCCGGCACGCCCAGCGCTTCCTGGGTGAGAAGAAGCTTGGCCCCGCTGTCCTGCAGAATGTAGCTGATACGCTCTTCCGGGTAGTCGGGATCAATCGGCACAAATGCCGCGCCCGATTTCAGGACGCCGAGTACGCCCGCGGCCATTTCCAAGGACGGTTTCGTCAAAATGCCGACACGTTCGTCAGCCGTGACGCCGCAGTCCATGAGAATGCGCGCGATCCGGTTCGCCCTTGCGTTCAGCTCGCCGTACGTCCATTTCGCGCCGTTGTATGCCGCGGCCGGCCGGTTCGCGTAGCGGGCGGCCGTTTCTTCAAAGAGACGGTGAACCGTTTTGTCCCGCGGCACAGAAATTGTTTTTCCTTTCCATGCGTTGAGGAGAGCTTGTTTTTCAGCATCGCTGATCAGTGAAATCTCAGGCAGCTTTCTGTCCGGACTTTCTGCCGCTTGCTTCAGAATCCGCAGGAACCCGGCGCTCCACTTTTCAATTGTTTCTTTTTTAAACAGATCAGTCGCATATTCAAACTGAAGGCCGAGACCTTCTTGATCCGTAAAGCCGCCGAGTGTCAGATCGAATTTCGCCGTGCCTTGGTTTGACTCATACGGAGTGATGCGCAGGTTCTCCAGTTCCAGTGTTTCTTTATCCGGATCTTCTGTCGTCACCATAACCTGGAACAACGGGTTGCGGCTCATATCTCTCGGCAGGTCAAGCTTTCCGATCAGATCCTCAAACGGATAATCCTGATGCGCCAGCGCGTCGAGATTGGTTTGTTTCACCCGTTCGAGCAGCCCGGCAAAGGTCTGCTCTTTTCGCGTTTCATTGCGAAGCGCAAGCGTATTGACAAACATCCCCGGCATTTCCTGAACTTCGGCGCTCGTTCTTCCGGCGGTCACCGAGCCGATAATGATATCGCGCTGCCCCGTGATTTTGCTCAAAAAGACATGGAACGCGGCGTGAAGCACCATATGAAGAGTCGCTCCCGATGATTCCATTAATTCACGCACCGCTTTTTCCGTTTCACGCCCCGCTCTGAAACGGACGGATTGTCCTTTAAAACTTTGAACCGGCGGACGGGGGAAATCGGTCGGCAGATTCAATTCAGGAAGCTCGTCGGAAAATGCGGAGAGCCAATAACGCTCATGGTCTTTCATCCGTTCGGCCTGCTCGGGTTCATTCTGCCAGACGGCGAAGTCTTTATAGTGCAGGTTCGGCGACGGCAGGCTTCCGCCTTTGTAAAGATGAGCGAGCTCTTTGACCAGCATGCTTCTGGACACGCCGTCGGCAATAATATGATGCATATCCAGCAGCAGCAGGTGTTTCTTTTCATTCAGTCTGACAAGAGCGGCCCGAATGAGCGGAGCCGCACTCAGATCGAACGGCTTAATGAATGCCTGAATGATAAGATCCGCTTTCTCCTCGTCTGCTGTTTCAAAGATGTGCAGGTCGATGTCAGCCTGTTCTGCGATCTGCTGCATCGGGCGGCCGTTTTGATCGATAAAGGACGTCCGCAAAGACTCGTGGCGATTGATCATCTGATTGAGCGCTTCCTGAAGCCTTGAAATATTGACTTCTCCTTCCATCAGAAGAACGGACGGCATATTATAACTGATTGTCTCCCGGTCAAGCTGGTTCAGGACGTACATCCGTTTTTGGGCGGATGATAACGGGTACGCGTCTGCACTGTCGGCAGGTGAGATCATCCGATATCCCTCAGATACCGCTGATTTTTCGATATATGCGGCAAGCAGGCGGACCGTCGGCTGTTCGAACAGCGCTTTTAACGGAACCGTTTTGTCCAGTTCAGCCTGAATATTGGCGAGGAGCATCATGCCTTTTAAAGAGTGCCCGCCGTAATCGAAGAAATTATCGTCGATGCCGAGCGTATCTGTACCGAGTGTCTGTTTCCAAATGCGGCACAGCTTTTCCTCCAATTCCGTTTCCGGCAAGGCTGAAGCTGTTTGCGCCGTTTGGCTGACGCCCGGTTTCGGAAGGGCGTTTTTATCGGTTTTTCCGTTGGCTGTGAGCGGAATGCGGTCTACTTGCATGAAATAGGCCGGAAGCATATGAGACGGCAGTGTTTCGGAAAGCCGTTTGCGAAGCTCAGAGCCTTTCAGCTCGCTGTCGGCTTTATAGTACGCGCACAGTTCCGGCAGCCCGCCTTCGCTGACTGCGAGAACGACCGCCTCCTGAATGCCGTTTACGCTTAACAGCACGGTTTCAACCTCTTTTAATTCAATGCGGTAGCCCCGGATTTTCACCTGATCATCCGCACGGCCGATAAATTCAATCGTCCCGTCAGGAAGCCTGCGGACGACATCTCCCGTTTTGTACATGAGGCTGTCCGGTGAAAAAGGATTTGAGAGAAATTTCTCCGCCGTCAGCTGCGGACGGTGAAGATATCCTCTTGCAAGCCCCTTCCCGGTAATATAAAGCTCGCCGCTTGCGCCCGGAGGAACGAGCTGCATTGCTCCGTCCAATACAAGCGCGCCGGTATTCGCGATCGGGCGGCCGATGACGGGTCGCTGCTCATATTGATCAAGGCGCTCCATATTGATCCGTCCGGCAATGGCGCCGATCGTCGTTTCCGTCGGCCCGTAGTGATTGATGAAGTCGGTATGGGCGTATACGTCATGAAACTTGCGGACATCGGAGGTGATGATCTTTTCTCCGCCGAGCACCACTAAACGAAGCGGGCTGAAACGGCGTTCTGACGTAAAACGGGCTGTATTGACGATCATATGGAACAATGACGGCGTCAGTTTCATATACGTAATGCCGTTTTTCTGTATATACTCACCAAGCTGATCAGGCGCGGTGTACGTCTCTTTCGGCACAATGTGCAGCTCGCCGCCCGCCTGAAGAATCGGGAATATAGCCGTATAGCCGAGATCAAATGCGTAAGAAGACAGCAGCACGGATTTGTCAGCTTCGGTCAAACCGGCTTCACGGCTGAACCATGTGACATAATTGATTAGATTGCGGTGCTCCAGCTGGACGCCTTTCGGTTTGCCCGTTGTTCCCGAAGTATAAATGATATATGCAAGCTGGTCGGCGCCGGGCTCCGTTTCAAGCCGGTCGGCGCTTTCGTTCTGCCATTCTCCGTCTTCCATTACGACCGTTTTTCCTTTATAAACGGCGGCCGCGGTCATGTTTCTCTCATTGACGACCAGAAGCTTCGTTCCGCTGTCTTCAAGAGAGTAGCGGATTCTCTCTTCAGGAGTCTCCGGATCAATCGGGAGAAATGCCGCTCCGGCTTTCATGACGCCGAGAATCGCGGTAATCAAGTCGGCCGAACGATCCATCATAATGGCTACGATGTCCTCACTGCCCGTTCCGCAAGCCTGAAGGTGTCGGGCAAACCGGTTCGAGCGTTCATCAAGCTCACGATATGTCAGACTAGTTCCGCCCGCAACCGCCGTGAGATCAGGCGTTTTTTGCGCTTGCCGTTCAAACAGCGAAACAAAAGTGCCCTCAGGCAGATCCGCCTCCGTCCGTTTTTCATCAGAAAGGAGCGCTTCCCGCTCAGGAGCTGACAGCAGGCTTGCGTCGGCCAGCTGAATATCCGGATTTTCGGCGCAGGCTTTAATCAGATTGACAAAATGAGCGCTCCAGCGGCGGATGGTTTCGTCCGCAAATAAGGCTTTCGCGTAATCAAAGCTCAATCCGACCTCTTCTCCGCGCTCAGCCGCTTCTAAGGAAAGATCAAATTTAGCGACATGATGATGCATGGAGTAAGAAGAAATCTCCAAATCTCCGAGCCGCAGGGCCGGGATCTCCATGTTCTGCATATTAAATAACACGCTGAACAGCGGACTCCGGCTTGTGTCCCTCGTTAACGGCAGTTTTTCAATTAATTCTTCAAGCGGATAGCTTTGATGCTCAAAAGCTTGAAGGCTCGCCGTTTTCACTTCATCCAGAAATTGTTTGAACGTTTTTTTGCCGGCAGGATGCGACCGAAGCGCAACTGTGTTGACAAACATGCCCGGCACGTCTTGGAGATCAGGATGCTGTCTTCCGGCCGCCGGAGACCCGACTATGATGTCTTCCTGCCCAGAATATTTGGACAGCAGCACTTGAAAAGCGGCTAACAAGAACATGTACATCGTCGTATCCGTATCAGACAGCAGCTTCTTAATCTGCGCCGTCACCTGTTTATCAAGCCCGAAGATGACGCGTTCCCCTTCAAAACTGCGCTCGGCAGGACGCGGGAAATCAAGCGGCAGATCCAGCACCGGCAGATCGCCTTTGAACGTATCAAGCCAGTAGGCTTCGTGCTGATCGAGATTTGCTTTTTCACGCTGCCAGACTGAAAAATCCTTATAATGAATCTTTGGCAGCGCAAGCTCCGTGCCTTGATAAAGCTTCGCAAGATCACCGATGAAAATGCCCATTGAGCTTCCGTCCGTAATAATGTGGTGCATGTCAATCAGCAGAAGATGCCGGTCTTCTTCAAGCCGGATCAGCTTCGAACGGACAAGCGGCGCGCGGTTGAGCGCAAACGGCCTGATAAAGGCTTTTGTCAGCTCTTCTGCATCTTCTTCCCGGCCCTCGGCGGTTTCAAGCTCAAACGACACATATTTATGAATGGTCTGCACGACTTCTCCCTCTGCCATGTCAAACGACGTACGCAGTGTCTCATGACGGTTGATTAATGCCTGCATGGCCTCCTCAAGACGCTTTTTGTCTACTGACCCTTCCAGCAAAAGTACAGCAGGGACGTTGTAGCTCGTGCTGGCCTGTCCGAGCTGATTAAGGATATACATCCTGCGCTGTGCTGAGGAAACAGGATAATGCTTCTGATAAGGCGCTTGTCGGATCGGTTCAAACTGCTGTTCCTCCTCGCTCTCATGCTCCAAATAATGCGCAAGCTCCTGAATGGTCGGCTTTTCAAATAACACTTTAATCGGTACTTCTTTTTGAAAGTGCTCCTGGATTTTAGCGGTCATCATCATGGCTTTTAAAGAATGTCCGCCAATCGTGAAGAAATTGTCAGTCACACCCGCTTTTACACCGAGAATGCCTTCCCAAATGTCCGCGAGTTTCTGCTCCGCTTCCGTTTTCGGCGCTACGTATTCTTTTTGAACGGCTTCAGCCTGAGGCTCAGGCAGCGCTTTTTTATCAATTTTTCCGTTCGCCGTCAGCGGAAACTGATTCATCTGGATGAAGTGCGCGGGAATCATATATTCCGGAAGTGATTCCGAAATTGTTTTGCGCAGGTCTTCCGGCGAAAGGGCTTGGTCTGCCGTAAAGTAAGCGCAGATTTCATTTTCATCCGCTTTATTTTTCCGGATCACAGCCGCAGATTCCGTCACATTCTCCGCCTGGCTGATTTTCGCCTCGATTTCGCCGAGCTCGATTCTGAAACCGCGGACCTTTACTTGGTTGTCAATTCTGCCGAGAAACTCGATCGTGCCGTCCGGAAGCCACTTCGCCAAGTCCCCCGTCCGGTATATCATTTCATCCGGTCTGAACGGATCGCGGACAAACTGCTTCTCCGTTAATTCAGGCAGGTTCACATAGCCTCTTGCCACTCCGCTTCCGCCGACGCACAGCTCACCGGGCGCGCCGATCGGCTGGAGGTTGCGGTTTTCATCCATAATGTACGCAGTGGAATTTCCGATCGGCTTCCCGATCGGGACCGAACCGTCATAATCCTGATCAATGAGAAAACTCGTCGAAAACGTCGTATTCTCCGTCGGCCCGTATCCGTTCCAAAGCGACAGCTCCGGTGATGCCTTTCTCACTTTGCTGACGATATGCGGCACAAGCGCATCACCGCCGATGATGAGGTGCCGGAGCGTGTTAAACATGCCGGCATCCTTTTGGGCAAGCTGATTAAACAGCGGAGACGTCAGCCACATGGTCGTGATCCGATGCTCTTTCAGAAATTGGGCAAATTGTCCGGCGGCAAGCAGCGTCTCTTTTTTCACCGGGTGCAATGACGCTCCGTTCAGCAATGCGCCGAAGACTTCGAAGGTTCCGGCATCGAAGCTGACGGCTCCCGTTTGCGCCATCCGGTCTTCTTCATGAACCGGCACGTAATTCGAATGTTTGACGAGCCTGATGATATTTCTGTGTTCAATCATGACGCCTTTCGGTTTGCCGGTCGATCCGGATGTATACATGATATACGCCAAGTCGTTGCCGCCGGCCGGAAGATTCAAGTCTGTTCCGCTTACCGTTTCATCCGCGCTTTCATCCAGCATGACGACCGGGACTTGCAATGCGCCCGCTTGTTCTTGATAGTCCTGAACTGTCAGCACGAGCCGAATCGAGCTGTCTTCCGCCATAAAGCGGAGACGGTCCTCCGGAAAAGCCGGATCAATCGGCACATATGCGCCGCCTGCTTTTAGGACGGCAAGCATTCCGACAACGGTTTCCGCAGACCGGTCGTTCATAATAGCGGCGGTCCGGCCTTTTTCCAGCCCGCTCTTCACAAGGTGTCTCGCCAGGCGGTTGGCCGCTTCGTTCACTTCACGGTAGGTCCATTCGCGTCCCGCTTCTTTTATCGCGATGCTTGCAGGCGTCCGGTTTGCCTGTGCTTCAAACAAACGGTGAACGGCCTCCTCTTCCGGAAGCGCCGTTTTCGTATCATTGAATACCTCAACAATCTGCCGCTCTTCTTCGCCTGAAACAAGGCCGAGTTCCCGTACGGGCGCGTCAGGCGTTCCGACCGCGGCTTTCATCATGCGGGTCAGATGGTGCGCCGTTCGTTCGATGGCATCATGAGCGAAAGCCGCTCCGTTATATTTGATTTTGACAGTCCACGTTTTTCCCGGATACACGATGAGATTGAAATCAAAGCTCGTCTGCTCAAAAGCATGTTCAACTTTAATGGAAAAGCCGAGTCTTTCCTCCATGCCCCCGTTTTCCAGCTCTTTGTCCAGCGGATAGTTTTCAAACGCGACCAAATGATTTAAGAGGCTGCCGTCCAGGGCGGAGCGCTTTTGAATGTCATAGAGCGGCACATAATCATAGCGCTCGGCTTCCACGGCGTTTTTCTGAACTGCCGCCATCACGTCCGAAAAGGCTGCATCTTTGTCAATTTTGATTCTGACGGGAATTGTATTGATGAACAGCCCCGCCATCGTTTCTATGCCGTTGATTTCTGAAGGACGGCCTGATACGACGGTGCCGAACACCACATCGTCTGTATAGTTGTATTTGCTGAGCACCGCACCCCAAACGGCCTGAAACAGGTTAGGTCCCGTGACTTGATGCCGGTTGGCGGTCTGCTGAATCTGCGCGACCAGCTCTTCATCCCAGACAAAAGAATATTCTTCATTTTGGTAGTCTTTCTTTTCTGCTGCCAGACGGCCCGGGAGCAGGCTCGGCTGTTCGAAATCCGCCAGGCGGCTGCTCCAATATTGTTCCGCCTCCTCATAATCCCGGCCTCCGAGCCATTTGATATAGTCAGAGTAAGGTTTGCCCTGGCTTCCCCCGGCGGGCCGGCCGGCACGAAGCGCTTCATAGTTTTGGAACAGGCTTTTCATCAAAACGCCCATACTCCAGCCGTCCATGACGATATGATGGTTGCTCCAGACGAGATACAGCTCCTTCTCACTGAGTCTGAACACCGCCGCTTTAAAGAGAATATCCTTCGCCAGATGAAAGCCCTGCTGCTGCACGCCGCGTTTATAGCGTTCAATATATTCGGTTTGGCGCGCTTCATCTAATTGACTGATATCTTCATAGTGCACCTTCGTCTTCCGCTCGGCTAATACGACTTGGCGCGGTTTTTGAAGCTGCTGGTGCACGAATACCGTACGCAGGATGTCATATGTCCGGATCAGCTCATTGACGCTTTTTTCAAAAAGCTCCAGCTGAAAACTTCCGTGAATCCTAAGCTCTAATTGTGTGAAGTAGGAGGAAGAATGCGGATCAAGCAGCGCATGATAAAGCATTCCCTCCTGCATCGGTGTGAGTGCATACACCTTTTGAATCGATTTTTTGCTCATATGTCACCTCTGTCTTTTCTGTTAGAGAATTTCCATTAATTTATCAAGTTCATCAAGCGTCAGATCATCATCGCCAAGATCGCTAGGCGTAAGCTCAGGTCCGTCTTGGGCCAGGCAGTGATCTATGATTTTCAAGAGGTGCCCTTTAAAACTGTCACTGAACGATTGAATGGTTTTTTCATGAAATTCGAGAGAATGATAGGCAAACGTCATCGTCATCTGCCCATTTTCTATAAATCCGACAATATCAAGCGCATTCGGCTTCTCTGTGTCAGGGCTCAGCGATTGTCCTGACGGCATCCCGGATCTTGTAAATAAGCCGGAATCCGACATCTCATTAAACTGGCCTAAGTAGTTAAAGCTGATATCCGGATCAATCTCAAATGAAAGATTCTCTTTATGCTCAGGCGCCGTTACATAACGCAGAATGCCGTAGCCGACTCCTTTGTTCGGGATGTGTCTGATGTCTTCTTTCATTTGTTTCAGCTGATATGAAAGATCGTCGGCGTGCTTCATCTCAAGGATCATCGGATACATGCTCGTAAACCATCCGACCGTCCGGGTGATATTCAAGCCGTCAAGAATGTCTTCGCGTCCGTGGCCTTCCAAATGAACGCCGATCGTGTCTTCACCCGTCCACTCTTTCAGCGCCAGTCCGAGCGCCGTGAGCAGGATGTCGTTCATTTCGGTGTGATAGGCTTCATGTACGTTTGTCGTCAGCTGTTCAGTTTGTTCAGGCGTCAGAGAGAAGCTGACCGTTCTCGTATGTCTCATGCGCTGATCACCAGACTGCCTGTCTTTCGGAAGCTGAGTGCATACCTCTTTTTCCTCAAGCTCTCTCCAGTAATCCGCTTCTTTCAGAAACGCCTTCGTATTTGCGTATTCTTTGATTCTCTCGGCAAATTCGGCGAATGAATGTGTTTTCGGCGGCAGCGCAGGTTCATTGCCTTGCTTCAGCTGCGTATAAACGGACGTGAAGTCCTCCAGTAAAATCCGCCAAGATACACCATCCACGACTAAGTGATGGATTGCGAGAAGAAGGTGGTCTCCATCTTCAGCCCGGAAGAGCCCGGCTTTCAAGAGATGTCCTGTTTCCAGTGAAATACTGCTTTGAAGACGGTCTGCTTCCCGTTCGATACGGTCCTCATGGTCTTCAGCAGGTCCGTTCAGCTCAAAGACGTTCAGTTCAACAGACGCATCCTCAAGCCCTCTGTAATACGGTTTTTGTTCACGATAAATCATCCGCAGCGCATCATGGTGCACCGTCAGGACATGTAATGTTTTTTCTGTTATCTCCGGATCAAATCCGTCTTTCGCGTGAAGCATGACGGATTGGTTCCAGTGGTGTTTGTCCGTGAAGTTTTTCTCAAAGAACCAGCGCTGGATCGGCGTTAAGGCCGCTTCGCCTTCGACAGGGCCCTGGTCGGCCTGCTTGCCTTCCGTCCGCTCCACATAGGAGACGAGCTCTTCGATGGTCGGATGCTGGAAGAGATCTTTCATCTCCAGCTTGTAGCCGTGCTGGTTCAGGCGGCTCGCCATTTGGATGCCTTTGATCGAGTCGCCGCCGAGCGTAAAGAAATTATCGCTTACGCCGATCTGGTCAAGACCGAGTACTTCCTGCCAAATGTCGGAAAGCAGCGTCTCCATCTCCGTTTCCGGCGCTTTGTAAGCGGCGCTTCCCGCTTCAATGTCCGGTTCCGGCAGGGCTTTTTTGTCAATCTTTCCGTTTGCTGTGACCGGAAGCTCGTCCATCTCCACCCAGAACGCCGGCACCATGTAGTCAGGCAGCGTGTCTTTCAGCGCGGATTTGAGCGCTTCAATATCGTCCTGCTGGGGCGCGACATAGGCGCAAAGCGCGGTATTGCCCGCTTTGTCTTCCACGGCCGTCACCGCTGCGTCATGAACGTCCGCAAGCTGGGCGAGGCGGACTTCGATTTCTGAAAGCTCGATCCGGTAGCCCCGCACTTTGACCTGCTGGTCGATACGGCCGATGTATTCGATGCCGCACTGCGCGTTCCATTTGACGAGGTCGCCGGTCCGGTACATGCGCTCGCCAGGCACGAACGGATCGGCGGTAAACCGCTTCGCCGTTTCTTCTTCACGGTTCAGGTATCCGCGCGCCAGACCGCGGCCGGCCACGCACAATTCACCGGCAATGCCTTCCGGCTGCACCTGATCGCCGTCGCCGAGAATATAAACTCTCGTATTGGCAATCGCCCGTCCGATCGAAAGCGATCCTTCCTCCGGATTGATGACGCCGCTTGTCGCGACGACGGTGTTTTCCGTCGGGCCGTAGTTGTTGATGATCGTGTACGGCTGTTTCACCGCCCGCTTCAGCTTGTCGCCGCCGACGAGAAGCATGCGGAGGGAGGTATTTTCCAGCTCCATAAATTGTTCGGCAAGCTGCGTCGGCAGGAAGGTGATGGTCACGCCGTTCTCCTCGAAATAGTGATTTAAGCGGGTGATATCCAGCCGGATCGCTTCGTCAATGACGTGAAGCTCCGCGCCGATGGTCCATGTCGGGAACATCTCCCAGATGGAGGCGTCAAAACCGAAGCCCGCGTATTTGGCGCTTTTATCATCCGCCGTCATGGCGAATGCGTCGTGATGCCAGAAGCACAGGTTCACCAGCGCATGGTGTTCGACCATGACACCCTTCGGCTGTCCGGTCGTTCCTGATGTGTAAATCATATAAGCGAGATGATCCGCCGTTGTTTCCGTCTGCGGGTTCGCTTCATCGTTTTCATCAAGCGGCAGGCTCAGAATGGAGCGGCTGCCGTCAAGCAGGATCGTTTCTCCGTTGTAGCTTTCCGGCACGCCCAGCGCTTCCTGGGTGAGAAGAAGCTTGGCCCCGCTGTCCTGCAGAATGTAGCTGATACGCTCTTCCGGGTAGTCGGGGTCAATCGGCACAAATGCCGCGCCCGCTTTCAGGACGCCGAGTACGCCCGCGGCCATTTCCAAGGACGGTTTCGTCAAAATGCCGACACGTTCGTCAGCCGTGACGCCGCAGTCCATGAGAATGCGCGCGATGCGATTCGCCCTTGCGTTCAGCTCGCCGTACGTCCATTTCGCGCCGTTGTATGCCGCGGCCGGCCGGTTCGCGTAGCGGGCGGCCGTTTCTTCAAAGAGACGGTGAACCGTTTTGTCCCGCGGCACAGAAATTGTTTTTCCTTTCCATGCGTCAAGGAGGGCTTGTTTTTCTGTTTTATTCACCAATGAAAGCTCAGAAAGCTTTGCAGCCGGATTTTCCGCTGCGGCTTCTAACAGTTGAAGCCAGTAATGCTTCCATGTCTCTGCCGTTTCCGGTTTAAACAGCGCGGTGTTATATTCAAGCACAAACGTTAAGCCTTCGTCTGTGTCCTCAACCGTCATTGTCAGGTCAAACTTGGCTGTTTTTCTGTCAAACGGATGGTGCTTCAGCTCAATTCCTTCCATGACCAGATCTTCCGCATTTGCATTTTGCATTGAGAATACCGCATCAAACAGCGGATTTCTGCTCGTATCACGCTGCACCTCAACCTTTTGCAGAAGGTCTTCAAGCGGATAATCCTGCGCGTCAAATGCATGTAAAGCGGTTTGTTTCACTTCTTTAAGATAGTCCGTGAACGTTTTGTCCGCTTCCGGATACGTACGAAGCGCGAGTGTATTCACAAAAACACCAATGACGTTTGCGAGATCCGCATGTGACCGTCCCGCAACCGGCGAGCCGACAATGATGTCATGCTGTCCGCTCAGTTTTGAGAGAAAGGCGCTGTATGTCGCCAGCAGCACCATGTACATGGTAGAATCCGTTTGTTTCGCAAGACTGCGAAGAGCCGACGTCTGTTCCTCAGTCAGAGAAAAGACCAGCTTGTCTCCTTCAAAGGTTTGCACGGCCGGACGGCTGTAATCAGCCGGCAGCGTCAATACCGGAAGCTCGCCGTCAAGCTCCCGAAGCCAATGCTCCTCCTGCTTGCGGTACTGCTCTGATTGAATAAATTTCTGCTGCCATACCGCATAGTCTTTATAATGAATCCGCAGCGGCTCAAGCGTTTCGCCGCCATACAAACGGGACAGTTCATCTATCAGCACGCCGACTGAAGCGCCGTCCGAAATGATATGGTGCATGTCAAACAGCAGCAGGTGGTCATGTTCAGCCAGCTTGACCAGTCCCGTTCTGACGAGAGGAAGCTGATCCAGGCGGAACGGCCGGATAAAGCTCTGAATAATCCGTTCAGCATCTTCTTCAGAGGCTTCATAATATTCCATGTCGATATCAGCTTCCGCCCATATGCGCTGAACCGTTTCTCCATCCTTTATGTCAAATGTCGTTCTGAAGGCTTCATGGCGTTCTGTCAGCTGTTTCATGACGGATTTCAGCTTTTCTGTATCAAGCTTTCCTTTTAAGCGGAGCACAGACGGCATGTTATAGCTTGTTTCAGCGCCTTCCAGCTGCTGAAGCACGAACATCCGCTTCTGCGGTGAAGAAACCGGATACGTTTCCCGCTCGGCCGCCGGTGCGATGCTCTCTGCCGCCTTCCGCTCAGCCCCTTCAATCAGCTGCGCCAGCCCCGCAGCGGTCGGAGAAGTGAACAGATCCTTTAAGGTAAGCTGCACGCCGAATGTCTTCTGGATAAGGGCCAGCAGTTTCATCCCCGCTAACGAGTGGCCCCCGATCTCAAAGAACTGGTCATGGACGCCGACCCGCTCCATTTGCAGCACCTCAGCCCAAATATCCGCCAGTTTTTGTTCTGTTTCATTGCGCGGCGCCGTATATGACACGGCATTCGCTGCGGTCACATCCGGCATCGGCAGCGCCCGCCTGTCGATTTTTCCGTTCCCTGTAAGAGGCAGTTCATCCAATTGAATAAAGACGGACGGAATCATATAAGCCGGAAGATCCTTCGCCGTATGCTCCCTCAGCTCCCGGGAAGAGATTTCCCTGAGGCCGACAACATACGCGCAAAGAAGTTTGTCACCCGCGCCCTGATCCACAGCGAGCACAATGCATTCCTGAATCTGGTCATGGCTTTGGAGCTGATGCTCAATTTCGCCAAGCTCAATCCGCTGACCGCGGATTTTCACCTGATGGTCGATACGTCCGATAAACTCGATATCGCCATTCGGAAGCCATCTGGCCAAGTCGCCCGTTTTATACATCCGTTCACCTTCCTTAAACGGATGCTTTACAAATTTTTCTTCCGTCAGTTCAGGACGGTTGTAGTAGCCTTCTACGAGACCTTCACCGCTGACGCACAGCTCTCCCGCGATACCCGCCGGCTGAATGCGTCCGGCTGAGTTCATGATGAAGACTTCCGTATTGCTGACCGGTTTCCCGATCGGAACGGAGAGCGTATCCTCTTCAATGACATCCACCGGATGGTATGTCGCAAACACCGTGCTTTCCGACGGGCCGTACATATGAAGCAGTCTTCCTTTTCCGACTGCCGCAAGCGCCTTTTTGACATGTTCTACAGACGCTCTTTCGCCCCCGAACATGATTTTCCGAAGCGTCGTCAGACAGGACGGCTCCATATCAACAAGCAGGTGGAACAGGGCCGTCGTAATCATCAGAATACTGACGTTCTCCCGTTTGATCACACGGGACAGGCGTGACATATCCAGCACCGTATCTTTCGGGACGATCACAAGCTTTGCACCGTTTAACAGCGAACCGAACATATCAAACATAAAAGCGTCAAAAACGTAGTTTGACAGACCGAGCACTGTGTCCTCTTCAGAAACAGTCAAATAGTTCGTGTTTTTTACCGTCCGCAAAATGTTGGCATGTGTGACGATGTTTCCTTTCGGCGTTCCCGTCGTGCCTGATGTATAAGTGAGATTGGCAATCGTTTTGGAATCTAACGGCAATGCTGGATTGTGAGAGTCCTTTTCATAGCTCGCCTCATCATCAGCAAGCACAATGACGCCTTGAAAACCGGCCTTTTCCGCAAGCGGCTTGAGGCTTTGCTGAGTCAGGAGCACATTCGCCCCGCTGTCGCGGAAGAAATGCTGAATCCGCTGAACCGGATGCTCAGGATCAATCGGCACATAGGCGGACCCCGCTTTTAACACAGCCATAATGGAAACAATCATATCCATTGACCGTTCACACAGAACAGCCGCGGTTTTTCCGCCGCCTCCGACCGAAAGAATATGCCGCGCAAGCCTGTTGGCGCGTTCATTCAGCTGCTGATACGACAGGGTTTCCCCTTCGAACTGTAGAGCCGTCCGGTCAGGGTTCTTTCGGGCCTGTTCTTCAAAGATCTGCACGATCGTTTGCTCTTTCGGGTACGCCGTGCGTTCCGGGTTGAACCGCTGTAATTGGTTCAAAGCCTCCCGTTCAGAAAGCAGATCATATTCGCTGATTTTCGCATCCGGCTGAGCTGCCGCGCTCTCCAGCAGACGGACATAGTGCGCAAGCATGCGATCCGCAGTTGAGCGCTTAAACAGCTTCGTGCAATAATCCAAATCAAGCGCAATGCCTTCCGCTGTTTCCCGGGCCTGCATGGTCAGGTCGAATTTGGCGATATTGAAGTTTGTTTCATGAAGAGACAGCGTCAGATTACCGATCTCCGGAATTCCGTCCGAGGCGTTTTGCAGACTGAACATCGTGTCAAATATCGGATGCCTGCTCATGTCCCGGGGCACGTTCAGCTCCTCGGTCAGCCACTCAAACGGATAATCCTGATGAGAAAACGCATCCAGCACCTGCTTGCGCACATGACCTAACAAGCCGGCAAATGTCTGATCCTGCTTCACGGAGCTTCGCAGCGCAAGCGTGTTGACAAACATCCCGATGAGCCCCTCGGTATCGGAGTGATTTCTTCCCGCTGACGGTGTTCCCACGATGATGTCTTCCTGTCCCGAATACTTAGAAAGCAGCGTATAGTATGCTGATAACAGCACCATGTAAAGGGTGGCTCCGTTTTTCTCGGCAAGCTTCTGCAGCCGTTCCCGCAGCATTTTCGGCAGCTTGGCGGACACGCGGTCACCTTCAAAGCTTTGCACCTGCGGCCGCGGATAATCAGGGAGCAGCTGAAGCACCGGCAGTTCGCCGCTGAAGACTTCTTTCCAGTACGCCCGCTCCTTCTTGTAGCCTTCTTTCGCCCGTTCCGCCTGCCATACGGCATAATCTTTATATTGAATGCGCAATTCAGGCAGCTGATTTCCGCCGTAGATGTCAGCCAGTTCCTTCAGCATGATGGAAATAGACACCCCGTCAGAAATCAGGTGATGCATATCAAACAGCAGCATATGGCGATTGTGACCGAGCGTTTGCAGGCCGATTCTGAACAGCGGCGCCTCAGATAAATCAAAACGGCGCACAAAGTCCTTCATGACCTGTTCATTCGTTCTTCCGCGCGCTTCGATCATTTCAATATGAAACGGAACATGCTCGCCAATCACTTGTCTCGGCGTGCCGTCCTCTGATTGAAACGATGTTCTGAGCGCTTCATGCCTGCTGATTAAGGCAGAAAATGCACGCTCAAGCTTTTCACGGTCTAAAGCGCCCTCAATCATGGCCGCAGCCGGCATGTTATATCCGACTCCCGCGTCTTCAAATTGGCTTGCGATATAAGTCCGCTGCTGAGCGAGCGAAAGCGGATAGCTCGCCTGCTTCTCAGCCGGCTCAATTGCACTGAATGCCGGTCCTTCGTTTCGGTTTTCCGCATAATCGGCAAGCGCCGCAATCGTCGGATGCTCAAACAAGTATTGCAGCGGAATTTCAACGCCCATTTGCTTATGAATTTTCGTCAGAAGCGTCATTGCCTTTAATGAATGACCGCCTGACTCGAAGAAATGATCATAAATGCCCGCCTTGTCCATTCCGAGAACTTCCTGCCAGATGACGGCAAGTGTTTCCTCCGTTTCATTTCTCGGCGCGGCATATTCAGATGAGCTGACAGCCTGCACATCAAGCGCAAACAGCTTTTTGCGGTCCGCCTTCCCGCTTGGCGTGAGCGGAATTTCGTCCGTTTTTGTAAAGTAAGCGGGCACCATGTAATCAGGAAGGTGCTTGGACACATACTCCCTGTACTCGGCAGGGTGAAACTCGGTTCCTTTTTCCTGAACGATATATGCGCAGACATCTAAGCTGCCCTGCTGATCCGGCCGTGCCAGCACGACGGCCTGCGCCGCGCCCGGGGCTTTTCTGAGCACCGTTTCAATTTCTCCCAGCTCAATGCGGTAGCCGCGGACTTTCACCTGATCATCTTCACGGCCGATATATTCGATCGTCCCGTCCGGCAGCCAGCGCGCCATATCACCCGTGCGGTACATGCGGCCGCTTCCGTTAAACGGGTCCTGCAAAAACTTCTCTGCGGTCAAATCCGGAAGATTTAAATAGCCGCGGCCTACACCGTCACCCGCGATATACAGCTCACCGGCCGTGCCGTCGGGCTGAAGCCGCTGGTGCTTATCCAATATATACAGACGGGCGTTGCCGAGCGGTTTTCCGATCGGAACGTACGCCGCCTGTTGATTCATTCCGTTATCCGCTGACACCTGATGCACGGACGCATCTACGCACGTTTCTGTCGGCCCGTAGACATTCGTCAGACGCGGCGTCCTGCCCGATTGATGAAAGAGCGTCATCAGCTGTTCAGCAACAGCCGCGGACAGACCCTCTCCCCCAATGAGCATGTGGCGCAATTCAATTCCGCTGACATCTCCCGCCGCAACCATCATCTGCAGATGCGCAGGCGTTCCGTCAGTGGCTTCAATCCGGTTTTGACGATAATAGTCCAGCAGTGCCGAGCCATTCGTTACAGTCGTTTTCGGCACGATATAAAGCGTCTGTCCCAAAAGAAGCGAGGCAAAAATCTGTTTGACGGACGCATCAAAATGAAACGGAGCCAAAAGCGCCATTCTTAATGTCTGCTCACCGCATTGATAAATCTCCTGCTGCAGTGATTGCACCAGATGATGAACTTGCCGGTGCTCAATCATCACGCCTTTCGGCCGCCCCGTTGTACCTGACGTGTAGATGATGTAAGCCAGCCGGTCTGATTGTGTGCTGACACCGTCCGCAGCCGTCTCATACTGAACAGCCTCGTCAAAATCAATCCGTTCGGCATCCGCTGCAGGCGCCTGTATCCCGGCCTCCGTCAGAACAGCCTTCGCTCCGCTGTCCTCCAAAATGTACTGAATCCGATCCGCCGGAAAATCAGGATCTATCGGCACATAGGCGCCGCCTGCTTTCAAAATTCCCAATATTGCCGCAATGACACGCTCAGAACGGCCAAGCAGCACCGCGACAGGAGTATCGGCTGATATCCCGGCTTTAAGAAGGCGTCCGGCAATACGGCCTGACTGTTCATGCAATGTGCGATAGGACAATGTTCGGCCTTCATACACAACCGCGGGTTTGTCAGACAGTGACTTCACTTTCTCTTCAAACAGCCCCGGTATCGTCATCTCCCCGCGGTAATTCACCGGATTGCCGGAGGCCCGTTTCAGCAGCCGCTCTTTCTCGGATTCAGAAAGAAGAGTAAGTTCATCAATTATGCGATCAGGAGATGAAATCGCATCTTCAATCAGCGTGATCAAACGTTCAGAAACAGATTCAATCTCTTCCCCCTTGAAAATGTCGCTGCGATAGTCAAAATCAATTGTCAATTTCCCGGTGTCCCATCGTTCCTTCACATGAATTGAAATATCATTTGTACCGCTTCCGCTGAAAATAGGGTCTGTCAGGAAGGACAGATTCTCTTTTTTCTGCCACTGCATCACCTGGTACTCCAGAGCCACCGTAAACAATCTGCTCAGCGAACTTTTCGAAGCGCGCAAATCATTGACAAGCAGGTTATACGGATACTTTTGGTGACGGAGAATTTTCATCAGATCCTTCATCCGGCCTTTAACGAATTCCAAGAACGACTGTCCTCCGTCAACACTTGTCCGCACAGGAACTGTAGATACGAACATCCCGAGCATCTGCTTTTCTTTCGCATTCGTCCGGTTTCCCATAAACGTACCTGTGACAACGTCATCCCGGCCGGTCACTTTGTAGAGATAAGTGATCAGAGCTGACTGGAACAGAGATAGTACGCTGACTTTATGCTCCTCGCAGAATGAATGAATGCGGCCATATAAGTCGTGAGGAATTTCTTGAGAAAACCGTTTCGCATCAAGACCCGCATCTGCCTGGCTCCGTTTCAGGGACACAAGCTCCGGCACGGTCTCAAACTGCCCGTTCCAAAAATCCCGATCCTTTTTAAACCGCTTCGACTGCACATATTCCTGCTCTGTCAGCACGTGCTCGATAAAAGAAGGAATCTCCGTCTGTTCCTCACTTGCTCCGCCTGAGAGCTCCAAATAAATATCGGTAATCGCATTGCCCAGAATCGTCATGGAAATCCCGTCTGAAATAATGTGATGCACATTAACGTAGAACCAGACCTCATTTTCGCTGATGGTATACACGGAAAAACGGAATAAATCCTGATCATATAACGCCAGAGGTTTGCCAGCTTCTTCACGCCCCCATTTGGACAGCTCGTCCGCAGAGCAGCCGGCTCGCCTGATGTCTGTATGTTCGATAGTCAGCGGACGGTATTCGCTCACATATTGAACGGGCTCCCCCTCATCATCAAGCCGCAGACGGATTCTCATCGACTCATACCGCCGGACGAATTCCTGTATCGCTTTCTCAACGTAATGAGCCTGTACGCCGTCATCAGAAATGAGTTTCCCGAACCCGGCAAGATTTGAAATACTTGTGTTCGGATAGAATTTTTCTGTATACCAGATACGTTTTTGAGCATTTGTTAAAGGATAAAAAGTTATTTCCATATGTATGCGCCTCCCCTTTTTAAGATAAAATTGTCAATTCTCCCTTAGAAACAGCCTCCCTCAATGTCCCTAACTCATTATCAAGCCAAAAGAACCACTTACCTCCAAAACAATCCCGATTCAATCACCGCCGAAATCCGTCATCCGTTCACCCGCAAAGTCCGAAATGCGGCTCAAATTTATGAGAAATCAAGACAAGAATCCAATGTTTGTAAGCAACAGGGTTTACCTATTTCTTCATGAATTACTATATATCTACTTACGTTCACTTTATATGAAATTATTGTTTTTATCACCGAAAAATGGGTGAAAAGTTTCATTCGGCACACCGAAAAAAATTCCGACAATTCCAGAGGGTATTTTGCGGCATCCCGCAATTTATTTTTAAAAATATTATTTATGTAAAATTAAAAATCTTTAAACTATAATGAAAATCTGTCGAATATCCAGTTATGGCAGAATGAAAAAAATTTACGTACGTAAGCTGACCCGGAAAAAACAGCGCAAGAACCGAAACAGGAGATTTAATCGTTCGCAATATGATTTCATTAAACCGCAAAAAAAGCACTCTATTTTACATAGAGCACTTCAAAAAGATTCCTTTATTGCAGTTTTATCAATGTTGATTAATTCCATATAATCTTTTCCCCACTTATACATGGCGTCCAGAATCGGCATAAGGCTTTCTCCTTGCGCCGTTAAAGAATACTCCACTTTCGGAGGGACGACAGGGTAAACTTCCCTGTGAACGATCAGATCCTGCTCCAGCTCTCTGAGCTGATTCACAAGAATTTTGTGCGTAATATCCGGAATTAAAGCTTTCAGCTCATTAAACCGCTTTGTCCCTTCTTTTCCCAAGTGCCACATAATCAGCATTTTCCACTTCCCGCCTATCACGGCAAGCGTCAATTCCTTTTCGCAATTAAACGTTTTCTCATCCATTCGGCTCACGGACAATTCTCCTTCCTCTTACTTTTTGTACGGTCATCATCTATTCATACACGCTTACTTTTTTACACAACTTTCATCAGTTTATACTACCACGCAGTTTTGCTGAAACAAAGCGCATTGCCTGCGGGGACAGTATCCTCAAAGTAACTATTAGACTTCAAAGTGCGTACTTCTCAACATGCGGGGCACTTTATAGAATGGAAATACATGAAAAAGAGGAGTGGATATAAAGTGGAATTACAGCTGGCATTAGACTTAGTAAATATCCCGGAAGCAATTGAACTTGTGAAAGAGGTCGAACCATATATAGATGTTGTAGAAATCGGCACTCCCGTTGTCATTAATGAAGGACTGAAAGCCGTGCAGGAAATGAAATCAGCCTTTCCTCACTTGAAAGTGCTTGCCGATCTTAAAATCATGGATGCAGGCGGTTACGAGATTATGAAAGCGGCAGAAGCGGGAGCTGACATCATCACCGTTTTAGGAGCGACAGACGACTCAACGATCAAAGGGGCGGTTGCCGAAGCAAAAAAACAGCAGAAAAAAATTCTCGTCGACATGATTAACGTAAAAAACCTTGAAACAAGGGCAAAAGAAATTGACCAACTCGGTGTTGATTATATTTGTGTTCACACAGGTTATGATCTTCAAGCAGAAGGAAAAAATTCATTCGAGGAACTGACAGCGATTAAAAAAGCGGTCAAGAGCGCTAAAACCGCAATTGCCGGAGGCATTAAACTTGATACGCTTCCTGAAGCCATCAAACAAAACCCAGATTTAATCATTGTCGGCGGAGGCATTACGGGAGCTGACAATAAAGCGGATGCTGCTGCTAAAATGAAACAGCTGATCACACAAGGATCATGAAAACGACTGAATACTTACATGAAATACTAAATGAAATAACCCGCACCGCAGCATTAATATCCGACAGTGAAGCTGACAAGCTTGCGAATCAGATTTTATCGGCAGATCAAATCTTCACGTCCGGAGCGGGACGTTCCGGCTTTATGGCTAAAGCGTTCGCCATGAGGATGATGCACATCGGCCTGAACGCTTACATCGTCGGTGAGACGCTTACCCCTCCCCTCCAAGAAGGCGGTCTCGTCATCATCGGCTCAGGCTCAGGCGAAACAAAAAGTCTGCTTCATACGGCTGAAAAAGCCAAAAGCCTTAACGGCATCATCACTGCATTAACGATTAACCCCGACTCAAGTCTCGGCAAACTTGCGGATCTTACAATAACGATTCCCGGCTCTCCTAAGGAAGAGACCGGCGGAGACAGAAAGACGATTCAGCCGATGGGTTCTTTATTCGAACAAACTCTTCTGCTGTTTTACGATGCGGTTATTCTAAAAATCATGGAGAAAAAAGAATTGAATTCAGCAGACATGTTTACAAAGCATGCGAATCTGGAATGATTTGCTGACGGCCTTCTTATCAGATGGCCGTCTTTTTATCGTCTTGTTGCGCACGGTCATGCAGACCAAGGTTTTCGGGTCGGACACTCGCAGACGAAGATATCCTGCCGGTGAGCTTATCGCTATAATAAGTCAATTGACGATACACCCGCAACCGTTCATTTCTGAATAGGGAAACGGCAAAAAACACTTTCTGATTGAATTTTTAATGAATAAAGTTGATTTGTGCGGATGGTTTTACAGATATTCAGCTGAATTGCGGCTGAGAAATATATTTTAACAGCTTTACAGCCGGCCGATTCTGCTTTATTCTTGGACCAGCTTTACAGCAATTAAAACTGGAGGTGATTGATACTCTTGAAAACATTAAAAGCACTGCTGCTTGTTCTTATCATCATTGCCGGAGCAGTCGCGGCCCTGATCAAGGGTGATCTTTTCTCAGATAACGAGCAGACCGTTCAGAAGAGTGATTACGACAAAGTAATCTTATTTCCGTCCGATCGATATCCGGAAACAGCAAAGCATATTAAGGACGCGATAAAAGAAGGACATTCCAGCATATGCACCATTGACAGAGACGGAGTACATAAGCGGCGTGAGCAATCCCTTAAACATGTGCCTGTCAAAACGGGATACGATAGAGATGAATGGCCGATGGCGGTTTGTAAACAGGGCGGAAACAACGCCTCCGTAGAATATATTTCTCCGGCAGACAACCGCGGAGCCGGCTCTTGGGTCGGACACCAGCTTACCAATGATCCCGACGGAACGAGAGTATTATTTAAAATCAAGTAAAAAACAGGAGGAACAGCGCATTGAATAAATCATGGAAACCGCAAGAACTGGCCATTTCTTATCATCAATTTACAATCTTCCAAAAAGATTCAGAACCGCCTGTTATCGATTGGACCGATGAAGCCATTGAAAAAGGATATGCGGAAGCTGACGGAGCTGTTTCATTTGAGGCAAGGAGAAATACGAGGGCATTTATCGTCCTCAGGCTTAACACAAGTGAACCGGTACCATCCTATGAGAAAAAAGCGACTGTTCCCTTTGAGGCTGTAAAAGATGGAATTGAGATTGAAAGCGTGATGTCAAAGCGGCTTTTCTTTCATATTCCGAAAGGCCGATACAGCCTTACCTGTTATTCAGTGCCTGCCGAAATATCCGATCTTCATGCGGATACGTATATTATTGATGCAGCCGCAATGTAAAAGAAATCCCTGAGAGAATCATATTTCTCTCAGGGAACTTTTATAAACTTTTACCGTTTGTTTCAATTACATTCTGGTACCAATAAAAACTTTTTTTCCTGATCCGTTTCAAATCCTTTTCATCTTCTTCATCTCGATTGATATAGACAAAACCGTAGCGTTTTTGATAGCCGTTCAGCCAGCTTAACAGATCCGTGAATGACCAGCTGCAGTAGCCGATGAGATGAACTCCGTCACTAATGGCCTCTCTGCACTGTTCAAGATGGGAGCTTAAATAGTCAATTCTGTAGTCATCCTGAATTGAGCCGTCTTCTTCTATTTTATCGAATTCCCCCAGCCCGTTTTCTGTTATAAAAACCGGCAGCTCATAGCGGCTCGTTATACGCCGGAGGCCGATGCGCAGACCTATCGGGTCAATCGTCCAATCCCAATTACTCGTCACGAGGTTCGGATTCTTTTTCGTTTTAAACAGCCCCGGCATACCGGTATCCTGGTTTGTCCCTTTCTGACCAGTCGTGTTCATTTTCCCATCCGATACACCGTCAAGAGGATTTCTTTCGTACGTAATCGTCTGATAATAATTAACACCGATAAAATCCGGCTTGCCTTTTGCAAGCAATTCCATATCCCCGGCTTCAATGGCGGGCGCCCAGCCCTTTTCCTTTAAATAATTGAAAGGAATTTGCGGATAAGTCCCCCGGCAATACATATCAAGCCACCAATGGTTCATAAATTCCTCTGCGTTTTCAAATGCAGTTATGTCTTCAGGATGACTTGTAAGCGGATAAGCCGGTGAATAAGCGAAGCTCGGGCCGATCATGCCGCCAGGAACATATTGTCTGAAGGATTCAATCGCTTTGGCATTAGCTAAAAATGCGATATGATTGGCTTCATAAAATCGTTTTCTGTCCTTTACGCCGGGCGGATGTGCAGCTGTAATAAACCCGTTATGAAAATTATAATTCTGCTCATTTAACGTGACCCAGTATTTCACCTTGCCGGCGAATCTTTTGTATAACGTAATACAGTAATTATTAAAATCATCAATCATTTTTCTTGATTCAAAGCCGCCGTATTCATCCATCAGCGCCTGAGGCAAGTCCCAGTGATAAAGAGTCAGCACCGGCTCAATATCGTTAGAAATCAATTCATCGATCAGGTCTTCGTAAAATGCGATCCCTGATTCGTTGATTTCCCCTCTGCCATTCGGAAAAATTCTCGGCCAGCTGACAGAAAAGCGGTAAGCTTTCAAACCCATTTCTGCCATCAATGCGATATCTTCTTTATAACGCTCATAATGGCCGACTGCTGTATCGCCATTTGAGCCTTTAAACGTTTTACCCGGTATTTTCGTGAATAAGTCCCATACTGAAGGTCCTTTACCGTCTTTATTCCAGGCTCCTTCAACCTGATAGGCAGCCGAGGCTGACCCCCATAGAAATGTATCAGGGAACAGGCCCTGTTTTTTATGTATCATGTGTTTCATCCTCCTGATGCGTATGATATTGATATCATACGTTATGAAACGCGTTTCAGAGCAATCCCGATAAAAACAAAAAAGCATCCGGCTTGCCGGATGCTTAAGAATGATGATGCCGCTTTTCCAATTTATGAGGCGGAGGCTTCGGGACAAACCCATTTCGTTTCATCATGTTAAAGCGCCTGTCCATATGCTGTTTAATATGTTCTGCTTTTTCTTTCGGCAGGACTCCGTACTCAACATATTTGGATATGACATGTTTTCGTTTTTCGAGCACTTCTTTTTCAAGTGATTCAATTTCTTTTTTCTGCTGTTCCGTGAGTGACATGGTTGAAGGCATTTTTGTTCCGGCGGCGTGTGCCGGCATTGTGAAAACCATTGCTGTAATGAAAAACGCAGCTAAAGACGGGACTGACCCCCGTTTTTGAGACAGGGATCAAAACACCTTTAAGCAGCCAGCTGTCGGTATGTGACCGGCGGCTGGTTGTTTAGTTTCGTTTGAATACGAATGTTGTTATAATAGTATATATAGGTTTCGACAGTTTGCTCTACGATGGTCGTCGTAGTGCTTTCCAACCTGTCGAGGTAGAACGTTTCAGACTTTAGTGAGGAATGAAACGATTCGATGGAGGCATTATCAGCGGGTGTCCCTTTACGGGACATGCTCATGGTAATGCCTTTTGTTTTAACAGCTTTCTGATACTCATAAGATGTATAAACAGAACCTTGGTCACTATGTAACACGCAGTTCTCTGGGAGTACGGGCAGCTGATCAAGTGTGTGTAAGACAAAATCTGTGTCCTGTCTATCGCCAATCGTAAAAGCAATCACTTCTCCATTGTATAAATCCAATATACTGGAAAGATACAATTGTTTCTGCCCATAAGGCAAATATGTGATATCCGTTACTAGCTTTTCCAGAGGGCGATCAGACTGAAAGTTCCGATCTAATATATTCTCGGCCACGGCATATGGCTGCCCATTCTTCTTGCGCTTTTTCACCTTAACCCGGCATTGCCACTGGTTTTTCTGCATAATGCGCTGAACCGTTTTATGATTAATACGCATTCCCTTTTTTAATATGGCTGTGATTTTCCGATAGCCATATCGATACTTATGTTCTCGGCACAACGTGCCGATTTGTTTTTCTAAATGGTATTTAGGGTTATCTTTCATCAGATTCTTCTTCCAACGATAATAAGATGCTCGTGAGATACCTAAATGAATACAGATATCCTGTATGGTCATTGTGCCGCGCAATGCTTCTACAAGCTCGACTGGCGTTTCGCTATCAGCTTCCTTTCCAATTCGTTGTACTTTTTTAACACTTCATTCTGTTGTCTCAGATAACGATTTTCTGCCTGCAGTTTCTCTAATTCGGAAGAATACTCTGGACCTTTTCCATAAGAATATTGCTTTCCGACAGGTTGTTCGAATCGATGTGTGTCCCCAGCTTTATACCACCTGACCCATGTCTGCACCTGCGTCTTATTCTTTATATTCAATTCCTGCATGATCTCCTTCACAGGCACGCCCGCCAATCTCATTTCTACAGCCTTCTGTTTGACTTCAACCGGATAACTCACTCTTGCCCTCATAGAAAAACACCTCCAAGTCTAATTTCGGATAACAACGATCCGTTTTCAAACTTGAAGGTGTTTTTTGTTTGTCTCATATTATGGGGTCAGTCCCAGACAATGCAGCTTTTTTCATGACTCTTTCCTCCTTTAACGTTTGTTATATGTTGCTCCCTCATCCATTTTTTATGCAAAAAAAGAGCGAAATTATTCGCTCTTTTCAATCGATTCGTCCGACAGCGCGTATGTGACATACGTTCCCGCTACAAAATCGTGGATTGACCGTCTGTCTTCTCTCATTCCGACCATGAATGCGCTCACGATCACACCAATTCCAAACGTCACGCCATATATCAGGCCGCCCACAAGCACTCTCAAAATCATAGTGAGGAAGCCTACCTGAGTGCCGTCTTTTTTGACGATGCGGATACCGCAGATCTTTTTGCCGATAACATAACCGTTCCAGTATACAGGGAGCAAAATAGCATAAAGAGTCAAAATGATGCTGATCATTGTGCTCTCATTCGGATCTTTTCCTGTTGCCAGCATAAAAATAATCACCAAAGGCACTGAAGTAATTAAATAGTCGAGTACCACGGCTCCCAATCTGATCCAAAATCCCGCCGGTCTGTAAATATTCATCATGTTTCTCCTCGCTATGGCTTTAAAATCACTTTAATGTTGCCATCTTCTTTTTTGTCAAATATATCATATGCAGCAGGAGCTTCCGCAAGACTCATTTTGTGTGTAATGATATCCGTCGGATCAATTTCATTTTGTTCGATCATTTGATACAGCATCGGCATCAGATGAATAACGGGTGCTTGGCCCATTTTTAAAGAAACGTTGCGTGTGAAAAAATCACCGAGCGGAAAGCCGTCCGCTTCAGAAATGTATGCGCCCGTGAGCTGCACGGTTCCGAACTTCTTAACGGCTTCTGATGCTGTAAGAATCGGACTGATCGTTCCGAACTGATTCGGTTTTTGCTCTGTTTTTTCTTTTGAAAGCGGCGTGCCGTCCATTCCGACACAATCAATCACTACATCCGCGCCCCCTGACGTTTGTTCATGCAACAGTTTCCCGATCTCATCATGTTCTGAAAAATTGAAGGTCTCTGCTCCGTTTATGCGTCTCGCATGTTCAAGGCGGTGCGGGACTTGATCAACTGCGATAACCCGGTTAGCTCCTTTTTTCCACGCGAATTTTTGCGCCATTAAGCCGATCGGACCTGATCCCAGAATCACGACTGTATCTCCTTTTTTCACTCCGCTGTGCTGGACGCTCCAAAAGGCGGTCGGCATGACATCTGACAGAAGCAGCACCTGCTCATCTTCAAGCTCACTGTCTGCCGGAACCAGAAAAGAAGAGAAATCAGCATAAGGAACACGTAAATATTCAGCCTGCCCGCCGGGATAATTACCGTTAAACTCCGAAAAACCGAATAAGCCGCCGGCATCTGTATGAGGATTTGGATTAGATTCATCACACTGGCTTTCCATCTGGTGCTTGCAATAATGACATTCTCCGCAGCCGATGTTAAAAGGAATCACGACTCGGTCGCCTTTTTTCAGCTTTTTGACTTGACTGCCCGTTTCTTCAACGATTCCCATCGGCTCATGCCCGACGATATAACCCGGATCGGCGGGTATTCCGTTTTTATATAAATGAAGGTCTGAACCGCATATCCCGGTTGCGGTGATTCGAACGATGGCATCTCTCTCATCTTGAATGGCGGGTGCCGGGACTTCTTTCACTTCCATATGTTCTTTTCCTTGGTATGTCAGTGCTTTCACACTTGGTCAGCTCCTTTTTCATCACTCCTTCCCTTTTCACCTGCTTCTAAACTTGGCCGGTATGTTATTCGGCCCGCTGAATATCCCATTGAAAAGGATCTTCAAGCTGCGACCAATCGGAATCAAACTCAGACGGCGTGAGCAGGCACTGATCCAATTCCTTTGTAATGGCTGCTTCATCTAAATCTGTTCCGATAAACACCAGGTTCGTATGACGGTCTCCGAATTGGTCGTCCCAATCTTCCAGAATCTCCGGTTCCTGCTGTTTGTTCTGCTCCTGCTCAAGTTTCGGCATTGCCGCCACCCAATAAGAAACAGGCTCAATCGAAACCGCCGGACCCGCCTGAGACATCAGCAGCGCAAGACTGTTGCGGGTTGCACACCAAGCAATTCCTTTTGCGCGCACAATGCTGTCAGGCATTGATTGATGCAGCCAGCTGTCAAAACGAGCGGTATGAAACGGCAGACGCCGCGAGTACACAAACGAAGTGATGCCGTACTCTTCCGTTTCGGGAGTGTGCGCTTCATGACCTGCCGTCAGTTCCTTTATCCATCCTGCTGATGAACTCGCTTCCTCAAACTCAAATAAACCGGTATTCAATATGGATTCGGCGGGCACTTCTCCGCGGACGGACCGGATCAGTCTGGCACGGGGCTGTAATGCGCGAAGGACCGTTTCCAGCTGTTCAAGCTCTTTTTCGCCCACCATGTCGCATTTATTTAAAATGAGCACATCACAAAACTCGATTTGGTCAATTAATAAATCGGCAATCACCCGTTCATCCTCTTCACCCGCCGCTTCCTTCCGGTCAAGAAGGCTGTCACCGGACTGGAAATCATGCCAGAAGCGGTTTGCATCCACCACGGTCACCATTGTGTCCAGCCTGCAGAATGTTGTCAGAACAATGCCCATTTCTTCATCTATATAAGAAAATGTCTGGGCAACGGGAATCGGTTCGCTGATCCCTGTTGATTCAATCACAATATAATCAAATCTGCCGTCTTTCGCGAGTTTCTCAACTTCGACTAATAAATCTTCACGCAGCGTGCAGCAGATACAGCCGTTGGATAATTCTACGAGTTTCTCATCCGTCCTTGACAAGCCGCCTCCCTGCTTCACCAAGCCCGCGTCTATATTTACTTCGCTCATGTCATTGACGATGACGGCAATTTTTAAACCGCTGCGGTTTTGTAAAATATGATTCAGAACGGTCGTCTTTCCGGCACCAAGATAGCCGCTCAATACTGTAACCGGAATTTTTTTCATAAAATAGCCTCCTGACAAAATAGAATGATTACGATTTATACCCCACACCTGCCCTTTTTCATCATGATGTACATTATTATAAATCGTAATGGTTACTATTTATTCTGATATATTCTCCGTTTAAAATCAAGTGAAAAATAATCAATCATAAAAAAGACACGCTGTCATACGTGTCTTCCGCCCAAACTTAAACATCCGCAGGACTGTTTTCAGTGCCATAGCTTTTTCTCCAAAAATAGCCTGCGGCCAGAACAAGCACAAATGCGAGCAATGCGATACATGAGAAAGAGATAAAACCGATCGCATACGTTCCCGTCATCTGCTTCAATGATCCTAAAATATTCGGAAGGAAAAAACCCCCTATGCCGCCGGCTGCTCCGACGATTCCCGTCACCATTCCGATTTCTTTTGCAAAGTGCTGAGGGACAAGCTGAAATACCGCTCCGTTGCCCATACCGAGCGCCATCATTCCGATAAACAGCAGAACGATCACCATTGAAAGCGGAGGCAGGCTGCTGACTCCCGCCATACACAGAGCCGCGATGACAAACAGTACAGCCAGAACTTTCGCACCTCCCGCACGGTCTGAAATCCAGCCTCCTGCAGGGCGAAAAAAACTGCCCGCTGCGACACATATTGTGACGAAATCACCGGCATGGATTTTTGACAATTGATATTGATCAACGAAAAAAATCGCCAAAAAACTTGATAATCCCACAAAACCTCCGAAAGTGACGCCGTACAAAAGACAGAAACACCATGTTTCCTTCTGCCTGAACACGTGAAGGTAGTTTATAAGCGGCTGCGGTGCGGGCTGTGCAGGAGAGTCCTTCGCCATGACGATAAACAGTATAAAAACGATCATCAACGGAAGAAGCGCAATTCCCATTACACTGTGCCACCCAAACTGTTCCGCAAGGCGGGGACCGAACAATGTCGCAAACAAAGTGCCGCTGTTGCCGGCACCTGCTATCCCCATCGCAAGCCCCTGCAAGTGAGGCGGATACCATCGGCTCGCCATCGGAAGCGCAACAGCAAAACTTGCGCCGGCCACGCCCAGCAGAATGCCGATCGCATACAGCTCAGTCAAAGAACGGCCGCCGAATGCCCCCCAAAGCAGCGGGATCATCGTGATCAGCATCCCGATCACGGCTGTTTTCTTCGGCCCGATCCTGTCCGTTAACACGCCTAAAATGATCCGAAACACAGATCCTGATAAGATCGGCAGAGCCACGACAAACCCTTTTTCAAAAGAAGATAACCCGAAATCCTGAGAAATATAAACGCCGAGCGCTCCCAGCATTACCCAAATCATAAAACTCACATCAAAATATAAGAAGGAACAGAGCAGAGTGAGCGGATGACCGCTTGTTTTTAATTCCGACAGCTTCATAACATTCTCCTTTCCGGTCTTCTATCATTTCAAATTGCTGAATCAAGAATATATGACCGGCATTCACCGGAAAAGACATGTGTAAGATAATGCGACACATTTAATGCGTTAATCAGGCAATGTGCCATAATTTCTCATAGAGAAGCAATCTTACAGGCAGCTGCAAAGGAGGTTTGGCGAATGAAGAAACAACGATTAATTGCAGCAGGGAACGGAATGGCCGGAATCCGCTGTATTGAACACATTTTAAAGATGAACCGTGACATGTTTGAGATTGTCATTTTCGGAAGCGAACCTCATCCCAATTACAATCGCATTCTCTTATCCTCCGTTTTACAAGGTGAGGTTTCGCTTGATGACATTACGCTGAATAGCCGCGAATGGTACGAAAAAAACGGAATTACGCTTTACACGGAAGAAACGGTTGTACACATTGATACAGAACGGCAGGTTGTCACAACGGATCGGAAGCGCAGCATGACTTACGATCAAATCATCCTTGCAACGGGCTCCTCTCCTTATATTCTCCCCATACCCGGAGCAGATAAAGAAGGTGTGTACGGCTTTCGGACAATAGAGGACTGCCAATCCCTTATCAATGCGGCCGGCCGGTATCAAAAGGCGGCGGTCATCGGCGCCGGTTTATTAGGTCTTGAAGCGGCCGTCGGCTTACGGCAGCTCGGCATGGACGTCAGCGTCATTCACCACTCTTCCGCCATTATGCAAAAACAGCTTGATCAAACGGCATCCCGCCTGCTGCAGAAAGAGCTGGAACGAAAAGGCTTAGTCTTTCTTTTAGAGAAAGACACGGCATCCATTACAGGAAACTCACGGGCGGAAGGCATCCGTTTCAAAGACGGTTCTTCCATAGAAGCAGACCTGATTGTCATGGCCGCCGGTGTGAGGCCCAATATCCGTTTGGCTGCATCTGCCGGACTTTCAGTGAACCGAGGAATCATCGTCAATCAATTCATGCAGACGAACAAACCGAATGTGTATGCCGTCGGTGAATGCGCGGAGCATGACGGGATTGTATACGGATTGGCGGCGCCGCTTTATGAACAGGGAAAAGTGCTCGCGCAGCATCTATGCGGCGTCCCGTGCGAAGGGTTTCAAGGCTTTGCACAATCTGCGGCCTTAAAAATAGCCGGTATTGATGTATGGTCGGCAGGAAAGGTGCACGAGGATGAGCACACAGCCGGCATATTGTTCCATGATGAGCATGCAGGCATCTACAAAAAAGCGCTCTTTGAGGACGATAAACCGGCCGGCTTTATTTTATTCGGGGACACGCGCGGTAAACAGCGGCTTCTCGACAGCCTTGTGAAGCAAAGAGATATTTCCATCGTGAAAAAACAGCTCATGGAACCGGATCAGGGCGGTATATCCTTTGAATCCATGCCTCCCCATGAAACCATTTGCCAATGCAGCTCAGTGACCAAGGGCTCCATTGAAGAAGCGGTGAACAAATATGGCTTAAAAACCGCGGAGGAAGTGAAGTACATGACAAAAGCATCCGGGTCTTGCGGAGGATGCAGGCCGCTCGTTGAAGACTTGCTGAAGTATATGGCGAGCGATGATTACACAAAACCCTCCCGCCAGCCTTCGTTTTGCGGCTGCACCGATTTGACGGAAGAAGAAGTCATCGCCGAACTTCGGCGCCGTCCGTTCACTGATGCCGCCGAGGTGATGGAAGTGATCGGCTGGAAAACAGAAAACGGCTGCCGCATTTGTATTCCGGCGCTTCACTACTACCTGGAAAGGATGCGGCCTGATTTTATGCAGTTCAATGAAATATCGGCGGAAGAGACATGCACCCTGATTCCGCAAATGTACGGCGGACTGACAAGTGCGGCAGAGCTCAAAAACATCGCAGACGTCATTGAAACATACGGCATCCCCGAGGTTTCGATGACTGACAGTCACCGGCTGAGGCTTTCCGGAATCAGGCCAAATGACCTTGCAAGCATCAGAAAAGCACTGAACATGCCGGCTTTCTCCCCCCGGCACCGCAGGACGATTCAAATCAAAGCATGTACGTGCGGACAGCATCGCTCCTTTCAAGAGCTGGCAAGCAGGATTGAACGAGATACCGATACACTTGCCGTCCCCGCTTATGTATCCGTCAGCTTGTCATGTGAAAACAATTGCACCGATGCTTACATTCAGGATATCGGCGCGCTTCAGACACAAACTTGCTGGGAGATTTATATCGGGGGCGTCCGCGGAAAACAAGCCCGCGCCGGCAGCCTTTTTTGTGTGACGGATAACGAAGACAGTACCGCCGCTATGATGAAAGGCCTTATTCAATATTATCGCGAAACAGCTCACTACAACGAAGCGATTTATCAATGGGTTGACAGACTCGGCCTCGTCCATATCAGAGAAATGCTGTTTGAAGAAGATATGCGGACACAGCTTCTGAAAAATCTCCGTTCAGACATATCCCTGCTGCAAAACCTGTCTGCCGGGAAAACGCCATACGAAAGGATGAAGCTTTTTGACTGAACCGATGCTCCGTTATTTCCGTGACAAACTGCAAGATGTCCAATCGGAAAAAACATATGAGACGCAATGCCCGTTCTGCAGCATGCAATGCAAAATGCAGCTTACGGAACAAACCTTCGCGGCACGGAAGAAATACACTGCAATCGGCATTGATAATCCGACGACACATGGCCGTTTATGTACAAAAGGCATGAATGCCCATCAGCATGCCGTGCACTCTTCCCGCATTACACGCCCCCTGCTTAAAAAAAACGGTGAATTTGTGCCTGTCTCTTGGGCTGAAGCACTGAATCGCATTAAGGAACAAATCAATCTGATCCAAACCGAACACGGCAATGATGCGATGGCCGTCTACGGGAGCGCCTCAATTACAAATGAAGAAGCCTATCTGCTTGGAAAGTTCGCACGGGTCGGCTTACAGACGAAATACATCGATTACAACGGGCGGCTCTGTATGTCTGCCGCAGCAACGGCGGCCGGCCAGACATTCGGCGCGGACAGGGGCCTGACGAATCCATTATCGGACATCCCGCATACACGTGTCATCATCCTGGCAGGCACCAATATCGCCGAATGCCAGCCGACGATCATGCCGTATTTTGATAAAGCGAAAGAAAACGGAGCTTACATTATCGCCATTGATCCCCGGGAAACGGCGACGACCAAAATAGCCGATCTTCACCTGAAAATCAAGCCCGGCACAGACGCAGCCCTGGCAAACGGACTCGTCAAAATCTGCATTGACGAACAGCTTACAGACAAAGACTTTATCCGCACCCGCACAAACGGATTCGATAAGCTCAAACGGCATACCGACGCTTTGGATCTGAAAGAGATCTCCGAGCAGACAAGTGTTCCTTTGGAGCATATGCGAAAGGCCGCCGTGAAGTTTGCCAAGGAAACATCCGGCATGCTGTTTACAGCGCGGGGGATCGAACAGCAGACTGACGGTACCGCGGCAGTGAAAGCTTTCTTAAATATGGTGCTGATCACGGGAAAAATCGGCAAGCCCTTCTCAGGTTACGGGGCGATTACCGGTCAGGGCAACGGACAAGGCGCGAGAGAACACGGCCAAAAAGCGGATCAGCTTCCGGGCTACCGTTCTATCGAAATTGAAGAACACCGGGCGCATATTGCGAAGGTGTGGAGGATTCATCAGGATGAGCTGCCGCAAAAAGGCGTCTCAGCCTATGAAATGATAGAAAAAATAGATAGCGGCGACATCAAAGGACTGTTTATCATGTGTTCCAATCCGGCTGTTTCCGGCCCAAATGCGAATTTCGTCAAGCAGGCAATCAAGAAACTGAGATTCTTTGTCGCAGTTGACTTATTTATTTCTGAGACCGCGGCATTCGCGGATGTGATTTTACCCGCCTCCTCTTATTTGGAAGACGAAGGCACGATGACAAATGTAGAAGGCCGCGTGACATTAAGAGAAGCGAGCCGCACCTGCCCCGGAGAAGCGAAACATGATTGGCAGATCATCTGTGACATTGCCTCCGCTCTTGGTAAAGGGCATTATTTTCCCTATACGTCGGCGGAGGAAATCTTTAACGAACTGAGAGAAGCGAGCCGCGGCGGAATTGCTGATTACTCTGGCATCACCTATGACAGGCTCAGGCGGGAAGGCGGCATTCAGTGGCCATGTCCTGAAGCGGATCATCCCGGAACCGGGCGATTGTTTGAGCACTCATTTGCCCATCCCGATCACAGAGCTGAATTAAGCGTGATTCCAAATGAACCGGCCGTCCCGAAAGAGAAACCGAGCGCCGGCTATCCGCTTTATTTAACCACGGGCAGGGTGATGTCTCATTACTTAACGGGTGTCCAAACGAGAAAAAGCTCCGCCCTGGCTGCAAGACATTTCGAATCCTTTGTGGAAATCCACCCAAAAACGGCGGCCGACTACCATATCGAAGACCGTGTTCTCGTGAAAATAGAATCCCCCCGGGGCAGCATCACGGTCCGGAGCAGATGGTCGGAGAACGTACGAAAAGACACGTTGTTTGTTCCCATCCATTGGTCTGACACGCAAAACGTCAACGACTTAATTGGTGAAGCCTTGGATCCGGACTGTAAAATGCCCGGTTTTAAGATGTGTGCGGTACGAATCAGCCCTATATAATTTTTCATAAAATTTTTAGATTTTTTAGTATTTTTTGTTACATTTCATAACATGCATCTTAAATATTTGTTTTTGCTGTGCTACGCTAAAAAAAACAAAGATAAGGAGCGGATCATCTGATGGGAAAAAAACAGCTAGTCCTTGTTGGAAATGGAATGGCCGGGGTAAGAGCGATTGAAGAAATACTGCGTGTTTCAAAAGACGAATTCGAGATTACAATATTCGGGGCCGAACCTCATCCCAACTATAACCGAATCCTTCTGTCAAAAGTGCTGCAAGGCGATACCGACATTCAAGACATTACGTTAAACGATTGGAACTGGTACAAAGAAAACAACATTCAGCTGTATACCGGTGAAACAGTCATCAAAGTCGACACGGAAAACAAAACCGTCATCACCGATGCAGACAGAATCCAGCCTTACGATGAACTCATCCTGGCGACAGGCTCTGTCCCTTTTATCCTTCCGATTCCGGGCGCAGACAAACAAGGCGTCACGGCTTTCCGGGATATAAAAGATACCGACACGATGCTCGCCGCGTCAAAACAATATAAAAAAGCAGCCGTCATCGGCGGAGGACTGCTTGGTTTGGAAGCCGCACGCGGACTGCTGAATCTCGGAATGGACGTGTCTGTCATCCACCTCGCCCCATTCCTGATGGAGCGCCAGCTTGACGCAGCGGCGGGACGCCTGCTGCAAAACGAATTAGAAAAACAAGGCATGACCTTTTTCCTTGAAAAGCAAACCGAAGAAATTCTCGGTACTGACCGTGTCGAAGGGGTACGCTTCAAAGACGGCACAAGCATCGAAGCTGACCTGGTCGTCATGGCGGTCGGCATCCGCCCGAATACACAGCTTGGCACAGAAAGCGGCATTCCGGTAAACCGCGGAATCATTGTCAACGATTATATGCAGACTGACATTCCGCACATTTACGCGGTCGGTGAATGTGCCGAGCACCGCGGAATCGCATACGGTCTTGTGGCGCCGCTCTATGAACAGGCAAAAGTGCTGGCCAAACATATTTGCGGCATTGAAACAAAACCGTATGAAGGCTCCGTTCTCTCCACTCAATTAAAGGTATCAGGCGTCGAAGTCTTCTCTGCCGGTGACTTTAACGAATCAGAGGACAAAAAAGCGATTAAAGTGTTCGATGAGCAGGACGGCATTTATAAAAAAATCGTCCTGAGGGGCAATCAAATTGTCGGCGCTGTTTTGTTCGGAGACAGCAGCGAGGGCAGCCGCCTGTTTTCAATGATTCAAAAACAAGCCGATATCTCTGAAACCTCCAAAATATCAATCTTACAGCCTCTTGATCAGGAAGCAGGCGCAAGCATGACCGCGGCGATGAGCGACGATGAAATCATCTGCGGATGCAACGGCGTATCAAAAGGCGCGATTATTCAAGCCATTCAGGAAAAAGGCTGCACATCTACGGACGAAATCAAAGCATGCACCGGGGCATCCCGTTCCTGCGGAGGCTGTAAACCGCTCGTGGAAGACATTCTTCAATATACACTGGGCTCAGAATTTGACGCGTCCGCGCAAAAAGAAGCGATTTGCGGCTGCACATCACTGTCGAGAGATGAAGTCGTAGAAGAAATCAAAGCCAAAGGTCTGTCCCATACAAGAGAAATCATGAACGTGCTCGGCTGGAAAACGCCGGAGGGCTGCTCCAAATGCCGTCCTGCCCTCAACTACTACTTAGGCATGATTAATCCGGCTACATACGAGGATGACAGGACATCCCGTTTTGTGAACGAACGGATGCACGCCAATATTCAAAAAGACGGAACATACTCAGTCGTTCCCCGGATGTACGGCGGCGTGACCAACTCTCAGGATCTCCGCAAGATCGCCGATGTCGTCGACAAATATGAGATCCCGCTCGTTAAAATGACAGGCGGCCAGCGAATTGATCTCATCGGCGTCAAAAAAGAAGACCTGCCGAAAGTATGGGCCGAGCTTGATATGCCTTCAGGCTACGCGTACGGAAAAACACTCCGCACGGTAAAAACGTGCGTAGGCGAACAATTCTGCCGCTTCGGCACGCAAGACTCCATGGCACTGGGCATTGCGCTTGAGAAAAAATTCGAAGGGCTCAATACGCCTCATAAGGTCAAAATGGCCGTGTCCGCCTGCCCGCGGAACTGTGCGGAATCAGGCATTAAGGACCTTGGCGTTGTCGGCATCGACGGAGGCTGGGAGCTTTATGTCGGCGGAAACGGCGGAACCCATTTGCGCGCCGGTGATTTGCTGATGAAAGTAAAAACGAATGAAGAAGTCTTAGAATATGCGGGTGCTTACCTTCAGTACTACAGGGAAACGGCAAACTATCTGGAGCGGACATCCGCATGGCTTGAGCGCGTCGGTTTATCTCATGTCCAATCCGTATTAAACGATCCGGAAAAACGGCAGGAGCTCAACGACAGAATGAATGAGACACTCTCTGTCCACAAAGATCCGTGGCAATACTTCCTTAAAGATAAAAAAGCATCTAAAGATCTATTCGAAAATGTCGTCACGACTTCATAAAACAGTAAGGGGGAACGGACATGGTGAATAAAGATATGACAAAGGTTTGCATAGGCAAAGTAAACGAATTACCCGAGGAGTTAGGAAAAACCGTATATATAGAAGATAAAGAGCTTGCCGTATTTAAGCTTTCTGACGGGAGCGTCCGCGCCGTCGAAAACCGCTGTCCCCATAAAGGGGGCGTCTTGGCTGAAGGCATCGTCAGCGGAGAATACGTCTTCTGCCCGATGCATGACTGGAAAATCTCCTTAGAAGACGGAAAAGTCCAAGAGCCGGATCATGGCTGTGTCAAAACATACGAAACACTGATTGAAGGAGAGAATGTATACCTCCTGTATTGAGCAAAGACCGGATCACTTTTTCAAGTGGTCCTTCATTTTTTAAACTGCTGAAGGGATGACGCCATCATGAAAAACGGAATCGTATATTTTGTCGGTGCCGGACCAGGAGACCCGGGGCTGATCACCGTAAAAGGAAAACAGGCTCTGGAGAAAGCGGATATTATTTTGTATGACCGGCTCGCAAACCCAAAGTTTCTTGAATATGCCTCACCCGACTGCCGCTTCATTTATTGCGGAAAGCTGCCCGACCGCCATTTTATGAAACAGTCTGAGATAAATGCCCTGCTGATTGAAAAAGCGGCGGAAGGCTGCACCGTAGTCCGCTTGAAAGGCGGAGACCCAAGTGTGTTCGGCAGAGTCGGCGAAGAAGCAGAGGCGCTTCATCAGCACGGCATCCGCTACGAAATGGTGCCCGGCATCACCTCGGGAATCGCAGCGCCGCTGTATGCGGGAGTCCCCGTCACCCATCGTGATTTCGCTTCGTCCTTCGCGATGATCACCGCTCATGATACATCATTGCACGGCAGGCCGAATCTCGACTGGGAAGGGCTTGCCCGAAGCGTTCAAACGCTTGTGTTTTATATGGGCGTTAAAAACCTGTCATTTATATGCCGTAAGCTTACGGAGTACGGTAAATCCCCTTCCGTTCCCGTACTCGTCATTCAATGGGGGACGTGGGGGCGGCAGCGGAGCGTTAAAGGAACGCTTCAGGATATCCATGAAAAAGTTCAAAGCCAAAACATCACCAACCCTGCCATTATCGTCATCGGTGATATTGTCAATTTTCAAACACACAGCTGGTTTGAAAGCAAACCGTTCATCGGGCGGCATATCATGGTTGTCACTCATGGCGATGAAGAACATACATTGACAGACAAGCTGCGCGAGTATGGCGCCGATGTTATTGAGTGGCCGAAGCGGATCGTTAAAAAAATGCCCGCAAACGAAAATATCCTGAAACAGATCAGCACCTTTGAACAACTATTTTTCACATCACGCCTTGCGGTATGCGAATTCTTTGACACACTGGCTTTCAAGCAGATCGACATCCGCCGGGTGACCGCAAGCCTGAATGCAGCGACTGAGGCCGCAAAGACGGAACTGACAAAACGGGGCTTTCTCCTATCCGAATGGCAAATTGATTCTCCGCATTCACTCATTGTAGGAAGCCGTCAAGCAGCAGAAAACTTGTCAGACTCAAAATCATGCCCGTTTTATATCACCCATGAACATATCGCAGATGAGCGGTTCACTTCCATGATCGAACGCACGATCAGCGAGTCTCCTCTGCAAATGATTATCTGTACGGGCAAAGAATCCGCTCAGCATTTGATCAGCGCCGGAAAACAAATCGGCATATCACCGGATCCGTCAGCAAACCGCCCTCCCGTCATCTGCATGGGCGAAGACGTCCCCGCCGGCTGCGGGTTTACCGCCGTGAAAAATCAGGAACAGTTATTTGCGTTTATACGAGATGAAATGAAAGACATGCTCGTTCACAGCTGATACGCCGGAATGCTTTTCTGACCCCCCAGACTCAACATCGGGGGTCAGCCCTTTTTTATTGTGTCACCAATTTTTTATGGTGAGTCGAATACATCGCCATCTGATCCGCCTGCGGGTCCAAATAGGCTTTGGCGCTGTTCACGGCGGTCGGCCCCTCCGTGAAACCGCCTGCAATCAATCTGAGCTTGCTTTCATAATGGGCGGCGTCACCGGCGACAAACACGCCCGAAAGATTCGTCCGCATATGTCTGTCAGCTTTAATCCTGCCTTCTTCTATCTCAAGCCCCCAGTCCTTCATCGGACCGAGATCAATTTTAAACCCGTGGTTGATAATGAGCTCATCAAGCTTGATGACTTCAGAAAGTCCCGACTCAGTTTGGCAAACGGTGACGCTCTCGATCCGTTCTCCGGTGCCGTTGAGATGCTTCAGACGATATGGCGCAAGCACCCGCACGGAAGACCGCTTCATTTTCGCCACGCTGCTTTCCAAACCGCCGAACTCCTCCCTGCGGTGCAAGACGGTAACAGACGCCGCAATCGGTTCCAGCTCATTCGCCCAGTCAACCGCGGTATCTCCCCCTCCTGAAATCACGACATGCTTATCTCGAAACGCATCAAGCTTCTCCACCTTATAATGAAGGTTCTTTCCTGAATAACGGCTCGCATCCGCGCTGTCAAGTTCATTGACCTCAAGCGTTCCCATGCCGACGGCCAAAATCACCGTGCGCGTATAGTGCTTTTCCCCTTCGGAACTTTCAAGCACAATGGTTCCGTCTTCCAGCCGTTCAAATCCGGTCACCCGCTGATTCAACACGATATCCGGCTCAAATGTCGCCGCCTGTTCCTTCAGCTGCGTAATCAGCTGTTCTCCGGCAATCCCGGGTATTCCGCCGATATCACGGATGATTTTTTCAGGGAAAAACATAGACACTTTCCCTCCGAGCCGCGGCAAAAACTCGATCACTTTCGTTTTCAGCTCGCGCATCCCGCAATAAAAAGCCGCAAACAGGCCGATCGGGCCTCCGCCTATAATCGTGACGTCATACACCTCATGATTTTCCGCCATCGTTCTGCCTCCCGTTTATATCTATACTTCAACATTTTTAATTGAGAATCAATATCAATGAAAGTATAACACATATTGAGGAGCAGTGTTTATTCATTTCTCTCTTGCGGGAAAGGAGTGATTCAGAAGTGAGGTTCTGAGATTGATAAGCGGGAAGGTATTAAAACTGAAACCAGTACGGCGACTGGTTTCTTTTTTATCTCTTTTTCATCAGCATGATATCGAGGTACAGCTGGCACCTTGTCCTGAAGTCGTTTAAATTAATTGATGTCATGTCAAGAATCTGTTTGATACGGTAGTTCAATGTGTTTTGATGAATAAAAAGCTGTTCTGCGGCTGGTTTTGTTTTGCAGTTATTGAGGAGATAGATTTCTAACGTTTTCAGCAGTTCGGTACTGCTTTCTCTGTCTTTGGCTTTTAATAATGCTAAATCATCGTTTACATATTCCAGTGAGGCGTTTTTTTCTTCGATGCTTTCAAGATAGCGGTAAATCCCGAGCTTACTGTATTCGTACGGGATATTTTCCTGGTTTCCGGTAATTTCGGCGGCCTTTATGACTTCAAGGGCCTCTATATAACTTTTGCCGAGCTTCAGGATGCTGCTGTATTCATTGCCGATTCCGATATAGATGGGAGTGGGGATCTTCTGAAAGTGAAAATGAGTCAGCAGTTTGTGGATGAATTCAGATGCTGCCGAAGTGCCGGAGCTTTTTTGCGAGAAGCTTGCGACGACGATGACAATATTGGAATCAATGGTTAAGACGTGACTGACTTTATCCCGCAAATTCAAGTACGATTTGATGTTTTCCTTCACATCTTCGACTGCCTCCCCATCCCCATTTGCGGCGTGCAGGACGACTACCGAAAAAACCGACGGCAGCACGGCGTTCATCTTTTCCGCTTCCCGCCTGAACTCCTTTTCAGAGGAGAATTGCTGAAAGATCGCCCGTTTCACCAGGTCTTCCGCTCTCTCTTCTTTTTCCTGTTTCAGCCGGTTCGTTTTATAGATGATTTTTCCGACATGGAATGAAGTTTCATATAAAAAATCGAGCTCCTCGTCCGTCAAGTTTCGGTCGAGCTCCTGAATCCAGATGTAGCCCATCACTTCGCCTTTATGTTTTGCGCTTACAACCACTCTCTGATTCAGTCCGATACTGTCTATTTTTTCGACACGGAACGGTTCAGGAACGGTTTTCAGCTTTTCGATCACCCCGTCCTTCAGAAACCTTTCAAAAATCTGCACGGGGCATTTTTTTGAAAATATCGTCTGCTGGTTGGCGGAGTCGAAGTGATTAATGTAATAAGAATTATAGGCAAGCAAAAAGAAATCCGCGCTTTCCAGAATAACGGGCTTCTGCAATTCATAACTGATGAAATCAATTAATTTATCAATGTCCGTAAATGAAAAAACTCTCTCTAAAAGCTCTTCCATACCTATTTCTCCTATGCTCTTTTTATCTTTATCATACTCTGCGGGGTGACTTTTTGTATAGAAAAAAATTCACATATTCCCAAAACGGCATGATCCGAAAGCCTGTATCGTGAAAAGAGGAAAAAGGGCGGTCCCTTCTTCCTCTCGTTCCTTGCTTTTATTGAGAAAGTGTATCACGGTACTCATGAAACTGATCTGTGACATCTTTTGACGGAGCCTGTGTCAATAAGCTGACGACAAATACAGCGGCAAGGCTTACAGCAAAGCCCGGAATGATTTCGTACAAAAAGTCTGAAAGACCGGCATTCGCCCAAATGATTACGGTAATCGCTCCCGCAATCATGCCGGCGAGTGCCCCCCATTTCGTCATCCGTTTCCAAAATAAACTGAGCAGTACGACCGGCCCGAATGAAGCGCCGAATCCCGCCCATGCATAGCTGACAAGACCAAGTATCGTGTTATTTTTCTCCCAGGCGAGCACCAAAGCGATGATTGACACCGCAAGCACTGCCATTCTCCCCAGAAATACGAGTTCCTTATCAGAAGCCGAACGCCTGAACATGGACTTATACAAATCCTCTACTAAAGAACTGGACGTGACGAGCAGCTGAGACGAAATCGTACTCATAATGGCCGCTAAAATCGCAGAAATGAGAAATCCCGTAATAATCGGGTGGAACAGAATGTTGCCGAGCTGAATAAAAATGGTTTCCGGATCAGCCAGCTTCAGTCCGTTCTGGTGGTAATACGCGATTCCCGCAAGACCCGTAAACAGCGCGCCTAGTGCAGACAAAATCATCCATCCCATTCCGATCCGTCTGGCGCGTTTGATTTCTTTCACAGACGTGATCGCCATAAAACGCACAATAATATGCGGCTGCCCGAAATAGCCGAGCCCCCACGCAAATAAAGAAATAATGCCAAGGACGGTCGTCCCTTTGAACATGTTAAACAGTTCCGGGTTGACGGAACGGATATCGGCAACGGTTTCCCCCGGGCCGCCCGTATGGAAAATCGTCACAATCGGCACAAGAATAAGCGCCGCAAACATAATGATCCCTTGAACAAAGTCCGTCCAGCTTACCGCCAAAAAGCCTCCGAACAAGGTGTAGGCGACAACGACGCCTGTCACGACCCACAGCCCCGTGTGGTACTTCAACCCTAAAATGCTGTTGAACAAGACACCTCCGGATACCATGCCGGATGATACGTAAAATGTGAAAAAGACGAGAATGACAAGACCCGAAAACAGTCTGAGAAGCTTCGTATGATCACCGAAACGGTTTTCAAGGAAACCCGGAATGGTGATGGAATTCCCCGCTTTTTCGGTATACGTTCTCAGTCTCGGCGCCACGAAAAGCCAGTTCGCCCACGCCCCGAGCACAAGCCCGAGCACAATCCAAGCGCCGCTTAATCCTGTCGAGAACATAGCGCCCGGAAGCCCCATCAAGAGCCATCCGCTCATATCCGCCGCTCCCGCGCTGAGCGCTGTGACGGCAGGGCCTAAAGAACGCCCCCCGAGCATGTAATCCGTCAGATTTGACGTCCGTCTGTAGGCGAAATAACCGATAAACAGCATACCCGCCATATAAATACAAATGGAAATAATCAACTGAATGTTTGCTATGGCATTTCCTCCTCCGCTTTATATGTTTATGGTGAAATGGACACCCCCCGCGAGGAGGATGCCCATTCAGTCCCTCTTAAAACATTTCACTGATTGTTTTCGCCTGCATGTGGAGGGCCAAATAATCCGGGCCGCCCGCTTTTGAATCAGTGCCGGACATTTTGAAGCCTCCGAACGGATGGTAGCCGACAATCGCTCCCGTACAATTGCGGTTGAAGTACAGGTTGCCGACATGGAATTCCTGTTTCGCCCGTTCAATATGTTTGCGGTTATTTGTAATGACCGCGCCTGTCAAACCGTATTCAGTATTGTTGGCCACTTCTAAAGCTTCATCAAAGTTTGACACTTTAGAAAACGCCACGACAGGCCCGAAAATTTCTTCCTGCATGAGTCTTGCTTTCGGATCAAGGTCAGCGAAGATCGTCGGTTTGATGAAGTATCCTTTCGAATCATCACCAGTGCCGCCGCTTACTAAACGCCCTTCTTCTTTTCCGATTTCAATATAGCTCATAATTTTATCATAAGAACCTTGGTCAATGACAGGTCCCATATAAACATCTGCACTATCAGGTTTAGCTGTTACTTTTGATTCCGTAATTTCAATGACACGCTCTAATACTTGATCATACACTTTTTCATGGACAACTGCACGTGAACCTGCAGAACATTTTTGTCCCGCGAAGCCGAATGCTGATGTAAAGATGGATTGAGCCGCCAATTCAATGTCCGCATCTTCGTCAACGACAACCGTATCTTTACCGCCCATTTCTGCAATGACACGTTTTAAATGCTGCTGGCCCGGCTGCACTTTTGCCGCGCGTTCGAAAATTCTCGTACCGACTTCACGTGATCCTGTAAATGTGATAAGGCTTGTTTTCGGATGGTCAACAAGATAATCGCCTACTTCTGCTCCGCTTCCCGGCACAAAGTTGACTACGCCTTTTGGCAATCCGGACTCTTCAAGCACCTCAACAAATTTTGCTGCGATGACCGGTGTAGCACTCGCAGGCTTTAGAACCACTGTGTTTCCAGTAACGATCGGCGCCACTGTTGTTCCTGCCATGATCGCAAACAAGAAGTTCCACGGCGGAATAACAACTGTCACTCCAGTCGGCGTGTACACATATTGGTTTTTCTCGCCCTCACGGCTGTTGACCGGTTTGCCTTTTGCCAGTTCGATCATTTGGCGTGCGTAGTATTCCATAAAGTCGATGGCTTCCGCCGTATCCGCATCAGCTTCGTTCCAAGGTTTTCCCGCTTCCTTGACGAGCAGGGCGGAGAATTCGTGCTTTCTGCGGCGGACTTTGGCAGCTGCGCGGAACAAAACGGCCGCTCTTTCTTCAGGGGATGTGTATCTCCACTCTTCGAACGCTTTCGCAGCTGCTTCAATCGCTTGCTCAGCGTGCTCCTGGGACGCCTTTGACACTTTTCCGACGACTTCTTCTTTATCAGCCGGATTGATTGAAACGATTTTCGCTTCCGTCTCTACCTTTTCACCGTTGATGACGAGCGGATAATCTTTTCCCAGATACTCATTTACCGTCGCAAGCGCTTTCTTAAATTCTTCAACGTTCGATTGATCTTGGAAATTCGTGAATGGTTCGTGTTTATAAGGTGTAGTCATTGTCATCTCTCCCTTTTTTACTTCTTAGTCATTCCTTTAAAGGCGAATGCGATGTTTGAGGGGCGTTCGGCGAGCCGTCTCATGAAATAACCGTACCAGTCATCCCCGTAAGGCAGGTAGACTCTCATGCGGTATCCTTCTTCCACCAGGCTGAGCTGGGTTTGCGAGCGCATGCCGTACAGCATCTGAAACTCAAAACGGTCGTTTGGAATGCCGTGCTCTTTGGCAAGCTGTTTTGTAAACTCGATCATTTTGTCATCATGCGTGGCAACTGCCGTATAATGTCCTTTTAAAAGCTGTTTGCGGATGAGTCTTTTATAATTTTCATCGACGTCGCTTTTTTCAGGATAGGCCACCTTTTCCGATTCTTTATAGGCCCCTTTGACAAGCCGCAGAAACGGATTCAGCGGGCTGAGGTCATCAAGATCCTTCTCCGTTCTGTACAGATAGGCCTGCACCACGGTGCTAACATATTCATACCGGCTCCGGAAGTCTTTAAAGATATCCAGCGTCTTCTGGCATCTCGTTTCATCTTCCATGTCAATCGTCACCATGACTTTATGTTTTTCAGCCGTCTGGAGGATTTTCGTCATATTTTCATAGACGAGATCGAGATCTATATCAAGACCTAAAGACGTCATTTTTAATGACACTTGGGAATTCAGCTGTTCATCAGCGATTAAGGCGATGGTCTGCATGCACTCCTCGGTGCGTTCTTTCGCGACATCACCGCTGTTGACAAATTCCCCCAAATGATCGACAGTAACTGACAGCCCCTGGCTGTTCAAATGTCGGATTGTCGGGATAGAACTGCGGAAATCCATTCCTCCGATGATTTTGCCGGCTGCCACACGGCTTCCCCAGCTTCGCGCCATCTTATTGAGAAAGCTGCTCTTGGATAAAAATAAGAAAAAATCTCTTGTAATCACTTCCAACCTTAACACCCCGCAATCTAAGAAGTATTTGTATGAGTCTATTGTAAATGGACAAAACATCCTCTCACAATATTCTAAAAATACAAAGATTCTGATAAACTTTTGTGGTTTTACCACAATCAGCTTCTTAGATAGCAGGCGGATTATGCCGAAAAAAGGCGGACGGAAATGACGGCAATCGTCAATTTCCGCCTTTTTCCCCCCACGCCTCTTCGACGGTCTGAATCAATAGCCGATTCAGTTCCTCCGTTATGTCAGGTTTCGGCGTTTTGATCGTTTTGACATAGTGCCCGATTCGTTCTATTTCTTCTTCTATAAATGCATGAATGATCGTATTTCTCGGTTCCGGAGCCAGCTCCTGACCGCTTTTTTTCCTTGTAAGCAGTGTATTGATTTCAGAAATGAGCGCTTCATCCGTCAATAAGGAATCGGCCAGTACGGGAAATGACATCGGCGGTACGGAGCCGAACGTTTCAATCCATCTGCAGGCAAGGAGAGGACGCAGAACATAAAAATACTTTTTAATCTTCACTTCACTGCCCCGCAATTCCGTTTTTTCATTCCGTTTTGCCATATTGAGATAATGATAGATGCCGGCTTCAGGCGAAAAGGCGCGGATTTTCAGTTTTCGAAGCTTTTCAGCCGCTGAGAAAGCTTCATAATAGATCATCTCAGAAGAGAGCCATTCCAAAAGAGGCGGATTTGATTTTTTAAAAAGCTGCAGCGCTTTTCTCAGTTCCCAGCCGCTGATGTCAAGCATGTCATGAATCGGCTCTTCTATGACATCCCTATGCGGTTCGATCGAAAAGTACCATTCTTTTTTCGGCACATAGAGAAACCGTACATCATAGTCGCTGTCGCTTGACGGAAATCCCCATGCGCGGCTCCCTGATTCTACGGCGTAAAGCACCTTGACGCCGTGCTGTGCTTCAATTCGTTTTAATTCTTCGATGATCCTTTGTTCCATCTGTATCCGTCCTTTTCCGTGATCATTCCTGAAAAAAGCCCGAGTACTTGGGCTTTTCGCTGTCGTCAGCCTTTCAGATGCGCTTTCAGAAAGGCCAGCTTTTCCGTATGGAAAGAAGGTATGTATTCATGTCCGAAATACCGGTAAACCTTCAATTCTTTTTCCGTTTCCAGATGATTGTACGCGGCAAACACCGTCGACGGCGGGGTCACGCGGTCAATCAGCCCGATGGACATGAGCACCGGAACTTTTACGCGGTCCGCCAGATTCATGATATCAAAATAGGCCAGTGTATTCATCGCGGCCTTCTCCGTTTCAGGACTGCCGTTCTTTCTGAAAAAGGAGTTAATCTCAAGATACGGCTCATCAAGAGCGACATCAATGGCCCGCTCAAAATTGCTTAAATAAGGATAATCGGCCGCAACCGCTCTCGGAATGTCAGATAGTGCCGCCGCGGCGATTGAAAGTCCGCCTCCCTGGCTCCCGCCGATGACGGCGATCCTCGTTTCATCCACTTCATCAAAGCCGCTGATGACTTCCAAAGCCCGGACGGCGTCTAAGTACACGCCGCGGTAATAATATGTATCTTTATCTAAAATCCCTTTCGTCATCCAGCCGGGAACGTGTCCGTGCGGTGAGACGCTTGTATCTGTGCTGCTGTGCTGGCCGCGGACAAGCATGCCGAACGCGGCATATCCGTGAAGCGCCCAATTTACGATGTCATGTATATCCCCGTCATAGCTCGCATTATAGCCGTGATATTTCACGATGGCCGGATGCGGTCCTTGCCGGTCGGGAACGGCGTACCATCCCTCAATTTCCGCCTTGCCGAAGCTTCGGTATGTCAGCCGGAATACTTTCACGCCGTCAGCCGGGTAGCTTTCAGCCTTTAATTCAGGCTTTGCCTCTTCCTTTGCAAGCTCATGTAATGATGATGCCCAAAAATCTGAAAAGTCATGAGGAGCGGTTTTATTTGGTTTATAGGTTTGCAGTTGGTCGAGCGGCAAGTCGTATAATTGCATATCCGATTATTCTCCTTTGTTTTATATGTTTTAATTTTCTGACTCTATCTTAACACGATTTTACACTCATTTTCTAAACATTTTAATAAACGTTTGTTTAAAAACAAAAAAGCCGTGCGCTCACAGCGTCACGGCTCTTTTTACATCGGCTGATACAGGTCCCAGCCGATTTTTAACGTTTCTACGATATAATCGGCTATTTCTTCTGGTTCCAGATTATCCGTCGCCACTTTTGAATTATGTTTATCATAGATGCTTTGGCGCTCGTTAAAGAGCTGCTGCATTTCATCCATGGAACGGTTATGCAGAACGGGACGGCTTTCAATCAGCAGGTCAGCCCGCTGCTTCCAATTCTCCCATGATAAATCAAGATGGAGCACGAGGCAGTTTTCAAGGCAGCACTGTCTGATTTCCTCTTGTTTAAACGAACCGCCCCCAAGCGACACGATCTTGAATTTCGTATTGCGGCAGATATCTAATATATAGTCCTTTTCAGTCTGACGGAAAAAGGCTTCACCTTTTTTCTCAAACATTTCAGGGATGGACATATTGAAATCTTTCTCAATCTGCAAATCAATATCAATAAAGTCTCTGTATAATTTCTTAGCGACCAGCTGGCCGATTGTTGTCTTTCCGACACCCATGAATCCGATCAGTACGATATTTCTTTCTCTTACGGGAATGGCACGTTTTGCGTTCATCTTCGGCGAAATCCTCCTAAGAAATGAAAAAGTTATGTTTATTATATGATAACTCAATATTGAAATATAGAGATAATGCAATGAAAGAAAACCCATCCTTTATAAGAAGAGATGAGTTTTTCTTTCTATCGGAGCTTAATGCGTTCCACCTTTCCGACAATGAAAATATAAGAAAATGCCCCGATAAATGCGACAGCGCCGACAAACAGAATCGCTCCGTTATATGAACCGGTCGCAGAAACGATAAACCCGATGAGAAGCGGGGTGATAATGCCGGCCATATTGGCGAAAAAGCTAAAGACGCCCCCTGCCAATCCGATTGTTTCGCTTGGCGCGACCTCACTCAGCATCGTCCAGGATATATTGGACATGCCCTGCGCAAAAGAAGCAATGGATAAGATCGTCAAAACCGCAGGAGCAGAATCCGTAACATTCGCGAGCACGATGGAGCCTGTCAGCAGAAGACCGAGGATGACGGGCGTTTTCCGGGCAACGTTCACCGACACCCCCCGTTTCATCATGCCGTCAGACCAAAATCCGCCGAACAATACGCCGAAAAAAGCGGCGATATACGGGATTGATGCGGCGAAGCCGACTTTTAAGAAAGCCATGTGCTTTGCCTCCGCCAGATAAGTCGGAAACCATGTCAAAAAGAAGAACAGCGTGGAGGCTACGGCGAATTGGCCGATATACAATCCGACAAGCTTGCGGTATTTTAGAAGCTGGACGAAATCCGCCCACGATATCCTGCCGGCTGAATCAGACACCTCAGTCAGTCCGCCGCCTTCTTTAATATAATCAAGCTCCTCACGATTCACTTTCCGATACCCGTTCGGCTCGTGATACATTTTAAACCAGAAAATGGAGAAAACAATTCCGAGCACCCCTGAGGAAATAAATACGGCGCGCCAGTCAAATGCCGTTAACACCCAGAATAAAACCGGTGTGGCAAACGCCAGCCCGACATATTCCCCCGCCGTATAAACACCCGTCGCAAAGGCGCGTTCCCGCCTTGGAAACCATGTCGTGACAATCCGATTGTTTGCCGGAAACGCCGGCGATTCAGCTATGCCGATGAGCAGGCGGCAGCCGAATAGAAACCCGAAACTTGCCGCAAAAGCTTGTACTCCGGTAAAAACCGACCACACAAATAAAGAAATTCCGTATGTCCGTTTTGACCCGAATTTATCCAAAATGAGCCCGCCTGGAATCTGCATCCCCGTATAGGTCCAGCTGAACGCAGAAAAAACGATGCCCAAAAGCGCGGGGCTTAGGTTCAGCGAATGTTGAATGGATGGGCCGACAATAGATACACTGGCTCGGTCTATATAATTAATCGCAGTGATAAAAAACAAAAGAACCAATATCACATAACGAGCGCGAGTCGGTTTATTGCGGACGGGACTGAAGGCCCTCAGCTCCGTTTCTTTTTTCAATGGCTTCTCCCCCCTTACTCGAATGAAATTAATTGTACAACACTTCGGTTAATTATTTAATACTTTGACGCAAAAAAGCGTTAAACAATTTGTGTGCCGCACTGACCTGATGCAGACACACCCCGCTTATAAAAAAGTGTCTGCCCTTTTCACCTGTTTATCCGTATCGCACCCGGGGAAAAAGTACACATATGATAGACAGTTACGGGAGGATTATCGATGAAACTGAGTTTTTGCACGACAGGATGTAAGAAAAAGCATATTTTCGACATCATTTCTTTCGCGAAGGAGCACTCCTTTGAGGGAATCGAACTGTGGTACGGACACGCTAAACAATATATAGAGGAAATCGGCCCGCTCGACAGGCTTTATCAGCAGCTTCAGGAGGAAGGCATCGGGGTGCCTGCCGTCAGTTTGTACACTGACTTCGCCACTCAGGATGAAAGGCAGGCGTTAAAGGATGTTCAAAGGGCATTAAGCGCGGCACGACAGCTGCACAGTCCCTTGATCAGAGTCTTTGCCGGCAATCTTCCTTCGCACCGGACGTCACCGGAAAAGTGGCAACGTGCGGTTGATCAATTTCAGCAGGCGGCACGGCTCGCAGATGACTATGAAGTCGATATCGGGCTTGAGATTCATTACGATACGTACGCGGATACACCGGAGGCGGCGCTGGCATTTTTGGAGGATGTCGGACATCCGCGGGTCCGCACCATTTTTGACGGCTCCAACCTACACGTCAATCACGTTGACCAAATGTCCGCTTTGGAAAAACTGTATCATACCGTCAGCCACATTCATCTGAAAAACTATCACTGGGATTTTGCCAACTGGTATCTCAGCAAGCCAACTCCGATTTTTCAAGGAGATATCGATCAAAAAGCATTTTTAAAAGAGCTGATGAACAGACAATATGACGGTTTTGTTTCTCTTGAGTATTTTGGAGAACATGCCTTTACGCATATAAAGGAATCGCTCCGCGAATATACGTCTGTTTTTTCCCGCTGACTCTTCGATCGAAGGGTCTTTTTTTGTATCATATAAAAAAAGGGGGATATCATGATGATCATTTGGATAAATGGGGCTTTCGGTTCCGGAAAAACACAAACAGCGTTTGAACTGCACAGAAGACTGAAACCGTCTTACATATATGATCCTGAAAAGATGGGGTTTGCGATGCGTTCGATGATACCGCCGGATATCGCTGAAGATGACTTTCAAAGCTACCCTCTGTGGCGGGAATTCAATTACAGCATGCTTTCCTATTTGTCAGATACATATCAGGGCATCATCATTGTGCCCATGACCATTACGAACGTTCAATACTTCCATGACATTATCAGCAGGCTGAGACAGGATGGCCGGACCATTCACCACTTTACCCTGCTGGCTTCAAAGGAAACATTGCTGAAACGCCTGCGCACCAGAGTGGAAGGAAAAAACTCCTGGGCCGCAAAACAAATCGACCGCTGCATCAACAGCCTGTCTGATAGCCTCTTCACAGAACATCTCCATACAGACCAAATGTCTATTCAGCAGGTCGCAGAAACGATCGCTGCCCAAGCAAATCTGCCTCTTAACCCTGATTCGAGAGGCAGCCTTCGAAGATTCACCGACAGGTTGATAGTGAAGCTGAATCATATCCGTATCAAATAAAAAAACGTTTTGAAAACATGTCCCTGATCCATGCAAATGGATCAATAAATAAAAAGCCCCTCTGAAGGGATGTTTTTTCAAATTAAGAAAAAAATTTTAGAAATAGAGGAGGAATTTTATGGATAATCATCTAATTATTAACACTGTAACACATTTCATTTGAAAAGGGAGTGCTCGAAATGAATTTCAAAAAAGTGTTAACCGGTTCTGCGCTGTCTCTTGCCTTACTGATGTCTGCCGCTCCTGCCTTTGCCGCATCACCAACAGCATCCGCATCCGCGGAAAATAGCCCAATCTCAACGAAAGCAGATGCCGGCATTAATGCCATCAAACTCGTTCAAAGCCCTAACGGCAACTTCGCTGCTTCTTTCGTTTTAGATGGAACAAAATGGATTTTCAAAAGCAAATACTATGACAGCAGCAAAGGGTATTGGGTAGGGATTTATGAAAGTGTAGATAAATAAAAATGAAATAAACAAAAAACCTCCCTTTCAAAAGGGAGGTTTTTTTTATTCTATTTCCACCAATCATCAAACATCGATGCCGGCACCTGGCGCTTATGCTCCGTACTGAGGTAGCGTTTTTCCAGCGCTTCAATCACTTCGGAAGAAACATCCTTGCCTTCTAAATAATCATCAATGTCATTGTATGTGATGCCGAGTTCGGTCTCATCAGTCTGCTGCGGTTTTTCATCGAGCAGATCGGCCGTCGGTAATTTCAAATACAGGCGTTCCGGCGCGCCGAGTTCTTCTAATAAACGTCTGCCCTGGCGTTTCGTTAATCCGGTCAGCGGCAGCAGATCAGCTCCGCCGTCACCGTATTTCGTGAAGAAACCGGTCACCGCCTCGGCCGCATGGTCGGTTCCGATGACAAGCAGCCCCTCTTGTCCGCCGATGGCATATTGAGCGATCATTCTCATTCTGGCTTTTACATTTCCTTTGTTAAAGTCAGACAGCTGATCGCCCGTGTCTTTTTTATACTGATCAGCGAACGCGCTGACAGCGGACTTAATATCAAATGTCCATGATTTATCAGGTTTAATGAATTTGAGCGCCAATTGGGCGTCATCCTCATCCTGCTGTGTGCCGTGCGGAAGGCGGACGGCGATAAATTCAGCGTTTCCGCCTTCTTCTCTGATGCTTTCAGCCGCCAACTGGGCGAGGCGTCCCGCAAGCGTGGAATCCTGCCCCCCGCTGATGCCGAGCACAAAGCCTTTGGCACCTGTTTTTTTTAAATATTGTTTCAGAAAGTTCACTCTGTCCTCAATTTCTTGTTTCGGATCAATTGAGGGCTTTACATGGAGATCATTCATAATTTGTTTCTGGATGCTCATCCCAATCACTCCTCCTGCATTGTTTCTTTATGATCCATTTCCCGTTCATGCTGAAAATGAATCATGCCACTATGTACGACTCTCTGTTAAATATAGCACAGGTGCAGATTTTAAGTGAATCAAATACACCGGGATCAGCTGATTTCCACCCGCAGCGCCGTGATGCTGTCTCCGTTGCATTTTCCTTTTTCAATCGGACAGGATGAAAACGCGACGACGAGATCCATTTCCGCACGGAGCCGTACATAATCACCCGCGTCAGAAAGAGGCGTTTCGACTGATAAGTTCCCCTTCTCATCGAGCACCGTGTTCATAAAGATGGCAAATGGGTAATGCATATGCGGCCGCGGCACCCCGAACGGTTCAAGCGCCCCGCTCATATTGTCATAGCACGTATCCTGGAGCTCGTCTTTATGCTTTCCGTATAAAAGCCTGTTCATATCCGGACGGCAGGCGGGAAGCAACAGGTCATGCTTGCCGACTGTATCCTCAATCAGCGTCAGCATCGGCTTGTATAAATTCGAATAAATATGATCACCCGTTTTTACATGAATGGACTGGTTGGCATCAATCGTCGCGCCCTGATCAAGATGTTCATAAAAGTCCTTGGCATGATACGCCGTAAAATCAGCCACCTGCTGCCCTTCCACATCGACTACTTTTATAATCTGCCCTTTGTGAACCTTCAGGCCGAGCCCTTTTTTCGGCGGTACGATAAATTGCTGTGTCATCAGACTGCTCCTTTTTTTCTTCTATTATGAACCCCGGCCGTTTGTTTCATGTAAAGCAATTTATTGGATGTATATTCCCCTTCTGACGGCCGCAATCTAAGCTTTGATAAAGGGGTTGAACTTCATGAGTAAATCACAGGACCAGCCTAAAGGGAATCTCGCTTGGTGGCAGCTCTCCTTAATCGGCGTCGGCTGCACAATCGGGACGGGCTTTTTTCTCGGGTCCAGCATCGCTATTGTCAAAAGCGGATATTCCGCGCTGATCTCATTTCTTATTGCCGGGCTTGGCACCTATTTTGTCTTTGAGCAGCTCGCGAAGCTCTCGGCCAAACAGCCCGAAAAGGGGTCTTTTTGCGCTTATGCGAGAAAGGCTTTCGGCACTTGGGCCGGTTTCAGCAACGGATGGGTGTACTGGTCGTCCGAGATGCTGATCACTGGAAGCCAGCTGACAGCGATCTCGCTATTTACGAAGCATTGGTTTCCGAATGTGCCGCTGTGGATTTTCGCCTCCATCTATGCGGTGCTCGGTCTCTTGATTATATTTACGGGGCTGTCCGTTTTTCAAAAAACGGAAAATGTGCTCGCTGTTGTCAAGACGGCGGCGATTGTTATGTTTATCGTCATCGCCATATTGGCGCTGTGCGGTATATTTTCTCATAAACCGGATGTGCAGGTGCCGAACGAATCAAAGGATTTGTTCCCGCACGGAGCGATGGGGTTATGGACCGGATTGATTTATGCGTTTTACGCCTTCGGAGGAATTGAAGTCTTGGGGCTGATGACCGTGCATTTGAAAAAGCCGGAGGAAGCCTCAAAATCAGGCCGGCTGATGCTTGCCGTTCTTGCGGTGATTTACGTCATTTCTCTCGGCCTGGCGCTGCTGTTAGTGCCGCTGGGCAAATTCACCGAACAGGACAGCCCGTTTATTACATCGCTGAAGGGTTTTCATTTAGATATCATTCTTGATATTTTTAACGGGATTTTTATTATTGCGGGATTTTCCACGCTCGTCGCCTCGCTGTTTGCCGTGACGACATTGCTTTGTACGATGGCAGATGACGGAGATGCGCCGAAATGCTTCAGATTAAAGGAAAACAAAAAAATCTGCTGGCCTGCGCTCGGATTGACGTTTGCCGGACTCATCGTCTCCATCATCCTGTCATTGGTGCTGCCGAAAAATATATATGAACACATGACGACCGCGGCGGGCCTGATGCTTCTTTATACGTGGCTGTTCATTTTGTTCTCGGGCAAGAAACTGCTCGAAACGACAAAGATGGGAACCGTACAGATTGTTATCGCCCTTGTGCTGATTGTCGCGGCCGTCTCCGGGACGCTGTTTGAGAAATCGAGCCGGCCCGGTTTTCTGGTCAGCCTTTGTTTTCTCGCCGTCATTGCGATCGTGACATGGATCGTACAAAAAAAGCAGGGACACAGCCCTGCCGGATCATAGCTTATTTCGTCGGTTTAAACAGTCTCTTCAAATAAGAAAAGGGACACTTTGACACTTGCGTCTCATCATCACGGAGGAAATATTGCTTCCATTCTAAATTGTCTTTTCCTCCGTACCACCCCAATCGGGGATGAAGAGGGGCTTCATCATACGCCTCTAAGCGTTTTCTGATCAGCCGGCTCATGTTTCGTCCGAACGCGGTTGAATCATTTAATCCTTCGAAAACCCATCTCGGCTGAAACGCCAGCATAAAAAACGGGAAGCTTCTGCTTTGTCTCGCTTCATGCGCAGGCGTCGCGCACAGAATAAAATACGGCTCGCCGTCAAAGCAGAACTCCCATTTATAATGTTCAGGGTCTTCCGGTATGTCTTCCGGCCAGTCTTTCGGATCGCAGCCGCTCAGCCGGTTTAAAAAAGACCAGAACAGCTCTTCATACGCCTCAATGGAATAATACTCAGCTAAATCCTCAGGCGTATCAAAAATCACAAGCAGCGACGCGTATTTTCCGGTATTCCTTGAGATCTTTCCGTACTCGGACAGCAGTAGTCCCACTTCCTCCGGGGTTCCCTCTTCGCGGGGATCACCCGCAAAGGATATCCGGAGCTGATCTGTCAAAAATCCCTGACGTCCGGGAATGCACGGAAACGCGTCCGCTTTATCGCCTACTTTTTCTGATAGAAGCTCAAAAGCGATTCTCTGCCAATTTGGCAGATCCAATAACTTTTCCTCAAGGCAACTTTTTGTGTACAGCTCGCTTGCCATCGGCCCACCTCCAGTATCGTCATGATACGTTATGATGGAGATAGGCGATGGGTGACTCTTCTATTTATGAGATGAGCATTTGAATCCCCTGCCATCCGAAATAAAACCCGAAAACGATCAAAGACACACCCGCCGCTCCCGTCAGCCAGCGGAGCGCTTTTTCATGAAGGAGATTTCTGAAAGTGCTCGCGGCGACCGCCATGCAGAAATCCCAGATCAAAATGCCGAGAAGAATGCCGGAGCTGTAAATCAAAAGCTGATTTGCATCGAAGGATTCAGCGGTTTTAGCGAGGATGCTGCCGTATATGCCGAGCCAGAATAAAATGCTCAGCGGATTGGAAAGAGAAATAAAAAATCCCGCGCCGAATGTTTTGTAAAAAGCCGGTTTTCCTTTTCCGCTTCTGACATTCATGGCTTCCCTGATATTTTTTAGCGTTTCGACTCCCGTATAGGTCAGCACGAAAAAACCGAAGAGCCACAAAAACGTTTTTACAAAAGGAGCGGTCAAAAATTGAGACAGCCCGAAATAGATCAGAATCATATACAGCCCATCCGCGGCCATGGCGCCAAGACCGAAAATCCATGCATGCCAAAAGCCGTTTTTGATGCCTTTGTCAATTTGCGCCGCATTGACCGGTCCGACAGGTGCTGACAATGACAGCCCGAGAACGATGTAGCTTAAAAAGATGTTCATTGGCTTCCCCCTCATTCATGCAACTTGTACAAGTTATTCATGAATGGGCCGTGCTATGATATATTATTTTAATTTCTCAAGCTCGTCTTCCATCATGTCCGTCGCTTTTCCTAAAAAATCGAATATCAGCCGCAGTTCTTCTTCTTTATATTGCCGGCAAAGGCTGATCGTAGACTGGGATAAGGAGCTGAACAATTGCTTCACATTCGCCTTTCCGGCTGTCAGCGGCACGATAATCACCCGACGTTTGTCTTCGGGGTCTTTTTTCCTCATGACATATCCCGCTTTTTCGAGCCGGTCAATGAGCGCCGTTACCGAACCTGTGCTGAGACCGGTTTTTTTCCCAAGCTCGCCTGCGGTCATCGGGCCTGCTTCATTTAAGATATCAGCTGATTTTAAATCGGTCGGAAACAGACCGAGAGATTGAGCGGCCGCCTGATGAAACAGGATCGTCCTTGTGGCCATCTTTCGGAATAACTGTATCGCGGTTTCCTCCGTCTCGCTTCTGGTATTTCTTGTTGACAACTGACAGGCCTCCCTATAAAATCAATTTATCTTGACGATCAAGATAATTTTCGGCAAATCTAATATGATCATAGCAAATTTAATGATCAAAAGTAAGTATGGGAGGAAAAAGCATGGAACAAACAGCCGCGAAGGACGCCTCGACGAAGTTTGTCGTCATCGGTCTTTTGCTGGGCATTTTAATGTCGGCTATGGATAATACAATCGTTGCCACTGCGATGGGAAATATCGTGGCGGACCTCGGAAGTTTCGATAAGTTCGCTTGGGTGACGGCATCATACATGGTAGCCGTTATGGCCGGTATGCCGATTTACGGAAAACTGTCCGATATGTACGGACGCAAACGTTTCTTTTTATTCGGTCTTATTCTTTTCTTAATCGGATCCGCGTTATGCGGAATCGCCCAGACAATGGATCAGCTCATTATTTACCGCGTCATTCAGGGAATCGGCGGAGGCGCGCTGATGCCGATCGCCTTCACGATCATTTTTGATTTATTTCCGCCGGAAAAACGCGGAAAAATGTCGGGCATGTTCGGTGCCGTTTTCGGCCTGTCCAGCGTTCTCGGGCCGCTTTTAGGCGCGCTCATTACCGACTCCATCAGCTGGCACTGGGTGTTTTACATCAACGTGCCGATCGGTATTTTATCATTGTTTTTCATTCTTCGTTATTATAAAGAATCCCTTGAACACAAGAAGCAGAAAATCGACTGGGCCGGCGCAATCACGCTGGTGGTTTCCATTGTCGGTCTGATGTTCGCTCTTGAGCTCGGCGGAAAAACATATGATTGGAACTCCGTGCAGATCATCGGTCTGTTCGCTGTGTTCGCCGTGTTCTTTATCGCCTTTTTTATTGTGGAAAGAAAAGCGGAAGAACCGATTATCTCATTTTGGATGTTTAAAAACCGTTTATTTGCTACGGCACAGATTCTGGCGTTCCTTTACGGAGCCACGTTCGTCATTTTAGCGGTGTTTATCCCGATCTTCGTTCAGGCTGTGTACGGAAGCACCGCGACAAGCGCGGGCTTTATTTTGACGCCGATGATGATCGGTTCTGTTATCGGAAGTATGATCGGCGGAATTTTCCAGACGAAAGTGCGGTTCCGCAATTTAATGCTGATTTCCGTGGTCGCTTTCTTTATCGGAATGCTGCTGCTTTCCAATATGACACCGGATACGGCGCGTACGATGCTGACGGTATTCATGCTGATCTCAGGATTCGGCGTCGGCTTCAACTTCTCACTGCTGCCGGCCGCGTCCATGAACGATCTGGAGCCGCGTTACCGCGGAAGCGCCAACTCAACAAACTCGTTTTTGAGATCATTCGGTATGACGCTCGGTGTGACGATTTTCGGAACCATTCAGACGAATGTGTTTACTAACAAGCTCACAGATTCATTCAGCGGCATGAAAGGAGCGGGCGGCGCGATGCAGAACATCGGAAATCCGCAGGAGATTTTCCAGGCCGGCACGCGCGCTCATATTCCGCCGCACATTCTGGATCGCATTATTGACGCCATGTCGCAAAGCATCACATATGTATTTACGCTTGCGCTGGCGCCGATCGTCATTGCGGCCGTTACCATTTTGTTTATGGGAAAAGCGAGAGTAAAAACCTCTCAGGAAATGGCGAAAAAAGCGAATTGAAAAAAGCAGTACATGGCGTTTGTCATGTACTGCTTTTTTGTTTACTCTGCGAAATGCGGAGCGAGAATATCTTTCAGCACGTTTGCGCTGCGGCTGAATTGAGCCTGTTCTGTTTCATTCAGCTCAAGTTCCGTCACACCTGCGATGCCGTTCCGATTGATGACGGCCGGAACGCCGATAAAGACGTCGTTTACACCGTATTGGCCGTCCAGATATGTGCTGACGGTTAAAATGCTGTTTTCATTACGCAAAATCGCTTTTGTGATGCGGGCGAGGCTCATCGCCACTCCGTAATATGTCGCGCCTTTTTTCTCGATAATATGGTAGGCCGCATTTTTCACATCGTCAACGATCTGATCCAGCTCGTCCTGTTTGTAAGCTTCATTTTTCTCCAGCAATTGCTGCACCGGCACTCCGCCGATATTGGCGTGACTCCATACAGGAAGCTCGGTATCGCCGTGCTCGCCGATAATGTGGGCGTGTACGTTTTGCGGAGCGGCTCCGAAGTATTCGCTCAGCATATAACGGAATCGCGCAGAATCCAGTGTCGTGCCGCTTCCGATGACGCGTTCTTTCGGCAGCCCGCTGAATGTCCATGTCGCATAAGTGAGAATGTCGACCGGGTTTGTGGCAACGAGGAAGATGCCGTCAAATCCGCTTGCCATTACTTCACCGACAATGCTTTTAAAAATGGCGAGATTTTTTTCGACCAGCTCAAGTCTCGTTTCACCCGGTTTTTGATTGGCTCCTGCACAGATGCACACGATATCGGCATCCTTACAATCCTCATATGTGCCGTAAGACGTTTTGACCGGATGAGGCGCAAATGCCTTTCCGTGATTTAAATCCATGACATCTCCCATGGCTTTTTCTCTATTTACATCAATGATCACAAGCTCATCTGTGATCCCTTGGTTAATTAACGCAAATGCATAACTGCTTCCAACAAAACCTGCTCCGATTAATGCTACTTTGTTCACTCGTTCGTTCATCATGTATGCTCATCCTCCAGTGTTTCGTGGTGTCTGTTTTTATCTTGTGAAGTATTTCACATTTATATTGTGCAACACTTCACAAACTTTTGCAAGAGAAAAGTTTGATTTTTGGACAAAAAAATATCGGTGATGGTTTCCAGATTGTTGACAACATCCTAAAACGGAACCCGTTTTAGGATGCTGTCATCTTTTCAGCGTGATTGAAGACTCGCTGTCCCTTTCCCAGAAGCGGGGGTTTGCCGGCACGCTGATGTGATGATGGCCCTATCCATTAATGCGGAAGATAACCATTCAAACCGGAGTTGTTATACAAACCATTCTGCACATAATCAAAGCCGGGCTGGTTCTGTCCGGGCACTTGGGCGCTGCCATTGTTAAAAATCACTTTGGCGTTGGCCGTATCCGCATTCGCAGGCAGCGTCAGCGTGTACATTCCATCTGCATTCTTAGTCATGGCTTTCCCCGGCCACGATCCGGTTAATTCTATGGCCCTGCCTCCATCATGTTTATAGATATAAGCATTTACCTGGCCCCAATGGTCCGGGTTTTGATAGCCAATGATGTTGGTTTGGGACGGGTCTTTTTTGACAAACGTGTATTCTTGGGTTCTCGCTGCACCCTCGCCGTTCGTTCCGGTTAACTTGATGTTGTAAGTCGTGCCGATTGGATCTCCTTTCCCGATCGTTAGTCGGTCTCCATCCTTAAATGCTGTCTGCTGCCCATTATTGATTTGGTAAACGGCTTTTGTTGTTTTCGCATTTGCACGCAGGGTGACCGTCAGCTGATCATTGAAAGAATGGACTGCCCCCGTTTGGTAATTCTCAAGAAAGACATGAGGCGCATTTCCAATATCATCAGGATAAAGAACAGCCGCCGATCTGGCATTGATCGTACCTGTCAGTTTGCCGTTCGCTACTTGAAATGAACCGGCGCCGGCCCTATTATCATACCTGCCGTCAGGTAATTTCGTTGAAGTATTGATGGTGACAGAAGACGATCCTGCATTTGCCAGCACAACGCCTTTTGAGCCGCGCTGATTCATAAAGATTTGGTTGTTCCCATTCGGATTCGAGAGTTCCTCAGGCTGCCCGGCCATTACATTGTGAAATGTATTGACCGCAGTGATCGCCTGATCTTTAAATAAGGCGCTCCCGCGATCTCCTATTTGACTTTTTCCGGGAAATCTTACACCATTTCCTCCGCCCTCAGGTCTGGAAAAGAAAAGAGGCGTGCTTCCTGAGCGGGAACCAATCACTGCCCAGCCTAAACGAATATCGTCATCACTCATCCATGTGGACTCTTCATCATCATTGGCATACGTATCATGTGATTCCACCCATGTGACTAACTTGTCCGCAGACACGTCAGATGCATAACGGGAGATATTCGACACACTCAGATTACGGTTCTTTAAAGCGGATCTGATGGAATGCCCGTAGTTAGAAGCCGTCACATTCATATAATTCGCATAAGCAGTATCTCTGGACGCGCTGTCTTGCAGGATTTCTCCGTATTGGAACTCCGCCGATGTATTTGTGATATTCGGCCAAAATTGGCTGCCGTAATTCCCATCATCCGGAAGCTCTATATGCTTGGCGGCATCATAGCGGAACCCGTCTGCTCCGTCATTCAATGCTCTTTCCAAGAAACGTTTCAGATAGGCCTGCACCTCAGTATTCTGTGTATTCCAATCATACAGCCCAAGCAATGAATTTTGAGTGACGTCCCATCGATCCGACCAATTTTTAATTTGTGTGTTTCCATGGGTCCAGTTTGGAATACGCTTAATCTCGTCAGAAATCGCGCCATAATCGCTGGTAGTATGATTGATAACCGCATCGACAATGACTTTTACGCCATACTTTTCCGCGGCTGCACACATGTCCTTAAATTCTTGTTCAGTGCCTAAGTAACGGTTGCCGATTTGGTACGATGTCGGCTGATACAGCCAGTACCAGTTCCTCATGCTTTTATCTCCTTGGTTCCCTTCCTTTACTTGGTTAATCGGCGACGTCTGAATGGCTGCATAGCCCGCATCACGAATATCTTTCATATTTTGTGTTAACGTATTGAACGACCAATTCCATGCATGAAGGATGGTCCCGTTTTTGACCGATGACGCGGTCACCTTATTCGATTTGTTTGCAGTTTCAGCGTTTGCAGCCGCCGGGCCTGACAAAACCAAATGAAACAGCAATAAAAATCCGGCGAATAACGGCAGTAAAGAGGTTTTGAATCGTTTTTCAAACATTTTTGACACTCCTTATTTCATTTTTGAAGACTGACTGCGGAGTCAAAAATTCCTCTTACTCTTTCTTCAGCTCCTTTCAACTGTTGTGAAGACTGGATAATTTTGTTAACGCTTACATTTCAACTTATCACACTCTCTCTATCAAAGCAACGTGACAGAGTGAATTCAAATCTATATTCCTATCAATTAAAAGGACTTCCCGCTTTCAAACAAAAAAAGAAACCACCTGTCAAGATGATTTCTTTTTTATTTCTTTTATCGCTCTTCTGTAAGACAGCTTCACAATGACATACCGAAGCAGAAACAGAATGCCTCCGCAGACGATAAAAAGAAAGATCATTTTCAGCCAAGCAAAGAATGTATGGGGAAACCCCCTGTCGTACATCGTAATCGCCGCTACCGCAAAAGTGACCGCAATTGAATCTATCCGCTGCTGCTTCACCCGCTTTTGCAGTTCTTCTTTGGTGTCTATTCTCGGCATGAGCATTCCCGACGCTCCCGCCCTGATGCAATAATAAACAATTATAATGAAGAAAACCGCCAAGCTTCCGGCCCATTCCCTAAACGGACAGTTCAGAACAAGTCCGCGTACGATGATGTCAAGCAAAGACAGTGTGCCCACAAGCATTCCGACTTCTGACCAAATCATTCGTTCTTTCTCTTTCACACTCTCACTCTTTCCATTCACGTTTGAAAGTCTGTTCCGACGCTGATTCATGACTTCCTCCCGCACTATTAAGAATGGCTTACAACTCCCATTATATCTTGCCGATTCATAATGATAAACCGAAATATCATTGACAAAAATGTTAATAAGGGCCCCAATTGATCAGGACGCCTATGCAGATAAACACGAGACCGATGACAAACCAAATCAGCGCCAGCGGAATCATGAAGCGAAGCCACTTTACGTACGGAATGCCGCTGGCAGCCAGTACGGCCATCAGCACGCCGGAAGTCGGATTGACACAGTTTACGACGCCTTCCCCAAGCATGACCGCTTCAACCGCGACCTGTCTCGTGATGCCCATCAGATCGGCAAGCGGCGCCAAGATCGGAATAAATACGACCGCCTCCCCTGAGCCCGATGAAATCAGAAAATGAAGCAGGGCGCTGGAAATATACATTCCGATGGCGCCTGCCATCGGGCTGAAACCGTGCAGCAGTGACGCAAGTCCATTGACTACCGTATCAAGCAGCTTTCCATGTTCCAGGATAACGGAAATGCTTCTCGCCATTCCGACGATCAGCGCACCGTAAACGAGCCCCTGACAGCCTGTAATAAACGTTTTTGCAATATCATTTGCCGCCATTCCCGCAATCAGTCCGGACACGATTGAGATAAAAATGAACACGGCGGCCATCTCTGAATCAGACCAGCCAAGAGTAAGCGCGCCGTATAAAAAGCCGGCAAGCGACAAAGCCGCAACAGCCAGAATCAATTTATGGCGGACGGTAAACGGGACATGCTTGTCCTCCGGCTCAGAAACCTGCGGGAGTGAACCTGCCGCCGGAAACCAATCGTTCCCCAGCAGGCTGGCGTCCTTTGCTTTTCTGAGTTTTCTCGTATACCGATAAATATATAAAATAGATGATAACAGAAAACAAATGTAGACGGCAATCCGCAGGCCGATACCGGAAAACAGCGGCAGCTCCGCGATGCTTTGTGATAACCCGAGCGGTGAAGGTGATAAAATCGTCGCGTTAAACCCGGCATAGCAGCCGATATAAATGACGGCCGCTCCGGCCACGGCGTCCCATTTCAGCGAGCGGGCGACGATCAGGCCGATCGGAATAAAACCGATCACGGAATTAACGACGATGCCGGTTGTGCCGAGGATCGAAAATAGAGATCCGACAATCGCAATAAACAGCAGCTGTTTTGTGCGGAACGTACTGATGACATTACTGATCAATCCATTGATGGCGCCCGTTTTCTCCAAAATCGCAATGGTGCCGCCCGTAAACAGGATTAAAAAAATAATCGGCGCGGAACTTGTCATCCCTTCCTGAATCGCGGTAAAAAAAGCGATCGGGCTGACAGGAGACTGGTCTAAAGAATGATAGCTTCCCGGGACGGCGGACGTCACACTGCCCTTTGTCACTCTGTCAAATTCCCCTGCGGGAACGATGTACGACGCTATCGCGCATAGTAAAGCGACAATGAACAGCAGCACATAAGCATCAGGCATCACAAACAATTTCTTCTTTTTCAATACAGGTTCGGCCTTCGGCACAGCCATAACATCACCATCCCGCTTTAAATTTATAAACTATTCAGAAAATACAGATATGTGCTATATTATATACAGACCGATTGCCTGTTTTCAATATCAAAAATAAAAAACAGACAGCTTTTGAAGGAGGACTTACGGCATGAACAGACTCACAGCGCATGAAAAGCAAGTCATTATGGATATTTTTGACCACCTGCACGCCAATCCCGAAGTAAGCTGGAAAGAATATCAAACAACTGAATATCTGACTGAAAAACTGAAAGAGGCCGGCTGCCGGACCCGCACGTTTGATGATTGTACCGGTGTTGTCGGCGAAATCGGAGAAGGCTCGCCGGTTGTGGCTGTCCGGGCGGATATTGACGCGCTGTGGCAGGAAGTGGACGGTGTCTTTCAGGCGAACCATTCATGCGGACATGATTCACATATGACGATGGCGCTCGGCACGATGATGCTTTTAAAGAGTCAGCCGAAACTTCCGAAGGGCACCATCCGCTTTATTTTTCAGCCAGCTGAAGAAAAAGGCGGCGGAGCGCTGAAAATGATTGAAAAAGGCGTACTGGATGATGTTGACTTCTTATACGGCGTGCACGTGCGCCCCGTACAGGAAACGGCAAACGGCCGATGCGCACCGTCCATTCTGCATGGCTCAAGCCAGCATATAGAAGGCCTGATTATCGGAGAAGAAGCCCACGGCGCGAGACCGCATCTCGGCCTTAACAGTATCGAAATCGCCGCTCTTCTCGTCCAAAAACTCAGCTTCATTCATCTTGATCCCGGCATCCCGCATTCCGTGAAGATGACAAAGCTTCAGGCAGGCGGTGAGAGTTCCAATATCATTCCGGGAAAAGCATCGTTCAGCCTTGATCTCCGCGCACAAACCAATGCCGCCATGGAGAAATTAACCGCCGAAACCGAAAGAGCCTGTGAGGCGGCGGCTGCCGCATTCGGCGCAAAAATCGAACTGCAAAAAGAACACAGCCTCCCGGCAGCCGAGCGAAACAAAGAGGCGGAAGCCATCATGGCATCTGCGATAAGCGGCATTCTCGGAGAAGAACATGTGGATGAACCTCTTGTGACAACCGGAGGAGAGGATTTTCACTTTTACGGGTTAAAGGTGCCGAACTTAAAAACGACGATGCTCGGCCTAGGATGCGGTCTGCAGCCGGGGCTTCACCATCCCCAAATGACATTTGACCGAAGCGCCATCTTTACAGGCGTTGAGATATTAACGGCTGCCGTCCTCAAATCGTTTGAAGCATAAAAAAAGCAGCCCGTTACAGGGCTGCTTTTCTTCGTTATTTCTTCAAATCTTCAATTGAATTGACGTTTTTCATATACTGAGGAACGACCAGACCCATCTTGACGCCTGTCAGACTCGTTCCTACATCTTCATATTTGCCTTTATATTTAGACGCATATGCCTTATGGGTATTCGGAAGCCAAGCAGACAATGACGCATCCGCGCTGCCTGTCGCAATCGCAGTCCACATCGGTCCGGCCTCCACTTGCGTCAGCTTCACGTCATAGCCGAGGTCTTGAAATACTTTTCCGACCACGTTCGTACTTGCGATTTCACTGTCCCAAGCCACATATGCCAGGTTAATTTTATCCCCTTTGACTTTATGGGCGCCTTTTGTCCATTGAGCTACTTGATCTTTGTGTTTTTTCACATATTCAGCAGCGGCTTTGGCCGGCTTTTCGCCTTCTTCAACGGCAATCATGACTTCTCCCATATCGTCCTGCGTCCATTTGAACTGGCTGAGAACTTTGGCCGCGTTAGGCTGTTCCTTACTGAAGCCGGTTCTTGTAATCGTATGAATCTGCTCGGCAGTTCCGTACGTTTTTTTCGGATCATCAAGGAACTTCAGCTTGTATCTGGAGAACATCCAGTGCGGCGTCCAGCCCGTTACGATGATCGGCTTTTTCCGGTCATATGATTTCTTCAATGTCGCCGTCATGGCAGCACTTGACGCCGTGACGACATTCCAGTCTTTCAATCCGTAATCCTTCACGGCCTCATCCGTCAGGGCCATGATTCCCGATCCCGGATCAATACCGATAATGGTTTTGTTCACCTGGTCCGCAGCCGTTGCCTTACCATCAGTCTGCGAACCGCAGGCAGCCAAAGAAAGAGCCAGCGCAGCGGTAACGCCGACACCGATGATTTTCTTAAGCATCAGGCATTCCCCCTGCTCTTCTTCTTCACTTTAATGTTTTGCGTGATACGGTCGAGTGTAATCGCTACGATAACGATCGCGATACCCGCTTCCACTCCGACACCGGTTTTCAACTGTGTCACGGCGCTGTATACTTCAGAACCGAGACCCGGCGCACCGACCATGGCCGCGATAACGACCATTGACAAAGCAAGCATGATGCTTTGGTTAATGCCGGCAAGAATTGTTTTTGTGGCAAGCGGAAGCTGTACCTTGAACAGACGCTGAGACGTCGTTGAACCGAATGCTTCCGTCGCTTCGATCAAATCAGCCGGAACTTGTTTAATACCGAGAACCGTCATGCGGATCGTCGGAGGCATCGCGAAAATAACAGATGCCACGACGCCTGGCACAACCCCGATATTAAAGAAGAAAATTGCAGGCAGCAGATATACGAAAGCCGGCATGGTCTGCATTAAATCCAGAATCGGTGTAACAATGCGGCGGACCGTTTCTTTCTGAGACGCCCATATGCCGATCGGAACCCCGATAATAATGGAAATCAAAACAGATGTGACGACAAGCGCCAACGTTTGCAACATCGGCGACCAATAACCCAAATAATCAATAACAAGGAATCCGATTAACGTAAAGAGTGCAATTCCTCTCGTACTGATCCACCAAGCGAGAGCTGCAAAAATAACAGTCAATAAAATAGACGGGATGAAACCCAAACCGCTCACAATCGCGTTTACGAAAGCGGCCAAACCGTTTGAGATTCCGTCAAAGAAACCTCCGAACGTCATGGTAAGCCAGTCAACAAACCGGTCAACGATATCTGCTAACGGAATTCTAGGCAATCTGTCCATTTACTTCACCCCCTGAACAGAAGAATCCTGAGCTTGTTCAGCAGAATCTTCAACATTTATATAATCGTTATTTCCTGAAAGCGCGCCGATTAATGCGCCTTTTACGACAATGCCTTTCATGCGGTCCTTATCGTCCGTGACGGCGATCGGAATATTCGCATCAGACACGACATCGAAAATTTCCGTCAAGTACGTGCTTTCGTTTACAGTCGTAAATTCAGTATTTAGAATATCCTGAAGCGATAAGTCGGATTCCACCGCTTTTTTCGCATCCGCCGCGTGAATGACGCCGAGAAGCTGTTTCTGTTTATCAACGGCGTAAATAGAAGAAATACCGAGATTCTTCATGAGCTGCAGCGCTACACGAGGCCCTTTGTCAATCCGCACGGTTTCAGCGCGCTTCATGATGTGGCCCGCTGTCAGAACTTTGGATAAATCAACGTCCTCAACGAATTTCTCAACGTATTCATTGGACGGGCTCATCAGAATTTCTTCAGGCGTCCCGATCTGAACGATGTTACCGTCTTTCATCAGCACGATTCTGTCGCCGATGCGCAATGCTTCATCAAGATCATGCGTGATAAAGATGATCGTCTTGCCGACAGAGTCATGAAGGTCTAAAAGCTCATCCTGCATGTCTTTGCGGATCAGCGGATCAAGCGCACTGAAAGCTTCATCCATCAGAAGAATGTCAGGATCATTCGTCAATGCGCGCGCAAGTCCGACACGCTGCTGCATTCCTCCGCTGAGCTGATCTGGGAATTGGTGTTCAAAGCCTTCAAGACCGACAAGTTTAAGCGAATCAAGCGCTTTTTGCTCACGCTCTTTTTTGTCGACGCCTTGAAGCTCCAGGCCGTATTCCGTATTTTCAAGAATCGTTCTGTGCGGAAACAGTGCAAATTTTTGAAAGACCATGCTGATTTTTTTCCGGCGCACTTCCCGGAGCTGGTCTTTTGACATATTTGTTATCATGTCACCATCAATATAAATATTCCCGGCAGTCGGTTCAATAAGCCGGTTTAACAGCCGAACTAAAGTTGATTTACCGCTCCCCGATAGACCCATGATGACAAATATCTCCCCATCATATACATCAAAGTTTGCTTGATTGACACCAACGGTTGATCCGGTCGCTTTCAGGATCTCTTTTTTGTTTTTTCCGCTGGACAGCATCTGAATGGCTTTTTTTGTCTGTTTTCCGAAAACCTTAGATACATTTTCGACTTTTATCTTAATTGGTTTCTCATCCAAATTCATATTTTCCCTCCATAATAAGCAATCTTTAATACCGTAACACGTTTGTAATAAGTCAAACAAACATCATAATCCCGTTTATTTTGTATCATTACTTTAAAAACATCCCTGTGTCTTATTTTCCTCTGGTATGCTTCTAAATACTCTCTAATCCTCCTTATTGAGGATAAATTATAAAGTAAATCGGGCTTTTATCAGGCTTGAGAACGTTTCCACCGAATGTGCTGCAAACTGATTTCCTATCCTTTTTTTACAAAAACAAGAATTTTTTCGCGACATTGTCCTGAAAAAAGAAGTTTTCCCCTCCTAAAAATAAGGAATATAAGGAAAAATATAGGTCTGTCAGCAGACCGCTCACTAAAAAAAGCACCCCAAAAGGGTGCTCATTGCGCAAGCTCTGTCTGTTTCGTTTCTTTTCCGAGAATAATAATGGTGATGACGGCAATCAGGATGGCCGCACAAAAGACGGCGAAAATCAATGTAAACGAAACGTTCCGGGCTGCAAGCGATCCGACGAGAAGCGGACCGAAAATGCCGCCGATTCTGCCGACGGCCGCCGTTGTGCCGGAACCGGTCGCACGGATCGCCGCAGGGTACTGCTCCGGTGTATAGGCGTAAAGCACGCCCCATGCGCCGAGATTGAAGAAGGACAGCAGCATGCCCGCTGTGAGCAGCATGGCCAATGAATCCGCGGCACCGAAGAAATAAGCGCTGCCCGCCGTTCCGAGCAAATAGATGACTAAGATGGTCTTCCGCCCCGCTTTTTCGATCAGCCACGCCGCAGAGAAATATCCGGGAAGCTGGGCAAGTGTCATCAGAAGGACGTATTCGAAGCTCTCAATCATGCTGTAGCCTTTCATCAGCATCACGCTCGGCAGCCATAAAAACATGCCGTAATATGAAAAGACGACGCAGAACCAAACGACAGACAGCAGCACCGTCGGCCGGATATACGGTTTCGTCCAGACACTTCCCGCCTGCCCGCGTATGCTTTTTTTCTGCGGCAATGCCTGATGCGCCGGTGATTCCGGAAGGCTTCTCCGCAAGTACAGCGCATAAAATGCGGCCAGCGCCGTTAAGAGCAGCGCGGCCTGCCAGCCGAATGACGGTATGACAAAGTAGGAAATCACCGCCGCAAGAAGCCAGCCCGCGGCCCAAAAGCTCTCAAGCAGCACGATGATCCGTCCCCGCTTTTCGGGAGCGGACGCTTCTGACACGAGCGTCGAGGCGACAGGCAGTTCCCCGCCAAGCCCCATTCCGATCAGAAAACGCAATATGAGAAAAACCGTCAATCCCGTTGCGAAAGCGGATATGCCGCTTCCGACAGAAAAGAATAACAGCGTGATCATAAACACTTTTTTCCGGCCGATCCTGTCGGCCAGCATTCCGAATACAAAGGCGCCCGCTGCCATACCGATGGAATTGACGCTTCCGATCCATTTCATTTGATCGGGTGTTAAATTCCAATCAGTGTGAAGCGCGGCGATAATAAACGATAAAATTCCGACATCCATCGCATCAAACAGCCAGCCCATTCCGGCAATCGCCAGAAGTTTTCGCGGAGTGACGGCAGGTTGTTTGTTCATAAGCAGCACCTCAAATCGAAAATGATTACCGTATAAGTTTACACCTGTCTTTACACATTGTCATTATCTTTTTTCGCAAAAAAATCCCGCTTGCCGTAAGCAAGCGGGGTGTGTGTTAATTCTTTAAGACTGCGTTTTTAATATTATCCTGAAGCTGTTGAATCCGTTTCGCGCCGTCTTCTCTGATACGTCTGTTCTCTTCTTCGATCTGTTTCGTTTCCTGCATACCGCTGACAATCGTATTCCAAGACGTTTCAATCGTCTCAATGTCAATGCTCGGACGGCCTGCCATACGGGCAATCTCCACGCTTTGGTTTGAAATATTTTCAGCGTTTCGCTTCAGCATTTCATTCGTGCGGCGGTCCAGCTCGCTCATTGAATCAGCCACAAGCTTTTGCCGTTTGACTGTGACAGCCTGAATGATGCCGTTTTTGAAAATCGGAATCGTAATGACGAAAGCGGAATTGATTTTCCCGATGAGCTTCGTATTTCCGCGCTGAAGGAGGCGGATCTGCGGCGCCGTTTGCAGCGCCACCATCCGCGCCATATCTAAATCATAGACACGTTCCTCAAGCGCCTGAAGCCCGTCACGCAGCGTATCAAGCTGCATTTGCGCAAGCTGGTTTCCGCCTGCCGCTTTTTCTTCATAAGAAGGAATGAGCGCCTGCATTTCCTCAAGCTTCATCTGCCCGGCAACGACATATTTTTCAAGCTCCATGTAGTAGTTAATGTTGTTTTCATACATCTCTTCAAGCGTATGGTTCGTCTTTGCCATTTCATCTTTGTATTTTGAAATTTCGACGTGGATTTTTTCAATTTCTCCGCCCAGGGTGCGGTACTTTTGAAAAATCTTTTCAATCATACTGTTGCCGCGTTTGAACATTTTAGCGAGAAATCCTTTTGGTTCATCGAAATCATTTTTGTCAAAACGGTCCATGATTTTTCCGAGCTGCGTCAGCATTGTGCCTGAATCCGTGACACTTGTTGTTTTCATCATATTTAAGATGCGGTCGGAGAACTTCGAGATTTCAACTGCCGGTTCTTTTCCGTACTCAAGCAGCTCCATTTGGTTTTTCACGTCAATCTGCTGCGAAATGCGCTGCACCTCAGGGTCGTGGCGCAGCTGCACCCTGATGTCATCTGCTTTTTGTTCAGAAATCTCTTCATTTTTATCAAGAACAAGCGGATTTTGATTTTCTGTCATGTTTATTTACTCTCCCTGCTTTTGCGTAATGGTTCTAAACAGCTTTCTTACGAGTGACGGCTCCTTATATTCCTGCCGAAACACCATGTCCTCCAGCCAATGGACATCAAATTGGCTTTCTTCAATATAATGCTCAATGTCCTGATGGCCCGGCGGATTATACAAGATGATATCGACGCCGAATTTATTTAAAAACAACAGAGCGGCGGCGTCAGAACGTGTAAGTTCGCCATTTTGTTCCGTATGATATAAAACGAGTTTCGGAACGGTTTGGGCGTAATCAAACGTCTGAATCAATTGCAGCAGCGAAGCGGGCAGGTTCGTCGCCTGGCGGAACAAATAGATTGCGGCATCCCTTGCCTGCTCCCCGGGCAAAGCCTTCAGCCCTGGGTTTCTGCACATGTCAGAAATCACATTGGCGATGGCGTTCTGCACGCCTGACGGGAGATGCTTGTACTGCCAGATGTTGCTTCTTTTCAGCCTGTCCGCGTCAATCGCTCCTTCTTCGTTCAAAACCTGACTGTAGTGATACTGGTAGTTGGCTTTCAGCTCTTCCGTAAACGGAAAACTGCGGATCATGTGTGTCTCCTGATAGTCTGCGGCGGTATGGAGTCTGTTCCAATATTCTTTCGTATCTTTGGAAACCCCCATCACTTTCGCAAAAAGGTTCGGAACGGCCACCCGCTCCCTGTCCGCTTTAAATTGCGGCCGGATAAACGCCCGCTCCTTCGCAATGAGAAATAACTCATCATACGTCGTTTTTAATGTCACGGACTGCGGGGTATGATCCCTGAACTGCCAAGGCTTATACATCATAGATTCCTCATGGTTCAGCACATGCTCAATTTCTTTCGTTGACCGGTAGGCCGTCGTGGACGTTCTGTCCGGCTTTTCTTTCGGGAATGGCTCAAGGCCGCCTGTTGCGGGGAGCTTTATCACAAAGCTGAGTTCCTCATCCGGATCAATCAAGCTGAACGGATCTTCCGCAGCCGGATGAAACAATAGGACGTCACAGCCGATCAGCATGAGATAATAGAGAAAATAGAGCTGGCTTTTGGCAGCGTCTCCATACCACACCACCTTCGGCATCTCACGCTCTATATCGGCTTGTTCAAGCCATGGATTCAGGTGGTTCAGCGAAAACTTTGACACATCCAAGAGCACACGCCGGAAATCGGGATGATTCAGCCCGTTTTCATGCCGGTCCGCAAAGGTTTCCAAAAGCGTCATAAACGCGGTTCTCAGCCGGCGGTGCATAAGCGGATCAGCGTGTTTGGCAAGCAGCCTGCCCCCATCGAGAAACGCGACAAACCTGGAAACCGAAAGCCCTTTCTCTTTTTGATTGACCGAATGAATGTGCTGCAGCGCCTGAAACGTTTCAGGCGCGATGGTCTTATCCAGCGTCTCGCTTAACACATGGATGTTTTCATGAGAAGACAGCTCGAAAAGCTTATTGTAATACTCCGTCTCATCATAAGGAGTGCCCAAAATCCGGACGGCAAGACGGGTAAACGCCAGCCCGTTTTCCCGCTCGTAACCGGGACGTTCCGGCAGCGGCCGCATCAGAAACGTTTCCCAGTCATCGTTTTCCGGCTCGGCCTTTCGGATCACCAATTCTTCCTGCCTCATCATTTTCCTCCTTTCTCTTCATGATGATCGGTACAAAAAAGGAAGGAAATGAACTCTCCCTCCTTTTTTTGTTTTATTCTTCTTTAGATGCAGCCGTTTGCTCCTGAACCTGCTTTTGTTTGTTGAAATAGTGGATAATAAACGTTACCACAAACGCAGCGATGATGATTCCGAAGAACACCACGTGCGGCATTTCATAATCAAAGGCGCTCGCCGCCATTTTCACGGCGATAATCCCGATCAGCACAAAAGCCGTATTTTCAAGCTCAGGGATTTTATCAATTAAAACAAGGAATACTTTTGCGACTGTACGCATCATGAGAATGCCAAGCATACCGCCGATCAAGAGCACCCACACTTTTTCCGATACCGCAAACGCGGCCAGAATGCTGTCAACAGAGAAGGCCAAATCCATTAACTCAACTGAAACGACAGTGGCCCAGAAAATTCCGAACGTACGGACCATCCATGAATTTTTCTTCATGCCTTCCGTATCGTCATCACCTTCTCCGATCCAGAAATGCTTAATGACGAGCCAAGCCAGGTACAGCGCGCCAAGCACTTTAATCCACCAGAACTTAATGAGCAGCATTCCGATCCCGATAAAGATAAAACGGAAAATATATGCCCCGAACAATCCGTATGTTAATGCTTTCTTCCGCTGTTTTTCAGGCAGATGCCTTACCATCACCGCAAGCACTAACGCATTGTCGGCCGACAGCAGCCCTTCCAGCAGAACCAAGGAACCGATCAGCCCCCATGATACAGGGTCAGTCAGCACCTCACCCCACATTTTCCAATCAAAAAAGGAAGCGTAGGTAGACATAATATGATGTAGAAAATCCAAGTTTTTTCCTCCTATTTAGTAAAACGGTAATTTCCTGCTTACACCTGCAAGCCGTAATTCCGGCAAAGTGATGCCAGACCGCCGGAAAACCCGCTGCCGATGGCGTTAAACTTCCACTCAGCCCCATGGCGGTAAAGCTCACAAACGACAACCGCCGTTTCAATCGAGAAGTCTTCCCCTAAATCGAAACGAAGCAGTTCATTCTGGCTGTTTTCATCGACGACGCGCACGAACGCGTTCGAAACTTGTCCGAAATTTTGGCCGCGCGCTTCCGCATCATGAATCGTGACGGTGATGCCGATCTTTTCAATATTTGCGGGTATTTTTGAGAAGTCGACGATAATTTGTTCATCGTCTCCCTCGCCCTCGCCCGTCCGGTTGTCTCCCGTATGGATGACGCCCCCGCTCGGGTGTTCCAGGTTATTGTAGAAAACAAAATCAAGATCATTTACACAGTTGTCATGGGCATCGACAAGAAAAGCCGACGCGTCAAGGTCAAAGTCATGCCCTCCGGAGTACTTGTTCGTATCCCACCCTAAGCCGATCACCGCTTTTGTAAGGCCGGGGTTCGTTTTTGTCAGATCAACACGCTGTCCTTTCGCCAATTGAATAGCCATGTGCCGTCTCTCCCTTCTGTGTTTGATATGGTTCAGCCGATTTGCAGGCCGTAATCTGTCGCAATACGGGCCAGTCCGCCTTGGTAGCCTGAGCCGATCGCGGAAAATTTCCATTCGCCGTTATGTCTGTAAAGCTCCCCTGCGATAATGGCTGTTTCAATTGAGAAATCTTCAGCCAGATCATAGCGGATCAGCTCCTCATTTGTCTCTTCATTGACAATGCGCACGAACGCGTTGGAAACTTGTCCGAAGTTTTGGCCGCGCGCTTCCGCTTCATGAATCGTGATGACGAATGAAATTTTGTCAATATTCGCGGGCACCGCGCTCAGGTTGACTCTTACGCTTTCGTCATCGCCCTCGCCCTGGCCTGTCAGGTTGTCGCCTGAATGTGCGACAGAGCCGTTTCCGCCTTCAAGCTGATTATAGAAAATGAAATCATCAGGCGACGCGCATTTTCCCGCTTCATTTAATAGAAAGACGCTGGAATCTAAATCAAAATCATGTCCGCCGTCGTATTTGTTTGTATCCCAGCCAAGGCCGACAACGACTTTAGAAAGACCCGGATTTGTTTTAGTCAAATCTACTTTTTGTCCTTTTGCCAATGAAATTGCCATGTGTGCACTCTCCTTTTTATCGTTTAGGCGTATCGGTTAACGATATCGCCGATTTTTGTATCGTTTGTGCCTTCTCCTACTGCGGCGAATTTCCACTCGCCGTCCTGGCGGTAGATTTCAGCCGCGATCAGGCTCGTTCTGCCTGAATAGTTATCTCTTAAATTGTAAGTCACCAGTTCTTCGCGATTAGCCTGATCAACGACGCGGATGAACGCGTTTTGAATCATGCCGAAGTCCTGTTTTCGTCTGACGCAGTCGTAAATATTGACGACAAACACAAGTTTATTAATCTGAGCGGGCACCTTCGCCAAATCGATGAGAATTTGTTCATCATCGCCGTCGCCTTCACCCGTCAGGTTGTCACCCGTATGTACGACACCGCCGCACCGGCTTTTCAGATTGCCGAAATAGATGACGTTTTTGCTGTCTGTCATTTTATCATTTTCAAGCATCAGTACGGAAGCGTCACAGTCGATATTGGCACCGCCTCCGCCGAACAGCTTTCCGAAAAAGCCCCCGGATGATACAGGGTCCCAGCCGAGTCCGACCAGCAGTTTTGACAGGCCGGCTTTTCCTTTTGTTAAATCAATTCGCTGTCCTTTTTGTAAAGAGATCGCCATATGATTCACTCCTATTCTGTAAGGGTGCCGCTAAGCACGCCGCAAGTGCGCATTTTTACTAAATTCCGGGACAAGAATCCCGGTGTTTATTAAGATATACGTCTTTTATTATATCAAAGTTTCATAAAACATAAGAATTTTTGGCGAAAAACGGCGGAAAATTACTTCCTATATTCTCCTTCGTTCCGGAGAGAATAGAGAAAACAAAGAAATTGACGAAGACTGAACATTTTTCCTATCCTTGTATCAATACATGTCAGGAAAGGGGCAGACGAGTGATTGATTTAAGCATACTTGATCAGGCGCCCGTATCCAAAGGAAACGGGCCGCACGAGACGCTCCGCCGTTCAGCGGAGCTCGCCCGTCTCAGTGAAGGATGGGGCTATAAGCGGTACTGGTTTGCCGAGCATCACGGCACAAGAGGGCTCGCAAGCGTTTCGCCGGAAATTATGATCGCTCATACCGCCGCAGCCACAACGTCCATCCGTGTCGGATCAGGCGGCGTGCTGCTGCCGCAGTACAGCCCCTATAAAGTCGCGGAAACTTTCCGTCAGCTTGAGGCGCTGCACCCGAACCGGATTGACCTTGGGGTCGGACGCTCACCGGGCGGCACGACGAAAATCCGGCTCGCCCTCACAGACGGGGTAAAGAAAAGCATGACCGAGTTCAACAGGCAGCTTCAGGATTTATCATCCTTTCTGACAGATTCGGTTCCCTCGGACCATGCTTATGCAGGAATAAAAACAGCGCCTTTGATTGAAACAGCCCCGCAGCTTTGGGTGCTCGGCCTCGGGGAAAACAGCGCCAGACGCGCCGCTCTTCAAGGTGCGGGCTATGTCTTCGGCCATTTCATTAATCCGGAACGCGGGGAAAAAGCTTTTCAGATCTATCGGGACCATTTCCGGGCCTCCGCCCATTTTTCCGCTCCCGCCTCGCTCTGTGCCATTTTCGTCATATGCGCGGCTACGGATGAGAAAGCGGAAGAACTCGCCTTAAGCCAGGATTTATGGCTTCTTCGTGTCGGAAAAGGCGCCGACAGCCGCGTGCCGAGTGTGGAGGAAGCGAAAGCTTATCCGTATTCGCCGGAGGACCGTAAACAGATAGAAGAAAACAGGAAGCGGATGGTGATCGGCTCTCCTGCCGCAGTGAAACGCCGTCTGCTTGAACTTTCCGAGCGTTATCAGACAAAAGAGATGATGGTGCTGTGCAACGTCTTTGATTTCGAAGCCAAAAAAGAGTCATATGAGCGTCTTGCTGATATATTTCTGTGAAAAAAAGCCGTCAAACGGAGCAGCAGATGAGACTGCTGCACCGCTTAACGGCGGTTTTTTCGTTCTTTTCCTTTTTTAAACGCATTCCAAATCCCCTGCAGCGTAAACCCGAGCAGAAGCAGAATGATTAACAGTAGAGTGATTGACGGCCCCGGAGGCGTTCCGAGCTGGTACGAAGACGTCAGCCCCATGAACACACTGAAAAGAGAAATAATAATGGCTGCCGCAAACACCCATTTAAACCCTTTGGCGATACGGATTGCAAAAGCCGCGGGCAGTACGAGGAGCGCGGAAACGAGCAGCACGCCGATAATCGGAATAATGACCGAAATCGCCAGCCCCGTCACGATGCTGAATGACATTGACAGCAGGTTTGTGTTAATGCCTGATGTCTTCGCCGTCGCCTCGTCAAAAGTAAGCAGATAGAGCGGTCTGTTTAATATAATGAAATAAAGCAGAATCAGCAGGGTAATGCCTCCGATAATATAGACCTGCTGCTGGCTGACCGTGACAAGCGATCCAAATAAATATTGATCGATGCTCATCGACGCGCCGCCTTTTGACAGGCTGATCAGAAACATCGCAAACGACAGCCCGGCCGCCATTAAGATTGCGATAGATACCTCGGAATATGTACGGTACGCCCGCCGCATGTATTCAATGCCGATCGCTCCGATCGTGACGACAACGATGCTCGCCGCCGTAATATTGGTACTGAGAAAAAAACCGATGGCCACGCCCGACAATGAAATATGAGACAGCGTATCCGCCATCAGCGCCTGTCTTCTCAGCACGAGATATACGCCTAATATCGGCGCCATAATTCCGATCATGCTTCCCGCTAGAAAAGCTCGTCGCATGAATTCCAAGTCAAACATTTCCATCCGCCTTTTTCCCCCCTTTCAAGCCGTATGACTTTATCCAGATACTGCTGTACTTCGTTTTGTTCGTGTGTCACCATGACGACGGTGCGGTTGTGATTTTTCACCTGATGGTGCATAAATTCGTAGAAACCCTGCCTGCTTTCATAATCAACCGCGGTTGTCGGCTCATCAAGCATCAGCAGATCCGGATTGCTCGCAAGCATTCTCGCAATGCAGATTTTCTGCTTCTGTCCGCCGGATAAATCGCCGATTTTCCGGTGACGGAAATCCCACATTTCCACCATCTTCAGCGCGTTTTCCACCTCGTGGTGATCCGTTTCGTTCAATCGTTTAAACCATTTTCCCTTCGTATAACGGCCTGATTGCACAAGCTCCAGAACCGTGCTTGGGAATCCTGCGTTAAATGAAGAAATCTGCTGCGGAACATAGCCGATTGTCAGGCGTTTTCCGGCTGCGTTTTTTTTGCTGATCTCGGCCGTTCCTTCCCAAGGTCTGAGCATGCCGAGCATGACTTTCATCAGCGTCGATTTTGATGCGCCGTTCGGCCCTGTAATGCCGACGAATTCGCCGCTTTTGATTTCCAGCGACACGCCGTCAAGCACCGGTGTATGCGAATAACCAAAAACGATATCCTGTAATGTAACGAGATTCATGCTGACCTTCCTTTCCCGCATAGAAATAGTGTGCACCCCGAGGCGCACACTATGTTATTTAACCAATAGCGAATCTTTCAGTGCATCAAGGTTTTTCTCCATAATGTCGATATAACCGATGCCTTTATCCCGTTCTTTTTGGCTTAAACCTTCCAGTGTATTGAGCACTTCCGTTTTCGCGCCGATTTCACCGGCAAGTGTATCTGCAACTTTAGGCGATGCAACTTCTTCAAAGTAGATGATCTTCACATCATGCTGTTTGGCAAACGTTTTGAGATCCGCCAGTTTGGCCGCACTCGGCTCTTCTTCAGGAGAAAGGCCTGCAATCGCGACTTGTTTTAAGCCGTATTCTTTGGCGAGATAGCTGAATGCCGCGTGCTGTGTGATCAGTTCTTTTTTCGCCGCTTTATTTAATGTTGTACGGTATAGTTTATCAAGATCCTGCAGTTTTGCAATATATTCTTTACTATTTTTCTCATAGTATGCTTTATTCTTCGGGTCCTGTTTTACGATCTGCGCCGTAATGGTTTTGACCTCTTTTTGCGCAAGAACCGGGCTGAGCCACACGTGAGGGTCCATGCTGTGGCTGTGGTCATGACCGCCGTGTCCATGTTCCTCTTCCTCTTCATCCGAACCTTCGAGTAAGTCAATTCCTTTTGACGCCTTTACAAACTTCGCATGATCAGAGCTCATGCTTTTTTCCGCTGAAGGAACCCATGTCTCCATATATTCGCTGTTGTATACGAAAAGATCGGCGTTTTGAATGCCGGCGATATCCTTCGGCGTCGGCTCCCAATCATGGGGTTCGACCGAAGACGGGATGAGAATGTCTACATCGCCTTTGTCTTTGACAATTTGTTTCGTGAATTCGTACATAGGATAAAAGGTCGTCACGACGTGCAGTTTGCCGCTTTTTGAAGAACCTGACGAACCTTTTGAAGATGAATTGCCGCAGCCCGCCGCGATTAAAAAGCATGCCGCAATGACAATGATTCCGCTCCATTTTTTAAACAAGCCGTTTCCCCCTGTTCTGTAAATCAGAATGATGACGATTTCCAAAGCGTTCTTTCTCGTTCATTTGTTACCTATACCATAATAAAACGAAGTAATTACGTTTTGCAAGATATTTTTTTCTAAATTAATATCCAATTTACCTAAAAAGCCCCCGCCATGTATGGACGGGGGAGTCCTATCACATATCAGGCAAGCAGATAAACTCTTGTTTCGTATGGGCGGAATGTGATGCGGGATTCCGTGCCGCTGTCATTATCATAGTTGCTGAGAAGCAGCTCGGCCCTTTCAGGTTCGGAACCGTCCGGCCAATAAAAAGCGGCTTCTTCTTTCGATACGTTGCTGATGGACATGAGTTTTTGTCCGTTTGCCTGTCTTTCATACACGAACAGCTGCGGGTCATCAGGAAGCAGCAGCTTGTAGCTGCCTTTTATGATATCAGCATACTGTTTTCGCAGGCGGATCAGTTTTTTGTAAAAGTTCAATATAGAATCGGGATCATCCTGAGCCTCGGCCGCATTGACGGTTTTGTAATTGGGATTGACCGCGAGCCACGGTTCGCCCTCCGTAAATCCGGCATTCTTGCTGCCGTCCCACTGCATCGGTGTACGGGCATGATCCCGGCTTTTCGCCATAATGGACGCCATGACTTCTCCCCTGTTGCGGCCCATTTCAAATACCCTTTTATGATACATATTGACGGTCTGAATATCCCGATAGTCCTCTATCCTGTCAAACGGAGCGTTTGTCATGCCGATTTCTTCCCCCTGGTAAATGTACGGCGTGCCTTTCATGAAATAAAGCAGGGCGGCAAGCATTTTGGCGGATGCTTTGCGGTATGTGCCTTCGTCTCCGAAACGGGATACGATCCGGGGCTGGTCATGATTGCCCCAATACAGCGTATTCCAGCCTTGATGTTCCAGTTTTTCCTGCCAGTCTGTGAGCACCTTCTTCAAATCGGACAGCTCAAGCGGTTTTACATCCCAATGCTCTTGGCCCGGCTTTTGATCAAGCTCCATATGCTGAAAATGAAAAATCATATTCAGTTCATGCTCATCGGTTCCCGTGTAGACCAGCCCTTCCTCAGGCGTCACTGATCCGGCCTCGCCGACCGACATCACGTCATATTTGGAAAACACCTCTTTCGTCATTTCTTTTAAGTAATCGTGTATCCGTGCCCCGTTTGGCCGGAAAGGCTTCGGATCGGCCCGGCGGGCGATGTAATCTTCATATGGCGGCAAATATTCTTTTTTTGACAGAAGATGGAGCTGGTCTATACGCAATCCGTCCACGCCTTTATCGAGCCAAAATCTCATCATCTCGTATACTGATTGCCGAACTTCGGGGTTTTCCCAATTCAGATCGGCTTGTTTGACGGCGTTCATATGCAGGTAATATTCGCCCGTATGTTCTTCGTACTGCCAGACGGATTGTCCGTAATCCGACACCCAATCGGTCGGCGGGCCGTCCGCGGTGCCCGGCCGCCAAATATAATAATCGCGGTATTTGCTGTCCGGATTCATTTCCGCCTCTTTGAACCAAGGATGCTCCGTGGAGGTATGATTTAAGACGAAATCCATCACAAGCTTTAATCCGCGGCTGTGGCATTCTGTAAGCAGATCGTGAAAGTCCTCCATCCTTCCGTAAGATTCCATAATCGCTTGATGATCCGTCACATCGTAGCCGTTATCGACGTTTGGCGACGGGTAAATCGGGCAGATCCATATCACATCAGCGCCAAGTTCTTTTATATAATCGAGACGCGCGATAATCCCCCGCAGGTCGCCAATGCCGTCGCCGTTCGTATCTTGAAAGCTTCGCGGATAGATTTGATAGACAACGGCGTCTTTCCACCAGTCATTCTCCATCTTGCGGCCCCTCCTGTTTTTTAGAGAACCATTTCCTTTATAATCCTTCCCTAAACAAAAAAGAGAAGGTTTCCCCTCCTCTTTTAACTTTCCAGCTGAGACGGATAAAGCGTCATGCCTCCGTCGACGAAAAGTGTCGTTCCGGTTACGTAACTCGCTTCTTCCGACACCATCCATGCGGCGGCCGCGGCGACTTCTTCCGGTTTTCCGAAGGCGTTCATCGGAATTTTTTTCAGCTGGGCCTGTTTATGTGTTTCATCTTCCAGATCCTTATTGGACTCCGTGGCGATCGTGCCGGGAGCGATGGCATTCACCCGGATGCCTTTGTCTGCGTAATTGAGCGCCATCGTTTCCGTCATCATTTTGATCCCGCCTTTGGATGCCGAGTACTGCACGTTTTCAGGACGCGGTATTTGCTGATGAACGCTCGATATGTTTAAGACCGTTCCTTTTTTGCCGCGCTCGAGCATATGTTTCAGTGCCGCTTTCGCCCCCAAAAAGGTGCCGGTCACGTTGACGTCGATGACCCTTTGCCAATCTTCCAGGCTCATTTCATGGGGCATCGCTTCGGCTCCGTTAAAGCCGGAATTGTTGACCATCACGTCCACACCCCCGAAATGCTCCTGGGCGGCATCAAACAGCGCCTGAATCCCTTCTTCTGAGGATACATCGGCTTTTACGGTGACGGCTCGGCCTCCCGCTTTCTCAATGATGTCCGCCGCTTCTTCCGCTCCGGCGGAATCACCGAGGTAGTTCACAACCACATTCATCCGCTCCTTGCCGAAGCGTTCGGCAATGGCTTTTCCGATTCCTTTCGAAGAACCTGTTACGATTGCTGTTTTTCCCTGTAAATCCTGATACATTGTCTCATTTCCTCCCTGATATTAATACAGAGCATGTACCCGGTTTTGATCGGCCGAAAACAAAAGAGATCATAAAAAGAACGATGAAGCCGAAGCTCCCTCGTTCTTTTTTTCATTATGCGTAGTTGTTCATTTGCAGCCTTTTTTGCACGCCGACAAGCCTGCTGAAAAAATAAGATGCCGCTTTGTAGTTCTCCCGTTGATGAAAGAAATGAGCCGCGTCCTGAAGCAGTTCCTCTGTGTCAGCCAACAGCTCTTTTGATTCCAGAATGTCAAAATACTCTTTGAGCGAATCCTGTCCGCCTTCCCCCTGATAAAGCTCTTTAATCAGACGGAATTTCGTCATATAGATCTCATCTTCCCACTCCGCCGCGCTTCTCATACCCCGCGCGCAGCTGGCGGCGGCTTCACTGTATTTTTCCGTTTTAAAGTAGATATGCGTGAGTGAAAAAACAGCCTGGATGACCTGCCGGAAGCTGTGTGCTTCAAATCCGGCAGCCGCCCGTTCAAAATCCTCCGCCGCCTTGCAAAAGTCACCCAGACTGTACATACAGTGCCCGATATTATAATAGGCCGCAGCAATCATATATTGATCATCAAGCCGCTCCGCGTGTTCCAAGGCGCATTCGAGGTATTCCAGGGCTTTTTTATGCTGCTGGGCGTCCATCAGATTTCCGGCAATGATAAATTTGCACTGCACCCTTCTCATTCCGTATAATTCATATTTCTTGTAAATATCAAGCGCCTGCCCCGCGTAATTCATCGAAAAGAAAGTCTGCTTGATATGATAGTACACCTCAGAAATTTTATACAGAAACTCGGCTTTCTCTATGTCATCTTCCACATATTCAAGCTTTTCCTCAGCCCGCTTATAATGAGAAATCGCTGAGATGAAGTTTTTCTGCTTAAATTCATACATTCCCCTGAAATAGTAAAAATAATATTCCAGTAAGCCGGTCAGCTTTTGCTGGTTCATCTCAATCTCAGTGAGCATTTCAGAGAACGGAGGCTGGCAGTCGCCGTCTTTCATGGGTTTTAATTTATCCAGCATGATGCGGTGCCGAAATTCCATCAATGAAAAATACAACAATAAATCCTGGTTCTCTTCCATATCTTCGAGTTCATATTGAATCTCCCGCTTCAGCGCTTCAGCTTGATCGGCTTCAAACGCGCGGATCAGCTTATACCATTCATTCATCTTTACGGCCACTTCTTCAGATGGAATTTTGGATTTCATAGATTTGCCTCCTTCCTCCGGCTACTAATTATGTTATATTTTATCATAGCAAATTTATGGCAGTGAGCAAACAAAGATTTTAATCAATTAAAGAAAGAGAGAATTCATCATGAAACGACCAGTCAGAATTGCGCTGCTTTTGATCCTCTTCTTTTCCGCAGACCTATGTTTTTCCTATGTGCAGAAAGAATTGAGGCCGCAGACGGCATTACAAGACAGAGCCATTCCAAGCGCTCTTCATCCGCTCGTGAAACAGAATGCGGAGCTATTGCAGACGGCCGCTCTGAAAAAAGGCATCACCGTCATTATCACAGAGGGTTTCAGATCAATTGAGGAACAAAACGAATTGTACCGTCAAGGACGTTCAAAAAAAGGAAATATCGTCACCTACGCAAAAGGCGGGGAATCTTACCACAATTACGGCCTTGCGATCGACTTCGCCCTGCAAAAAAAGGATGGAAGCCTGATTTGGGATATGACGTACGACGGAAACCGAAACGGCACGCCCGATTGGCTTGAGGTCGTATCGATTGCCAAAACGCTCGGTTTTGATTGGGGAGGCGATTGGAGAGGCTTTAAAGATTATCCTCATTTACAAATGATCCCTGGCTAATAAAACCTTTTCTTTTTTCGCTTTTGCGCATCAATGTACGGAGGATAGACAGGCCTGTACACAAGCTTATATCCTTCATTGCCGGACGGCGTAAAATCGCGCTGCCACTCCAGCCGCAGATGGAAATCGGATAAAAAAGCGGCCTTTGCTTCTTCGGGAGTAACGGCCGGCACCGGATTGATCTTCTCCAGCTGCTCCGGGTCAATGTCAGGCGCCATGTAAGCTTCCACAAGCCCCGTTACGGGACTGACAAGTATTCTCGCAGCGCCGAACCGCAGCGGAATATCCTGATGCCATACGGAAAAATGGAAGCGGAACCTGCCCCTTCCGTCCGTTTTCAGCGGGTTCATTTTAAAAAACTCGTCCGCTCTCGGATAAAGTTTGTATAAAAATTGAAGCGCGACGGTCTCACACTCTTCCGCAGAATAAAAGGCCGGGCCCTGATGCTCAATAAAAGATTTAAAGGCTGTCATTTTCCCTGTCTTTTTGTCCGTTTTCATCTTCATTGTATTTTTGTTGCTGCTTTCAAAATAGCTTTCGATACTCAAATCTTTCCGTTCCGGAACCGATCCTTTCCGCCATGTCGTTCCGATCTCATCCCCGAGATCGCGCCGGCGCGTCTGAACCATATCCGAGGTAAACCCCATTAATTCATCCAGGCTGATTTCCCGTTTATGTTCAAACGCGGGAAGCGGTTTTGCCGGCTCATTCCTGTCTTCGCAAAGCTGCTGATCCGGCACGATATCATCTTCACCGGCCGGATAGCTGTAAGCCGGCAGAATCGGTTCATAGACGAGACGCGGTATTTTCTCAAAATTGACCACATCATAGACGAGACTGAATGTCAGCACACTCATATAATGCGAGACGACTTTTTCCCGATCGACGAATGTTTCCGGGACGGGCGCTTCACCCTTATCCCCGTAATAGATAAACTGCACGACGAAGCCGCTCCTGGTTACATCAACGAAAAAACCTGAATCGGGAAGCGGCCGGCCGAGCACTTTTTTTGTATAGATAAATCGGATGCACCCATTGCGTTCTTCCCTCGCCTGAAAGATGAAATTCATAAAAGTAAGCGGGCGGTGTCTCGCCGCAAACCGAAGAGCCGTCAGCTTTAATTCGGCGTCTGACAGCTTCATGTCTGAACTCGGACAGTCGTTGCGTGAATAGGTAAGCAAAGATCCGTCGTCGCCCAGCTCAATCGTGACCGTTTTATCCGGATGGTTACGATCTTTCCATATATAATAGGCTTTCGTTTTTTGTTTTTCATCATAATCTTCTATTTCAAGCTCATAGTCCGGCGGTATGTTCCCGATTTCCAGCGCTTTTTTTCTCAGATGTTCTTTCAGCAATGGGGTCATCCTTTCAGAAGAGTGTATAAAAAAGAACTGTTTTTTATTATATAAAAACGTCCTTATCCTTTTAAAGGGAAGAAAGTGCCTTTTATGTGTCTATTTTTAGCAAAGAGGGAAAAGAGCCGTATTCAGAGCGGCTCTTTTTCATACAAATGTCACATTCCCCGTGAAAGCCCCGGGACGAACGCCCATGACCTTCAGCCTATTAAACTCGTGATCGCTTCCCCTGTATGAGCCTCAATAAACCGCGGGAAAACCGGCTTGTATACGAGCCTGTACACTTTTCCGCAGCTGTCGTCATCGTAACAACGATCCCAAGCGAGCTCGGCTTTGATGGCCCGGCGGATCGCGTCCTTCGCCTCTTCCATTGTCAATGAAGGAACGGGATCGATTTCCTGGAGCTCTTTCGGATCAATTTCCGGCGGCATATAAAAAGTGACAAGACCCGTCTTTTTGCTGACACAGATTCTCCCCTCTCCGAATCGCAAATCAACGCCGTCCGAACAAGCCTTATATGTAAGCCCTGCGTTTTCTCCTTCATCATCCGGTTCATCATATTGAACCCGGAAATACTGATCCGCTTCCGGAAACATGGCGAATAAAAAGCGGATGGCCATGTGATGGCATTCTTCCTCGGAAAACACCGATTCGCCTTCAACTTTTATAAATGACATCACCCCGGTGAGCCGGCCCGATTCTTTATCATATCTTGTTTTCAATACGTGTTCATTCCGTTCTTTAAACAGACTTTCCAAGCTTTTATCTTCCCGCACGGATTTTGTTTTTTCAGGACGCCAGGCAATGCCGATACAGCCCTCTCCAAGATCGCTTTCCCTATCTTTATAAAAACCGTCGTGCAGCCCGATCATGTCATTGATGCTCATCTTTTCCGCTTCAGGTGCAGGGCGTGAAATCGGGACATACGGCCGCGTTTCGTCTTCCAGCTCTTCATATTCGTCTAATTCTGCATTCTCTTCCTTCAGGTCGGCCGATATCGGCCGCGTCGGAGACACGATTTCATAGACGAGATGGGGCTTGTCATCCCCCTGCACATAGACGGACTGATGCAGGACGGTGAACAACAGCTCTGCTTCAATATGTTTGACAAAGTGAGCCAATGCTTCCCGCTTGTCCGCAATTGTCTCCGGTCTTAACAGATCATCGGCCTTCCCATGGTAAGAAAAGCCGGTTACTTCCCCTGTCACAGCCAGGTCGATGTAAAACCCGGTCAGCGGAAGCGGCAGACCGTCAGCCATCTGAACATAGGAATATCTCACATCGCCATCATTTGCGGGTCCGTTTTTTTCCGGTTCAAACTCAGCCAATGCCCCCGGACGATGGGTTTCTAAAAACGCCCGCATCCGTTCTTCTATGTCCGATTCCGAAAGAGCCGGCAGATCAGTCTGGAAAGCCGGACGGGATAAGTATTTCAGTTTTCCGTCCCGGTCTAATTCGACCATGATGCCGGCTTCCGGATCATTCTTATCTTCCCACCAAAACAGAACCTCATCTTCCTGGTATTCTTCCACATTACTCTCGTAGCGGGCAGGTACGTTTCCGATTCGGAGAGCCAGCTGTTTCAATTCTTCTTTATTCATCATAACACTTCCTTTTCTTCCAAAAAGATTGATGATTACCAAGACTCTTTTATACAAAACTAGTATAATTAACCTGTCCGTCTTCATGACTATCGAATTAATCATTAACAACAGGGGGTAAACCAGATGTCCATTAAAAAAATGAGCGCCGTGTTTTTCATTCTGCTTCTCACGGCATTTACCGCCGCATGCAGCAGCGAAACGAGCGGCGGCCAGGAAAGCAGCACGGCGAAAGTGAAAATAAAAGAGACGGCATGGGCCGCTTCAGACGATACTGAACATCCGGCCGCGCTGAAAGTAACGGTCACCGTCAAAAATACGGGCAAAGACCCGCTTACCGTCAAAAGCAGCGACTTCTCGCTTTATCAGGATGACGCGAAAACAGCCAAGGCCGATAAGGAAGACTTGATGCAGAGCGGCACGCTTCATGCCGGTAAGACAGTGACGGGCAATCTGTACTTCACGGCTGACGAAGGCAAATCCTATGAATTGGTATATCAGCCGCAGGCAAAAGACGCGAAGCCTTTATCTTATAAACTGAAAGTCAAAGGCACAGCCTCCAACGCAAAACCTGACCCGGCGGACGCATTATCCGCATACATTGATGTGATGCTGTACGGCAAGCACAATAAAGATTTCACCCGCCTGACCGGTGTAAATGAAAAAATGACGGCCGCCGCATATCAGGAATCGGCGAAAGCCAGCTTTATCGCTTCTGCAGGCATTTCACAAGAACAGGCGGATTCAAAAGCCATTTCCGCTATTATTGACGCCATGTCATCAGCGCTTCGGGATAACACAGAGCTCAAGGTGCATACCAAATCCATGTCAGGCAAAAAAGCCGTCCTTGAAGCAAAAGTGACGCCGCTTGATATGTCTCCGCTTGCGGGCCAGCTGCAAGACCGCGTGCAAGACTATGCCGGAAAGCACCCTGATGCTGATGAAAACGAAATTGTCAGCCACCTGCTTTCTGTCTATCCGGAAGAGTTTATGCGCCTCAAACCGGCTTCTTCTTCTGTTACAAGAGAAATCGAGATGAAGAAAAACGCCCGCGGCCAGTGGTATCTGGATACAGACGCCGATCTGGAAGGATTGACAGAAGCGTTTTTGAAAACGTCCTGACAACAAGAAAGGAAATAGCGCAGGCTATTTCCTTTTTTTATTTTCACTTAAAGATGTCACTGATATATTGAACCTCATCCTCGGTTAACTGCACATGAAGCGCGTCCAGATTGTGTTTCAGCTGGTCGGGGCGTTTGGCTCCGGGAATGATCGCATCCACTGCCGGCTGCGACAGAAGCCACGCGAGTGCGATATGCGCTGTCTGCGCCCCTTTTTCCTCCGCAACGGCCCGAAGCTTATCCACTCTCTCCAGGTTTTGGCGAAAAGCTTCCCCCTGAAACGGCGGCCTGTTCTTTCGGCTGTCCTCAAAGACTGTGTCTTTTGTAAACTTTCCCGTCAGCAAGCCGGAAGCAAGCGGAAAATAAGGAATAAAGGAAATGCCGTTCTTTTCACAATAAGGCAGCAGATCATGCTCCGCCTCACGCTGAATCAGTGAATATTCCGATTGAAAAACCTCTAAATAGCCGTCGGCGTTAAACTCCTGCAATTGCCGGAAGCTGAGATTGGACGCGCCGATTGCTCTGATTTTCCCTTCGTCCTTCAGTTCTTTTAGCGTGCCCGCCACTTCGGAGAGCGGTGTTTTGCCGTCAGGGAAGTGGACGTAATACAAATCAATCACGTCTGTTTTCAGCCGCTTCAGGCTATTTTCCGCCTCACTCCGGAGAAATTCACGGCTGTTGTCCAGCTCGATTTGTCCGTTGACTTCTTTATGCGCGCCTTTTGACGCAATCACGAGGCTGTCCCGCACGCCGCGCTCTGCGACAACTTCACCGATTAACTCTTCGGAACGCCCCAAACCGTATATAAACGCCGTATCAATAAAATTGACGCCGCCGTCCAATGCTGTGCGGATGAGTTCTTTTCCCGTTTCATCATTAAGATTCGGAAACAAATTATGTCCTCCGACCGCATTTGCGCCAAAACCGATACGCTTTACCCGTAAATCCGTCCTGCCCAGCGTACGTGTCTCATCCATGGGTCAGGCTCCCTTCCTTTTATCGCTCTGTTTAGTATTAGATAGACGGTAAGAATTATCCTGCCTGAGAGCCTATCTGCAAAAAAAACCTTGAAAAGCGTTTGCCCTTCAAGGTTTTTTGGCTGTGTATTAAGATGTCAGAGCTGCGGCGAAGCGTTCGGCTTCATCCGTGAGAGCACCCTCAATTTCCTTATAGCGGCTGGAAATCGTTGAGGCGCTGACGCCGTACTTCTTCGCCAGCTTCGCTTGAGAAACGGACGCGCCGTTCAGAGAAATGCTGTTTACGTAATATTCGACCGCCGCCGCGAAAGCTTCAGGCTTTCTGATCGTCGGTGTTTTTTTGACACAGAACGTTTTCCACAGATCAATTACGGCCGGAACCAGCTCAGCCGGGTATTCATCCCCGCTCAGGCCTTTTTCAATAGCGTCTGCCGTTTCCTTCTCCATGTCGTTGGCCCACTCTGTCTGTTTTTCTTCAGCAGCCTGCTCAGGCTCTTCCGCCGTTCCTAAAAGAGCGGCCAGCACAATGTCGAAGTTGTCCTGCATAAAGCGCTCAGGCGATTTTCCTTCCGCAAGAGCCGGGGCAGCCGCCTTTTTCACTTTGCTGATTAGAGCTTCGGTCCGCTTCACAGGGAAGATCGTAAATTGCATGAAGAACTCCGCTTTTTCCGCTTCGTGGATCGGATAGCCGAGAATCAGGCTTCCCGCCGGCGGAAGATCCTGCTGGCTGACGTCCATTTCCACTTTGAATTGTTTTTTCGTCATCACATCTTCAAAGTGAATCATTCCTTCTTTCACATCTTCAAGCACCATAACGGCAGGTGTCATGCTTTTCCATGATTCAACGATTTCCCGTGTTTTCGGGCGGTTGATGCCGCCGGCTTTTTTCTGAAGATATTCTTCAAAAATCGTCTTGCCGCCTGCCAGCGGACGGAAGAAAATTCCCCAGATGCCGAGGTTGAAGACTCCGATGTCTTTTGTCTGTCTGTCCAGCTCCGTAATGAACGCGTGCTGGTTAATAAATGATGATATGCCGTCTCTATGTGCTGTAAAGGCGTACTCCATTAGGCTTTCCTGAATCTGTTTCGCTTCTTTTGCCGCGATGTCTGCCGGAATGGCAGCTTCTTTGCTTCCGCAGCATTTTTTATATTTCTTCCCGCTGCCGCATGGGCAAGGGGCGTTTCTTTTCACTTTTCCCACAATAAACCCTCCGAATTCTGATATAACTTTATTATTTTAACAAAAATAACTTCAGAGGGCTTGGTTTACGGCGAAAAAAGAATATGGAAGAAAAAAAGACCCCGGGATATTCTCATTCTCCGAGGCTTTGAAACTGTTAATTTGTATTTTGTCCGCCGCCGTTCAGACCTTCTTTAATCAGCCCGTTTACTTGGCTGTTCATCAAAAGTCCGATGTGGCCGACACCGTGAATCTGCACGTTTTTCCCGCCGATCAGCCGTGACAGCGGGTTCAGGACGATTAAGTCCGCTGAGCTGTAAATCGATGTATATAAAATCTTTTGGTTCGGATCAGTCCCCGGAAGCGCCCGGTTGGTCACAAGGCCGTTCGCTCCGCCGAGTGTGACGACGTTTGCGATTTTGTCTCCGCCGTCAAGATTTTTAATGTAATAGAGTGTGTTGGCGCCGCCCATGCTGTGCGCGACGATATCGACTTTTTTCGCACCTGTTTCGCTGAGCACTTTTTTCACGTAATTGGACAGTCTCGGTGCATTGTGTCTGTTGTTTCCGGTTTTGTCCAGAAAATCAATGGCGTACATCTCATTTCTTGACCAGCCTTGGGATGCCAAGTACGTTTTGATTCCCGCGAAGTTAAAGGACGCCCCGCCGATTCCGTGGACCATGACAACCGGGTTATGCTCTGAGGAAGCTTTCGATACGGTCGGCTGGAAGGCAAATACGGAAATGACGGAGAGCATGCAGACTGTAAGAATCGCTAGGATTTTGCTTTTGATTTGTTTCATGAACTTTCCTCCTGTTATGTAATTTTTTGCAATTTTCATTTTATTAGAGAAGAAAAGGAAAAAATAGAGTATTTTTTACTGTTTTCAACAATTGAAAAAGAGGCGGAAAAATGAGAAAGACGCCCCTTTCCCGAAAGCACACTTATACTTTAATACGGCAAACAAAAAAAGGAGAGAACACCCGGTTCTCTTCTCCTAGTACTCATTGAAATAGGTTTGAATCCGCTTAGGGTCATGCGTTTTTGTCAGCGCGAGCATCAGCAGAATCCGCGCTTTTTGAGGGTTGAGAGAGTTTGAAGCTGTCAAATGGTCTTTTTCATACTCTCGATTAGGTGTTACCGTTCCGTTTCCCGTCCTTGTGGAGCGGACGACCGCCAGCCCGCTTTTGACCGACTTTACGGCGCCTTTTTGCGCCGCATCAGACATTGAGCCGTTTCCCGGGCCTGCAAAAATAATGCCTTGCGCCCCTGATTTTACGGCAGCTTCAAAGAGATAGCTTCCGTCATTTTGATAGCCGTATATAATATCGACTTGCGGCAGTTTATCAAGTTTGTCTATCTTGAAATCTGTATCCTTCGTATGCTTTCGGGTCATGATGTTATTAAAATAGATGTCATCAGCAATTGTTCCGATATAACCCATCTCTTCCGATTTGAATGTGTCTGCCGCGGTTGTATTGGTTTTTGTCACATAGCGCGCCGAAGCGATTCTGTCATTTAATACGACAAGCGTCCCCTTACCTTTCGCATCAGGCGCAGCCGCTGTTTTTACAGCGTTATATAAGTTGGACGGCCCGTCTGCTCCGATCGCCGTGGACGGCCTCATTGACCCGGCGACAACAACGGGCTTGTCACTTTTGACCGTCAGATTGAGAAAGTAGGCGGTTTCCTCAAGTGTGTCTGTTCCATGTGTAATGACAATGCCGTCTGTATCATCAGACTTGAGCAGCTTGTTTACCCGTTTTGCAAGTTTCAGCAGTGTCTCGTTATTCATATTCTGGCTGCCGATATTCACAACCTGTTCTCCGCTCACATGCGCGACCTCTTTTATCTCCGGAACGGCCTGAATCAGGGCATCAACTCCGATTGCCCCCGCCGTGTACTCCGTAGCGGACGTCTTTGAAGGAGCAGCGCCTGCAATTGTGCCGCCGGCGGCAAGAATTTTAACATTCGGAAGTCCGTCTTTTTTCGCTGGGGCTGCGGCTGCCATCCGGGGCGGTGTTTCTTTCGCTTGAGGAGATTGGGAGCAGCCGGCCGCGATGAAGAGCAGAGCCGTGATAAATGTAATGAAGGGCATAAATTGTTTTTTCATTCTTTTCGCTCCTTTTCTTTATTTATGAAGATTTTCCTCTCACCGGTCAACGCGCTTGTCAGGCAACCTCCCGAAGAAAATAACCGTTAAAAAACCTTGACACCGTCATGTGAAATCAAGATAATAGACCAGTCACTATATTTTAAATTTGTCAAAAATCAGTAAGGTGGGAACATTATGAGCTATGGAGATTCTCGTGAAAAAATCCTCGCCGCGGCAACCAGGCTGTTTCAGCTTCAGGGATATTACGGCACAGGGCTGAATCAGATTATTAAAGAAAGCGGTGCGCCGAAAGGTTCTCTTTACTATCATTTTCCGGACGGCAAAGAGCAGCTCGCCATTGAGGCTGTCAATGAAATGAGCCATTATATCCGTATGAAAATAAAAGAAAGCCTTGATGCCCATCCTGATCCTGCGGAAAGCATTCAAGCGTTTTTACAGGACTTATCAAGCCAATTCACATGTCCGGAAAACTTTGAAGGGTTTCCTGTCGGTTTACTGGCTGCCGAGACTGCTTTAAAGAGCGAAAAGCTCCAGCAGGCCTGTCAAAGCGCTTATCAGGAATGGGAGAATCTGTTCGCGGGCAAATTGAGATCAGCCGGTTTTTCTGATGAGAAAGCGGCGGAAATCAGCACTGTTTTAAATGCCATGATAGAAGGCGGCATCATTGTGTCCTTAGCCAAAAAAGACAAAATGCCGATCCTCCATATTTCTAAACAAATTCCGAACCTGCTGAAGACATAAAATACGAGAGACATGTACGTATAGAAAGAGAGGAGAATGATTTTGGAAAATGCTCAGCCTTCCAAACAATATAAAGTCATGCCGATCATGATTTCTTTACTGACGGCAGGGTTTATCGGCATGTTCAGTGAAACGGCGCTGAATATCGCCCTGACCGACCTGATGAAGGAGTTACATATCACTCCTGCAACCGTCCAGTGGCTGACGACGGGCTATCTGCTCGTTCTCGGTATTCTTGTCCCGGTATCGGGTCTGCTTTTGCAATGGTTTACGACGAGACAGCTGTTTATCGTTTCACTTGCTTTTTCCATTATCGGCACGCTGATTGCAGCGCTTGCGCCGAGCTTTCCGTTTCTTTTGGCGGCAAGAATCGTGCAGGCTTTAGGAACCGGGCTGCTGCTGCCGCTGATGTTTAATACAATCCTCGTCATCTTTCCGCCGCATAAGCGCGGAGCGGCGATGGGGACGATCGGGCTTGTCATCATGTTCGCTCCTGCGATCGGTCCGACATTTTCAGGGCTTGTGTTAGAGCATTTGAACTGGCATTGGATTTTCTGGATTTCTCTGCCGTTTCTTGTGTTGGCTCTTTTATTCGGCATCGCCTACATGCAGAACGTGTCTGACATTACAAAACCGAAAATTGACGTGCTTTCCATTATTCTGTCTACGATCGGATTTGGCGGCATCGTATTCGGATTCAGCAATGCGGGCGAAGGATCAGACGGCTGGTCAAGCCCGACGGTTATCGGTTCGCTCACTGTCGGTGCGATCGCGCTCATCTTATTTTCCATCAGGCAGCTGACAATGAAGCAGCCGATGATGAATCTGCGCGCTTTCCGCTATCCGATGTTTGTTCTCGGTGTCGTGATTGTATTTATCTGTATGATGGTTATCTTATCGACAATGCTTCTATTGCCAATGTATTTACAAAGCGGACTGATGCTGACGGCGTTTACGTCCGGACTCATCCTGCTGCCGGGCGGTATTTTAAACGGCTTTATGTCTCCGGTGACGGGGCGCCTGTTTGACAAATACGGACCGAAGTGGCTTGTCATTCCCGGGTTTGTCATCACGGCCGCCGTACTTTGGTTTTTCTCAAACATTACCGGCACTTCAACGGCCATTCTCATCGTCGTGCTCCACACATGCCTGATGATCGGCATTTCCATGATCATGATGCCGGCGCAAACGAACGGCTTAAACCAGCTGCCGCCGGAATTTTATCCGGACGGAACGGCCATTATGAATACGCTCCAGCAGATGGCCGGCGCAATCGGCACTGCGGTGGCGGTCAGCATCATGGCAGCCGGGCAGAAGAATTATATGAGCACCGTGAAAAACCCGAATGATCCTTCCGCATACTCTCACGCGCTGATTGCGGGCGTCCAGCACGCCTTTATCTTCGCGATGATTGTCGCTGTTATCGGCTTGATCAGCGCCTTCTTTATGAAACGGGTCAAAGTGAATCACTCATAAGAAAACAGCAGGCTCCCCGTGAGTCTGCTGTTTTTTTATATACCGCGCGCTTCAGCCAGTTCATCAATCGCATACATCAGATCATCGGCCGTGTTATAGAAATGAGGCGCCAGCCGGATGATATGTCCGCTGGGTGCGCATACGATGTTTTTCCGCCTCAACAGCGCAGCCGTTTCCGCCGCTTTTTCATCCCGTATGGAAATCATGCCGGGTCTGTCATCGGCAGACGGCGGCCCTGTGAGATGCAATCCTTTTTCAAAAGCGTATTCATACGCAAATGTGCTGAGTTTTTTTACTTCCCGGTGAATGCGGTCTGTGCCGGCATCGTTCACTAGAGATAAAGCCGCCTGTGCCGCATATATGCTGATAAATGCCGGGGTTCCGGTCTCAAAGCGTTTGGCTCCGTCCGCATAAGAAAAACGGGTTATATCCAGCATCGACGCCCGCTGCTGCCCGAACCACCCGGTGACTTTCGGCTTCAGCCGTTCGGCGAGTTCCTTTCTGACATAAAGAAACGCCGTTCCCGGTATGCCGAGCATATACTTTCTCGCACCCGCGGCCAGCATATCAACTCCCCATTCTTTTACATCAATCGGGATGTGCCCCGCCGATTGATAAGCATCGACAAAAAGAAGCGATCCCTTCTTTGCGGATATCTCGGCAATGCGCTTCATATCCTGGACAAAACCGGACGTATATGACACATGGGGCACACAGGTGAAAAGCGTCTGTTCCGATATGTACGTCTCATACCGCTCTAACGGGATCATTCCGTCTTCAGACGGCACGACTGAAAGCTCCATCTCAGTCTGTGCCTTCAAAATGTGGGCGATCGCCGGAAAATCCAATTCCGTATACACCGCCTGTTTCTTTCGGCAATCCGGCAAAGCAGAAACGACGGCAGAGACAGCAGCCGTTACTGAAGGTAAAACGGCGATTTCTTCAGGATGGGCGCCGATCAATTTCGCAAATTCACACCTTGCCTGCTCCGTTCGTCCAATGGCTTCTTCCCAGTTTCCGCCATGCTGAAGCAGGCTTTCCTGATAGTCATTGATCGCTTTTGAAACCGGCAGGGCAAGAGCGCTTTGAGAGCAGCTGGCGAGCATCGTATGTGTGCGGAGCGCCGGAAATAAAGATCGGTATTGCACCAGAGGCGAATTCAAGACATGTTTCCCCCTTCGGCAGGAATATATGTCCATTATAGAGTATGGTAAAAAGAAAAGGAGGGTTTTATATGGAGAAAAAAGTATTGCTGACAGGCTTTGACCCCTTCGGCGGGGAAACGGTCAATCCTTCATGGGAAGCGGTCAAACGGCTGAATGGTGCCGCTGAGGGCCCCGCCTCTATCGTATCTGAACAAGTGCCGACCGTTTTTTATAAGTCTCTTGCCGTGCTGCGCGAGGCGATCAAAAAGCATCAGCCTGACATTATCATCTGTGTCGGACAGGCAGGCGGCAGAATGCAGATCACGCCGGAACGGGTCGCGATCAATCTCAATGAGGCGCGCATACCGGATAACGAAGGAAACCAGCCTGTCGGGGAAAACATTTCTCAAGACGGTCCCGCGGCCTATTGGACCGGCCTTCCGATCAAACGGATCGTTGAGGAAATCAAAAAGGAAGGCATTCCCGCGGCTGTATCCTACACGGCGGGGACATTTGTATGCAATCACCTCTTTTACGGGCTGATGGATGAAATCAGCCGCCATCATCCGCACATCCGCGGCGGGTTTATACACATCCCGTACATTCCGGAGCAAACCTTGCAAAAGTCTGCGCCGAGCCTCAGCCTGGATCTCGTGACAAAAGCGCTCAAAATCGCCGCGGTGACCGCCGCGGCGCATGAGGACGATATTGAGACCGGCGGAGGCGAACTTCACTAAGCTGCAGACGCCGCCTCGGCCCATTTCTTCCGGTAAACGATGCGGGACAGCGTCACACTGATTTCATAGAGGACGAGCAGCGGAATCATGACGAGAAAGTCAGACATAAAATCCGGAGGCGTAATCAGCACCGAGACGACGATCAGCACAAAATACGAAAGCTTCCGCGCCTTTGCCAGCCGGGTTGGATTCACGATTCCGAGCCGTGTCAGAAACATGACGGCCAGAGGCATTTCAAACAAAAATCCGAACGGCAATGTAAGATTCAGCATAAAGGTAAAATACTTGTCCGCCGTAAATACCATGTCAAAATGGCCGGCGGATAATTGTGTTAAAAATCCGAGCACAATCGGAAACAGCACAAAATACCCGAAGGAAATTCCGATAATAAACAAAACCGAAAGCCCCGGAATGTAAAGCAAAGCGGCGCGGCGTTCAAACGGGGTCAAAGCCGGCGCCGTAAAACGCCAGAGCTGAAAAGCGGCAACCGGAATCGTTGCCGTAAGGGCGCATATTCCCGCAATCATCATATACACCCATAAAATCTCGCTCGGCCCTAAAACGGCCAGCCTGCCATCCAAATCCTTGATCAGCCAGTCATAAATATCCTGCACAAACCAGCAGGCGCCGATAAAAAACACGAGAAAGGCGATAACGGTTTTAATGAGACGCTGCCGGACTTCCTCTAAATGCCCGATCAAGTGGGTTTCTTTTTTATCCAATCGTACATCCTCCTTATAGAGAAAGAGGCAGAAGCGGATTCGTCTGCCCCCATGTCAGGATTCAGCCTGCCGTTTTGTCTTTCTCAGCCGTCTGCTTGTCCGGCTCTTCATTTGAGACCAGTGTTTTTGCGGCGCTTTTAAATTCAAGCAGCGTGCGGCCGGCGGCACGGCCGATTTCCGGAAGCTTTGAAGGCCCGAAAATGATGAGAGCGATGACGAAGATCAGGATCAACCCGGGAATGCCGATATTAGAAAACATGAGTGTGCCTCCTTATTGTGAGATTTTGGCCCGTTTCTTTCTCATTTGCTTTTCATGCGCATTGTTATGGGCGAAGAAACGATCCTCTTCCACCTCATTTGACTGCTTTACACCGCCTGCAACCGCAGCTTGAGAGACCTTCCGAATCCCCGTCTGGTCTTTCTGATAAATGAATGAAGCCCGCGTGGATACCTCAGCCCCCGGCTCCGTCACGTACGGCACCACTCTGTAATCCGCTCTCCATTGGGCAGGGGTCACCGTACAGCGGACATAGCCGCGGTAATCGTTGAAAAACTTAATATGCGGGTTTTGTTTTAAGATCTGATCCGTATCGGCCCGTTTATCCGCTCCGTTTCCTCCAGATGTAATGGAAGTTCCGACGAATTCGGCTCCGAAAATCTTTGAATTCGTTTGATTAAAATCGGTATGCAGGTTTGACGCCCAGCTTGCGTGAACATCACCCGTCAGCACGATGACATTGTTCAGGTTTTTGCTTTTTATAAAATTGATGACCCGCTCCCGCTGAGCCGGGTAGCCGTCCCATGAATCCATGCTGTATATCGGATTGGCGGTTGTTCCGAAATTCCATTGCGCGAAAAAGATTTGCTGCGCCAGCACATTCCACTTCGCTTTTGAGGCGGCTAAATTTCCGAAGAGCCATTGCTCCTGTTCTGTTCCCATCAATGTACGCTTCGGATCTCTCCACTCATCAGAAGGCGGCTTATTCCCGTCGCCGTTGGCCTGATCATCTCTGTACTGTCTTGTATCAAGCACATTGAACGATGCTAAATTGCCATAAGAAAATTGCCTGTACAGCCGCATATCAGGACCGTTCGGCAATGACATGCGCCTGAGCGGCATGTGTTCATAATAAGCCTGATAAGCTGCGGCCCTCCTGAGCACAAACGCTTCAACGGATTGGCCTTTTTCAGGGATAACATTGGCATAATTGTTTTCCACCTCATGATCGTCCCACGTCACGACCCACGGAAATGCGGCGTGGGCGGCTTTCAGATTGGCATCAGAGCGGTATTGGGCATGACGGTTGCGGTAATCTGACAGTGTATACACTTCAGCGCTGCTGTGCGTCCTGACATTTCCCGTTTTTGACACATATTCGTTCGGTCCGTATTCATAAATGTAATCTCCGAGATGGAACACGAGATCAAGCTTTTCCTTCGCCATATGTTTATACGCCGTATAATAGCCGTGTTCATACTGCTGGCATGAAGCAAATGCAAACGTCATGGCGGATACGTCAGCACCGGGAGCGGGCAGCGTTTTCGTCCGGCCGACAGGACTGAGCTCATGCCCGCTTTTAAACCGGTAATAGTACACTTTATTGGGCTTAAGCCCGTCCGCCTCGACATGGACGGAGTGTCCGAGATTCGGCTTGGCCATTTCCGTTCCGCGTTTGACGATGTGACGAAAATGTTCATCAGCGGCGATTTCCCATTTTACCGGCACGGCCTGCTTCGGCATGCCGCCCCCATTCAGCAGGTCAGGGGCAAGACGCGTCCAGAGAATGACGCTGTCAGACAGCGGGTCGCCGGAGGCTACGCCGAGGGTGAACGGATAGTTTGAAAATTTCGGAGCGGCATTCACTTCAAACGCGCCGATGGATTGCGCGATCGCTAACCCGAGGGAAAGACCGGCGATTTTCCCGGCGCCCTGTATAAATGCGCGGCGGTCAAACGTATTGTTCTGAAAGCTTTTGTTCTCCAATTCCTTGATCCATTCATCTAAACGGCCGTCATGTGTCATGTCAGTTCCCCTTTCGTCTCATTGATCGCCCTTATTATAAAAAAGAAATGTTAAACCGCTATGAAGAAGTGTGAAGGGTTTGTAAGGCTGAAAAATGGACGGCGGGAGACATTTTTCACATTGTTTCGACAAACCTTGCCCCGCCGGGAGAAAACCCCCTCTGTTTGTTTTTGGCTTGTCATCCGTCAAGCGCACTTTTTTCCTATTTTTCTTCACAAAAAATTAAAAAAACACCGTTCATTCTCAGAACGGTGCGCCCGGGATTAAAATGTATTGTACACGTTTTCGCACGTCTCACCTGTCGGCTGATAGAAGCAGTGGGATTTGAATCTGGCGACAAACGGCTGGCCATACCAAGTCTGCGGGCAGTTGCCCGGAGGCTTAAAATACCACAGACTGAACTTAGCCGGCCAAAACCGTTCTCCGTTAATCGTCCGGCGGGCAAGCCTCCGCTCGGATTCACGCGGTCTCTGGTAAAAGTATCCGTGAGTCACCGCTTCAAACGCGTGCGGCTGAAACACCATCTGCCTGATGGTGCGCAGGCCTTTAAAATCAGAACAATTCGCCCGCACCCGATTGATTCCCACATTGCCGACCAAAAGCATTCCCTGCTTCCCTTCGCCTTCCGCTTCCGCCCTGAGCAGCCTTGCCATTAGATCCAGATCGGCGCTCGACGCTTTTACGACTGCCATCATGACACCTCCCGTATTTTCTCCCTTCATCATATTCAGCCGCGGCCCAGTGATGACAGACAAAAGCCAGAAAACAAATGTTCACGAAAAAAGGGTTTATATTTCACGTTATGAGGAAACATATTAACATGATTTCCATAAGGAGGAATTCGCATGGAACACATTAAAGCGCTTGCCATTAAAGGCATTATGACCATCATTATTCTGTATCTGATACTCGGCTTAGGTTTTCGCTTTACATTCGGCGACGTGCTGCTGATGACCATTGTGCTGGGAGCCGTTTCCTACTTTACGGGCGACCTGTACGTGCTTCCGAGATGGAATAATATCACGGCGGCGTCCGCTGATTTCGGAATCGTGTTTCTTGTTGTCTGGCTGATGGGAATGCCGCTGTCCATGGGCATTTCCGGAGGAAGACTGGCGTTTGCCGCTCTTATTTCCGCCGTCATCATCGCCGTCGGAGAATATTTTTTCCATATCTATCTGATGAGAAAAGACTTGGGCGGGTCCCGTTTTTTAGAACCCCGGTCCGAATAACGTAAAAAAGGCCGGATAAAAGCCCCTTTAAAGGGGGCTTTTTATTTGTAAAGTATAAACGCTTTATACATCTTGATATAACTGATAAACCCTTTTCAGCCTTTCTTCGAGCTGTTCAAAATGAACAAAGCGGGCTTCTCTCAGAAACTCAGTCCCATCAATGAACAAAAGAAGCACGGGGACAGTGAAGACTGAAAATCTGCCGGCCACCTCTTCTACCTCGTCAGCATTGATATGCCCCAATTTGATATTCGGAAACTGATCCAATACGTTTCTGAGCTGCGGCAGAACAGCGTGACATACTGTACAGGCGGGTCTTGAAATGTAGATAAAACTGAATTGATGCTGTTTAATAAAATTCTCGATAGAATCTAATGAATGTAATTCTGCCATCTCTTTCATCAAAACCCTCCTCCAAATCGGCTCGTCTTTCATGACCAAGCTCATCAATACGCGTACATCCACTATACACATTTATTTTGAACATATCCGCTTTTTTGCTATTCAGAGCACCTGAACGTTGTGCTTGAAAAATAAAAGAACAGTTACCGCTTTTCAGTTACTGTTCTTAGATACTTATATTAAAAATGCAAAGCGTACGCCCCTGAACCGATGAGTGCAACTCCGATGGAGACTGCAATCAGCACCAAGTTATATTCAAAACCGCCGGCACCGTTGGCAAATCCTTTCGCTCCATGGACTTTTACGATGGCACCTAACATAATAATCGTTATAATAGCAGCTCCGAGCGGGAGGAAAACACCTAAAATAAATAGAATTCCGCTTGCGAGTTCCCCGAGACCTGATAAAGCGGCCGCGGCATTGCCCGGTTTAACTCCAATTGACTCGAACCACTGTCCGGTTCCTTTAATTCCGTATCCGCCAAACCAGCCGAATAATTTTTGTGATCCATAAAACAGAAACACCACACCAATTATGATTCGAATAAGTAATAGTCCTGCATCTTCCATTTTTATCTCTCCTTATTTTTCATATTATATGATGTCTGCAAGGCAGCTGTTTACCAACAGTCGCTTCCAGCAAACATCTGTTAAATGTATATCTTTTTATTTTTCTTCATGCTTCACGTTCATCTATCAATCAATCTAATTCTCTCACTTCAAACGGCAGCAGCCCTAGTTCAATTTGTGCCCGGTGCGGTTCATACTGCTCAGGGAGCATCAGTTTTCCGCCCATTGTTTCTTGGGACTCATCATGGGCAAAGCCCGGCGGATCAGTTGCGATCTCAAATAAGATTTCCCCGTGTTCTCTGAAGTAAACTGCATTAAAATAGTTTCTATCCTGAACAGGAGTTACACCATATCCGTGCGCAGCAATGAACCTTTGCCAATCTAATTGATCTTCGTCATCCTGAGCCCGCCAAGCGATGTGATGGACCGTGCCGACACCCATTTGCCCGCGGCCGATAGGCGTTAACTTAAGGTCAATCACATTTCCGATATCACCGGCAGAACGATAACGAACGAAGTCTCCTTCTTTACCGACTCGCTCAAGCCCCATGATGTTTTCTAGCAGTTTACCTGTTTTTTCAGGCTGTGCTGATAACAGGGTCGCACCGCCAAAGCCTTTAATGGCAACATCCGGGGTTACATCTCCGAACGTCCATGTATTGGCTTCTCCTTCTTCTCTTTCCACGATTTCCAAGTGCAGACCGTGCGGGTCATCAAATTCTATATATTGTTCTCCAAAACGCTCGATTTTTGTGTATGGAATGTTGAACTTTTCAAGTCTCTTTTCCCAAAACGCCACGGCACCCTTCGGCACGGCGTAAGATGTCACGCCAACCTGTCCGTCTCCAATGATGCCTTGGCGGGCGCCCGCCCACGGAAAGAATGTGATGATTGTTCCCGGCTTCCCGCCTTCATCCCCAAAATAAAGGTGATACGTACCCGGATCATCAAAATTGACCGTTTGCTTAACCAATCGCAGCCCCAGCACTCCAGCGTAGAAATCAGCATTCTCTTGAGGGTGACCGACAATTGCCGTAATATGATGGATGCCCATCGTTTTTTTCGCCATTTTTATTTGCTCCTTTACAAATAGTTAAATATACTCCACAAACTCATTCACAGGCTTTCGGTAGCCGCGCGGCCTTCTGCTTTCTATTTTTTCTTTCCCGATTGTAATCATCATGACGACCTCAAATTGATCATCTATCTTCAAAATCTGTTTCACGGCTTCAGCATCAAACCCTATCATCGGACAGGTGTCCCAGCCTTTTTCCTTAGCACTCAGCATAAACATCATCGCAGAAAGTGAAGCATTTCTTATCGCCTCATCTCTCTTAAATGGTTCTCCCCTGTTTTCATAAAACGAAACGGTGTCTTGAACCATGTGATCATACTCTTGTTTATTTAATACCCCCAGCATCTTCAATCCTTCATAGATGTCAGCCGCTTGCTGATATGCCTGCTTATCCCCTAAAACCAAAAGAACAGCTGATGAGCTAAACACTTTATATTGTCCGTTTGCGGCCTGTTTCAGCTTTTCTTTTACACCCGGGTCAAGAACCGCCACATATTTTGTATGCTGCAAATTAAAAGCTGATGGAGCCAACGCAACCAATTCAAACATTTCATTGAGCTCATCTCTTGTGATTGGATGTTCTGGAAGAAAGTTGCTTGCAGATCTTCTTTCATTCACTAGCTGTACAAATTCAGCCATTTCCCTCGCACCCCTTTTATCTCGAATTCGAGATATTATCGTATAAAAAATCAAATAACATATGATCAAAAAACGAAACGTTCTCTTCACTGATCTTTTCGTGATTCAAACGATCAGCAGGTTCTTATCCTGCACTCTAATTAAATTATCTTGAATTAAAATATCTTGAATTCAAGATAATAATAAAAGATAAACACTCAAATGTCAACAGTTCTTTTTTTAATTCAGCCCCATTTTGTCTGTGTACTGTTTAGCCCTGCTCCAACTTTTTTTCTGTCACCTTATTTATTAGGAAACAGGAAACAACCTTGCTATAGACCCACTCGAAACTGAATTGGTACGATAAGCAAAGTGATTACACAAGAAAGGATACGGAGAGCGAATCAAAAGCGCCTCTATTTTTTTGTGCAGTTTTATAGGAGGAAAAAATGACAAGTGAAAGAGAACAAATAAGCAAAAAAGTTGCTTTGATTGCATTGATAGCCAATCTGATCTTAATGGCAGGAAAGATCTTTTTTGGACTGATAGGCGATAGTGAAGCAGTTTTTGCCGACGGTATACATTCTGCAGCGGATGTCGCGGCTTCAATTGCTGTCCTGGCCGTCATCGGCATTTCTAATAAGCCGCCCGATCAAGACCATCCTTTCGGGCATGGCAAAGCTGAGGTCATCAGCGAAGCGATTGTAGGAATCATATTAGTGCTCGTTTCCGTGTATATTCTGATAGAAGCGATTTCGTCCTTTGTTGAAGGTCCAAGCATCCCGCAATACAGCGCATTGTTTGCGGCTCTGATATCCTACGCGGCTAAGCAGATCTTATATCGTTATTCGATCAAACAAGGGGAAAAATGGAACAGTAAAGCGATTATAGCGATTGCATACGATCATAAAGGCGATATCGTTGCCTCTCTTGCCGCTTTTATCGGCGTCCTATTGGCGATTATCGGGAACACACGCGGATGGTCCTATCTGTTGTACGCCGATGCAATTGCCAGTGTCATCGTGGCGTACCTTATTTTTAAGATTTCAATGGAATTAATCAGGCCGTCTGTTGACGTTCTCATGGAAAAAAGTGTTGATCCCGAACTGATAGAGGAATATAAAGCCGTTATTTTGCACTGCCCTCAAGTCAAACGGCTCGATAAAATCCGAGCAAGAGAACACGGCCACTATAAATTGCTTGATGTCCGGTTATCTTTGGATCATGATTTGACGATTAAGCAGGGACACGATATTGCCCGCGAAATCCGAAATGAAATCCAAAGACACTTTTCAGATGTTGAAGAAGTGCTCATCCATGTGAATCCTTATTTTGAAGAATGAAAAAGCAGCTTGTAGAGAAAATGATGTTTTTCTACAAGCTTTTTTGTTTTGTGCTGTTTCTTTACATATTCATTTGATTTCAGTTGCAGAAAAAGCACTCCCACATGCCTAGCCTTGCTTGGCTGGGTATGTGGCAATCTTCAACATCATTTTGAATAAGATCAGCGGATCAAGTGAGGGATGGCCTTTATTTTCGCTGCAGTAAGGTGTGACCTTTTCAACGATGAAAGAGAAGTCTATGTATTTATCAATTTTTCGAAGAAGGTGATCCTCTTCGACGAGTTGGTCAAACAGAACGAATTCGGCTGTGTTTCGAGAAAAATTTCTTGTGTGGAACATGAGAAAGACACCGTTTTTTCAGTCTTTCTTTTATTTTATGACAAGGGAAACATAAAGGCTGTCGAGATTTTCTCGACAGCCTGAAGGCCGGATAACGGCCTTTTTCGTTTGATTTCACTGATCAATATGCTTTCTGATAAAATGCAGCAGCGTGTTTCCTTGAGCGGTCAATATGACGCCCTTCGCGCCGCACTTCGGACAGGGCGTCCCTTCTTTCTCCTCGCCGGTTCCTTCACAATGCGGACACGTGAGCTCAAGATCGTCGGTTGCGATCACCATGAATATCCCTCCTTTTTGATTGTCTGTCCGTCTCCAGTCACTTTCCATGGCCATCACCTCCTTAACAATACAAAAAACCCCGTCCATCAAAGGACGAGGTTTTCGCGGTGCCACCTTTATTAACGGCTGAAGAGCCATTCTCTCAAAAAGTACAGAAACACACGGTTTCAATACTCCTTTCTTGATAACGGGGAAAGAATCCCGGCACCGCCTACTGTCATTTCAGCGCAGCAATTCAGAAGCCCATTCGGCACCGGACGGGGATCGGTTCACAGCGGCCACCGACTCTCTGAACCCCGCGCGCTGATGCGTACTTACTCTTCCTCAGCATTGTTAATCCGTTCTTTTATTTTAAAATGTATCATACGCTGTCATCCGGCGGAAGTCAATAACCTTTCGGATCGGACAGGCCGAGCATGTCCCGCGCCATTTGCATATGCTCCTCTTGCCCCGTCTGAAGCGCGAACTTCGCCGTTTTGTTTCTTTTTCTCCTAATATCACTTGATAAAGGACAAAATCCTTGGCCGGATCAGCAACCTTTGCCTCCGTCCAATCGAGGAGACCCGTCACACGCTGATTTTCGCCGATCAAAATATGCGGAGGATGCAAGTCGCCATGGATCAGCACGGAAAAATCAGGCCAGTACGAGCTGTCATTTATCCACGTTTGCCATCTTTTCCAAAGCCAGCTTACCGGCTGCCTCCGCTGACAAATTTTGATCCTTCGCGTAAATCTTTCGCCTCCAAAAAGAAGACGTGAATGAATTTTTTCATATTCACTTTAACCGGAGAAAGCGGCACGGTTTCCTTAGCCTGCATTTCTTTCATTCTCTTGCTGACAGCGGGGAAATCAAAGAATTTCGAGGCGTAATATTCAAATTTGGGGTTTGAAAAATCAGTTGTGCCCAATGAAGCGAAATGGTTTAACGAATGAATGACGGCCCTTCTGATCCGCTGTTCCGAGGCTTTGATTTCCCTGTTAACCTCGGCTTGTGCCGCCGCAGGCCCCAGCTTCCGGATGGCGACGTTTGTAAACATCTGCTTTAAAGACGGGATGTTTCTTTCCGCCTGTTCATCCTCAAATAAATAGTGAAGGACGGCCATGAGGTCATGCGCCCCGCTTTCTCCCACGATGCCTAATTCCGATAAAAGAAATTTTCCTGTTTCTTTGATTGATTTCTCGTGCATCCCCCCCGGCCCGCTTTTTTTCGGCTCATTCCGCTGAATAAGACGGCTTAACGAGTGTTGGATGTCGCCGATCGAGGTTTCCAGTTCAATCCGCTCTTTTACTTTTCGCAAAACGGTGACGATCTCGATTTTGTTGATCGGTTTGTGGATAAAGTATTCGATGCCGAGAGAATAAGCTTCTCCCACCATTTCCTTTGCCTCCACCTGCGATATCATCACCGCTTTTCCGTTGTACGATCCCTGAAGATGCCGGATCGTCTCAATCCCGTCCCGACCCGGCATCAGCAGATCAATTAATAAAATATCGACTTGTTTAAAATGGAGATAATGCCCTTCAATCTGGCTTCCGTCCTCTGCCTCACCGACGACTTCGCCTAAATCCTCGTCCTCAATCATCTGTTTTAAAATGGAACGGATCGCCCGGTCATCATCAGCTATAAAAAAACGCATATTATGAGTTCATCCTTTCTGCAATCAAATGCTTCACCGGCAGTTTTATCGTAAATATGACGCCTTTTGGCTTGTTATGAAAGGAAATGTCTCCGTCAAGTTCAGTTACGATTTCCTTCACGTAAGTAAGCCCGATGCCCGTTGAAGGTGTGCCGAATTCATCGTATTTGGATGTAAACCCGGGATCATAAACGACCTCTCCGATTTTTTCCGGAATGCCGGGACCGTCATCTTCCGCCTGAAATTCAGCCTTTTCTCCTTCCGCCCTGCGCAGCGCGAGGCGGATCTCACCCCTGTCACCCATGGCTTCAACGGCATTGGCGGTCAGGTTATTTAAGATCGACAGGACGGTAAAGACGTGATAATCGGGATGCTCTCCTTCAATCACGCTCCGGAATTGAATGTCCTTGCCTAAAGATTCGGCGTATTTTTCATTGATTCGGATGACGATGCCGACCAGAGCGGCGGCATTCATGTAATCCCGGAATCTCTCATTGGAAATCAGCTTCGACAGGCCGGCGAATATTCGCTGATTGTCTTTTTTCACTTCATGAATTTCTCCCGCAAGGCGCAGCATTCGGCTCCCGAGCTCCCGGTCGTTCCCGCTCATTTCCCGATATAGCTGATAGGATTCTTTCGTCACATGCTCCGTCGTTTTCAGCGTTTTTTTCAAATGAATCGTTTCTTCATATAAGTTGGACACAATCATCAGCATGTGCTCATGCTGCTTTCTCGTTTGTTTTTCCCTGACCTGAGATTCGTGCAGCTTCATCACGTTGAAAAAACTCAGCACAATAAATGTGTGAGAAACAGCGATAACCGCAATATCCGCCAGCTTGTCCGGCATCATAATCTGCCGGCCGCCGGAAAACTGAACCGTCATTTCAACGGCATCGGACGCAATTTCAATGAGAAAACCGAGAAAACCGATCATAAGCGGCCGATCCCAAAAAAGCCTGACCTTCAGCACATAAAACAAGCAGGCATATGTAAAGTAAAAAAAGAAACTGGGATATTGGCTGAAAAAAGCCTCCGTAAAGCCGGCATGCTCTCCTCCCCAGCACGCCAGGCCGATCCGGAATGCCACAACGGCTGCACCTGTCAACAGCCCTGACAATACTGCCGGCACATGCCGAAGCAGCAGCAGAAAAAAGAAAAAAGCCGGGGCGCCGAAGCTGATCCGATATACCTCATTCAGGGGGTAAAATTTCAGTTCCCCCGCCAGCGGCACGGTGATCAGCATAAGGGCAAAAAGATAGCCGTCTTTTTTCAGTAAATAGTCGAGCCTGATCATAATCACTTCCTTCTTCTGTCTATTTTGAACAAGACCGATACAGTCCGCAAATTTCTTTAGACCCGAATGGCGGGACGCTCCGGCTGATTTATAAATCTATCGGCTTATTTTAAGAATGATTTTGTCGTATTTTGTATGATTCTGTAGATGTCATTATACATTAACATGGAACACGCTATTTTTGAAAACGTTTTCCAAGACCGGTTTCCGCTTCGGACAGGCTTGCAATAGAGGAGGAATGTTATGAAAGATATGGTCAGAGAGCGCCTTGAAAAAGAGGAACTGGCTTCACTTTTACAAGATTGGGTCGAGCATTACCGACCGTTTTCCGTCAATGGAAAAAGCGCAAATTATATACCCGCCCTCGGAGAAATCAACGACTCTCAGCTGGGCATTTGCATATTAGAGCCGGATGGCTCAATGATTCATGCCGGTGAATGGAATGTCCCGTTCACATTGCAGAGCATCTCAAAAGTCATCAGCTTTATTGCCGCCTGCATGAACAGAGGCATTTCTTACGTGCTGGATCGTGTGGACGTGGAACCGACGGGTGATGCGTTTAATTCTATCATCCGGCTTGAAATCCATAAACCCGGGAAGCCCTTCAACCCGATGATCAATGCCGGCGCCATTACCGTCGCCTCGCTGCTTCCGGGTGAAACGGCGCATGATAAATTAGAATATCTCTTTTCCGTTTTTGAAAAATTAATAGGAAAACGGCCTCACATTCACGAGGAGGTCTTCCGTTCTGAATGGCAGACCGCGCATCGGAACAGAGCGCTCGCCTACTATTTAAAAGAAACGAACTTTCTAGAGGCGGATGTGGAAGAAACGCTTGAAGTGTATTTAAAGCAGTGCGCCATGGAGGGTACAACCGAGGACATCGCTTTAATCGGATTGATACTTGCGCATGACGGCTACCATCCGATCCGACGGGAACAGGTCATTCCGAAAGATGTCGCGAAACTCGCCAAAGCCCTGATGCTGACGTGCGGAATGTACAATGCGTCAGGCAAATATGCGGCTTTCGTCGGCGTCCCGGCCAAAAGCGGGGTATCCGGCGGCATTATGGCATTGGTTCCCCCAAGCGCCAGAAGAGAACAGCCTTTTCATAACGGCTGCGGCATCGGCATTTACGGTCCGGCCATTGATGAATACGGCAACAGCCTGACCGGCGGCATGCTGCTGAAACATATCGCACAGGAGTGGGAGCTCAGTATTTTTTAATCAAACGAACCAAGAGGTGATTGGATGCAGGAATTCCTTGAAAATGTAATCGGCTCGGCAAATGATTTTTTATGGTCAAAACTGTTAATCGTACTGCTTCTTTCTCTGGGACTGTTTTTTACGTTCAGATCAAAGGGTCTGCAAGTCCGCATGCTGAAGGAAATGATCCGGGTTTTGAAGGAAGGCGCGGCCGCCCGGACAAAAAACACCATTTCCCCGTTTCAGGCATTTTGCATCAGTATGGCGGCGCGTGTCGGAACCGGGAATATTACCGGAATCGCCATTGCGATCGCACTCGGCGGTCCGGGCGCTATTTTCTGGATGTGGATTATCGCAGTCATCGGTTCGGCTTCAAGCTTTGTTGAAAGCACGCTGGCCCAAATTTATAAAGTAAAAGATCAAAACGGATTCCGCGGAGGCCCGGCCTATTACATGGAAAAGGGCCTGAAGAAACGCTGGATGGGCGCGCTGTTCGCCGTATTAATCACACTGTCATTCGGGGTAGTTTTTAATTCCGTTCAATCCAATACGATCAGCGTCGCCTTTCAAAACGCATTCGGCACCAGCCGGCTTACATTGGGCATTATTTTAATCGTGGTTTTCGGCGGCGTAATCTTCGGCGGCGTCAAACGAATTGCGAAAATGGCGGAATACATCGTAGTCGTCTTGGCCGTTTTATATATCGGTGTCGCTTTCTTTGTCATTCTGACGAACATCACCCAATTGCCCGGCGTTCTGTCGCTAATCGTAAAAAATGCGTTCGGCATTGATCAGGCAGCGGGCGGCGCTTTAGGTGCGGCCTTGATGCAAGGTGTAAGGCGCGGGATTTTCTCAAATGAAGCGGGTATGGGAAGCGCTCCGAACGCGGCGGCGACAGCTACAACGAGCCACCCGGTGAAACAGGGGCTCATTCAGGCATTCGGCGTCCTGACGGATACGCTCGTCATTTGTACAAGCACGGCGCTTATCATTTTATTTTCAGACGCGTATCACCAGCCGGGACTGAGCGGCATCGCGCTTTCTCAGGCCGCCTTGAGCGATCATGTCGGCGCATGGGCGTCAGGTTTCCTTGCCGTCTTAATGCTTTTGTTCGGCTTCAGTGCTCTGATGGGCAACTATTATTACGGAGAAACCAATATCGGATTTTTAAGCCAGAACAAAAAATGGCTGTTCATTTACCGCATCTGCGTGCTCGGAATGGTACTGTTCGGCTGTATTTCCAAAGTCCAGCTTGTGTGGGATATGGCTGACTTATTCATGGGCTTAATGGTGGTTGTGAACTTAATCGCGATTTTCCTTCTGTCGAAAAAAGCGTTTGCCGCTTTGAGCGATTATGTCCGGCAAAAGAAAGCCGGAAAAGACCCCGTCTTTTACAGAGATGTGCTCCCTGATGATGACGGGATCGACTGCTGGGAGTATTCAGACATCGCGAAAAGTGCGAAAGGCAAACACATTTCCTAAACAAAAGGTGTTCGGGCAGCGTCCTGAACACCTTTTTTCTGCCGGTTCATTGACAAAGAGAATAGCGTCCATTACCCTTTTTATATATTTTCAGTAAAGTCAGAAAGGAAGGCCTATGAATCCCATTACACAAATATTAAATGAATACCCGGTTATGATCATAGACGGCGCGATGGCAACCGAGCTTGAGCGGATGGGCTGTGATTTACATGATGATCTGTGGTCGGCCAAAATTCTTTTGGAGAGACCGGAACTGATCAAACAGGTGCATGCAGAATATTTTGCCGCAGGCGCTGATTGCGCGATCACCGCCAGTTATCAATCGACAATTGAAGGATTTGCAGCGCGCGGCATCCCGGAAACCGATGCGATACGTCTCATTCAGACATCTGTTGAACTTGCCGCACAAGCACGCGATGAATTTTGGGCGCATGAAGAAAACCGTTTACACCGGCCCAAACCTTTGGTCGCCGCTTCTATCGGGCCTTACGGCGCGAGCCTCGCTGACGGCTCAGAATATCGCGGGCATTACGGACTGACGGAGGATGAGCTGATCAGCTTTCACCGCCCCCGGATGAAAGCCCTTATAGAATCCGGCGCCGATCTTTTGGCCTGTGAGACCATTCCGTGCCTGTCAGAAGCAAAAGCGATCACAAGGCTGCTGGAGGAATTCCCCGGCACTTATGCATGGATCAGCTTCAGCGCCAAAGACGGACGGCATATCAGCGAAGGCACGCCAATTTCCGAATGCGCGGCCCTGCTTGACTCCTGCAGCCAAATCGCAGCGATCGGCATCAACTGCACAACGATTGAACATATTCCGCCGCTGATAGAAGAAATCAAACGGTCAGCATCCAAACCGATTATCGCCTATCCGAACTCCGGCGAACAATATGACCCAGTGACAAAAACCTGGAAAGGCGCAGCGTGCGAAAACCATTTCGGAAAAAGCGCGCAAAGCTGGTACGAAAACGGCGTGAGCCTGATCGGAGGGTGCTGCCGGACGAAACCCGCGGACATTCAGGCCATTGCCGATTGGGCCAAAACCTTAAAAACAACTTGACTAATCGGAATAGTTTGTATATTCTATTCAAAAAGCCGGTTCGCCGGAATCTCGTGCCGTTCGCCGGCATGAGATTTTTTATTAGAACGGCCCTCGCAGAAAGTTGGAAAACAATGAACAACAAGAACGAGACGAATTTTCAGAGAAGTATGAAAAGCAGACACCTCTTTATGCTATCACTCGGAGGTGTGATCGGAACGGGGCTGTTTTTAAGCTCTGGGTATACCATTCATCAGGCGGGTCCGGCGGGCACCATTTTCGCTTACCTTTTGGGCGCGGGCATCGTCTATCTTGTCATGCTTTGCCTTGGTGAACTGTCAGTGGCCATGCCGGTGACGGGCGCATTCCACACCTATGCGAAGACCTATATCGGGCCCGCGACGGGCTTTACGGTCGCATGGCTGTACTGGCTGACGTGGGCGGTGGCGCTGGGCTCTGAATTCACGGCGGCCGGGCTTTTCATGCAGCGCTGGTTCCCGCATACTTCGGTTTGGATGTGGAGTGCGGTATTCGCTCTTTTCATCTTTTTATTAAACGCCTTCTCCGTGAAATTTTTTGCTGAATCGGAGTTTTGGTTCTCAAGCATTAAAGTCTTAGCCATCTTACTGTTTATTTTATTGGGCGGAGCAGCGATGTTCGGCATCGTCCCGATGAAAAGCGGTGAGGCCGCACCTATGCTGTCGAACTTTACGGATGGCGGCAGCCTTTTTCCAAATGGCTTTTTCCCGATACTGATGACGATGCTTTCAGTAAACTTTGCTTTTTCAGGGACGGAGTTGATCGGAATCGCCGCAGGGGAAAGCGCCGATCCGGAAAAAACCGTTCCGCGCGCCATTAAGACCACAGTCTGGCGGCTGGCGCTTTTCTTTATCGGAACGATTTTTGTGCTGTCAGGGATGATCTCCATCAAGGAAGCCGGTGTGATTGAAAGCCCGTTCGTCACGGTATTTGACAGAGTCGGCGTGCCTTATGCGGCCGATCTGATGAATTTCGTCATTTTAACGGCGCTACTGTCTGCGGCCAATTCAGGGCTGTACGCGTCATCACGTATGCTGTGGTCCCTGTCTAAAGAAGGGGAGCTTCATCCCGCCTTTGCCAGGCTGACCTCTAAAGGCATTCCTTTTAACGCTCTGATCTTCAGTATGATCGGCGGCATTCTGTCGTTGTTGTCAAGCGTATTTGCAGCGGATACAGTCTATCTTGTTCTCGTCTCCGTCTCAGGGTTTGCGGTAGTGGCTGTGTGGATGAGCATCGCCGCATCGCAATTTTTGTTCCGAAGACGGTTTCTTACAGAAGGGCACCAGCTTTCAGACTTGAAATTCAGGACGCCGGGATATCCGGCCGTACCGATAGCGGCCTTTCTCCTGTGCCTCGCCTCCTGTATCGGCATCGCTTTTGATCCGAACCAGGCCATCGCCCTTTATTGCGGAATTGCATTTATGGCCGTTTGCTACACCGCTTATTACTTGAAAAACCGGAAAAGCAGAGCCCGCGTGCAAGCCGTAAAATCCCAATAACCAAAAAAAGAACCCTGCAGCGCAAGGGTTCTTTTTTCATTTATACTTCAACCACCCACCTGAACGAATCCCGCACCTTCCCGACTTGGATGCCGGCAATCGTTTCATAGAGCCTTTCTGACACTTCACCGATCAAACCGTTATTCAGTTCAATCGTTTCTCCGTGAATGTGCAGCGCGCCGACCGGCGAGATGACGGCCGCGGTTCCCGTACCGAATACCTCTGACACCTCGCCTCTCATCGCAGCCTCATAGATGTCATCAATGGCGACCTGTTCTTCCCTGACGCGGATGCCCCAGCTTTTTAACAGCTCTATCACAGATGCGCGTGTGATGCCCCCGAGAATGCTTCCGTTTAACGCCGGCGTTACGGCCTCTCCGTTTATGATGAAAAAGATATTCATACTCCCTACCTCTTCGGCATATTTCTTTTCCACCCCGTCGAGCCAAAGCACCTGATCATACCCCAGTTCTTCGGCTTTCCGCTGAGCCTGTAAGCTGGCCGCATAATTTCCGGACGTTTTGACGTCGCCCACTCCGCCGGTGACGGCACGCACATACTCATCCTCCACATAAATCCGGATCGGTTTCAGCTGATCGCCGTAATACGAACCGACAGGCGTCAGAACAACCATGAACTTGTAACGCTTTGACGGCCGGACGCCTAAAGAAGGCTCAGTCGCAATTACAAACGGACGGATATATAAAGAGGTTCCTTTTTCTATCGGTATCCATTCCTGCTCCAGCTCCACCAATTGTATCAATGCCTCCAGCGCCAGCTTCTCGTCAAGAGGCGGCATGCTCATCCGCCGTAACGATTTATTCAGCCGTTTTATATTTTGGTCAGGACGGAACATCAACACCCGTCCGTCTTCTGACCTGTAAGCCTTCAGCCCTTCAAATACGGCCTGCCCGTAATGGAAAACCGATGCGGAAGGATCCAGATGGACCGGTTCATAAGGGGTGATTCTCGGATCATGCCACCCTCTCTCCTCTTCGTAATCCATGACAAACATGTAATCTGTGAAGTACTTGCCAAACCCCAATGAAGCGGAGTCCGGTTTTTCTTTTCTTGCTGTGACCTTACGTCTTTCAATCAGTTGATTCAACAAAAGCACACCTTTCTTGTAATTGTTAAAATTTTCAGTCTTTTATAAGCTGCCTGTTTTCTCTGCCTGAATCGTGTATGCACAGATATATGAGGATGCAGTTGACCGTATCATATCAAATATACCACTTATAAGAGGATAATTATCAAAATTTTTGATATTTTCAAGCGAAAATCTAACTTTATTTTATTCTGCTTGATTTTTTTCAATGAGGACTTTCTGTCATATTAAATGATTGCGCTTACATAATGTAAAGCAATCCTTTCTTTCGCACAGTCAATCATGTGACAAATTTATGGCGGATAGGAAGGTGGTTGCCGCCTGCTTCACGAATTACGTATGAAATGCGCAAGTAAAAGGGGGATTCGCTTGAAAAAATTTATCGCATTCCAGATTTTGATCGCTTTAGCCATCGGAGCATTGATCGGCCATTTCTTCCCGGATTTCGGGATGGCGCTGCGGCCCGTCGGAGACGGATTTATCCGCCTGATTAAAATGATTGTCGTGCCGATCGTGTTTTCGACCATTGTTATCGGAGCCGCCGGCAGCGGCAGTATGAAAAAGATGGGCAGTCTCGGCATCAAAACGATTATTTGGTTTGAAGTGATTACGACGCTTGTTCTGGCGCTCGGTCTGTTGTTGGCGAACGTGCTGAAGCCGGGAGTCGGACTTAACCTCTCTCATCTTGCTAAAAAAGATATTCACGAGCTTTCTGGCTATACGGAAAAAGTAGTCGACCTGAAACAAATGCTTCTTGATATTATCCCCGTTAACATCATTGACGTCATGGCGAAAAACGATCTTCTCGCCGTCATTTTTTTCGCGATTTTATTCGGTGTTGCCGCAGCCGGCATCGGCAAAGCCTCCGCACCTGTCATGAGTTTCTTCGAATCCACGGCAAATATTATGTTCAAGCTGACGCAAATGGTAATGGTCACCGCTCCGATCGGCGTTCTCGCCCTGATGGCCGCCTCTGTCGGGCAATTCGGAATCGCGCTTTTGCTTCCGATGCTGAAGCTGATCGGCACTGTGTTCCTCGGGCTGTTCCTGATACTCTTCGTTCTGTTTCCGATCGTGGGGCTTATCTTTAAAATCAAATACTTTGAAGTGCTGAAAATGATTTGGGATCTGTTTTTGATCGCTTTCTCCACGACAAGCACAGAAACCATTCTGCCTCAGCTGATGGATCGGATGGAGAAATACGGCTGTCCGAAGCGGGTCGTCTCCTTTGTGGTTCCGTCAGGTTTATCGCTGAACTGTGACGGCTCAAGCCTCTATTTATCGGTGTCCTGTATTTTTCTGGCGCAGGCGTTTCATGTGGAGATGCCGCTTTCTCAGCAGCTTCTGATGATGCTTGTGCTCGTCATGACAAGCAAAGGCATTGCCGCCGTCCCGTCAGGCTCACTCGTCGTGCTTCTGGCGACAGCGAATGCCGTCGGTCTCCCCGCGGAAGGCGTCGCCATCATTGCCGGTGTCGACCGCGTCATGGACATGGCGAGAACCGGCGTCAACGTGCCCGGCCATGCGGTCGCCTGCATCGTCGTGTCCAAGTGGGAAAAAGCATTCAAATATAAAGGACCCGTCACGGCAGACCAGACCGCCCGGACAGAAAGTATGTAAACACAAAAAAGACCACCTTATTGGTGGTCTTTTCTATTAATCAATCGCCGCATGATCCTCTTTCTCAATCAAAGCAAGGCGTTCATTGATTTCTTCCTGGGTCATTTCGTGCTCTTTCACATACATGTTGCGTTCGTTCGTACGGCATTCGTGACTGCAGCTGCGCATGTATTTGTATTCATTCTCAGGTGTGCAGATCATTTTTTTATTACATGCCGGATTTGCGCAGTTCACATAACGCTCGCACGGCTCGCCCGTGAAATAATCTTTTCCGATGATAACGTGCTCTACGCGGTTGACCGGTACGCTGATTCTTTCGTCAAACACGTAGCACTGTCCGTCCCACAGCTGCCCTTTCACTTCAGGATCTTTACCGTAAGTGACGATACCGCCGTCAAGCTGGGACACGTCTTCAAAGCCCTTCTTCAGCAGCCAGCCGGAAAATTTTTCACAGCGTACGCCGCCTGTGCAGTACGTGAGGATTTTTTTGCCTTCAAGCATGTCTTTATGCTCTTCAATCCAGTCCGGCAGCTCACGGAACGCCTCAATATCAGGTCTGACCGCTCCGCGGAAATGACCGAGATCATACTCATAGTCGTTTCTGGCGTCGATCACGATCGTGTCAGGATCCTGCATTTGCTCATAAAAGTCTTTCGGTTTCAAATGCTTGCCCGTCGTGACATTCGGATCAACATCATCTTCGAGACGAAGCGTCACCAATTCTTTTTTATGGCGCACAAACATTTTGCGGAATGCATGTCCGTCAGCCTCGTCAATTTTGATCGGCATGTCGGCAAAGCGCGGATCAGCTTTCAGCGCATTCATGTATTGTTCCGTCTGTTCAACCGTTCCGGACACCGTACCGTTAATGCCTTCCTCAGAAATCAAAATACGGCCTAACAGACCGAGCTCCTTACAAAACTTCAAATGCTCAGCCGTGAACTCCTCAGGCTCATCAATCTTTACATATTTATAATAAAGTAAAACTCTATATTGTTTTTCCATGATTTATACACCCTGTTCAATTATATTAATGATCGCACACTCTACTATATCATACAGGAAAACGGGCGAAAGATGAACATTTCCGTCCGTACCCTTTCTTCCAGTCACGCTTCGCCTTTTAAAACCTGCTGAAAATAAAACCGATACGTATTGCGCAAAAAGGTCTCAAGCGAAAGGCCGGCCGCGATCTGATACTTGCCGATAATAAACGGAAAACGGTCACGGCCTTTTGCCCGCAGAAGATCGGCGCTGTCTTCAGCCAGTTCTGAGATGAGCGCCTCAACGACAGGCCGGCATGCGTCCCGCACGGCTTCAAGCATTTGCTGATCCCCTGTATGCTGGTACTGTTCTATCAGCTTTGCCAAATCCTTTTCTTCCATAATGTTCACTTCCTTACACCATATAAAAAAGAGGAGCAGCTTTTATAAAGCGGACGCCTCCTCCTGTGACTCCGCATAACCGATGATCTGGCCGACCTGTAATTCACGGCCTTCAGTCAGGTTATCCGAAGGGGTAAACATATCTTTCTCGAATACTAAAATAACGGTCGATCCAAATGAAAAATAGCCCAGCTCTTCCCCCGTCTCAAGCCTGTTTCCGGTGTTTGTCTGAACGATCGAGTTAATATTCATTGCACCTACCGGAATCATGAGCATCTGCTGGTCAGCACGGGTCAGCTCGTACACATAACGGTAATTTTTTGAGAGCACATCTTTCCCGTACTTTAACCCCATCGTATTAACGGGATAGGAGCGTTTCCCCAGCTCGGCCAGCTTCTGATACGTGCAGCTGACGGGAGAATGGAAGCGGTGGTAATGTCTCGGGCTCAGGTAAAGCACGGCAAAACACCCGCCGTTATACTTGTGATCGGCGCTTTTAAACCCCGTCAGTTCGGCGAACGAATAATCCTTCCCTTTTACCATGAAAGTTTGATTAGGATTAATCATGCCCACCGTCTGAACGACGCCGTCCACCGGGCTGACGATGGCGTTCTTCTCTTTTGCCACGGGGCGGAGATTCAAATTAATATCACGAATGAAAAATGACGCCAGTGAATCAAAGTCAGAAGCCGTGCGTTCCGTTTCATTCCAGTTGATGCGATAGTGTTTGGAAAACAGCGGAATCATCGGCTTGCTCAGTTTCGATTCACAGAAGTTTTTAATGAGATAAGACGTCAATCGATTATTAGTCAGTTCTATCAATGAACGGTAAAGAACTTTAGCGGCAGTATTAAACATTGATTACTCCTATGAATTTTCCTATAGTAATAAAAATAAAACACCATAAAAACGCTCCGATGGCGGCGAAGCATAAGTAGGTTTTGAATTCCATTCTGCCGATTCCGGAAAAGTAGCAGGTCACGTGTCTGATGCCGGGGATGAAGTAACCTAAAATAATGGTGTACGGCCCGTACTTCTTCATCCACTTGTCTACTTTCTCCATCCTCTTTTCCTTCAGGCCGACCCATTTCCCGAACTTATTAATAAACGGCCGGCCGGCTTTTCTGCCGATGAAGTAGCTGATAATCATCCCAAGGAGCGCTCCGATAAAGCTGATCAGAATGGAGAGCCCGTAATTCAGCACGTTTATATGAGCGAAGTAGCCCACAAGCGTCATCATGACTTCATCCGGAATAGGCAATCCGATAATACCGAGTGTCAGCATAAGAAAAATCGCGATATATCCGTAATCGGATATTAATTGCTGAACTAATTCCATCTTCTGCTCTCCAGGTTTTCAGGCGCCTGTTTTTTAAAGTGCGGAAATTTAATGTTGCTGACCATTAAATAACCGAGCGCGATCGTTCCCGCCCCCAGAAGAAAAGCGTTATTGATAAAGCTCAAAATGACAAGACACATACCCGCAAACGGAATCGGCATCCCGATAAACGTCGGCAGCTTGCTTTGTTCAATATTAAATCTGGAAAGACGGATCATCCCGCAGATGCTGTAGGAAAGCGCGATTAAAATTCCGATGAACGGAATCGTATATAATGAAACACTGTAAGCGAGCATAGACGGCGCCACGCCGAACGTCACGAGATCAGCAAAAGAGTCAAGCTCCCTTCCCATCTCCGATACCGCGTTCAGCTTACGGGCGGCCAAACCGTCAAAGAAATCAAGAAACATCCCGGTGAAAATAAAGATCACCGCAGAGTGTATATTATGATACAAAAGGGAATGAATCGATAAGAGCCCGCAAATAAAATTTCCAATTGTAATCATACTAGGTATATAATTCACAGTTTACACAAACCCCCAATTAAAACCATATCAAATCGGACTGCGTATGCATAAAGGCTCCATTTTACGGAAACATAAAATGAAATTCTTTCAATGCTATCATTCAAATTCTTTTATTATACAGCATTTGGTGTTATTTGAACAATCTAATCTGGTGATTTTTGTTTTTTCGCCGTTCATATTAAGGTAAGCAATCATGCATGCCTCTATTCCGGATTACCCTGCTTCAATATTCCATGCCGCGATCCGGATTGTCCGTTCTTGATGAATGAAAAGCCGTATGATGTATTGTTATTTCCTTCTCCGTGAAATGAGAACATTACATATAACGATTGCGGACATAAAAAGTTTCATGAATTCAAAAGCCGGCACAAAACGGCCTCATACATTATCTCACAACCCCGTTTTCCAGTATATAGTCTGCCAAACAAAAAAGGCGCCTTACCATTACGGTAAAAACGCCTTTTAAGATCATTTTATGTAATTGATAAATGACTGAGTGCTTCGGCCGCTCTTTCTCTGGCCTCTTCAACGGTCTCAGCTGCAGAAAGCGCAACCGCCATACGGCGTCCAACTTTCGTGACGGGTTTACCGAATACGCGGACCTGAGTGCTTTTTACTGCCAAAGCTTTCTCCAAACCTTCAACCGCATAATCAGCAAGCTCTTTTGGCGCCTTCAGCGGACGGCTTGCCCCCGGCGACAGCTGAGTGATTTCCGGAATCGGGAATCCCAATACCGCGCGGACATGCAGCGCAAACTCCGACAAATTCTGCGTTACAAGCGTAACGAGCCCCGTATCATGCGGACGGGGAGACACCTCGCTGAAATATACTTTATCTTCAGTAAGGAAAAGCTCCACCCCGAACAAACCGTATCCGCCGAGCTCGTCCGTTATGCTTTTCGCAATGTGTTTCGCCTCTTTGATCTGCTGTTCCGTCATATGATGAGGCTGCCATGATTCAATATAGTCACCGTCTTTTTGTTCATGTCCGATCGGCGCGCAAAAGGACGTACCGTTCGCCGCACGCACTGTCAGAAGAGTGATTTCTGATTCAAACGGAATGAATTCCTCAACGATGACCCGGCCGTTTTTCACTCGGCCGCCTTCCATCGCCATGTCCCAGCAGCTTTTCAGCCCGGAAGCCGAGCGGCACACGCTTTGCCCTTTTCCGGAAGAGCTCATCAGCGGTTTTACCACGCACGGAAAGCCGATTGTTTCCGCCGCTTCTTTAAATTCTTCATATGTATTCGCGAATTCATAGCCGGCAGTCGGAAGATGAAGCGTCTCTGCCGCAAGCCGTCTGATGCCTTCACGGTCCATCGTCAGCTTTGCCGCACGCGCATTCGGAATGACGTGAAAACCTTCTTCCTCAAGCTTCAGCAGCTCATCCGTCGCAATGGCTTCCACTTCCGGCACGATCAAGTCCGGTTTTTCTTTCTCAATGACTTCTCTGACCTGCGCTTTATCAAGCATATCAATCACATAGCTTTTGTGCGCGGCCTGCATGGCGGGAGCATGCTCATAGCTGTCAACGGCTACAGTGACAACCCCGAGCCGTTGCGCTTCAATGACGACTTCTTTCCCCAGCTCGCCTGATCCTAATAACAACATCTTCTTCGCCTGATACATGTCCTTTGGCCCCTCCCTTTCTATACCCCACTCATTATAACGGAAATATTCAAAAAATAAAGACAAGATAGATGACAAGCTCTATCCTGTCTTTTGCGCTGATTCGAGCGATTCAATCGCCGCTGACACGTCCTTCTCGCAATATTGCCCCATTAAACATAACGATTCTTCCGCCCGGCAGGCGTGAGAAGCAATGCGGCGCTTGGCTTCCTCATGGTTGTCAAGGATGCCGAGATCACAGAGGCTGACGGGGAAACCGAGCCGGAGGTAAAACGGAAGCAGCTCTTCAATCTCAGGTCTCCGATTCTCAAGCGCGAGCTGCACCAATATGCCGTAAGCAACCTTCTGGCCATGCAGCACCTGATGTGTCTCCTGAAGAAAACTGAGTCCGTTGTGGACCGCATGCGCCCCTGCCATCCTGCACAAACGGCCGCCATACCCGCCGACCGTTCCCGCAAGCATAATGATCGTTTCCGCTGTATGGATGAACGGCACGGACAGCTCGCCTTTCTCCATGCTTCCGACGGCCGCTTCACTGTAACGCAATAACAGATTACGGATATATTCCGCCTGTCTCAGCCCCGCCTGCGCCATCAGCGGCGCCGCCTCCTCCGTATTTCTGATGACCGCCTCAGCCTCATACCATTTCGCCAGCGTATCACCGATCCCGCTTTTCATATATTCAATGGGAGAGGAAAGCAAAAACAGCGGATCAACAAGCGTCAAATAGCTTGAACGCTTATGATAATCAACTCTGATAAAATTGCCGCTCTCATCATATATGACACTCAACGGCGTACTTGCCGCACACGTCCCCGCAATGGAAGGAACCATCACAGCTTCAATATCAAGCCGGTCTGCCGCCGCTTTTGCCAAATCCAAAATCGTGCCGCCTCCGATACCGATGATCACATCCGTGTCTTCCGCCTGCTCACAGACCTTACGCACCGCCTCAGGTGAACAGTATCCTTTATGCTGAATCACATCCCAGGAAGAACCGCCGCTGTAATCGGAGAACGCCTGATAGGATTTGATTCCGGTCACAATAACGGGTTTTCTGAATGTCTCAAGCAGCCCCGGAAGTTCTTTTGCGATTCCTTCCTTGCATATGTACTGATTCGGGCCGCTTCGGACGATATCTTCAGGCTTCATTCGAATCTCTCCTTTGGCTGGAATTTATATATATTTTCCCACTTATCAGAAAATACATCAACCGGAGGTGCGTCAGCGCTTCGCTTCTTCCGCCTCCAAAAACAGCTCATCAAGCCGCTCCAAAGCCTCTGCCTTTTCAAAACTGCTGAACCACAGATCATCATAAGAATCAAGGATGCGGTAATGGTGGGAAATCAAATGCTGCTGCAAGCGGAACTCGCCTTTTTTCTCGATGGCTTTCCACCACACCTTGCCGCCCATCGTCTTCCCCTTCGGCCTGTCAATTGTGCGGTGAGCAACCGTTTCAATGACCTCCAGCGGATCATCTCCTAATACGGATTGCAGTGTTTCACTTGATCTGAAAAGCGCGCAAACCGCCACAACGTGCGGCCATTCCGCAAGCGCCCGCCCTTTCTCAATCTGTACCAGCGACTTTTTAGAAAGGCCAATCACATCCGCCATTTTCTCCTGTGTGTAGCCTCTCTCCGACCGGATTTTCTTCAGCTGGACTGAGACAAGCTCAGTCATATAATCTTGATCCATCTCAACCTCCATATTTATCAATATAGCCATTTTACACCGCGGCACGCCTTTTTTATATCAGAACATTTTCAAACGAATCAAAAGAACCCGGGATTGGCTTATCATTGAAGCGTTGTACCTTTCCGCATAATCCAGAATGATGCGGTGAATACAAACGTACGCCCGAATAGACAGGTGCAGGCTCCCTGGCGGTTGAGCTCCGGACAAAATAAAAAGCTGCCGCAGCTGCAGCAGCTAAAACTTTATAGACCGGAAAATCAGCATTATGAAGCGAATACAATCCATCTTGCACTATAATTGACACGTTTTTTCGAACCCTGATTGACCATTTTAAATCTGTATGAATCTCCTTTTTTTAACGAAGGTGTTTCAAAATAAGTCGTTCCATTTTTCTTTGCATTGGCGGTTTTGATTGTTTTCCAGGCACCTTTGCCGTTGACTTGCTTTTGGACGTATATTTTATACGTGCCCTTCCCTTTACTGTTGGATTTAAAAGTCACGGCTCTCAAGGTGTACTTTTTTGTCGTTTTAGTGAATTTAGGGTGATATGTATTGATCACATAGTTAGTGAAATACCCGCTTTTATAAGTATGAAGCCAGTCTTTAGCCTCTGCTTTTTGCGGAGAAGAAAAACCCATAAAACCAATTCCGCTGATTAAAAGAGTGAAAATAATGATGAGCGACTTAAAAATCTTTTTGCTTTTCATCGAGAAAATCCTTCCTTCCTGTAACTATTTACCCTATTTATGTTAATGACAATATAGCCAATCATAAATCCGTCCAACTAACCATTTTGACCGCAGGAAGAGATGTGAACAGCCCTTAAAATGACTATATGACTACTACTTATGATTCTTGTTATTTTTGATTAAGTGATAAAGTTACTTTAACCCGCTATTCATTTTGTTGTTTTTATATCAATTGTCATAGCGAGGTCTTTTCCTATCAATGCCTCTCTTTCGGCGTTTGTTCTGCGGCTGTATGATGGGGCTCTCCTTGGATAAACTCCTGCACCCATGACAAACTGTCATACGTTTGCCACCTATGAATGAACGCACACTACACGCAATGGAGGGATTACAATGGACGAAATGGTCCTGGAAACACAACAATGGCTGAATGAGACGTACAAAGGCAGACACGGGTACAACAAAGTGCCGGAAAATGGAAAAACGGGCTGGGATACCATTTACGGTCTGACACGGGCGCTTCAAATTGAGCTTGGTATTTCAGAACCTGCCGATAACTTCGGACCGACGACACAAAGATTGTTTAAGCCGTTGAAAAAGCAGGCTCCCGATTCAAAGCCGACAAACATGAATTACATTCTGCAAGGGGCGCTGTGGTGTAAAGGTTTTAACCCCGGCGGATTTTCAGGCGTTTTCTATGAAAATACCGAAAGCGCTGTAAAAGAGTTTCAAAAAGCGGCCGGGCTCACTAAGCAAGACGGCATCGTCACGGCTCTCATTATGAAAGCCTTGCTGGATATGAGCGCTTTTCGGTTAGTAGCGGGAGGCGACAAAAGAATCCGCCAAATCCAGCAGAACCTGAACCGGGATTACAATGACTACATCGGCTTGATGCCTTGTGACGGCTTATACGCCCGCGATACAAACAAGGCTCTCATTTATGCTCTGCAAAAAGAAGAAGGCATGAGCACAAGCGTCGCCAATGGATTTTTCGGAAACGGGACGACCAGCTTATGCCCTACCTTGACTCCCGGCGATTCACGGACAGGCTTTGTTTTGATTGTTCAATACGCGCTTTACTGTAATGGGGAAGCGTTTGATCCCGGTGAATTCGACGGAAAATACGGCGTCGGAGTTGTATCGGCAGTGAAAGCTTTCCAAAAGTTTATGTGCCTGCCGCAGACCGGTTATGCGGACATGCCGACGATTAAAGCTTTATTATCAAGCTCAGGCGACACAACGCGGGCTGCTTCAGCTTGTGACACCGCTGCCATTTTGACGGCAGATACGGCCAAAACTTTGCGTGAGAATGGCTATAAGATCGTGGGAAGATATCTGACCGGGAATGTGCGGACAAGCAGCGGACTGACATCGAAAGCGTTAACGTCAAAAGAACTTTCCACGATTTTCAATGCCGGCTTAAGCGTGTTTCCGATTTATCAGGACGGCGGCTATGAATCTTCTTATTTTGTAAAAGACCAAGGAACGAGAGATGCGTACAGCGCTGCATCAGCCGCCCGAAGATTAGGTTTTCCGTCAGGAACGACCATTTACTTTGCGGTCGATTTCGATGCGTATGATTATGAAGTCACGGATAAAATCATCCCTTACTTTCAAGAAATCAAGTCAGCTTTTATGAAAATGCAGGCGTTCTCAACTGCGCCGAAATATGAAATCGGCGTATACGGACCGAGAAACATTTGTATCCGGACGTCAGAAGCAGGTCTGACCAAATATAGCTTTACGGCTAACATGTCGACCGGATTCAGCGGCAACCTCGGATACCCGATGCCGAAAAACTGGGCTTTTGATCAATTTTATGAAGGCACGATCGGAAGCGGAGCGGGAAAAGTCGCCATTGACAAAGACGGATACTCCGGAAAAGACTCGGGTGCAAGCAGCGTCCATCCGCCTTCTGATCCTGTGTATGATGCAAGACTGCGCACGCTGACGGATATTTTAACAACCATTCCTGCTTTAGAAAATATATCGAATCTTGCGAATGCCATGTTTGAATTCGACAAAACAGAGACCATTTATGCATCACCTGAAATGGATATTCTTTTATCTACTTCACTTTTGGCAACAGTTCCAAGCGAAGGTTCTCCCAACACAGTTACCATTACAAATGGCAAACCGGGAGCTTATATTACCGGTCTGATGGGAGATTCACAGGTCTCTTTTACAGCATCACAAATTGATTCCTATCAAAACCTGCTTAACAGTCTGAGCTTGTCAGTCCGCAACGGTTATTTAGAAGTGTATGTCAATCCGGCTGCGGGATCGCTGAATATTCAATTTAAAATTTATACACCTGATATTCCGGTCGGTGACAGTGCTACAACTGGACTAACAACTACCATTACATTTAAAATAAAACAAAAGAGCTTCAGGTTGCCGGATTCCGAAGAGGTGTACTCCCCGGATTGGGATTCTGTCGTGAATACCATGGCTATTGCAGGCGCAGGAATTATTGTTATTGTAGGGATCGGTGCTTTAGTCGTTTTAGCACCTGAATTAGGAGGAGCTGCAGCCTTGTTCAGCACGGTTTTATCACTATTTCTATAATTGAACAGGCAGCTCCTTGCTCCAGGAATGCTCAATGAGTATTCTTGGAGTTATTTCTAAAGGAGGATTCGCATGAAGATTGATATGCAGACATACAAGGAAACCGTTCAAAAAATAAAAACCGATTTGATTCCGCGAAGTCAAAATGACGAAGAACTGCTTACATACTTAATGAAACAAGATTCGCTCACACTGAATCAAATGAAAATGTGTCTCACTGAACCGCCCCTCACCTTCCAACATACTGTCAAAATCGTATGTACAGTCACATTCATCACGTTATATATCTTTTTTTTCAGCACTCATTTTAATGATTTGATTGAAATGGCTCTGCAGATGGTTTTCGGCCTGGCCGGCCTTGTTTGGATTATTGCTGTATTTCCGTTTTCAAGAAAAATCCAAGTGTCTGACCGTTTCAGACAAAAATCTGAAAACACCCGTATCACCGGAATGATAGACTTTGTCCTCGAACAACGATACAAAGACATGATCAGTTAAAAACCCCTCTGCTTAAGGGGTTTTTTTATGATGCAATCCCTTCACCCCCCTTATCAAAAAAGGCTCTTCTCCTTTGGAAATAACCGGAACACCCAATTTCGTTTTCAATATAATGAGGTAAATGAGGTAGTGGATCCGCAAAGAAAGAAGGGCGACATGATGGGTATCATTAATGGCAAAATGTTCATTGACCGATTAAATCAGCTTGGAAATGAGATTTGGCTCGATGGTGAAAAGATCGAGGGACAGATTTCTGAAAATCCCGCATTTAAGGGCCTTCTGGAAACGAAGCGCTCTCTTTATGATTTGCAAACGAAACCGGACATGAAAGATCAAATGACTTACAGTCTTCCCGGTAAAAAAGAACGGGCCGGGCTTTCATACCTGCAGCCGAAAACGAAAGAAGACGTAAAAAGAAGAAGAAACATGTTCGAACATTGGGCCAGACACACGCACGGAATGATGGGACGAAGCCCGGATTATATGAACACCGTGCTGATGAGCTTCGCCTCCTCCGCCGCGCTTTTGAAAGACCGCGATCATTGTTTTCCGGAACATGTTCAAGCGCTGTACGAACGCGCTGCTGCACAGGATCTTTCTTTTACGCACACGTTTATCACCCCTCAGGTGAATCGTTCACAAATGGGTGTAAACGTATCGCCGACACCTATCTCGGCAAAAGTCGTCGATAAAAATGAAAAAGGCCTCATCATACACGGCGCCCGGATTTTAGCCACACAAGGCGGCCTGACGGATGAAGTGCTCGTGGTTTCTCTGCCTAAAATGTATTTTGAATCGGATGAAGCGTTCGCTTTTTCAATCCCTTCCAATACAAAGGGAGTAAAATTCATCTGCAGGGAATCTTTCGTACTCGGAAAATCATCGTTTGATTATCCGCTCAGCTCAAGATATGAAGAAATGGATTCTATCGTTGTATTTGATCACGTTTTGGTCCCTTGGGAACGCGTATTTTTTTATAATAATTACGAGGCGGCTTTTGATTTTAATATGAAAAGCTCTTTTAACGCCTTCGCATTTCATCAAGTTATCACGAGACAAATTGTAAAGACGGAGTTTCTCCTGGGCCTCGCCCAAACGCTTGTCGAAGCGATAGATGTGGGCGAATATCAGCATATTCAGGCTAAGATGGCTGAAATCATCACGGGTTTGGAAACGATGAAAGCCCTTTTGGAAAAGTCGGAGAATGATGCGGAAACAGATGAATGGGGTTATATGCGTCCGAGTGTCACTCCGCTTCGTGTGGTCAGCGCGATTTTTCCCGACATCTACCCGCGCTTCACGGAAATCATTCAGCTGATCGGGGCAAGCGGAATGGTGACTTTGCCGACTGAAAAAGCGTTCCGTTCTGACATCAGAGGAGACCTTGACCAATATTTGCAGGCGGCCGAATTGAACGCTGAGGACCGGGTAAAAGTGTTCCGCCTCGCATGGGATTTGACCATGAGCCCCTTCGGAACAAGACAGACACACTATGAGCGGTACTTCTTCGGTGACCCCGTCCGCTTAGCCAGCCATCTGTACAGAAGCTATCCGAAAGAAGAACAGACCGCGGTCATCAAGGAATTCCTGCACATTCATAAATAAAACAAAGCAGAGAGCGCATCTCTGCTTATGATAGCTGGATCGGCTGCCGCCGATCCTATTTTTTATTTTGGCTGATCACCACCATCGTAATATGCGATAACGCGAAAGAGACAAGCGTATACACAACGGCCCATCCGATAAACGAGAAATTCAATACGGTAAAGGTGCATATAAGGCAAACGGCCAAAGCGGCAGCCGGCATAATGAACGCGTTTTTAAACAGGTACGTTCCGGCGACTGACAAGATGATGATACAAAGCGGCAGAACACCGAACGCAAAATCCAATTCATCAATCAACAGATGCACTCCCTTCGCTTTTCTTAGTCCGGCCTAACACATCTTATGCCTGAGTACAAAATCGAGTACTTCAAATCTTTCGCGCTCCGGCTGATTTTCCCTCCGGTTATTTATTCAAAAAAATGAAAACTTTCCTTAAAGCGTTTACATTCACGTCAGACTGTGATAATTTAAGAAAGCGCTATCATACACAAGTTAATGATTTTTGGATGGAGATGAGGAGAACCAGGAAACCCCGCCCTTTCACAAGGGTGATTTCTGGTTCTTTTTGTCATTTTCAAGGAAAGGAGTCATACATACATCATGATAGACGTTCAGCAAAGGGGAGGATATGATGTTTCAATTGTTTAAGCCGGCTCCGCATATTGAGAGATTGGATGATTCAAAGACGGATGCGGCCTATAAACGGCTCAGGCTGCAAGTATTTTTGGGGATTTTCATCGGGTATGCCGGGTATTATTTGCTTCGCAAAAACTTTGCCTTCGCTATTCCTTATTTTCAGGAACAAGGTTTTTCAAAAGGGGAACTTGGCTTGGTGCTTGCGGCCGTATCAATCGCTTACGGCTTCAGTAAATTTATTATGGGGATGGTGTCTGACCGCTGCAACCCGAGGTATTTCCTTGCGACGGGTCTGTTTTTGTCAGGTGTCGTAAACATTTTATTTGTTTCCATGCCGTGGGTCACGTCAAGCGTGACGATTATGTTTATTTTTATGTTTATTAACGGATGGTTTCAAGGAATGGGCTGGCCGCCTTGCGGACGGACGATGGCTCATTGGTTTTCCATCAGTGAACGCGGCACGAAAATGTCGATATGGAATGTCGCCCATAACATAGGAGGAGGTATTCTCGCCCCGCTCGTGACTCTCGGCATCGCCATGTTTGTTACTTGGAAAAGCGTGTTTTTCTTTCCGGCGATTATCGCCATCGTCATTTCATTTGTGATTGTTCTTCTCGTACGGGACACGCCGCAATCCTGCGGGCTTCCGCCGATTGAAGAATACCGGAATGACTATCCGAAGCATGCGTTCAAAGACCAGGAAAAAGAGATGACGACCAAAGAAATTCTTTTCAAATACGTGCTGAATAATAAGTTTCTGTGGTATATCGCATTTGCCAATGTCTTTGTTTATTTCGTGCGGTACGGTGTCGTTGACTGGGCGCCGACTTATTTGACGGAAGCGAAAGGGTTCTCTCCTGAAGATTCCAGATGGTCTTATTTCCTTTATGAATATGCGGGAATTCCGGGAACGATTTTGTGCGGCTGGATCAGCGACCGGTTTTTCAAAAGCCGCCGCGCGCCGGCAGGCGTACTGTTCATGGCCGGCGTATTTATCGCTGTATTGGTCTACTGGCTTAACCCTGCCGGTCATCCGCTCATCGATAATATCGCGCTGATCAGCATCGGGTTCTTAATCTATGGACCTGTCATGCTGATCGGGCTTCAGGCCATTGACCTTGCGCCTAAAAAAGCGGCGGGAACGGCAGCCGGCTTAACCGGGTTTTTCGGCTACATCGGAGGCTCTGCTTTCGCCAACGCCATCATGGGTTATGTCGTAGACCGCTTTGACTGGAACGGCGGCTTTATCATGCTTATCTCCTCATGCGTGCTGTCCATCGTCTTCTTGGCTATGACGTGGAATACGGGCAAGCGGGCGGAGCATGTGTAAGAAAACAACATAAAAGATTAATATTTTTGCAGTACAGCATTTACAACGATTTTCTACACTAGAGACAGATATTGATTTTTAAGGGGGAAGAAAACATGCGGAAACATAAATTGTTTGCTTTTGTATTGCTTTCACTCGGTTTATTGTCATTCATCGTCACGCCTGTATCGGCGGCGGGAAAAGGAAACCTCTTGTCTCCTGACAGAATTTTGACCATTGCCCATCGCGGTGCTTCGGGTTATGTCCCGGAGCACACGATCCTTTCTTATGAAACTGCGCAAAAAATGAAGGCTGACTATATTGAGCTGGATTTACAAATGACAAAAGACGGCAAGCTGATCGTCATGCATGATGAAAAACTGGACCGCACCACAAACGGACAAGGCTGGGTGAAGGATCATACATTAGCCGAGATTCAAAAGCTCGACGCCGGCTCTTGGTTCAATAAGGCCTATCCGGAAAAAGCAAAACCGCAATACGCCGGACTTCGCGTTCCCACACTTGATGACGTGTTAAAACGGTTCGGCAGACATGCAAACTATTATATTGAAACAAAGGCGCCCGAAACATATCCGGGTATGGAAGAAAAACTGATCGCTTCACTGAAAAAATACAAATTGGCAGGTAAGCATGCGAAACTTGGACAAGTTATCATTCAGTCTTTCAGCAGGGACAGCCTTCTGAAAATCAAACAGCTCGATCCGAAACTTCCCGCCGTCCAATTGCTTGAAGCGGAACAGATGACGTCAATGACTGACGCAGATTTAACGGACATTAAAACATATGCCGTCGGAATCGGACCGGATTACAAAGCGCTGAACGCTCAAAATGTCCGAAACATTCGCAGCCACGGCCTTCTGCTTCATCCTTACACCGTAAACAGCGAGGCGGACATGCGCCGTCTGCTGAATTGGGGCGTAACCGGTGTGTTTACCAACTATGCGGATATATTTAATTTTGTTAAATCTAATAGGGATCAATAGGTTTACGAATCTAAAGATTTCAAAACAAAAACTGCACGTATATCGCGTGCAGTTTTATAATATTAATTTTAAATATTTCTCCCTTTAAATAACGGTCTTAGTATATTCTTAACTTTTGCTTTAATAGATTTGCCCTTATAAATAACAGGAACACTTTGTTGCAAATGACCAATAATCACTTCTGCATTCTTTTTTAGCTTAATTTGTTTTAACTCCTGCTTAGTTACTTCAAAACTAAAATCATATGACATTTTTTTTCGAGTAGAATCTTTAAGTACCACATCAGGTTTAAACATAAGAAACCTTCCAAAATTAACCTGGAAAGAATTCTGTTCTCCAAAACTTAAATCTGTTTCACAATCAAAATGTCCTTTAATCCTAGGACCGCTGCAGGTTAACACAAAGTTTTTAAAATGTAACATTTGATGTTTAACAACAAGAGAAAGATTACCCCATTTAGTTAGATACGAGTTTATAACGATAGGTTCTTTACATCCTTTTGCAATATAAGAAGCATTTTTTAAATAAACGCTTTCTTTCGATTTTAATCTCAATGATTTCGTATAATCTTCTATCTTACTAATTAATCTTAAATCTAATATACCATCTTCGCTATTTAAGTGGAGCAAAGATTCTATAGGTATATACGCGTGAAAATAAGTGATTTTTTCTTTTGTTATAATTTGCGTATCTATTTCAAAAGGATATTTTTTTTCAAAAAGGCTTCTATAAGCTGGAAATGAAATTGTTTTATCTTTTTGTTCTCTCAAAGAGACTTCGATAAATAAACGCTCATTTGAGGAGTCAACATGTGAATGATAACAAAAACCCTCTAACAAAACGGCATTCTCTAATTTCTCTATTTTTGTTATTTCTCCTTCAAATTTATTATTACGATGAAAGGAAATAGACTCATGCAAGGCCAAATTGTATGCTAATTCTGGTTTTGGATAGACCTTTCCATGTTGTACTACCATGTTACCAGGTTGTTTTTCAGCGTACCAGAAAGAAATTAAATCCTCCAATTGTCCTTTCTCAATTAAACGTAATAAGAGTTTATGGCGGGAAGAAAACTGCTGGTAGTAATCTAAGTATTGATACTTGTCAAGCATTTTCTTTAATTTATTAAAAATAAAGATTTTATCTTCAATTAGAAAAGACTTTGAAATCAGTGCGCTTAACTCCACTTCCATAATCCTTTCCCAGTAATGAAAGAAAATCAGCCGTTTTTTATCTGTTTCAAGGTTCAGTAATTCAATAGATGCCAATGTTTCTTCAATCCTGAACATAAAACTTTCACCTGATAATGGTTTCTTAGTAAGTTGAACCCTTCCTATTGTTTGATGATTGGTCAAATAATAACATGGGTAATCTTTAACAAGGGCTATGGAATTTGAATATGCATACGCTTGAATCATAAACGGTTGATCTTCTCCTAGAGAGAAGTGTTCCGGAAAACGAATATTATGTTTAATTAATAACTCCCGTTTAAATAGTTTTTGAGCACTCATCGTAAAAAGAGCATTGGAACCAGGGAAGGAAAAACAATCTGGATTCTTTTTAAATACAGCCACAGGAACACCTCTATTAATTCCTTCATAACGGCCGATAATTATATCACTTTGATACTGAACTATTTTTTCTTCCATCTTTTCTAAAGCTTCAGGTCCTAAATAATCATCTCCGTCTAGAAAATAAATATAATCACCTGTTGCTGCTTCTATAGCTTTGTTCCTCGGTCTGCCAGGTGCGCCGCTATTCTGCTGATGAATTACTTTAATAAACTTGTACTTGCTCATGTATTCATCTAAAATATTACCGCTTTTATCAGTTGAACCATCATTTACACAGATAATTTCAAGTTTGTCCTCTCCAACTGTTTGGTTCACCACGCTATCAAGACAATCTCTAATTGTGTTTTGATCATTATAAACCGGAATAGCTACAGTAAATATCATCTTTTTTCTCCTTAATTATTTTTTCCTATATAAAAACAAGTCCAGAATTATTCGATTCCAATTTTAAAAGTTTACCATAATTTCTTTCTTTTATAAATATGGTTAAAAATTTTAATGTGTTTTTAAACCTAGCCACCGTAATCTAGATAATAAGATGGAATATTTCCAGTAATTAAATCGGATTCCATAAGGCCCCTAACAAATGTTCAAAATAAAAATACATTAGTACAGGCTTTGATTCATTTTCTCTTTGAATTTGGAAAGCTCACTTCATTTAATCCTAATTACGATACTTTGCGGATTTTTAATTTCACCCATGAAAAAACACCTCTAAGTCGTTTTCAGGTATTATACCTGCTTTTCAACTTAAAGGTGCCTTTGTCCTGCGCTTACAGGCTCAGACTCTCAAAAACTTCAACTTTTTATAACTTATTCTTTTCCGGCAGCGGCTTCCGCCTGTCCGCCTTTTAATTGATCGTTGATTGCTTTGGCGTCTTTCAAATACTCAGTCTTGAAGCCGCTCTTCAGCGCCCACGCATAGAAGGCAAGGGCAACGATTGCGATCAGCCCCATATCCCATCCGTACGGAATGATGTTCAGACCGCCGAATTTTTCACTTCCGAGCCATGAAATGACCATCATGCTGAGCAGATAGACAACCATCCAGACGCCGCCTTTAAAGTTTCTGCGGAATCCTTTCCACTTCGCTTTCGCTTGGTAGTAGAAATAAATCGGAAGGCCGATCAAAATGATAAACAGCACCTGCCCTGTTAACGGCCAGCGCGCCCAATACAGCACGAGAGACGCGAACACGAAGCCGAGCGGTGCAACCACGCTGAGGCCTTTCAGACGGAGAGGCCGGTACAAATCCGCCGCCGTCCGCCGCAGCGTCATCACCGTCACAGGACCCGTGATATAAGAAATCAGCGTCGCAACGGAAATGATTTCAGCAAGCACGCCCCATCCTCTGAATAAAAACAGAAAGATAAACGATACGACCAGGTTGAAAATCATCGCTTGGCGCGGCACGCCGTACAGCGGATGAAGCTTTCCGAAAATGCTCGGCATATATTTATTTTTTTCCATGCCGTAAATCATGCGTGACGTCGTAGCGGTATAAGTGATACCCGTTCCTGACGGAGATACGAACGCATCCGCATAAAGAATAATGACAAGCCAGTTGATATTCAATGCGATCGCCAAATCGGCAAATGGAGAGTTGAAGTTCAGGTGACTCCAGCCGTGAACAATCATGGAAGGTTCAACTGCACCGATAAATGCGATTTGCAATAGGACGTAAATGACGGTTGCGACCAGCAGCGAACCGACAACCGCAATCGGAATCGATTTGCCGGGATTTTTTGCTTCTCCGGCCATATTAATCGGGCTTTGAAACCCGTTAAACGCAAATACGATACCTGATGTGGCCACCGCCGTCAGCACGCTCGCCCAGCCGTTCGGCGCAATGCTTGAACCGGATGTGAAGTTTCCGCCGTGAAAACCGGTAAACAGCAACGCTCCGATTGTCAGCCCCGGAATAATGATTTTAAAGATGGTAATCAATGAATTCGCTTTTGAAAATAAGTTAACTGTCCAATAATTCAGTAAAAAGTAAATAATCAGTAATACGGATGCGAAGCCGAGCCCCTCTCCCGTAAGAGTGCCGTTGTGAACGAGATTGCTTGTCCATTTTGCCCATTCCCACGGCCATGAGCTCATGTATTGAACAGACGCAACCGCTTCCACCGGAATAACGGAAACAATCGCAATCCAGTTTGCCCATCCTGCGATAAATCCAATAAATGATCCATGAGAATATTGAGTATATTTTACCATTCCCCCGGCTTCCGGGAACATTGAACCCAATTCACTGTAAGAAAGTGCGATAAACAAAATAACGATCATACCGATAATCCAGGAAATAATTGCGGCAGGTCCCGCAATCTGAGCCGCCCGCCACGCCCCGAATAACCAGCCGGAGCCAATCATCGACCCAAGTCCGACCATCATGAGTGCAAACGTTCCCATTCTGCGATGTAATTGATTCATAAAGTTAACACCTTTCAATTAAAATATGACTCCAGCGCTATCATATATTTATAATATTATTCTGAAAATAGTTTTGTCAATCTTTATCGCATTAAAGCAGAAAGCCAAAATTACCCTTCCGATGTTTAAACAGCCGTTAAGCGGGAATAACTACTGCAAGCCAGAAATAGAAAGGAGTTTTTATCGTGAAACAAAAACTGCTCATTTCAGGACTTGCCGTGTCGACTGTCGGAGTGACTTCCTACCTGCTCAAAGATAAATCCAACCGCCAAAAGGTGATGAACTTTATCCGCAATATGAAAACATCGCTCTCCGGGAAGCAGGATATTGAATCATTCCCCGTCAACAAAGCAGGCAACCCGCATCCCGAAGATATTGAAGATAACAAAATGGTATCCGAAGGCTCCATGTACCCGGTTCAATATTATGATGACAAGAAGAAATAGTCTGTTCCCGGGCTGCCCGGCCGTATCAAACGGCGGCAGCTTTTTTTATGCAGACGGCGTTTGATAGATCCGCCAATATTGGCGCGATCCTTTCTCCCGCACGGTAATGCCCAGTTTGGATATTTCCGCTTTCAGCTCTTTCGCATCAGCCTTTTCCTCCTCTTTCAGCGCCTTTTCTCTCGCTTTAAAAAGAGCATTTGCCCCTGGCTCCAAATCCGGCGTGTCCGGCACCCACCGTTTGTATTCTTCTTTAAAAGGATCTTCCGTCCCCAGCCAGACATACCCATGCGCGCGAAACGCATCAGCCGCTTTTTCAACCGCGGGCTCAAGCTTCTCCCGAAAAAGCTCCTGCCCTTCAGTCCCCAATAAGACAAGATGCTTTTCATCCGTAAACACACCGGAAATGCTGTCTTTCGAAAACACGCTTTCTTCATTATATATGGTTAAGGACACCTCGCTGTCCGTCACGACCGCCGTAAGACATTCTTTAAAAACAGTCCGCGTCAGCCACATTCCCCCGATTAAGCCGATAACGGCGGTTGCAGCCGCAGCCTTCCATCCGTGAAAAGAAGCGATCATTTCCAGCGGCCCGATAACAGGCAGCCAATCCAATGTTACGGCCCACTTCGCAATGACCGGCAGAAACCATCCGATGACCAGCCCCAATAATGGCGGCATCAGAAAAACTAAAGCTTTTTCAACCGATGACAACTCAAGAACCGTCTGTTTTTTTATTTCGTTCATGTTTCTCCTCCGTCTGTGTTTTTCACAACTATCCATTATACAAAGGGTTGGATGATTCTGTAAACTGTTTCCGAAACAATAAAAAGCCTCCCGACCGCCGGGAGGCTTTTTAAAACAGGAGCTCATATACTTCATTCAATTCCATCGTGCGCTTCTCATCCTGCTCGTTCTCAGCATATTTGATTTCCTTTTCAAGCAGTTGATTCAGCGCGTCCATTTCTAGATCATTTAGATCTTTCACGAACTCGCCCTCATTTGCATAATGCTTCACCTGAAGCTTTTTATAAATCCCCCGGCACACATCATGCTCCAAGTGGTTCGAAAGCGACTCGCGCAAATATCCGAGTGTCCTGTCCATCATGTAAGCCCTCCCTTTTCTTTAGGAATAGCTTCCCGGAAAGAGAGAAAAACTATACATGAAAGCACCGGGCGGCTGTTTTAACTCTGTACCTGAATGGAGAAAAATCCGCTGCTTAACGGCGTGTACGGCCCGTTCAGCCCCGTTGCGGAGAAAGAGAACGTTCCTGAACTGACATAAGAAAGAGGAACGCTGTAATATTTAATATAGCCTGTAACGATATTGCCGTTTTTTGTATATTCATCTTCCAGCGCTTTTGACGTAAGATTTGTAATATTCGTTCCGTTGTTAAACGCCTGGATCGTATTATTGTTCGGATACCCTTGGAAATATACGGCTAAATAACCCGTTGTCCCCTTCATCGGTTTTGATGCGCTGATTTGGTTCGGCCCGATATTTTCCCATTGGTAATTCTGACCGTCAGACGTCACACCGATAATACGGATTTGTGTTAAAGCAGGAGCCGGCGCCGCAGACGCTGATGGAGCCCACAACCCGCTCACAAGCAACAAAACAGCGGCGGCCGCCGCGAATAGCATAACGAGTCTCTTTTTCATGTTTCTTCCTCCCTGATGGTTCAAATTTATAATTATGTTAAATATTATAAGTTTTATTTTATCAGAGAAATCAATAGATAGACAGAATCAATCAGTCAAATTGGTGAACTTTTTATATAAAAAAAGCTATCTCCTAAAGAGATAGCTTATATAACATTATTTCTTTCCACACTCCAAAATTGTGTATTTACTCGGGGTCTGAATTACATTTAATAGTGTTAATCCGGCTTTCTCAATCAATTGTTCAAACTCGGTTTTCTTTCTGACTCTGCCGCCTGCAGAGCATACTAAAAATAATAAATCACGAAAAGCTTCTTCAGGGGACAGTCTGTCTGCTTCAGGCACATTTTCAACTATAATCAGCTTGGAATGATCAGACATGGCACCGGCTATATTTTCAAGAATAGCAACCACATGCTCATCATCCCAATCATTTAACACTTTGCTTATCACATACAAGTCTCCCCCGGAAGGAATTTCCTCAAACATACTCCCTTCCGTAAACTGACAGCGTTCGCTCATCTCTGAAGATGCTAAATGCTTTTTTGCACTTTGTATCGTTTTTGGAAGATCAAACAATATCCCCTTTGATTTAGGAGCAGCACCTAAAATGCCTGTTATTAACTGGCCCATTCCTCCCGCGACGTCTACGATAACATCAAACTTTTCAAATGAGTAAGCTTTCAATATGGATGGCAGACTCATTTTTGAATAAATCTCCATCGCCTTATCCATTGTTTTTAAGTAATCTTGATCAAGACTATTATTCTCATACCATTTATCGCCATAAATGGCTTCAAAAGCGGATTTGCCGGTTTTGATACTATAATCCATTTTAAACATAGACTGCACTACTGTTTCATGCAGCAGATATTCTACCAAAGGCTCAATGGATTTTGCTTTCCCAGGCATCAAAGTGGCACCATACTCTGTTACATCATAATAGCCATTTTGAGCTTGGGCGACCAAACCGACGGATTCCAGCGCTCTTAAGAGCCTGAATAAGGCAGAGGGGTTCAATTCAAGGGCTTCAGCTATCGCTTCCGCTGAAGCTGGTCCATTTTGAAAAGCGGAAAATACATCTAATTCTACCGCTGTTTTAACTGCCAGGGAAAACCCCAGCCCTGAAACCATTTGCATGACTGCGGCCTGAGGATATTTCTTCGGTACTTGTTTATCTTGCTGAACTGAATTGGTCATTTACGTTAACCTCCGATTAATTAAATGGTTTCTGCTGCTTTTTTGATATAATGCATATACTGATTGAGCAGATTTTCTACAGTACTCTTATGGTACTGATTTTGATTATATTCAATTCCAATGCTCAATTTTTTCTCTCTTACCAACACAATAAACTTAAACTTGTAATTCCAAATTTCATCTTCACTTATATCATTCCCGGTTGAAAGCGGAGATACCGTAAAGCTTTCTGTGTGCAGTTCATTATCAAATTCGCCCATATAATTAAATGAAATGTCTGGTTTTGATTTCTCTTTTATACCTTGTTTTAAATATCTTAAAATACCATATCCTATCCCTTGATCAGGAATATTGGCTAAGGTCGAGTTAACATTATCTAAACTCGAACCGATATGATCTGAATCGGAGACCTCCAAAGCCACTGGATAGATTGCAGAAAATCTGCCTACTGTTCTGTAGATATTAAGCTTCTCACTCTGATGAGTGCGGCCATGGTTGCCTAAGTGCACGAGAGATGTATTACTGCCTGTTTGATGTTTTATTGTCAAACCTAAAGCTGTGAGCAAAACAGTCTCAATAGTGAAATGATCTTGTCCTTGAATCGCATTCATTATATTTTCAGTTTCCCGAACATTAAACTGCCTGTATACTTGTCTGTTATCTTTGACTTTGGCAATTTGCCCCTGAATATCAACCGGAATAGACGGAGCATAAACATTTTCGATTTTTGTCCAATACTCTTTCTCAAACAACAGCCGTTCACTTTTAGCATATTTATAGAGATAATCAGACCATTTTAAATACGAATCGGTTTTATTTGGTAATACAATGTCTTCGTTACTTTTAACTTGCTGATATGCTGTATTAAAATCTTCAAGCAGTATTCTCCAAGACATATGATCAATTATCATTTGGTGAATGACGATTAACAGATGTTCCCCATCTGCTTCCTTAATCAGTGCCAATTTAACAAGCGGTCCGTGAGTCAGATCCATACTGGCTTGTATTTGATTTATTTTCATTTTTAAATCTGATTGCGGCATGTTTATTGCATTAATCAGATGAAAGTCAAACAAGTCGCCGTCCGTCAGGCCTCTGATTACCTGTACCATTCTATCGCCTTTACGTTTGAATACTGTTCTCAGACTGTCATGATGCTGAATAATCCGGGTGAAAATGTCTTTTACAATGTCTTCGCCAAACCCGGCTTCCCTGTATAGCATAAAAGAAAGATTCCGATGGTGCAGAGTATCATTATGGCGTTCAGCCAGCCAGCATTGAATTGGCACAAGACCGGCTTCCCCCGTTATCACACTGTTATCAGATGCCGTTGTTATATAACTGACTTTATTCGAAACTCCTTCGATTGTCTGGTAATGAAAAATGTCTTTCACTTCCAGCCTAAGATTGAATTTTTCCATTCTGACCGCTGCTTGTATGGCTTTAATTGAGTCTCCGCCTAAAACGAAAAAATTATCTTTTATACTGATTTTAGAAACTTCAAGAATGTCGGACCAGACCTCACTGACGATTCGTTCAATCTCGTTTCTCGGAGCAATAAAGTGATGCAGCTCGGCATTATTTTCAGCTGGTAGCGGCAAACGTTTTACATCAGTCTTCCCATTGTTCGTCAACGGAATTTTATCTATGCCCATAATGACTGTCGGGACCATATATTCCGGCAGATATTCCAATAAGTATTCTTTTAGCTGAGAAGGCGGCTGCGTATCTTTACATACTGTATAGGCATATATCTGATCATTGTGAGCAATCGCAACCGCTTCTTGAACATTTTGGTGAGACAGCAGTCTGTTTACAATCTCATCCAGTTCAATTCTAAATCCTCTGATTTTTACTTGACGATCGATTCTTCCGGCAAATTCTATATTCCCATCCTCATTCCACTTGCCTAAATCTCCGGTTTTATACATTTTCTCACCAGAATGAACAAGATCCGGGATAAACTTAGCCTCGGTCAGTTCTTCACGATTGCAATAACCCCGTCCAACTCCTTCCCCTCCGATGTATAACTCTCCGATAACTCCCGGCGGCACAGGCTTCTGCTGTTTATCTAGTATGTAGATAGAACAGTTTTTTATCGGCGTGCCGATAGGGATCCTCTTTATATTGGAAATATTATCTGGGTTTATCGTATAAGATGCAGCATCAACACAGCATTCCGTCGGTCCATATACATTTGTTATATAAGGACGGTCATTCTTCTTAAATACTTTATAAAAACGCTTTACTTCTTCAGGTTTAAGCACTTCGCCGCCTATAATAAAATGTTTTACACCTATACGGCCACACTGCGGAGACTCAGAGAGCAGGCTGAGATAGGCTGGTGTTCCATCAGAAATATTTATTTTATTTTGGATATAGAACTCAGCAAGTTTCGTGATATCATGCCTGGCTTCTTCAGAGATGATGTAAAGAGAGTGTCCCAAAAGCAGCGCAGAAAAAATCTGTTTGACAGAAGCGTCAAAGGAAAAGGGTGCCAACAACGCTACATTCTGCTGCCCGCCATGTTTGCAGTAGATACGTTCATGCAGGGCTTCTGTTAAATTCACTATACTTTTATGTTCGATCATCACACCTTTTGGGTGTCCCGTTGATCCAGAAGTGTAGATGATATAGGCAAGGCTGTGCCGTTCCGCTCCTCCTTTAACATTTCTCCCGTCGTCTGGAACTGTTTCCAATTCATTCAGACAAACACTTTCTACTCCGTACCTTTGACAATGATTGTTACGATCCGTCAGTAACAAGCGGGCCCCGCTGTCTTTGAGCATATACTCAACTCTTTCTTGCGGATATGATGGATCAATTGGCAGATAAGCTGCTCCCGCTTTTAAAATTCCCATTACTCCGATGATAAAATCAGTGGTTCGGTCTGCAGCTATGCCCACTGCTTCATTCTTTTTGATACCTTTTTGAATGAGTGCTCTTCCAAGCCGGTTTGCATTTTTGTTCAGCTCACTATAAGTTAAGCTTCCGTCTTGTGCACACACAGCTATTTGATTCGGCGTTGCTTCCGCCTGCTTCTCAAAAAGCTCACAGATAGATGCATCTGTGCCTCTGCTTCTCAGTGATTTTCCACTGTAACTCAACATCTCGCGTCGTTCATTTTCTTCTAAAATGTTAATCTCACCGATTAGTCCATTTTGACTTTCAACAATATGATTGAGAATCATTAAGAATCGATGTGAGAATTTTTCTACAGTTGTGCGCTTAAACAAGTTTGATGAATAAGTGAACTCAAACTTGATATCCTCTTCTGAAGGAAATGCTTGAAGCAAAAGATCAAATTTGGCTGTTTTGTTTTCGTAAGGATACGGCTTATATTTCAGCCCATTTACTTCAATTGCCGGATTATCCATCAGCTGAAGGACAAACATAACGTTGAAAAGAGCATTCTGGTTTATATCCCTCTCAAGGTTCAAATGGTCTACAAGCTCTTCAAAAGGATAATCTTGATTTTCATAAGCCAGAAGCGCATTATCCCTAACGGCTTCAAGCAGTTCTTTGAATGTTTTGTCGGCAGATGGTTTATTTCTCAGTGCCAGCGTATTTACAAACATTCCTATCATGTTTTCTAATTCTTTATGCTTTCTTCCGGCTACAGGTGTGCCGATAACAATATCTTCTTGACCAGTAAGTTTATGGAGTAGCACATTAAATGAAGCCATTAAAGTCATGAAAAGGGTGACTTTTTGTTTTGCGTTTAATTCTTTTAACTTGGCGGTCAGCTCTCTTCCTGCATAAAAATAGATTCGTTCACCTTGATCATCTCGTTTGGCTTCTCTTGAAAAATCTGCGGGCAGATTGAGAGCGGGAATTTCTCCTTTAAACTCATTTAACCAAAAGTCTTTTTGTTTTTTCATTTCTTCAGTATGAAATAATTCATTTTGCCATTTCGCAAAATCCTTAAATTGAACGTTCAATGGCGGCAGTTCGTTGCCTTCGTATAAATTTATTAATTCCCTTTGGAGGATCGGGATAGACGCCCCATCCGCTATAATATGCTGTAAATCTATCATTAAAAGATGTTTTTGATGACTAATCTCGGCTAATCCTGCACGCAGTAAAGGAGCCTTTTCTACATCAAACGGGCGGACAAAATTAGCCATAAGGCTCTCTAATTCTTCGTCGGAGGTCTTGATTCTATCCATTTTAAATCGAACGTCTTTTTCTATGTTTTGCACAAGCTGCCCGTCTCTTAAAACTATGGACGTTCTTAAAACCTCATGCCTGATTATTAATTTTTTAAACGCATCTTCTAAACGTTTATCGTCCAACTCTCCTTCAATCATTAAAAAGAACGGGATATTATAAGAAGTGCTGTTTTTATTTAATTGATCTAGAATAAAAATTCTTTTCTGTGCAGATGATGCCTCATACCACTCAAAATCGCCCGCTTTGGGAATCACATTCACATCATTTGTCTTCCTCAGAGAATATTCATCCAAATAAGCTGAGAAGAGTTTTATATTCGAATGCTTTAGCAAGTCTGAAACTGAAAGCTCCGTTCCTTGCTGTTTATTGATAAAGTTGATGATTTCTATTGCTATGATTGAATCTCCGCCCATTTCATAAAAATCGGATGTAACATCGATCGGATTGATTCCAAGGGCATTTCCCCAAATTTGTCCTGCCATTAGCTCTGTTTCTGAATAACAGCCGTCTTCCCTGCCACTCAGTCTTATTATTTGAGGCTTGTTGACTGAGGGGTTATCTAGTGCATTGCTTATCGGTAATTTTTCAGGCAGTTTCACCCAATGTCTCTCCCGCAAAAATGCGTAACCCGGCAAGCTGATTTTTCTTCTTTTTTCTCCTTCATATATCATTTCCCAATCGATCTCTGCACCTTTTTCATAGAGCTTGCTTATATCAATCAGAAGACTCTCATCTGTTCTCCCGCCTGCATTATAAGCCTTAAGTTTTTTTCCAGCAGCGGTACTTAGATCTCTATCGGTCTTAAAAGAAAATGCAGCTTCTTCTTGCTGAACCGGCGCTTCGAGCAGACTTTCAAGTTTTTCCTTCAGATCTTCGATGTCTTTTACGAGAAAACACACTCTATTCTCCAGATGTTTTCTTCCCGTATTCGCTGTATAACAAAGATCAGAGAGATTCAAATTGTTTTCTTCCGAGATAAAATGAAGATACTTTGATGCAATATCATTCAGGACGGACTTATTTTTTGCAGACAGAGTGAATACCTCTTTTACCTGTCTCTGTTCAGTCTCACCTATTATTCCAGGTGCTTCTTCCAATACAATATGACAGTTGGTTCCGTTGAAGCCAAACGAACTTACACCGGCTCTTCTTGGCGTCTCTCCTTTTTCCCAATTTCTTATCATGTCATTCACATAAACAGGTGAATTCGAAAAATTAATTAAAGGATTCGGTTCATTAAAGTTGATACTTGGGGGGATGACCTTCTCTTTTAAAGCCATGCATGCTTTAATGAGAGACGCCATGCCTGATGCCCCGACTGTATGGCCGATATTGGGTTTGACTGAACCTATACCGCAAAACTGCTTTTTATCGGTATATTTCTTAAACGCATTCGTTATCCCTTTGATCTCAATCGGGTCTCCCAAAATCGTGCCTGTTCCATGCGTTTCAATATAAGAAATAGTTTCCGGACTAATATTCGCATTCTTCCAGGCACGCGTAATCAATTTCTCTTGTGATTCAGCATTAGGAGCGGTGATTCCGTTAGAAGCCCCGTCATTATTCGTAGCGCTCCCTTTAATGACAGCATATATGTGGTCTCTGTCTTCTATTGCTCTATGTAAAGGTTTTAATACAATAGCAGAAATCCCCTCACCCCATGCTGTCCCCTTTGCATTTTTATCAAAAATGCTGATTTTAGCGTTTTCCGCTTCTATCTCGCTCATCGTACCTATATTTTCAGGTCTTAGAAATAAATTAACGCCTCCCGCTATAGCCATGCTGCATTCTTCATTTTTAAGTGCCTCACAAGCAAGATGAACCGAAACGAGTCCGGAAGAGCAGGCTGTATCAACAACCAAGCTTGGCCCTTTCAGATTAAAAATGTAGGAGGTCCTGCTTGCCAATATGCCGGGATAAGTACCTGTCATTGCAATCATATCCGCATCATTTACTAGGGAAGCATAGGAAAACTTCAAGTCACCGCTATGATCATGTCCAACGAAAATACCTGTATTCGAACCTTGTAACTTGTTCCCAGCATAACCGGAGTCTTCAATAGCGTGATAAACTGTCTCCAAAAACAATCTTTGTTTCGGATCCATAAGCATGGCTTCTCTTGGCGAAATTCTGAAAAATGATGAATCAAACTTATCAATTTCATCTAAGAAACCCGCTTTAAAATAAGAATTCTCATTCGCACTGGGCAGCAATGGATCAATATCTTTCCGCCGCTTCTTCGGTAAGTCCCGGATGCATGAGGCACGGTTCATAATGTTTTGCCAGTATTCTTTTGCATTATTGGCTTTTGAGAAACGGCAGGATATGCCAATAATGGCAATATCACATTGATTTTTCTTGGACTTATCTGATAATCCTTTCAAAATGCGCAAAGCCATTTCCCTGTCCATTTTTTGCTCTTTTACTTGCTCCAATACATATTGTTTTATAATCGAAATATCATCCACGATTAATCACCCCTATCGATTTTGATTCTATATAAAATATGAGAAGCATCATGGATATATAGAATAGCTGCTTCAATTGAAGAAGCAGCTTATTGAATTAGTTAATTTTTGTCTCAAAAACCTTTCCATCTTCTTTACATAACACCTGCACTAGATTTCTTGCCTGTAAGACAACACTCGGAAGACCTCCTCCCACTTGACTCCAATGCCCAACCATATAAAAGTCTTTAAGTCCGGGAAGTGAACGTTTCAGTTTTTTCTCGTGTATGATGCCTTCCATCTGTTTTTCCCAGCCCTGCCAGCTTCCATTTCTATTATTTGTGTATCTTCTGATCGTATATGGGGTGGATACATCAGTCACGTCAATATTTGATTTAATTTCACCAAACCATTTGTCTAATTCATCAATCATTACATTCGCAATTGCTTTTTTCTCTTCTTCATATTTTTCGCGGTTGTTTTTTTGCAAAGTCTCCCAGTATTCAGCAGAAGTTTTCGCATACACGATAATACTCGTTTTGCCATCAGGTGCGAAGGAAGGATTTTCGTTATATATTTTCACAAATATGTTTTTAACGTTGTCACAGCCATAGCTATTAAGAGGCTGTTCTAATTCCAGGCTCAAATAATGAGGATATTTTTCAAACGTTTTTGATACGCCCAATCCGACATAAATTTGCGGTGCACTTGTTTTAAGGTTGTCATAACAAAATGTCAGTTCATCATCTGTATATTTTCCATCCAGCATTTCAAAAATAGTTTTATAGCCATCCGCTGCTGAAATGACGATATCTCCATAATGACACTGCCCGTTTTTCAACTCTATTCCGATCGCTTTATCATTTTCTACTAAAACCTTAGAAACAGGTGATTTATATTGAATCTCACCGCCTAATTCAACATATCTAGCTTCAATAATTTTTGCGAATTGCAGAGAACCTTCTACAGGATGTCCTGAAGATTTGCTATTAGCCCAGCCTAAAGTAGCCATAAAATAAGATATAGGGGTATCTACATTAAACCAAAACAGACGATTTACATTCTCTCTTACAAAACTGCTTTTAAAGCGCTGGGCGAATTCTTTGATCGTCACTTTTCCCCATTGCCCCATTACTTTCATGTAAGGGCCAGCCTTTGCTTTGAAGGCCTCAAAGTCTGCTAAATCGAACAGTTCGGGCGCTTTATCCAAATCCAGCTCTACATCAGAAACAACTCGAATGCCATCAGTTAAAAGCTTAATTGTTTCCGCATCTTCAGGTGCAACTCTTAAAAACTCCTGTTCTAATTTATCTACATCAGCATACAGCGTAAATGTATCACCATTTCTAAAGTTAACAACCGCAAATTCTTCATCATTAATGAATTCCATATTTTGTATTACGTTCAGTTCTTTCCAAAATTTATGGAACGTATTGTTAGGTCCTGAACCGACCAGCCAGCTGATACAACCGTCAAAAAAGTACCCTTTTCTCTTCCAGCCGGTACATAAACCACCCGGCAGCAAACCCATTTCAAAGATTTTCGTGCTGTATCCGTTCATTTGCAAGTAACAGCCCGCGGCCATTCCTGCAATACCGCCTCCGATTATGATTGCAGTCTTGTTTTCTTCCGTATTCTTCATTATTTTTCCCCTTTTCCGTAACTAGTTTTCTAGAATTTTCAATCCTTCTTGTATATTGATTTTGCCGTTCTCCAGGTCGTCAAATAGATTGTTGAGTTCTTGCTCAAGCCGATTTTCAGCAGTATCTTCTTCCGTTTCTTGCTGTGAATCTTTATTCAGCTGCTTGTCAATATACTCTGATAGCTCCACTACAGAGGAATATGTAAATATATCGGATATATCCACGATGTCAGGATATTGTTCATTAATCAGTTTTAACAGTTGGGTTGCCATAATAGAATCGCCGCCCATGGCGCTAAAGCTTTCATATAAATCTAGCTCTTGCATATCCAAAACCATAGAGTACATTTGCGCAATACTTTTTTCGGTATCGGAGTAAAGTTCTCCCTTTCCTTTCAGCACTATATCTTCAGTATCTGTTCTTCGACGTTTTTCTGCTTCGTTTTTTGTCCTGTTTTTATCTATTAATTTGTTTTTGATTTGCTCAGATAATTCAAAAGACAATTCATCCTTCGCAAAAGCGAGGAGCTTCATATTTAATGTACCTGGAATGATATTAGTAAGCTTATTCGATGCTATTTCTTCTAAAACGGAAATAGCCCTTTCTACCGTCAATAATCTGAAAATAGAGCTCTCATCAGTAATTCCATAATCGACAGCTATGCCGACCTCATCCCAAGCCGGCCAGTTAATTGACAGCGTGTTTTTTCCCTGTTTGTTTTGCATATAAGCAAAGGAATCTAAATAAGCATTTGCAGCTGTATAATCTCCCTGTCCGGCACCTCCGAAAATAGAATTAATTGAGGAGAACAAAATCGTGAAATCTAAATCTACGTCTCTCGTTAAATGATTGATAACCCATGTTCCATTAATTTTAGGAGCAAGCACTTCTTTAAAAATATTAGCTTCTTTTCTAAAGAGGAAACCGTCCCCGGCAACTCCGGCACAATGGAACACGCCATTGATCGTACCGTATTTCTGTTTTATTTCTTCAATTACCGGCCCCATGCTGTTTAAGTCAGAAACTTCACAGCTGTAGCAATCAACTTTAGAACCCATTGACTCGATAGCTCTGATGGACTTCAGTTTTCTGCAAAGCTTTAAATCCGTTCCATCAGCAATGATGTCGTCCCATCGGCTTTGATCAGGCAGTTTAGAGCGATTGAGCAATACAGCATTGACGTTATGTTTTCCAGCCAGGTGCTTTGCGATCTCCAAACCGATTCCGCCGGTGCCGCCGGTAATCATATAGACACCGTTTTCTTTAATTTCCAAACCGCCGTGTTTCTTATTCTTTATTGGTTCAACCGTATCCAACCGACTGATATACCGCTTACCATCCCTAAAGGCGACTTGATAGTGTTTCCCTTTTGTTCTTAACTCCTCACTAATAATTTCCGGTGAAGTATGTTCATCAATATCAATTGCTTTACATGAAACATTTTGGAACTCCTGCGAAATAACACGTCCCAGACCAAACAACGCGGCGCCCAATGGATTGATTGTATTTTCTTCTCCTGACACTTCTGTCACAAGATCAGAAATAAGATGCAAATTAATATTGCTTTTCATCTTATTCTTACTTAACCCCCGGACTAAGCGGAACAGGCTGTATACGCCTTTATTCTGCATGTCTTCTAAATCTGTTAATGATTCCGTTCCTTGGCGGCTGATAGAAGACATATGTATAATGCTGCTGATATTTTGATCGTTTATGCTATGCAATAATTGAACATAGTCTTCTTCTGATCCGCTAATTAGAAATTTCCGCCCATTTATCTTCTGAAATTCATCCCCAAACTCCACTTCAATAACATCATCGTCACGAATTTTCAACTGTTCCAGTATAGATTTATAAATTTCCATGTTGTCTTTAAATAACAGTACAGGACCTGTTACCTCTGTTTTTTCTTCTTCAAAAGCTTCTTGCGCCATCCATTTTAATTGATAAAGTGATTCAGAACTTTCTTCAAAAAGGGCATTAATCCGATTTACTTTTTTTAATACATAATCGGTGATTTCTGCAAAAACATGTCCTTCTGTATCTATTAACTGAATATCACACAGCTTTGTCTCTTTGCTGCTTGCGTTCTTTTTGACAAATGCATAAAAATGCTGCGGCATTCTTGAGTAAATCTTCACACTTTTATATGAAAAAGGAAGGAATGTACTATCGTCATCATCTTCTCCAATAAACACGTTCACCGCATTATCTAGCAAAGCGGGATGTAAAAAGACGTCTTTTAAATCTGTTGTAAATTCATCAGCCAATTTTAATTCGGCCAATTGTTCATCAGGGCCCAGTATGACTTCTTTGAAGTTCAGCCACCTCGGTCCGAAAGTAAAGACTTTGCTGATTAAACCATTTTTATTTTCATAATTGACTTTTATCTTCTCTCTGTTACTGTCATTCCTAACAGAGTCTAAATCAAACATTGATACAGAGTCTGTTAATGGAAACGCTTTTCCTTCTGCATGTGTAATCCAGGTTTCTCCTTCCTGACTGGCTATTATAAATTGAATACATTCTTTCTTTTTCTTAATGATTGTGTGTACAATCTTATTCTCACCCTCATTTACCGTTAACGGAGTGAAGAAGATAATATCTCGTAATTCTAATTGATTGCTTTTATAGTAAGTGGCACTTGCTCTTCTTCCCATTTCGATATAAGTCGTTCCCGGAATAACACAAGCCCCCATGATTTTATGGTCACTTAAAACCCAATCCTTATTCACATTAAATGTCGTTGAATAAATCGTCTCATTCATTGAATCAGCCAAACACTGGTCAATCAGCGGGTGACTGATATTTTTCTGATGCGGCGCTTCACCTCTTCTGTCCTTTACTTCTCCCCAGCATAATGTTCTTTCAAATTGGTATGTCGGAAGACTGACAATCTTTCTGTGCTCATCCTTGTACATTTTTGTCCATTCTACTTTTGCTCCTCTGATATACAGGTTGCAAATTTCCGTAAGGTTTAGCAGTAAATATTCATCCCCTTCAGTAAGAATGTCATGTATCAAATTGTCAGATTGAGCATTCATTTTTCGATGTTCAGATAAGGAAATTTCTCCTTCATCCATAATCTGTTTTCTATCAGAACCAACTTTATGGAAAGAAAAATATACGCCTTTTTCTGATATTTCATTCAGGTTTTGTCCTGCAAGCCTGCCGATTTTTCTCTTTAATTCTTCGTAACTTTTTACAATCAGAGCCAATCGGTAGCCGTAATGGCCCCGCCCTGTGTTTGCCGTATAGCAAATGTGTTTTACGTTTTTTTGAGTTCCTTTTTTAAAGAATTCATTATATTCCTTGATGAGTTTCATTAAAGAATTCTCTGTTTTAGCTGATAAAGTAAATATCTCAAATGTTTCATTTGCAGGAATGACCTCTTCAACCTCATCTCCAGCATCTTCAATCACTACATGTGAATTGGTCCCCACAAAGCCGAAAGAACTGATTCCCGCTCTCCTCGGTGAGTTATTTTTAGGCCATTCATGGGCTTTGTCTGTAACAAATACAGGTGACTTCACAAAGTTAATCAATGAATTCGGTTCTTTAAAATTAATACTCGGAGGGATGACTTGATGCTTCATAGACAGAACGATCTTGATAAGTGACGCCAAACCCGAAACGGCAACGGTATGGCCAATATTAGATTTAACAGATCCGATCCCGCAAAACTGCAGCTTGTCCGTATATTTTGAAAACGCATTGGAAATCCCCTTTATTTCAATTGGATCTCCAAGCTTTGTGCCTGTACCGTGCGCTTCGATATATTGAATGGTTTCGGGATCAATTTGAGCATTTTCCCATGCCTGAACCAGTACTTCTTCCTGGGCGATGGCATTTGGAGCTGTCAATCCGTTTGAGGCCCCGTCATTATTAACTGCACTCCCTTTGATAACAGCATAAATATGATCTCCGTCCTGCTTGGCTTTACTTAAAGGTTTTAAGATGACTGCCGCTACTCCGTCACTGAAAAATGTCCCGTCTGCGTCTTTATCAAATGAGTGTACTTTATCACTTACTGATTCCATCATTGATTTTTTGGACGTTTTGAAGCGCGGAAAGAATCCTAATGAAATTCCGCTGACAATAGACATATCGCATTCTTTATTTTTCAAAGCATTACAGGCAAGATGCACACCAAGCAGCCCCGAGCTGCAAGCAGAATCCAAAACCATAGAACTTCCTTTTAAATTTAATAAATAATTAATCCGCCCCGCCATCAAACCCGGCCAGTTGCCCGTCATACTTGTCGATTCTGATTCTGTAATGTAGCGGTACAACGTATTATTGACATGGTCTTTTCCAACAAAGAGCGATGTGTTGCTTCCATAAATTTTGTCCCCTGCATACCCTGCATCTTCAATCGCAGTCCATACCGTCTCCAGCAATACTCTATGAGACGGGTCAATGGCCTTTGCTTCTTTAGGAGAAATATTAAAAAATTCAGGATCGAACTTGTCTACGTCTTCTAAATATCCGCCAGGTTTCCAGTTATCTGCTTGTTCTTCCGTCAGATATCCTGAACCGAGAAAATCAGTAAACCCTTTATTGTTTACGATCGGTTTAATGTAATTGATCATATCTTTTGGATATTCCGCTTTGCAGTCTTCTCCATTCATCAGATTCTGCCAGTATTCATCTGTATTGTTTGCTTTCGGCAGTCTACAGGAAATTCCAATGATAGCAATATCTTCATTGCTGCTTGCAGCCTTTAATTCTTTTAGCATTCGCTTTGCTTCTTTCTGGCTTAGCTTATGCTGTTTCACTTGTTCAAATATATAAGATTGAACGCTATTCATTACGGATCACTCCCGCTTTCTTTCTAAGAAAATTTTTGATAGGAAGGGTAATAAGATCTACAATTTTACCTTAAAATGGAATTCAATTCCCGTAATAATGTGATAGGCAGGCTGCTTTTTCTTCATTCAATTCGCAGCCTGCCAATATTCCATTTTGCGAATATATTTTTACAGGCCCAATTCAGTTATTTTCGGTCTGGATGAAATATTTGATTTGCTTCGCTGACTTCCATCTCTCCGGATGCCAGCTTATTCAAAATTGCATCCAGGTCATCTTCATTGTCTTCTTCAGGGATTCGGTCAGAAGACTTCTGATCACTGAAGTGGGATTCAAGGTAGGTTGACATCTCCTTAATGGAGGGATACGTAAAAATATCAGAAACATCAATGAGAGAAGGCCATTCTTTCTCTATTTCTTTTACCAGATATATCGCGGATATTGAATCTCCGCCCAAATCATAAAATTTATCAGTTATACTGATTTGTTCTAAGCCTAAAACTTTTATCCAAGCTTTCATTAGTTTATTTTCAATATCGCTGAAGCAAAATGTCTGATCAGTTTTCGACTCAACAGATTTTTTTACAATCGCCTGCTCCTTAAAAGTCAAAATATCCGGAGATAATCGGAACTGAATTTGATCTTGATTTAATTCCAGTACCCGATGATCAATTTCCCCGATGATCACATTCCGGATGTCCTTTTGCATGACTTCATCGAAGGCACGTATCGCTTCAGCTGAGGTAATCGTCTTAAAGCCGTTTTCATCTTTATGTTCGTTTCCGGCCTTTTGACGCTCTTCAATATATTCGGCAAGCATACCCACATCAGACCAGCCGCACCAATTAATCGTAACTGTTTTTTCATCCGGTCTTCTTCGCTGTCTGCGTTCTGCGAAGGAATCCAGGTAGGCATTAGCCGCAGTATAATCAGCCTGCCCCATACTCCCCGCAAGTGCTGTGATAGAAGAAAACATTATGAAGAAATCCAGATGCTCATGCTTTGTCAGCTCGTTTAATATCCATGTTCCATTAACTTTCGGTCTGAGCACGTTATCAAACACTTTTTTTTCCTTTCTGAAAATAAACCCATCTCCAGAAACACCAGCACTATGTATGACACCGTGGATTGTATTGTATTTACTCTTTATTTCCTCGAATACATGAATCATTTCACTTTCATTTGCGACATCGGCCTTATAGTAATCTACCTTAGAACCGCTTTCTTTTATTTCTTTTAGAGCATCGATTTTCTTTTTGTTTCCCTTCTCCATGTTGATCTGCTGCTCGGAGCGTCCAATGAGGATTAATTGGACATTTTCTTTTGATGATAAATACTTGGCCATTTCTAATCCCAGTCCGCCCATACCGCCGGTAATAACATATACACCGTTCTTTCTGATGCTTATTTTCCCTTCCCGAATTACGGATAAGTCTTCAGTCTGGAGCTCTTGAACGTATTTATGCCGGTCTCTGTAAGCGACAAGCTCTGACTGTTTTTTTGAGTTGATTTCAAACATGATGTTTTCCGCCATAAGATTTTGATCCAAATCTATGCATCTGACACTTACACGCGAATATTCCTTTTCAATTACTTTTCCAAAACCGAAAAATGCCGCGTTATGCGGGTTAATGTCTGGTTCTTCACCGCTTACTTGATGTGCAAGGTCTGCAAACAGCATCAGTTCTATGTTATTTTTTGTATTTTCTACAAGTGATTTTGTTAAATAAAATAAACTGTCTACCCCTGAGGATATTTTTTTCTGAAGCTGATATATGTTTTTGTCTTTCTCATCGCTGATAGACATCAAATGGACAATCTGAGAAACCTTTTCACTTTGAAGAGTTTTTACAAGACAGTCATAATCTTCTTGAGAATCACTGACTGTATAATGATGGCTTCCGATTTTAGAGAAATAGTCACCCTGTTCCGCGACAATCACAGTTTTCCCTTCCAGTTCTAAGCTTCGAATGATTTCCTCGGATAAACTGCAGCCATTATTCTTAAATAATAAAATAGGATGATGAATTTCTCGCATCTCGTGTGATTGATCGCTTTCTCTTATCCAAGATAGCTTATGATATATATTGTTTCTTTTAGTCTTTTCAGCTGCTTTATGCACCCTTTTTACGATGTAATTGTTTATTTCACCGAATACTTCTCCAGTCTCATTCAGCAGGACGATGCGAAACGTTCCTGTTTCTCCGTTGCTTCGGCTCTTTTTCTTGATATAACTGTAAAACTTTTTAGAAGCGGATCCATAAATCTTAAATTCTTTATAAAAATAAGGGAGATAGGTTTCGTTATCTATCGTGAATGTCCCGGCATTAACGGCACAATCCATCATCGCAGGATGAAGCGAAAACTGAACGAAATCACTCTCATATTCTTTCGGCAATTCCAATTCACATAGAAGCCTGTCGTCGTCTCTGTAGATTGCATTGGTGCATTTCCATCTGCCTCCGACTTGAACGATGCTTTCCGGTCTATTGGTATCTTCTATATGATAAACCGACTTGTATTCATCGGTGTTTATTTCTGTCAATGGATGATTATTACGTTGAATGGCATAGACAGCGTTGAAGCTTTTCTTTAAATCCTCAATGTCATATGTTTCCCGTACCGGTTCTTCTTTCGCAATGACCGCTTCCGCGTGCTTTATCCATTTATCGCCGGACTTACTTATCACACTAAACTCTAAAACGCTGTCCTTTTTCTTTATGATCGTATGAACTTCTTTAACTTCATTTGCTTTTACCTTTAACTGATTTGAAAACGTAACGTCTTTTAACAGAATGCCGAAAGGTTCGCCGAAGTATTTTCTTCCCGCTTCTCTAGCTGTTTCTATATAAACCGTTCCAGGGATAACGTAAGAATCATTCACTTTATGTTCATTTAAAAACCAATAATCAGTGACATTCAAATGGGATATATACACTTCCAGATTCAGTGACTGCACTGCAAGATTGCTCAATAAAGATTGTTTTTTCTCATCGGCTGAAGGGCCGTCTGCAGCCGGCTCAGCCCATAATCTTTTTCCGCTGAATTTGTATGTCGGCAAGCTGACCTTTTGAAAATTCATCTCGCTATAAAGATCTTCAAAGTTGATATTCGCCCCATCACAATACATTTCACATAAAATATGTGAGTCAGAGGTTGAAATATTAGAGACGTTTTGTCTGACTCTTTGAATCACATTTTTTATTGTTTGAGTATTCTGCACACTGTCTGTATGCGTTTTTCCTATAAACTTTGTTTGATTTGTTATCGATTGAAAGTATATATTTTTCTCCCGATACGTTTTCCATTCAGAGCATGATAAAAACTCCAGCTTTTCCAGCAGTTCCGCGACAGAGCTTATTACCATAGCGATTCTGTATTTGTTTGGCAATCTCCCAGTGTTTGCTGTATAACATATATCTCCCAGATTCACATCTGTTTCTCTCTTTAAATAATCAATATGATCTGTAAGCAAGTGCGCGAGTGATGTTTTAGTCCTAGCTGAAACAGTAAAAATATGTTCAGATAAAACGGATTGATCGACTTTTTCAACTGCGGGTGCCTCTTCTAAAATGACATGACAGTTTGTACCGCTCAGCCCAAAACTGCTGATGCCGCACCTGTATACTCCGCTGCTCTCCCATGCTGAAACGGAGTCATTGACGTAAACAGGCGATTCATGAAAATTGATATTTCGGTTCGGCACTTTAAAATGTAAACTTGGCGGAATTTTTTTATGCTTTAATGCCATTACCGCTTTAATTAAACCCGCTATTCCCGCCAAACTATCAAGATGCCCGATGTTTGTTTTGACTGAAGATACGGCACAGAACTGTTTTCGGTCTGTATATTTTCTGAAAGCCCGTTGCAACGCATTTATTTCAATCGGATCCCCTAATTTGGTCCCTGTCCCATGAGCTTCAATATATGTAATTGTTTTAGGATCTATTTTTGCATTTTTCCAAGCATCTACTATTACTTGTTCTTGAGCTGCTGCGTTAGGAGCGGTAATTCCTACTGAGCTGCCGTCCTGGTTAACAGCGCTCCCCTTAATGACTGCATAGATCTGGTCATGATCACGAATCGCTTGGGCCAGCGGCTTCAGCAATACGGCAGCGACTCCTTCGCCGCTATTCGTGCCGTCAGCTGAATCATCGAAAGTCCTTACAGCAAAATCAGATGAAGAATTCCCGATATTTAACCTGCTCTCCTCTATTGTCTTGGGGAATACTTTTATGTTCACTCCGCCGGCTAATGCCATATCGCAATCCTTATTTCTTATTGCCTGACAAGCCGTATGGAGGGCGACAAGCGATGAAGAGCATGCAGTATCGATTACCATTGCTGGCCCTTTAAAATCCAAGATATATGACAGTCTGCTTGCGATAACTGATTTAATGTTACCCGCGGTAGCCAGTCCGAGTAACGATTGATCTCCTTTTTCAAGCAATCTGAAGTATTCATTTGAGCCGTCACTGCTGAGTCCAATGTATACTCCCGTATTTGTCCCACATAATTTTCCGCCGCCGTAACCCCCGTCTTCCAATGCGTTCCAGGCCGTTTCAATAAATAATCTTTGTCTGGGATCAATCAACTTTGCTTCATTTGGAAGGATACTGAAAAAGTCACAATCAAATTTATCAATCTCATCCATATAGGCTATTTTTGTATAGGCTGCATCTTTACTGTACTTGGTTCCGCTGTTTTTTAATGACTGGTCAGCATCTTTTTTTCTGTTCAGCGGAATGTCTCTGATGAACTCTTTTCCTCGTAAAAGTAAATCCCAATATTCATTTACGTGATTGGCTTCGCCGATTCTGCATGATAAACCGACAATGGCAATGTCATCTCCGGAAATGTCTTTGGCCCCTACCTCGTTTTTTTGTTTCTTTACATTCAGAGTTTGATTTGTAAAAGCGGCCGCTTTTAAATTACTTAAACTTATAAAGTCTGTTTTCATTTTTTTACCTCGCTGAGAATCACTAGATAGGTAATCATACCTGTCAAACTTCAAAGTCTTCAAAGTGTTTTTTTGTGTTTGTTTCAGAAAATAATTGATTAAATCTTTTTTTCTGTTCATCTATAGGGGTTTTTTTGGTTCGAAACACTGACTTCAGCATTTCTACTGCCATATGCATTTGTTCTCTTGACGGCTGACGACCTGATGTTTCAAGTTCAGCCTGTATGGCAGCTACTTTTTCATATGGTTCGATTACACCTTTGGCGTATTCCTCATTGTTCCAGTTGTAATTTTTAGTAGCAACCGCGATCCCTAAACTTCTCGAGATAATAGAAAAACCGGCTTGCAGTGAAACAGATTCGTTCAAAAGAGTCTCTTTTATAATTTTCACGTCCTCTTCTTTGTCATAGCTGTACGATTTGATGTCAGCGATATTGTTTCTTACAAGATTCCTTAATACAGATTTCGGTCCAAATTCAATCACAGTATCAGTATGGTTTGCTTCTAAATACTTCATGATTCCCATCCAATTTACCGGTTTTACGATTTGAGTTCCCAGTATGTCAGCCATTTGCTGTTTATCCGAATATGGAAGAGCCGTCACATTAGATAAAACTTTGTATTTTGGAGTTCTGAGATCATACTTTTTTAGCTCATGGCTGAATTTTTCCGCAGCAAAACCCATGATCGGAGAATGAAAAGCAGCACTTACATTTAATTTAAAAATGTCTGCTCCTCTGGCTTTAAGAGTTTCACTAAGCTCTTCAACTGCTGCCGCTTCTCCGGATACCACAACATCTTTATATCCATTGTGGTTAGAAACAGCAATCGTTTTTCCTCTTGAAGAGAGAGATTCGCACTCTTCTTCTGCTATTCTTTCATCCAGGTTCCTGATAACAGCCATTGCTCCGGTCCCTTGTGCGGCAGCTTCTTTCATTAATAATCCTCTGGCTCTCACCAGCTTTACAGCGTCCTGAAAATCCAAAACGTCACTGCAAACCAAGGCAGAATATTCTCCTAAACTATGGCCGGCGATGTATTCAGGTTCTTTTCCGACCTCTTCCATGTAGATTCTGAATTGTGCAATACTTGTTGTCAGGATGGCCGGCTGAGTATTTTCTGTTTGAGATAGCTCAGCGGCACTTCCATCTATACATAATTTCTTCAGGTCAAATCCCAATGCATCACTGGCTTCGTCAAACGTTTTTTTAGCGATAATAAAATTGTCACATAAACGTTTGCCCATTCCTGCATATTGAGATCCTTGTCCTGAAAATAAAAAACCTATTTTCGACATTTAAATACCTCCAAAGTCTCTATAATGCCTGATTTGCCTTACATTCTGCCGATCAGCAAAATGTAAGGCAGAACCGGCCGCTTTATATTGAATTGTCTGCTTTGTCTGCTGTAATCACTTGAACCAAATTCATGTAGTTATAAAATAAATCTTTCATTTTGTGCTCATTTAGTTTCTGATGGTTATATATAAAAACGATTTCTGCTTCGGATGGCTTTTCATGAACTGCAAAAACCAGATCATATAATTCTGAGTACTCTTTTTTTGATTCATTACTAATATAAAAAAGAGGAAAAACATCTTGGGCCGAACTTGATTTCTTATAGTGAGTATTCAAATCGTATTGATCTGAATCCTCTTGATTCTCAATCTGCTCCTTCGCCATACGAATAATATCGTGAAAATTCTCGATATCAGACAGATCAAAAGACAGCTGACTCATCCGATCATCTCCATGACCCGAAAATTGGATATGAACCAAGTTTTGCTGGCTGACATCAGCTAATAAAAATACATAACCCGCTAATAAAACATGAGAAATATCATATTTGTAGGTATTGCATATTGTTTTTAAACCATCATAATAATTCGCATTTACCGCATATTCGTGCATGGCTGTATGACTTTGTCCAGTTGATTCCGAGATGTATTCAAGCGGTAAAGTAATAGGAATGATTTCTTTTTCCAAGGACACTGCTATCTCCGCAAAGGCTATAGCTGATTCTATATATTCGGACAATCTGTAAATAGTCGGATATGCAAACAAGTCAGCAATTTGAATTTGTTTTGGATACAGCTTCTGAAGCTCATTATAAACTGCAACGATTTTGATTGAATTACCGCCTGCTTCAAAGAAGTTATCATGTATTCCAAGCTCTTCTATTTTTAAAACATCGGTCCAAACACGGCTGATACTTTTTTGTACATCCGTTACCGCTTCCTCAAAAGGCCGGTCAAAACCTGTTCTATCTATCACAGGTTCAGGCAGTGCCAGGACATTTATTTTTCCGTTTGCTGTCAGCGGAATTTGGTCAATTTTCATAAAGATCTGCGGAATCATATACTCAGGAAGCACAGGTGATAATAATTTAATAAATTCTGAAGGATATACAGTGCTTTCTGCCACATAATACAGAACTAAATCTTGGACTCCTGCGGAATTTGTTTTTCCGGCAGCTACACATTCCTTAACTTTTTCGTGTTGGTTTACTATGCTTTCAATCTCTCCCAATTCTATCCGATACCCTCTGATCTTTACCTGATTGTCCATTCTTCCGATAACGTCCAGTTCACCATTTGGCAACCACCTTGCTAAATCTCCTGTCTTATACATCTTGGTTCCTTTAACAAACGGATTGTCTACAAACTTTTGCGCAGTCAAATCTTCTTTTCCTAAATATCCTCTGGCCATTCCGGCTCCAGCAATGCATAATTCGCCAGTACTGCCGAGCGGTACAGTGTTTCCATCATGATCTACAATATATATCTGTGTATTCGCAATCGGCTTGCCTATATTTACACTATTTTCATTGGTTAAGTCTTTCACAGAAGACCAAATCGTCGTCTCAGTCGGACCGTACATATTATAGATCTTCAGATTTTTATATTTTTTTAGTTCAAATAACAATTCCCGTTGAAATACCTCGCCCCCAACCATGATGGTCTTCAATTTCTGAAGACTCTCCGTGCTGTTTTCTGCACTTAGCATCAGCTTTAATCTGGATGGCGTAAGCTGAATAGTATTGACATCAGTCTCAACAACGATCTTGTTTAACAAGTACGGATCTCTTTGTTCCGCTTCACCGGCTATGACAACTTTCAGCCCTTGAGTTAAAGGCAGCAGCGACTCTAATCCGAATATGTCAAATGAACACGTGGTGACCGAAAGAAGGACATTGTCTTGTGAAAAGCTGATCCTGTCTGTTATTCCCTTGATAAAGTTATGAACGGCACGGTGCTCTACGGCGACCCCTTTCGGTTTTCCGGTTGATCCCGACGTATAAATGACATATGCTAAATCTTCGGCCCTGTTAATAACATCAATGTTCGTCTCCAAGTGATGTAATAAATCCTCTGAATCTATGTTAAATACAGTTCCGCTGTACGTTAATTCATTTGGAAGTCCTTCCTCAGTTAACAGCAGGCCGCTTTTACTGTCTTTCAGCATATAATTGATCCTGTCTGCCGGATAATCTGGATCAAGCGGTAAGTAACATCCCCCTGCCTTTAGTATTCCTAATATTCCTATAATCAATCGGAAAGACCTTCTTACCAAAATAGGAACCACAACATTCTCTTTGATGCCGTTTTCCCTGAGGGCTCGTGCCAATTGATTTGCCTTATTATTCAGCTCCTTATAGGTCAGGAAGTCTCCGTTCCATTCCAGAGCGATTGCATCAGGTGTCCTTACAGCTTGCTCTTCGAAAAGCTCTTGTAACGTCTTTTCTTTCTTATATGATAATTCCGTGCAGTTGAATTCTTTCACCAGCTTTTGTTTCTCTGTCTCATTTACCATATCGATCTGAGAAACCATTACTTCATGATCAGCCGCTGCCTGCTGTAAAACGCTAACCAGGTTATCCAAGATTGAACTTACCGTTTCTTTACTGTAAACACTGGCGTTATATGTGATTTTCATATGCAATTCGTCACCGGGAGCAATTAAAAGCTCTAAATCATAGTTGGTTTGTTCAAACCCATGTTCAGCAGTTATTTTTACACTCGAACGGGCTGAATCTTGGAAAAGATCCTCATTCAACGGGTAATTTTCATACACGACTACGTGATTGATTAATTTATTCTTCATACTTGTCAAAGACTGTATGTCTGCCAGAGAACAATAACTGTATTCGTTCGCTTCAATAAAGTCTTTATTTATTTGTTTAGCCAATGAAATAAATGATGTATCACATTCTCTTTTCACTCTGATTGGCACTGCATTTATAAATAAGCCGACCATATTTTCAATTCCGTTTATCTCACTCGGTCTGCCTGAAACAATGGAACCAAATACCACATCATTTGTATTGTTATATTTCTGCAGCAATATCCCCCATGCTGTTTGAACGATAGAATTTAATGTAATGCTGTTTGACTCAGCGATTTTTTTCAGCTTAGCGGCGGTTTCACCGTTAAGCGCTCCCAGTTTTTGATCATGCTGATACTCGTCAGATTTCAATTCCAGTTCCGGAAATGAGATCTCTTGTTCATATGCAGAAAGGTATTCCTTCCAATATTCAAATGCACGGTCCTTGTCCTGCTGATCAAGCCATTCAAGATAACGACTGTACGGTACAGGTGTTTCTTGAAGGAGTTTTTTCCCTTCAGCCACGTCACCGTATAGATCCATAAGCTCTTTTAACAGAATACCGACACTCCAGCCATCCAAAATAATGTGGTGGAAACTGTATATGACTTTAAATTTATTTCTTCCCAGCTTGATCACCGATACTCTGATCAGACAATCTTTGTTCAGATCAAACGGAGTATTCCTGTCTCTCACCTTGAATTGCCCTACAAAGGCATCCTTCTTCTGCTCCTCCCATTGGCTGATATCATGATATTGAATGTTTAGTTTTCTTTCTTTTAAAATGGCTTGTTTAAATACACGGAAACCGTTATAGAAAAATGACGTTCTTAATATTTCATATTTAGCAATCAGTCTGTTTAATGCGTCACTGAGAACTTCTGTATTCAGATTTCCTTCAACTGTTATTTCACTTTGTTCGAAATAAGCGCTAGATTGATGGTCAATCACAGCGTTATATAGCATGCCTTCCTGCATCGGTGAAAGAGAATGAATTTTTTCTACTTCAGCACCGCTTGCAAGAATTTGATTTAACTCCTCTATTTGAAGATCGGGATCCCCATAATCCCATGGGGTTTTCTCAGATATTTTCTTATTCACACAATGTTCTATGATCTGATTTATTTTCAATTGATAGGCTTTCGTAAATTGCTCAATCGTCTCTCGTTTATATTGGTTTGCACTGTAATTGAACGAAAACATCAGCCTGCCATCCATGATATATCCATTTATTTCTATACTATGTGTCTTTTTATTTCTTCCAGATATGCTCGTTCCGGCGGACAAAGGTGATATTTGAAATAGGTTGCTGCGATCTTCTTGGCCAAATTCACCCAAGTAGTTAAAACTGATATCAGGTTTTAATTGAAGGTGAACCGAGTCCGACAAATATCTGAGTATTCCGTAACCAATCCCGTTTTGGGGGATATGTCTAAGCATTTCCTTTGTATACTTAATGGAGCTTGATAAACTATTACTTTCTGTCATATCGAGAACAATTGGGTATATTGTCGTAAACCAGCCTATTGTGCGATGGACCGGGGTTTTTATAACACTTTCACGGCCGTGCCCTTCAAGATTCACAAGGATCTTCTCGTTGCCGGTCCATTCTTTGGCTGCAAGTCCCAGTGAGCAAAGCAATATATCATTAATTTGTGTATGATATGCTGCATTTGTATTTCTTAAAAGTGTTTTTGTTTGATCCTCTGTTAATTCAATTTTAATTTCTTTACTATCTTCATAAGAGCAGCTTTCGGCAATGAAATCCTTTGGAAGAGGTTCAATAATAGCCGTTTCTATGGTCTCCCAGTACCCAGCTTCCTTTTGAAGAGCCTTGCTGTTTGCATATTCTTTCAATTGACGCGCCCATTCTTTGAACGATGCTGTTTTAGTTTCCAGCTCCACCTTGTTCCCATTAACTGTTTGAAGATAAGCTGTTTCAAAATCTTCCAATAGGATTCTCCAAGATACTCCGTCAATGATCATATGATGAATGGTTAATAGAAGATGATCTCCGTTTTTGGTTTTAAATACCGCCAGTTTTATTAAAATCCCCTTTTCCAAGCTCAATTCGTTCTGCATACGGTCAGCCAGTGATTCAATTGCCATGGCTGGATCTTCTGTTTGTGTCATATCAAATACGTCTAAAGTAAATGTTTCTTTTGCCTGTTTAATGCCCCTATTCCATTGCTTAATTTCACCGTTTTCCTTTTTAAACTGCATCCTGAGGGCATCATGATGCCTCACCAGTTCCAAAAAGGCCGTTTCGATTGCTTTTTCTTCTATGCCGGACTTTTTGTAAAGCATAAAGGCTTGGTTATAGTGGTTTTCTTGTTCAAATCTCTGTTCTATAAACCATTTTTGAATCGGTGTCAGATCAACGTCTCCTTCTACAATCGACTGATCTGCTTGTATATCAGCTGATTTTACGTGAGCACTCAAGTCTTTTATGTGCGGATATTTCATTAAATCTCTGACTTCAAGTTTTAAGCCGTATTTTTGGAGTTCGGAAACTACTAAAATGGATTTAATTGAGTCTCCGCCGATCTCGTAATAGTTATAGTTAATCCCGATTGATTTCATCCCCAGAACTTTCTCCCATACGCATGCGAGAATTTGTTCCTTTTTATTTCGCGGTGCTTCATATGCAGACTCCAATACATCCGCAATATCTATAATCGGCAATGATTTCGTATCTATTTTTCCGTTTGAGCTTAACGGCATTTTTTCAATCTGGAAGATATAACTTGGCACCATAAATAACGGTAATTCTTTAGACAGATTTTCTTTTAAAGCATAAACATCTATTTTTTTGTCGGAAGTAACATAACCGCAGAGATATTTATCCCCATGTTGGTCATCTCTCGCTACAACAACAGCCTCTCTTATGTGACTCATTTTCAGAAGCCGGTTTTCTATTTCTCCCGTTTCAATACGATACCCTCTGATTTTGACTTGATCATCAATTCTTCCTAAATAATCAATTGTCCCGTCCGGCATCCATTTTGCCATATCCCCTGTTCTGTATAACTTAGCCCCGGGTTCAAAGGGGTTATCTACAAATTTTTCTGACGTCAAGCCCGCTTTATTTTTATATCCCTCCGCAAGCCCTTCTCCGCTGACACAAAGTTCCCCGGCTGCCCCTAAAGGAAGTAATTCCAATTGTTTTCCTAATATATAAAGCTTAGTATTATCCGCAGGTTTGCCTATTGATACTGCATTGCCATTGTCTCTTTCAATATGATATTGATGAATCATACACCCGACTGTAGCCTCTGTCGGGCCGTATTCATTGTAGATTTTGACATGACCGTTAAATGCACCGTGTATCTTTTTTGCAAGCCCGGTTTTCAGCTCTTCCCCGCCGACGATTATTTTTTTTATCTTTGACGTACTTAAATCTACATTCTCCAGCAATCTCAAATGCGTCGGCGTTAGCTTAATAATATCCGCTTTATTTTCTTCTATAATTCTTCTGATCAGAAGAGCCTTGTCCGGTCCCTCATAAATGATAATTTTATTTCCTGAAATAAGCGGTGTATAAATTGAAGTAACCGTTAAGTCAAAAGAAATAGAAGAATACAGAGGAAAATCAATATCTTCATCATTTACATATATCTTATTTGCCCAATGAATATAATTTACCACGCCTTTATGTTTTACCATGACGCCCTTCGGCAGCCCTGTAGTCCCTGAAGTATAAATCATGTAGGCAAGGTCTTCCGGGCAACTGACATTCGGCAGATTACTTCTGTTATGCATATATAGAGCAGGATCGCTTAATGATAAAATTTCTTTATTGAATGTAATACCACCTGACAATCCGTTTTGAATTAGGAGAATGTTTGCATCACTGTCTTTCAGCATGTAATTTACTCTTTCATCAGGATATTCAGGATCTATCGGCAAATACGCTCCCCCTGCTTTCAGCACCCCGATAATTCCGATGATCATCTCAAAAGATCTCTCTGTCATGATTCCGACAATGCTGTTTTCTCTAATTCCTTTTTGTCTCAAAAGATTAGCCAGGCTGTTTGATTTCTCGTTTAGTTCTTTATAGGTTAATAGCGTATCTTCTTGGACAGCCGCAATACGTTCAGGTGTTTTTTCTGCCTGCTCTTCAAATAATTGATGAATCGTTTTATTTCGCGGAAATTCAGCTGCCGTGTCATTGAATATATGGAGCAATGTGTGCTTCTCCTGTTCAGGAATCATATCCAGTTTCATTAAAGGTTGATCTAGGCCGGCAGCTGCACTTTGTAAAAGCTTCGTAAAATGGGCACCCATTCTCTCGGCTGTTTCTTTTTCAAATAATTGACTGGAGTATTCCAAGTGGAACTTGATTCCTTTATCAATTTCCGTCGCGGTTAGCGTTAGATCGAATTTTGAAATATTGATCTCGGTTTGAATATGCTCTTCCGGATTTGGATCCAAGTGATTTTCAATACCGTAATCTGCATTTTCAAGTACAAACATGACATCAAACAGCGGGTTCCGGCTCGAATCTCTTTTTACCCCGAGTTTTTGAACAATATTTTCAAATTGGTAATCTGTATTCTCAAAATCTTTTAACGTATGATGTTTGACCTCTTCTAAAAACGCTCTGAATGTTTTATGTTCCTCAGGAAAATTTCTTATGGCGACGGTATTGACGAACATCCCCACTGTATTCTCCAGTTCGGTGTCTGACCTTCCGGACTCTGCTGTTCCGATGATCACATCCTGCTGACCGCTGTATTTTGAAAGCATGACATTATATACCGCCAGCAGCACCATGTACAAAGTTGTTCCTGTTTCTTTCGCCACCGACTTTAAGCTTGATGTTAACCTTTCATCGGCCGTAAAGCTGATTCGGCTTCCTTCAAAGCTTTTGACTCTCGGCCGCTCATAATCAGTCTGCAGATTGAGAATCGGCAGATCTCCGCTTAACCGCTTAAGCCAATACTCCTCTTGTTCCTTTAACGCCTCTTTTGTTCCTGAGCTTACTTGCCATTCTGAATAATCTTTATATTGCAGCGGCGGCTGTTTTAGTTTATGACCCGCATACAGCGCATTGAATTCTTTGCGGATTATTCCAACCGATACACCGTCCGCAGCGATATGATGAACATCCAGCAGCAGCAGATTCCGGTCTTCATACGTTATGAGTCCGGCTCTGATTAACGGTGATTTGTCCAAATGAAAGGGTCTGATAAACTGCTTCACATATGGTCGTATCCCATCAGACGGCAGCTTCTGATAATCAAATTCGAGCTCCCATGTATCGTGAATAATCTGAACCACATCGTCGCTTACAACATCGAAACTTGTCCGTAACGCTTCGTGTCTGCCAATAATCTCTTGTAAAACTGATTCGGCTTTTTTCACATCTAATTTTCCATTTAGTTCGATCATAATCGGCAAGTTATAAACGATACTGTCTTTATCCGTCTCCCAAAGGGCAAACATTCTTTTCTGAGCAGATGATGCTTGATAATAAGACTGCTTCCTCGCTTTACTGATGACCGGATAATTCTGTTTATCCCGCTTTTGAATAAGACGGCTCAGCTGTTTGATGGTAGGCTGCTCAAAAAGCTCCTTCACCTTTATATCCGTACCGAAAGTTTTTCTGATGCGGGAAATAGTGAACGCAGCTGTTAAAGAATGTCCGCCCAGTTCGAAGAAATCTTCATTTATACTGATCCGTTTATGCCCAAGCATTTCTTTCCAAATTTCAGCTAGTTTTTCTTCCGTTTCATTTGCCGGAGCTTCGTATCGAGGTACTGACAACCGTTGCAAGTCAGGAAGAGGCAGTTCTTTTCGATTGATTTTTCCGTTAGCTGTAAGAGGCAGCTCTTTCAGTTGTATTATGAAACTCGGAATCATATACTTCGGAAGAGCCTGTGCCAATTTCTCCTGTACGAACGAGCCTTCCATCTCAATGTCCCCAGTAATATATGCAGAAAGATATTTCTCCTCTATATAAACAACCGCGGCTTCTTTTATACCTTCCAGCTGTAATAGTTGGTTTTCGATCTCACCGATTTCAACTCTAAAACCCCTGATTTTGATCTGGTTGTCAATCCGGCCTAAAAATTCTATATTTCCATCCGGCATCCATCTGCCAAGGTCTCCTGTTTTGTACATTTTTGCTCCGGGATGAAAAGGATTATCAATAAATTTTTCATTCGTTAATTCTTCATTATTGACATATCCCGATGCTAAACCTACCCCGCTGATACAAATCTCACCGGGTGCTCCCACAGGGACCAGTTGATCTGAACGATCCACAATATAGATATTAATGCCGTGAATTGGTCTTCCTATTTTATTGTATATTTCACAGTTTTGAATATGATCTAGATCAATGCTATGTGCAATACAGCCAACAGTGCTTTCGGTCGGCCCGTAATGGTTAATAAACTTCATCCATCTGCATTTTTCAGCGAGCTTTTTGACGTTGCCGATGTTTATGCTTTCGCCGCCCAGTATGATAACTTTTAAATCAGGACAAGACGCCAGCATGTCAACATCCTCCATCAATGTTGAAAATAAAGTGGGTGTCATTTTAAGATATGTAATACTATTTTTATGAATATATTCTATTAATGATAGAGAGTGAAGATACACTTCTTTATCAACAAAGTGGACTTGTCCGCCACCGGATAAAACCGGAAATATACTGGTATAGCATAAGTCAAAACTATATTTTGACGTCACTAACGACCTGCTGTCAGAATTTATGTTTATTTGATCACATACCCATAATGAATAATTAACTAATGATTTATTTTTCACCTTCACCCCCTTCGGTTTTCCCGAAGTACCCGAGGTATATATAACATATACCTCGTCCTCGAGATCATACTGAACATCAGGGTTTGATGTATTTTGGCTGGTATAAATCGATTTATCCGTAATATCCAAACATTCCGCCGCAATGTTTTTATCAGCTAAAAAGCACAAATCTGTAATGAGGATATCAGCTTTGCTATCTTTTAAAATATGATTTATCCGACTGACCGGTGATTCATCATCAATAGGCAGAAACGCACTTCCGGTTTTTAAAATTCCCAGTATCCCAATCATTGAATATTCTGAAGGACGGATCATCATAGCCGTAATGCTGTTTTTTCCTGCCCCTTTTTCCATTAATAATGTTGCAACTTGATTAGCCTTTTCGTTTAGCTCTTTATAAGTGATATGCTTTCCTGCATAGACAGCCGCTGTTTGGTCAGGTGTCTTTTCCGCTCGTTCTTCAAAAAGGTCTTGTATCGTTTTATTCACGGTATAATTAGAGGACTGCTTATTAAACTCCTGGAGCATTCCGCGCTCTTCTTCATTTACAGCGCTGATGTCTTTCAGGACACGCGTAGGATCAGTTGCCACTTGCTTTAATACATGACAGAAATTAACACCTATACGATTAATGATATCTTCACGATAAACATTATTGTTATACGTCATCTCTGCTTTGATTTGGCTGCCTGGAATAATAACCAGCCCAAAGTCATAGTTCGTCTGTTCAAACACTTCCATATCTGTAATCCTTAAAGCATCAGTTGTATCATCGACCGCCTTGCCATAGTCATCAACAGGGTAATTTTCATAAACCAACATATGGTTGATCAGTTTCTCTTTCATCTTTGTAAGAGCTTGTATATCCGCTAAAGAACTGTAACCGTATGATGTATTCGCTTTGATAAAGTCACTGTTCAGCTTTTGGGCTAATGCTATAAATACCGTATCACCATCGCCTTTTACTCTCAGAGGAACCGCATTGATAAATAACCCCACCATTTTTTCTATGCCTTGCACCCTGCATTGTCTTCCGGAAATAACCGCACCAAACACAACATCATTCACGTTGTTATACTTCTGCAAAAGAACTCCCCATGCAGTCTGAATCAATGCACTTAAAGTAATGTGATATTGATCAGCTGCAGCTTTCAACATCGAAGTACATGTTTCATCAATAATGAATGTTTTCTTCCTATTATTGAAACCGCCCTCATCAGCAGAACTTTGGAATACCGGCTTGCTGCTCATATTCATTTAGATAATCCCCCCAATATTCTAATGCGGCACTTTTGTCCTGATTATCCAGCCATTCTAAGTAGGTGCTGTAAGGCTCGGTATGCTGAAGCACTGTCTCTCTTCCTTCTTTTAATGACGTATAAATAGTTTTTATATCATTCATTATTAAACTCATACACCAGCCATCCATAATAATATGGTGAAAACTGAACAGCAGTTTATATTCTTTCTCATCAGTTTTTAATACGGTTACTCTTATTAAGCAATCATTCGTCAAATCGAATCTCGTTCCCCTGTCTTTAAACTGGACATCTTTAAGCCGGACTTTCTTTTGATATTCCGAGAAAGTGCTGATATCTTCAAATTCAATTTTAACTTTTCTCTCTCTTAGAACAGCCTGTTTAAACTTACTTAGTCCTTCATGAAAAAAGCATGTTCTTAAAATTTCATACTTCTCGATCAGCATATTAAAAGCTGTATTTAATCTGCCAATATCAAGCTGACCGGATAAAGAAAATGTAAGCTGTTCAAAATAGGCTTGTGAAAACGGATCAAGCAATGCATGATAAAGCATCCCGCTCTGCATAGGAGTCAGGGAGTGGATTTTCTCTATCTCTTTTCCGCTTGATAAAATCTGCTCCAAATCTCCAATGGATAAATCCAGATCTCCATAGTCAAAGGGTGTTTTTTCAGGAATTTTTTTCATTTCGCAATGCTGAATAATATCGATTAACCGGTTTATATAGGATTCGGTTAATGTTTTAATTGTTTCTTCTTTAAACTCTTTCGTACTATAGTTAAATTCCAACTGCAGTTGACCGTCCATAATAAAGCTGTTGATTTCGATGGCATTCAATTTTTTATTAGATAAAGAAACACTTGTACCAGATGATATATCTGCATGCTGAAAAACAGCCCGCTTTTTTTGAGAGATTTCTCCCAGATAGTTAAACCCGATCTCGGGCTTTATCGTAAAACTGATGTCTTTTTTATGTTCCCGTGCCGTCAAGTATTTAATAATTCCGTAACCAATACCTTTATGAGGTATTCTTCTTAAATACTCTTTCGTATTTTTTATGCAATAAGGCAGATCATCACTGTGCTCCATATCCAGCACGATCGGAAATAGTGAGGTGAACCAGCCGATGGTTCTTTCTATTGAAATGTTTTCTAATATGTTCTCTCTTCCGTGGCCTTCCAGACCGATTAAAACCTTGTCAAGTCCCGCCCATTCTTTTACTGCCATTCCCAGTGAACAAAGCAAGATGTCATTAATCTGTGTGTTATAAGCTGCATTTGTATTCCTCTGGAGCTTATCAGTTAACTGCTTTGTAAGACTGACAGTAATGGTGCGGCTTTCCTTAAATACACTGTCAGTTTTATTGAAATCTCTCGGAATTTCTTTAATCTTCGTTTTTTCGATATTCTCCCAATACCGAAGTTCCTTTCTTATCTCACTTCCGTTTGCATATTCCGCCAATTTACGTGTCCATTCTTGAAAGGATGCCGTTTTCGGCGGAAGAACGGCCGGCTCTCCTTTTTGCAGATTGTTGTAGACCTGCTCCATATCTTCAAGCAGAATTCTCCAAGAGACTCCGTCAATCACCATATGATGTATAGCAATAAGTAGATAATCGCCCCTCATTGTTCGAAATAAACCAAGTTTCATTAAAAGCCCTTTTTCAAGATCCATTCCGCTTTGTAACTGATCGGCAAGTTTTTCTATTGTATTTTTGTAATCCGTATCAGCAAGCAGATCATATATGTCCAGAGTAAAAGTATCCCGGGCGGCTTGGACATCTCTGACTTCTTGTTTTATTTCGTCATTTTCGGCTGTATATATCAACCTCAAAGCATCATGATGCTTTACTAATAATTCAAATGTCTTTGCCAGAGCGTGTTCATTAATTTTTTCTTTCATTTGAAACATGAATGCCTGATTAAAGTGGTGAATGTCCGCAAAGTCATTCTCTATAAACCACTTTTGTATCGGTGCCAGTTCAGTTCTCCCGCTAACCGGGCTCTGATCTGTTTGAGCTTTATATAATTTCACGTGTTTACTGAGGTTTTTTATTTGCGGATACTGCAAAAGATCTTTTACCTCTAGACTGAGACTGTATTTTTGAAGCTTTGATACAATCAGTATAGATTTTATTGAGTCTCCGCCCAGCTCATAGTAATTATCATTAATACTAATATCATCAATTTTCAGAACTTCCGACCAAACATTTACCAGAATCTGTTCGACTTCGGAACGGGGTGCTTCAAGGTGCTCCTTTATATGTTTAGGCTCTTCTATTTCAGCAAGTGCTTTCCTGTCAATTTTCCCATTTGGTGTGAGAGGCAGCTGTTCAACCTGGATGATGACACCGGGAATCATATATTGCGGCAAAATGTCACCCAATTGCTCCCTCACAGCTGCTCCGGATATTTTATATTCTGCGGTTACAAAAGCAGAAAGGTATTTGTCACCGTGAAGGTCGCACTTATCTATAACAACTGCTTCTTTTATCCCGCTTATTTTCAGAAGCTGGCTTTCTATTTCATCAGTTTCAATCCGGAAGCCTCTGATTTTGACTTGATTATCAATTCTCCCCAAAAATTCTATGTTTCCGTCAGGAAGCCACCTTGCCAAGTCTCCTGTTCGGTACATTTTAGTTCCGGACTCAAATGGATGATCAATAAACTTCTCACGCGTCATTTTCTCTTTATTGAGATATCCTCTTGCTAAGCTGTCACCCGACACACACAATTCTCCCGCTAAACCAATAGGCACAAGATTGTTGTTGTGATCAATTATGAAGGCTTTCAGATTTCTGATCGGCTTACCGATAGGAATGGTCTTTGCCATCGCCCTCTCAGCTTCTGAGTATCTCCACATTGTAGAGCAGATTGTCGTTTCAGTTGGGCCGTAGGCATTAATATAGTCTATTTTATTCACGATCCGGTTCAAGGATTTTGTAGATATCTGAGAACCAGCAGTAATTAAGAGCCTTAAAGCTGATAATCCGTTTATATTTATATGGTTGATGTATACAGGCGGCAAAGTGGCTACAGTAATGTCATGCCGGTTAATATACTCTTCAAATAATGTATAATTATTGATGACTTGACTTGAAAGGATGTGTAGTTCCGCTCCGGTCAACAGTGCCATACTGATTTCCCACACTGATGCATCAAATGAAAAACTTGCAAATTGAATAATTTTATCCCGGTAATTGATATTCATATCATGTTCAAAGACACTTTTGAGATTACTGATTCCGATATGCCGGATCGTTACACCCTTTGGTTTTCCAGTCGTTCCAGAAGTATAAATGACATAAGCAAGATGTTCTGCGGAACTCATCAGTGGCAGGTTATGCCGATCTCCGGAGTAAAGAGAACTATCTGTTAAATCAATAACCTTCCCGTCAAACGGGATATTATCAGCCTGACTATTCTGCACTAATAAAATGTCAGAACCGCTGTCTTCAATCATGTATTTGATTCTCTCAGAAGGATATCCCGGATCAATTGGCAAAAATGCGCCTCCCGCCTTCAGCACACCCAATATGCCTAACACCATCTCTAATGATTTGTCAGCAACAATACCTACTATTGACTCTTTTTTCACCCCCATTTTCATTAGTGTTCTCGCCAGACTATTTGATCTTTCGTTAAGTTCTTTATAAGTTACTTTATTATTTTCATACACTGCCGCTATTCTTTCCGGTGTCTTTTCCGCTTGTTCTTCAAACAATTGATGGATTGTCTTATTATGCGGGAAGTCGGCTGCTGTATCATTGAATACATAAAGCAGTTTATGTTTCTCATCATCCGTTATCATATTCAGTCTGCAGATTGCCGTGTCCGGTTCTGATACAACCTGTTGTAAAAGCTGGGTATAATGAGCACCCATTCTTTCGACTGTGTCTTTCCTGAATAAATGATTGCAATATTCCAATTGGAAGTTAACGCCTTCATCGGTTTCCATTGCAGTTAACGTTAAATCAAATCTTGATATATTGACCTCAGATACTAGTAAATTTGATTCTGCTGTCTCTTCATTTCCTCCGAATCCGTAATCCTTACTCTCAAAAGTAAACATGACGTCAAACAGCGGGTTCCGGCTCGAATCTCTTTTTACCCCGAGTTTTTGAACAATATTTTCAAATTGGTAATCTGTATTCTCAAAATCTTTTAACGTATGATGTTTGACCTCTTCTAAAAACGCTCTGAATGTTTTATGTTCCTCAGGAAAATTTCTTATGGCGACGGTATTGACGAACATCCCCACTGTATTCTCCAGTTCGGTGTCTGACCTTCCGGACTCTGCTGTTCCGATGATCACATCCTGCTGACCGCTGTATTTTGAAAGCATGACATTATATACCGCCAGCAGCACCATGTACAAAGTTGTTCCTGTTTCTTTCGCCACCGACTTTAAGCTTGATGTTAACCTTTCATCGGCCGTAAAGCTGATTCGGCTTCCTTCAAAGCTTTTGACTCTCGGCCGCTCATAATCAGTCTGCAGATTGAGAATCGGCAGATCTCCGCTTAACCGCTTAAGCCAATACTCCTCTTGTTCCTTTAACGCCTCTTTTGTTCCTGAGCTTACTTGCCATTCTGAATAATCTTTATATTGCAGCGGCGGCTGTTTTAGTTTATGACCCGCATACAGCGCATTGAATTCTTTGCGGATTATTCCAACCGATACACCGTCCGCAGCGATATGATGAACATCCAGCAGCAGCAGATTCCGGTCTTCATACGTTATGAGTCCGGCTCTGATTAACGGTGCTTTGTCCAAATGAAAGGGTCTGATAAACTGCTTCACATATGGTCGTATCCCATCAGACGGCAGCTTCTGATAATCAAATTCGAGCTCCCATGTATCGTGAATAATCTGAACCACATCGCCGCTTACAACATCGAAACTTGTCCGTAACGCTTCGTGTCTGCCAATAATCTCTTGTAAAACTGACTCGGCTTTTTTTACATCTAATTTTCCGTTCAGTTCAATCATAATCGGCAAGTTATAAACGATACTGTCTTTATCCGTCTCCCAAAGGGCAAACATTCTTTTCTGAGCAGATGATGCTTGATAATAAGACTGCTTCCTCGCTTTACTGATGACCGGATAATTCTGTTTATCCCGCTTTTGAATAAGACGGCTCAGCTGTTTGATGGTAGGCTGCTCAAAAAGCTCCTTCACCTTTATATCCGTACCGAAAGTTTTTCTGATGCGGGAAATTAACATAGAAGCCTTTAGTGAATGACCGCCGGTTTCAAAGAAATTTTCATCTATACCGACGCGTTCCCTGCCAAGTACAGCTTCCCAAATCTCCGAAAGTTTTTTCTCCGTTTCATTTGTCGGCGCTTCATATTTTGTTTCGGACATTTGAGATATATCAGGTCTAGGAAGTGCCCGTCTGTCAATTTTCCCATTTACCGTCAAAGGCATGTTATCCATTTGTTTAAAGTACGATGGAATCATATATTCCGGAAGAAAGTCTCTCAGAAAGTGCTGCAATTCAATCTTTGCGATTTTATGATTTGAAGTGTAATAAGCACAGATATATAAATCTTCATCACCATTATGATTTACTGTTACTGCCGCTTCTTTAATTTCTGTATGATTGATCAATCGGGCTTCTATCTCCCCAAGCTCGATTCTAAAACCGCGGATTTTGACTTGCTCGTCCCGCCGTCCAATAAACTCCACATCGCCATTTTCTAAATAACGCACTAAGTCTCCTGTTTTATAAAGACGTGCTGAAGGATCATTATTGAAAGGGTGGGATATAAACCGTTCCTTCGTTAAATCAGGCCGTCGCCAATACTCTCGCGCCAGCCCATCTCCGCCAATAAACAGCTCACCAGGAATTCCCGGCGCTACCGGTTTTAATTGCGAATCTAAAATGAATATTTCTGTACCAGAAATAGGCCTCCCTATAGGAAGCATACTGCCTTTCCAATCATGAGGGACCGGGAAACAACAGGTAAAGGTCGTTCCCTCTGTCGGCCCATATCCGTTAATTACTTGTACCTTTCCAAGCGCTAATACTTTTTGAACATGCGGAACGGAAACCACATCTCCGCCTACCAATAATTGCTGAAGTCCTTTTAATGATTCTAACTGCTGATCAACTACTAGAGAAAATAAACCGGCCGTCAGCCAAAGAGTCGTAATGTTATATTTTTTTACAGCTTCTGCAATATCATCAGCCGTCGGTATTCCCGGAGGCATTATAGCCAGACATCCCCCATTCAATAAACAGCCCCAGATCTCGAAGGTAGAAGCGTCAAAAGCAGCAGAAGCTAGTTGCAGAAACGTTTGATTCTCATCAAACACCGCATAATCAGTCTCCTTCACCAGCCGAATCACACCGCGGTTAACAATACTTACTCCTTTAGGCAGTCCCGTTGAGCCTGACGTATACATGACATAAGCCAGGTCATCCAAGGAACCTTTTATGCCAATATTAGATCCATCCATCTTTTCAATTTGTTCTTTCATACCATCCAAACAGATTACGCCGTCCCCGTGAGGCGGAAGTTGTGACTGAATGCTTTCGTTTGTAATCAGCAACTCTACACCTGAATCTTCGATTAAGAATGATAGTCTTTGCTTCGGATATTGAGGGTCTAACGGCACATAAGCACCGCCTGACTTTAATATTGCCAGAATACTAATATACAGATCAAAAGAGCGTTCTAAAGCAATTCCGACAAGGTCTCCCCGTTTTACTCCGCACTCCTGAAGATACCGTGCCAGCTGGTTCGCACGGTGATTAAGTTCTGCGTAACACATTGAAGAGTTTTCTAGTACCAAAGCAGTCTTATCCGAATATTCATCAGCCTGCTGCTCAAATACCTCCGAAATTGTTCCAATTTTCGAATAATTATCTTCCCAGCCAAAGATTTTCTTTTGCTTATTTTTTTCTTTCAGGAATCTCATATCTTTCACTCTGATATTTTCAGGAGTTACCATAGCTTCAAGAATCATCTGAAATCGCAGTGACAAATCTTTTATCATATTTTGAGAATAGAGGCATTCGTTATAGTGTATGGCTGTCTCTATGTATTGTTTCTGGTTCATAAACGAAAATAGGATATGAATAGCGGGATTTTCTTGATTAAGTATGTATTCTTGAATATTTTCAAGGACTATCATGACATCAAAAGGAAGGCCAGTCATTTTATCACTTGTTCGAGAATTATTTTGGGGGCTTTCCAATGCCTGTTCTACGGTGAATTCGACTTTATGTATGATCTCTTTTAATAGGTCTTCACCATGAACAGCATTTTTAAGAGTCAAAATTTCTTGCTCACAATCAATCGTTCTTTTCTTTTTGAAAACAGGAGTTTTGATTACAATATTTTGTCTTTCTGTATATTGATTTATTAACAAAGTCAGTGCCGCTGTTAATACGACATGCAGACGTTCATCCGATCCATTGCAGTATACATTCAGCTTATCGCTTAATTGCTGTGACAATTTATATGTAAGATTTTTCATTCTTTTTTCTTTAGAAGGTTTACTTGCCACTAAAAAATGCTCTTCAGTTTTTAACTCACCAATACTGTCTTTATCTCCCTTTATACTTTTTGTCATAACAAAAACTCCTTCACTTGATATCAAAATTCAAATCATTCACTGAATTAAAACAGCAGAGGCTTTCGGTGGATTTTTATGTTAAACTGCATCACAGGCAATACCGCTCACCAATAATTGTTGTTGTAGTCTGACAGTTTATTTATCGGCAGCAAAAACCATTTTTTAATGATATAGACCCGTACAAACACTTTTTTAAAAAAAAGGATAATGAAGAAGAACTAGCCATCTTTAAGAAATATTATACAAATGTTTAAGAGTTGTCAATTAGGGGGGAAAAACACCTAAGCACATTAACCCAGTTTTTATTTTTCGTATTAACATAAAAAAAACCGGGACAAAGTAACACTCCCGATTTTTTAATCAAAAATTCATCTCAAGGTTTTATTTATAATGTCCGTTATTTCATTCGAAAATTGATGAATAAAAAAGTGATTTCCTTCAAACGTATAAAAATTGCATTTCCCTAAAGTATAATGTCCCCAATTACATATTAAATCTGAGCTTATCGTCTTGTCATTATTACCATGCAACACTGTTATATCACAGTCCATAACAGTCTTATTTTCAGAAATAACATCCCCTTCCAACATTTTGAAATCACTTCTTAAAATAGGAAGATATAATTGTTGTAATTCCTTGTTATGTAACAGTTCTTCCGAAGTCCCGCCCATATCCATGATTCTTTGCAAAAATAAATTATCCGGCAAAGCATGAATCATCCCCTCTGCTTTTTTCGTTTTAGGAATGCCGCAGCCGGAGAAAAATATGTGATTTGGCTTCTTCTGCTGCATTTCAGAAATTTTACTATATAACTTATAAACTAATCGGCCTCCCATACTGTGGCCGAATAAAGCATAATCACACTCCCTGATTTGATCCTTTATCAGATCATATATATCATTAACAGCCTCATCTATATGTTCATAAAAATCTTCGTTAATTCTTGTACCTCTTCCTTTTAACTCAATAGGATGTATTGTTAAAGAGTCACTCATTAACCTTCTCCATTTATAGTATATTGCACTTGATCCCCCTGCATACGGAAGACAAAATATTTTTTTCATAATTCACCTCAGAATTTTTGTAATAACCCGATAAAAAAACACCCTGAAAAGGATGTTTTTTACTATCTCATTTTATATATGAAATGCTCTTGAAACTCCGTTGATGATGAGGAAGATTCCTATTACTCTTAAAATGATCCTTGTTGTTCTGTTATCTTTTCCAAAAGCAACTTGCCCGATTTTACCGATAAATACATTCATGAGTACACCTATAATTAATTCAGCCATTCCAAATAGTTCTTCCATACCCAATTCCCTCACGTCCTTTTTGATCTGTTAATTTTATCAGATTATTGTTGATTTAATTTTTCTTTTTTTTAATCTCCCTGCTTATTAAGATGAAAGATACAATAATACTTAATAAGCCGACACTTGCAAAAATTACGATCGGAAGCCATTCAGTTCCTAAGGTACTCTTACTAAAGATAATGTTGTTTAAAGACTGTATTGCCCATGCTTCGGGTGTAAATTTAGAAATAACCTGCATATATTTTGGAGCAATTTCCAATGAGAAAAAGGAACCGCCTATCATCCCGCTTACTGCAATTATGATCGATGCGGCAGAAGTAAACTGCTTTTGGCTTCTCATAAATGGAACCATAATCATCGTAATGCAGGTCAATGCAAATAAATAAACAGCGAGCATAACAGCGATGGCAAAGATGTTATGACCTATGCTGATCTTGAGTAAATATTTTCCCGCAAGTATAATAACGATTATATGAATGATTCCGGAAATATAAGTAGCAGCCATTTTGGATAAAACATATTTTGTATAGTTTATAGGCGTACTTAGTAATCTGCTGAAAGTATTATTCTCTTTTTCATCAATAAGTGTTCTTAACCCTTGAATAACAACAAACCAAATAAACATTACAAGAAAACCAATTAATCTCACGGTCGCATTATCCTGAGTATGTTCACCCTGACTTAATGTTTTGTCATTCACTTCTATTCCTGAATTGTTTTTCAATTTCTTGAAAATGTTCTTTTCTATATCTTTTGAGTCCGTATGCAACTGTGCAGACATATATTGCGAATCTTTAACTACCTTTTTAAGAGTTCCCGCCTCATTTGTGACCAGCTGCTCTAACAATGTTCCGCTGCCGTTCTCGTAGTTTTGGATGATTTTCATTTTTATCTTGTGATTGTCCGTCAAATCCTTTCCAAAACCTTTTTCAATAACGACCCCAAAAGGAATATCCTGATCATCGACTTTTTTCTTTAATTCATTTTCCGTTAGCTTTATAACTTTAATATTTTTATGCTCTTTTATCATTTCAATGAGCTTTGCAGCATAGTTACTTTTATCAGCATTGGCTATATACAAGTTCTCTTTGCTATCCGTATCTTGAGAAAAAGAGAACAAAAATGTAAGGATTAACGGCACCGAAATCGTTGCAAAAATTGCTAATCTATTTCGGAGCATCAGCTTCAGCTGATGTTTAATCATGGCAATCAATTGCACTACTACGCCACCTTCTTCCGGTTGAATACCATAATATTAATAAAGACAAAGATGAGACCAATACCAATTAGCTCAAGCAAATCAATATACATGCCGCTAAGACCAATATTCTGTTTGACTTTTAAATAAGAGTTTATTGCCTTACCGTTCGGTATGATCTCTTGAACAACCCTCAAGCTATCAGGCAGTCCGTTCTTAGAAATAAAACTGCCTCCCAAAAAACTAAAAATATAAAGAACCGGAGAAGCCATACTGGACACCGCCACGTGGTCCTTAGCGGTAAAACCCCAAAACAATACAATGCTGCCTATAGCAAATGCGTATACTACCGTAATAACAAAAATATCAAACAAGTTGCCCCAGTTCATTCGGAATACGACCCAGCTTATCAGAATAACAGCAGTCATCTGCATTAAGATCGCAAAAATAATACCTGTCAACTTTCCAAGCACATACTGAATATTTAAAGTCGGTGTAGATTTAATTCTGAACAGCGTATTATTCTGCCGCTCATCAACAATGCTGTGAACAAGCACAAAAGCCGTCATAATGGAAAACATGACAACCATTGCAATTGAATAATACTGCATGGAATCGACAGGAACCGCATTTTTATTTGTCGCTGCTTTTGGGATATCAGCGGAGATCCCGTCATTATCGGCCAAATCGTTCATCATTTTTTCTATTTTTTCTTTTGGTACGCTGCTGCCGGAGCTGATATGTTTTATTACTTCTTGTTGCTCAGCGCTCATTGTTTTCACGCTTTTCGTAAAGCCCTCCAAAACAGCCTGAACAATATTTTTATCTATGGTCTTGTTATTATCTCCAATTAAATCGATATTTGTTTTCCCGTTGTTCATAACGGCTTTCGTAAAGTGTTCCGGTACATAGATAAAAGCTGCAGCCTTTCGTTCTTTAACTAATTTTTCACCGTCATTGTAGCTCTCAGCTTCTTTTAAATGAATGATATCTTTGAGATCGCCTTTCTTAAAAACTTTATCCTTTAAGACATCACCTAAAGAAACACTCTCCCCTGAATCTGCTGAGTAAAAAGCTACATCAAATGCTTCGATTTTTGAATCTGAATTACTGAACACACTGCCCAATATGAGGATTAGCAGTGATGGAAACAGCATCAGCTTTAAATAAAATGACTTATTTTTTGTTAACAGCTTAAAATCAAGAAAAAATAAGTTGAATAATTTTCTCAAGATAGCCTCCTCCTACTAATCTCTTAGGTTTTTCCCTGTAATTTGAAGGAAAATGCTTTCCAAATTTACTTCCTCGTACTTAAAGCTAGTGAGGTCGATCCCCAGATTTTTGATATCATCTACAATTTCAATGATGTTTCTTTCCTTCGTCGATACAAGCATTGAAATTTGTTTATGATCTACCGTCACTTTATCAATTCCTGTAATGCTGTTTATCCGGCTGAGTGCCTTTTCATCAGCACCCTTAAAAGTAACGGTTAAAGTGTCACAAGCATTTAAGTTTTCCTTGAGTTCTTCTTTCGTTCCTAAAGCAATAAGAGATCCATGATCAACAATTGCCACCTTCTCGCAAAGATACTCTACTTCTTCCATGTAGTGGCTGGTATAAATAACAGTCATTCCTTTTTCTTTATTCAGCCTTTTTACTGTTTCAAGAATATGATTTCTTGATTGCGGATCAATTCCTACTGTAGGCTCATCAAGAATTAATAATTTAGGATTATTCATTAACGCCACACCTATGTTGACCCGGCGTTTCATTCCCCCGGAAAACTCTGATACATTTTGATTTTTTTTATCTGTCAGTTCAATAATCTCCAGAACCTCATCAGTTCTTTCTTTTAGCTTTTTCCCTTTCAGCCCGTAAAGGCTTCCGAAGAAGTTCAAGTTATCTTTGGCGCTTAACGTTTCATATAAAGCTAAATCCTGTGGAACAACCCCCATTATTTTTTTTATCTCAATAGGTTTTTCCTTAAGTGATTTATTATCTACTTTAATTGTCCCGCTGGTAGGTGCAAGAACAGTGCTAATCATAGAAACCATTGTTGATTTGCCGGCACCGTTAGGACCCAATAGTCCGAATACTTCTCCATCTTCTACAGTCAGCGAAATATTATTAACTGCCGTAAAGTCATCATATTTTTTGGTAAGTTTTTTTAATTCGAGCATAATTAAAACACCCCTCGTGGTATTTCGGTTCTTTTATTTTAACCTGAATGGAATATTTTTAGAATTTACTATAGTACTCATTTACCTTATTACTTTAGTTAGGAATCGCATTGTTACTTTAGTCATATACGGAAGGTGTAAGTCCGGATATATTCAGAAGAAAATGGAGGAAAGGAATTTGATGAAATTCCTTTCTGATTGAAGGAAAAAAGTTGAATCACATATGCTTTTGTAAATATAAGCTAAGCTCCGTTCGATTGTTCATTTGAAGTTTTTCCAGTATTCTTGATACATAATTTTTGACTGTGCCTTCAGTAATAAAAAGTGCTTCGCTTATAGCTTTGTTGCTTTTCCCTTCCATAATCTGTTTAGCGACTTCTTTTTCTCTGGGAGTAAGCAATTGCACCAGCTGTTCCTTTTCATTATTTTCTTGAACAAGCTCTTTATTATGTTCTACCGAATTTAGAGCCTTTACAACTTTTAGCGTTACCTTAGGATTTAACAGAATATTGCCTTCACATGCTGTTTTGATGGAATCAATAATTTCTTGTGAATCAGAATCTTTCAGTATGTAACCATCAGCACCGCTTTTCAGTCCAGTAAAAATGTATTCACTATCATTAAAGGTTGTCAGGATAATCACTTTAATATCCGGATATCTCTCTTTAACTAGCTTTGTTGCTTCAATGCCGTCCATTATGGGCATTCTTATATCCATTAAAATGATTTCAGGCCTTATCTGTTTTAGCAAATCTAATAAATGTTCACCATTAGAAGCTTCGCCTACAATATTAATTTCCTCGTGCAGACTCAGAATCATTTTAAGCCCTTCCCTGACAATTTGCTGATCATCCACAATGATAATATCCATATCAATACCTCCTCACATTCGGATTAAAGATCTGCTATCTCGGGGATTACGGCTTCCACAGTAAATCCTGAATCTAGCCCTGAATGAAAATCAACCTCTCCTCCAAGTGCAGCAAATCTTTTCTCTATTCCTTTTATTCCATTTGACTTATTAATTTCAGAACATCCTGTTCCGTTATCAGTTATCGATATAGAGATTTTTTCAAAAGACTTACGTATTCTTATTGAAAAAAACGTAGCATTTCCATGTTTTATCCCGTTCGTTATAGACTCTTGTACTGTTTTATAGAGACAATTCTTGATATCAGGATCAGCTGACTCTACTTTATTGTCCATATCAAGCTCGAATTTTATTTCATTTGTTTGCTGAAAATTTTCAAAAATCTCATTGATCGATTTCAGAAGCCCTTTTTGAGGAGCAGGGTCATTGAGCAAAGCGACAGCTTCTCTCAGGTTAATAATACACTCCTTCGATAAATCATGTGACTTATTGATGACTTGTTTAGCCTCGCTGGGATTTTTACTGACTATTTTATCGGCGAATTCAAGATTCATTGTTAATGCGATCAAATAATGCCCTAGGGAATCATGAAGCTCTTGTGCAATTCTTGTCCGCTCTTTAGAAATAGTTAACTCTTGAATCTTTTGAGAATAATTCTTAAGTTTAGTGTTTACACTTTGTAATTCTTTATTTAATGTTTGTATTTTTGCTTTTTCGAGCAGTACGTTTCTAAACAGATAAATAATAGCCATGATCACTAAATAGGACATCAATATATCTTTCCCGCTGGTCCCTGCTGCTTTAAGAGCTGTAAAAAAAATAATAAAATGCAGGCTTACTACAGTCCAGGGCAGTTTACGAGTTGTTACAATAATCTCGATCAGTAAGAAAATATTATATATTTGAGAACCGAGACAGTTAATTTTAAACAATAAAATGCCTGATAAAAGGTTACTTACTAAAAAAGATGCATAATATCTAAAAGAATACTGACCGCTTAGGTATTTTAATCTGATATGATCGTTGACGACTAAAAAAATGGTGATTATCAGCAGGTAAGCGGATTCCGAAGCCGTGAAAGTTGGCGTTTTAAAAATAGAACTGATAATAGAATATAAGGAAAAACAAATAATGGTTTTTTCTATGAGCACTCTTGTACTAATTGAAGAAAGATTTTTCATAATAATCCTTCCTGAGACAACTTGATATAAATTATATTATACATATATTGAGAAATCATAAAGCGACAACCTCCACGTTCAGCACATCATACAGCTCATCAAGCGAATGAATCTCGTACGTCGGGATGATTCCGGACTCATTTGCTTTCTTTCCGGGATTAAACCAGCACGTATCAATTCCCGCCATCTGACCGCCTTTTATGTCCGCGCTCAGTGAATCGCCGATAATAAGTCCGCCCTCGGCAGAAAAACCGGGAATTCTCGCAAACACGTAATCAAAGTATTCCTTCATCGGCTTTTGAAAACCCGTGTCCTCAGATACAAACACATCTTTAAAGAACGGATACAGACCGGAGTCGCCCAGCCGCTTATATTGTGATCTTGAGACGCCGTTCGTCACGATGTATAAATCAAATAAAGGACTCAGCCGTTCAATCAGCTCATAAGCTCCGTCTATCATCTGGTGCCCTTCTTCTAAGTATTGGCGGTACGCCTGATTCATCAGCACGCCGTCGGCTTCGAGGCCGTATTCTTTAAACAAAAGGGCAAACCGTGTATTCACCACTTCATCGCGGGTCATTTCCCCCTCTTCAAACGCCTTCCACAGCCCTTGATTTAACGCTTTATAACGGGCTTCCACCTCTGCCGTCAGCTCCAGCTTTGAACCTTGAAACAATTTTTGAAGAGCATCGGTTTCTGAAGCGGTAAAATCCAGCAGCGTATTGTCTATATCAAATAATAACGTACGGTAATGACTCATCGATGTTTCCCCCGGTTCTGCTTTTTTTAACCAGTATACCACTCGCGGACAAGCCGAAAAAGACACCCCTGTAAGAGAGGTGTCTTTTTGAATTATACAGCGTCTTCTATTTTCGATTTTTCACCAGGCATGCGCTTGCCGATACCGAACGCATAATAGCTGACCGTCACAATCGCCAGGAAAATCACCCCGACAACCAAAGAAATCCGCGTATCTTTGTTAAACCACATGCCGATCAATACCATGAGTAAGAAAGCGATCGTCAAATAGTTTGTAAACGGCGCAAAAGGCATTTTAAATGGATGCTTATCAAGCTCAGCGCCCTTCGCTCTTCTGAAACCGAGATGGCTGATTAAAATGACGAACCACGGAATCATTCCCGGCAGCACACTCGCGCTGTACACATAGACAAAAATTTTCGGAGGCGCGATGTAGTTCAGCACGACACCGATCACAAGTCCGATTAATACCGCAAGCGTACCGAATATCGGCACACCGCTCGAAGAAACTTTCTTAAAGAATTTCGGGGCCTGTCCGTTCACGCCCAATGTGTAAAGCATGCGTCCCGCACTGAATATCCCGCTGTTGCATCCGGACATCGCAGCGGTAATCACAACAAAGTTAATCAAACCGGCCGCCGCCGTAATCCCGACTTTCGCAAATGTCGAAACAAACGGACTGCCGAGTGAGTGAAGCTCATTCCACGGATATACGGTAACGATTACGAAAATCGCACCGATGTAGAAAATTAAAATCCGCCAAATAATACTCTGAATCGCGCTTCGCAGCGTTTTTTGCGGGTCCTTCGCTTCCCCTGCCGTAATCCCGATCAGCTCGACCCCTTGATAGGCCGCAACAACCAAAGACAAGGCAAAGAAAAATCCTGAAAAACCATTCGTAAAGAAACCGCCGTGCGACCATAAATTAGATAATCCGATCGCATGCCCTCCGTTACCGAAACCGAAGAAAATAATTCCGATTCCGGCCACAATCATCAGAATAATGGTGACGATTTTGATCATGGCAAACCAAAATTCAAACTCACCGAAAGATTTTACCGAAATTAAATTCGCCGCACCGAGAATGGCCATGGCGATAATGCCGGGAATCCATGCCGGCAGATCAGGAAACCAATATTTCATATACGAACCGACGGCGATAATTTCAGACATCCCGACGATCACCCATTGAAACCAGTTGCTCCACGCCGTCATATAGCCGGCTAACGGATGTATATACTTATGGCCGAACGTCGCAAACGACCCTGTACTCGGCTCTACATAGAGCATTTCGCCCATCGCACGCATGATAAAAAAGATAAAGATACCCGAGATCGCATAAGCCAGCAGGACAGACGGCCCGGTCCATCCGATCGTGCTGGATGACCCCATGAATAAACCGACACCGATCGTGCCGCCCAGCGCAATCATCTGTATATGACGCGCGCCTAAGCCTCTCTTTAATTCTTTGTTTGCCACTTCGCTTCCTCCTCTTAACAGCTCTGATATATGTGAAATAATGAAGCAGAAGGTGCACCTGTTGAACCTAACTCACTCTTCATTTCCCGCAATATTAGAAATATTCTATTTTTCTATTGTTGTATAATCTCCAATTTCCTTATTTCATCATAATAAATTTCCGTGGAAAATACAATTGTTTTTTTCAGGTAAACACCTTGCACCCTAAACCAACAAACTAAAAATAAAGCGCTTTCATTTTTATTGAATTATGAATATTGAGATAATAAATGCCGCAGCCTCCGAGAAACAGGATGTCCCTGGAGAAACATGTTCCGCCCCCTATTCAATATTATTTTTGCTAAGCAGAATGGCGTAAAGTCTTACTCTCTTCCATTCTCCCTTGTATACGCCATAATCCTGCTTAACCGGCAAAAATCATGCATTAATCGATAAATGCCTCATTCAGCCGCAGCAAAAGCCGGCCGAACATTTCTTTTTCATCGCCTGACCAATCGTCAAGCATATGTTGGTATCGATCAAGACGCATCTTTTTATCAGCTTTTAACCTCTGTTTGCCAAGCTTCGTAATCGCAAACAGACTGACCCGCCCGTCAGAAGGATCGGAAAAACGCTGGATCAGCTCTTTCGACTCCAAGGCCGCGGCCTGGCGTGACAATGTGGAAATATCCAGCTTAAATGATTCAGCCAATTCCTTCACACGCGCCGGCCCGAATTCATCCAGCTGCCGTAATAACAAATACGCAGCCCTTTCCAGATGTCCGATTTTACGGTCGGAGTTATCAAGATAAACAGCTCTCCTGATAAAAGTGGTGAGCTCATATTCAATTAATTCAATCGGATCTTGTTTTGACAACAGCCTCACTCCTTACAATTGACAACAGCAATATTAGTTGTATAATACAAACATATGCACATTTACTCAGAAAACATATAGAAAGATTTTGCATACATATATTTGTATAGTACAAATATATGCACAAAAAGTAAAGAAACATATCGAAGCATCAAGAAAGGGGGAAGCTGCTCTTCTCCAAAGAACAGCATTGTCGTGAAAGTCATACGCATCATACTGCAAATCATTATTTTATTCGCATTTTCCTTTATCGGGGGAGCCGTTCAGCAGTTCTTTCACCTGCCCATTCCCGGAAGTATCATCGGTTTGATCCTGCTGATCATATGTTTATCGGTTAAGATCATTCCCGTCAAAATGATTGAAGACGGAGCCGGATTTTTGCTGTCTTTTCTTCCGCTGTTATTCATTCCGGCCATGACGGGCGTCATCAATTACCCGTCACTGTTTTCCGCCAGCGGGGCTGCTCTGTTTCTGATCATCGTGCTGAGCACCATCGTCACAATGATCGCCGCAGGGTACGCCAGCCAGCTGTTAGAGCACAAAGCCAATCAGAGAAAGGAGAAAAAGAAGTGCAGCAAGCATGTATCGCAATCCTTATAATTTTGTTCACGGCCGCCGCCTATCTGGCTATGGTGAAATTATATGTGCGCTTTCCATATCCCTTTCTCATACCGGTTTTGACGACTACGATTTTCATTATCGCCGTGCTGCTTGTTTTTCATATTTCGTATAAAGACTATATGATCGGCGGACAATGGATCAATTCACTGCTCGGACCCGCCGTGGTGGCTTTGGCATACCCGCTTTATAAGCAGCGCCGGGTGTTAATCAAGTATATGTTTCCGATCATCGGCGGCGTGTTAGCCGGTTTATTCTCCGGAATGGTCAGCGGCCTGCTATTTGCAGAGCTGTTCGGCATCAGCCGGAGTTTGATTTTGTCAATTATCCCAAAATCAATTACGACGCCTGTCGCCATACAGATTGCGTCCGGTATCGGCGGTGTCCCTTCCATGACAGTCGTGTTCGTCATGATCGCAGGGTTTTCCGGCGTTATCTTAGGACCGCTGCTTCTCAAGTGGATCCGCATCCGCAGCTCACTCGGGAAAGGAATTGCATTCGGGAGCGCTTCCCATGCGCTCGGCACCTCAAAAGCAATGGAGTACGGAGAATTAACGGTCTCCATGAGCTCTGTTTCCATGACGCTCTGCGCCGTGTTAGGGTCGGTCTTCGGCCCCGTCGTAGCATGGATGTTTCAAATTTAAAGCTGGCGGTTCTCCGTCAGCTTTTTTCATGTGCGGATCATCTCATTCCCTTCCATTATTATGTTTCATTTGTAAGAATAATGGTAAAGTAGAAAACAAGGAGGGATTTAATGATGACTGGAGCAATTCCGCAAAAGAAACTGCTGGATGGGACAAGCATTCCCGCGATCGGCTTCGGTACATACGCTCTTAATGGAAACAACGGCGTTCATGCCATTACCAGCGCCATTGATATCGGCTACCGTCTGATTGACACCGCTTATAACTATGAAAATGAAGGATCGGTCGGAGAAGCCATCAAGAGAAGCTCTGTTCCGAGAGAACAGCTATACGTGACGTCCAAGCTGCCCGGGCGCTACCATGACTATGACAAAGCTGTACAAACCATCCAAGAATCTTTATACCGCGCCGGTCTGGACTACTATGACCTGTATCTCGTCCATTGGCCGAACCCGAAACAAGACCGCTACACGGAAGCATGGAAGGCACTGATTGATGCGAAAAAATGGGGCCTGATCCGATCCATCGGCGTCTGCAATTTCCTGCCTGAGCATATCGAACGGCTCGAACGTGAAACCGGCGTAAAGCCCGGCATCAACCAAATTGAACTGCATCCCGCTTTTAATCAGCAGCAGCAGCGCCAATGGCACGAAGAACAGGGCATCGTGACAGAATCATGGAGTCCGTTATCCCGGGCCGGCGAAGTATTGAACGATCAAAAACTCGGACAGATTGCGGACAAATACGGCAAAACCATTTCTCAAGTCATTTTACGCTGGCATATCCAGCTGGGCGCCATCCCGATTCCAAAATCAGCATCGCCCGAGCGCCAGCTTGAAAACATCTCCGTTTTTGATTTCTCCCTTGATGAAAACGACATGAGCATTATCGACTCGCTTACCCGCCCCGACGGACGCATAAACGGCCAAGATCCGGCGGAGTATGAGGAGTTTTAAGTAAACGCATAAAGAAAAGCTGACGGCATCATTCGTCAGCTTTTTTCTCATTTTATATACACACACCCAGCTCCCGTTTCCATTCAGAAAGCCAATCTGTATCCCCAGATCCGTATTGCCTGCTTTGGCCGACATCACGCAGAGATCCGTTTTTATACTCAATGGACAGAACCAAATCAGGAATGGCGTCATAACCCGTTCTCGCAAGCTTCGTGAGCCCCTGTCCGTAATGGGCGGCCGCTTCTGCCGCCGTATGTCTCAACAAAGGATCTTGCTGCAGCGCTTCCTTATAGACGTCTAAAAGGTCGCGTCCGTCTTCTGTGACGTACTTTCCGTCCACGATCTGCAAGTCTTTCAGATGATAGCCGGTCACCTCGTACATTTCCCGAACGACTTGATATTTCTCATATGTTTCCGGCGTAAACTGCGAGGAGTCATCACTCCGGCTGCGAATGATGTGCGCAAACAGCTCTTTGCTGTTTTCCCCGGAGTTTAAGACAGCTTCAATCTGCTGAGTGAGCTCTTTATCGTCAGTCCCGCTCACTTTTAACAGATAATCAATCGGTGATATCGTAAATGTAAGATTCGCACCCTCCGGAATCTGAATATGATTCCGATGGAAAAGCATCTCAATCTGCTGATTCACCTGCCCGCGCTGAAACACCTTTTCATTTTCGACTTGAATCTCTCCGTTGAGCGTTTCACCCCGAAACGCCGCATCACGGAAATCATAGCTCTGGGCTTTCCCCTTAAACAGCCATTCCGTTTCATTATGATAAGCGGCCTGACGCTCCGATTCTGATAAATCACTTCTGAAATAAGGTGAATCGGCACGCTGGTATTTGTCCTTAATATAATGCAAAGGATCTGGTTTTCGTTTATTGATTTCATTGATACGGCTGTATTTCTCATCAAGAATCTTGCTCGCAATATCACTCTCAGACTCATATGGATTATTAGCGTCTATTACCGTCTCATTCCCATTATCCGTAATCGTTTTCTGATTTGCAGATTGATATAAACGGGACAGGCTGCTCCCTTTCTCAGTGACACCGCTCCTTGAATAATTCACCTGGCTCAGATCGCGGCTCCCGCCTGTCTGAATCAATAAGCTGTCCGATCCTTTTGCCGCATCTTTCACATTTGTTTTGGAAGAATACCGCTGAAGCACTTGCTGAGCCATTACTTGATTTTTTATATATCGAGCGTTTAGGCGCATGTTTTTAACCTCCGCTTGAGATGATGTTCTAGTGTTTTTATCGGCTGTCTTCCAGTAGATTTTAACCTTAAATAACAAATGTTTACATAGCTAATGTTTTTATGTATGATGTAGTCAAAAAGGGGGATTTTTCCATGAAGAAGTGTATATTGATTCTATTTGTCAGTGCAATCGTATTATCAGGCGCATTGTTTGCATCTTCACCTTCAGCCTCTGCGTCTCAAAAGAACTCGTTACAAATAAGCGCCATTACAGGAAATCATTCATTTGAAACTGCCAATCCGGTAGGCTACTGGAAATATAAAAATATTGATACTGCCATATTGCCAAAAGGGGAAAAAGATTCGTATTTCACTTTCACGGCAAATAAGGGAGAAAGACTTTATGTCAGGAGTTCAACAAGAAGTGAATACAAGGGAATGGACATTGAAATTTATAATAAAAATAAAGTACTGATCAGTAAAGGCACAGAAGTGATAAATCCTGATACGGCGCTACCTTTTATCTATGCGGATACAGATGCGAAAGAAAATAACGAGACGTTCTACGTGAAAGTGTCCCGCGGCTCCTACACTGACGATATGTACTTTACTCTCTCTATTTACGACCGAATCAAATCCGGCAGTGAGACCTTCTCATTCAGCGGTACAGCTGAAAATAAAGGGAACACAAGCCTCAGTCCGAATGGATCAGATTCAACTGTTCTTAGACTCGACTTAACCAAACAGACAAGCATTCCAAGAGACGCCACAGTGAAAAGAATCAACACCACCGCAACCCAAACACCAAGCCAAGGAAATACAAGCCACTACATCATGTCGGAAGAAAATAAAGTGTGGCACCGTGCACTTGCAAACAGCTCCACTCAAGGAAATTACGGTATCACACTGGATGATAACCTCTCAGTCTCAAGCATCTGGAATTTTAAATACAACACACTCGCAACAGCAAAATCGACTATGAAAAATGTGAAATTGAAGATTGATTATGAGTACGATGTGACAACGCAGTTTTAATTAGAAGAACAGCCGCCCATTGTGCGGGCGGCTGTCTGCTTGGAGTTAAAGTGAATTTATGAGCCCGTGCCATGTCTTATCCTGTTGTAACTTGATCAGTTGCTAAAATTCTTTTTTATGATATATAGCTGCGGCAATGAAAAATGAAATGATATATAAGATAACGCCGATCATGAGATATATAATCGGGACATATAAAGAAGGATTTATGTGCAAAAATGACAGCGGTACTTGTTCTGCTACATACCCAACGACACTTTGCAATCCAAACGTAGCAAAAAGTCCCCCCATTGCTCCTCCAATCACGATAGCATCGGATTTTTCCGGGCCTATCATGTAGAGAAGAGGATAAACGATTGCACCGGCAAAGAGAACGATGAACGTTCCAAAAGAGACAATATTAAATATGCCGTCAATTGGTTCATCAGAACCCAGGCTGTATACAAGGAAAATACCATAAGATATTACAGCTCCGATCACAACAATCAAAAGATAAAAGACATAGTGGCTTTGAACAATATTTGTTCTGCTGACCGGTAAAGTCAGGACATACCTGTCATAGCCAGACTTGCTCTCATACTTTATAACCTCAAGTGCGGGCATGACGACAAACAAAATAATCAGCATAGCAACAAAACGATGCATTGAAGCATCCCCAAAATAAAAAATGACTGCTGATACCAATATGGCCAACCCCGTGTATGCAAAGAAACTTCGATAAACCAGGTAATAGTTAGTCAGTAACAGACCTCTCAATTTTTTCACTCCTCGTTAAAAAGACGCTGATTTCTTCTATGGAAATGGTGTTGGCCGTTACGCCATTCGGCAATTTCTGTTGATCCGATACAAGCACACTCCAATAAGATCCATGATTCCTTTTTGCTAGAACGATATCTTCGTCAAGCTCAGCCAATCGGCCTTCATCAACATCTATAACAGTATAGCTTTCAAGAACCTTATCTTTCTCTTCATTTAATAAAATTTCGCCATCTTTCATAATAACGATATGGCTGGCTATCTTCTCGACATCAGTCATAATGTGCGATGAAAGTAAAATACCGCCGTTGCTTTTGCTCACAAAGCTTTTTAATTCATTTAACAGATCATCTCTTGAAGAGGGATCAAGCCCTCCCGTTGCTTCATCCAGGAGTAATAATTTTGCATTATGCGACAAAGCAACAGCTACGGATAACTTCATTGACATGCCGCGCGAGAATGTATTCACTTTTTTGTCCATAGGTAAAGAGAAAGAATGAACCAACCGGTAAAAATGATCTTGGTCCCAAGCACCGAATAGTTTCTTAAATACATGATTCAGCTGCTTTATCGTAAGGTGCGCAGGAAGATTCATCGCATCAAATACGACCCCAATATTTTCTTTGAACTTTATATGTTTATCCAGATTCTCTTTACCAAAGATTTTCACTTTACCTCTATCCTGAGAGATTAATCCTAATATCGTTTTAAATGTTGTTGACTTGCCTGCGCCGTTATCACCGATAAATCCGACAATTGATCCGGCAGGCACATTGAATGTAACATCCTTTAAAACAGCTTTATGGCCAAAAGATTTGCTGATGTTTCTGATTTCTAAAAGGTTTGACATCATTCCACTCCTATCATTGTTGTCAGGACTTTTTTAAGAATTGAACCGGATTATTGCAAAAATGTTGTTATTTTCATATCCAGTCGAGGTATTCATAATGGATCAGGAGTCGGCAAATACAAAAGGGATTTTAAAGTCTTTATTAATCATAATACGGATGTGCAATCGATTGATTACGTTTATATAATGGAAATTCATGATGAAAATTGCTGGAGGGGACTTACTTGCTGGAAAAGAAAATGTGCATTCTATAAAGTATATATGTATTCAAGAGATAACAAATTTAATTATGACTGTCTAATTGAGGAGCCCCTTCAAGAATGAAGTATGCCCTATAAAGGAATGAGTCATGGGAATAAAACACCAAACAAATACTTATTCAAAAACCAATAATTGACCGTTACCATTCTTTACTAATGGTTACATTTATGGGTTTAAACTGGAATATATTTATATTATAAAATAGGTGTTACTTCTTTTCAATATAAATACGTAGATTTCTTTATAAATATAAAAATCTTCAGTTAATCAATAGGCGAACACTTCTTATTTTTATACTAAAAACCCCTCTGGTTTATCTAAAACCAGAGGGGTCAAACTTTCCGACTATATTTTAAGTTTACCGTGAATTATTTATTCCTACTCCACAGTCACACTCTTCGCAAGGTTGCGCGGTTTATCAACGTCACAGCCGCGGTGCAGTGCAGCGTAGTAAGCGATCAGCTGCAATGGCACAACAGATACCAGCGGAGCAAGCGCAGGGTTGACTTCCGGCAGGATGAATCTGTCGTCTGCGTCTTCTAAGCCTTTCAGCGAGATGATGCAAGTGTTGGCGCCGCGGGCTGCGACTTCCTTCACGTTTCCGCGGATGCTCAGGTTGACGTGTTCTTGTGTCGCCAGCGCAAAGACCGGTGTTCCTTCTTCAATAAGAGCGATTGTTCCGTGCTTCAGCTCGCCGCCGGCGAAGCCTTCCGCCTGGATGTAAGAAATCTCTTTCAGCTTCAGGGCGCCTTCGACACATACGAAGTAGTCAAGGCCGCGGCCGATGAAGAAAGCATTTCTTGAAACAGTCAGGTACTCACGCGCGATCATTTCCATTTCGTCCTTCTGGTCGCAGAGGGCTTCCATGGCGTTTGCCGCAATACCTAATTCTTTGACTAAATCAAAACCGATATCAACGCCGTTGCGTTCTGCTGCAACGGACGCAAGGATCGCAAGCACGGCAATCTGAGCCGTATACGCTTTTGTTGATGCAACCGCGATCTCAGGGCCTGCGTGCAGAAGCAATGTGTAATCCGCTTCACGGGAAAGCGTTGATCCCGGAACGTTTGTGATCGTCAGCGCTTTGTGACCCAGCGCTTTGACTTGAACAAGCACGGCGCGGCTGTCCGCTGTTTCTCCGCTTTGAGAAAGGAAGATAAAGAGCGGCTTCTTAGACAGAAGCGGCATGTTGTAGGAGAATTCACTCGCTACATGCACTTCAACCGGGACGTTTGCCCACATTTCAATATATTGTTTCCCGACAAGACCGGCATGGTAGCTCGTTCCGCAAGCCACGATATAAATGCGGTCCGCTTCCGCCACGGCGTCAGCGACATCGCCGGCCACAGCCAGTCTGCCATTTTCGTCTTGATACGTTTGGATGATTTTGCGCATAACAAGCGGCTGCTCATCCGTTTCTTTTAACATGTAGTGAGGGTATGTGCCTTTTTCGATATCACTGGCGTCAAGCTCAGCGATATACGACGCACGTGTCATGACTTCACCGTCAAGGTTTTTAATCACGGTTTCGTCTTTTGTCACGATCACCATTTCTTTATCCAAAAGCTCAACGTATTCATTCGTTACTTGAAGCATAGCCATCGCGTCAGATGCCACGACGTTAAACGTATCTCCAAGACCGATTAACAGAGGGCTTTTGTTTTTTGCAACGTAAATGGTGTCTGTGTTTTCACCGTCAAATAATGCAATTGCGTAAGAGCCTTTTAACAGAGTCAGTGTTTTGCGGAACGCTTCTTCTGTGCTAAGTCCTCCCGCCACAAATTGCTCGATCATTTGAACGACTACTTCAGTGTCCGTGTCGCTTTTCAGTTCAACGTTTTCAAGATATTCGCGCTTCAGCTGAACATAGTTCTCGATCACACCATTGTGAACAAGTGTAAAGCGGCCGAGTGCGCTTTGATGCGGGTGAGCGTTCAGGAAGCTTGGTTCGCCGTGAGTCGCCCAGCGTGTATGGCCGATTCCCGCTTGAGATTCAACCGTGTGATCCACCACTTCACGAAGGTCGGCGATGCGGCCTTTTTCTTTGTACACATGCACGCCCTGCTCATTCGCCACAGCGATACCGGCAGAGTCATAACCGCGGTACTCAAGCTTCTCTAATCCTTTTAACAAAATCTCTTTCGCATCAAGCTGACCGATGTAACCTACAATTCCACACATATTTTCTTCCTCCTAAAGGTGCAAAAGGAGACGAAGAAAGTCAAATTACAAGGGGACTTTCAATCGTCCCCTCCCACATGTTTTTTTGGAAGATCATGTGATTTCTCTTTGTTCGGAGAGTCGCCCCTCCGGTTTGAAGAAATCCTTACGGCTGTGATCTAAATGAATCAGCCGGGAGGCATCCGCCGAAAATTCGATAACCTCCATCCTCGTCAACTAAGCCGTTTTTCGGGCGCTTAGTTCGGGCGCTGTAATTATAAAAGATGCAAACAATCCCGCCTTTCCTGCAAGTGAAAAACAAAGGCTGAACAAGCTTGATTTTACAGCATGTGCCAAGGACGGTCAATTATTTTTTGCCGCCCCGGCATCATGTTTACTATCATATTATGCTGATCGCACTTGTCTTGTTCGCTCTCTGCTTATAAACTTCGCTACTCCGCTCCCATTTCTGTCCGCACGACATCCACGATTTTTGTGACATATTCGTCACAAAGCTCTTTTGTTCTCGCTTCGGCCATCACGCGGACGAGCGGTTCGGTGCCTGACGGGCGCACTAAAATCCGGCCGTCTCCGTTCATTTCTTTTTCCACTTCAGAAATAACGGCCTTCACCTTAGCGTTTTCTTCTACCTTATATTTATCCGTCACTTTCACGTTCACTAAGAGCTGCGGGAATTTTTTCATTTCATCCGCAAGTTCTGAAAGGGTTTTGCCGGACGCCTTCAGCGTATTCACAAGCATGATCGCGGACAAAAGACCGTCGCCGGTAGTGTTGTAATCAAGGAAAATAAGGTGCCCTGACTGCTCGCCGCCGACATTATAGCCGTCTTTTTTCATCGCTTCTACGACATAGCGGTCGCCGACTGCCGTTTGAACGCTTTTGATTTCTTCTTTTTCAAGCGCTTTGTAGAAACCGAGGTTGCTCATCACAGTCGATACGACGGTATCATCCTTCAGACGGCCCTCTGATTTCAAATACTTCGCGCATATGTACATAATCTGATCACCGTCGACGATGTTTCCTTTTTCATCAACAGCAATGAGGCGGTCGCCGTCTCCGTCAAACGCAAGGCCGATATCGGCGTTTTTTTCTTTGACGAAAGCACTCAGCGCTTCCGGGTGTGTAGACCCGACGCCATCATTAATGTTTAATCCGTTCGGAGACGTCCCCATTGTAGACACGTCAGCATCGAGATCGGCAAAAAGGTGCGTCGCAATGGATGATGTCGCACCATGGGCGCAGTCAAGCGCTACATGAATGCCTGTGAAATCTTCGTCCGCCGTCTGCTTTAAAAATTGCAGATACTTTTGAACGCCTTCAAAATAATCGTTCACAAGCCCGAGGTCCGCGCCTGTCGGTCTCGGCAGCTTATCTTCCGGTTCATCCATAAGACGTTCAATCTCGGCCTCCTGCTCATCAGAAAGCTTAAAGCCGTCCCCTCCGAAAAATTTAATTCCGTTATCCTGTACGGGGTTGTGAGAAGCGGAGATCATGACGCCCGCCTCAGCATCCATGGCTTTCGTTAAATAGGATACCCCCGGCGTAGAAATAACGCCGAGGCGCATCACTTCAGCTCCGATCGATAAAAGTCCGGCGACAAGGGCTCCCTCCAGCATATGTCCGGAGATACGTGTATCGCGGCCGATCAGCACTTTCGGGCGCTGCTTATCTTTGGTCAGGACATAACCGCCAAAACGCCCAACTTTAAAGGCCAGCTCTGGCGTAAGCTCGCTGTTGGCAACACCTCTTACACCATCTGTTCCAAAATACTTGCCCATTTTGTATCGCTCCTTTTTCATTCTGTTGAAGAAGAATCAGCGCTTGATCCGTCTTCATCCTGGTCTTGATTTTGATCCTGGTTTTGACTTTTATTCTGATCGCTGTCAGTGTCGTCTTCCCGGTTCTTGTTCTTGTCTTTGTCTGCGTCTCCGCTTGTGCCGTTCTTATTGCCGGAATCAGCGGAACCGCCGTTATTTTTATTTGAACTTGAGTTTTTCTTAGAAGTCAGCTTGATCTTAACCGTGTCTTTTGACAGGGACCATGTGACGTTTTGCGGGCCGTTTACTTCTAGCTTTACAGAGTGCTCTCCGTCATCCAAGTCCGAGACATTGGCATACAGTTCAATGTCCGACTTTTTCAGCGCCTTAATGTTGGCGGGGGAGCCTTTGGCCGTAATATTTATCGCCTGCGATTCAGGATCGAGAAACTCAATCTGCTGTGAGCCTCCCAGTCCGACCGTCTTGATTCCGACATTGTCAAAATCCTTTTTGTCTTCACTGTCCACTTTAACATGAAGCGTGATTTTTTCCGGTGATACCTTAGTGACACCCTTAGGAAGCGGGATATCGGCATTGATATCGGTATCTTTATCAATTTTGCCTAAATCAAGAGATACGCCGTCAATAAATTCAAGTGAATCCAGCACATCCTGCGGGCCGTAAACCGTCACCTCACTCGGATTCGAGTCAATGCTCGCAACGCTCACTCCGTCCGGAAGACTTCCCTTCCTTTCGATTTTGAAAGGAAGCTTTTTGCTCGGACTGGCTACGGGAACCGTCACTTTAATGACTGACGGTTCAACATCAACAGGAAGTGCGTTGCCGTCTTTGTCATAGACGGTCACCTTCACTTCCTTTTCAATGGTCTCATTTGCATTTTCAAGGTTCACGGATGCTTTGACAAGTGAAATGTTATCAATCACATTTTTCGAACCTGTAATCTGCACGTTTTTCGGGCTGATAATCGGCTGCTGAGGGGTGTATCCCTTTTTCATTTTGCTTTTATTGTAGTATTCAACTTCCACGGGAAAACTCTCAGCCGTTTTTTCCTGAATCGTAACCGTCGTGACTGACGGGTTAATGGAGATCGTCAGTCCGTCCGATACGTTTTTCGCCTTCAATTCGACCTTATGAGTCCCGGTCTTCAGCTTATTCATATCGGCGTATATCTCAAAATTCTTCGTCTGTCTCGCCTTTTTCACCGCGCTTGTCGAGCCTTTAATCGTGACATTTACGGTCTGGGGCACGCCGGTGACGACATAGTTCGCTTCATCATAGTATGCTTTTACAGGAATATCAGTAAGCGTAGCCTCGTCAGTCGTTGATGTCGGAAAAAAGGATTCCCCCGGCTTTTTCGGAGTCGGCGCCTGGTTGTTGTTAACCGCAACGTAAAGCAGCAGCGCAAAGAGCAATGCAATGATCTTTACAGCCCAGCGGTTGTTTAAGAATTTATCCATTTTTCTTGCCCCTCCAGTACCAGCGGTTAGAAGAAGTATCTCTGGCGTTTTTCTTAAACTCGGCTTCAAGCATTTCTTTCAGTGCTTCTTCCGTCAATTCTCTGTGAAGGTCTCCGTTTTTGGCCACACTGATGGCGCCCGTCTCTTCAGATACAATAATGGTTAAGCTGTCCGTCACTTCACTGATGCCGACAGCCGCTCTGTGACGCGTCCCCAGCTCCTTTGAAATAAACGGGCTTTCAGAAAGCGGCAGATAACAGGCAGCCGCCGCAATCTCGTTATTTTTCATAATGACCGCTCCATCATGCAGCGGTGTATTCGGGATGAAGATATTAATCAAAAGCTCCGAGCTGACCTGCGCATTAAGCGGGATGCCCGTCTCAATATAATCGCCCATTCCCGTATCGCGCTCAATCGCGATGAGTGCGCCGATGCGGCGTTTCGCCATGTAGCTGATCGATTTTGTAATCGCTTCAATTGTCTTATGCTGCGCTTCCTCCACGGGGGTTCCGCTCCTGGAAAAGAACCGGCCCCGTCCGAGCTGTTCAAGCGCCCGTCTCAGCTCAGGCTGGAATATAATGATGATCGCTAAAAATCCCCATGTTATCGCTTGGTCCATCAGCCACTGAAGCGTGCTGAGTCCCAAATATGAACTGGCCATCCGGACCAATACGATGACGACGATTCCTTTTAAAAGCTGAACCGCCTTCGTCCCGCGTATGACCATGATTAATTTATATATCACATACCAAACAAGGAGAATATCAACGGCATTGCCGAGGTATTGCAAAAATGGGATGTCCTCAAAAGCCATTTCCTCGTCCTCCAAGAATTCAGTCATTTCGTTTTTCTGTTATGAATTGTGCTGCATGAGCAATATGTACATCATATAGCGTGCTCATTATACCACATTTTGATTTCTCAAGTGAAATGAGCCAGAGCGGCGATGCACAAAAAAAGAGTAAAGCGATTATACGCTTTACTCATCTTCACTCGGGTCCAAAGCGCTCACGACGCCCTGGCCCGCCGATTTCAGTTCGTACCAGACCCAGTCAAACAATTGGTTAATCTCTTCAATCTGCCCGGTGACTTGTCCGGCTGAGGCCATGTATTTTTCTCCGTTGACGACGGTCACATTGCCGTCGACTTTTCCTTCAATGAACAGCTTGCCGTTTTTTACTGTGACATCGCCCTTTACGGTCTCGCCTTCAGGGACGGTGACCGTGTGATTCTGCACGACAAGGTTCGGCTGTTTGGACACACTGAAATTGTGGTCATTATGCCAGCTGTTGAAAAAACCGCCGCCCATTAAAATCACAAAAACCGCTGCGGCTGCAATCATCGGATGAGTTTTTATCCATCGTTTTACAGAAGCGCGTTTTTTCTCTTTTGGAAGATTCGCCATAACTTTGGCAGTAAAATCAGCAGGGGCCGTGACATGCGATGTGCTTCGGACGAGTGCTACGGATTTCTCCATTTCATGAAAATGCCGTTTGCAATTCCCGCATGACTGCAAATGTTGTTTTAATACGTTTTCATCTTCAGGAAGGATATCTCCATCAAGATGCTTATGCATAAGCTGCACGATCTGTTCAGGACAGCTCATTTCATCACCCCACTTAAAGATCCCTCAATTGTTTTCTAAGAGCCTCTCTGCCTCTGTGTATCCTTGTCTTGACGGTGCCGACAGGGATATTCAGAATCTCCCCGATTTCAATTAAAGAGAGTTCGTCAATATACTTTAATACAATAACCGTTCTGTACTTGTCAGGCAGCTTTAAAATCTTTTTCTGAATTGTGTCCGACAGCTCCAATGACAATACGGCGTCTTCAGGGAGAACCCCGTCCGCGGCGATCTGCGAATACATCGTCAGCCCTTCTGCTCCCGCTACTTCTGCGTCCAGATAGTAATCAGGCTTTTTCTTGCGGATGCGGTCAATGGTCAGGTTGGTCGCAATTCTGTAAAGCCACGTTGAAAACTTTCTGTTGATATCGAAACTGTCGATATTGACATACGCTCTGATAAAAGCTTCCTGTGCAATATCTTCCGCTTCGTGAACATTGCCGAGCATGCGGTAGCAAAGCTGGTAAATCTTATCTTTATAAAGGTCAACGATTTCTGCAAACGCATTTTGATCGCCTTTTTTGACTTGCTTGATTCTTTTTTTAATCAGGTTTTCCATGTTTTATCTTACCTCTGCCCTTCACCGGTCTGTATCTATACGTTGATTGTTTTAAAAGGTTTCATTTTTTTATTACATTTATTTTACCAAATTTCAGGCAGGGTGTAGATGGAAAATACAGAATATACTGCCTTAACAGCAGCTTAAAAATAGTATATCTGATGAACAATCAGAAATCGAAACAAAATGCTGATAAAAAAAAGACACCTTTATGCAAAAGGTGTCTGAGACTGGGCTAGCTGGATTCGAACCAACGCATGACGGAGTCAAAGTCCGTTGCCTTACCGCTTGGCTATAGCCCAAAAATGGTGGAGGGGGGCAGATTCGAACTGCCGAACCCTGAGGGAGCGGATTTACAGTCCGCCGCGTTTAGCCACTTCGCTACCCCTCCGTATTTTTTTGAAAAACAGTGCCGGCCAGAGGACTTGAACCCCCAACCTACTGATTACAAGTCAGTTGCTCTACCAATTGAGCTAGGCCGGCAAATATGGTGGAGGATGACGGGCTCGAACCGCCGACCCTCTGCTTGTAAGGCAGATGCTCTCCCAGCTGAGCTAATCCTCCATATGACCCGTACGGGATTCGAACCCGTGTTACCGCCGTGAAAGGGCGGTGTCTTAACCGCTTGACCAACGGGCCGTTGTGTCCGCGTCGAGCTGACAAAAGTTATTATATACAGGTTGTACCCCATTTGTAAAGAGAAAAATTATTTTTTTTATTTTCAAACTTTTTTACCCGTTTTTTAACTGAAAAACTCATCCCTCCTCTCTTATTTCATTTATGATGAAAGTATCAAAATATTGAAGGGAATGGACACAGATGATCTTAGTCAGCTCTTGTCTCGGCGGTATCGAATGCAGGTATAACGGCTCTCACGCCGCTTCGGAAAAAATCCGCAGACTCGTAGAAGAAAAGAAAGCTGTTATGGTCTGCCCCGAACTTTTGGGCGGCTTCACCACTCCCCGCGAACCGGCGGAAATCATCGGCGGCACGGGCGAAGACGTGCTGAACGGAACAGCAAGAATCGTAACGGCATCAGGCGAAGACGTTACGGCTTTATATATGGATGGCGCGGAAAAAACGTTAGCATACGCAAAAGAAATAGGCGCCGCAACGGTCATCCTTAAAGAAAACAGTCCGTCCTGCGGCAGCAGCTTTATCTATGACGGCACTTTCTCAGGAAAAAAAATAATCGGAGACGGCATCACTTCCGCTCTTTTAAAACGGGCAGGCTGCCGTGTTCTATCAGAAGATGAATTGGATCAATTATAAAAAAGGAGAGTAGATATCATGGATGTAGCCCTGTCCTTTTATAAACCGGAGCATGCAGACGGACTGAACGGGTTTGTGCTGAGTGAAGAAGATAAAAAGTTCACAGCTCTCCCGAAGGATGTACTGCCGCAGGCTCTTGTCATCCGGGATCGCTACCCGACAGTCATTTTAAAAGAAGACCGCCCCGTCGGTTTTTTTATTTTACATACCTCAAAAGAAACCATTGCCCCGTATTCGAACAATGTGTCTGCCATTTTGCTGAGTGCGCTGTCCTTACATGCGCCGCATCAGGGAAAAGGTTATGCCAAACAAGCGATGCTGCAGCTCCCCGCTTTTGTCGCAAATTACTTTCCTTGGTGTGATGAAATCGTGCTTGCTGTAAACCATCGCAATCATCGTGCAAAGAACCTGTACCGGTCTTCCGGTTTTATTGATAAAGGTCGTCGCAGGATCGGCCCCATCGGTGAACAGCACATTCTGCATCATTTTTTGTGAAAGCGCTTGATTATTCATCTCACCCCTGCCGATTTTTCTTGAAACATCTATTCAGAAGCCCATATACTTCAAGTATTAACGACTTGGGAGGGTACAATCATGACAGACCGGCTTAACATTCACAGATTGACCACAGAAACCAGAAATCCGCAGACCGCTTCAATCCATCAAGCAGACACGATGGAAATTCTCCGCATCATTAACGAAGAGGATTTCAAAGTGGCTGAAGCCGTTCAGCAGGTGCTGCCCGATATTCAGATTGCCGTTCAATTCGCCCATCAATCATTACGGCGAAACGGCAGGCTGATTTATGCGGGAGCGGGCACAAGCGGCAGACTCGGTGTACTGGATGCGGTTGAATGCCCGCCTACATACAGCGTAAGTCCCGACACCGTCATCGGTCTGATGGCCGGAGGAGCAGACGCCTTTTTGCAAGCGGCTGAAGGTATAGAAGACAGCGAGGAAACCGGCGCTCTCGATCTCAAAACGATTGGGCTTACCGCAGAAGACACCGTAATCGCCATCGCGGCAAGCGGGCGCACGCCGTATGCGGCCGGTGCGCTGAAATACGCAAAAACAATCGGCGCCAAAACCGTCGCGCTCACATGCAATAAACACTCATTGATCAGCACTTATGCCGATCACAGCATTGAAGTCGTCGTCGGCCCCGAAGTGATTACAGGGTCAACACGAATGAAAGCGGCGACGGCACATAAAATGATTCTGAACATGATTTCCACGGCCGTGATGATCAAAAGCGGCAAAGTGTACGAAAATTTAATGGTGGACGTTCATGTCAGCAACGAAAAATTGAAAGAACGCGCAATCGGCATTATCCAAAGCATCACGGGCGTTCCGTACGACAAGGCAAAAGAAACGCTTGAGGCCGCAGGCAGCCATGTCAAAACGGCAATCGTCATGCTGAAGACGAATTCAGACGAAACACACGCGAAGGCACTGCTCAAAGAAGCAGACGGCTTCATTGACAAAGCCATTGAACAGCACGTTTCAAAGGAAAAAGAACGCTGATCGTTCTTTGGTGAAAAATAATGTGCTTTTACGAGCCCGCGCCGTTTTCATGATCGGCGCAGGCGCTTTTAGGACGCGTTTCAGGCACAGCTCCCCGGGAAAAATCGCACGGAAAAAGGAGGATCTCCATGAGCAAAGAGGCATTTTATCAGTCACTGGCCAAAGATATCCTGGACAATTGCGGCGGTTCATCGAATATTTCAGGCTTTACCCACTGTATGACACGCCTGAGGATTACACCTTTAGATCGGGACAAAACGGATATTGAAGCGCTGAAACAGCTTGACGGGGTAATAGGCGTCGTCGAAGCCGAAACACTGCAGATCATTCTCGGCACGGGTGTCGTCAATCATGTCGCCGACGCTTTCGCAAAACTTATGCCATCCGGAAAAAACATTGATTTAAAAGAAGCCGCCTCACGGAAAAAAGCCGATCTCAACAGAAAAAACACCACACCCATCAGACTGTTTCTGAGAAAAATATCAAGCATCTTCATTCCCCTTATTCCCGCACTCATTGCATCAGGTTTAATCACCGGTATTACGAAAGCCGTCATTCAGGCCGGCTGGCTCCCGAAAGAATCCCAAATCGCACTTATTTTAACGGTTATCGGTTCAGGCTTATTCGCTTACCTCGGCGTCCTTGTCGGCATCAATGCGGCGAAGGAATTCGGCGGGACACCTGCGATGGGCGGCCTTGCGGGCATATTGATCCTTAACCCTGAGATCGCCAATATCAGTTTGTTCGGAGAGAATCTGCTCCCTGGCAGGGGAGGATTAATCGGCGTTCTTTTCGCTGCGGTTTTTATCGCTTATACCGAACGGTTTATCAGAAAGTACGTCCATCAATCCATCGACATTATCGTCACGCCTACATTGTCTTTACTTATCACCGGGCTGGTGACATATGTCGTTTTTATCCCTGCAGGCGGTTTTATTTCTGATCTGATTACATCAGGTTTATTGTCGCTGCTGAATGTCGGGGGAGTGCTCTCAGGGTTTGTACTGGGAGCCGCCTTCCTGCCGCTTGTCGTCACCGGCCTGCATCAGGGCTTGACTCCCGTACATTTGGAATTAATCCGATCAATCGGAGATGACCCGCTTCTTCCGATTCTCGCGATGGGAGGCGCGGGTCAAGTAGGGGCGGCCTTCGCCATCTTTATGAAAACAAAAAAAGCCTCATTGAAAAGAGCGATCGGCGGAGGACTTCCATCCGGTCTGCTCGGAATTGGAGAGCCGCTCATCTTCGGCGTCACGCTCCCTCTCGGCCGGCCGTTTTTGACGGCGTGTTTAGGGGCGGGAATCGGCGGCGCCTTTCAAGCCCATTTTCAGGTGGCTACTTTTTCAATCGGTGTCTCCGGCCTTCCGCTCTCGTTTCTCGTACAGCCGGCTCAAATCGTTTTGTATATCATCGGTCTCTTCATCTCTTACGCGGCGGGCTTTGTCTTCACTTATGCGTTCGGATTTAAGGATGACATGGCAGCTGAATTTGAATAAACCGGGAGGGATCAGAATATGAAAACACTGACAGCCGCCATACTCACAATGGTCATCAGCCTCTCTTTTCTGCCGCAGCACAAAGCCGAAGCCCAATCCAAATTATACGACGCAGCAAAGCTCAGAAAGGTTGATCAAATGATTGAAAAAGACATCGCAGCAGGATTCCCCGGAGCCGTCCTCGTCGTCGTAAAGGACGGACGGGTGATCAAAAAGAAAGCATACGGCTACAGCAAAAAATATGACAGGACCACCCTTTTATCCCGTCCGAAAAAAATGAAAACATCAACCATGTTTGATCTAGCTTCCAATACAAAAATGTACGCGGCGAATTTTGCATTACAGCGACTCGTCAGCCAGGGAAAGCTTGATGTGTATCAAAAAGTCGCGGCTTACCTTCCTGATTTCAAAGACAGAAAAAGCGATCCGATTCAAGAAAAAGACCGCATTCGCGTCATCGATGTGCTCCAGCATCAATCCGGTCTGCCGGCAAGCTTTTATTTCTATCAGCCGGACACCGCAGGCCCTTTGTATTCACAAGAACGGGATAAAACGATCCGTTTTCTCACTCAAATCCCGCTTGCATACAAACCAGGAACAAAACACGTATACAGCGATATCGGTTACATGCTTCTCGGCTGCATCATTGAAAACATAACCGGAAAAACCCTTGATGCCTATGCGGAACAAGAACTGTACAAACCGCTGAAACTGACGCACACACTGTTCAATCCGCTGCAAAAAGGCTTTAAAGAAAAAGCATTCGCAGCTACTGAACGTTTAGGCAACACACGTGACGGAGTCATCCATTTTCCTCACATCAGGACGTATACGCTGCAGGGGGAAGTTCACGATGAAAAAGCATTTTACTCAATGGGAGGGGTGTCCGGTCACGCCGGGCTGTTTTCCAGAGCTGATGATATGGCCGTCCTTCTTCAAGTCATGCTGAACGGAGGCAGTTATAAACACGTTTCTCTCTTCAATAAAAGAACGGCCGATTTGTTCACAACGGCGGCATCCTCTGATCCGACTTTCGCTCTCGGCTGGCGGAAAAACGGCAGCCCGGATATGGAGTGGATGTTCGGCCCTTATGCAAGCAGGCAGGCATATGGCCATACGGGATGGACCGGCACCGTCACGATTATTGATCCCGCTTATAAGCTGGGGATCGCACTTTTAACCAATAAAAAGCATTCCCCCGTCGTCAGTCCCGGTGAAAACCCGAATGTTTTTGAAGGGGATCTTTTTCCGACCGGAAGCTACGGCAGCGTCATAAAAACGATTTATGAAGCCATTGAATGACAACCCATGTCTTTTGTCCAAACTATGAAGGCAGGAGGGCACCATCATGAAACTTGTCATCTCAGCTGTATTACTGTTGTTCATTGTTTTCGGCACTCATCATGCATCGACAAAACCGGACATTCCGTCACAGGCGGAACAAGCGGTATCCCGTATGACATTAGATGAAAAATTAGGGCAGATGCTCATGCCTGATTTTCGCAATTGGCAAAAAAAGGGGCAGTCATCACCTGAAGCTCTTACCAAAATGAATGACGAAGTCGCAGGGCTTATTCAAAAGTACCGGTTCGGCGGCGTTATCTTGTTTGCAGAAAATGTAAAAAACACTGAGCAAACGGTACGCCTGACAGATGCCTTTCAAAAGGCGAGCCCTGACATTCCGCTATTATTAAGCATTGATCAGGAGGGCGGCATCGTAACTAGACTTGGTGAGGGCACTCATTTCCCAGGCAATATGGCGCTCGGAGCCGCTAGAAAAACAGCCTACGCGTCCCAGACCGGCGCCATTATCGGCAAAGAACTGAAAGCACTGGGCATTAATACGAATTTCGCGCCCGTTCTCGATATCAATAATAATCCCGGAAACCCTGTCATCGGCGTCAGGTCGTTCAGTTCAGACCGTGATCTGACAGCTTCACTCGGCCTTGCCTCAATGAAGGCTCAGCAAAAGCAGGATGTCGCTGCCGCCGTCAAACATTTCCCGGGACACGGCGACACGGATGTCGACAGCCACTACGGTCTTCCGCTTGTCACCCACAATCAAGAAAGGCTGCGTCAGATTGAACTTTATCCGTTCCGGAAGGCCATTCAGGCCGGAGCTGATATGATCATGACAGCCCATGTGCAATTTTCCGCGTTTGACGATACAACCTATAAAAGCAAGCTGGACGGTTCAGACATCCTCGTACCCGCCACGCTCTCGAAAAAAGTGATGACTCATCTTCTCCGTGAGGAAATGGGCTTTAACGGCGTCATCGTCACGGATGCATTAAATATGAAAGCCATTGCCGATCATTTCGGCCAGGAAGAGGCGGTCGTCATGGCCGTAAAAGCAGGCGTCGATATTGCCCTGATGCCGGCCCAAGTGACATCGCTGCAAACGGAAAACCGCTTTGCCCGGGTTCATTCCGCTTTAAAAAAGGCGGTACAAAAAGGGGATATTCCGCTGCAGCAAATTAACAAATCAGCGGAACGTATCATTTCCCTGAAAATAAAACGAGGGATATATCCCGCCCCGAAAGAGACAAATCTGAAAAAGAAGATTGCAAAAGCAAAGAAAACCGTCGGCAGCAAAAATCACCTGAAAGCTGAAAAACAAATCGCGGAAAGATCCGTCACCGTCTTACAAAACAAAAACCGCACGCTCCCATTCAAACCGAAAAAGAACAGCCGCGTTCTCATTGCAGCTCCATATGAAGATCAAACAGCGTCAATGGAACAAACCATTCGGCAGCTCATCAAGAAGAAAAAAATCCGGCCGGTAACCATCAGTAAAATGAACTTCGCCGAACGCACATTTCATGATGAACACAAAAAGCAGATATCTGACGCTGATTACGTGATTACAGGCTCATATGTTGTGAAAAATGATCCTGTCGTAAACGACGGCGTGATTGACGATTCCGTCACAGATCCCGGCAAGTGGACGACTGCATTTCCGCGGGCCGTCATGAAAGCCGCACAATCGAACCAAAAACCCTTTGTGCTGATGAGCCTGCGTAATCCATATGACGCTGCGAACTTTGAAGAAGCTGAAGCCCTTATCGCAGTCTACGGCTTTAAAGGATATACAGACGGACAATTTCTCCAGCCAAACATTCCGGCAGGCGTTGAAGCGATATTCGGACAGACAAAACCGCAAGGCAGGCTGCCCGCTGACATTCCTTCCGTCACGCATCCGGGAACGACACTGTATCCTTATGGTTTCGGTATCAATCTGAAGACCGGAAAACCGCTTTAAACAGGAGGACTGATCATGAAAACACAAACGGCTGCGCTTCTTGCCGGACTTGTCGTCATCAGTGCTATGACGGCAGTCTCGGCGGCTTCTGACAGAAACCTTCATACCGCCAAGAAACCAAGCATCCAAACAGGCATCGACCGCCTGCTGAAAGATTATAAACAGGAACTGAAGGGAAAAAGGGTCGGGCTGATCACCAACCCGACCGGTGTGAACGCGTCATTGAAAAGCAGCGTTGACGTGCTGTATGAGGCGCCAGACATCCACTTGACCGCATTATTCGGACCGGAGCACGGTGTCCGCGGCGATGCTCAGGCCGGAGACAAAGTCACATCCTATATAGACGAAAAAACAGGGCTTCCCGTCTACAGCCTATACGGGGAAACGAGGAAACCGACGCCTGACATGCTGAAAGATACAGATGTACTGATTTTCGATATTCAGGATGTCGGAACGCGATACTACACCTACATTTATACAATGGCCTATGCCATGGAAGCGGCAAAAGAAAAAGGCATACCTTTTTATGTATTGGACCGGCCGAATCCGCAAGGCGGACGAAATCCGGACGGCCCGGTTCTTGAACCGGATTACGCTTCATTTGTCGGACTGTATCCGATCCCGCTGAGGCACGGCATGACGATCGGTGAGCTTGCTCTTTTATTCAATAAAGAGTTTCATATTGGCGCCGACCTCACCGTCGTAAAAATGAAGCGCTGGAAGCGGACGATGACGATTGAAGATACCGGTCTGCCGTTCGTCCTCCCTTCGCCTAATATCCCGACTCCGGACAGCATATTCGCATATTCGGCGACAGGACTAATCGAAGGCACAAACGTATCCGAAGGAAGGGGCACGACAAAGCCGTTTGAACTGATCGGCGCGCCTTATATGAAAAGCACCGAGCTCGAAGAACGCCTGAACAGTCTCAAGCTTCCGGGCGTCACCTTCAGAGCCGCATCATTTATCCCCAGCTTCTCCAAGCACCAGGGCAAGCTGTGCCACGGCGTACAAGTCTACGTAACAAACAGAAACACATTTGAAGCGGCAAAAACAGGGCTTTCCATTCTGAAAACCATGCATGACTTATATCCGAATGACTTTTCCTTCTTGACGACAGGCTCTTTTGACAAGTTGATCGGTAACGGCTGGGTACGCAAAAAAATAGAAAAAGGCACTTCCATTGAAGACATCACCGGCACATATCAACGCCGGCTGGACCAATTCAAAACTCTAAGAAAACAATACCTCATATACTGACAACATTCGTGTTACACGTGTAACATTTTGACGCATTTCACATTTCCGCTTTTTATAGGAAAACATTCATTTATTTGGTACAATTTAAATGATAACAGTTATCATTTAAATGAATGTTTCCTAAAAGGTGGTTTCTCATGAAAAACACATTATTCTTTCAGCCCATTGATATCATCTCCGTAAAAAAAACAGCCGACCTTCTGTCAGAGCATCAGCTCACTAATTCCCCCGTATTGATCTTTCATGTGAAAGGCGAGGGACAAATTGATATCGGAACAGACAGCTTTCCGCTGCAGAAGGAAACGCTCTACATCTGTCCTTGTGATGAGACATTCAATATTGCCCCTATACCGTCAGGCGGCATCCATTTGTATATCGTCAGACTCCGTGTTTTCTCCTATTCATCAGATGATGAAGCGATGCTTCCGGATAACGGGGAAGACATCTTCCACGGACTTCAGCAAATGAATTTACAAACGGTTGATCATTTGACAAGCCGGCTTCAGTCACTTTCTGAAAATGCGCGATCGGCGGATGCATTGCAGAAAATGAAATATACAGCCGACTTTCAGCAGCTGATGTACGACCTTTATGCCGCAAAAGTATGCCATCAAAATAATACGAAAGCGGCGATCGAACAGACAAAACAATTCATTCATGCTCAGTCCGACACAAAAATCACGCTCACCCAGCTCGCTCATATGGCGGGAATCAGTCCCAAGCATTACAGTGAAACCTTTAAAAAACTATACGGGCAGAGCGTAACTGAATATATCACAGACATCCGCATAACCAATGCGAAAAAACTGATGGCCAAGGCAAACTGCAAACTGCGGGAAATCGCTCATCAAATCGGCTACCAAGATGAATTTTATTTCAGCCGCATCTTTAAAAAACATACCGGCAGCTCACCCACAAGCTATATGAAAAAAAGGCGCACAAAAATGGCCGCGTACGGAAAAGAAACGATGGGGCATCTGATTCCTCTGCATCACGTGCCTTATGCTGCGGCGCTGCACCCGAAATGGACGGCCTATTATTACAAACAATTCTCTTCCGATATTCCGGTTCACCTGAGTGCTTACCGCTATAATGCAAATTGGGAAGAGAACCTGCACACGCTTTCCCAAGCTGCCCCGGACATCATTTTCAGTCTTGATTCTGTCAGTGAAGAAGAAAAACAGCGCCTGAATGACATCACTGACGTTTTTTACCTTCCGGCTCAAGAAAATTGGAGAGACCAGTTTCTTCGCACAGCCGCATATTTGAATGAAGAGCAGGAAGCGCGGCACTGGCTTAAAGCTTATCAAAGTCTCGCCCATTCAGCGAAAGATGCTCTGAAACACGTGCGGCATCAGCGGTTCTTATTTGTCCGTGTATATAAAGAAAATATGTACATCGCCCATAACAACAGTATTGAGGATGTCTTCTTCGGTGATTTAGGCTTTGCCTCCGCAAAACCGGAATCTTTTGCTCCTGACGAAAAGATTTCCTTGGACATGCTGGCGGATTGCCAGGCTGACTGCATCATGCTTTTCACTTGTAAAGAACCGGAAACGCTTCGTTATTTTCAGCGGATTCAGCAGACCGGGATATGGCAGAACCTTAGAGCCGTCAGCAATAAACGCGTGTTTCCTATATCATCTGACCCGTGGATTGAATATTCTCCAAGCGGACATCAGCGGATGATCGAGCAAAGCATTTCTATTTTTTCCGAAGATCGTCCATGGTAATGCCGGAAATTATCCATGGTCTTATCCCTGTTCATTCTCTATAATTCCAATTGATAATAGTTATCAATTGAACAGGAGGAACAATAGATGAAGAAATTGGCATTCGCTTTCATGATTTTGCTTTTGGCTTTCACGGCCGCGGCTTGCGGAAGCTCAGAAACATCTGATACAGCAAGTAAAGGAAAGGACGCTTCTTCAGATAAAAAGAAAATCGAATATCTCGGAAAAACATATGAAGTCAAAGCGCCGACTGACAAAATCGCCATTACAGGCAGCGTAGAATCAATGGAAGACGCCAAATTGCTTGACGTTCATCCGGCAGGAGCAATTTCTTTCTCGGGCAAATTCCCGGAACTGTTTAAAGATATTACAGATAAATCCGTATCAACGGGGGAAAAAATGCAGCCGAATATGGAAAAAATTCTTGAGCTGCAGCCGGACGTCATTCTGGCATCAACCAAATTCCCGGAAAAAACGTTGAAAAAATTGAGCGGCACCGCTGAAACGATCCCTGTCTCTCATATCTCATCAAACTGGAAAGAAAACATGATGCTGCTCGCCCAGCTTACAGATAAAGAGAAAAAAGCGAAAAAAATCATCGCAGATTACGAACAGGACCTGAAAAAGACAAAAACAAAGATCAACAGCAAAGCGAAACAGTCAAACGCGCTGGTCATCAGAATCAGACAAGGCAATATTTATATTTATCCTGAACAAGTATATTTCAACTCCACGCTTTACGGTGATTTAGGCCTGAAGGCGCCGGACGAAGTCAAAGCGGCGAAAGCGCAGGAACTGATTTCTCTTGAAAAATTAAGCGAAATGAACCCTGACCATATCTTCGTACAATTCTCTGATGACGAAAACGCAGATAAGCCGGACGCTTTGAAAGACTTAGAGAAAAATCCGATCTGGAAGAGCCTGAAGGCAGTCAAAAAAGACCATGTATACGTCAATACGATTGATCCGTTAGCCCAAGGCGGAACCGCGTGGAGTAAAATCAGCTTCTTACAGGTTGCGGCTGACAAATTGACTCAAGACTAATAAAGAGTAGGTTTTTCACATGTATGCAAAACGGCGGACACACATGATTATCATTGCTTCACCGATTGCCATTGTTCTGTCACTGCTGCTTTCCGTTTTATACGGCGCAAAGCAGCTTGACATCCATACCGTGTTCTCCGCATTGCTGCACTTTAATCCGGAGAATACCGACCATCAGATCATATGGCATTCAAGAATCCCGAGGGCTGCCGGCGCTATGTTTATCGGCGCAGCCCTTGCTGTTTCCGGAGCGCTCATGCAGGGAATCACACGGAACTATCTGGCCTCGCCTTCAATCATGGGTGTGTCGGACGGCTCCGCTTTTATCATCACCCTTTGCATGGTATTGCTCCCTCAATCGACATCCATTGAAATGATCATATACTCGTTTATCGGTTCCGCATTCGGCGCTGCTCTTGTTTTCGGGCTGGCCTCCATTCTTCCCGGCGGTTTTACCCCGGTGCAGCTTGCCATCATCGGAACGGTGACAAGTATGCTTCTCAGCAGTCTGTCGGCTGCGCTTTCGATTTATTTTCAAATTTCGCAGGATCTCAGTTTTTGGTACAGTGCGAGACTGCATCAAATGAACCCTGATTTTTTGAAACTGGCCGTCCCGTTTTTTGCGATCGGAATCATCACGGCCATGATTCTCAGCAAAAAGGTCACTGCCGTATCATTAGGAGACGACATTTCAAAAAGTCTGGGACAGCAGAAAAGAACCATCAAACTCATGGCGATGACGGCCGTTGTCATATTGACCGGAAGCTCGGTGGCACTCGCCGGAAAAATTGCATTTGTCGGTTTGGTCGTTCCGCACATTACACGTTTTCTCGTCGGATCGGACTACAGCAGGCTGATCCCATGCGCGTGCATCATCGGCGGCGTCTTCCTGACCCTTTGCGATCTTGCCAGCCGATTCATCAATTATCCGTTTGAGACGCCTATTGAAGTTGTCACTTCTATCATCGGTGTTCCTTTCTTTCTTTATTTGATTAAAAGAAAAGGAGGGGATCAGCGTGGTACGTAAAATGGCCGGAATTTATATCATTCTGATTGCTCTCATATTGCTCGTAAGCTATTTCAGCATGACAAGCGGTTCTTTTTCCGCAAAGCCGGGTGAACTGCTCAGTACGCTTTTCCGCATCCATCCGAATCCGCAATATGACATTTTGCTGTTTCAGCTGAGGCTGCCGCGCATTGTCATGGCTGCTGCCATCGGACTCGGGTTGGGGATAGCCGGAGCCGTTATTCAGGCCATTACCAAAAACGGTCTTGCCGATCCCGGTATTTTGGGCATTAATGCAGGAGCCGGAGCCGGAATCGTCACGTTTATGCTTCTGTTTCAGGGACAATCTGAAGCGACGGCACTTGCCTCTGCGATGGGTATGCCTGTCTTCGGCCTCATCGGAGGATTGATGGCGGCCGTGCTGATCTATATTTTCGCCTGGCACCAGGGGCATCTGGAATCGGGCAGAATTATTCTCGTCGGGATCGCCATGAATTCCGGATTCAGCGCGCTGTCTTTATTTCTTTCATTAAAAATGGACCCGCAGGATTATGAGATGGCGATGGTTTGGAAAAACGGCAGCATCTGGTCGGCAAACTGGTTGACCATTACGGCGATCCTTCCGTGGCTGATCGTGTTCATTCCTCTGCTTATGGCGAAAACGTCATTGCTGGATACCATTCGTTTCGATGAGGACACGGTGAAAAGCCTCGGTGTTTCAACCAATAAAGAAAAAACGATTTTACTCATTGCCTGCATCGCTTTGATCAGCGCATGTGTAACCGCAGCGGGCAGCATGGCATTTGTCGGACTGATCGCGCCCCATATTTCCCGCAGGCTCGCCGGGATTGAGCACAGATACTCATTACCGGTCAGCGGATTGGTCGGTATGCTCCTCGTCATATCCGCCGACTTTGCGGGCAAATTGTTCTTTCAGCCTTCAGAAGTGCCGGCGGGAATTATTCTTGCGATTCTCGGCGTTCCTTATTTCTTTTTTCTTCTGTTTAAGCAAAAGAAGGGGCTGGATGCATGAGAGGCACCCTTACAGAACACCGGATAAACGGAAAGGAATGCACTGTGTATCTTCCTCCCTCCTATTCGGTTCAAACAGGGGCTTTACCCTGTGTGTACGTACTGGACGGGGGTTTTTTGTTTTTAGAACAGATGGATAAGCTTGAATCCCAATTTGCGAACGGAACACTTCCCGAATTGATTTTCATCGGCATCAAACCGGCTGACAGGCTCGATGAGTACACGCCGTGGCCCGCGCCCTCCCTGAGCCCTGCGTTTCATGATTTCGGCGGCAAAGGGAGGCTCTTTCTCGAGGAGCTGACAAATGTCATCATTCCCACTGTTGAAGATATGCATCACATTTCTGCACATCCGGAAACGAGAGGACTGATCGGCGCGTCATTAGGCGGACTGTTTTCGATATACGCGATGCTCCAAAAGCCTGAAACATTCGGCAGAATCGGTTGTATTTCCGGTTCCTTCTGGTATGAAAAATCAGCAGATTATGTCCGCTCCGCATCTTTGCGTCCGGCACGGCGGCGTATCTTTATGTCTGTCGGCAGCCGCGAAGCTGAGCATAAAAACAACATCCAAAACAACATGATCCGACTAAATAAAGACGTGTACGAAAGCCTCAAGCAAAAAGGCTTTTCTCAATCTCAGCTCTCTTTCACGATCGAAGAGGGCGCCGTGCACCATCAAGAAGCATTCAAACGACAATTCAATGCAGCACTAAGCTGGCTGTACGGAAAAAACCGCTCACGTAGCTGAGCGGTTTTTTTCATACTTCATCACGACCGGCTTAAGTTCAAAGCGTCTCAGCAAATAGCCGAACAAAGCGGCAAGGATTTGCTGAAAAAGCATCCCGATGACGACCGGAACCGCCACTTGAGACGGAAAAAAAGAAACGGCGAGAACGGCTCCGGCGCTGATATTGCGCATGCCCCCCGTATAAATCAGAGACACAATTTCATCCTGGCTCCGCTTCATCAGCCTTCCGATCAGCCATGCCACGGCATAACCCGTCATGGCAATAAAAAATACCATGCCAGCGATGCCCGCAAATTTGATATCCACGTGCGTGACATACGGCGCGATTTCCGAACTGTTAATGGCAATGACAATCATCAGACAGATTTTTGAAAAAGGAGACAGCGACCGGCTTATTGCCTGAGTCCTTACCGGCGGGGAAAACTGGTTGACTATCATCCCTGCGATGGATGGAATCACCACCATCTCCGCCAGCCCTTTCATCATTCCCCACACATCCATCTGAACATTCGCCCCGGCCAGGACAGACAGGCTTAACGGTACGATAAAAGGAGAAAGCACGGTATCAACCAGGATAATAGACAGCGTCAATCCGACATTCCCCTTATACATCGCAGCCCAAATCAAACTCGTAATTCCGGTCGGAATCACCACACCCATAATCAGCCCCGTCACAGTTAAAGGGTCACCGCTGAAAATCAGATGGCCGCTTCCCCATGCAAAAACAGGCATGAAAATATGCAGAACAAACAATGCCATGATCATCGGGAGCGGCTTCTCGATACTGCGCTTCAGCGAATGAAAATTGGCACTCAGACTGCCCGTAAATGTAATAAATGCAAATATCCACGGCACAGCGCCGGCCATCCAGCTGATATGCTGAGATAACAGCACACCCGCCGCCACACTTGACGGAGTCAAAAGCGGCATGATTCTCCCCAACACTTGGTTCAACTTCTGAAGCCACATCATATGCAAGTCTCCTATATACGGTTTTCAAGTCTCATTCATTATAACAATGCCCCCCGGCAAATTTAACCGAAAAAAAGCCCGGATATATTCATCCGGACTTCACAAATTCTATGCCATTTGTTTCATTAAATCTCGGCTTTTCTGATTTAATCCCTTTAATTCAGCCTCAATTCCGTATTCTTTACATTTGGCGACAATTTTCTCAAGAGCCGCCGCTCCCGAATCATCCCACACGTGGGCGTCGGTCAAATCAATGACAATCCGTTTCACGTCTTCATCATAAACGATGGCATTCATGAGCTCAGACACGGAAGCAAAAAAGATCTGTCCCGTTACCTTATAAGTTCTGACATCTTTCTGTTCGGAATGTGACACAATCTTCAGCTTAGAAATTTTCGCCGTAAAAAAGATCGCGCTTAATATCACACCCGCGAAGACACCCTTTGATAAATCATTTGTCAGGACGACCGTCACGACGGTAATAACCATAACGATCGAATCAGTAAGGGGCGCTTTCCGCAAACCTTTAATCGATGACCAGTCGAACGTGCCGATAGACACCATAACCATCACGGCCACCAGCGCAGCCATCGGAATTTTCACGACGATACCGCTTAATACGGCAATTAAAAACATTAAAAACGCGCCGGCGGTAAAAGCCGATAATCGGCCGCGTCCGCCGGCTTTCGTATTAATGACAGACTGGCCGATCATGGCGCATCCGGCCATGCCTCCGAAAAATCCGTTCACAATATTGGCGATGCCTTGTCCGCGGCTTTCTTTGTTCTTATCACTATCCGTATCCGTCATTTCATCAATGATCTGGGCTGTCAGCAATGACTCGAGTAATCCGACGAAAGCAAGCGCCAGAGAATACGGGAAAATAATCCGCAATGTCTCAAACGTCCACGGAACATCCGGTATCAAGAAATGCGGAAGTGAACTTGTGATCCCGCCCATATCACCGACCGTGCGGACATCCGCATGGAAGACCACCGCAATGATCGTCATGACAATAATCGCCACCAGCGGAGACGGCACAGCCGTCGTAACCTTCGGCAATAGATATATGATAGCCAGTGATCCGGCAAGCATGGCATACATGACCCATGAAGCTCCTTTGAACTGCGGCAGCTGCGCAGAAAAAATCAAGATCGCCAAAGCATTCACAAATCCGATCATGACCGAACGCGGAATAAATTTCATCAATTTCGCTATCTTACTGACACCAAGAATAAATTGAATAATACCTGTCAAAATGGTTGCCGCAAACAAATACTGCAGCCCGTAATCAGCCACCAATGTCACCATGACAACCGCCATTGAACCCGTAGCGGCTGAAATCATTCCCGGTCTGCCGCCGAAGATAGAAATAATAATCGCGATACAAAATGATGCATAAAGGCCGACCATCGGATCGACACCTGCAATAATTGAAAATCCGATCGCCTCAGGGATCAGAGCGAGAGCAACCAGAATACCGGCCAGAATGTCTTTACGGACATTCCCGAACCATTGCTGCTGTAACGTATAATCTTTCAAATGATAACGACTCCTTTTCACTATAAAAATCCGCACCCTATCAGTTGGAAACATTGATTTTATCTGGGGAATATGAGGCAAGCTTACGGGGAAAAGAGGACACGCTCAGAGTATAATGTCGTTGAGGAAAGGAATTGTTAACAAAGAGTATCATATTAAACTTTAAAGAAATGTGCAAGCCGTATAAATAAGAAAAGAAAACGGCCCTCACTGGAGCCGTTTCCGCTTTTATAAAAGTTCCGGATCAGACACAAGAATCGTTTTTATTGCGCTGATATCCTTTCTTTCTTTTGTCACCGGGTCGATGCCCATGAGATGATCAATGGCTTCTTCATAATTCTTCAGTTCCGTCTTTTCCGTAATAAAATCATAGAGCTGCGGAAGGTCGGACGCGCATGCTAACGCGGCTTCCATGATCTGGCGGGCTTCACCTGTGCCCACAATCGTTACGCCGTTTGACAGCAGCTGGTACGGCCTGATCGTCATCTCATACGTATCATCAAAGCCCATCGGCACGATTCTGCCTCCCTTTTCAATAAAAGGATAAGCCCAATCAAGCTGGTTGCCGATCGCGTCAAAAATCACATCAAATTTTCTTCCTTGATTAATCCGTTTCACTTCATCCACGGTTAATGCTTCAGGGTGGTAGACATAATCAGATATCCGGCTTGCCGCCTCGCTTCGGAAACTGCCTATTTCAGTCGCAACCGTCAATCGCGCCAGTTTTTTCACCATCATTTGCACAAGCAGTCCGATCGGTCCCGACCCCAAAACCAAGACCGAGTCCTCCGGCTGAATCGAAGCCTTGTCCACAACATTCAGCACACAAGAGAGAGGCTCAACCAATGTGGCCCGCTCCCATTCCATTGAATCCGGAATTCTGTACATGAACCTGTCTTCCCCCACGTAATATTCCGCAAACGTTCCGTGCGCCCCGATTCCGAGCTGCCAATCCTCGAAGGTTTCGCAATAACACGTCAGCCCTCTCCGGCAATAATGACATTTCCCGCAAAACTGCGTAGGATCTATCACGACGCGGTCTCCGACTTTTACATTTGTCACGTCCGGTCCGATTTCCACGACCGCTCCCACCGATTCATGCCCCATAATCATATGATGGGTTGCATTCATTTTTCCTTTCAGCACATTTAAGTCCGTTCCGCAGATACCGGTACCGAAAATTTTCACTTTCACATCATTGGATTTCCGAATTTGAGGCTCGTCCACCTCTTGATATTCAAGCTTATCATTAGGAGTCCAGACCAACGCCTTCATATTTCTCTTCCTTTCTGCCCCAGCGGATTTGGTCTAACAATGTTTGATGAAGCTCCTTCGTTGAAGCCGCAATACATGATTGCTGATTCTGATAACTTAAATCTGTCAGAAGCGTTTCGTCCAAAGACCGGCCGTACGCATCCGTAATGACCACTCCCGCCTTCTTCGCCAAAAAGACGCTTGCGGCAATATCATAAGGAAACAAATGCAGCACCTGCCCGTTCCCGACCTGCTGAAAATCTGAAAGCAGCTTCGGATCATCTTTCAGCAGACGATTGCCGATATCCACATAAGCATCCATCTGCCCCGTAATAATTCGTGAAATCGAATAAGAAGCGCTGTTGAAAACAAAAACCCCGCCATTATTGGCCGACTGGTCAATCAGATGGCCGTATGCGTCCGTCATCAGCTGCGCCGGATGCCCGTTAAATTCAAGGCTCCAAAACATATTTTTAATATCCCGCACTTCGCTCAAATTCGGCAATTCTCCATGATACCCTTCAAAATGAATGGCATCGCTGTATATATCACCGTACATATAAGCGCCTGATTTCAATTCAAGCAAAAAAGCAAATTCGATATCCTTAATCTTTGCGTTTGGCTTATACGAAGCAAGCGCAATCGAAATACACGACATTTCAAGTCCCGCGGCGGCCGGGCGCGTTCCGTCTATCGGATCTACAATTAAAATATATTGCGGATCTTCTCCAATCAGCTTCAGGCCGCCATCCTCCGTGTAAAAAGCAACCGGATGGCCCTTTTCTTGAATATAATCCAGCACCGCCTCCTCAGCATTGGCGTCTATGTTAAATTGGGCGTCGCCTCCCGGAGAATAGCCGTTTACGAGCCGGTTTTTCAGCGTGCCTTTTTGATTTTTCACCTTTTGATAAACAAATTGTCCAAGCTCAATGATATAGTCTCTCACTTGATTTCCTCCAATAGCTTGCGAAGTCTGTAGCAGAGCACTTCGGCTTCACTAAGTGTTATGGTTAAAGGCGGACGGATTTTAAATACATTTCCGAATCCGTAACGGGATGTCCGGAGAATCAGCCCGTAATCCATTGCCCGTTTAGCAATATAATTGGTCAGGTCCACATCCGGTTCATTGTTCTCTTTCACAATCTCCACACCGATCATAAGACCGACGCCTCTTACCTCAGAAATAAAAGCGAAATCCTCTTTCATCGTTTCTAAGCGATCCATAATATAATGACCGACCGTCGTTACATTTTCCAAAAATCCCGGACGCTGCATGATATCTATGGTTTTACAAGCGGCAGCGGCGGCCATCACATTTGAGCCGTATGTGAAGGAGTGCGTATACCCCGGAAGCCCGGTATACTTGTCCTCCGTCAGAGTGGCGGCGACTTGAAAGCCTGTGCCCCCGAGCCCTTTTGCTACCGTCATCATATTAGGTTTCACATCGAAGTGGTCCGCGGCAAACATTTTACCCGTCCGTCCGAACCCGGTCTGAATTTCATCAAAAATCAGAGCGATATCATGTTCATCACAAAGCTTTCTCAGCTGTTTAAAATACTCTTTAGGCGGAACGACGTTTCCACCGTTTCCGGATATCGGTTCAATAATCATGGCGGCAATTTTTCCATTGCTCGCATACTCAATAAAATCATTAATTCTTTCTACGCACAGCATACCGCATGAATCAGGTTTCTGATTATAAAAACAGCGGCTGCAATAGGGATCGGGGACTTGCAGGCCAAAAGAAATTTGCGGCGGGAAAGGTTCTTTTCTGAATGAGTTGCCGGACAAAGCGGAAGTCATATACGTTTGTCCGAGGTGGCTTCGAAATAAGGAGATGACATCGGTTTTTCCGGAGTAATACTGAGCCATTTTAATAGCTCCTTCATTTGCACCGGAACCGCTGCTGACTTTAGGGTGTACTTTTGTGAGATTATCGGGGGCGATTTCTACTAGTTTTTCTGCCAGCTTATTTACGGCGTCTGTTTGAAAAGATGATGTTACATGGATGAGCTTATCGGCTTGTTCTTTAACCGTATCAATGACCTCTTTGTTACCGTATCCTAAATTCAAGTTAAACGTGGCAGAGGCGCAATCAATGTACTCATTTCCCTCTTGATCGTACAGGTAAATCCCTTCTCCGCGCTCCATTACTACATCGTCAACACTGTAATACAAGCTGTCTGGATTCGTGATTTCCTTCGTTCCCACAAATACCACCCCTATGAAATTATTAGAATTTCGCTTTTTATCGTATAAATTATTGAAAATAATGTCAACGATCTTTCTTGTAAAAAATGTTAACAATTTGTTAACGTTACCATAATGGATGTACGAGAAAAAGTTATGTGATATAGTAACAATACTTGGATTTTTTGTAAAAACATCATGTCATACGAGTAGAGAGAAATACGAAATAAGGAGATAAAATGATGAAAACTCGTCTGCTGTGGATAAGCTGTTTTTCTTATGGATCGATTGCTTTTACACTTGTTATTCTGGGAGCCGTACTGCCTGAGTTACTCACACATTATTCACAAAGCTACAGTAATGGCGGTGTATTAGTATTCTCTCAGTTCATGGGCTTTCTCATCGGTGTCATCGGAATGCCTTACATGGTGAAAAAGCTTGGGCGCAAAAACGTCGTTATCTTTGGCCTGGCACTCATCAGCTGTGAAATGTTCATCACCTTCCTGCCGCCCTGGCCGCTGCTCTTTCTTCTCGTCAGCATCGCAGGGCTTGGCGCCGGATTGGTGGAATCCTGTGTAGGCACGATCATCCTCACCGCTATTAAAGAAAGACAGGCTGTGGCCATGAGCAAGATGGAAGTGGCCTACGGATTAGGTGCGCTGTTCATGCCTCTGCTCTCAGGCTTTCTTATCAACAACCACATGTGGACAATTGCTTTTTTAGTATTAGGGTTATCCAGTTTTGCACTCTTAATCGCATGGAGGCAGATGAGTTTCGGCAGTATTGATCAGCTTCTCATCCGCAAAGAGGTCTCTTCCGATGACACTAAAAAAGAAAGCACCGGTTATCGGTCACACGGATTGCTGTTTATTGCCTTGGCGGGTGCTTACTTCTTCTTTTACGGCGGCAGTGAAGTTTCCATTGTACATTTTATCCCCTCCATTTTCGCTGAGAAATGGGATATCCCCAACTCTTTGGCAACGATAACAGTTACAGTGTATTGGACGGGGATGATCATAGGTAGGTCATTAACAGGCCCGGTATCAGAAAAGCTGACATATCACCGTTATCTCCGTCTCATAAGTATTGGCGGTCTGGCTGCACTTACTGTATTAGCATTAAGCAAAAACGTATGGTTCGGTTTTGCCCTTTGCTTCTTTTTAGGGCTGTTCATGGCAGGCATGTTTGCAATAGCCCTAATCATCACAAATCATTTTTATCCCGGAAAGACAGAAACAACTACCAGTATTCTGCTCGCTTCAAACGGATTAGGAGGTTCACTCCTTCCGATCGCCGTCGGCTGGAGCTTAGATGAATATCCCGCACAAACTGCGTTCTGGCTGTTTACTGCACTGATGCTCCTTATGCTGCTGATTGTGTTCAGTTTAAGAATGCTCGAGACAATAAAGTCAAAAGCAAAGCAAAATCAATGTAAACAAAAAAGCTAATGCCTTTGAAAGGCATTAGCTTTATATATCTATGTGATCTTTCATATAAAAAACCCAGTTCATCATGAACTGGGTTAAGAAAGCTTGGCGGCGTCCTACTCTCACAGGGGGAACCCCCCGACTACCATCGGCGCTGAAGAGCTTAACTTCCGTGTTCGGCATGGGAACGGGTGTGACCTCTTCGCTATCGCCACCAAACCATTGAGAGTGTTCTCTCAAAACTAGATAACAGTAAGCATACATTCAAATTGGTTAAGTCCTCGATCGATTAGTATCTGTCAGCTCCATGTGTCGCCACACTTCCACCTCAGACCTATCAACCTGATCATCTTTCAGGGATCTTACTTCCTTGCGGAATGGGAAATCTCATCTTGAGGGGGGCTTCATGCTTAGATGCTTTCAGCACTTATCCCGTCCGCACATAGCTACCCAGCGATGCCCTTGGCAGAACAACTGGTACACCAGCGGTGCGTCCATCCCGGTCCTCTCGTACTAAGGACAGCTCCTCTCAAATTTCCTGCGCCCGCGACGGATAGGGACCGAACTGTCTCACGACGTTCTGAACCCAGCTCGCGTACCGCTTTAATGGGCGAACAGCCCAACCCTTGGGACCGACTACAGCCCCAGGATGCGATGAGCCGACATCGAGGTGCCAAACCTCCCCGTCGATGTGGACTCTTGGGGGAGATAAGCCTGTTATCCCCGGGGTAGCTTTTATCCGTTGAGCGATGGCCCTTCCATGCGGAACCACCGGATCACTAAGCCCGACTTTCGTCCCTGCTCGACTTGTAGGTCTCGCAGTCAAGCTCCCTTGTGCCTTTACACTCTGCGAATGATTTCCAACCATTCTGAGGGAACCTTTGGGCGCCTCCGTTACCTTTTAGGAGGCGACCGCCCCAGTCAAACTGCCCACCTGACACTGTCTCCCCGCCCGATAAGGGCGGCGGGTTAGAAGGTCAATACAGCCAGGGTAGTATCCCACCGATGCCTCCACCGAAGCTGGCGCTCCGGTTTCCAAGGCTCCTACCTATCCTGTACAAGCTGTACCAACATTCAATATCAGGCTGCAGTAAAGCTCCACGGGGTCTTTCCGTCCTGTCGCGGGTAACCTGCATCTTCACAGGTACTATAATTTCACCGAGTCTCTCGTTGAGACAGTGCCCAGATCGTTGCGCCTTTCGTGCGGGTCGGAACTTACCCGACAAGGAATTTCGCTACCTTAGGACCGTTATAGTTACGGCCGCCGTTTACTGGGGCTTCAATTCGCACCTTCGCTTACGCTAAGCGCTCCTCTTAACCTTCCAGCACCGGGCAGGCGTCAGCCCCTATACTTCGCCTTACGGCTTCGCAGAGACCTGTGTTTTTGCTAAACAGTCGCCTGGGCCTATTCACTGCGGCTCTCTCGGGCTTGCACCCTAACAGAGCACCCCTTCTCCCGAAGTTACGGGGTCATTTTGCCGAGTTCCTTAACGAGAGTTCTCTCGATCACCTTAGGATTCTCTCCTCGCCTACCTGTGTCGGTTTGCGGTACGGGCACCTCTCACCTCGCTAGAGGCTTTTCTTGGCAGTGTGGAATCAGGAACTTCGCTACTATAATTCGCTCGCCATCACAGCTCAGCCTTCACGGGAAACGGATTTGCCTATTTCCCAGCCTAACTGCTTGGACGCGGATATCCAATACCGCGCTTACCCTATCCTCCTGCGTCCCCCCATTGCTCAAATGGTGAGGAGGTGGTACAGGAATATCAACCTGTTGTCCATCGCCTACGCCTTTCGGCCTCGGCTTAGGTCCCGACTAACCCTGAGCGGACGAGCCTTCCTCAGGAAACCTTAGGCATTCGGTGGAGGGGATTCTCACCCCTCTTTCGCTACTCATACCGGCATTCTCACTTCTAAGCGCTCCACAAGTCCTTCCGGTCTTGCTTCACAGCCCTTAGAACGCTCTCCTACCACTGTTCGAAGAACAGTCCGCAGCTTCGGTGATACGTTTAGCCCCGGTACATTTTCGGCGCAGAGTCACTCGACCAGTGAGCTATTACGCACTCTTTAAATGGTGGCTGCTTCTAAGCCAACATCCTGGTTGTCTAAGCAACTCCACATCCTTTTCCACTTAACGTATACTTTGGGACCTTAGCTGGCGGTCTGGGCTGTTTCCCTTTCGACTACGGATCTTATCACTCGCAGTCTGACTCCCAAGGATAAGTCATCGGCATTCGGAGTTTGACTGAATTCGGTAACCCGGTAGGGGCCCCTAGTCCAATCAGTGCTCTACCTCCGAGACTCTTACCTTGAGGCTAGCCCTAAAGCTATTTCGGAGAGAACCAGCTATCTCCAGGTTCGATTGGCATTTCACCCCTACCCACACCTCATCCCCGCACTTTTCAACGTGCGTGGGTTCGGGCCTCCATTCAGTGTTACCTGAACTTCACCCTGGACATGGGTAGATCACCTGGTTTCGGGTCTACGACCACGTACTCAATTCGCCCTATTCAGACTCGCTTTCGCTGCGGCTCCGCATCTTCTGCTTAACCTTGCACGGGATCGTAACTCGCCGGTTCATTCTACAAAAGGCACGCCATCACCCGTTAACGGGCTCTGACTACTTGTAGGCACACGGTTTCAGGATCTCTTTCACTCCCCTTCCGGGGTGCTTTTCACCTTTCCCTCACGGTACTGGTTCACTATCGGTCACTAGGGAGTATTTAGCCTTGGGAGATGGTCCTCCCGGATTCCGACGGAATTTCACGTGTTCCGCCGTACTCAGGATCCACTCAGGAGAGAACGAAGTTTTGACTACAGGGCTGTTACCTCCTATGGCGGGCCTTTCCAGACCTCTTCATCTACCTCGTTCCTTTGTAACTCCGTACAGAGTGTCCTACAACCCCAAGAGGCAAGCCTCTTGGTTTGGGCTGGTCCCGTTTCGCTCGCCGCTACTCAGGGAATCGCATTTGCTTTCTCTTCCTCCGGGTACTTAGATGTTTCAGTTCCCCGGGTCTGCCTTCTCATATCCTATGTATTCAGATATGGATACCACTCCATTACGAGTGGTGGGTTTCCCCATTCGGAAATCTCCGGATCAAAGCTTGCTTACAGCTCCCCGAAGCATATCGGTGTTCGTCCCGTCCTTCATCGGCTCCTAGTGCCAAGGCATCCACCGTGCGCCCTTTCTAACTTAACCGTTAAAAAGAATCACTACGTGATATCTTGCATTACTAATTGAATGTGAATTACTTCTGTTATCTAGTTTTCAAAGAACAACATCTCGAAGAATCGAATGATCCTTCAAAACTAAACAAGACAGGGAACGTTCTGTTTATAAGACCCAAGGTCTTATATTCCGTTAAAATCCTTAGAAAGGAGGTGATCCAGCCGCACCTTCCGATACGGCTACCTTGTTACGACTTCACCCCAATCATCTGTCCCACCTTCGGCGGCTGGCTCCATAAAGGTTACCTCACCGACTTCGGGTGTTACAAACTCTCGTGGTGTGACGGGCGGTGTGTACAAGGCCCGGGAACGTATTCACCGCGGCATGCTGATCCGCGATTACTAGCGATTCCAGCTTCACGCAGTCGAGTTGCAGACTGCGATCCGAACTGAGAACAGATTTGTGGGATTGGCTTAACCTCGCGGTTTCGCTGCCCTTTGTTCTGTCCATTGTAGCACGTGTGTAGCCCAGGTCATAAGGGGCATGATGATTTGACGTCATCCCCACCTTCCTCCGGTTTGTCACCGGCAGTCACCTTAGAGTGCCCAACTGAATGCTGGCAACTAAGATCAAGGGTTGCGCTCGTTGCGGGACTTAACCCAACATCTCACGACACGAGCTGACGACAACCATGCACCACCTGTCACTCTGCCCCCGAAGGGGACATCCTATCTCTAGGATTGTCAGAGGATGTCAAGACCTGGTAAGGTTCTTCGCGTTGCTTCGAATTAAACCACATGCTCCACCGCTTGTGCGGGCCCCCGTCAATTCCTTTGAGTTTCAGTCTTGCGACCGTACTCCCCAGGCGGAGTGCTTAATGCGTTAGCTGCAGCACTAAGGGGCGGAAACCCCCTAACACTTAGCACTCATCGTTTACGGCGTGGACTACCAGGGTATCTAATCCTGTTCGCTCCCCACGCTTTCGCTCCTCAGCGTCAGTTACAGACCAGAGAGTCGCCTTCGCCACTGGTGTTCCTCCACATCTCTACGCATTTCACCGCTACACGTGGAATTCCACTCTCCTCTTCTGCACTCAAGTTCCCCAGTTTCCAATGACCCTCCCCGGTTGAGCCGGGGGCTTTCACATCAGACTTAAGAAACCGCCTGCGAGCCCT
>NZ_CP019626.1:1872500-1932500 GCF_001999205.1 Bacillus sp. 275
GGCTACCTTGTTACGACTTCACCCCAATCATCTGTCCCACCTTCGGCGGCTGGCTCCATAAAGGTTACCTCACCGACTTCGGGTGTTACAAACTCTCGTGGTGTGACGGGCGGTGTGTACAAGGCCCGGGAACGTATTCACCGCGGCATGCTGATCCGCGATTACTAGCGATTCCAGCTTCACGCAGTCGAGTTGCAGACTGCGATCCGAACTGAGAACAGATTTGTGGGATTGGCTTAACCTCGCGGTTTCGCTGCCCTTTGTTCTGTCCATTGTAGCACGTGTGTAGCCCAGGTCATAAGGGGCATGATGATTTGACGTCATCCCCACCTTCCTCCGGTTTGTCACCGGCAGTCACCTTAGAGTGCCCAACTGAATGCTGGCAACTAAGATCAAGGGTTGCGCTCGTTGCGGGACTTAACCCAACATCTCACGACACGAGCTGACGACAACCATGCACCACCTGTCACTCTGCCCCCGAAGGGGACATCCTATCTCTAGGATTGTCAGAGGATGTCAAGACCTGGTAAGGTTCTTCGCGTTGCTTCGAATTAAACCACATGCTCCACCGCTTGTGCGGGCCCCCGTCAATTCCTTTGAGTTTCAGTCTTGCGACCGTACTCCCCAGGCGGAGTGCTTAATGCGTTAGCTGCAGCACTAAGGGGCGGAAACCCCCTAACACTTAGCACTCATCGTTTACGGCGTGGACTACCAGGGTATCTAATCCTGTTCGCTCCCCACGCTTTCGCTCCTCAGCGTCAGTTACAGACCAGAGAGTCGCCTTCGCCACTGGTGTTCCTCCACATCTCTACGCATTTCACCGCTACACGTGGAATTCCACTCTCCTCTTCTGCACTCAAGTTCCCCAGTTTCCAATGACCCTCCCCGGTTGAGCCGGGGGCTTTCACATCAGACTTAAGAAACCGCCTGCGAGCCCTTTACGCCCAATAATTCCGGACAACGCTTGCCACCTACGTATTACCGCGGCTGCTGGCACGTAGTTAGCCGTGGCTTTCTGGTTAGGTACCGTCAAGGTGCCGCCCTATTTGAACGGCACTTGTTCTTCCCTAACAACAGAGCTTTACGATCCGAAAACCTTCATCACTCACGCGGCGTTGCTCCGTCAGACTTTCGTCCATTGCGGAAGATTCCCTACTGCTGCCTCCCGTAGGAGTCTGGGCCGTGTCTCAGTCCCAGTGTGGCCGATCACCCTCTCAGGTCGGCTACGCATCGTCGCCTTGGTGAGCCGTTACCTCACCAACTAGCTAATGCGCCGCGGGTCCATCTGTAAGTGGTAGCCGAAGCCACCTTTTATGTCTGAACCATGCGGTTCAGACAACCATCCGGTATTAGCCCCGGTTTCCCGGAGTTATCCCAGTCTTACAGGCAGGTTACCCACGTGTTACTCACCCGTCCGCCGCTAACATCAGGGAGCAAGCTCCCATCTGTCCGCTCGACTTGCATGTATTAGGCACGCCGCCAGCGTTCGTCCTGAGCCAGGATCAAACTCTCCGATAAAGTAGTTTGACTGACTACGCACATCGCTGTGCGATTTATTTAAAACTTTGAATTAACAGGTACGTTTTGTCTTGTTTAGTTTTCAAAGATCATTACCGCTTGTTGAAGCAGCTTTATTATCTTACCACTCAGCTTCTTTTATGTCAACAACTTTTTTTAAGTTGTTTCCGAAGCTTTTTGTTGTTGTCTGCTGTTCATCAGCGACGTTTAATAATATACCATGCATTCTTTAAATTTAGCAAGTGTTTTTTTCATTTTTTTAAAACGTATTTCGTTATATTCATCTCCGCCGCGGCATACGATGTAATCAAGCATGGACAAGATAAGGAGGCGTCATCAGTGAATCACTTCTACGTGTGGCACATCAGAAGGATAAAACAGCTGCTTATTATTATCATTGCCGCATTTGCAGCAGCCAGCTTTTTTTATATACAGAGAGCAGTCCCCCTTCCTGTATTTTTAACTGATAGCGGCCCGAAGGCTATTTCAAAAGGGGAGACGAAAGCGGGCGAAGTCGCATTAACATTCGATATCAGCTGGGGCGATGAAAAGGCGGTTCCGATTCTGAACGCGCTAAAAGCAAACGGTATTAAAAACGCCACTTTTTTTCTGTCAGCTTCTTGGGCGGAACGGCACCCGGACACAGTTGAACGTATGATAAAAGACGGACATCAAATCGGCAGCATGGGATATGCGTATAAGAATTATACCAACCTAGAGGACAATGAAATAAAAAAAGATATCCTCCGGGCCCAGACTGCATTTAAAAAGCTGGGTGTGAAGAATGTTCATTTACTCCGCCCGCCGACCGGACAATTTAATAAAAAGGTTCTTACCATTGCACAGCAGTACCACTATTCAGTGGTTCATTACAGCGTTAACTCGCAGGATTGGACAAATCCCGGCCCTGATAAAATCATTGAAAATGTAAACAGTCATATAAAAGGCGGCGACATTGTTCTGCTGCACGCCTCTGATTCAGCAACACAGACTGAAGAAGCCCTCCCCGCCATCATTCACAATTTAAAGCAAAAAGGACTGAAAAACGTGACCGTCGGCGACCTGATCGCAAATACTGACGTCAAGTCATCAGAAGTGAAATAATTACCTCTGGGCAAACTTCGGCAGCATTAGCAGCTGAAACGCATTGCAGCCCATCAGCGGAATCAGCATCAAATAAAGCCAGTCCTCATTATTCACTCGTAGCGCAGGAACCCATTCAAGCGCTGTAATAACGACCATTAAAAATAATGATGAAACGAACGTATTTTTTGAGGACTGCTTTTGTTTTATATATGCCGTCAACAGGCCGACGGCAAGCAGAGCCAGCGGCAGCCAGACAAACCCTGCAATCGAGTCATCCCGCTCCCCGAAAAACAAAAATCTGACGTACATTAAATCAAAAGCGACAAACAAAATGATAAACAGCTGAAGCAGATTCCAAAGCGAGCTTGATCTGAGAATTTCAAGGGCAAACCGGTGCACCGTCAAAAAAACGAAGAATCCCATCTGGCTGATCACACTGAAAATCATGCCTACCCCGATAAACCAGATCAGAACGGAGAAAATCTGACCGGCCTCAAAATTCAGAAAGAACCCCTTGTACTCCCCCCACTTCAGAGCAAATCCCACGACGCTTGTAATAAGAGCGCCCACAGCTAAAATCGAAAAGAAAAATCGAACAAGCCCGCGGCTTTTCATCTCTTATTCATCCCCCTGACAATCGCGTTCAGCGATATTTTGTTATGTATAAATCCATTCCGATGAATCATATTAAAAATAAGTACAAGTAAGGAAGGAGCTTATGCATGTCAAAAGCCAAAACGCTATTGATAAGCTGTTTTGTTTTATTATCTGTAACAGCTTGTGCTCCAAAAGACCAAGCAGCGGATATGGATTATGACCAGACTAAAAAAATGGTTGTTGATATATTAAAGACCGATGATGGAAAAAAGGCAATTAAGGAAATATTAAATGATGATGCGATGAATGAGGCATTGGTGATTGATCAAAATGCCATTAAAGGCACAATAGAGAAAACCCTCACCTCTAAAAAAGGGGCGGAGTTCTGGAAAACCATCTTTGAAGACTCAAAATTCGCCGAGAGCTTTGCAAAAACTCTTCAGCCCGAGCATGAAAAAATCATAAAAAAACTGATGAAAGACCCTGATTATCAGAAAAGTTTTATGCAGATCATGCAGGACCCCGGCATGGATAAAAAATACTATGAGCTGGTGAAAAGCCAAAAGTTCCGCAGTTACTTAGAAGATGTAATTACAGAGACACTTTCCAGCCCGCTTTTCAAAAAGCAATTCGAGGATGAATTGAAAAAAGCAGCATCAAGCTCTGAAAAAGAAAGCCAATAAAAGGCCGGGCCGTGTTGATCCCGGCCCCTTTTTTATTCAGCTGTTTTTTCAATGACTTTCTGGGCGATCCCCATATAAATTTCCCCGATCGGATGACTTCTGTCATAGACAGAAGGCGCGAACTGATCCTTGTCCCAATCAGGCTGCTTTAAAGGAATTCTGCCAAGCAGCGGCACTTGCAATTCCTCTGCAAGCTTATCTCCCCCGCCTTGACCGAACACATATTCTCTCTCGCCGGTTTTTGCACTTTCATAGTAAGCCATATTTTCAATGACCCCTACAACTTCATGATCGGTCTTAATCGCCATAGAACCCGCTCTCGCCGCTACAAATGCAGCTGTAGGGTGCGGCGTTGATACGATAATCTCTTTGCAGCTCGGAAGCATCGTGTGTACATCGAGCGCCACATCACCCGTGCCGGGCGGCAGATCAAGAACGATATAGTCAACCTCTCCCCAGTCAACTTCATGGAAGAAGTTATTCAGCATCTTGCCCAGCATCGGCCCTCTCCACACAACCGGAGCGTTTTCTTCGACGAAAAAGCCCATCGACATAACCTTTACTCCAAATCTTTCGACAGGAAGCAGTTTTTCTCCTTCTACTGTCGGGCGAACTGTAATACCCATCATGTCCGGCACGCTGAACCCGTATATATCCGCGTCGATCAAGCCGACTTTTTTTCCGAGCCGCGCAAGAGAAATGGCCAGGTTGACGGAAACCGTTGATTTGCCGACACCGCCTTTTCCGCTTGCCACCGCAAGAAAGACCGGCGGATGTTTCCTATTCAGCAGGGTTTCGCTTTCAGCAGCCGGCCGGCTGAATTTCGCCAATGTTTCTTCCGGCAGCTCTTCAAACCGCAGTCCCACAGTTTCCGCACCCGCTTCTTTCAGAACGGATACGATTTCCTGCTGAATACCCATCTGTTCAGCCGTCCCCGTTTTTGCCAATGCAATTTTCACACTGACATGCCGTTTTTCCGGCTTGATCTTTACTTCTTTAATGGCATCCAATTCTCCCAGCGGTCTATGAAGAAAAGGTTCGCGCATGTTTCCGACTATATTTCTTACTTCATCTTCTCTTATCATCGAACCCTCACCCTTTGTGTATTCGTTTACAAATGGTATTATACCATATATTAAACATAGAATCGGCGAAAAACCCTCCTTACTCGGGAGGGTCTCCTTTCTCTGTGAAGTATCTCAATACGCCCTTATACACGGAAGAAGCGATTTTGTCCTGATATTTGGGCTGGCCGAGCCTTTTCGCTTCCGCGGGATTGGACAGAAATCCGATCTCCACCAGCGCGCCCGGTTTGGTTACATTCTGCATTAAGTAAATGCCGTGTATCCGTTTCGCCTTTCTCGTTGTATTCTCCAAATTGATTCTCAATTCGTCCTGTATATATTTTGCCACTTTTTCATTCTCTTCGTATTTTCCATAGTAGAAACTTTGGGCGCCGCTCCATCTCGGTGACGGTATGGCGTTCAGATGAATGCTGATATAAAGCTCCGCCTCTGAACGGTTGATGATTTCCACGCGCTTTCTCAGATCTTCCGCTTTGCGTCTGCTGTAGCCTTTCGTCCCTTCAGGAGCTAAATCAGTATCCGTCTCCCGCGTCATAATGACCAAAGCTCCCTGCTCCTGCAAATAGTCTCTGACCCTGGAGGCCACTTCGAGAGTAATGTCCTTTTCAAGGTGACTGCCTCCCGTGGCGCCTCCGTCCGGCCCGCCGTGTCCCGGATCGAGATAGATGATTTTCCCGCTCAGCGGCAGACTCCACGGCCGCCAGGAATCATCATTATGGAATTGAAACCGGAATAAACACAATAATATGATAAAGCCAAGTAAAAAACCGAGCCATTTCAGCTTTTTTGTCATACCTTTCCCTCCCGCTTGTCCCCGTTATTAATAAGTATGGGACAAGGGAAGAAATTATGATTACCTCATGCGGAGCTTACATTGTTTTTCTCTTTGCAGAAATCCTTCCGTCCACCAGCTGTTGATAAACCGGCAGGACGCTTCATAGATTTCTTTTTGTTCAACGGAAGAATATTGCTCATGCGTCCAATTGCAAAGATATTCAAAAAAATCGGCCGTCAGTTCTTCCTCCTCTTCAGCCGAACGGGCGTTTGCCCTCTGCAAAGACTCACCATAATAGCCAAAGACGCCGAACCGGCCGCCTAATAAATACGCTTCAATTGCAAAATCTATGCATCCTTCACTCAGAATGCCGTTTTCGTCTTGAAGAAAGGGAAACAAAGGGGTAAGACATGCTTTTACGGACTGAATGATCTGCGTCAGTGACAGCTCCTTTAGTAAACTCTTCTCAAGCTCAAAATCCTTCTGCCGTTTCACATCTGAAAAAGATAATACTTCTGCCATTGCCAGCCACGCTCCTTTTTACTGTTATTTTGAAAGGAAAAGGGAAAAAGCATGCTTTGTTGATAGTGGAAATCCTCCCAAATGAAGGAGTTTTATGTTAACTGGAAGAAGAAAGAGCTGAGGTGACGTTATGAAAAAGCTGTTTCAATACAATTGGACGGTGCGTGACGAGTGGTTTATGATATGTGAAAAGCTAAGCCGGGAGGAACTGACGAAAACCCGGACGGGCGGAATGAAGAGCATCTTGCGCACTTTATTTCATATCATTGATGTCGAGATCAGCTGGGCTCGTGCCATTTTAGGTAAAGATGATGTTTTACCTGCTGAGTCTGACTATACGAGCATTCAGGATCTCAGAAAGCTGTCTGAACAATATCGGAAGGATGTCATTCATGCGGTCTCCCGCAAAGGACCGGATCTTGTTAAGCCGGACTGGATGGACCAAACCTTTCCTAAAGAAGATATTCTCCGCCACATCCTTGCGCATGAGATTCACCATATGGGACAACTGTCGGTTTGGGCCAGAGAAATTGGAATAGAACCGGTTTCGGCTAATGTGATCAGCCGTCCGCAGGAAAAAGCCGCAAAAAAACAGCACCTCTGACGGGATGCCGTTTTTATATTTTAATGCTTCTTGTTACGGAGTATGTATTAATGTATTCGTCCAGCACGAGGCCGCCTTTGTCTTCGTAAAAACCGGCAACCATGAAGCCTGCGTCAATCTGACCTTTAATTTGATCCTCCAGCGTATGGCCGAATTCAAGCGCTTCATGATTATCAATAAGTTCCTTTACCTTTTTCTTACTCAGATCTTTTTCATCCGAAAACGGAATGGAATACTTTACTTTTAGTACGCCTTCCTGCTCTAAATCCATATCAAATAAGAACACGACGGGATTTACAAAACCGGAGACTAAAGACCCGCCTTTTTTCAATACGCGATGAGCTTCTTTCCATACCGGAAGAACCGTATCAACAAAGCAATTCGATACCGGGTGCACGATAAAATCAAATGACTCATCATCAAAACAGCTCAGATCATTCATGCTGCCTTTGACAGTCCGAAGCGTAAGATCGTCCCGCTCGGCAACCATTCTGTCTTGCGCAAGCTGTTTTTCCGAATTGTCAAAGATGGTCACGTCCGCTCCTGCAGCAGCAAGGACCGGCCCTTGCTGTCCTCCTCCTGAAGCGAGACAAAGAACCTTCAGACCGTCTACGGGCGGAAACCAATCCGCCGGCACATCTTTTCCGGGGGTCATTCTGATGCTCCAATTGCCTTTTTTCGCTTCACCAATCGTATGAGAATCAACCGCAACCGTCCATTCATTAGCTGTTTCGACTTTTTTATCCCATGCCTTGCTGTTATGTATGACTAACTTATTCATTATAACTGCGCTCCTTATTGGTAATGAATAGAGTATAACAAACAATTCTAGAAAAACATCGGATAACCTCTTGAATATGAGAAAAAAATACAAAAAAACCACAACCAAGAAGTTGTGGTTTTTGCCATCCAAAACGATTAACGTTTTGAGAACTGAGGTGCACGACGAGCGCCTTTAAGACCGTATTTTTTACGTTCTTTCATACGAGCGTCACGAGTCAGAAGACCAGCACGTTTAAGTGTTGCACGGTATTCTGGATCTGCTTCAAGCAAAGCACGAGCGATACCATGACGGATTGCTCCAGCTTGACCAGATAAGCCGCCTCCATGTACGTTTACTAAAACATCATAAGTACCAGCTGTTTCAGTTAAAGTTAATGGTTGTTTGATATCTTCGATTAGAGCTGGAGATGGAATGTGCTCGCTGATTTCACGATTATTAACGACGATACGACCTTCACCTGGAACTAAGCGCACACGCGCTACAGAACTTTTACGACGGCCAGTACCGTAATATTGAACCTGTGCCAAATTGGTAACCTCCTTTTTGATTAACCGCGAAGTTCGTAAACTTCAGGTTTTTGTGCTTCATGTGGATGCTCAGAACCACGGTATACGTTCAATTTCTTGAACATTTGACGACCTAGAGAACCTTTTGGAAGCATGCCTTTGATAGCAAGCTCAAGCATTTTCTCAGGGTAGTTTGTACGCATTTCAAGAGCAGTTCTTGATTTTAATCCGCCTGGATGTTGAGTGTGACGGTAGTAGATTTTGTCAGTTAACTTTTTACCAGTTAACTCGATTTTTTCAGCGTTGATGATGATCACATGATCTCCAGTATCAACGTGCGGTGTGTAAGTCGGTTTGTGTTTCCCGCGAAGGATAGATGCAACTTCTGTAGAAAGACGTCCTAAAGTCTTGCCTGCTGCATCAACAACTAACCACTTGCGTTCAATAGTACTTGCGTTAGCCATAGGTGTTGTACGCATTGAATTTCCCTCCTAAATAATCTGTCATTTTCAATAATCTTCGATTACGTTCTATTTCACAACACAATAAGTTCCGGGGCTTATCGTGGGGTTGAAATACATACCATATGATATCTTATAACTTTATGCAGACTCTGTCAAGAAAATGTTACACCTGGTTTAGTTGTCATAGCAAACGCTCCATAAATACAGCCCGTGCCCCGGTGCGGTGCGCCCCGCGGCTTCGCGATCCTTCGCTTCGAGCATTGCTTTTACATCATCGGGAGAAAATTTTCCAGCTCCTGTATCCAATAACGTTCCGGCAATGATTCTGACCATATTATAGAGAAAACCGTTTCCGGTGATCCGCATCTGCAGGCCGTCTCCGGTCTCAGTCCAATCCAGCTCGTAAATCGTTCTGACTTTATCCTGAACCGCGGTATCAGCCGCGCAAAAGCTTGTGAAATCATGTGTCCCGACGAGGTGCCTTGAAGCTTCCCTCATTTTCTGCACATTAAGCGGATATGCAAAATGGTAAGCGTAATGTCGTTTAAATACGTCCGGGTGTTTCTCCGTATATACAAAGTAGCGATATTCCTTTTGGACCGCGCTAAATCGTGCATGGAACCCATCATCCGCAATCTCTGCTGTTTTGACGGCAATATCATCAGGCAGCAGGGCATTGAGCGCAAACGGCCATTTCTCAGCCGGGATGGACAGCGGTGTATCAAAATGAATGACCTGCCCGGCAGCATGAACATCGCTGTCCGTGCGGCCGGATGAGTACACAGGCACTCTGCCGTCCGTTTTATGGATGACGGCCAGCGCTTTTTCCAATTCACTTTGAACGGTCCGTTTTCCAGGCTGAACCTGATATCCGTTAAATAAATGCCCGTCATAAGCAATGGTACATTTCACTCTCATTCAGCAGCACCTCTAACTTCTTAAGAAAAACAATAACACGGCTAATACGATGATGAGCAGAATAGCTCCGGTATCCTTTCCGGTCCAGACGAGCTTTCTGTATTTCGTTCTCCCCTCACCGCCCTGGTAGCCTCTCGCCTCCATGGCGACCGCGAGCTCTTCCGCGCGTTTAAAGGCGCTGACAAACAGCGGGACAAGCAGCGGAACAACCGCTTTGATTCTGTCTTTCACCGGGCCGCTTGTAAAGTCCGCACCCCTCGCCATTTGCGCCTTCATGATTTTATCTGTCTCTTCCATCAATGTCGGGATAAATCGCAATGATATCGACATCATCAATGCGAGTTCGTGTACAGGCAGCTTCACCTTTTTAAAAGGATTCAGGAGCTGCTCCATTCCATCCGTTATTTCAATCGGCGTTGTTGTCAGCGTCAGCAGCGTCGTCATAAAGATAAGGTAAACGAAACGGAGGGAGATAAAAATCCCCTGTATAAGTCCGCCCTCATACACTTTAAACCAGCCAAGCTGAAAAATGACAGATCCTTCATGCGTCATGAAAATGTGTAATAAAAAGGTAAACGCCACAATCCAGATAATCGGCTTAAGCCCCTTCAGCAAAAAGCTGAACGGCACGCGAGTCAAGGCGATCACCCCGAATGTAAACAAACCGAGCAAAGCGTACGTCTGTACGTTGTTTGCCAAAAAAACGATACATACAAAAAGAAAGATGCTGACAAGTTTTGTTCGCGGGTCCAATCGGTGAATAAGCGATGATCCGGGAACATACTTTCCGATAATCATGCTGTCCATCATTGGTCCTTTTCCTCCTGAAAGAAAGCCTTAATTTCACTGGCGGCATTCTGCAGGGTCAGCATGGGTTTTTCATACTTGACTCCGAGAGCCTTCTCAAGCCGTCTCTGAAACTTCACCGATTCAGGAAGATCCAGTCCCATTTCGGCCATCTCTTCACCTTTTACAAACAAGTCACGCGGACTCCCCGTCGCTTTAATGGTCCCTTTGTGCATGACGATCATTTCGTCGGCATAACGGGCGGCGTCCTCCATGCTGTGGGTGACGAGAACGGTAGTCAGGTTTCCCCGCTGATGAAGCGCATAGAACATGTCCATAATGTCCTGACGCCCTCTCGGATCAAGACCGGCCGTCGGTTCATCCAAAACCAGCACTTCCGGCTCCATCGCGAGAACGCCGGCAATCGCCACTCTGCGCATCTGGCCGCCGCTGAGCTCAAATGGTGAACGATCCAAAATGTCTTCCGGAAGGCCCACAAGTCCCAGCATTTCTTTTGCTTTCCGTTCAGCGTCTTCTTTTTTTACACCAAAATTCATCGGTCCGAATGCGATGTCCTTCAGCACAGTCTCTTCAAACAGCTGATGTTCGGGAAATTGGAAAACGATTCCGACTTTTTTTCGCAAAGTCTTAAGATCTTTATTCTTTTTACCGGCTGCCAGAATCGTGCTCCCGAGTTCAAGCTGTCCTTTAGTCGGTTTCAGCAACCCGTTTAAATGCTGCAGGAGCGTCGATTTGCCCGACCCTGTATGCCCGATGACGGCAACGTAGCTGCCCTCTTTTATCACGGCATTGATATCATACAGAGCCAGCCGTTCAAACGGTGTCTTCATTTGATAGCGGTGTTCTACATCTTTGATTTTAATGTCCACAGCTCATTCACCAGCCCTTCCTGAGTCAGATGGTTTTTCGTTAACGCCAGTCCGCTTTCTTTCAAAAGCAGGCTGAGCTGGAATGAGAAAGGCAAATCAAGACCGATGCGAACCAAGTCTTCGTTTAATTTAAAAATCTCTTCAGGCGTGCCCTCTGCATATTTCCTGCCGCCGTTCATCACAATGATCCTGTCCGCCCTTGCGGCTTCTTCCAGGTCATGTGTTATCGAAATGACGGTGGCCATGCCCTGATCTTTTAAGCGTCTGACAGTATCAAGGACTTCTTCTCTCCCAATCGGGTCAAGCATGGATGTCGCTTCATCCAAAATCATAATATCAGGACGCGCGGCAATAATTCCCGCGATCGCCACTCTTTGTTTTTGACCTCCGGAGAGATGGTGCGGCTCTTGATCAAGAAAATCCTGCATATTGACTTGTGTGACAGCCCAATCTACTCTCTCAATCATTTCTTCGCGCGGAACACCATTGTTTTCTAAACCAAAAGCCACATCATCGCGAACAGTCGTTCCGACAAATTGGTTATCGGGATTCTGAAAGACCATCCCTATTTTTTTTCGCACATCCCACACGGTATCCTCAGTCAGTTTGATGCCGCCGACTTCAATTTCTCCGGCCTCGGGCAAAATCAGTCCGTTCAGTGCTCTGGCCAAAGTCGACTTCCCTGAACCGTTGTGGCCTACGATAGCAAGCCATTCTCCTTCGTATACCTCCAGACTCACACCGTCCAGCGCCGGTCTTTCTGCATCTTTGCGGTAGCGGAATAGAATGTCTTTTACGGATATAAGCTGTTTTTGATCCACGGGCGCCTGACCTCCTCTCAGCTATAGCTCTGCTTTTCTGTCTCATGATAAAAAGTTCTGATATCTAAAAAAAGGGCATAGATCCAGTTAGAAACTGTCCCGCCCTTCTTTAGATACACAAAAATATGTGATTAAACCAATTCGATGATTGCCATTGGTGCACCGTCACCACGGCGAGGACCAAGCTTCATAATACGTGTGTATCCGCCTTGGCGCTCCTCGTAACGAGTTGCAATGTCAGAGAATAATTTTTGAAGTGCATCTTGGTTATTTTCTTCATTAGCAACCTCGTTGCGAATGTATGCAGCTGCTTGACGACGAGCATGCAAGTCACCGCGCTTACCAAGAGTGATCATCTTTTCAACAACAGAGCGAAGTTCTTTCGCACGTGTTTCAGTTGTTTCAATTCTTTCGTTGATGATCAAATCTGTTGTAAGATCACGAAGCATAGCTTTACGCTGTGAACTCGTACGTCCTAGTTTTCTGTATGACATGTGATGTCCCCTCCTTTAATGGAATGCTGTTTCTAAATAAAAAACACACGAAAATCCTAGTTCACATGGAAACTAGATCAATCGTCTTTGCGAAGGCCGAGTCCAAGTTCTTCTAGTTTCGCTTTCACTTCTTCAAGTGATTTGCGTCCCAGGTTGCGAACTTTCATCATATCTTCTTCCGTCTTGTTCGCAAGTTCTTGAACCGTGTTAATGCCCGCACGCTTCAAGCAGTTGTAAGAACGGACAGAAAGGTCAAGTTCCTCAATCGTCATTTCAAGAACTTTTTCTTTTTGATCCTCTTCTTTTTCAACCATGATTTCAGCATGCTGAGCTTCGTCAGTTAAACCGACGAATATATTAAGGTGTTCAGTTAAAATCTTTGAACCGAGAGCAATTGCTTCCTTCGGTCCAGTGCTTCCGTCAGTCCAAACATCAAGTGTAAGTTTGTCATAGTTTGCAACCTGGCCTACACGAGTGTTTTCTACCTGATAAGATAAACGAGAAACTGGCGTAAAGATTGAATCGATCGGAATCACGCCGATTGGCTGATCGTCTCTTTTGTTCGAATCAGCAGGTGTATACCCACGTCCTCTTTGTGCAGTAAGGCGAACTCGGAAACTCGCATTCTCACCAAGAGTCGCGATATGAAGATCCGGATTAAGGATTTCAACATCGCTGTCGTGTGTAATATCAGCTGCTGTGACAGTTCCTTCGCCCTGTACATCAATTTCAAGCGTCTTCTCTTCATCAGAGTAGATTTTCAATGCAAGCTTTTTAATGTGCAAGATTATCGTTGTAACATCTTCCACAACGCCTTCGATTGTCGAGAATTCGTGCAGTACACCATCTATCTGGATCGATGTTACAGCGGCACCAGGGAGTGAGGATAAGAGGATACGACGTAAGGAGTTACCCAGAGTTGTACCATATCCACGCTCAAGCGGCTCTACGACAAACTTACCAAATTTGGCATCGTCGCTGATTTCAACCGTTTCGATTTTTGGTTTTTCAATCTCGATCATTACTTAAAACCCTCCTTCAAAACGTCGAAACCTCGAATAGAATCATATGAGATTCCATCCGAAATTCCCCATTGTTTAGTCCCGTATGTGCTCAGGCAACGAGTCGGTGCATTCGTTTCATAAATAACTGTATCATAACCCATTATTGACAGGGACACAAAATCTATACAAACAAATTACACGCGGCGACGTTTTGGTGGACGGCATCCATTATGAGGAACAGGAGTTACGTCTCTGATAGCTGTAACTTCAAGTCCGGCAGCTTGTAAAGCACGGATTGCAGCTTCACGGCCAGAACCTGGTCCTTTAACAGTTACTTCAAGAGTTTTAAGTCCGTGTTCGATTGAACCTTTAGCAGCTGTTTCAGCAGCCATTTGCGCAGCAAAAGGAGTAGATTTACGAGAACCTCTGAATCCTAGAGCTCCGGCACTTGACCAAGAAAGAGCATTACCATGAGTATCAGTGATCGTAACGATCGTGTTGTTGAAAGTTGAACGAATATGAGCGATTCCTGACTCAATATTCTTTTTCACGCGACGTTTACGCGTGTTTTGTTTACGAGCAGCAGCCATTGTTTAGGTACCTCCCTTACTTATTTTTTCTTGTTAGCTACAGTACGACGCGGACCTTTACGAGTACGCGCATTGTTTTTAGAGTTTTGTCCGCGAACAGGCAAACCTCTGCGATGGCGGATTCCGCGGTAGCTTCCGATTTCGATCAGACGCTTGATGTTAAGAGAAACTTCACGGCGAAGGTCACCTTCTACTTTCAGTTTGTCAATAACATCACGGATTTTACCAAGTTCTTCTTCAGTAAGATCACGCACACGAGTATCTTCAGAAACACCAGCCTCTTTCAAGACTTGCTGAGCCGTTGTGCGGCCAATTCCGAAGACATATGTTAAAGAAATAACAACACGTTTGTCACGTGGGATATCTACACCAGCAATACGAGCCATTCTCTGGGCACCTCCTTATTAATTATCCTTGTTTTTGTTTATGCTTTGGATTTTCACAGATCACCATTACTTTTCCTTTTCTGCGAATAACTTTACATTTCTCGCAGATTGGTTTAACTGATGGTCTCACTTTCATGTGTTTCCAACCTCCTTCAGTTTCCGGAGTGCTTTATTTGTAACGGTACGTAATCCTGCCACGAGTTAAGTCATATGGAGATAATTCTACCGTAACTTTGTCTCCAGGTAAAATGCGAATGAAGTGCATGCGGATTTTACCAGATACGTGAGCCAAAACCGTATGGCCATTTTCGAGTTCAACTTTGAACATCGCGTTTGGCAGTGTTTCGACAATCGTACCTTCCACTTCAATTACATCGTCTTTCGCCATTCAAGTGTTCTCCCTTCTTCAAATCAGTAACTTGCTCTCTGACAAATTTCAAAAGAGAAAATCTCAGTTATCCGTTTGTCACACGCCCTGTTTCGTTTATACTGTTCTGAACTTCCGGAGATACGCAATCATAAAGGGTGAATGATTGATATTCTTTTTCTAAGGAGAATGAAATGTACGCTTTTCTCCGTCTGCTTTAGTACACGATGATGAATCCTCATTCCGATGACAGCAGCTAGCCGGTTTTTCTTCCGACCAATTGTAAACCTACAATCTGCCCAGGTGCGGAATGAAAAACATGTGTCATGGAATTCATTTCATCATCTAGACTTTTGTCAGTATATCAAAACCCGTTTCCGTAATCGCAATCGTATGTTCAAAATGAGCACACTTTTTCCCATCTACCGTTACAACCGTCCAGTTATCAGCCAATGTTTTCACATATCGGCTGCCAGCGTTAACCATCGGTTCTATAGCGAGAACCATACCAGGCTTCAGCCTAGGTCCTTTGTTTGGCGGACCGTAATGAGGAATTTGCGGATCCTCATGCAAGTCTTGACCAACACCATGTCCGACATACTCCCTAACAACTGAAAACTGCTCATTTTCGACATACGTTTGTATTGCGTGGGAAATATTCGACAAACGTTCACCTGGTTTTGCTTCCTTCAAGCCTTTATATAAAGACTCCTCTGTTACTTCCAGCAGTCGTTTATCATCATCACTGATGTTTCCTACCGGATATGTCCAAGCAGAGTCACCATGATAACCATTTAATTTAGCACCGATATCAATGCTGATAATGTCACCGTCACGTAAAACCCTTTTACCGGGTATTCCGTGAACGAGTTCTTCATTAACTGATACACAGATGCTCCCGCGAAACCCATTATACCCCTTAAAAGATGGGATTGCACCCTGCTTCTCAATAAAACGTTCGGCAATTTGATCCAATTCTTTTGTCGAGATTCCTGGTTTAATGTGCTTTTTCATCTCTTCATGAGTCAAAGCCACGATTCGCCCTGCTTCCCGCATGATGCCAAGCTCACGAGGGGTCTTACAGATAATCATTTGCTCAATCCTCCAAGAAGCTCTTTCACATCTTTGTACACGTCGTTAATGTCCTGCTGGCCATTGACGTTGACAAGATACCCTTTCTCAGAATAAAAATCGAGTAAAGGCTGAGTCTGCTTCATGTTGACCTCAAGCCGTTTTGAGACGGTTTCCTCATTATCATCTGCCCGTTGATAAAGGTCTCCTCCGTCTTTATCACAAACACCCGGCGTTTTCGGCGGATTGAAAACCAAATGATAGGTTGTGCCGCAAACACTGCAAATTCTGCGTCCAGTCAAACGTTCCATTAAAGAGTCTTTGTCTACTTTAATGTTAATGACATAATCAATCGGCTTGCCGTATTCCTCAAGAATGTTTTCAAGAGCTTCAGCCTGAGCGACTGTTCGCGGAAATCCGTCCAGAAGAAAACCTCTTTCACAATCATCTTTGCCTAGTCTTTCTTTGACAATGCCGATTGTGACTTCGTCCGGTACGAGCTCGCCTTTATCAATATAAGACTTTGCTTCGAGTCCGAGTGGTGTTTCTTCTTTCATAGCAGCACGGAACATATCTCCCGTTGAGATATGAGGTATCCCATAATCCTCAACAATTCGTTCTCCCTGTGTGCCTTTACCAGCTCCAGGAAGTCCCATTAAGACTAAGTTCATTCGGATTTCCCCCGTCCTCTCTTATTTAGAGGAATGGTTAAAACCAGTCCTCTAATTTTTCATAAATCCTCGGTAATTACGTTTCACTAACTGGCTCTCCAGCTGCTTCATTGTCTCCAAGGCTACCCCGACGACAATTAACAATGATGTTCCGCCAATCTGTGCACTTTGAGGCAATCCAGCGAATTGAATGAAAAAGATAGGAAGAATGGAAATCACGGCTAAGAATATAGAACCCACAAACGTAAGTCGATACAAAATGCTCGTAATTCTATCTTGAGTCATTTTCCCTGGACGAACCCCCGGGATATAGCCACCCTGTTTTTTAAGGTTATCAGCCATTTGTTCAGGGTTTACCTGCACAAAAGCATAGAAGTACGTAAAGGCGATAATTAATGCGACATAAACCGCCATGCCCACCGGATGTGTATTGTCAAAGTTGGCTTGAATCCACTTTGTCACATCGTTCTCTCCGAAAAATGACGCGATAGTACGCGGCGTAATAAGAAACGCAACCGCAAAGATTACCGGAATAACCCCTGCCGGATTCACTTTAAGCGGAAGGTGAGTTGACTGGCCTCCGCCAACAGGTGAACGACCTTGCCCTTTTGCATATTGAATCGCGATTTTGCGTACGGCCTGCTGAATGAAAATAACACCAACAATAACGGCCAAAATCGCAATCACCAGTAAAGCGATTTTTACAATATGAATAAACAGCTGATCGCTGCTGCCGACAAATTGAGTCTCATAAATCTGCCCAACAGTTTTCGGAATACTAGCCACAATCCCCGCGAAGATGATGATCGAAATTCCGTTACCTACTCCATTGGAAGTAATTTGTTCTCCCAGCCACATTAAAAAAGCAGTTCCTCCAGTGAGTACTAAAGCAATAATCAGATATGTCGATATGCCGGATTTTTCAATCAGCATACCGTTTGCCAGGTTGTTAAACCCGTAAGACATACCTAATGCCTGGATAAAACCAAGCACAATTGTAAAATATCTCGTGAACTGAGCTAATTTACGGCGGCCGACTTCACCTTGCTTAGACCACTCGGTAAACTTCGGCACAACATCCATCTGAAGCAGCTGAATGATGATTGAAGCAGTGATGTAAGGCGTAATTCCCATCGCAAAAATGGAGAACTGATAAAGCGCACCGCCGCCAAATGTGTTAAGGAGATCAAAAACCCCCATCGAACTTTGTGTCTGCAACGCCTGAGCATTTACATATGGCACAGGGATAAACGCACCTATGCGAAAGACGATAAGCATGAGTAATGTAAAAATGATTTTATTCCGAATATCACTCACACGCATAAAGTTGGAGATTGTCTTAAACAAGTTAGATCACCTCAGCTGTACCGCCAGCAGCTTCAACAGCTTCTTTCGCAGAAGCAGAGAATTTATTGGCTTTTACAGTTAATTTTTTCTCTAATTTACCGTTGCCAAGAATCTTTACTCCTGCATTAAGTTTGCTAATAACACCAGTCTCAAGAAGAAGTTCAGGAGTGACTTCCGTTCCTTCCGCAAAACCGTTCAATTTGTCTACGTTCACAATAGCGTAATCCTTACGGTTGATGTTTGTAAAACCGCGTTTAGGAAGACGTTGGAATAAAGGCATTTGTCCCCCCTCGAATCCAGGGCGTACACCGCCGCCAGAACGAGCGTTTTGACCTTTGTGACCTTTACCAGCTGTTTTACCGTTACCAGAACCAATACCACGACCTACGCGATTGCGTACTTTACGTGAACCTTCTGAAGGCTTTAATTCATGAAGTTTCATTAGGACACCTCCTTAGCCTATAATTTATTTTTATTGTTCTTTAACAGAAACTAGATGAGATACTTTATTAATCATACCGCGGATCGCAGCGTTATCTTCATGAACGACAGTTTGGTTTGTTTTCTTTAAACCAAGTGTTCTTACAGTAACGCGCTGATCTTCCGGGCGACCGATTACACTGCGTTTGAGGGTAATTTCTAATTTAGCCATTAATGTTCCCTCCTTATCCTAACAGTTCTTCTACAGATTTTCCACGAAGCTTCGCAACCTCTTCGGCACGTTTAAGCTCACTTAAACCTTGAAGTGTTGCACGGATCATGTTGATCGGTGTGTTAGAACCTAAAGACTTAGAAAGGATATCAGCAACGCCAGCAAGCTCAAGTACCGCACGTACAGGGCCTCCAGCGATAACTCCAGTACCTTCAGAAGCAGGTTTCAACAAGATATTGCCTGCACCGAAACGTCCGATGATTTCGTGTGGAATCGTAGTTCCAACCATTGGTACTTCAATCAAATTCTTTTTCGCATCTTCAACAGCTTTGCGGATTGCTTCAGGTACTTCTTGTGCTTTACCAGTACCGAAACCTACGTGACCGTTTTTGTCACCGACAACGACTAGAGCTGCGAAACGGAAACGACGACCACCTTTAACAACTTTCGCTACGCGGTTAACCGTAACTAAGCGTTCTTCTAACTCTAATTTGCTTGGGTCAATACGACGCATAATCATGTGTCCCTCCTTTTTTTATTAAAATTTCAGTCCGGCTTCACGAGCTGCATCGGCCAGAGCTTTTACACGTCCATGGTATAAGTATCCGCCGCGGTCAAATACAACGTCAGAAACACCTTTCTCAGAAGCGCGTTTCGCAACGAGTTCACCGACTTTAGCAGCAGCAGCGCTGTCACCAGTGCTTTCCACGTTCAAATCTTTATCGAGAGTAGAGGCACTAGCAAGTGTAACGCCATTTACATCATCGATGATTTGAGCATAAATGTGTTTGTTTGAACGGAACACATTCAGACGAGGTCTTTCAGCTGTGCCTGAAAGTTTAGCACGAACACGGGCATGTCTTTTTTGACGAGCAGCATTTTTGCTAGTTTTCGTAATCATCCTTAGGTCACTCCTTTCTTCACTTTAAGCGGTCTTACTTAGCAGATTTACCTTCTTTACGGCGAACAACTTCACCTTCGTAGCGGATTCCTTTACCTTTGTAAGGCTCTGGAGAACGTACAGCGCGGATGTTAGCAGCGATAGCTCCTACACGCTCTTTGTCTGTACCTTTTACAACTACTTTAGTTTGAGAAGGAACTTCGATTTCGATGCCCTCTTCAGGAACGATCTCAACAGGGTGAGAGTATCCAACGTTTAAAACAAGTTTGTTTCCGGATTTAGCCGCACGATAACCGACACCGACTAATTCCAAACCTCTTTCAAATCCTTTAGATACGCCTTCAACCATGTTTCCAAGCAGACTGCGAGTCGTACCATGCAGCGCACGGTGCTCTTTGTGATCAGAAGGACGAGTAACTGTAAGCACGTTGTCCTCAATTTTGATTTCCATATCAGGATGGAAAGTACGAGTTAATTCTCCTTTTGGTCCTTTTACAGCTACAGTGTTGCCTTCGTTCAGCGTTACTGTAACTCCAGAAGGGATCTCAAGCAGTTTTTTACCTACACGAGACATACTAAAACACCTCCATTCTTGTTAAACTTCTTACCAAACGTATGCTAGAACTTCTCCACCAGCTTGTTTTGCACGGGCTTCTTTGTCCGTTAAAACACCTTGTGATGTAGAAATAATCGCGATTCCAAGACCGTTAAGTACGCGAGGTACTTCATTTGATTTAGCGTATACACGCAAACCTGGTTTGCTGATTCTTTTAAGACCAGTGATAACGCGCTCGTTGTTTTGTCCGTATTTCAAGAAAACGCGGATGATACCTTGTTTGCTGTCTTCTACGAACTCAACGTCACGAATGAAACCTTCACGCTTTAAAATGTCAGCAATTTCTCTTTTCAATTTAGAAGCAGGAATTTCAAGCTTCTCATGACGTACCATGTTTGCATTGCGAATACGAGTCAGCATATCTGCAATTGGATCTGTCATAACCATTATATAATTACCTCCTTCCCATTCTTGGGGATTACCAGCTGGCTTTTTTCACGCCAGGAATTTGTCCTTTATATGCAAGCTCACGGAAACAAATACGGCAAAGTTTAAATTTACGAATGACTGAGTGCGGACGTCCGCAGCGTTCACAGCGAGTGTACTCTTGCACTTTAAACTTTGGTGTACGTTGTTGTTTCGCAATCATTGACTTTTTAGCCACGATTTCGCCTCCCTTTCATTGATTATTTCTGGAACGGCATACCTACTTGAGTTAATAGCTCACGAGCCTCTTCGTCAGAGTTAGCAGTCGTTACGATAACGATGTCCATTCCGCGAACCTTTGTTACTTTATCGTAGTCAATTTCAGGGAAGATTAACTGTTCTTTGATACCAAGAGTGTAGTTTCCGCGACCGTCGAAAGATTTCTTAGAAATCCCGCGGAAGTCACGTACACGCGGTAAAGATACAGAAATAAGTTTATCAAGGAAATCATACATGCGCTCTCCGCGAAGAGTTACTTTCGCACCGATAGGCATTCCCTCACGAAGACGGAATCCAGCAATTGATTTCTTCGCACGAGTAACGACAGGTTTTTGACCTGCGATAAACGTTAATTCTTCAACAGCACTGTCGATTGCTTTTGCGTTTTGAACAGCATCACCGACACCCATGTTGATTACGATTTTTTCGATTTTTGGCACCTGCATAACAGAGTCGTAGTTGAACTTCGTCATTAAAGCAGGTGAAATTTCTTTATTGTACTTTTCTTTAAGGCGGTTCATGAGATAGACCTCCCTTCCTTTAAATACTATTTATCTAAGACTTGCCCAGATTTTTTTGCAACACGAACTTTTTTGCCATCTTCCACTTTGTATCCTACGCGAGTCACTTCACCTGTTTTAGGATCGAGCGGCATAACGTTTGATACATGAATTGGCGCCTCTTGATTAGAAATACCGCCTTGAGGGTTTGCTTGAGTTGGTTTAGAGTGCTTCTTCACCATGTTTACGCCCTCAACTAGAACGCGGTCCTTTTTAGGGAAAGCAGCAAGGATCGTACCTTGTTTGCCTTTATCTTTACCAGAGATAACCATTACTTTATCGCCTTTTTTCACATGCATCCTGATCGCACCTCCTTGAGTAAGGCATTTATTTCATTAGATAACTTCTGGAGCCAGAGAAACAATTTTCATGAAGTTGTTTTCACGTAATTCACGGGCAACCGGTCCGAAGATACGAGTTCCACGCGGGCTCTTGTCGTCACGGATGATAACACATGCATTCTCATCGAAGCTGATGTATGATCCGTCAGTTCTGCGTGCTCCGCTTTTTGTGCGAACGATAACAGCTCTTACGACTTCACCTTTTTTGACAACGCCTCCTGGTGTTGCTTGTTTAACCGTGCAAACAATTACATCACCAATGTTAGCCGTTTTACGTCCAGAACCGCCAAGAACTTTAATAGTAAGTACCTCACGCGCACCGGAGTTGTCAGCAACTTTTAAACGAGTCTCTTGTTGAATCATTATTTGTTACCTCCCTTCGGAAAAAGAATTCCGAACTTTATTAGATAATAACAGCTTCTTCGACAACTTCTACTAGACGAAAACGCTTAGTTGCAGATAATGGACGAGTTTCCATGATCTTTACGATGTCTCCGATTTTAGCTTGGTTATTTTCATCATGTGCTTTGAATTTCTTTGAGTATTTTACGCGTTTACCGTAAATAGGATCCTTTTTGTATGTTTCAACAACAACAGTGATGGTTTTATCCATTTTGTCAGAAACAACACGGCCTTGGTAAACTTTGCGTTGGTTACGTTCGCTCATGCTCACGACCTCCCCTCAGTGATTATTTGTTGGCAGCAATTTCTCTTTCACGAATCACAGTTTTCATGCGCGCGATAGCTTTGCGCACTTCACGAATGCGAGCAGTATTTTCAAGTTGTCCTGTCGCTAATTGAAAGCGAAGATTGAAAAGTTCTTCTTTAAGAGACTTTACTTTTTGTTCAATTTCAGCAGTGGTAAGGTCACGAATTTCATTAGCTTTCATTTGATTCACCACCAATTTCTTCACGTTTTACGAACTTCGTTTTAATTGGCAATTTGTGAGATGCAAGACGAAGAGCTTCACGAGCTACCTCTTCAGACACACCAGAAATTTCAAATAAAACTTTGCCCGGTTTTACAACAGCTACCCAGCCTTCAGGAGCCCCTTTACCGGAACCCATCCGTACCTCAAGCGGTTTAGCAGTGTAAGGTTTTGAAGGGAAAATTTTAATCCAAACTTTACCGCCACGTTTCATGTAACGAGTCATCGCAATACGTGCAGCTTCGATTTGGCGGTTTGTGATCCAAGAAGCTTCAAGAGCCTGGATACCGTACTCACCAAAATGTACTTCAGTACCGCCTTTAGCGCGACCGCGCATTTTTCCGCGATGCTCTCTGCGATATTTAACGCGTTTTGGTAATAACATATTATTTTCCTCCTTCCTCAGTTTTCTTCTTAGTAGGAAGAACCTCTCCACGATAGATCCAGACTTTTACACCAAGCTTACCGTAAGTTGTGTCAGCTTCAGATGTTGCATAGTCGATGTCAGCACGTAAAGTGTGCAATGGAACAGTTCCTTCACTGTAGTATTCAGAACGAGCAATGTCAGCTCCGCCAAGACGGCCGGAAACCATTGTTTTCACACCTTGTGCTCCAGCACGCATAGTGCGTTGGATTTGTTGTTTCTGCGCACGGCGGAAAGAAATACGGTTTTCTAGTTGACGAGCGATGTTGTCAGCTACAAGCTGAGCATCAAGATCTGCTCTTTTGATTTCAAGAATGTTAATGTGTACACGCTTGCCAGTAAGGCTGTTAAGGGCTTTACGAAGTGCTTCAACTTCAGATCCGCCTTTACCGATTACCATACCAGGCTTAGCAGTGTGGATCGTAATGTTAACGCGGTTTGCTGCGCGCTCGATTTCTACTTTAGAAACAGAAGCGTCAGAAAGGCGTTTGCTAATGAATTCACGAATTTTTAAATCTTCGTGCAGGAAGTCAGCGTAATCTTTACCAGCGTACCACTTAGATTCCCAATCACGAATGACTCCGATACGAAGACCGACTGGATTTACCTTTTGACCCACTACTTATCCCTCCTTCTTTTCTGATACAACGATTGTAATGTGGCTCGTACGTTTGTTGATTTGGCTCGCACGTCCCATAGCACGCGGGCGGAATCTTTTTAACGTTGGGCCTTCGTCAACAAATGCCTGAGAAATAACCAGATTGTTAGCGTCCATCTCGTAGTTGTGCTCAGCATTTGCGATAGCAGATTTTAAAACTTTTTCGATGATCGGAGAAGCAGCTCTCGGAGTTAAGTTCAGGATAGATACTGCTTCGCCTACTTGCTTACCTCGAATCAGGTCCATTACTAGACGTGCTTTACGAGGAGCAATACGGACTGTTCTTGCAACAGCTTTAGCTTGCATTTAAAAGCCTCCTCTCTTAGCGTCTTGTTTTTTTATCGTCACTGGCGTGGCCTTTGTAAGTACGAGTCGGTGCGAATTCGCCCAACTTGTGGCCTACCATGTCTTCAGAAATGAATACAGGCACGTGTTTACGTCCGTCATATACTGCGATAGTGTGACCGATAAATTGTGGGAAAATAGTTGAACGGCGAGACCAAGTTTTTACAACTTGTTTCTTGTCCGTTTCATTTAATTTCTCGATTTTTGTCATCAAGTGTCCATCGACAAATGGTCCTTTTTTCAAGCTGCGAGCCATTTTGGAACCTCCCTTCGTGATTGCACTACGGTCCGAAATGAACCGTAGACAACCCCGTTATTTATTTTTACGACGACGTACGATAAATTTATCAGATTTGTTCTTTTTCTTACGTGTCTTGAATCCAAGAGTCGGTTTGCCCCAAGGAGACATTGGTGATTTACGTCCGATTGGCGCGCGACCTTCACCACCACCGTGCGGGTGATCGTTAGGGTTCATTACAGAACCGCGTACTGTAGGGCGGATGCCTTTCCAGCGAGAGCGTCCTGCTTTACCAACGTTGATAAGTTCGTGCTGCTCGTTACCTACTTGACCGATAGAAGCGCGGCAAGCAGAAAGGATCATGCGAACTTCACCAGAGTTAAGACGTACAAGAACGTATTTGCCTTCTTTACCAAGAACCTGAGCAGATGTACCAGCTGAACGTACAAGCTGTCCGCCTTTACCAGGTTTTAATTCAATGTTATGCACAACTGTACCAACAGGGATGTTGATAAGCGGAAGTGCGTTACCTACTTTGATGTCAGCTTCAGGGCCGGACATGATTTCAGTACCTACTTGAATTCCTTTTGGTGCAAGAATGTAACGTTTTTCTCCGTCTACATAGTTGATTAGTGCAATGTTAGCTGAACGGTTTGGATCGTACTCAACTGTAGCAACGCGTCCAGGTATACCATCTTTATCGCGTTTGAAGTCGATAACACGGTATTGGCGTTTGTGTCCGCCACCTTGGTGACGTACAGTCAATTTACCTTGGTTGTTACGTCCGCCTTTTTTGTGAAGGGGCGCAAGCAAGGATTTTTCCGGCTGGTCAGTCGTGATTTCAGCAAAATCTGAAGTTGTCATGCCACGACGTCCGTTAGAGGTCGGTTTATACTTTTTAATCGCCATTTTGAATTTCCCTCCTTCTTTTTACAGATAATTAAGCTTCAAAAATTTCGATTTCTTTGCTGTCTGCAGTAAGTTTTACGATCGCTTTTCTGCGACGGCTAGTCATACCAGTGTAGCGGCCGACACGTTTTGATTTCCCTTTGTAGTTCATGATGTTGACTTTGTCAACTTTCACTCCAAAGATACTTTCAACTGCATCTTTCACTTCTGTTTTATTAGCTCTTACATCAACTTCAAAAGTATATTTTTTTTCAGTCATTAAATCAGCAGAACGTTCAGTAATGACGGGGCGCTTAAGAACATCACGAGGATCTTTCATTATGCAAGCACCTCCTCTACTTTTTCAACCGCAGCTTTTGTAATCAGAAGCTTCTCGTGGTTGACAACGTCTAACACGTTGATTCCGTTAGCTTGAACAACTGTAACTCCAGGGATGTTGCGTGCAGAAAGAGATACTGCTTCGTTTGCATCCGCAGTTACGATTAAAGCTTTTTTCTCAACAGATAATCCTTTAAGGATAGCTGCCATTTCTTTTGTTTTAACCGTATCAAGAGTAAGATCTTCAAGAACAATGATGTTGTTGTCGTTCACTTTAGAAGACAATACTGATTTGATTGCCAAGCGGCGAACTTTTTTAGGTAATTTGTAAGAATAGCTGCGTGGTGTTGGGCCGAATACGACACCACCTCCGCGCCATTGCGGTGAACGGATTGAACCTTGACGGGCACGACCTGTACCTTTTTGACGCCATGGTTTGCGACCTCCGCCGCGTACTTCAGAACGATTTTTTACTTTGTGAGATCCTTGACGTAAGGAAGCTCTTTGCATAAGAATAGCGTCGAATACTACGCTCTCATTTGGCTCAATTCCAAATACAGACGCGTTTAATTCGATATCACCAGCAGTAGAACCGTTTTGGTTGTATAATGCTACTTTTGGCATGATCAATTTCCTCCTTTCCTAAGAGACTTATTTAGATTTAACAGCACTTTTAACAGTGATTAAAGTTTTTCTCGCACCAGGTACGTTACCTTTAATCAAAAGAAGATTGCGCTCAGCATCTACTTTTACGATTTCAAGGTTTTGGACAGTGATTTGATCTCCGCCCATGCGTCCAGGTAATAGTTTACCTTTGAATACACGGTTAGGATCTACAGGTCCCATTGAACCAGGACGACGGTGGTAGCGTGAACCGTGAGACATAGGTCCGCGAGATTGTCCGTGGCGCTTGATTGCACCTTGGAAACCTTTACCTTTAGATACTCCTGTTACATCTACGATTTCTCCTGCAGAGAAAATTTCAACCTTGACTTCCTGACCAATTTCATACGCATCCATATCCACGCCGCGTAATTCTTTAACGAAGCGCTTAGGAGCAGTTTCCGCTTTTGCAACGTGTCCTTTTTCCGGTTTGTTTGAAAGCTTTTCACGCTTATCGTCAAAACCAAGCTGGATCGCTTCATAGCCATCATTTTCAGCTGTTTTCTTTTGAAGAACAACGTTTGGAGCTGCTTCAATAACAGTTACCGGGATAAGATCACCGTTCTCTGCGAATACTTGCGTCATACCAATTTTTCTTCCTAAGATTCCTTTGGTCATTCGTCACACCTCCTATTAAGATCATTCTATATTTTAGAATTAAAGTTTGATTTCGATATCGACACCAGATGGTAAGTCTAATCGCATGAGAGCATCAACAGTTTGTGGTGTTGGGTTCACAATGTCGATTAAACGTTTATGTGTACGCATTTCAAATTGCTCACGAGAATCTTTGTATTTGTGCACCGCACGAAGGATTGTGTAAACTGATTTTTCAGTTGGCAACGGAATCGGACCAGATACGCTGGCACCAGAACGTTTTGCCGTTTCAACAATCTTCTCTGCAGATTGATCAAGGATTCTATGATCATATGCTTTTAAACGAATACGAATTTTTTGTTTTGCCATTATTTTCCCTCCTTTTCGCCTACATCACGTTAGACAGTTCTCCGCGAGAAAAACCTGATCACCTTGCCATGGCAAAGCGGCCGGGTGTGTCAGCAACCTCTCACTTCATCGCAGTCAAAGACCAACATACACTATTATACAGAAAATAGACGTATGTTGCAAGGTTTATTTAAAGAACCTTGTGGTTTTCACACTTTGATTATTATACAGGTGATACCATGATTAATCAAGGATATGCCTGTTTTCTTTCAAAGATGGAACGATGCGAACCGGCTGACAACTTCGGCAAAGCGATCCGGTTCCTCCAAATGAGGCGAATGGGCTGAGTTCTCAAACCAATGCCATTCTTTATACGGCGCATCAACCTTCTGATAATATTCATAAGACGTCGTCCCCGGGACCGTCAAATCGTATCTCCCTGACATAAAACAGCACGGTATTATAATAGAAGAAACTGATTCCCCGGCATTAAAGAAAATGAGATCCTCCCACAGGTGTTTCAGGCTGAACATTTGTCCCCGCGCGGCTAAGAAACTCCCTCTCACACCGTACGGTTCACCAAACAGCATTCGCCCCCCTGCTTTAAGAGCACCGATCGGATGATGGGTAAAGCCCCCTCCCCTCATCTCGATACAAAGCAGAAACAACGTTCGCTGCAGCTGTTTCTCCCATGGAGGCGCTCCGATAAAGCTAAGCGTCTTTTCCAGCAGGAAATGTTTGCGTCGCCTGCTCCATTCCATCATCAGCCGGTAAGCTTCCGTTTCTTCCTTTTGAATATTAACCACCTGACTGATACCGATATACGCATAATACAAATCAGGCCTCTCTTGAAGAACATGAAGCGCCAGAACTGAACCCCACGAATAGCCGGCGATATATATTTTTTGCCTGCTGAATTGCTTGCATAAGCGTTCGGTCAAATGAATGGTATCGGCTGTCAGCTGATCCAAGGTCATAGATGAAGCCGGAATTTCCTTTGAATAAGAGAGACCCGCCCCTCTCTGATCCCAGTTCACAACGGTGAAATGCTTTTCCAGCTTATTTTGGTATTTTCTCGCATAGCCGATTTGAGGCGTGCCGGGACCGCCGTGCAAAAACAAAAGCAGCGGATTACTCCTGTCATCACCATTAATCATAATGGTTTGTTCACTGCCATTAATCAGCAATTGCTGAAGCATTGAAATACGATTGGTTTTCTTGAAGTTATCGTTCATCGCTCTGCTCCTAAAATTTGTATACGTTCTATTATACATGGAATCAGCGGGGAAACAAAAAAACGAGGCCCCATAAGGGACCCCGCATTAATGAACGAGTCGATTACTCAGTGATTGTAGAAACAACGCCTGAACCAACTGTACGTCCGCCTTCACGAATAGAGAAACGAGTTCCTTCTTCGATAGCGATTGTAGAGATAAGTTCAACGATCATTTCAGTGTTATCTCCAGGCATAACCATTTCTACGCCTTCTGGAAGATTGATGATACCAGTTACGTCAGTTGTACGGAAGTAGAACTGAGGACGGTAGTTAGAGAAGAATGGAGTATGACGTCCACCCTCTTCTTTAGAAAGAACGTAAACTTCAGCTTTGAATTTGCTGTGTGGAGTGATTGTACCTGGTTTAGCAAGTACTTGTCCACGTTGGATATCTTCACGAGCTACACCGCGAAGAAGTGCACCGATGTTGTCTCCAGCTTCAGCGTAGTCAAGAAGCTTACGGAACATTTCAACACCTGTAACAGTTGTTTTGCTGTTTTCTTCTTGAAGACCGATGATTTCAACTTCGTCACCGACTTTAACTTGTCCGCGTTCTACACGGCCAGTAGCAACTGTACCACGACCAGTGATTGAGAATACGTCCTCAACCGGCATCATGAATGGTTTGTCAGTGTCGCGTTCTGGAGTTGGGATGTACTCGTCAACTGCAGCCATAAGTTCAAGAATTTTTTCTTCGTACTCAGCGTCACCTTCAAGAGCTTTAAGAGCAGAACCTTTAACAACTGGTACATCATCACCAGGGAAGTCGTATTCGCTAAGAAGATCGCGAACTTCCATTTCAACAAGCTCAAGAAGCTCTTCGTCGTCTACCATGTCGCATTTGTTAAGGAATACTACGATGTATGGTACACCAACGTTTTTAGAAAGAAGGATGTGCTCACGAGTTTGTGGCATTGGGCCATCAGCAGCAGATACTACAAGGATAGCTCCGTCCATTTGCGCAGCACCAGTGATCATGTTTTTAACATAGTCAGCGTGTCCTGGGCAGTCAACGTGTGCATAGTGACGAGTGTCAGTTTCGTACTCAACGTGTGCAGTAGAGATTGTGATACCGCGCTCACGTTCTTCTGGAGCACCATCAATTTGATCGTACGCCATAGCTGTACCTTTACCAGATTTCTTATGAAGTACTGTTGAGATAGCAGCAGTTAATGTTGTTTTACCATGGTCAACGTGTCCAATTGTACCGATATTGGCATGTGATTTGGAACGGTCGAATTTTTCTTTAGCCATTCTAAAATCCTCCTTAAGAGCTTTTAATTAGTAATGTATAGAGTGATAGAAAGTGAAAGCAAGCTCTCACTTCCTCATCTTACAATAGTAGTTATACTTGAGTTAAGTGGCAAAATCAATTATTCGCCTTTATTTTTTTTGATAATTTCTTCAGCGATGCTCTTCGGCACTTCTTCGTAGTGATCCATGAACATTGTGAACGTACCGCGTCCTTGCGTGTTAGAACGAAGGGCAGTAGCGTAACCGAACATTTCAGCAAGAGGTACCATCGCACGCACAACTTGAGCGTTACCGCGAGCTTCCATACCTTCTACGCGTCCGCGACGAGAAGTAACATCACCCATGATGTCTCCCATGTATTCTTCAGGAATAACAACTTCAACTTTCATGATTGGTTCAAGAAGAACTGGGTTACATTTGCTGACTGCATTTTTCAATGCCATAGAAGCAGCGACTTTAAACGCCATTTCGTTTGAGTCAACATCATGGTAAGATCCATCAAAAAGTTTCGCCTTGATGTCGATTAGCGGGAATCCGGCTAGGACACCATTTTCAAGAGAGTCTTCAAGACCTGCTTGTACGGCTGGGATGTATTCACGAGGAACAACACCACCGACGATTGCGTTTTCGAATTCAAAGCCAGCGCCTTCTTCGTTCGGTTCAAATTCGATCCAAACGTGACCGAACTGACCGCGTCCGCCTGATTGACGTACGAATTTACCTTCAACTTTTGCACCGGTACGGAATGTCTCACGGTACGCAACTTGAGGAGCACCAACGTTAGCTTCAACTTTGAACTCACGCTTCATACGATCAACAATGATATCAAGGTGAAGCTCACCCATACCAGAGATGATTGTTTGACCCGTTTCAGGGTTTGTTTGTGTACGGAATGTAGGATCTTCTTCAGCAAGTTTCGCTAAAGCGATACCCATTTTATCTTGGTCAGCTTTTGATTTAGGCTCAATCGCTACGTCGATAACAGGCTCTGGGAATTCCATTGATTCAAGGATTACAAGATCCTTCTCATCACATAGAGTATCTCCAGTAGAAGTATCTTTTAGACCTACAGCAGCTGCGATGTCTCCAGCGTAAACAGTAGAGATCTCTTCACGGCTGTTTGCGTGCATTTGAAGGATACGTCCTACGCGCTCACGCTTGCCTTTTGTAGAGTTCTTTACATATGAACCGGAATCAAGTGTACCGGAATATACGCGGAAGAATGTCAGCTTACCGACATAAGGGTCAGTCATAACTTTAAATGCAAGTGCAGAGAATGGCTCTTCATCAGAAGAATGACGAACGATCTCTTCATCTGTGTCAGGACGTACACCTTTGATTGCAGCAACATCAGTTGGCGCAGGAAGGTAGTCAAGAACAGCATCAAGTACAAGCTGAACACCTTTGTTTTTGAAAGCAGATCCAACAAGTACAGGGTAGAATTCAACATTCAGTGTACCTTTACGGATAGCAGCTTTCAGTTCAGGGATAGTGATTTCTTCACCTTCAAGGTACTTTTCCATAAGCTCTTCATCAAGCTCAGCTACAGCTTCAATCAGGCTGCTGCGAAGCTCTTCAGCTTGCTCTTTGTACTCTTCAGGGATTTCTTTCGCATCTGAACGAGTTCCAAGGTCATCTTCGTAGAAATACGCAACGTTTTCTACTAAGTCGATGATACCTTCGAAGTTGTCTTCAGCGCCGATCGGCAATTGAATTGCGTGAGCGTTAGCTTGAAGACGGTCTCTTAAAGTGCCTACAGAGTAAAGGAAGTCTGCGCCGATTTTGTCCATTTTGTTGACAAATACAACGCGCGGCACTCCGTAAGTTGTTGCTTGGCGCCATACTGTTTCTGTCTGAGGCTCAACACCTGATTGAGCATCAAGTACGGCAACCGCACCATCAAGTACACGGAGTGAACGTTCAACTTCAACTGTGAAGTCTACGTGTCCCGGTGTATCGATGATGTTTACACGGTAACCTTTCCACTGTGCAGTCGTTGCTGCAGAAGTGATTGTGATACCGCGTTCTTGTTCCTGCTCCATCCAGTCCATTTGCGAAGCACCTTCGTGAGTTTCGCCAATTTTGTGGATACGGCCTGTGTAGAACAAGATCCGTTCTGTAGTAGTCGTTTTACCGGCATCGATGTGAGCCATGATCCCGATATTACGAGTTTTTTCTAAGGAGAACTCTCTTGCCATTGGGTAATTTCTCCTTCCTTATTAGGGAATTATTATTTTGATTATATGAATCCTACCAGCGGTAGTGAGCAAATGCTTTGTTCGCTTCTGCCATCTTGTGAGTGTCTTCACGTTTCTTAACGGCAGCACCAGTGTTGTTAGCTGCATCAAGAATTTCGTTAGCCAGGCGCTCTTCCATTGTTTTTTCTCCGCGAAGACGCGCATAGTTAACCAACCAGCGAAGACCAAGAGTTGTACGGCGTTCAGGACGAACTTCTACAGGCACTTGGTAGTTAGCTCCACCTACACGGCGTGCTTTTACTTCAAGTACAGGCATGATGTTTTTCAATGCTTGTTCGAAAACCTCCATTGCATCATTGCCAGTGCGTTCTTTAATGATATCGAATGACTTGTATAGGATTGTTTGAGATTTACCTTTTTTACCGTCGATCATCATTTTGTTGATCAGGCGGGATACCAGCTTAGAGTTGTAAAGCGGATCAGGTAAAACATCTCTTTTTGCTACAGGACCTTTACGTGGCATCTGAATATCCTCCCTTCATAGTTTTAATGATTTATTTGATTACTTTGCTTTAGGACGTTTCGTACCGTATTTAGAACGGCCTTGCGCACGGTTTTCAACTCCGGCAGTATCAAGTGCGCCACGAACGATGTGGTAGCGTACCCCCGGTAAGTCTTTTACACGTCCGCCGCGGATCAGTACAACGCTGTGCTCTTGCAGGTTGTGACCGATACCAGGAATGTAGGCAGTAACCTCGATTCCGTTAGTCAAACGAACACGAGCATATTTACGAAGTGCTGAGTTCGGTTTTTTCGGTGTCATTGTACCCACACGAGTACATACCCCGCGTTTTTGTGGAGAAGATACGTTAGTGTGCTCTTTTTTAAAGCTGTTGTATCCTTTGTTTAGTGCAGGTGACTTAGAGTTTTCAACTTTGCTCACGCGTCCCTTGCGAATTAGCTGATTAATTGTAGGCATGTTGTGTTCCTCCCTTCATTACGTTTTATAACCCACATACCCAGGTGGTTCATCATTAGGCAAAAAACAATGTCTTTACACAAGATTGATATCTTATATAAAAACAAAAAGTACGCTATAACATAATGGCAACAGCTGCTGCTCCCACTTCAATTCCGCAGGCTTTGCCGAGCTTTTTCATGGAATCCACCATACAGACAGCGGTATTTTGGTTCTTTGCAAGCTGGATAACGCCAGCTGTAAGAACTGAATCCGCGTCTTTTGCCACGACGACTTCCTTCACTGAACCTCGTTTTAGAGCTTTCACTGTTTGCTTCGTACCAATAATAATTGATTTGGCCTGTGATACTTTATCATAAGACATAAACATATCCTCCAAAGTAACAGGTTTTATTTCGAGCACCTTGGTTATATTATCACTCTGCGGGACGGATGTCAACAACGTATGACATTTTTTAGTGCAGGCCACCGCCAGAATAATTGTAATACTGAGGAAAAGCTGTCGAAACAGCCTTTCCTGCAGCAGTTTCTATTATTCAGCCGGAACCATATCTTCCGAAGGCTGAACGTTTGAAACAGGTTTTACTTTTCTGTAATTCATCATACCGGTACCGGCCGGAACCAGCTTACCGATGATAACATTCTCTTTCAGGCCGAGAAGTTCATCGCGCTTGCCTTTAATCGCAGCATCTGTAAGAACGCGTGTTGTTTCTTGGAATGATGCGGCAGACAAGAATGAATCCGTCTCGAGTGAAGCTTTTGTGATACCGAGAAGAACAGGACGTCCTGTAGCAGGTCGATTGCCCTCAAGCAGCACTTTTTTGTTCGCTTCTGTGAATTGGTGAATATCTAGCAATGTGCCAGGGAGAACATCAGTATCTCCGGCATCGATCACACGGACTTTGCGAAGCATCTGGCGAACCATTACTTCTACGTGTTTATCGCCGATTTCAACCCCTTGCATACGGTAAACTTTCTGAACCTCATGCAGAAGATATTCCTGAACCGTTGTCAGGTCAGTGACTTTAAGAAGTTCTTTCGGATCGATTGAACCTTCTGTCAGCACTTGACCGCGGGTAATCTGATCACCCTCAGCCACTTTCAGGCGTGAGTTGTAAGGTGCCGTGTATGAACGTGTCTCAACAGCGCCCTGAACAACAATCTCCTGCTGTTTGTCGCGGACTTCATTGATTTCGGCAATTGTACCGTCAATCTCAGAAATCGTCGCTTGACCTTTCGGATTACGCGCTTCGAAAAGCTCTTGGATACGCGGAAGACCTTGTGTGATATCGTCTCCGGCAACCCCGCCTGTGTGGAACGTACGCATTGTTAACTGTGTTCCAGGCTCACCGATAGATTGAGCGGCGATAATACCTACTGCTTCGCCGACTTCAACATCAGTTCCGGTTGCAAGGTTACGTCCGTAGCATCGTTTACATACACCATGAGGAGTGTTACATGTGAACGCAGAACGGATCCACACTTCTTCGATTCCGGCTTCAACGATTTCCAGCGCTTTATCTTCATCGATCAATTCATTTTCGTTAATGAGCACAGCACCCGTTTCAGGATGTTTGATCTGTTTTCTGGCGAAACGTCCGATCAGACGCTCTTCCAGACGCTCGATGATTTCCGTGCCTTCTTTGAGCGGTTTTGCAAGAATACCGCGGTCTGTTCCGCAATCTGTTTCACGAATGATAACATCCTGCGCAACATCAACAAGACGGCGTGTAAGGTAACCTGAGTCAGCTGTTTTCAGGGCGGTATCGGCAAGACCTTTACGCGCACCGTGAGTGGAGATAAAGTACTCCAAAACTGTCAGGCCTTCACGGAAACTTGATTTAATCGGCAATTCAATGATTCGTCCAGCCGGGTTGGCCATCAGACCGCGCATACCCGCAAGCTGTGTAAAGTTAGATGCGTTACCACGGGCTCCTGAGTCACTCATCATGTAGATCGGGTTGACTTCGTCTAATGATTTCATCAGTTTGCCTTGGATAACATCTTTCGCTGAACTCCAAATTGAAATGACTCTTTCATAACGTTCTTCTTCGGTGATTAAACCGCGTCTGAACTGTTTCAGGACATTATCAACTTTGCTTTGTGCTTCTTCAAGGATTTCCTGTTTGTCATCGAGAACGACGATATCAGAAACCCCTACTGTGATGCCGGCTTTCGTTGAATATCTGAAACCGAGGTTTTTCATGCGGTCAAGCATTTTAGACGTTTCCGTGATATGGAATCGTTTAAAGATTTCCGCGATGATTTTACCGAGAATGCCTTTTTTAAACGGTGCGTTGATCGGCTGCTCAGCAATCACAGCTTTTACGTCAGCACCTTTATCTAAGAAGAAACGGTCAGGTGTCTTCTCTTCAATGTTGCTCTTCGTTGGTTCATTCATGTAAGGGAATGATTCCGGAAGAATTTCATTAAAGACGAGCTTACCGACAGTTGTAATTAACAATTTTGAACGCTGTTCTTCAGTAAATGTCACATTCTTAAGGGAGTTCGCCGCAACAGCAACTCTCGTATGAAGGTGAACATAACCGTTTTGATAAGCAAGAAGCGCTTCGTCCGTATTTTTGAAAACCATACCCTCGCCGACTGCTCCGGCGCGCTCAAGCGTCAGGTAGTAGTTTCCTAATACCATATCCTGAGACGGCGTAACAACCGGTTTACCATCTTTAGGGTTCAAGATGTTTTGGGCCGCAAGCATCAGAATGCGCGCCTCAGCTTGAGCCTCAGCTGATAAAGGTACGTGAACCGCCATTTGGTCACCGTCAAAGTCAGCGTTATAAGCTGTACATACTAATGGGTGAAGACGGATGGCGCGTCCTTCAACAAGCGTCGGTTCAAAAGCCTGGATACCTAATCTGTGAAGAGTAGGGGCACGGTTCAGTAAGACCGGATGCTCCTTAATGACAGATTCAAGTACATCCCATACTTCAGGCTGCACGCGTTCGATTTTGCGTTTTGCGCTCTTGATATTGTGAGCAAGGCCTTTTTCAACAAGCTCTTTCATGACGAAAGGCTTGAAGAGCTCAAGCGCCATTTCCTTCGGCAAACCGCACTGATACATTTTCAGATGCGGACCTACGACGATAACGGAACGGCCTGAGTAGTCTACACGTTTACCGAGAAGGTTCTGACGGAAACGCCCTTGTTTCCCTTTCAGCATGTGAGAAAGAGATTTAAGCGGACGGTTACCCGGTCCGGTAACCGGACGGCCGCGGCGTCCGTTGTCAATCAGAGCATCGACTGCTTCCTGAAGCATACGTTTTTCGTTCTGAACGATGATGCTTGGCGCGCCGAGGTCTAACAGACGTTTTAAACGGTTATTACGGTTGATGACACGACGGTAAAGGTCGTTCAGGTCAGACGTTGCGAAACGTCCGCCGTCAAGCTGAACCATCGGTCTTAATTCAGGAGGAATAACCGGAAGCACGTCGAGGATCATCCAAGACGGCTTGTTTCCTGAATTACGGAAGGCTTCAAGCACTTCAAGACGTTTGATCGCACGTGTACGGCGCTGTCCTTGAGAAGTCTTCAGCTCTTCTTTTAACATATCAACTTCTTTGACAAGGTCGATGTCCTGCAGAAGTTTATTAATGGCTTCCGCACCCATAGAGGCTTGGAATTTGTTTCCGTACTTATCCAGATACGCACGGTATTCCTTTTCAGATAAAAGCTGTTTCTTTTCGAGCGGTGTATTGGCCGGGTCAGTTACGACGTAAGAAGCAAAGTAAATAACTTCTTCCAGCGCACGCGGTGACATATCCAATACAAGACCCATACGGCTCGGAATACCTTTGAAATACCAAATGTGAGAAACCGGGGCAGCCAGTTCAATATGCCCCATTCTCTCACGCCGGACTTTAGCCCGCGTTACTTCAACTCCGCAACGGTCACAAACTACGCCTTTATAACGAACCCGCTTGTACTTGCCGCAATGACATTCCCAGTCCTTAGTCGGTCCGAAAATGCGTTCGCAGAACAGGCCGTCCTTTTCAGGTTTCAACGTACGATAGTTTATCGTTTCAGGCTTTTTCACTTCACCAAAAGACCATGAACGGATTTTATCCGGTGAAGCAAGACCGATGTTCATATACTCAAAATTGTTCACATCTAGCAAGGGGCCTACCTCCCTTTTTATCTTCGGATTAACCGATGTCACTTGCCTTTATCAATCAGAGACTATTCTTTCGTTACTGCGTCACGTTCAACGTCTGGAGATGCTGTTTCTTCCGGCGCTTCATCACCTGATAATGCAAGGCCGTCAGCTTGTTTCGCATCTTCCTCGTCTTCTAGATCTCTCATTTCTATTTCTTCTTCATCGCCTGAAAGGATTTTTACGTCCATACCTAAGCTTTGAAGCTCTTTGATCAATACTTTGAATGATTCCGGAACACCAGGCTCTGGAACATTGTCGCCTTTGACGATGGCTTCATATGTTTTCACACGTCCGACCACGTCATCGGACTTCACAGTCAGGATTTCTTGAAGCGTGTAAGCTGCGCCGTAAGCTTCAAGCGCCCAAACCTCCATCTCACCGAAACGCTGTCCGCCGAATTGGGCTTTACCGCCGAGAGGCTGCTGCGTAACAAGTGAGTAAGGACCTGTAGAACGGGCATGAAGTTTATCATCAACCATGTGCGCCAGTTTGATCATGTACATGATTCCGACAGATACACGGTTGTCAAACGGTTCTCCCGTACGGCCGTCATAAAGAACTGTTTTAGCGTCTCTTGACATGCCTGCTTCTTCAAGTGTTTCCCACACATCTTCTTCACGCGCGCCGTCAAATACAGGTGACGCGATGTGAATGCCGAGGTAGCGGGCAGCCATACCCATGTGAAGTTCTAATACCTGACCGATATTCATACGTGATGGTACACCCAGCGGGTTAAGCATGATATCGATCGGCGTGCCGTCAGGAAGGTAAGGCATATCTTCTTCAGGAAGAATCTTCGAGATAACCCCTTTGTTTCCGTGACGTCCGGCCATTTTATCACCTTCAGAAATCTTACGTTTCTGAACGATATATACGCGTACAAGCTGGTTCACTCCCGGAGGAAGTTCGTCGCCGTCTTCACGGTTGAAGACTTTTACGTCGTGGATAATTCCGCCGCCGCCGTGAGGCACACGGAGAGAAGTATCACGGACTTCACGCGCTTTTTCTCCAAAGATCGCATGAAGAAGGCGTTCTTCAGCCGTAAGCTCAGTTACACCTTTAGGCGTTACTTTACCTACGAGAAGGTCTCCGTCGTTGACTTCCGCACCGATACGGATAATTCCGCGGTCATCAAGATTGCGAAGCGCGTCTTCCCCTACGTTTGGAATATCGCGGGTGATCTCTTCCGGCCCAAGCTTTGTATCACGTGCTTCTGATTCATATTCTTCAATGTGAATAGATGTGTATACATCATCTTTCACAAGGCGTTCACTCATGATGATGGCATCCTCATAGTTGTAACCATCCCATGTCATGAAGCCGACCATTACGTTGCGGCCGAGAGCAAGTTCACCAAGCTCCATTGAAGGTCCGTCAGCAAGGATTTCTCCTTTGACTACTTCATCGCCGACACTGACGATCGGACGCTGGTTGTAGCACGTACCTTGGTTGGAGCGGACAAATTTCAGCAAGCTGTACTTATCCAGGTTGCCTTTTACTTTTTGGCCGTCAATTTCTTCATAGCGGCGCACCCATACGTTTTTCGCTTCCACCCGTTCAACGATACCAGGGTGTTTACAAATAACGGCTGCACCGGAGTCTTTACCGGATACGTATTCCATACCCGTTCCGACGATCGGAGCTTCCGGCTGCATCAAAGGCACAGCCTGACGCTGCATGTTCGCTCCCATGAGGGCGCGGTTCGAGTCATCGTTTTCCAAGAACGGAATACATGCTGTCGCAGCAGATACAACCTGTTTAGGAGATACGTCCATGTAATCCACGCGGTTGCGGGCTACAACGGTGTTTTCCCCTCTGAAACGCGCTACGATGCTGTCATCCAAGAAAGAACCGTCATCGCTCAGCTTAGCATTCGCTTGGGCTACGACATAGTTATCCTCTTCATCAGCAGTCAGGTAGTCGATTCTAGGCGTTACTTTTCCTGTTTCAGGATCAACGCGGCGGTATGGCGTCTCAATGAAACCAAAGCGGTTTACTTTCGCAAATGATGACAATGAGTTGATCAAACCGATGTTCGGGCCCTCAGGCGTTTCAATCGGACACATACGGCCATAGTGAGAGTAGTGAACGTCACGTACTTCCATACCTGCACGCTCACGTGTCAAACCGCCCGGTCCGAGAGCTGACAGACGGCGTTTGTGCGTCAATTCAGCAAGCGGGTTCGTCTGATCCATGAATTGAGAAAGCTGTGAGCTTCCGAAGAACTCTTTAATAGACGCAATAACAGGTCTGATGTTAATCAGCTGCTGCGGCGTAATTGTATTCGTGTCTTGAATAGACATTCTTTCACGTACGACACGTTCCATCCGGCTTAAACCGATACGGAATTGGTTTTGCAGGAGCTCACCTACAGAACGCAGACGGCGGTTTCCGAGATGGTCGATATCATCAGTGTCGCCCACTCCGTGCAGGAGGTTGAAGAAGTAGCTGATAGAAGAAATAATATCAGCAGGCGTAATGTTTTTAATCGCCTCTTCGATGTAAGCATTGCCGATCACATTGATCGTCTGCTCTCCTTCTGCATCGGTAGGAGCATAGATTTTAATGGATTGAAGCATCACTTCATCCTCGACGACGCCGCCGTTAGGATAAAGCTTTCTGAAGCCGATTCCATTTTCTAAGTATGGCAGTACTTTATCAAGTGTTCTTCTGTCAAGAATCTGCCCTTTTTCAGCGAGAATTTCACCGGTTTCCGGATCCACCAGTGTTTCTGCAAGGCGCTGGTTAAACAGGCGGTTCTTGATATGAAGCTTTTTATTAATTTTATAGCGTCCTACATTCGCAAGGTCGTATCGCTTCGGATCGAAGAAACGGGAATCCAGCAAGCTTTTTGCGTTTTCTACTGTAGGCGGCTCTCCGGGACGAAGGCGCTCATAGATTTCAAGAAGCGCTTTGTCACTGTTTTCAGTGTTGTCCTTATCCAGTGTATTGCGGAGATATTCGTTCTCACCAATGAGATCGAGAATCTCTTGGTCGGAACCGAAGCCGAGAGCACGCAAAAGAACCGTAACCGGCAACTTACGTGTGCGATCAATGCGGACATACACAACATCTTTCGCATCAGTTTCGTATTCTAACCATGCGCCACGGTTTGGAATGACAGTCGCGGTAAAACCTTTTTTACCGTTTTTGTCTACTTTACCACTGAAATATACACTTGGAGACCGAACAAGCTGAGATACGATAACACGTTCTGCACCGTTGATGATAAAAGTACCGGTATCTGTCATAATAGGGAAATCACCCATGAAGACATCCTGGTCTTTTACCTCTCCAGTTTCTTTGTTAATTAAACGAACCTTCACTCTCAGCGGAGCTGAGTAAGTCACATCACGTTCTTTTGACTCTTCAACGGGATACTTAGGATCTCCTAAACTGTAGTCAATGAACTCTAGAGAGAGGTTACCAGTGAAATCCTCAATTGGTGATATGTCTTGAAACATCTCTCTAAGACCCTCATCAAGAAACCACTGATAAGAAGAGGTTTGAATTTCAATGAGATTTGGTAATTCTAACACTTCGCTAATGCGAGCATAGCTTCTGCGCTGGCGGTGTCGTCCATACTGAACTAGTTGACCTGTCAACTGATTCACCCCTCAAATCATGCGTATTATATGTGTAATAAGCATCTCTTACGATAAAGAAATACTTTTACAAGACAAAAGAAAAAAGGGTTTCTAATTAAGAAAACCACATCCAAAAACAAATACCGATTTTATTAGCATTTCCATGTTTGTATAATTTATACATGCACTATGATTATTTCAGCATATCATGCAAAATATATACATTGGCATTTTACAATATTAACATAGCTGAAAATTCAAGTCAAACTTTTTTTGCTTTTATGATATAATAGCCTTTCTTTTTTTGAACCACAGAAACTTCGTCAAAAAGCTCCTTCAGTTTTTCAATGGCAGAAGGCCCGCCCTGTTTTTTCTGTATAACGATCCACAATTCACCTGAAGCCCTTAAATGCTCAGCGCTTTTTTCAAAAATGGCATGGACAACTTTTTTTCCGGCGCGGATTGGGGGGTTTGTAATAATAGAAGCAAATGTTTGAGCAGAATCAATATTTGAAAATAAATCACTCTGATAAATTCGAACGTTTTTTATTCCGTTTTTTTCTGCATTTTCATTTGACAGCTCTACGGCTCTTTCATTCACGTCAATCATGTGCACGGTCCGGTCTGTAAATGCACCGGCGAGTGACAGACCGATCGGGCCGTAACCGCAGCCTGCATCCAGGAAGTCACCATCGATCTCCGGCTCTTCAAACGCTTCAATTAAGACACGCGAACCGAAATCAACTTCCTTTTTCGAGAAAACGCCGCTGTCACTTGTGAATGTATAAGATCTGTTCCGCAGTGTAAATGACCATGTCTGTTTATCGCTTTTAACTGAAGGTTTTTCTGAATAATAGTGATCACTCATTATTAGAACCTCCTTTTATAATGGCACTTAAAGAAAAGCAAAGAAAAAGCCCGCCTCATAAAAGCGAGCTTCCCCTACAGGCAAGTGAAGATTACTTAACTTCTACAGAAGCGCCAACTTCTTCAAGTTTAGCTTTAAGCTCTTCAGCTTCTTCTTTCGCAATACCTTCTTTAAGTGGTTTTGGAGTGTTGTCAACAAGTTCTTTAGCTTCTTTCAAGCCAAGACCAGTGATTTCACGAACAACTTTGATAACTTTGATTTTCTGAGAACCTGCACCAGCAAGGATAAGGTCGAATTCGCTTTGCTCTTCAGCAGCGCCGCCAGCAGCAGCTCCGCCAGCTACAGCTACAGGAGCAGCAGCAGTTACGCCAAATTCTTCTTCGATTGCTTTTACTAGGTCGTTCAATTCAAGTACAGTTGCTTCTTTAACGGAAGCAATGATTTCTTCGATATTTAAAGCCATTTGAAATTCCTCCATTTGTTTTATTTTAGGGTAAAATCAGATTAAGCGCCTTGTTCTTCCTTTTGTTCTGCAACTGCTTTAGCTGCAAGTGCAAGGTTGCGAACTGGAGCTTGAAGTACGCTAAGCAACATAGAAAGTAAGCCATCGCGTGAAGGAAGTTCAGCAAGAGCTTTCACTTCTTCAACAGAAGATACTTTTCCTTCGATAACGCCCGCTTTGATTTCCAGAGCTTCGTGATTCTTCGCGAACTCGTTAAGAACTTTTGCCGGAGCGACAACATCTTCAGTACTGAATGCGATCGCATTCGGTCCAGTTAAGACATCATTCAAACCATCAAGTTCAGCTTGTTCAACCGCACGGCGAGTCATTGTGTTTTTGTACACTTTGAACTCTACGTTAGCTTCGCGAAGCTGTTTACGGAGTTCAGTTACTTCAGAAACGTTAAGTCCGCGGTAGTCAACGATGATCGTTGATTTGCTTTCTTTCAGTTTAGAAGCAATCTCTTCAACAACAACTTTTTTTGTATCAATTGCGCTGCTCATGGTTACACCTCCTGTAGATTTTGTGTAACACTTATACCGCTAGGTGATCACGACTGTGACGACGATTTCATATAAAAAGCCTCCATGTGGACATGGAGGCTGTATATACAAGCATACGTAACGTAATAGCTGTGATATATATACACCTCGGCAGGATATTAAGCCTCAACGGCCCCTGCTGTCTACGGTATAAATGATATTCTATTTTACAACATTTTGAATCATATCAGAATGCTGATCTAAAGTCAAATATTATTTTACGTTGAAAGTAGAAGCGTCTACTTTGACACCAGGGCCCATAGTAGAAGTAACGGCAACGTTTTTCACGTAAACACCTTTAGCCGCAGCCGGTTTTGCTTTCAGGATTGTATCATACATTGTTGTGAAGTTCTCAACAAGTTTTTCATCCTCGAAAGAAACTTTTCCGATCGGAACATGGATGTTACCAGCTTTGTCAACGCGGTATTCTACTTTACCAGCTTTGATTTCGCCGATTGCTTTTTCCACTTCGAATGTAACAGTTCCTGTTTTAGGGTTTGGCATAAGACCTTTTGGTCCAAGCACACGGCCGATTTTACCGACTTCACCCATCATGTCAGGAGTCGCAACGATTACATCGAATTCGAACCAGCCTTGCTGGATTTTCGCGATGTAATCAGAATCGCCAACGTAGTCTGCACCGGCAGCTTCAGCTTCTTTTGCTTTTTCGCCTTTAGCGAATACAAGCACGCGCTGAGTTTTACCAGTTCCGTTAGGAAGTACAACTGCACCGCGGATTTGCTGATCGTTTTTACGAGGGTCAACCCCTAAACGAAAAGCAACTTCAACTGTAGCGTCGAATTTAGCTGTGTTTGTTTTTTTAGTAAGCGCCACTGCTTCAGCGACATCGTAAGCTTTCGCACGGTCTACAAGCTTCGCAGCTTCAACGTACTTTTTACCTTTTTTAGCCATTTTAAAATTTCCTCCTTATGTGGTTATAGCGGAATAACCTCCCACGAATAAGGGTTGCGAACTTGTGAAAACTCGCAACCCGACAAGAAACAAATTAATCCTCGATAACGATACCCATACTGCGGGCAGTACCTTCAACCATGCGCATTGCCGCTTCAACGTCTGCTGCGTTTAAGTCAGGCATTTTCGTTTCAGCGATTTCGCGAACCTTATCGCGCTTAACGGTTGCCACTTTATTACGGTTTGGTTCACCAGAACCAGACTCAATTCCAGCTGCTTTTTTAAGCAATACTGCAGCAGGCGGAGTTTTTGTAATAAATGTAAATGAACGGTCTTCGTAAACCGAAATTTCAACAGGAATGATTAAACCAGCTTGGTCAGCTGTACGAGCGTTAAACTCCTTACAGAATCCCATGATATTTACACCGGCTTGACCTAGTGCAGGTCCAACTGGCGGCGCTGGGTTAGCTTTTCCAGCAGGAATTTGCAATTTTACAACTTTTACTACTTTTTTAGCCACGAGACACACCTCCTTAAGTCCGTGATGTGGTAATAGGGTAAACCCTCCCACTCAAGGTTTCATTCTTTATATGAATGACGAAATATCAAGCTAGCTGCCTTGGATTAGTCCAAGACGTACCTTTGCTATATTATCATTAATATATAGCAATTTCAAGTTTTTTCACATTACAATTTGTCGATCTGGGTAAATTCCAGTTCAACCGGCGTTTCACGGCCGAACATGTTAACGAATACTTTCACTTTGCTCTTATCATAATCAATCTCTTCAATTGATCCTGTAAAGTTGGCGAAAGGTCCGTCTATGACTTTGACTGTCTCATTCAATTCAAAATCAATGTCGGTTTTCCGCTCATCCATGCCCATGCGTTTTAAGATGGTTTCCGCTTCGCCAGGAAGAAGCGGAGTCGGCTTTGAGCCTGAACCGGCTGATCCGACGAATCCGGTAACGCCCGGCGTGTTGCGGACCACATACCAGGAATCATCAGTCATGACGATTTCAACAAGCACATAACCCGGGAACACTTTCTTTTTGACTACTTTTTTCTTGCCGTTCTTAATATCAGTCTCTTCTTCTTCAGGGACGACAACGCGGAAAATTTTATCCTGCATTCCCATTGATTCCACACGTTTTTCAAGGTTCGCTTTTACTTTGTTTTCATAACCGGAATACGTATGAACAACATACCAATTCTTTTCCATTCTATCAGGACTCTGCAGTCCTTCCCTCCCCGCATTTAAAAATGAAGTGTAAAACAAAAAATAGGCTCAGGGCCTATGAATCCTTTTTTCAACAACACAATAAAAAACCCGCTGAACGGGTTTTGGCAAACGATATTATGATCTATTATAGCACGTATTGCTGATCATTATTCAACTATTAAACGAATTAATTGAGAAATTCCTGTATCAAGGAGGGCAAAAAAGATAACAAAAAAGATAACCGTTGAAATCACCGTGATCGTATAGCGCGTTAACTCTTTGCCTTTAGGCCAGCTAACCTTTTTCATTTCTTTCCCAACATCTTTAAAGAAACTCATCATGCGCATGTAAAAGACCTCCACAATTTAAAAAGCGAACACTATTTTGTTTCTAAATGAGCTGTATGTGAATTGCAAGTGCTGCAGTACTTCTTAACTTCTAACCGCTCAGCCGCTGATGCAGAGCTTTTCATTGTCGTATAATTACGATTTCCGCATGTTTTGCATGCCAGCGTAATCTTTTTTCTCATGTCGTTACACCTTTTCCTAAACATTCATTTATCTTAATAAAATAGCACAGTCAGAAAAATTCTGTCAATATGACACAGAAACCTGCTACAGGCTGATCTCTCTTATTTCTAAATACTTTTCAAGCTTGCGCTTCACGCGCTGCAGGGCATTATCGATTGATTTTACGTGTCGGTTTAAGTCATCTGAAATCTCTTGGTAACTTCTTCCGTCCAAGTACAAAACAAGCACCTTTCTCTCCAGATCGCTCAGCAGTTCTCCCATTTTCATTTCGATATCATCAAATTCTTCCTGATTAATAATCATCTCTTCAGGATTTAACGTTTTAGCGCCTGAAATGACATCAAGCAGTGTTCTGTCAGATTCTTCATCAAAAATAGGTTTGTCTAAAGAAACATAGGAATTTAAAGGAATGTGTTTCTGACGGGTAGCTGTCTTTATTGCGGTAATAATCTGGCGGGTAATGCATAATTCTGCAAAAGCTTTAAATGAAGTAAGCTTGTCCTCTCTAAAGTCTCGGATAGACTTATATAAGCCTATCATCCCTTCCTGTACAATATCTTCTCTGTCGGCCCCTATTAAAAAATAAGACCTTGCTTTCGCCCGTACAAAATTACGGTACTTCGTAATCAAGTAATCTAACGCATCACTATCCCCAACATGAACCTTTTCAATGACCTGCTCGTCCTCCAACTGGCAAAATTGCACTTTGTTGAACTTTCCCTTGCTGTTCTGTAGATTCACTGCGATCCCCCCGGCGCACGTAGATAGAAATATTATACATTAATGGGCGAAAAAGCGTCAACCTAATCCAGACCGCCTCGGCGCCACTTTTCAAACGTTTTCAAAACCTCTTCGGACAGCTCGATTTTACCCGGTGGTTTTTCAGAAGTGATCTTTGAAACCCGCCTTTGAATCCGGCGTTCTATCGTATCCACTTCCCTCAGAAGCTCCCGGGCGGATTTGCGGAGAGCCCCTTGTCCGAAAATCGCCCACTGCTCCGTATAATCGGAGGTTGCGACATGAATCTGTGTCGCAATATTATTCAGCGCCTGGGCAAGCTTCTCGATCCGCTCATCCGCCGTTTCATTCTCCCGTGTGAAAATCACTTCGACTCTGTGATTCGTTTGTTTTTTCTCTATGCCTTTTACCAGGTGTGCATCAAACACCACAATGACTCTGATTCCCGTGTAGGACTGATATTCCGCCATCTTCTGGATCAGTACATCTCTCGCTTCTTCAAAACTGTTCGCTTTTAAATCCTTTAGCTGCGGCCAAGCTCCAATCATGTTGTATCCGTCTACTAACAGGATGTCCATCTGTCTTCATTCCCCTAAAGGATTGCGCTTCCGGTAGACTTCATACATGAGAAGGCCGGCCGCTACCGACGCATTCAGAGAAGTGACTTTTCCGGCCATCGGAAGCTTAATGAGAAAATCACATTTCTCTTTCACAAGCCGGCCCATTCCTCTGCCTTCGCTTCCGATAACGAGCGCCAAAGGCATCTTGCCGTCCATAGAGCGGTAGTCTTCCCGGGCGGATGCATCCGTTCCGACGACCCAAATCCCCCGCTCCTTCATTTCATCAAGTGTCCGGGCAAGGTTGGTCACCTTCACGACGGGAATGTGTTCAATCGCACCGGTCGAAGCTTTTGCGACCGTCGAAGTCAGTCCGACCGCTCTGCGTTTCGGAATCACGATGCCGTGTGCACCGACAGCGTCAGCCGTTCTCATGATGGAACCCAGATTATGAGGGTCTTCCAGCTCGTCCAATATGAGAAAGAAAGGCTGTTCGTTTCTCTCTTCCGCTCTTTTATATAATTCGTCTAATTGTGCATATTCATATGCCGCCACCTGGGCGACAACACCCTGATGCTGCCCCTCCACCATCTGATCGAGTTTTTTCCTCGGTACAAATTGAATGGTGACGCCGCGCTTTTTAGCAAGCTCCATAACTTGCTGCGCCTGTCCTTTTACTGTGTTTTCCGCCATCCATAACTTATACAGCTTGCGATCTGACTTTAACGTCTCAATCACAGCGTTTTTTCCTATGACGTAATCATGTTGCTGACTCATTTGTTTTCCTCCCTGACGTCCCGACTTGTATAGCCTCAGCAATCAGCTGATTCAGTCTTTCTTCTCTTTTCTCAAGAAAAAGGTATCCGAGTAAAGCCTCAAAAGCTGTACTATGGCGGTACGTCTGTACATCTGTGTTTTTAGGCGTCGTCCCTGATTTCGCGTTTCTGCCTCTTCTCAGCACGGCTTCCTCTTCCTCCGTGAAAAAGGATTCGTCCTGAAGGCGGAACAATATGTCTGCCTGTGATTTTGCCGATACAATCCGGCTCGCCTTCTTATGAAGGTCATTCGGTTTCGTAAAGCCCTGCTTAAGCAGGTGATGCCGGACGTATATTTCAAAAATGGCATCACCCATATAAGCAAGCGCAAGACCGTTTAACTGCTTTGAATCTTTGATTTGTTCAAATTGAAGCATCCGCTTACTCTCCCCGCTTCCAGCGAGTTCCCTGGGCCGTATCTTCAAGAATGATATTCATGCTTTTCAGCTGATCGCGAATCTGGTCTGACAAAGCAAAATCGCGATTGCGGCGGGCTTCATTTCTCTTCTCAATCAACTCTTCAATCTCTTCGTCGACAAGCTCTTCTTCGCCGAGCGTAAGTCCGAGAACAGATCCGATTCTGTCAAACATGCTGATAAAGGCTTTAATGACGTGATCCGCCGTATTGTCTTCCTGCATGTAGTAATTGGCGAGCTTCGCCAGATCAAACCAAACGGAAATTGCATTCGCCGTATTAAAATCATCATCCATTGCTTCTTCAAACGCAGTGCGGTGCTCTTCGATTTTAGCGAGCCATTCCTCATCATTGTCAGTCAGATTCGTGCTGCTAATCAAACGATGGTTTAAATTACTGTAGGCCGTCTTCAGGCGGTTAAACGCGTTTTTTGTTTTCTCAAGCAGCTCTTCCGAATAGTTGATCGGGTGGCGGTAATGAACGGACAGCATGAAAAATCTCAAAAGCTGCGGGTCATGTTGCTTAATGATATCGTGCACCAAAACAAAGTTGCCGAGCGATTTTGACATTTTCTCATTATCGATATTGATATATCCGTTGTGAAGCCAGTATTTTGCGAATGTCTTGCCTGTTAATGCTTCAGATTGGGCGATTTCGTTTTCATGGTGCGGGAATGTCAGGTCCTGACCGCCGGCATGAATATCGATCTCGTCACCCAAATACTTTTTCACCATTGCGGAGCATTCAATATGCCAGCCCGGGCGGCCTTTTCCCCAAGGGCTATCCCATGAAATTTCTCCGTCCTTAGCAGCTTTCCAAAGAGCAAAGTCCAGCGCATCCTCTTTCTTCTCGCCGACACGGATACGCGCGCCTGATCTGAGTTCATCAATTGATTGCTGAGATAGTTTGCCGTACCCTTCGAAGGCCCTTGTTTTGAAATAGACGTCGCCTTCTGATGCATAAGCGTAGCCTTTTTTAATCAGTTCGCTGACAAATTCAATAATGGCATCCATGTTTTCCATGACCCGGGGGTGAAGATCCGCTTTCCGGCATCCGAGGGCGCCCACGTCTTCAAAATACGCTTTAATGAACCGTTCAGAAACGGTCGGGACGTCCTCGCCGAGCTCGTTGGCCGCCTTAATCAGTTTGTCGTCAACATCGGTGAAATTCGATACGTATTGAACATCGTATCCTTTATACTCCAAATAGTTGCGTACGGTATCATACACAATCGCCGGACGGGCGTTTCCGATATGAATATAGTTGTATACAGTCGGTCCGCACACGTACATTTTTACTTTTCCTTCCTCAAGAGGAACGAATGTTTCCTTTTTCCGTGTCAATGTATTATAAAGTGTAATGGTCATTTTTGGTTGATCCTTTCTTTTTTATCTTCCAGTTCAGCCTGCAGCTCAAAAATCTGCTGCTCCAATGCTCTTAACCGGTCAGCAACCGGATCGGGCAAGTCTTGGTGATTGAGATCGCGTTTGATTTTTCTTCCGTTCTGAATGACGACTTTCCCCGGTATGCCGACAACGGTCGAAAAGTCGGGAACATCACGAAGCACAACGGAACCGGCCCCTACTTTAGAACCCTGCCCGACCGTAATAGAGCCGAGCACCTTCGCTCCGGTTGCAATTAAAGCATCATCCTTTATGGTCGGATGCCGCTTCCCCTTTTCTTTTCCCGTTCCCCCGAGAGTGACACCTTGGAATACCGTCACGTTATTGCCGATTTCACATGTTTCCCCTATGACGACCCCCATACCGTGGTCAATGAAAAACCTTCTCCCGATGGTCGCGCCGGGATGGATTTCAATTCCGGTAAAGAAACGGGCAATCTGTGATATCAGGCGCGCCAGGAAGAAAAATCTCCGTTTATATAAAGCATGTGCAATCCGATGCGCCCATATAGCATGTAAACCAGAATAAGTTAAAACAACTTCGAAATAGCTTCTTGCTGCCGGATCTTGATCGAACACTGTATCTATGTCTTCTTTTAGCATTTTAAAAAACACATGCTTCCCCCCATTCTCTCCCCGCTCCAGTCTGTTTTTCCGCCTATAAAAAAAGCGTCTCTGCATGTAAACATGACAGAGACGCTTTTACCGCGCGGTTCCACTCTGTTTGAAAAACAAGTCACTGTTTTCCCAACTTAAAAGCCGGTAACGGCGGCGGCCGCCTTTAAATACTGATTTCCGCAGAAATGTTCTTCAAAGGTCTTAAGGGCGCACTTCTAAAACATGACGCATGAATCTCTCTCAGCCGATGAAGATTCTTTCTGTAATGGTCATTGTTTTATACTCTTCCCTGTCAACAATCGTATATTTAAATGCTTTTCAGGCGTCTGACGGCTGTTTCTCTGCCGATCAGCTCAATGGCCTGCGGAAGCTCAGGACCGTGTGTCTGACCGGTAACCGCTACACGAATCGGCATGAACAGCTTTTTGCCTTTATGGCCTGTTTCTTTCTGAACAGCTTTGATTGAGGCTTTGATCAGCTCAGGCGTAAATTCTTCAAGCTCTTCAAGCTTCGCAGCAAATACGCTGAGCACTTCAGGCACCTGTTCCTCTTCCAGAACGGCTTTTGCCTCTTGATTATACTCGATCTCATCTTTAAAGAACAAATCAGTCAGCTCGACAATTTCAGCGCCGTAGCTCAATTGCTCATGGTAAAGAGAAATTAATTTACGAACCCATTCCTGCTCCTCGGCAGAAAGCTCAGTGCCGACTTTTCCTGCTTTTTGCAGGTGCGGCAGGGTCAGCTCAACCACTTGATCAAGATCCAGCGCTTTGACGTATTGGTTGTTGACCCATTTCAGTTTATGCATATCAAACAGAGCCGGTGACTTAGACAAACGATTTACATCAAAAATTTCAATGAATTGTTCTCTTGTGAAAAGCTCTTCTTCACCGACGGGAGACCAGCCGAGAAGTCCGATAAAGTTAAAGAGCGCTTCAGGCAGGTAACCCAGCTCATCATACTGCTCAATAAACTGGATAATTGATTCATCACGTTTACTTAATTTTTTGCGGCTTTCGTTTACGATAAGCGTCATATGTCCGAAGACAGGAACATCCCAGCCGAATGCCTGGAAAATCATGATCTGTTTCGGTGTATTTGAAATGTGATCCTCACCGCGGAGCACGTGCGTCATTTTCATTAAGTAATCGTCAATCGCGACGGCAAAGTTATACGTCGGTGTTCCGTCTTTTTTGACGATGACAAAGTCGCCGATGCCGTCTGATTCAAAAGAAATCTCGCCTTTTACGATATCGTTAAATGCGATGATTTTCCCTTCCGGCACGCGGAAACGGATGCTCGGCTGTCTGCCTTCGGCTAAAAACTGCTCCTGCTCTTCCTGAGTCAGGTTTCTGTGTTTGCCGGAATAGCGCGGCATTTCCCCGCGGGCGATTTGCTCTTCACGTTCTTTCTCAAGTTCTTCTTCCGTACAGAAACATTTATAAGCAAGCCCTTTTTCAAGAAGCTCTTCATAGTACTTTTTGTAAATGTCGTTACGCTCAGACTGGCGGTACGGGCCGTATTCTCCGCCGATATCCACACTTTCATCCCAGTCCATGCCGAGCCATTTCAAATAGTTGAGCTGGCTTTGCTCTCCGCCTTCAATATTTCGCTTTTTGTCCGTATCCTCAATCCGGATAATAAACTTTCCGCCTTGGCTGCGGGCAAATAAATAGTTAAAAAGCGCCGTTCTGGCGTTACCGATATGCAAATGTCCGGTCGGACTCGGTGCATAACGAACGCGTACTTCATTTCCCATGTTCAAATACTTCCTTTCATCTCGTCTGTAGCCTCTAGCCGAATATATGTATCTATTCTACCACCAAATAGACCGGGCATCAAAACAATGATCAGGCTTTTTGGATCAGAACGGTCGCCTGAGCGGCAATTCCTTCGGCTCTTCCGGTAAACCCGAGCTTTTCTGTCGTCGTCGCTTTTACGTTTACTTGAGAGACGTCCGCCTCAAGGCCTTCCGCTATCCGTTTTCTCATAGCATCAATATGCGGCGCCATTTTCGGCTTTTGCGCAATAATCGTGCAGTCTATATTTCCGAGTACGTACCCTTTTTCTTTTACAATGTTCCAGACATGCTGAAGCAGCTTAAAAGAATCCGCATCCTTGAATTCCGGATCAGTATCCGGGAAATGCTTGCCGATATCTCCTTCACCTGCCGCTCCGAGACACGCGTCTGCGACTGTATGCAGCAATACATCAGCATCTGAATGTCCGAGCAGCCCCTTTTCATAAGGAATTTCAATTCCGCCGATGATGAGAGGACGGCCTTCCGTTAATTGATGCACATCAAATCCTTGTCCGATTCTAAACATTATGATTCCCACTTTCCGCTTTCATGATTGCTTCCGCAAATATCAGGTCATCCGGCGTTGTCAGCTTAATATTGGTATAGCTGCCTTCAACGATACTCACCTGATATCCATCAAGACGCTCGACGAGGCTGGCGTCATCCGTCCCTAAGAAGCCTTTGTTTTCCGCTTCCATATGCGCCGTCTTCAATAAAGAAAGACGAAAAGCCTGCGGCGTTTGAACGGCCCACAAGCTTGAACGATCAAAGGTCTCCGCAACCCGGGAGCCTTCCGCCCGTTTTATCGTGTCTTTCACAGGAACAGCCAGGACAGCCGCTCCCGCCTCCTCTGCTGTTTCAACGAGCTTATCGATATGCTGATGTGTGATAAACGGGCGCGCTCCGTCATGAACAAGTACGACCGATTCCTTATCAATCACTTTCAGTCCTTCGTATACACTGTGCTGACGCTCCGCCCCCCCGGTAACAAGCTCAATTTCCGTCTGAATCGGAAATTGAGCCAGCAGCTGGCGAAAATCTTCCCGTTCACTCTCGTTTATCACCAGGATTATTTTCTGACAGGGTGCGTGGCTTTCAAAAACCCGCAGTGTGTGTATAATAACAGGCGCACCTTTTAAGCTGATGAACAGCTTATTTTTCCCGGCCTTCATCCGTTTTCCTTGTCCGGCAGCCGGAATAACGACAACATACTCCATATGAACTCCCTCTTAAAGAGCTTTCTCAAGCAGCTTGGGCTTGGCAAAAATCATTCGTCCCGCCGCTGTCTGCAGTACGCTGGTTACGAGCACATCAATATGTTTCCCTATATAATTGCGGCCTTCTTCCACAACAATCATCGTCCCGTCATCCAAGTAAGCCACACCTTGATTATGCTCTTTCCCGTCCTTAATCACCTGCACATTCATCTCTTCGCCCGGAAGCACAACCGGCTTCACCGCGTTTGCAAGGTCATTAATATTCAGTACCGCAACCTTCTGAAGCTCACATACTTTATTTAAATTAAAATCATTCGTCACAACGACGCCGGATGTCAGCTTCGCAAGTTTGACAAGCTTGCTGTCAACCTCCTGAATGTCCTCGAAGTCGCCTTCATAAATTTCAACCGTAATATCAAGTTCCTTTTGAATGCGATTCAAGATATCCAGTCCGCGGCGTCCTCTGTTACGTTTTAAAACATCTGAAGAATCAGCGATATGCTGTAATTCCTCCAGCACAAATTGAGGAATGACAATGACGCCTTCTAAAAAGCCCGTCTGACAAATATCTGCAATTCTCCCATCAATAATAACACTTGTATCCAAGATTTTCAGCCTTTTATCCTGTTCCTCCTGCTCCTCATCAGCACTTCCCTTTTTCTTCTGCATTCTTGCAGAAATGGAGAAAAGACTGATCAGTTCATCCTTTTTCTTAAATCCGACTTGGAAGCCCAGGTAACCGAGAAAGAAAGCCAGAAAGACCGGAATGATGGTGCTGAATATACGGTACGGAATATTGTCCAGCGGAATCACGTTTACAATGAGATATGCGATGATAAGTCCAAAAACCAATCCGAGACTCCCGAATAACAGATCCGGCACCGGAGCTCTCAGCAAAGAATCTTCAATCCATTTTACCCAATTAATCACATATTCTGTCGTCCATATACTGATGAGAAAAAAGATAATAGCACCAATTGCAGCAGACGTATATGCGTTTGTTATTAAAGGTATGTCCTGTATATTTGACAGCACAAACAATTCAGGTATTAAAAAGATACCGACAACGCCGCCCACAATAATGAAGAACGCCTGAACTATTCGTTTTAACATACCTCCACCTCCTTTTAAGTAGCATTTTTTCAGCAGACTGTCAGAGCCTACAAATTCAGAATAAACAAAAACTAACAATAATATACCCGGATTCCGACAGGTTTAAGCGATTCTTAAAGCTGTCTATCTATATAGTGTTTTTCCTGAAGGCGTTTTAAGCCTTTTTTGATTTTTTTGGCGCGCACTTCGCCGATACCTTCGACATCATCAAGCTCTTCTACAGTGGCTTCCGTTATGCTTGGCAAAAATCCGAACGCCTCAACGACATTTTCAACAATCGGCATCGGCAGACGCGGAATTTTGTTCAGCAGCCTGTATCCTCTCGGGAGCACATAATCATCAAGATTGGTAGAAGCCGGATATCCAAGCAGCTTAAACAGAATGGAATCATCAAGCAGATCATAGCTGGACATATCCTGAAGCTCTTTTAACAGCACGAACGGATCTTTGATTTTTTCTTTGACATAGTCTTTGATGAAAAGCGCCGCCTCTTCTTCCATGTCCGTAATCAGTTCAATCACCTGCAGACGGATTAAGTGGCCTTCCGTTCCGAGTTCTTTAATATACATATTGATTTCATTTTTTATTCGGAGCACCATTTCATATCGATGCATGACGGACAGCACGTCACTGAATGTCACAAGCTCCTCAAACTCTAATGCGTTTAAAGCCGTAATCGTTTTGTCTAAAATGGTTTTATACTTCTCGAGCGTTTGAATGGCCTGATTTGCCTTTGTTAAAATAAAACCTATGTCCTTTAGTGTGTACTTCATGCTGTCCTGATATAACGTAATGACATTTCTGCGCTCAGAAATGGCGATGACGAGACAGCCGGTCTGCTTCGCCACCCGTTCCGCCGTACGGTGCCTCATTCCCGTTTCTGAAGAAGAAATGGTCGCTTCCGGCATAAGCTGCGTATTCGCATAAAGAATTTTCTGGCCGGAATCACTTAGAATAATGGCACCGTCCATTTTGGCCAGCTCGTATAAGTGAGCGGGCGCAAATGATGTATTAATATGAAAACCGCCATCCACGACTTGCTTTACCTTATCATTGTATCCGACAACAATCAGGCCGCCTGTATTTGCCCGAAGTACATTCTCTATCCCGGCTCTGAGCGGGGTGCCCGGTGCAACGAACTGCAGAATTGCAGACAGGTCAAGCTCTTGTTTCGCCCCTTTTTTCTCTTTTTCCATCTATTATGATCCTCCTAATGAAGTACGAAGCGCTTCTGCAACATTTGCTACTCCGACAACCTCAATCCCTTTTGGTATTGTCCACCCGTCTGCATTCGCCTCAGGTATGATCATGCGCTTGAAGCCGAGTTTCGCCGCTTCCTTTACGCGCTGTTCGATTCTTGACACCCTGCGGACTTCTCCTGTCAGACCCACTTCACCGATAAAGCAATCTGCGGGATTCGGCGGTGTATCTCTGAAGCTTGAGGCAATGCTGACGGCTACTGCCAAATCAATCGCCGGTTCATCCAGTTTGACCCCGCCGGCGACCTTTAAATACGCATCTTGATTTTGAAGCAAAAGACCCACCCGCTTCTCAAGCACAGCCATAATTAACGATACCCTGTTGTGGTCAATGCCTGTAGCCATGCGGCGCGGGTTTCCAAAACTGGTCGGTGAAATGAGCGCCTGGATTTCAACCAGAATCGGTCTCGTTCCTTCCATTGACGCAACGATACTCGAACCCGATGCCCCGGCAGAACGCTCTTCCAAGAAAATTTCAGAAGGGTTCAGCACTTCCGTAAGCCCCTCTTCCCGCATTTCAAAGATGCCCATCTCATTTGTGGAGCCGAAACGGTTTTTTACGGCCCGCAAAATACGGAATGTATGGTGCCGCTCTCCTTCAAAGTATAGAACGGTATCGACCATGTGCTCAAGCAATCTCGGCCCTGCGATCGATCCTTCTTTTGTGACGTGCCCGACGATAAAAATAGGTATGCCGTTTGTTTTCGCGATTTTCATCAATTCAGCCGTACATTCTCTTACTTGTGATACACTGCCGGGAGCCGAGGTGATATCACTTTGATAAACGGTCTGAATGGAGTCTACGACAACAAATGCGGGTTTCATCTCTTGTATAGCAGACGAAATATACTCCATATCGGTTTCAGATAAAACATGTAACATTTGGCTGTTGATTCCAAGTCTGTCGGCGCGCAGCTTCGTTTGCTTCACGGATTCTTCCCCTGAAATGTAAAGCACGCTGCCGGCCGTATCAGCTAATTGTGCGGATACTTGGAGAAGGAGCGTTGATTTTCCGATCCCGGGATCGCCGCCGATTAATACTAACGAGCCTTTCACAACGCCGCCGCCAAGCACTCTGTTGAATTCTTCGAGCTTTGTTTGGACGCGGGGTTCTTCCGATGTTTCAATTGATGTAATGGGTGATGGTTTCTGGACGGTTTGAACGGAGTGGGAGAAAGCCGCCCGCCGATTCGCCGGCGCTTTTTTTATGGTTTCTTCCACCATTGTATTCCAAGCCCCGCAGCCCGGGCACTTTCCCATCCATTTTGCGGATTCATAACCGCATGAGTGGCAGATGAATTTTGTTTTTGATTTAGCCATATATGTTGTAAGACCTCTTCCTTATCGAATATTTCTCTATATAACAAAGTGAGGCATACACTCGCTTACGTATGCCTCATGTTTGTCACTATATTAGTTCGTTTTAGCAGTTGTTTTTACGACAAATTCGCCGTCCTCAACATCAAGAACAATGTGCTGGCCTTTATCAATATTGCCTCTGAGGAGTTCTTCTGATAACCGGTCCTCCACATGCTTTTGAATCGCTCTTCTTAACGGACGTGCGCCGTATTCCAAATCGACGCCCTCTTCTGCCACTTTTGCTTTTGCAGCATCCGTCAGCTCGATAGAGAGATCTTGTTCTTTCAGACGTTTTGTTAACTGATCAGACATAAGCGACACGATGTCTGTAAGATGTTTTTTCTCAAGGGAGTGGAAGACGATAATTTCGTCAATCCGGTTGATAAACTCAGGTCTGAAGGCACGCTTCAGCTCTCCCATGACTTTGTCTTTCATGTCTTTATGGTTTTGTGATTCATCCTGCACATTGAAGCCCACATATTTGTTGCGTTTCAGCTCGCTCGCTCCGACGTTTGACGTCATAATCAGGATCGTGTTGCGGAAATCCACAGTGCGTCCTTTTGAATCAGTCAATCGTCCGTCTTCAAGCACTTGCAGGAGTATGTTAAACACATCAGGGTGCGCTTTTTCAATTTCATCAAGCAGTACGACAGAGTAAGGTTTTCTTCTCACTTTTTCTGTCAGCTGGCCGCCTTCATCATAGCCGACATATCCCGGAGGAGAACCGACAAGACGTGAAGTTGAGTGTTTCTCCATGTATTCGGACATATCCACTCTGATCATCGCTTCCTCATCACCGAAAATGGATTCCGCCAGCGCTCTTGCCAGCTCTGTCTTCCCAACGCCTGTAGGGCCTAGGAAGATGAATGAACCAATCGGGCGTTTCGGGTCCTTCAGACCGGCTCTTGCACGTCTGACAGCCTTTGCAACGGCTACAACGGCTTCATCCTGGCCGATGACGCGGGAGTGCAGAATGCTTTCCATATTGAGAAGCTTATCTGTTTCCGTTTGGGCAATTTTAGATACAGGCACCCCGGTCCAGCTGGATACAACCATTGCGATATCCTCTACAGAAACTTCGGAGTTCTCCTGGCCTTGTTTTTCTTTCCACGTTTTTTTCGTGTCTTCCACCTGTTCTCTCAGGCGCTGCTCCGTATCACGAAGGGAAGCCGCTTTTTCAAACTCCTGGCTCTGAACAGCAGCGTCTTTTTCCTTGCGAACTTCATCGAGTTTCTGCTCAAGCTCTTTTAAGTTCGGAGGCGTTGTGAAAGAACGGAGACGCACTTTTGAACCGGCTTCATCAATTAAATCGATCGCTTTATCCGGAAGGAAGCGGTCAGAAATATAACGGTCGGACAATTTTACCGCCGCTTCAATCGCTTCATCGGTAATGGATACGCGGTGATGCGCTTCATAGCGGTCACGGAGTCCTTTTAAAATTTGAATGCTTTCATCGGCTGACGGCTGATCCACCTGAATCGGCTGGAAACGGCGCTCGAGAGCGGCGTCTTTTTCGATATATTTACGGTATTCATCAAGTGTTGTCGCACCGATGCATTGAAGCTCTCCGCGGGCCAGTGAAGGTTTTAAGATATTCGACGCGTCAATCGCACCTTCTGCTCCCCCCGCTCCGATCAGTGTATGCAGTTCGTCAATGAATAAAATAATATTGCCGGCCTGACGTATTTCATCCATTACTTTTTTCAAGCGGTCTTCAAATTCTCCGCGGTATTTCGTACCGGCTACAACCGTACCCATGTCTAATGTCATTACGCGTTTATCACGTAAAATTTCCGGCACTTCATTATTGATGATCTGCTGTGCGAGGCCTTCAGCAATCGCAGTTTTACCTACACCCGGTTCTCCGATAAGAACGGGGTTATTCTTCGTTCTGCGGCTTAATACCTCAATAACACGCTGAATTTCTTTGCTTCGGCCGATAACCGGATCAAGACTGTCTTCCTTCGCAATCGCAGTTAAATCACGCGCCAGACTGTCCAGCGTCGGCGTGTTTGCATTGCTGTTCGTACCGGATGCAGAAGATCCCGTCTCATTGCTTCCCAGAAGCTGCAGCACTTGCTGTCTCGCCTTATTCAAGCTGACACCGAGATTATTCAGAACTCTCGCCGCTACGCCTTCTCCTTCACGAATCAGTCCGAGAAGTATGTGTTCTGTTCCCACATAAGAATGTCCTAGCTTTCTGGCTTCATCCATGCTGAGCTCAATGACTTTTTTTGCTCTTGGCGTATAATGAATCGTTTGAGACATTTCCTGTCCCCGTCCGATTAAGCTCTCCACTTCTTTCTGAATTTTATCCGAACCGAGTCCGAGTGCTTGGAGTGCTTTAGCCGCAATCCCTTCTCCTTCACGAACCAGACCTAATAAGATATGTTCAGTTCCAATATTGTTATGGCCTAAGCGCAGTGCTTCTTCCTGTGCCAGTGCCAATACCTTTTGAGCTCGCTCTGTAAACCTTCCAAACATCATATCGAATCATCCTCCTGTCTATTTGCACTCATTTCTAAATGCAGCCTTTCCCTGATAAGAGCCGCTCTTCTCGCGTCTCTTTCGTTCGGCCGTAATGCACCGCCCGAATATTGCTGGAGAAAACCCGGCTGTGTCAAAATCATCAGTTCATTAAGTATATTGCTTGATAGCCCTTTGATGATCCCCAGGTCTATCCCCAGCCGAACGTCAGAAAGGCATTTCGCCGTTTCCTTTGATTCAATCATACGGCAGTTGGATAAAACACCGTAAGACCTGAATACCCGGTCCTCCAATTCAATTTTCGAGGTTTGGTAAAGCGCTTCTCGGGCTGAACGTTCCTGCTCAATCAGCTGGGCAGCCACACTGTTTAAATCATCTACAATGTCCTGTTCTGATTTTCCGAGTGTGATTTGATTTGAAATTTGAAAGATATTTCCTAATGCTTCGCTGCCTTCACCGTAAATTCCTCTAACAACTAAACCTAATTGGTTAATTGCCGGTATAATTCGATTCATTTGCCTAGTTAATACAAGGCCCGGCAAATGCATCATGACTGAAGCCCTTAGTCCCGTCCCTACATTTGTAGGACAGCTTGTTAAGTACCCTCTCTTCTCTCCAAAGGCGTAATCCACTTTCTCCTCAATCCAGTCATCAACCTGGTTTGCCGCTTTTATGGCGTTGAGAAGCTGGAAGCCGGGGAAGAGGCATTGAATTCTGATATGATCTTCTTCATTTAACATAATGCTGACTTCTTCATTTTCAGAAAGCAGACAGCCGCCAAAAGGAGATTCCGTTAAATTAGGACTGATCAGATGTTTCTCCATCAGCACCCGTTTTTCCAAAGGCTGAGCTTCACTCATTCTGATTAAATGAAATTGACCGATATCAGGCAGTTCTTTTCCTGAAAAGTGATCTTCGAATTGCTGAATGATGGATGAGGCTTCTTCATTCGTATACCTGGCAGGAAACTTTATATTTTCAAAGTTTCGGGCCAACCGTATACGGCTGCTGAGTACAATGTCACTTTCAGGTCCCTTTTGCTTCATCCAATTGCTTAGTGCGTCCTG
>NZ_CP019626.1:1937500-1940000 GCF_001999205.1 Bacillus sp. 275
ACTTAACCCAACATCTCACGACACGAGCTGACGACAACCATGCACCACCTGTCACTCTGCCCCCGAAGGGGACGTCCTATCTCTAGGATTGTCAGAGGATGTCAAGACCTGGTAAGGTTCTTCGCGTTGCTTCGAATTAAACCACATGCTCCACCGCTTGTGCGGGCCCCCGTCAATTCCTTTGAGTTTCAGTCTTGCGACCGTACTCCCCAGGCGGAGTGCTTAATGCGTTAGCTGCAGCACTAAGGGGCGGAAACCCCCTAACACTTAGCACTCATCGTTTACGGCGTGGACTACCAGGGTATCTAATCCTGTTCGCTCCCCACGCTTTCGCTCCTCAGCGTCAGTTACAGACCAGAGAGTCGCCTTCGCCACTGGTGTTCCTCCACATCTCTACGCATTTCACCGCTACACGTGGAATTCCACTCTCCTCTTCTGCACTCAAGTTCCCCAGTTTCCAATGACCCTCCCCGGTTGAGCCGGGGGCTTTCACATCAGACTTAAGAAACCGCCTGCGAGCCCTTTACGCCCAATAATTCCGGACAACGCTTGCCACCTACGTATTACCGCGGCTGCTGGCACGTAGTTAGCCGTGGCTTTCTGGTTAGGTACCGTCAAGGTGCCGCCCTATTTGAACGGCACTTGTTCTTCCCTAACAACAGAGCTTTACGATCCGAAAACCTTCATCACTCACGCGGCGTTGCTCCGTCAGACTTTCGTCCATTGCGGAAGATTCCCTACTGCTGCCTCCCGTAGGAGTCTGGGCCGTGTCTCAGTCCCAGTGTGGCCGATCACCCTCTCAGGTCGGCTACGCATCGTCGCCTTGGTGAGCCGTTACCTCACCAACTAGCTAATGCGCCGCGGGTCCATCTGTAAGTGGTAGCCGAAGCCACCTTTTATGTCTGAACCATGCGGTTCAGACAACCATCCGGTATTAGCCCCGGTTTCCCGGAGTTATCCCAGTCTTACAGGCAGGTTACCCACGTGTTACTCACCCGTCCGCCGCTAACATCAGGGAGCAAGCTCCCATCTGTTCGCTCGACTTGCATGTATTAGGCACGCCGCCAGCGTTCGTCCTGAGCCAGGATCAAACTCTCCGATAAAGTAGTTTGACTGACTACGCACATCGCTGTGCGATTTATTTAAAACTTTGAATTAACAGGTACGTTTTGTCTTGTTTAGTTTTCAAAGATCATTTTGTTCACTTTCTCAAGCAACTTTTTAATTATATAATAAGTTTCTTTTAAAGTCAACATATTTTTTATAAATGGTGGAGCCTAGCGGGATCGAACCGCTGACCTCCTGCGTGCAAAGCAGGCGCTCTCCCAGCTGAGCTAAGGCCCCGAAGTGGTCGGGAAGACAGGATTCGAACCTGCGACCCCATGGTCCCAAACCATGTGCTCTACCAAGCTGAGCTACTTCCCGATTTTTAAAAATATTATGGCGCGCCCGAGAGGAGTCGAACCCCTAACCTTTTGATCCGTAGTCAAACGCTCTATCCAATTGAGCTACGGGCGCATAATAATGAATGCCGAGGGCCGGACTTGAACCGGCACGGTAGTCACCTACCGCAGGATTTTAAGTCCTGTGTGTCTGCCAATTCCACCACCCCGGCGTGGATGGTATAGTTGGAGCGGAAGACGGGATTCGAACCCGCGACCCCCACCTTGGCAAGGTGGTGTTCTACCACTGAACTACTTCCGCATACAGGATAACTATCCTGTATAATGCGGGTGAAGGGACTTGAACCCCCACGTCATAAGACACTAGATCCTAAGTCTAGCGCGTCTGCCAATTCCGCCACACCCGCTTAACATGGTGAGCCATGAAGGACTCGAACCTTCGACCCTCTGATTAAAAGTCAGATGCTCTACCAACTGAGCTAATGGCTCTTTTTAAAAGACCTATGTTATTATCTTGTCCAAAAATGGTGCCGGCCAGAGGACTTGAACCCCCAACCTACTGATTACAAGTCAGTTGCTCTACCAATTGAGCTAGGCCGGCAAATATGGTGGAGGATGACGGGCTCGAACCGCCGACCCTCTGCTTGTAAGGCAGATGCTCTCCCAGCTGAGCTAATCCTCCATATATTACACTTACGTGTAATGGCTTGGCGGCGTCCTACTCTCACAGGGGGAAACCCCCGACTACCATCGGCGCTGAAGAGCTTAACTTCCGTGTTCGGCATGGGAACGGGTGTGACCTCTTCGCTATCGCCACCAAACCATTGAGAGTGTTCTCTCAAAACTAGATAACAGTAAGCATACATTCAAATTGGTTAAGTCCTCGATCGATTAGTATCTGTCAGCTCCATGTGTCGCCACACTTCCACCTCAGACCTATCAACCTGATCATCTTTCAGGGATCTTACTTCCTTGCGGAATGGGAAATCTCATCTTGAGGGGGGCTTCATGCTTAGATGCTTTCAGCACTTATCCCGTCCGCACATAGCTACCCAGCGATGCCCTTGGCAGAACAACTGGTACACCAGCGGTGCGTC
>NZ_CP019626.1:1942500-2000000 GCF_001999205.1 Bacillus sp. 275
GATGTTTCAGTTCCCCGGGTCTGCCTTCTCATATCCTATGTATTCAGATATGGATACCACTCCATTACGAGTGGTGGGTTTCCCCATTCGGAAATCTCCGGATCAAAGCTTGCTTACAGCTCCCCGAAGCATATCGGTGTTCGTCCCGTCCTTCATCGGCTCCTAGTGCCAAGGCATCCACCGTGCGCCCTTTCTAACTTAACCGTTAAAAAGAATCACTACGTGATATCTTGCATTACTAATTGAATGTGAATTACTTCTGTTATCTAGTTTTCAAAGAACAACATCTCGAAGAATCGAATGATCCTTCAAAACTAAACAAGACAGGGAACGTTCTGTTTATAAGACCCAAGGTCTTATATTCCGTTAAAATCCTTAGAAAGGAGGTGATCCAGCCGCACCTTCCGATACGGCTACCTTGTTACGACTTCACCCCAATCATCTGTCCCACCTTCGGCGGCTGGCTCCTAAAAGGTTACCTCACCGACTTCGGGTGTTACAAACTCTCGTGGTGTGACGGGCGGTGTGTACAAGGCCCGGGAACGTATTCACCGCGGCATGCTGATCCGCGATTACTAGCGATTCCAGCTTCACGCAGTCGAGTTGCAGACTGCGATCCGAACTGAGAACAGATTTGTGGGATTGGCTTAACCTCGCGGTTTCGCTGCCCTTTGTTCTGTCCATTGTAGCACGTGTGTAGCCCAGGTCATAAGGGGCATGATGATTTGACGTCATCCCCACCTTCCTCCGGTTTGTCACCGGCAGTCACCTTAGAGTGCCCAACTGAATGCTGGCAACTAAGATCAAGGGTTGCGCTCGTTGCGGGACTTAACCCAACATCTCACGACACGAGCTGACGACAACCATGCACCACCTGTCACTCTGCCCCCGAAGGGGACGTCCTATCTCTAGGATTGTCAGAGGATGTCAAGACCTGGTAAGGTTCTTCGCGTTGCTTCGAATTAAACCACATGCTCCACCGCTTGTGCGGGCCCCCGTCAATTCCTTTGAGTTTCAGTCTTGCGACCGTACTCCCCAGGCGGAGTGCTTAATGCGTTAGCTGCAGCACTAAGGGGCGGAAACCCCCTAACACTTAGCACTCATCGTTTACGGCGTGGACTACCAGGGTATCTAATCCTGTTCGCTCCCCACGCTTTCGCTCCTCAGCGTCAGTTACAGACCAGAGAGTCGCCTTCGCCACTGGTGTTCCTCCACATCTCTACGCATTTCACCGCTACACGTGGAATTCCACTCTCCTCTTCTGCACTCAAGTTCCCCAGTTTCCAATGACCCTCCCCGGTTGAGCCGGGGGCTTTCACATCAGACTTAAGAAACCGCCTGCGAGCCCTTTACGCCCAATAATTCCGGACAACGCTTGCCACCTACGTATTACCGCGGCTGCTGGCACGTAGTTAGCCGTGGCTTTCTGGTTAGGTACCGTCAAGGTGCCGCCCTATTTGAACGGCACTTGTTCTTCCCTAACAACAGAGCTTTACGATCCGAAAACCTTCATCACTCACGCGGCGTTGCTCCGTCAGACTTTCGTCCATTGCGGAAGATTCCCTACTGCTGCCTCCCGTAGGAGTCTGGGCCGTGTCTCAGTCCCAGTGTGGCCGATCACCCTCTCAGGTCGGCTACGCATCGTCGCCTTGGTGAGCCATTACCTCACCAACTAGCTAATGCGCCGCGGGTCCATCTGTAAGTGGTAGCCGAAGCCACCTTTTATGTCTGAACCATGCGGTTCAGACAACCATCCGGTATTAGCCCCGGTTTCCCGGAGTTATCCCAGTCTTACAGGCAGGTTACCCACGTGTTACTCACCCGTCCGCCGCTAACATCAGGGAGCAAGCTCCCATCTGTTCGCTCGACTTGCATGTATTAGGCACGCCGCCAGCGTTCGTCCTGAGCCAGGATCAAACTCTCCGATAAAGTAGTTTGACTGACTACGCACATCGCTGTGCGATTTATTTAAAACTTTGAATTAACAGGTACGTTTTGTCTTGTTTAGTTTTCAAAGATCATTTTGTCTTTCGTTCAAGCGACTTTATTATTATATCTTATCATTCTCTTGAAGTCAACAACTTTTTAAATTTCTTTTTTCGTCAGCGCCTTGTTTAGCGGCAACGAATAATAATATACCACCTCACAAATAATAGTGCAATAGTTTTTTAAAAGAAAATCAAAAAAGTTTTACGAGCGGCTTGTTTCTAAAAAAGCGCCGTACTGCGATAAGCAGAAACGGCGCCTTCCCTTTTATTAGCGTTGTCTCATTTGAGGGAATAATAAAACGTCTCTGATAGACGGAGCATTTGTTAACAGCATGACAAGGCGGTCGATACCGATACCCAATCCCCCGGTCGGCGGCATGCCGTATTCAAGAGCTTCAACGAAGTCTTCATCCATCATATGCGCTTCATCGTTTCCTTCTTCTCTTTCTTTTAACTGCGCTTCAAAGCGTTCCCTCTGGTCAATAGGGTCATTCAGCTCCGTAAACGCATTAGCGTGCTCACGGCCGACGATAAACAGCTCAAAACGGTCTGTAAAGCGAGGGTCCTCCGGATTTTTCTTAGCAAGAGGAGAAATCTCTACAGGGTGGCCGTAAATAAATGTAGGCTGAATGAGTGTTTCTTCAATTTTTTGTTCGAAGAATTCATTGATGATATGACCCACCGTCATTGAGTTTGTGATCTCGATACCATGCTCTTTTGCATGACCGCGCGCTTCTTCAACAGTCATCTCATTCCAGAAATCTACACCTGTCGCTTCTTTGACCGCATCTACCATGTGGAGTCGTTTCCACTCAGGTTTCAGATCAATCTGCTCTTCGCCGTACTGGATTGTGGTGCTTCCAAGCACTTCCTGCGCAATATGTGCAACGAGATTTTCCGTAAGGCTCATAATATCTTTATAATCGGCGTACGCTTCATACAGCTCGATCATCGTGAATTCAGGGTTATGGCGTGTAGAAACACCTTCATTACGGAACACGCGGCCGATTTCGTAGACTTTTTCCAATCCGCCGACAATCAGGCGTTTCAGGTGCAGTTCAATCGCAATACGCATATAAAGAGGCATGTCGAGCGCATTATGGTGCGTGATGAACGGGCGCGCAGACGCTCCTCCCGGTATGCTGTGCATCGTAGGTGTTTCAACTTCTAAGTATCCATGGTCATCTAAGTATCTTCTCATCGCTTGGATGATTTTGCTGCGTGTGATAAACGTTTGTTTGCTGTCAGGGTTTACGATGAGATCGAGATAGCGCTGGCGGTAACGCTGTTCAACGTCTTTTAACCCATGATATTTATCAGGAAGAGGACGCAGTGCTTTTGTCAGCAGTTCAAAAGATGTCGCTTTGACAGAAAGCTCGCCTACGTTTGTTTTGAAAACTTTCCCCGTGATGCCGATAACGTCTCCGAGGTCTGAAGATTTAAAGATTTCATATTGTTCTTCGCCGACACTGTCTTTTCTTACGTAAATTTGAATTTGACCTTCTAAGTCCTGCAGATGCGCAAAGCCGGCTTTCCCTTTTCCGCGCTTTGTCATCATACGGCCTGCAATGGTCACTTCGATCGCTTTTTCTTCCAGTTCTTCTTTAGAAAGCTCCTGGTAGGCGTCAATGATCTGTTGAGATTGATGCGTTCTCTCGAAACGTTCGCCGAAAGGGTCAATGCCGTTTTCTCTCAGCTGGTTCATTTTATCTCGTCTGACTTGCAGCTGGTCGTTCAATTCCTCATGATTTTGCTCTTCTTGACTCATTGGTATCACTCCGTTACATTTTGATTTCACGAAAAAGCAGAAAAACTGCCAGCGGTAAGCTGGCAGTGAGCAGCAATAGAGGGTGTATATTAACCTACTTTTGCATCTTGAAGCTCTTTTGCCTCTGCTTCGGCGGTAAATGCATCTAAAAGCTGCACAATTTCTTCACGCGTCTCACATTGGTTAATTTCGTTGCGTACATTCGCATTGCCTCTGACACCTTTCAGATACCAGGCAGCATGTTTTCTCATTTCTCTGACTGCCACATTTTCGCCTTTTAACTTAATCAGGCGGTCTAAGTGCAGTTTGCATACCGACATTTTTTCACGGACTTTCGGTTCGTCTTTTAACTCGCCGGTTTCAAGGTAGTGCACCGTACGGTAAATCATCCACGGGTTGCCGAGTGCGGCCCGGCCGATCATGACGCCGTCAACTCCTGTTTCCTCAAGCATGCGTTTCGCGTCCTGAGGCGTTTTGACATCACCGTTTCCGATGACGGGAATAGAGACGGATTGCTTCACTTCTTTAATGATATCCCAGTTCGCAGTGCCTTCATACATTTGCACTCTTGTGCGGCCGTGCAGGGCAACGGCTTTTCCGCCGGCACGTTCAACGGCTTGGGCGTTTTTCACCGCATAAATGTGCTCTTCATCCCAGCCCATTCTCATCTTCACTGTAACCGGCTTATCAACAGCATCTACTACTGCGGATACCATTTCATAAATCTTATCGGGATCGAGAAGCCATTTGGCGCCCGCGTCACATTTTGTAATCTTGGGTACGGGACATCCCATGTTAATATCAATAATATCAGCAGTCGTGTTTTGATCTACAAACTTCGCCGCTTCCACAAGGGTTTCCTTTTTCCCTCCAAAAATCTGAAGGCTGAGCGGTTTTTCACGTTCATCAATGTAAAGCATCCCCATTGTTCTTGCGTTGTTGTAAAGAATCGCTTTGTCACTGACCATTTCAGCGCATACCAATCCGGCTCCGAATTCCTTTACAGTCAATCTGAACGCTGAGTTGCAGACACCGGCCATAGGGGCAAGCACAACCCGGTTTTTCAATTGAATATCACCGATTTTAAACATTTTTCCCCTCCTTTCATTTGTCTATTTTTCAGGCGGGGCCAATTCGTCCGCACTTATATTTAAAACATCTGCCGCATCTTGAATGATGGCATCTGACGGCAATCGGTTTCCGCGTTCAATTTCACCGACAATAGAAACTGATATACCTAATGCTTTTGCAAATCCTTCTTGAGTATAACCTTTCAGCTTTCTGAATGCACGAATTCGCCTACCCCAGATTTCTGCTTCCATACTCTTACACCTTCTTGGTTTGTTTCAGCGCTTATCGTGATATGATCCGCCTGCGGACATATTTCTTTTAACGGCGCAAGGACAAATAAGCGCTCATACATTCTCGGATGCGGAACAATCAGCCGCTCTGTTTCAATATTTTCACGATTATACAGCAAAATGTCAAGGTCTGCCGTCCGCGGTCCCCAGCGAATCTCTCTCGTTCTGCCTAATTCAGCTTCAATGCTCTGCGTTACATCAAGAAGTTCAAAAGGAGATAACGACGTTTTCACTTCAACCGCCATATTGAGAAACTGATCTTGATCCTCATAGCCGACGGGATCTGTTTCATATATGGAGGACACCTTTGACACCGTCACGCCATGATGCCGGCTGAGCATGGCCACTGCCTGACGCAAATAATGTTCACGGTCGCCCATATTGGAGCCGAGGCCGATATATGCCGTATTGTTCATGATTTCTTTCTCGTCATTTCTATGGCTACTGATTTATAATGGCCGGGAATCGGCGGGTCAGGCTTAACAACCTTTACCGTACATTGCTGCACCGGCTCAAATTTCTCAAGGACGGTGTCTGCGATCCGTTCCGCAAGGGTCTCGACCAAATTAACGGGCTCGCCCTCAACAATGCCGCGGCAGACACTGTACAATTCCGCATAGTTAATGGTATAAGAGAGGTCATCCGTTTTTCCCGCTTTGCTCAAATCCAGTTCGGCAGTCAGGTCTACTTTGAAGCGCTGGCCGAGTTTGTTTTCTTCTTCGAACACGCCGTGATATCCGTAAAACTCCATACCTTCCACATATACTTTATCCATAATGCACGCCTCCTTTGTTCAACATAGCATCCATCATCTTCGTCATTCTTGCGATCTCTTTGACATCGTGCACCCTCACAATGTCGCAGCCTTTTTGGACGCCAAGGCATACTGTCGCTCCCGTCCCCTCGGCACGTTCTTCAGGAGGAAGGTCAAGCACACGGCCGATGAACCTTTTTCTCGATGTCGCCAGGAGCAGCGGATAACCTAACCCGCTGAACACCTCCAGCTTGTTCATGACAGCCAGATTGTCCTCATAGTTTTTCGCAAAGCCGATCCCCGGATCCAGAATCATGTTTTCATCTGTGACGCCGGCTTCCGCGGCAATTTTTACGCTTTCCATCAAGTCTGCAAGCATATCAGGAATAAGATCGTTGTAGTTTCTTTCCATGCGGTTATGCATTAAGATAATCGGAACCCCGTGTGCGGCGGCTACTGACGCCATGTCAGGATCACCTTTCGCCCCCCAGATGTCATTAAGGATAGAGGCTCCCGCTTTGACCGCTTCGTCTGCCACGGACGCTTTGTACGTATCGATTGAAAGCGGAATGTCCAGCTCGCTTGTGATCCGCTCTATGACTGGGATGACTCGTGACATTTCCTCATCAGCCGACACGAGTGATGCGCCGGGTCTTGTCGATTCGCCGCCGATATCTATGATATGCGCCCCTTCTTCAGCCATCTTCGCCGCATGCAGAAGCGCCCTTTCCGTACTGTCGTATTTACCGCCGTCAGAGAAGGAGTCTGGCGTTACATTTAATATCCCCATAACGAGTGTCTTCTCTTTATAGGACAGAGCGCCTTTTTTTGTATGAATCAGTTTAGGCTGTTCAATTGTTTGCTGCGCCATTTTGTTCCTCCTCCTGTACATTCATTTTGTTTATTTCCTGCTGATACTGCTTACGGAGCAATTGCACCGTTTTTCCGCTCACTCCGGGCAGCGGCACTTCCTCTATTTTAGAAAACGGGATGATTTCAAGCACGGAGTTTGTCAACCATGCTTCATCCGCTTCAAGCATTGATTGAAAACGGAATCGGCCTTCGGTGACTTCTGTCCCCTGCCGTTTCAATTCATCAATGACAAACTGTCTCGTTACACCATCGAGAATTCCCGTATCCAAGGATGGCGTAAAGACCTTGTCTCCTTTTCGCCAAAACACGTTGGAGACAATGCCTTCCGCGACATCTCCTTCTCCGGTCAGGAAAATGCCTTCAAGATTGGGATCATTCCCGATCTCCCGTTTAGCATACATGTTGTTTAAATAGTGATGGGATTTTAACCGAAAAGTTCCTTCAGGCGTATTTCTCCTGATAGAGAGAAGCCTGCCTTCTTTTTGAACAGGCAGAGTTTCCGGATTGAGCCGGTTGACGAAACAAAGGACGGTCGGCTTTTCATAAGTCTGCGCGGCAAATCCCTTATCGCTGACGCCTGCCGAGATGTTAAGCCGGACACGCGCGCTGCCGTCCTTGATGTCATTGAGGAGCAACAGTCTCCGGAGCATATCAAGCAGCTCCTGTTTGTTCACCTCATATGCAATCTGCAGATCCCGAAGCGCCCTGTTGAGCCTGGCGACATGCGCATCCGGCAGAAACGGCCGGCCGCTGTAAAGCCTGAACGTCTCGAACGCGCCGATCCCGTACAGATAACCATGGTCAAAAGGAGAAAGCGCCGCTTCTTTCTCCTCTATATATTGACCATTCAAATATATAATCACACCGTCACTTCCTTTTTGCGGTGTGTCTCTATAAAGTTTCTGAGCATCTCTTTGCCGAAGGAGGTCATGATGGATTCCGGATGGAACTGAACACCTTCAACAGGCAGCTCATTATGGCGGATTGCCATAATTTCTCCTTCTTTGGTTTGAGCGGATACCGTAAAACAATCCGGCAGCGTGTCCGCTTTGACAATAAGTGAATGGTACCGGGTGGCGACAAGCGGATTTTGCAGGCCTTTAAAAATCGTCTGTCCGTCATGCATAACTTCTGACGTTTTGCCGTGCATGAGCCGCTCCGCTCTGACGACGTCGCCGCCGAATACTTGCGCAATCGACTGATGTCCGAGACATACGCCGAAAATAGGAATACTGCCGGCAAAATGTTTGATCGCTTCGAGGCTGATCCCCGCTTCATCAGGACTGCACGGCCCGGGTGAAATCATTAAGAAGTCCGGACCCAGCTCTTCAATCTGCTCAATCGTAATCTCGTCATTCCGTCTGACGATCAGTTCCTCCCCGAGTTCACCCAAATATTGAACCAAGTTGTACGTAAATGAATCATAATTGTCAATCATTAAAATCATCTCTGCTCACCTCGTCTAATTTTTTGTCTCTTCTTCGCTCAGCTCTAACGCCTTTTTCATCGCAAAAGCTTTTTTGAACGATTCCTTGTATTCATGCTTCGGAACCGAATCAATGACTACTCCTGCTCCGGACTGCATGAAAGCATGTCCGCCGGCTGCATAGATCGTCCGGATCACAATGTTAAACTGCAAATCTCCGTTAAATCCGAACCAGCCTATAGATCCAGTATAAAGCCCCCGTCTTGTCGGCTCAAGCTCTTCTATAATTTCCATCGTTCTCACTTTGGGCGCTCCCGTGATGGTGCCCCCCGGGAACACCGCATGAATAATGTCTGTCGCGTCATATCCGTCCTGCAGCTCTCCCTGTACGTTTGACACGATATGCATGACGTGGGAATACTTTTCGATCGCCATAAATTCGTTAACCCGCACGGAGCCGTAGCGCGATACGCGCCCGAGGTCATTGCGCTCAAGATCAACAAGCATGACGTGTTCCGCACGTTCTTTTTCGTTGTGAATTAATTCATCAGCCAAAGCCTTGTCTTCAGCATCGTCTTTTCCTCTTGAACGCGTACCCGCGATGGGTCTCGTTTCAAGCTTCTTCCCCTTCTTTGTCACCAATAGCTCCGGCGACCCGCATATCACTTGAAACCCCGGTGTCTCGAGATAGGCCATGTAAGGAGACGGATTGACGTTTCTCAAGTGTTTATACACCTCATACGGATGAACGGATAAGGACTGAGACTGCCTGATGGACAAATTAACCTGGAACACATCGCCGCTCGCGATATATTGTTTAATTTGTTCTACAGCCTGCGAAAATCCTTCTTCAGTGAACGGAGCGGCGTACGATCCGTCCCCATTCCGATTCAGCGGTGAAAAAGGCTCGTCCGCCGTTTGGAGGGAACACCACATGTCCTCTAAGCGGGACAGCTTTTCTTCCGCAAGATCCGCTTCTTCCGCTTCAGTATGGGTAATGAGCCATAACGCCTCTTCCTCATGGTCATAAACGGCCACATCATCAAAAACAAGAAAGTAAATATCAGGTGTTTCCAGATCATCTAACGACAGCATCTTAAAATTCTCAATATATCGGGCGTAGTCGTAACTGATAAAACCAATCGCACCGCCCTGAAAGTCCGGAAACTCAACGTTTGTTTCCGTTCCGAGCGTTCCAAACCATTCATGAAAGGCCCGCAGCGGGTCACCTTCTTTAAACAGTGTTTCCCCCTCATGCTTGATCGTTGTAATTCCGTCTTTCCCTCTGACGGACGCAATCGGATCTAGACCGGCTATACTGAATCTTCCCCCTCTCGCGCTTTCGAGCAGAACATGCCGTTTTCTCGATTTCGAAAGGTTTTCATATCGCTGTAAAAATGCTTGTTTCGTAAAAGGTATTTTTCTTCCTGCCGGTCTGCGTTGTGCCATCATATCAATCCTCTGCTTCGTTTTACTGTAGTTTTATTTTAAAGCAATCACACTGGTGAAAAAAGTGAATTTCACTTCCAACCATAAAATTCGAAACGTTTTTTGGATTTTCGATGCTTCAGGCACAAAAAAACTCCCGGATACAGCCGGGAGCCGTGTGTAAGTCTCTATTCAAACTGATAAAGCGGTGTGCTTAAGTAACGTTCTCCGTTACTAGGGATGATCGCAAGCACTTTCTTGCCTTTCCCCAATTTTTTCGCGATTTCCAGTGCCGCGTAAATGGCCGCTCCGGAAGAAATGCCGCCGAGAATCCCTTCTTCTTTTGCCGTTTTACGGGCATATTCAAATGCATCCTCGTTTTTGACGGGAATGATCTGATCATAGATGTCCGTATTCAATGTTTCAGGGACAAATCCCGCTCCGATACCCTGAATTTTATGCGGGCCCGGTTTTCCGCCGGAAAGAACCGGAGAATCCGCCGGCTCTACCGCATAGATTTTGATGGATGGATATGCTTCTTTCAGCACTTCGCCCGCTCCCGTGATGGTTCCGCCGGTACCGATTCCGGCCACGAACGCATCAAGCTGGTCGTCACCAAACTGTTCTACGATTTCTTTCCCCGTCGTTTGGCGGTGAATTTCCGGGTTTGCCGCATTGTTGAATTGCTGAGGCACAAAGTATCCGTGTTCCTCGGCAAGTTCTTCCGCCTTTTTAATGGCGCCCTTCATTCCTTCTGCGCCGGGAGTCAGCACAAGCTCCGCTCCGTATGCGCGCAGCAGATTGCGTCGTTCCATACTCATCGTATCAGGCATAACGAGAATGGCTCTGAGACCTTTAGCCGCTGCCACCATCGCAAGACCGATTCCTGTATTTCCGCTTGTCGGTTCAATGATTGTGTCGCCGGCTTTTAATTTTCCTTCTTTTTCAGCCGCTTCAATCATCGCCACTCCGATACGGTCTTTTACGCTGCTGCCCGGATTCATGTATTCAAGCTTCAGATATACATCTGCACTGTTTTCATCCGTCAGGCGATTCAATTTCACAATAGGAGTATTTCCGATTAGTTCAGTAATAGAATTTGCAATACGCACCATGTTGGACACCTCAATTTCCGACTAAATTTATTGGTATTATAAATATAAGTTATCAATTTCAAAATTTTTTGTCAATCATTTAGTTCTTTTTTCCCCGTAGAACCAAGAGACCCCCGCCTCTTTCCACAGCGTTTTGACTGTCGCCTTGTCACCTAATTGATCCATCGCGATCTGGCGTCTGATTTGGCTCTTCACTTCATTATATGAGAAAGTTCTCGATTTAAGCTTTTCTTTCAGCTGAATGACGGCGTATCCTGAAGAAACTTTAATCGGTTCAGCGGACCATTCATCTTCTTTAAGACTTTTAGCTTCTGTGATATATGCCTGCGGGATATTTTCCTGGTTTTCTGTCACAAAGCCGAGGTCTCCGCCATACTGAGACGTATATCTGTCCGTGGAACGTTCAGCGGCGACGGCTTCAAAGCTGGAACCGCCTTTCAAATCAGCAAGCACCCTGTCCGCCTCATCTTTGTTTTTGACGACAATGTGCCGGATTCTGTAGGAATCATCGAAATGGTACAATTCTTTATTTTTATTATAAAATGATTGCATTTCCTTATCCGATATATCGATGTCCTTCGTCAGCAGTTCTTCAAGAAGAATGTTGTAGCGGATCTGGTCTCTCCATTCTTTTTCGGTAATATGGCTGTCTTCATAAAATGAATTATCTACCGCTTTGATTAAAAGAAATTCCCGCTCCAATTCGCTGTTTGAAACTGTAAGTTTATTCTTTTTCGCAAGCTCTTCCACTACTTCCGCATTAATCATGTCTTCCAGAGTTGATTTTCCGTACTGGTCTTCCATCTTTTTCATCCAGTCTTGCCGTGTGATATGTTTATCACCGATTGTCGCGATGGATTCTTCAGATGACCCCGCGGCTTGGGATTTTGTTAACTTATACGCCACTGTCACACTGCATACTAACAGCGCCGCTACAATAATCGTCAAAAGTGTTCTCGATTTCAAAATCTACCCCATCCCTTTTATAAAATAGAACAACCCGCTAAAGAGCTAGCGGGTTGTTTCGTCACGAAGCTCTTCCAGTTCTTCTTTTGTAAATAAATATTTCTCATTACAAAAATGGCAAACCGCTTCGGCTTTTCCGTCTTCTTCTATCATATCTTGTATTTCTTTTTTGCCTAGTCCTAAAATGGCCGTTTCGAATCGATCTTTTGAACAAGAACAGTGAAATTTGACCGGCATTGTTTCGAGAACGTCCGGTTTTTGACCCAGAACTTCTTCTAAGATTTCTTCCGGTGTCAGGCCTTTTTGAATCAATTTTGAAATCGGTTCGATTTGAGATAATTGCTTTTCAATTGTTGAAATGGTTTCTTCATCAGTCCCCGGAAGAAGCTGAATGATGAATCCGCCCGCAGCGAGAATCGTGTTATCAGGATTTACTAGAACACCTACGCCGACAGATGAAGGGACTTGTTCAGAAGAAACAAGGTAATACGTGAAGTCATCACCGAGTTCACCCGAGACAATCTCTACTTGTCCCGTAAAATAATCACGCAAGCCCAAATCTTTTACGACACTGAGTGTTCCGTCAGTTCCGACCGCCCGTCTGACATCCAGTTTCCCTTGTTCATTGAGGTCAAAATGAACGTGCGGGTTTGATACGTATGCTCTTACCTCACCCTTTGCGTTCGCATCTGCGACAATGGCTCCGATCGGGCCACCGCCTTCTATTTTGACTGTCAGCTTATCTTCACCCTTAAGCATCGCTCCGAGCATCAGAGAAGCTGTCATCGTCCGGCCGATTGCGGCTGATGCCGTCGGCCACGTGTCATGCCTTCTTTGCGCTTCATTAACCATATCTGTCGTTCTGGCTGCATAAGCCCGCACTTTACCGTCATATGCAATTGCTTTAATTAAATAATCCATCGTTTACCTCCTATACGTGACCCACGCGATTTCGCTCATAAATGATTTCCAGCCCTTTCAGAGTGAGAAACGGGTCAACAATATCAATACAGTCTGATTCGTTTGCGATTAATGACGCAAGCCCGCCTGTCGCAATGACTTTCGGTTCCTGTGTTGCCTGCCATTTCATCCGCTTTACAATGCCTTCAACTTGTCCGACATAGCCGAAAAGGATGCCGGACTGCATAGCGCTTACCGTGTTTTTGCCGATGATATTGTCCGGACGGGCAATTTCAATTCTTGGAAGCTTCGCCGCACGTGAGTACAGCGCTTCCGTCGAAATCGTAATGCCGGGAGCAATCGCGCCGCCCATGTATTGTTTGTTTTCATCAATGTAGCAATACGTCGTCGCCGTTCCGAAATCCACAACAATTAAGGGGCCTCCATACTGCTGGATCGCCGCAACGGCATTGACGATCCTGTCAGCTCCCACTTCTTTCGGATTGTCATACTTTATATTTAAACCTGTTTTCATTCCCGGGCCGACAACTTGCGGCTCGATGTGAAAGTATTTTGTGCACATTCTTTCTAAAGAAAACATAATCGGCGGCACCACGGATGAGATGATAATCCCTTCAATCTGTTCAAACATGAGTCCGGAATGTTCAAATAAGGAGCGGAGCAGCATGCCGAATTCGTCTTCTGTTTTGTGCCTGCTCGTTTCTATGCGCCAATGATATTCTAATTCCCCATCATGATATACACCAATCACGGTGTTGGTGTTCCCCACATCTATAACCAGTAACAACCTCTATCACCACTTTTGAATAGTTTCTAATCATAACATTTTCAACATTCTACAATACCATACACGATCTGCGGCTCTTTTGTAAACAAAACGGAACCAGTAAAAAAACCGCCGGTATATGCCGGCGGTTTTCATATCAGAAAGCGAGCTATTCTTTCGGCTCGTCTTTCTTTTCGTCTTCTGTTTTAGACAGGATGTTTACTTTCACATCATCTTTTTGAAGATGGTCATCTGAGAAATTGCGCTCAGGGAGTTTTCCGTGATCCACGAGATGCTTGATTTGTTCCGCATCTAATGTTTCCACATCAAGCAATGTCTGAGCAATCAATTCAAGCTTATCGCGATTTTCAGTCAGGATGGTTTTCGCACGCTCATAACATTCTTTAATGATGCGCTGAATTTCCTGATCGATTTCGTAAGCGATCTGATCACTGTAGTTTTGCTCGTTGTTGAAATCCCGGCCCAGGAATACTTGACCGCCTTGAGATTGACCGAACTGAAGCGGTCCGAGTTTTTCAGACATACCGAACTCTGTCACCATTCTTCTGGCAATGTTCGTTGCCCGCTGGAAGTCATTGTGAGCGCCCGTGCTGACTTCGCCGAAGATAATTTCCTCGGCAACGCGTCCGCCCAGAAGACCGACAATTTTATCGAGAAGTTCAGGTTTTGTCTGGAAGTAACGGTCTTCTCTCGGAAGCATGACCGCGTATCCGCCAGCCTGCCCCCTCGGAACGATCGTTACTTTATGAACCATATCGGCTTCATCCAGCACAAGTCCGATAACGGTGTGACCGCCCTCGTGGTACGCCACGATATTGCGTTCTTTTTTCGAGATGACGCGGCTCTTCTTCGCAGGACCCGCAATGACACGGTCCGTTGCTTCATCAATGTCGCGCATATCAATTTTCTTCTTGTTTTGACGGGCAGCAACGAGTGCCGCTTCGTTAAGAAGGTTTTCTAAATCTGCGCCTGAGAAACCGGGTGTTCTTGAAGCGATTGCTTTTAAGTTCACCGTTTCATCAAGCGGTTTGTTTCTCGCATGCACCTGTAATACGGCTTCACGGCCGATGACATCCGGACGGTCTACCGTAATCTGACGGTCAAAACGTCCCGGACGGAGCAATGCAGGGTCAAGAATGTCCGCACGGTTTGTCGCAGCGATAATAATGATTCCTTCATTCGCACTGAAACCGTCCATCTCAACAAGCAGCTGGTTCAGCGTCTGTTCGCGTTCATCATGCCCGCCGCCAAGACCTGCGCCGCGCTGACGTCCCACCGCGTCGATCTCATCAATGAAGATCAGACAAGGCGCATTCTTTTTCGCATTTTCGAATAAATCACGCACACGGGAAGCACCGACACCGACAAACATTTCAACGAAGTCAGATCCGCTGATGCTGAAGAAAGGAACGCCCGCTTCACCGGCTGAGGCTCTCGCAAGCAGCGTCTTACCGGTTCCCGGAGGTCCGACCAACAGCACGCCTTTAGGGATTCTGGCGCCAAGCTCGGCGAATTTGCGAGGATCTTTCAGAAACTCAACAACCTCAACAAGCTCCTGCTTCTCCTCATCCGCGCCGGCTACATCTTTAAACTTCACGCGTTTCTTTTCTTCCGTATACAGCTTCGCTTTGCTCTTTCCGAAGTTCATGACACGGCTGCCGCCGCCCTGAGCCTGATTGAGCAGGAAGAAAAACAGAATAAAGATGATGACAAACGGAATGATCGTCGTTAAGAACGTCACCCACCCGCTTGTTTCCTGTGCGGGATCAACTTTTACGTCCGTCTTTTTAATTGCATCAAATATCTGGTCTGCTCCTTTTCCTTCAGGAACATGTGTTAAAAAGTACTGGTCTTTGTCGTATTTTTTCAGCTGTCCTTTTACCTCATAAACACCTCTGACAGGCTGAACCGATACGCTATCAACTTTCCCTTCATCGAGGTTCTTGATAAACGTACTGTACGACATATTTTCTGTCTTCGGGTTTGAAGTCTGGAAGTAACTCACAACCCCGATTACTACTAATAAAATAAGTAAATAAAAAATGGTATTACGGAAGACCCGATTCATTCCTTACCTCCTCCCACAGTAAGCACAACTATGTTCAATAGTACCATAGAAAATCATTCCAATACAACCGATAACCATCTCGGAAGCAGGCAGCCGATCAGCTTTCATAAATCGCCGGTTTTAATACTCCGATGTAAGGCAGATTGCGATAGCGTTCGGCATAATCAAGTCCGTAACCCACAACAAACGCGTCAGGAACTTCAAAGCCTACGAAGTCTGCTTTAATGTCCGCTTTTCTTCCGCTTGGTTTATCCAACAGGGTAACAATCTTAATTGATTTCGCTTTACGATATCGGAAGAGTTCTACGAGATAGCTCAAGGTTAACCCACTGTCGATAATATCTTCAATGATTAAGATGTCCCGGCCTTCTACAGATGTATCCAAATCTTTGATGATTTTGACTTCTCCGGAAGAAACCGTGGAATTTCCGTAGCTTGATACATCCATGAAGTCCATTTCCAAATATGTATCAATATGCTTTATAAGATCAGCCATAAAAGGAAGCGCTCCCTTTAACACACCGATTGCCAACGGAAACGTGTCGCTGTACTCGCTTGTTAATTGTTCTCCAAGCTGTTTTACTTTCTGCTGGATCTCATCTTCTGAGATCAGCACTTTTTCGATATCCTGTTTCATGTTAATGCTTGCCCCCTACACTTTTCATGCTGTCTATATTGTAATACAATGCGGTCACTGTTTGAAATCACAAGATCGTCAAAGATGGATTTTTTCAAGCCAGGCAGCCAGATAATTTCACCGCTCGCATCCGTTACAATCGGCCATTCGTCCCGATCCCGCAGAGGCAGTTTATGATCAATAAATATATCTTTCACCTTTTTCGAGCCATTCATCCCTTTAAGTTTGATCCGGTCGCCGATTTTTCTCGTCCGGATTGTTAAAGGAAATTGCACCTTGTTTCTGCTTGTCATAAAAACAGCATTCCCATTTTTGATATGAGGGTCAGCCTGATCGGCCACCTCTATCATAAAGCCGTTGGGGAGAACAGCAGTCTCGCCTTCCGCTCCTTGCAGCTGCAGCTCAAAGGGAATTTTTTCACATTGCCATTGTTCAAATGTAAACAAACATGTCTGATATGATTTGACCACCTTCAGCCCTTTCGGAAAATCAAGCACTCCCGAGGCGCTTCCATTTTCCGCCCATTCGAGAAACTGCTGTATGTGGCGGGCGGAAAACGACGATGGAACGTTTTCATAAAGATAGTTTAATATTAGTTGAACTCCTCTTCTTTGTAAAGGTATCGGAAGGGCAAGCAATTGAGAGGAATTGACTTCAACCGATGTGTCAGACTTGCTTGTAATAACCTTATTCATTCGTTCTTTCGTTAATGACTGCAGGTATTGTTCGTCTTCTGTCAGTGCTTCACTCACCTTTTGAAACATTTTATGAACGTCAGGTGATTCATGTTTTAAAAAAGGAAGCACGGTCTTTCTGAATCTGTTTCTTGTATAATCGTCTTTTGCATTGCTCTCATCCGTTCTGTAGCTGAGCCCTTCTTGACGGCAGTATTCAAGGATTTCATCCTTTGCCGCATAGAGGAAAGGCCTGATCAGCCAGCCGGATGCAAATTCGCGGACGGGCTGCATTCCCGCAAGCCCTGCCCCGAGCGTACCTTTCGCAAGCCTCATGAGCATTGTCTCAACCTGGTCATCGCCGTGATGAGCCAGCGCCAAAAACTTCGCTTGGTGTTTTGTCATCAGATCTTCGAAAAACTGATATCTGCAATCACGCGCGGCAGCCTGCTTGTTCAGCTTATTCTTCTTTGCGTATGCAGAAACATCAATCTGTACCGTTTCGCAGAGGATATGTTCCGCTTCGCAATATGACTGCACAAACTTCATATCTTCTTCAGATTCAGGAACCCTGAACTGATGGTCGACATGCGCCGCTATGATAACGGAAGAATGCCCGAAGTGCTTATTCAGCATACTGAGAAGCGCCATTGAATCAGGGCCTCCGGAGACCCCGGCAATAATCGTTTCTCCCTCCGCCTGAAGATGATATGTTTTGAAAAAATCTTCCACGCTTTTCACAATGTCCCCCTCACAATGAGCAGGTTTTTTAAAGATATACATATCCTATCACTTTCATTCCCTCCAAGCAAAGAAGAAGCATGAGCGCAGGCGTCCGGCCGGCACTAGATGAGAAAAAAGACGATGTAAGCGAAATAAAGGGCGAGAACGCTGATTAAAATAAGTGTTGTTTCAAACAAACCATTGTGCTTTGCGGGTTTTTGTTTAGGTTTATACCGCGTTTGAGATACAGTGCCCTGCCGCGGTTTTGATTGCGGCGGCTTAGGCTTGGCGGCGGCTTTCCTTTTACTCCCTGCACTCTGCCCCGCCGTCAGGATGTCATGCTTCATGGCTTCCGCAGACGGATATTGGCCGTTTAAAGCAGAAAACAGAACCTTCTTATACTTATTCAGAAACGGGTGGCCTTCAATGATAGAACGAAGCTGTTCTTTCGGCTGTCCTGACTTTTTGCACTCTTTCTTCTGGACACAGTGGATCATGATCATTGCGACAGCAAACAGGTCATAGGATGGTTCTGCTTTTCTTGTTCCATACCCCCAATAGCCCCTGTCGTAAAACTCCGTATACTCTTTAATCGCGCGGCCCTGTTTTGTCGTTCCCCCTACATCAATGCAGCGAATGGCAGCCGGTGGTCCGGTTACAATGAGATTGTCCGGTTTGAGGTCGCCAAAAACCCACCCTTGCTGATGAAGGACTGACAGGCTGGAAAGAAGCTGCACCATCAGCACCGGAATCCACTCCGCTCCCTTACTGCTGATATATTGCGGAAGAAGCGGCCCTTCTATGTACTCCATCACGTAAAAAGAGACATTTTTATTCAGCTGCGGAATAAACGCGTCATCCGCATCAAAAAAAGAAGGCCCCATCGTTTGCGACCGGGCCTTTGAAAAGGATTTTAAGACATTCACTTCAGAGGTAACAGACATGCTGTCGCTGCTTATTTTCAAAGCGACCTGTCCGCCTGATGCTTCTGCCAGATATACAATACCGTTAGCCCCTTTTCCAAGCTGTTTGAGCAATCTGTAGGATTTGCCGTTCCATTTGCCCTGAATTGCCGTCCCCGGTGCCAGACTACATGCCAAACTCGTTAAAGCGTCGTTCATCATCTGCCAACATGCTCCTTCTTGAGCGGATTCTCTCAAACTGCTGCGTCGCTTCCCGGATAGCGGGGCCCGTAGGGGTGATACCGCCGGTCGACAGCTTCGCAAAGAGTGCAGAAAGGGATTCAAGCTTCGGCGTCCAATTCAGCACAAGCTCAACTTCCTGGCTTTTCCCGGGAAATATACACATTGCAAATTCATTTTGCCCGGCCCGGGAATTTAAACTGATGGAAAGATCGATCAGCGCTTCTTTCACCGTCGGCAGTTTCGGCGCCATACTCGCACTCGTATCAACCAGCACAAGCACTTGCAGATGAACCGTTTCGCCGAGTTCATCAACCACTTCCATCACTTCGCCGCGTTTTTCAGGAGAAAGCTCTTCCATTTCAACGTTTTTCCCTAAGATTTGTTTAAGCTCTTGATTGACGACACCTTGCAGCGTCTGGGTCATTGCTTTTTTCGTCACCATTTGAACCGTCTGAGACAATTGTGACGCATACACAACTTGATGGACGCCGCCTCCGGCCATGGCGATGCCTTCAACTTCCTTCATTGCCTCTTGGTCAATCGCGTTTTCTTCCATAATTCCTATAACATTCACCGTAATCCCCTGCTCCTTGGCGAAAGCCGCCATTGCGATCGGGTCTTCACCATGATTGGAGCAGCCATCTGTAATCAGCAGAACTTGATTTAAATGTCCCTTATTCACATACATTCCTCCCGGTGATACGATTAGTCCCATCTTCGCCAGAAGGAAAGTGATTTATACGAATGGATTAAGAAATCTCCTTTTTATTTTGGAAAACCGCCGGCACCGGTATGGAAGCCCATTTCGGCGTGTTGTGGTCAATCCGGACAACAACCACTGTCATATCGTCTTCGATTTGGCCGGAACGCGTTCTGATGACCTCTTCCATTAATATATCAGCGATTTCTTGCGGGTCTTCGGTTTTCAGCCCTTTCATTTTCCGTTTCATCCACAGGTCGTGGTTTTCAACGTGCTTCGGCCCTTCAAAAATACCGTCACTCATCATGACGAGCAGATCTCCCGCTTTTAACTGTTCACTTACAACCTCCACATCAAATTCATTGATGATGCCGATCGGCAGATTGCTGGCCTGCACTTTCATGACTTGATCTCCCCGCTTGATAAAACTCGGCGTTGAACCGACCTTCAAGAATTTGCAGCTTGCATCCTGAAGATCAATGATAGAAAGATCGAGAGTTGAGTAGATTTCGTCTGTCGTCCGTAAAGACAGAATACTGTTGATCGTTTTGATCGCTATTTTTTCATCAATACCTGATTCGAGAATTTTTTCGAGCAGCTTAATCGTTTCATTGCTCTCATAATGGGCCCTTGCCCCATTGCCCATGCCGTCACTGATCGCGGCCGCATATTTTCTCGCCCCCAGTTCCATCATGCTGTAGCTGTCGCCGGAGACAAGGCCGCCGCCTTTTGCCGCATGAGCCGCGCCTGTCGATACCCGGTACGACTTGGTCGAACCGAACGCAACATGGCTGTAGCCATTCGGATGAGCCGAGTGCTGTTCGCTTTTGACAAGTATCTGCTCCTCAAGAATGTCAGACAGCATCGGGGCGATAATTTTCTCACTCTCGCCGTGTCCTCCGCTGAACGGGATTGTCATTTCGATATCAATATTGCCCTGCTCCAAGCTGTATATCTCGACATGCTGAATCTCGATTCCGAAATGCTGAAGCGCCTCTATCATTTGTTCTTCCTGAATAAAATGCTGCTCCCTCTCCCGTTTTATTTCCCGAGAAAAGTCCGCCATGACCTCAGAAACCCCCAACAGCTGCTCGGCAACAAGCCTTCTGCTGTCCTGAACTTTTCTCTTCAGTGTCAGATGGGCGTGATGGTGGGCAAGTTCGTCCTCAATCAGCTCTTCCACCTGTCTGGATTTGGAACAGTGCTGTTGAAACTCCTTTTTTAATCTGCGGTTTGAAGCATACTGTTTTTCTTCTGTTTCATGCATAACCTGTTTCATTAAGTCATATGTTTTATCAAAGTTTTGAACCCAGCATTTGCTTTTCTTATAGCAGGATTGGCAGGAGTGCTCGGTGATTTTGCTTAAAAAGAGATCCACTTCCCCTTCTTCCGCCTGCTCATCGGAAGACGTCTGATGAAAGGTGGCGAAGCTCTCCGACAAGGCATGAAACACATTGGAGAACTGGTCTACTTTCTGGGCGGTGACATCTCTGATTTTCCTCGCGTACTGCTGCTGTTCCTGACTGTGCTCAGCAGTTCCCGGTATGTATCGCGCCACCTTTTTCGTAATCGATTGGGGCGTAATCAAAAACAAAACAACGGCAATCAAAGATTCATAAAGGGTGGTCATTAATCCGGCAGACCCTTCTCCATATAATGAAATCAGCAGTGAGCCGATCACTAACCCGACTGCGGCTCCGGCTTTCTTTCCTTCTTTCAGCAGCCCGCCAAGAAGCCCGGAAAACGCAAGCAGACTCATTTGATAGAGGTTCCCGATATTCGCAAGCCCGAGGATCAGTCCGGTCACCACACCGACCGTACAGCCGATGCTTGCCCCGCCGACAAAGGAAAAACTCAGCACGACATAGCGGGCCAGGATATGTTCAGCCTGCATTCCCTGAAATGAAACACCGGCAAGCCCGGTTAAAACGGATGCGATCAAGATCATAAAACAGATGATTTCTTCTATTTTTAACGATTGCTTCACTTTTTTGATCGTGAAGATCGGCAGGCTTTGCAAAAAGATCAGCGTCAAAATAAAGGCCAGGCCCGCCTCGACAACAGCCATCACATAATCATAGGTGGTAAAAGCGCCGCTCTCAAAATAAACAAATCCGATTCTCGCCGCAGCCATAGAGAAAAACACCACGATCGGCAGCATCTTCACCCGGTCCTGCACGATATATGTACCGATTTTTGAAAATAGAGTGAAGACGGCCAAAGCTGTGAGAATCAATAAAGAGTGTTTCGGCGAAATGGTTAAAGCGCCCGCAAGTAAAGACAGACAAGCATAGAAGGCTTTATCTCTTCTGATCAAAAGCATCGCTCCGAAAAACGGCAGCGCAAACGGAAGAACCTCAGATAATATGAAAGCCCGTCCAAGTAAAAAACCGATCACGACATAAATGAAACCCTTATAGAAAAAAAGTGAATGCGCTTGATGGACTGTAAGCTTTGCCGCCTTTTCAAAAAACGATTGCAGTTTTTCCAGAGCTTGTCCCGCCATCGGCCCGTTCACTCTTCTTTCCGCTTTTTCCATTGCTCTCATCCCCCACCTGTTTTATTCGTTGCTTGTTATTATAAATGAAAGCCCAGATAGGATTTTGTCAAAAGAAGGTAACAATTCCAAAGAACTCTTCGACGCTTTCTCCCTTGTTCCCCTTTCCTTTCGTATTTCCTCCGACATTTCTCAAAAAGTTGTCTAAATATGAAAAAATCGGCTTCTGCAACAGAAGCCGATTCGCTTGATGACCCGTACGGGATTCGAACCCGTGTTACCGCCGTGAAAGGGCGGTGTCTTAACCGCTTGACCAACGGGCCAGATATATATGGTAGCGGCGGAGGGGATCGAACCCCCGACCTCACGGGTATGAACCGTACGCTCTAGCCAGCTGAGCTACACCGCCATATAAGGTGCTTATAAGCACAAGTTATATAATACAAAGGTTTCTTCATTCCGTCAACAGAAACTTTGAAGTTTTAATTTTCTGACTATAATGGCGCATACAAAAAAAGCACCCGCTGGGATAGACGGATGCTCCATGTATTTATAGAAAGCAGCAAGTTATCCTCTTCTTGCTCCGCGCCCTCCACGTTTTGATTCCGTGTTTCGTTTTAAAGATGATAAGCGGTCTTCGCTATCTTTAAGAAACTTGTTCATTTTCTGTTCAAAAGATTCTTTCGGACGGAAATCATTTCTAGGTCTGGCTTGCGGACGGTCTTTAGCTTTTTTAATTGATAAACCAATTTTCCCGTCTTTTTCAACGTTGATGACTTTCACTTCAACTTGATCGCCGACTTTTAAATGCTCGTTAATGTCTTTAACATAATTATCGGCTACCTCACTGATATGAACGAGACCGGTTGAGCCTCCAGGCAATTCAACAAATGCTCCGAAATTTGTAATACCTGTTATTTTCCCTTGCAACTTGCTGCCAACTTCAATCGACATAAAAAAAGTGCTCCTCCTTAGGCTTATAAAAAGATCGTTTGTTTAATTATACCTAAATAAAAATTTAAGTGTCAACAAGGCTACTTGCTCTTCTTTTCTACATTGAAGAGTATCTCACCATTTCCTGACATAAACAAGTCTCTTCTGGCAAGCTCTGTGACGTAATCCTCATCCTTTAATTTGGAAATTTCATCTTTTAAATCAGCCTGTTTCGCGTTCAATTCTTTCACTTGTTTTTCCAGCTGAGCTTTCTTTTCTTCGTTTGCGCTAAGGGAAGAGGTCTGTGACCACAGAGAACCCGCTAAGACAATAGCCGTCAACAACACAAGGGCGCCGAATACGATCAACCGTCTGAAAAGCCCTTTCCGCCTTCTTTTCATTAGCTGGGATTGCCGTTCAACCTGCTCTTTATAGTCGTTTTGGATTTCAGTTATTGTACGTTCTCTAGATAGATTCAAACCAGACGGTCCTCCTTTCACCTTTTCAAAATACGTATCATGGTCGATCTGATTGTTATGATTAGTTTCTTGCTCTTTTGTAAAAATCCTGCACTTTTTTGAAAATATCGTTTGAAAGTAAGACGCCACTTTTCAGGAAGAAGTTTCAATAATTGTTTCAACAGGAAAAACAGCGGATACAGCAAAAACGTTACGATCTTAAAAAGACACTTCGCAAAAAAGGCACTCACCCGATAGGAGTATAAAGAAACAACCGTGATCAGCCCGATGAGCAGCTTAAAGAGCAGAAGCACCGGACGGAACAGCACGTGCTGAATGAGCTTTTTTGCGAATTGGTAAAGAGACACCGCAAGATGAATGGCAAATTTCAGTATTTTTATATACATTCGTTTAAACAGGCTTTGGTACGTCGCAATCCCCAGTAAGACAGCCAAGAAAATGTATACCCTGAGTTCTCCTTCATTCACGTTGAGCAGCACATAGAAAAACAGCAGACCTTGTACAATCCAAAAGAGAATGTCATGAATGAATAACAGCCATCTGGCCGTTTTGGCGCGGCTGACAAACAGCCTGTATGTATCAAGCGACGCTCCGAGCCAGGCGCCCATACCGGTCATTGCCAGCATCGTATAAAATTGGGTGGTCAGCGTCATTTAAACAACTTGCTAAAAAACCCTTTAGCTTTATCCCCTTGCTGCTCGTCTAAATATACAAGGTCAAACACCCTGCCTTTTATAGATACAATCCCTTTTTCCACATCAAGATTTTTCATCTGCAGGTTCTCGCCTCTGACGGAAAGCATTCCCATAACCGTTTCCAGCAAAAACTCTTCGTTGTCAAAACTTTCTACATGCTTGACGCCCGAAATGTCTAAATGCTTTCTCCCTTTCATCGTTACATCATGCTGTTCCGGAACAGAAGAAGAACCTTTTTGCTCATAATATGAATTCATCTATTCAGCCCCCATATCCTCGATACTTTTAGCATTATTACTGCATTGTATGAGGCGGGAGCCTTGTTTAGAACAAGCCTATTCGCCGAGTTTTTCTTCTTTGACGATTGTATACATGCCCGCGGCTTCTTCTTTTTTCGTTGTTTCTTTCAATTCGTTTACCTTCACGGTGACAAGCTTCTGCCCGAAGCGGACCGTCAGTTCATCACCGGCTTTTACGTCTGAGCTGGCTTTCGCCTGATTCCCGTTAACGGTGATTCTCCCCTGGTCGGCGACCTCTTTCGCCAATGTGCGGCGTTTAATTAATCTGGATACTTTTAAAAACTTATCAAGTCTCATATCAGAATCTCCTCTCCATTTCTTTTGCTTCATCCCACAATTTGTCCATTTCCTCAAGTGACATTGCGGTCAATTCAAGTCCCTTTGCTGCCGCTTCTTTCTCAATATAAGCAAAGCGTCTGCGGAATTTGTCATTTGTCATGGCGAGCGCTTCCTCAGGCTCAATTTTATAGTATCGGCCGATATTGACCAATGCAAATAAAACATCGCCGAATTCAGCTTTTAAGCTGATTTCATCTGCTGATTCGGCGGAAGCCTCTGCAGAAAATTCCTTCAGCTCTTCATTTACTTTATCCCATATATCCTGAACGTCATCCCAGTCAAAGCCGGTTTTTGCGGCTTTTTTCTGAAGCTTGGCCGCTTTTGCAAGAGAAGGCAGTGTTTTCGGCACGGCATCCAGCAATGAAGTGGATGTTGTTTGCTTTTCCGCCTTTTTGATTTCTTCCCAGTTGGCGACGACATCATGTTCATCCTGAACCTTAACATCCTTAAACACGTGCGGGTGCCGTCTGACCATCTTCGCACTGATGTCTCTGATGACATCATCAATTGAGAAATACCCCTCGTCTTCTCCGATTTGGGCGTGCAGCATAACCTGAAGCATGACGTCCCCGAGTTCTTCTATCATGTGATCCGTGTCCTCTTCGTCAATGGCCTCAAGCAGTTCGTAGCATTCCTCAATCATATATTTCTTTAATGACTGGTGTGTCTGCTTTTGATCCCACGGACAGCCGTTCGGCCCGCGAAGCTCGCGAATAATACTTCGGAATGCAGAAAATTCCTGGTAAAGGAGTTCTTCTTTTTTAATCGGCGGAACATACACGCTTGTTAAGTTATTTATTTCTACATTGCGGTCAAGCTCAAACAAAGGCACCTTGGTCATCTTTTCTCCCTTGCTTCCGGCTGCCGTGACGATGACCACTTCATAGTCGTCAGGCAATTTCTCCATGAGCGTCAGCTTGACCTCAGAGGCCGTCATTTGGTCATAAACCTGGCAAATGATCAGGTGATGGCGGAGTTCGAGCTCATCCGGCGTCATTGTTTGCGCATCCGTAAATTGAAACCCTTCAATCGGATCAATTCGCAATGCATTAAAAGTGGCATCCAAAAAGCTTTGCCCTCCGGCAGTATGAACAGCTGCCTGTTGTTCTTCCCGGCGTTCAAATAACAGCTGAACGGTTTTCTCAGCGACAAACGGATGCCCGGGCACAGCGTAGACGACATCCTCTTGCTTCGCTTTTTCAAACAGAATGTCCGCGATCTCTTCATAGACCGCTTCAAACTGATCATGTTTTTCATAAATATCATCAAAATACCGGATGACCGCTTCCGTCTCTTGCTCTAATTCCGGAATCAAAGGGTGGTCTTTCGTTCTTATATATAAATGCTTCGCCTGAGTCAGCAGCTTATGTACGCCCACTGTCAACTGATCCATGTCTCCGGCGCCGAGGCCGACGACCGTAATGTTACCTGCCATGTTTTTCTCTCCTCTTTTTCAATTTGCTTAAAGCACTGCCGAAAGGAAGGCCGCTCAGCTCTTCGTCCGTGAAAATCTTCATTCTTATCATACAATAAATAAACAATAGCCCTCCGATGACTGACGCAGACAGACTCTCACATACAGCTCCGGCCCTGCTGACGGGAACAAATAACTGCCAAAGCTTCATATATACGAGCAGAAAGAAGACCATCAGCAGACTGCACCAGCACAGACGGGCAATCACGCCTCCGATATTCGTCAGCCAGCCCTTCGACCAAATTCTCCGGAGATTCAGGCACGCAACTGCGGCAAATGCCAAGACGGTCGCCAGTGCCGCTCCTGTAATACCCCAGCCGGGGACCAGCCAAACATTCAGCACCCATTTCAGCGCCCCTCCGGCCAAAACGGATACGGCGGGGAAAACGGTATGTCCCGCTCCTTGCAGAATCGCGGCTGCCGTAAGCGCAATCGAGGCAAAAAAGATAGATAAACTGAATATTTGTAAGGTCTGCGTCCCCTCACTGTTTTGGAAAAGCATGATATTCACCGGCTCTAAAATGCAAAAAAGCCCGGCTGATGCACCGATCCCTACCGCAAGGCAGAGCTTGACGGCTGATGTCGCTTTCTCTTTTATGATAAACGGCTTATTCTCATGCACCGCTTTTGAAATTGAAGGAACCAATGACGCGGCGATACTGACGGCAAACACGGTTCCCAGCTGAAGGAGCGGCTGTCCGCGGTCATATATGCCTTTCAGCTGTTTCGCGGCATGGCTCTCCGTCCCGTATGAAAGCAGTGAATATAAGTTTAAGGCGTCTACAAGCTGAATCAAAAGCATGAGTACACTGCTGATACAGATGGTGACTGAATAAAGCAGCAGCTTTTTTACAATGACGGCCGTTTCGATATGTCCGCCGTCTTTCTTGGTTTCTTCCCGCTTATACCAGAAAACAGCCAATACACAAAGGGCCGCCAAGCTTCCGGCAATTGATCCCGCGGCCGCCCCCGCACCAGCCGCGTATAATGAACGGCCGCTTTTCAAAAGCCAGAAGGATAAACCGAGAAGCACCGCCACGCGAAGAAGCTGTTCCGTAATCTGGGATAAGGCTGACGGCATCATATCATGCACGCCTTGGAAATACCCCCGGAAAACCGCCGTAAACGGAAACAGTATGAAAGCGAACGCCGCGACCCTTATCAGCATCACAAGGCGGTCGTCACCCATAAAACCGGCCAACGGCGCCGCGCCGGCATACATGAGCGCAAACAGAACAAGTCCGGCCGCCGTGACATAAAGGGCGGAAATTTTCATTATTTTTTGTTTATGATCGCTATAATCGTTCATTAATTTTGAGATGATAACCGGAAAACCGGATGTTGACAGCATGACCGCGATCCCTAAAAACGGATACACCTGCTGATAAATGTAAAACCCGACGTCACCGACAATATTCTGAAAAGGAACCCTGTACACGGCGCTTAATATCTTCGTCACGATACCCGCAACGACGAGCACAAAAGCACCTTTCCATGCCGATTGCCGCTTGGCGCCAACTGAATCGTTCATCCAAAAGCTCCTTCCAGCCGCTAGAAAATTACGTCTATAAAACGAGCTTATTATATCACAATCCTAACGGCCGAACCGATAGAGAGCACATATGAATATGAAAAAGAACAGCACTTGTATAAGAGCTGCTCTTTCTCCGTTTTCTTATTTCAATAATGGTAATAAGACCTACTGCTCCATTTGTCTCGCCAAAAAACTGGCTGCCGTTTCTACCGCTTTATGTTCTACTTCTCCAAGTGCCTGTTCTTTGGAAAAGATGACCACGGCACCGATAGGATCGCCATTTGCCACGATCGGAGCTATTGTATAGGAGCTCATATCTTCATCAATGTCATTAACAAGCTGCGCGGACTTCACGTCGTTTTCTACCACTGAGCTGCGCTGATCCATCGTTTTTTCGAGCAAATCGCTGATGGCTTTGTTCAGAAATTCTTTTTTTGAACTGCCTGAAACGGCAATATACGCGTCACGGTCGCAAATCAAGACGGAATGGCCGAGACTGTCATACAAAGCATCTGCATATTCCTTCGCAAAATCGCCAAGCTCACTGATAGGAGAATACTTTTTCAATATAACTTCTCCGTCGCGGTCAACGAATATTTCAAGCGGGTCTCCTTCCCTGATTCGCAGTGTTCTCCGAATTTCTTTAGGAATGACGACCCGTCCTAGATCATCAATACGACGTACGATACCTGTAGCTTTCATCTCTCTGGTGCCTCTCTTTCATGTGATGATATTTAAGGGAAAGTACTAAAGCTCTTTACTTTATGTAGCTTCCGCCACTCGCTTGAAATTAGTATCCGTCACATCAAATGTAATATACACCAGAGAGTAACAATTTTTATGAAGACGCGATTGTTTCTTTCTTCACATCCTGAAGGCCTTTCAGCATGCCGAGCACGGTTTCCAGCCACTCTTCCGTTTTACGGCCTTTCGTCTGTACTGAGATTTTCAGCTTTTTCCCTTCCATTCCCAGTCCGATCTGCCGGCCGTATTTATTGCCGAGTTCGAACAATTTCTGGCCGTCAATCTGTGCGCTGGCCTCTTCAGAAATGGTAAATCTGATCGCGTCTTTATCCTGCTTGATGAGTTCGACGCGTTCATATTTTCCGTATACCTTCATCTCAGCAACCGTAAACAGCCATTCAACCTCTTTAGGGTAGCTGCCGAACCTGTCGATGATTTCATCTTGAAGCTCATTTTTCTCCTCAATTGTGGCGATTGACCTGAACCGTTTGTACATGTCGATTTTTTGCTTGCCGTCTTGTATATAGTTCTCAGGAATATACGCGTCAAGCTCGATATCGATTTCTGTCTCAAACTGTTCGCTTTTCGGAATATCGCCTTTCCGCTCTTCAATCGCTTCCTTGAGCATTTGCGAGTACAGGTCAAAACCGACTGAGTCGATAAAGCCGTGCTGCTGGGCGCCGAGAAGGTTCCCCGCTCCCCTGATCGTCAAGTCACGCATGGCGATTTTAAAGCCTGATCCCAGCTCGGTAAATTCTTTAATCGCCTGCAGCCGTTTTTCCGCCACCTCAGTGAGCACTTTGTCTCTGCGGTACGTAAAATACGCGTAAGCGACGCGGTTGGAACGGCCGACCCGTCCTCTCAGCTGATACAGCTGAGACAGCCCCATTTTGTCTCCGTCGAACACAATCAAGGTATTCACATTTGGTATATCTACGCCTGTCTCAATAATGGTCGTGCTGACAAGGACGTCTGATTCCCCTTCCAGAAAATTGAGCATGACGCTTTCCAATTCATTTTCGGTCATTTTTCCGTGGGCATATGCCACTTTCGCATCGGGAACAAGCATGGAAATTTCATCAGCCTTCCGCTCGATGTCATCCACGCGGTTGTACAAGAAATATACCTGTCCTCCGCGCGCCAGTTCTCTTTCGATGGCTTCCCGCACAAGCGCGCCGTTGTATTCCACGACATATGTCTGAACAGGGAAACGGTTTTCCGGCGGCGTTTCAATAACAGATAAGTCCCGCACACCGAGCATGGACATATGAAGCGTACGCGGTATCGGCGTCGCTGTAAGAGTCAGCACATCGACATTGGCTTTGATCTGTTTGATTTTTTCCTTATGCGTTACGCCAAAGCGCTGCTCTTCATCAATGATGAGCAAGCCGAGATCTTTATAGACGACGTCTTTAGATAAGAGCCTGTGGGTTCCGATTACGATGTCTACCGTTCCGTTTTTCAGGCCTTTAATCGTTTCATTGGATTCTTTTCTCGTTCTGAATCGGCTGAGAAGACCGATGTTAATCGGATAGTCCTGGAAACGCTCCATAATGGTTTCATAATGCTGCTGCGCGAGTATTGTCGTCGGCACAAGAAGCGCGACCTGCTTTCCGTCGGCGATCGCTTTAAAGGCCGCTCGGATGGCTACCTCCGTCTTCCCGTAACCCACATCACCGCAAAGCAAACGGTCCATCGGGCGCTCTCTTTCCATATCCTTTTTAATCTCCTGAATGGAACGGAGCTGGTCCTCTGTTTCCTGATAAGGGAAAGCAGATTCGAACTGCCGCTGCATTTCATGATCCGGCGAGAACGCATAGCCCTTGCTTGCTTCCCGTTCCGCATAAAGCTTAATCAGATCATCGGCAATATCCTGAACGGAGTTTTCAACTTTTTTCTTCACCCGTTTCCATTCACTGCCGCCCAGTTTATAAAGCTTCGGTTCTTTTCCTTCAGAGCCGACGTACTTCTGCACCTGGTCGATTTGTTCTACAGGGACGTACAGCTTATCGCTGCCCTGATAATGAATGTTGAGGTAATCTTTATGAATGCCTTTGATTTCTAGTGTTTCGATCCCCAAATACTTACCGATCCCGTGGTTGACGTGGACGACATAGTCACCGACCTGAAGCTCGGAATAGCTTTTGATCCGTTCGGCATTTGTCAGCTTCTGCTTTCTCGGCTTTTTCTTGATTCGGTTTTTGAACAGCTCTTCCTCCGTAATGACGGCCAGCTTCATCAGCGGCAGTTCAAAACCGGATTGCAGCTCGCCTTCCATGACATAGACCTGTCCTTGCACAAGCGCTTTGGAGCTGTCCGTTTTTGCGGCTTCAATTTCGTAATCAGCCAGCACGGATGCCAATCTGTCGGTTCTGTCCTTATTTGCGCCTAAAAAGACGACGGTGAAGTTTGATTTCTTAAAGCGCTCCATTTCACCTGCGAGCACATTCATCTGCCCGTGAAAACTCTGCATCTGCCGGCTTGTCACATTCACGATATTCTGAGGGCTTGTATGCTGGACATGACGCAAAAATAATGAATAATAAATAGCCGGGCGCCGCTTTTCGCTCATAAGCTCCTGAAAGCTGAAGGATAAATGAATGTCATGCAGAATTTTCCCTTCCTCGAGCAGACTTGTCATAAATTCGGCCTCTTCTTTTTTCAGCTGATCCTCCATTTCATGAATGCGGCTGACCTCGTCTAACAGTAACAACGTGTCTGCCGGTGTATAATCTAGCAAACTAGCAGGTTTTTCGTAAAAGTACGAGAGATACTTCACAAGTTCCTGATCAGTCTGTCCCGTTGATAACCGTTCTTTATCATGTGAGATATTGATATGAAGCATTTCCTTTTGTTTGTCCTGCTTCAGCTTTTTCAGACTGTCGGCAAGCCCTTTATCGAGCCTTTCCATCGCCCGGGCTTTTTCTTCCGCCCTGATGATCAATTCCTTCGCCGGTCCGATCGCCACATGTTTGAGCGTCTCAATTGATCTCTGGTCATCAGAATTGAAGCTTCTGATGGAATCGACCTCCGTATCAAACAGTTCAATTCGCACCGGATGCTCCGACGTCAGCGGATAAATGTCGATAATTCCGCCGCGAATACTGAATTCACCGGGTGCAGAAACCATATCGGAACGCTCATACCCCACCTCTACAAGGCGCGCGGACAGCTGATCCGGTTCTATTTCGTCTCCGAGTGAAATGACGAGCTGGCTGCTTTTCCACAGCTCCTTCGGCGGAAGCATTCTTCTCACTGCCGCAACGGGCGCCACAACGACCGGCGCTTCTCCGTTTGTTAATCTATTAATGACATCAAGCCGCTGAGCACGCAGTTCAGGGCTCGCTACCGCAATTTCTGAAGAAATCAATTCATTCACGGGGTATAAAAAAACAGATTGATCCCCGAGAAGCGCCGTCAGATCTTCCGTCACTTTTTGGGCCTGATATAAATTATGGGTGATAAAGAAAATCGGCCTTTTCGTTTCCTGTGCAAGGGCAGAGGTAAAAACAGAACGCGCGGAACCTGACAGACCCGCAAGCAGCTGTTCCTTCAGCCCCTCATGTAAACCGTTGACAATGGATTTAAAATCATCGCTTTCTTTAATAAAGGTTTGAATGTTGTCCATATGGGCCCTCCTCTCTATTTTCTGCAAGAACAGAAAAACGCTTTGGTCTAGAATCTACACCAAAGCTTCTTATTGAATAAATGTGTTGTGTTCATGGTAGTGCGGATTGCGCTCCAGCGCCTCTTGGCAGTCTTCACAAATTGTAAGAACATGGACATCTCCATTGTCTTTATATGAAATCATATCGTTTCTTTCCTCATTTGTTAAGTGCTGAAATCCAAGCGACTGTGTCGGCACCGTCGAATATTCCAGGCTCCCTACCTTAAAGCCGCAGTGGCGGCAGAAATAATGCAAAGCCATACGTTGGACCTCCTGATGTGAAAAAATCATTTTTCCCTAGTATGGTCTCCCATTATTTATCTTATACATTTGCATTAAATTCGTTCATGACTTCTAAAAATGGTTTCGTTAAGGAAGCTTCGCAGGCTTTTACGGTTTTTGTGACGGCATCATTGATATGCGGCGCTTCTTCCTTCGTAAAAGCTCCCAGTACATAGTCAACGACTTTCATTCCGTTGACGGGGCGGCCGATTCCGATTCTGACCCGGTCAAATTCAGGGGTTCCGAGGTGCTGTATAAGCGATTTAATTCCGTTATGTCCGCCTGCGCTCCCCTTCGTCCGGAGCCTGATTTTTCCCGTCGGAAGATCAAGGTCATCGTATATGACTTTCAGATCTTCATGATCGGCATCATAATAATCCAGTAGCGGCCGCAAACATTCCCCTGATAAATTCATATATGTAAGCGGTTTAACAAGTAGAACTTTTTTTCCGGAAACAAACCCCATTCCGTAAAGTCCGTTGAATTTCGTTTTATTCAATTCAATATTCCATTCTTTAGAAAGCTCGTCAATGGCCATAAAGCCGACATTATGTCTCGTGTTCTCATAGGTTTTCCCGGGGTTACCGAGACCGGCAATCACAAGCATCGTAAATCCTCCCTCAACATCGCTGTAATTCTTCTCATTCTAGCACAAAAGACGTAACCTCGGGCGGGTTACGTCTTAAAGCGCTTATTGATTTTCTCCTTCGGGCTCTTCCCCAGGAGACGGTTCTGCATCTTCTTCGAATGCTTCCTGCTTAGGAGGAAGGATGGAAGCCACGACTTCTTCCGGATCGTTTGTAAATGTATAATTGCCGTCAGCAGTCAGATCTGCGATGGTCAGCACATCATTCATTTCAAGCCCGGAAATATCAACATTGATTGTCTGAGGGATGTCCTTCGGCTTAGCCTTAATCGAAAGCTCATGCAGCGGCTGCTGGATGACGCCTCCGTCTTTGACTCCCTTCGCCTCTCCCGTCAGCTGAATCGGCACCTCGGCCTCCAGCTCCTCACTCATATTCACGACTTGAAAATCGGCGTGCGTCAATTCGTTTTTGAGCGGGTCTGTCTGAAGATCAGTCACCATAACCGATTGCTGATTTCCGTTGACATCAATTGTGATAATCGTGTTTTTTCCTTCGTCCCGCAATGTTTTAAGCAATTCAACACTGTCTAAAGAGACAGGCGTGTTCGTTATTTCTTTACCGTATATAATCCCTGGAACATGTCCTGAATGACGGATTTTCCGAAGCGTCGAACGTTTAAAATCTGTTCTTTCATTTGCTTTTAAAGTTGCCATATTCAGCACCATCCTAATTATCGTTTTATCGTCCTATTAGAACAATACCCACAATAACTGGGATTTAAACCTTAAAGTTTCGGTTTAGCTGAATAAATAGCTGACAGATTGTTTCTCGTGAACGCGGATAATCGCTTCAGCCAGAAGCGGTCCGACAGAAAGCTGCTTAAAGCGTTCGATTTTTTTCTCATCAGGAAGCTTAATGCTGTTCGTTACGACAAGCTCCTTGATTTTAGAGTTATTGATCCGCTCAACGGCAGGACCTGACAGTACAGGGTGCGTACAGCATGCATACACTTCTGCAGCTCCGTTTTCAACCAGCGCGTTAGCGGCAAGTGTGATTGTGCCGGCCGTATCAATAATATCATCGATCAGAATCGCTGTTTTACCTTCCACGTTACCGACGATGTTCATCACTTCTACCTCATTCGGTCTAGGACGGCGTTTGTCGATAATCGCGATCGGCGCTTTCAGACGGTCCGCAAGTTTGCGGGCGCGCGTCACACCGCCGTGGTCAGGAGAAACAATAACGATATCTTTCAAGTCTTTACCTTCAAAGTAATGGCCTAAAATCGGAACACCCATTAAGTGGTCAATCGGAATATCAAAGAAACCTTGAATTTGCGGCGCGTGTAAATCAAGCGCGATCACGCGTGTCGCACCCGCTGTTTCAAGCAGGTTTGCAAAAAGTTTTGCCGTAATCGGTTCACGTGATCTTGCTTTTCTGTCCTGGCGCGCATAACCGTAGTACGGAATGACAATGTTGATTGTTTTCGCGGAAGCGCGCTTTAAAGCGTCAACCATAATCAGCAATTCCATGATGTGCTCGTTGACCGGCGCACTTGTAGACTGAATGATATAGCAATCACAGCCGCGAATACTTTCTTCTATGTTGATCTGGACCTCTCCGTCACTGAATCTTGTAACAGAGCACTTTCCTAATTGAACCCCTACATTATCCGCGATTTCTTTTGCAAGTTCTGGATTTGAATTCAAAGAAAAAATCTTTAAATTCTTATCTCCGTATTCGTTAGACATGGTAAACCTCCGATTTTAGGATTATTTTTTATGAATGTTTTTCACATAATCTTCTTTATTTACTTGTCTTGCTCTGGCAATGGCAAGCGCTTCGCCCGGCACATCTTCAGTTACGGTTGAACCCGCAGCGACGTACGCGCCTTCTCCCACTGTAACAGGAGCGACCAGATTGGAGTTGCAGCCAATAAAGGCGCCGTCTTCAATTTTGGTTAAATACTTTTTCTTCCCATCATAATTGACCGTGATGGAGCCGCAGCCCAGATTCACATCCGTGCCCACTTCGGCATCACCGATATAGCTTAAATGAGATGCTTTGCTTCGGTCGCCGAATTGTGTTTTCTTGATTTCAACAAAGTTTCCGATCTTCACTTCATTGCCGATTGCGGAATCGGGTCTGATGTGAGCAAAAGGACCGATATTTACATCATTCCCAACTTTGCTGCGATTGACAACGGATTGTTTAATCACAGTGCGGCTGCCGATTGAGCTGTCCTCTATCTCAGTGTGGGGGCCGATGACACATTCATCGCCGATTTCAGCTTGTCCCTTTAACACAGTTCCGGGATAAATAACTGTATCTTGTCCGATACGTGCGTCAGGTGAGATGTACGTATTCATCGGATCGATTAAAGTGACTCCGTTCTGCATATGCCGTTTGTTAATACGCTCTTTCATATACATTTCAGCCTGAGAAAGAGCGACTCTATCATTCACTCCGAGCGTCTCTTGGAAGTTACCAGTCTGGTAAGCGGCAACAGTTTCGCCTTCGTCTTTGAGGATTTCGATCACATCCGGCAGATAATACTCGCCTTGGGCATTTTCATTCGAAACCTGTTCGATGACACGAAAAAGAGCCTCGTTATCAAAACAGTACGTTCCCGTGTTAATTTCTTTCACAAGACGTTCTTGCTCCGAAGCATCCTTGTGCTCCACGATTTTTTGAACGGCGCCGTCTTCACTGCGGATGATTCTTCCGTATCCGGCGGGATCGTCGGCAACGGCCGTTAACACCGTGGCTTTTGCACCTTTGTCTGTATGTTCATTCAGCATGGCTTCCATCGTCTCCGCTGTCAGAAGCGGTGTATCGCCGCAAATAACGATCGTGACACCCTTTTCTCCGTGAAGAAATGGTTTTGCCTGTTTGACCGCATGAGCCGTACCGAGCTGTTCTGCTTGGAGAGCGTAATCGCTTTTCTGTCCGAGCTGCTTCTTCACATCTTCGGCGCCGTGTCCTACGATGGTGACAAGCTTCGCTAAAGATAATTTCAGAGCTTCGTCTGCGACGTGCTCTACCATAGGCTTTCCGCATACCGGATGAAGGACCTTGTAAAGCTTCGATTTCATTCTCGTTCCTTTTCCGGCAGCTAAAATCACTGCAAACCGCTTATCCATTTAATGGCCTCCAATATCCCTTTTATCCATAGAAAAATATATCCTAAATAGCTGTTGATTTCAAGAAGACATCAAAAAGTGCAAGAATTTTCTATGTAATCGCTTTATTACTGAAAAATCAGATTTAAAAAAGGACTGCCGGAAAAGGCCTTGTGTCAGCCTTTATCAGCAGTCCTTACATTTTGTTATGTTTAAGAAGCCCCGGCTTCTTCATATTCTAATGCTTCAGAATCACCCAAACGATGATACTCATTTAAAACAGCATCCTGGATCTTGCCCCGCGTGCTGGAATTAATAGGATGAGCAATATCGCGGAATTCTCCATCAGGGGTGCGTTTACTCGGCATCGCAACGAAAAGACCATTGTTTCCATCAATCACACGAATATCATGTACGACAAATTCGTGATCCAGCGTGATGGATGCAATCGCTCTCATGCGACCATCGGTATTCACGCGGCGTAATCTTACGTCAGTAACTTCCACAGTAGTTCACCACCTTTTCCCTATATAAAAGCATTAGTCTAACAATTCCACGATTCTTTTTAAATTCCTGCACGTTTCAAAAAGTTTTTTTGAAAATATAGGATATACATACACAATTAGGTGATAAACCATATTTGGGGATCATATACTGCATAAAAAAAGTGATCCCGGATACCGGAACCACTTTTCTGAGATTTAAGATTTCACCAGCGCAATGACTTCAATTTCCACGAGAGCGTCTTTCGGCAGTCTCGCCACTTCCACACAAGACCTTGCCGGCTTATGTACATCAAAGTATTGTCCGTACACTTCATTCACTTCCGCAAACTGCTCCATATCAGCAATAAACACCGTTGCTTTGACAACCGTCTCGAGAGAAGCGCCCGCTTCTTTCAGCACAGCTTTTAAATTGCTGAACACCTGATGCGTTTGCTCTGTGATATCACCGTTTACCATTTCTCCTTCAGCAGTAAGAGGAATCTGGCCTGAGCTGTAAAACATGTTGTTTACGATGATTCCCTGTGAATATGGCCCGATCGCTGCCGGCGCGTGTTTTGTATGGATTGCTTTTGTCATTTTTCTGTCTCCCCATTCTTTAAATGCTGTTCTTTAAAAAATCGCAGAAAATTGCCGTTTTGAATCTCAATCGTTTTGTCTTTCATATTGATGGTTGAAAGCGTGAGCAGTGACATGTATTCATCGACAAGCCGTTCATTCACTCCCTCGGCTTCAACCAAGACGCCTATTCCCGCAACGTTTGCATTAAACTCATCAAGCAGGCTGATCATGCCGTTAATGGTGCCGCCGGCTTTCATAAAATCGTCAATAATTAAAACGTTCGAACCCGTAGCCAAACTTCTTTTCGCAAGCGACATCGTTTGAATGCGGTTAGACGACCCTGATACATAATTGATGCTCACCGTGGAGCCTTCCGTCACCTTATTGTCTTTTCGCACGATGACAACCGGAACGTTCAGATAACTGGCCGCTGCGTAAGCAAGAGGGATTCCTTTTGTCGCAACGGTCATCACCACATCAATCTCCCGCTCCGCAAAAACGGAAGCAAAAAGCCTGCCTACATGAGAGAGGACAGATGGTTTTCCTAAGATATCCGTTAAATATACATAACCGCCCGGAAGGATACGCTCAGGATTTACTAAAGACTGTCCCAGCTCCTGTATAAACGCTTCTGCTTCAGCCTGTTTCACTTTCGGAATGTATTTGACGCCTCCGGCAGCTCCCGGCACTGTAAGCAGCGTCCCAATGCCTTGCTGTTCAAAGGTCTGTTTAATAATCGTTAAATCTTCACTGATTGATGACTTTGCTGATTGATACCGTTCTGAGAAAAACGTTAACGGTATTAATTCATGCGGATGGGTTAACAAATAATTTGTTAAGTCCACCAATCTGCCGCTGCGACGAAACTTCATGAACTTACCCCCAAAATCCGAATAATTTAAAAATAATATAACTTAACATACGGATTTAATCAAGAGCATTCTGTTCGCCGATCATCCGCACCGCGTACACTTGATCACAGAAACCTCTTAACCCGTTATAAATCCGCTGCACCTTCGATTCGTATTGAACCAAACCGAATACAGTCGGTCCGCTTCCGCTCATTAACACCGCATCAGCGCCGAAGCGTTTCATTTGATTTTTAATCATCGCCACCTCGGGATGGAGGCTGAGCGTAACCGACTCCAATACGTTTCCTAATTGTCCGCATAGCTTTTGGAAGCTTTTTTCTTCAATCGCGTCAATCATCGCCTGCACATCAGGATGCCGAACCTGCTGTAAGTTCAGCCGGCGGTACACTTCGGCAGTCGATACCCCGATCGTCGGTTTGGCGAGCACGACCCAGCAATGAGGCGGAGCACTGATGTGCCTGATCTTCTCACCGCGTCCGGTTGCCAGAGCAGTGCCCCCGTATACACAGAAGGACACGTCTGAACCGATTTCAGCCCCAAGCTCCGCAAGCTCTTCGACAGAAAGCTTTAAATCCCAAAGCCTGTTCAGCCCTCTGAGCGTGGCTGCCGCATCGCTGCTTCCGCCGGCAAGCCCTGCCGCTACAGGGATCACTTTTGTAATCATAATGGAAACGCCTTTTTTGACTTGAAACCGTTCTTTAAGCAGTTTGGCTGCCTGATAAGCCAGATTCCTTTGATCATCCGGAACAAAGCGATTATGCGACGCCACTCTGATAACGTTTTCGGGCAGTTCTGTCAGTTCAATCCGATCTGCCAAATCAATTGTCGTCATGATCATCTCCACTTCGTGATAACCATCCGGGCGTTTACTCGTCACATCGAGGGACAGATTGATTTTGGCCGGCGCTTTTTCTAAAATACGCATAGCTTTCACCTACTTCTCCATCTAAACATAAGTATGAACATTGTATCACATTTGGAGACCCGGAGGTACTTATCCGAAATTGACGCCGGTTTTGAATGCCGATAGAAAAAACCGGGGAACGGATTGTCCCCCGGGCCACTGCATTATCGGTTATTTTGGTTCTGAGCCGCCATCTGCTGTTCGGCAATCTCAATCGCGCGTTTTACCATATTCCCGGCGTCGCGCGCCCGAATGCCTCCCCAGCCCTCGTTTTTCACCGTATCGTAAAAACCAAGGTCCTTCGCCAGCTCATATTTGAACTCATCTGACATAACTCCACGACGTCTGCCCAAACGAAACAACCCCTTTTATAGAATTGATCACCATTCGTGCACGCCACGATAAAACATGTGACACTTATAGCTTCCGTTTAATCGGCTGAAACTTTCGAGGGAATAATTAGAAGAGCTTTAGAAGGCAAAACAAAAAGCAGTAAACAAAAGGTTCACTGCCCATTAAAATGCTACTGAGCTTGCCGCATCGTCATTGAATGTCAATTCAACAGTCTCAGTCAGAATATCAGCATAACTGTATGAAACTCTTTCAAACGAATTCTCGTCTTGATCTAGTTGTATCACAAAAACAGAAGGGTACGTCTCAGCTAAAATGCCCGAACGCTCAATCGTTTTTCGGCGGCCGCCGTTTGCTTTTAACGTAAGCCGTTTACCTAAATTCCCATCAAGCGATCTTTTTATATCGGACAACGTCTTCGCCATTGCATCCACCTCACTACATTTATTGTACAACAAGAGCCCAATTTTGTCAAATAAAATTTAAATTATATCAACGTTAATAAGTCATTGTCAACAAAATTATTTTGACAAAATTCTATTGATTTCTGCGTTATTTTTCACAAGTTCCGGAAATTTATGTATCAATATGTAAAATAATTAACCCGCATAGCGAAATATATGCGGGTTTTATCACTCATCCATTTGATTTATACGGCATACCGACACGCAGCACACCCTTCGTTTCAATTCCTCCCAGCCCTTTCTCTCTCGTCAGCGTATTTCTCAGGACATCCCATACATTGATCCGCTCCATAAACGGAGTGAAGCTGATTTTCGCGACAATATATACCGGGTCAAGCGCGTGGATATTGACGCGTGACGGCGAACTTGCAAAATTCGCGCCCGCTCTGATTAAAGACTCGAAATGAGATTGGCAGGCCCCCGCGAATATGACCAGCTGATCCAAATGAGGGACTTTACGCCTCGCTCTTTGAACGGTTTCGACAAAGTGTTTGGAATGCCTGTAGGCGCTTAAATCGTTCACGCCTCCCTTATGCTTGGAATATGCATCATGGCCGGTGATGACTAAAATATCCGGCCTGTATTTATCAAGCAGCTCGTCAATTGATGCCGGCATTTTTTTCTCATGGCAATGAATTCCGTATACCGGCACACCGATTTTTTCATAAAAGTTCAGGCACTTTTTCAAATAGGCCTCATCGCCGTCCAGATGCAATACCTTTCCGGGCATATGAAAGTAGTGCTCCTGATGCTGATATTGATTTGTCGCATAATATTCCTGTTTTTCCCGAAGCAGCTTATAATCCTGGCGGAGCAGCTCGAGAGATTCATTCATCCTGCTTTCATCTCTTTTCTTTCTCATGGCCTGTTCGTCTTTTCTGACAGGCTCCAAATCAGAAAAATCAGCATCCGCAATCAATCTGACTTCGTCACCATGCAGGATGGCAATTGAATTTCCGTTGCTTGTTTGCTCTATACCGATAATGCGAAATAAAACATCCATTTGATAGGATTTCCTGGCTACCATATCTCCTATTTGAAATTGCACGTTACCCACTCCACAAATAGACTAAGCCTCATCATGAAAGAAGTCTTGGCAAATACACCTCTTTCCGCTGCGGCGCTTGATGTTTCAAGCTTTTCTTGCAGTTGAATGAATAAGGTTCTCCTCTAGCCTATGTAGCGGCAGTCCAAGTGGTGACGCAAAACAAAAAGCCCTCTTAGAAAAGGGCTTTATGCAATCCGTTGGACAGGAGCGCGAATTCTTCTATGGACAGGGATTCACCGCGCCGCTTTCCGTCAATATTCGTTTCTTGAAGAACTTCTTCAATTTGAGCTTTTTTCTCTTTTCCGCCCGGAAGATTGTTCACAAGGTTGTTAAGCAAGGTTTTCCGGCGCTGTGCGAAGCTTGCTTTAATCAGCTGGAAGAAAAACGGTTCATTATCGACGTCAACCGCCGGGCCGTCACGAAGCAAGAGACGGATGACGGCAGAATCGACATTAGGCTGAGGCACAAACACCGTTTTCGGGACTGTCATGACGGTTTTGGCCTCCGTATAGAACTGAACCGCAATGGAAAGCGATCCGTACTCCTTAGACGAAGGATCAGCGGCCATCCGCTCAGCGACCTCTTTTTGCAGCATCACGACAATCCCTTTTAACGGAAGATGTTCTTCCAAGAGCTTCATGATGATCGGCGTCGTCACATAATATGGGAGATTCGCCGTCACCATAATTTCATCACAATCCTGAAAATGCTCTTCAATGACGGATTTGACGTCTGCTTTCAGCACATCTTGATGAATGATCGTTACATTGTCATACGGAGACAGCGTATCATTGAGAATGGGCAGCAGGCGCTGATCAATTTCAAACGCGACGACCTTTTTCGCCCGTTTGGCAAGCTGCTCTGTCAGCGCGCCGATTCCGGGCCCGATTTCAATGACTCCGGTCCGATCCGTAATTTCCGCATGGTCCACAATTCTGTCCAATATATTTGTATCAATTAAGAAATTCTGTCCCAGACTCTTTTTAAAAGAAAAACCGTACTTTTTCAGAATTTCCTTCGTTCTGATAGGTGTCGCGATATCTTTATTGTTCATCCTGTTCCTCCTGCCTCATAGCATCGAGCGCATCAATAAAATCACTTCTTTTGATTTGAAACATTTGCAGCCGTTTTTGAAGCTGCTTGCCGTTTGTATAGCCGATCTTCAGCAAGTCGCCCAATCGTTCGCGGCGTCTTTTGGCAGCCGGTCCGCCGATCAGACCGGCCTGTATGACATCTTCAGCTGAAATCTCACTCGGCTTTGCCTCCATCTCTTCATGTACATTTTCCAGACATGCTCTGATGCTTTCAATGGATGCGTGCTCAACGCCAATGCCGCGCTTGTTTTTCGGTTTGGCAAGATGTTTGGGCAGAAATGCGTGTTTACAGCCGGGTACTGCTTCAGAAATGGTTTTCCGGATCTTTTCCCCCGGAAAATCCGGGTCCGTCAGTACGATGACCCCTCTCGTTTCCTGCGCCAGCCGAATCTGTCTGATGACTTCGTCTCCGATTGCGGAACCGTTTGTCTCGATCGTATCCGCATCAACGGCAAGTTTTATGCGCGCAGTGTCATCGCGTCCCTCGACTACAATAATTTCTTTAATTTTCATTACTTCCTCCAAAAAAACTTTTTATATCCAAAACGAAACCTTTGCTTACATGTCACGTCTAATATACTGAAAATACACTTTACCTATTATAACGAAAAAAACAGAGGGCGCAAAACCCTCTGAGTGAATCGGAATTAATTTAAGATTTTTATTTTGACCTGTTTCTTTCCCCAGCGGTAAGCTGAAGATTTTTCAGGGAAAAAGACATCAATCCGTCTTCCTTTAATGGCTGAGCCTGTATCAGCGGCCACGGCATCCCCGTATCCGTCTACGTGGACTCTTGTGCCGAGCGGAATGACGCTTGGGTCTACCGCAATGACTTTAGCATTCGGATTGCTTGTCAGGTTAACGCCTGTAGCCGTATGGCCGGAACAGCCGCTGCAGCTTGCGGTATAAGCCGTGGAAGACACGGTAATCACTTTACCGGAAGATCCGGTTTCGCCCGAAGATGCCTTCACAGGTGCACTGAGCTGCTCAATCTTGGGACTGTGCCGCTTTGTGCCGACCGCAATGATCTGATCTTTGCTTTTTTCAGATGTTTCTTCTTTAACAAGCTTTCTTGAAACTTCTTTTCCATTTTCTTTGACAACATGAAAATGCTTTTTAAGTTTGCCTTCTTTTCCTTTTTGAACGATCTTTTCTTTCCCGCTGTCGAGAGACGCATCTTCTTTTTCTTTCACTTGATACGCTATTTTTTCCTCAACTACATCGGTGACTTTTTCGATACGAGTGATTTGTATGCCGGCCTGATTTTTTGTGAGCTTTTCGTGTAATGCCGGTTTTACTTTATCTTCGTCTTTCATGTCCATCTTATGCTGCGTTAAAAAGTCAGCGACCGTAGTCGAAGTCGTCCATATTTTCTTTTTCTTTCCCGCATCATTTACAGTGACCTGAAAAGCCGGGTCGACCGTGACTTTCATGCCGTTTGTCACTTTCGTATCTGCTGCTGGATCTATTTTATCGTGCTGATTCACAGGTGTATGCTGTTCGTTCAGAAATGCGCCGACTGTTTTTGCCGTTGACCATAAAGTCTTTTCTTCTCCGCCTCTTGTCACACGGATCTGCTTTGCAGCTTCATACACGACATTCATGTTGTCTGCCAATGCTGTCTGCTTAGACGGGGTAATCCGGTCTTCATTTCTCGTCTCTATATGTAAATCTTCCAGAAGTTCCCCAACCGTTTTTGCATGAGTGCGTATTTGCTTTTTCTTGCCGTTGATAGAAACAGAAACTGATTGTTTTGAGAGCTCATGTGCCCCGTATGCAGTCCCGGTTCCGCCCAGCAGAATAATAGCTGCAATAAGAATAACCTTGCTTTTACCAAGCTTTACGGAAAACAGTTTTTTCATTTTTTGTGTGATGAAAAACGCCTCCTTCTCCTCGGAGAGATTATATAGAGTATCTAAAATGCTGTCAACCCTCCCATCTCGAAGATGAAAAACCTTCAGCGTATCCCTCATTATGCAAAAACAAAGCAAAAAAAGGAAGAGAGACATATCGACAACCTATCTTATGAGGAGAAGGAAGCTTGTAGAACCGTTTTACATATCCACTGAATCGGACAAGCCTTTACACGTTACGACAGCGCATTCTGTCAGTTCATGCGGAAAAGTCTTTTTGCGTTTTCGGTTGTAATTGAGGCAATTTCTTCATATGTCAGCCCTTTTAATTCAGCGAGCTGTTCAGCAACATATTTTACGTAGCTTGGCTCATTTCGTTTACCGCGGAAAGGATGCGGTGTCAGGAAAGGACAGTCCGTTTCAATCAGCAAACGGTCATTCGGAATTTCCTTTGCTACTTCTTTTGGTTTCTTCGCATTTTTGAAGGTAACCGGTCCGCCGAATGAAATATAAAAATTCATATCCATACACTGCCGCGCAACCTCCGCGCTCCCCGTAAAGCAGTGCATAATGCCGCCGACTTCTTCCGCCCCCTCTTCTTTCAAAATCGTGACAACATCTTCCGTTGCATCACGATTATGAATGATAATTGGAAGGTTCACTTCTTTGGCAAGAGCGATTTGTTTCCGGAATACTTCTTTCTGAACGTCTTTTGGTGATTTATCCCAGTGGTAATCAAGGCCCATCTCTCCGATTGCCACGACTTTTTCGTGAGAGGACAGTTCCTTAATCCATGATAAATCTTCCTCTGTCATGTCAATTGCGTCTACCGGATGCCAGCCGATCGCAGCGTATATAAAGTCATATTCCTCAATCAGCTCCATCGCACGCGTGATAGTGGGTTTGTCGAATCCGACAACGACGATCCGTTCAACCTTTTCAGCCTTTGCACGCGCAATGACTTCCTCTAAGTCTGTGTCAAATTGCTCGGCATTTAAGTGCGCATGTGTATCAAAAAGCATCATAAAAACTCCTTTCTTGTTGAAAAACAAAAGGTGTTCGACGGAATGTTACACGTGAAACACCTTTTGCATCTATTTATTTAATTCGAGTGCCTTTCGGTAATGACTGGTCGACAGCTACAACTTTGAGAACGCCGTCTGATTCTCCTGCCAGTATCATTCCTTGAGAAAGCTCGCCTCTCAGTTTTACCGGTTTTAGATTCGTTACACAAATGATCTTCATTCCCACAAGCTGATCCGGTGTGTAATGCTTCGCGATACCTGATACAACTTGGCGCTGTTCAAAGCCCAGATCAATTTGCAATTTCAGCAGCCGATCTGCTTTTTTCACCGGCTCTGCGGACAAGACTTCTGCGACGCGAAGTTCTGTATCCATAAATTGATCAAACGTAATTTCAGGAAGACGCTCTGCTTCTTGCGGCTCTTCCGCCTTTTCTTCTTTAGCAGGAGCAGTTCCTTGCATTTTTTGCTTGATGTAAGCTACTTCCTCTTCAGCTTCAAGACGAGGGAAAAGCGGTTCCCCTTTTTTCACTTTCGCGTTCTTCAATTGACCGAATGTCTGAATGCTGTCCCATGCTTTAAGGGACTGATCCTCAACTCCTAGCTGGGCAAATATTTTTTCAGGCGTTTGTGTCAAGAAAGGCTGGAGCAATACGGCTGAGATACGTAAAGATTCAGCTAAATGATACATGACGGAACGTAATTCTTTTTCTTTTTCCTGATCTTTAGCAAGCACCCACGGAGCAGTTTCATCAATATATTTGTTCGTACGGCTGATTAATTGCCATAGCGTTGATAAAGCGACTGAAAACTCCATGTTTTCCATTGCCTTTTCATAAGCTTTAACCGTTTCACCGGCTACAGAAGAAAGCTCTGAATCAAAATCGGTCACATTTCCTTCATATGAACCAATCTCACCGTCAAAATATTTTTGGATCATTGCAACTGTACGATTCAGAAGGTTTCCTAAGTCGTTCGCCAAGTCATAATTAATCCGTTCTACGAAACCTTCCGGCGTAAAGACACCGTCTGAACCGAACGGTACTTCGCGAAGCAGGTAATAGCGAAGTTCATCCAAGCCGTAGCGTTCAATTAACGTTACCGGATCAACAACATTTCCTTTTGATTTCGACATTTTTCCGTCTTTCATCAATAACCAGCCATGCGCGAAGACTTGCTTAGGCAGCGGGAGATCAAGCGCCATCAGCATAATCGGCCAGTAAATGGTATGAAAACGGACAATTTCTTTACCGACAAGGTGGACGTCAGCCGGCCAGTACTTTTTGTAAAGCTCATCATTTTCCGTATCATAACCGAGCGCTGTAATATAGTTGAACAGTGCGTCAATCCATACATACACGACATGCTTCGAATTTCCCGGCACTTTTACGCCCCAGTCGAACGTCGTTCTGGAAACGGCCAAGTCTTCAAGCCCCGGTTTAATGAAGTTGTTAATCATTTCATTTTTGCGTGATTCAGGCTGGATGAAAGAAGGATTTTCCTCATAAAACTTCAGCAGGCGGTCTGCATATTTGCTCATGCGGAAGAAGTATGACTCCTCTTTGATTAATTCGACCGGGTGGCCGCTGTCCGGGCTTTTTCCGCCGACAACCTCACCCTTCTCATTTCGTTCCACATCCACCAGCTGTGTTTCCGTATAGAATGTTTCATCAGGAATGCTGTACCAGCCCTCATACTCATCCAGGTAAATGTCACCATTATCAAGAAGTTTTTGAAACACTTTCTCGATAATTTCTTTGTGCCGGCTTTCCGTCGTCCGGATGAAATCATCGTGAGAAATGTCGAGCTGCTTCCATAGTTTCTGGATTTCAGCAACTGCGCGATCCACATAAGCTTGAGGCGTGATATTCTCTTCCTCCGCTTTCTGCTGGATTTTCTGTCCGTGCTCATCCGTTCCGGTTAAGTAGCGTACGTCAAATCCTTTTAATCTTTTGTAACGCGCCATCGCATCGCCGGCCACGGTAGTATAAGCATGGCCGATATGTAATTTTCCGCTCGGATAATATATCGGGGTTGTAATATAAAAAGTATTATTGTCTTGCGGCATGTTGCAACCTCCCATTCAGAATGTCGAAAAGCTCACGCCCAAAGGACGAGAGCGGTTTTATTTGATATACAATATTGATATTTGTCCTCTATCTATGATACCATCTTAGCCTTTAAGATCAAGGATATATACGTACTGCGCGTAAAAGAGTAAATAAAATTAAAAATTTTTATTGAAATTAAAAAAAGTCTTAACATGTCGAAATTTGTCGTATATAATCTACTAATATAAAACATCTTGGTTCGAAAGTCTTGATTTAAAAGGATTTTCAGTAGGATAATAGGTTCGAAAAAGCAGTCAAAAAGCCTGTTATTTCAGGATTTCCAAGGCTTTACTTACTATAAGAACTAATTCTTACAATCAATAGTAAACAAAAAGATTGACGATTATTGGAAACCTTGTTATGCTAGGAATGTAAGGAATTTTGTCGAATAATGACGAAGAAAAATATAAACTACAAAATAATTATCTCTCGGGAGGAGACTGTTAATGAAATCTACTGGTATCGTACGTAAAGTTGATGAACTTGGACGCGTCGTTATCCCTATCGAACTTCGCCGTACACTGGGCATCGCAGAAAAAGACGCTCTTGAAATTTATGTTGATGATGAAAAAATCATCCTTAAAAAATATAAACCAAACATGACTTGCCAAGTAACTGGTGAAGTTTCTGATGATAACCTTAAACTTGCCGGCGGCAAATTGGTACTCAGCAAAGAAGGCGCTGAGCAAATCATCTCTGAAATTCAAAACCAGCTTCAAAACCAAAAATAAGCTATTTCATACAAAAACCGTTCTTGTTACGATACAAGAACGGTTTTTTTTATGATTGAATGTGATAAGCGTCATAAATCTCGCGTTTCGGAACGCCCCGATCTACCGCTGTTTGTTTTATGGCCTGTTTGGAAGATGCTCCTTCGTTTATGTAATGCTCCACATGCTCTTTCTCAGAAAGCTCCGTCCACCAAGGCTTTTCCTCTTCATCCGGTTCAGCGCCTTGATTGCCTTCGACAACGAGACAGAACTCACCGCGGATTTGATCTTCATTTGCCCATTCCATCACCTCGGCGATGGTTCCTCTGATGAATTCCTCGTACTTTTTCGTTAATTCTCTCGTGACGGCGATGGTTCGATTACCCAAAACGTCATGCATTGCTGTTAATGTTTCTTTTAATCTGTGCGGCGCTTCGTAAAATATCATCGTTTCCTGCCGTTTTTTCAGGATTTCGAGTTCTTTCTTCTTTTCTTTTTTCTGTCTGTTTAAAAATCCGTAGAAGAAAAACGGCTGCGGGGTGATGCCTGATGCGGTCAGCGCGGTTAATGCCGCATTTGCACCCGGAAGCGGGACGACATATCCGCCGATTTGGGTGAAATCTCTCACAATCTCAGCCCCCGGGTCGGAAATTGTCGGCATGCCGGCATCACTGACCAATGCCACATTTTTTCCGCTTTTCAGCCATTCAATGATTTTATGGCCGCTGCTTTCTTTATTATGTTCATGATAGCTGATGAGAGATGTTTCTATATCATAAACATGGCACAGCTTTTTCGTCTGTCTCGTATCTTCGGCAGCTATGACATCGGCCGATTTCAGCGTCTCTACTGCACGAAAGGTCATGTCCTCCAAATTGCCGATCGGTGTAGGAACAAGGTACAGAGTTCCCATTTCAGATTTTCCGTTAAAACTCATCTGGCGTCTTAACATATACAGCCTCCTTGCTGCGTCGTTTTTCTTCTATATATTGCTCTTTTTTCTTTCGGGTCAGCTGCTTAAAACGGTATTCCGCCTGCATCGCTTCCCGTTTTGTTTCAAATGATTCCGCATGGCATAACGAAACCGGCCGCCGCGCCCTTGTGTACTTCGCGCCCTTTCCCTCATTGTGGGTTTTCAGCCGTTTTTGCAGATCATTTGTATAACCGGCATACAGACTGTTGTCATTGCACAGCAGCACATAAAAGAAATGACTATTTGTCTCCATATAAAATCGTGCGGATCTCTTTCGTATATTCATTTTGTTCATTGTATACGAACAGCGGGGGAAGAATTTTGAGATCAGGGCGGCCGCCTTTAATTCCTTCAACCAAAATGGTATTCGCTTCTTTACCTTGTTTCGGATAAATAAACTGAACCCGTTTCGGTTCTATTCGGTACGCTTTCATTAATTCAAAGATTTCCAAAAGCCTCCCCGGCCGATGAACGAGAGCCGCTTTTCCGCCTTGCTTCAGCAGTTTGCTGCTGACGGAAATCACATCTTCAAGCGTGCAAAGAATTTCGTGCCTTGCGATTCTGAGATGCTCGTTCAGGTTCTGCTCCGCCTCTTTCGGTGTTTTAAAATAAGGGGGATTGCAGGTGACAACATCATATTTATTATGTCCGAGTCTTTCCGGCATATTTTTCAGATCATCATGAATGAGACTGATCTGACCGCCCAGCCCGTTGTATTCCACGCTTCGGAGCGCCATATCATACAAGCGTTCCTGAATTTCAACCCCGGTGATATCGGCTTTTGACCTTGTGCTGAGCAAAAGCGGCACAATGCCGTTCCCCGTGCATAAATCAACGATGTTCCCCTTTTGAATCGGAACGTATGCAAACTTAGACAGCAGCACGGCATCTAATGAAAAAGCGAAAACCGTCGGACTCTGTACTATTTTCATATCCTCTGCTAATAAGTAATCCAATCTTTCATCATCACGTAATGAAACCATAATCTTATTCCTTTCGGCACTCTTTGAAAAAGGCTTCCGACATCAGCGGAAGCCTTTTCCTTATTTTTTATTTAAGAAGGACAGACAAAAAAGGCAATCTCCCTTGCGGACGCTCCCATAATGGACGTTGCAAATATGAAAGCCTTCTTGATACAGCCGGGCCAGATTGTCGTACCCTTCTCCTATATCACTCTGCTCTGCCTTCTGTGTTTTTGTTTCTTTCTGGTCGGCTTTGAATTTCTCAATTTGCTCTGTCGTATCATCAAGCCGTTTACGCAAATGCTTATTTTCAAGCTGAAGATGGTGATTCTCTTCAATCATTTCGCCGATATGCTGCTTTAAGTCACCCAGCTGACGGTACAGCGAACCGATTTGTTCCTCCAGGTTTATGACAGTATCAAATAACTCTTTTTTATCCAAGGTTCCACACCTCGTTAATCTGTGGTTTGTGCGGATACGACGCCCTCTTCCAAGAGCTCTTCCCAAGTATATTCTATCACTTTTTCACGATTCTTCAGTTCCACCTGAAGCACCCGTTCCAGAATATTAAGACCGACAACCTTTGCGGGGCCGTTTGCCGTCGTAATCATTTCGCCTAAATCCGGCAGCTGTTCTTTTGCCGTCTCATACTCATCATTTTCGTACTTCAAACAGCACATCAAACGGCCGCACAGACCGGAAATCTTCGTTGGGTTCAACGATAAATTTTGATCCTTCGCCATTTTGATGGACACCGGTTCAAAATCACCGAGGAACGTGGAGCAGCAAAGCATTCTCCCGCATGGTCCGATACCGCCGAGCATTTTCGCCTCGTCCCTCACCCCGATTTGGCGCAATTCGATTCTCGTTTTGAAGATAGAAGCCAAGTCTTTGACCAATTCCCTGAAATCAACCCGTCCGTCTGCTGTAAAGTAAAAAATGACTTTATTGCGGTCAAATGTAAACTCAACATCAACCAGCTTCATATCTAAGCCGTGGTCAGCCACTTTTTTCTGACAGACTTCAAAAGCGGACAGGGCCTCCTGTTTGTTTTCTTCTACAATGAGAAGATCGCGTTCATCAGCAACGCGTATGACCTTTCGAAGCGGAAGCACAACATCATGCTCGTCCACTTGTTTATTTGCGATGACAACCTGCCCGTATTCGACACCTCTTACGGTTTCAACAATGACGCAGCTGTCTTGTTCTATATCAAATCCGTTCGGATCAAAATAATAAATTTTCCCCGCTTTTTTAAAGCGGACGCCTATTACGTTGTACAAGCTTATCCCTCCTGCAACGTTAACACCAAGTGCTCCATTAATCCCTGCACATTCACATTGGAATGAAGCCGTTTTTTTGCTTCTAAAACAGCGAGAATTTGGTTCGTAACGCTTTGTTGTGTAAATTGCAGCGCATGCTGTTTTATTGATTGGAATAAGTCTTGATAAATCAGTTTATCTTCATTTCCAATTTGGATGGATAATACATCACGGTATATCAATAAGAGCATATCAAGACCCATTTCTTGATGGGTTTTTTCTTTGAAAAAGGGCACCCACTGATCCTGAATGAAGAAAAAGGCATGTCCTTTCCGCTGATGTAAGACTTCATACAATTTTATCACTTTCGCTCTGGACTCTGCAAACTCATCATTTCGACTTAATTCGACTGCTTCCGCAATATTATTTGTCATATTTGCTAAGAGCCGGGCCATGTGAGGGCTCACTTCCTGTTCAATCAGTCTTTCTTCTATGGCTTTCGGCTGAAGCGGCTGGAACGGAAGGACCTGACATCTCGAAACGATGGTATCCAGTATTCGGTGGAGCTGCTCAGTAATAAGAATTGCGATGGTATCTTGACTCGGCTCCTCTAAAAATTTCAGCAGACTGTTTGCTGCATTTGTCGTCATTTGGTCCGCATGGGATATAATGTACAGCTTTTTATGCGATTCCAGTCCTGTTTTAGAAAACTCTTCCTGAAGCGATTGGATCTGAGCCTTTTTAATGGATAATCCGTCGGGCTGAACCACATGGAGGTCGGGATGGTTTCCGGATTCAATACGCTTACAGTTCCGGCACTCCCCGCAAGGCTCAGTCCCGCCTTCAAGACAAAAAAAGCTTTTTGCGAGAAGCAGTGCGGCATCCAATTTGCCCGTTCCTTTTTTGCCTTCAAACAGATATGCGTGAGAAAGCCTTTTCTTTTCAATGCTGTTATGCAAAAGCCGCATCACTCTGGGCTGCTGCCCGGTCATTTCCTTCCATGATATTGCCATTGTATCACTCTCTATGTGTAAAGGTTAATCAATAAACCTTTTATTTCTCCGATTCGATCCAGCAAATCAATTGCCGGTTTTTCCTGATCTAACATTTCTTCTGTCAGCTGAAGCAGTTTTTCATCTATTTCTTTCACAAGCCCCAGAGTCCGGCTGCTTCCGTACAGGTCAAAGCTTTTCTCCGTCTCATGCGATAATCCGCTGTCTACGGCCTCTTTTACAAAACGTTTTACCAATCCTTTGAATTTCGCTAAGTCTTTGAAGTTTCTCGACTTCGTCAGCCTTTTCCCGAACGTTTCTATATCCGTTAAAAACCTGCTCAGCTGATCAAATTTCAGCTTGCTGCTTTGGCTGTCCATTGAACTTTTAAATGTTCCGGAAAGCTCTGCCGCTTTATAAGCAGGCTGCTGCTTTTTCTCAATAAATGTACGTAAGTCAGAATTTATTTTCACGTCGTCAAATCCTTAAAATTGATGAAATTCATCGACCGGGAGGACAAAGACCGTCGCTCCGCCGACTTCCACTTCGACGGGATATGGAACGTAGGAATCCGCATTCCCGCCCATCGGGGATACCGGGGCAATCATCTGATCACGTTTACAGCCATTCTCTTTAATGAGGCTGAGCGCTTTATCGACACGGATATCTTCCACCCCGATCATAAACGTCGTATTGCCTGATTTAAGGAATCCGCCTGTTGTCGCAAGCTTCGTCACCCTGAAGTTGTGGTCGGTTAATACTTTCAAAAGCCTGTTGCTGTCCTGATCCTGCACCACTGCCACTATTAGTTTCATTCTCTAGGCCCCCTTTAGGTTGGAAAGAACATTATCGTTACATTCATTATAGCAACTTATGAGAAACAGGTCACAACTGAATTTTTTTCAATGCTTCATTTATCACTTGAAGTGCGTCCTGAATGACGAGTTCCTTCTTTTTCGATGCGTCGATTGTATGGAATCTTTCCGGAAAACGCTGCATGACCTTTTGGTATCCTTCCCGTACTTTCGTATGAAAGTGCAGGGCCTCAAGATCGAGACGATTCTTCTCTCTTGAATCATTCGACGTAATCCGTTTCAACCCTTCTTCCGGCTCAATAGAAAAATAGATGGTAACATCAGGCATCGTATCGCCGATTGCAAACTGGTTGATAGAAAGAACTTCATCAATCCCGAGCCCTCTCGCATAGCCTTGATAAGCCAGAGAACTGTCAATGAAACGATCGCACAGCACAATGCGGCCTTCTTTCAATGCAGGCTGCACCTTTTCGACTAAATGCTGTCTTCTCGCCGCAGCGTAAAGCAGCGCCTCCGTTTTTGCATCCATCAGTGTATTGTTTTTATTTAAGATCACTTCTCTGATCTGTTCCGCAATGTCGATGCCGCCCGGTTCTCTTGTCGCTGTCACCGGGAGCCCCTCTGCCGACAGAATCTCTTTCATTTCCTGAAGCACAGTCGTTTTTCCTGCACCTTCAGGACCTTCAAATGTTATAAATAAACCGCTCATGATTTCTCCTCTTCTATATAGACAAGTAATTGTTCCCCGTTTAACAAGCCTTGAATATGCGCGTCCATGCCGATTAAACGGGAAAGCTTTTGTACGATCTCTTCTGTTATCCGTTCTCCGTCCATGATCAGCGGAATTCCCGGGGGATAAGGAATAATGTTCCCCGCATGCAAGCGCCCGGCCGCCTTATTTATATCCGTAAGCTCTTTTGGAAACTTCCGCATCTCATTTTGCGGATATTCAAGAGTCGAAATGGACGGAAAGGTCCAATTCACGGCATCCGGCAATTTATCGGGCGGTGTATTCTCCAGTTTCTGCTGTATGTTTCTTACGGTTGCCTGTTCTATCATCCGCCGGCCGCCTATCGGCAGTACGAGCAATACTTGGTACTCGTCAGCCAGCTCGGCAACAATGCCTTCACTCTCCAAAATCCGTTGTAATGAATAGCCGGAATGTCCGAGCTTTGACCGAAGACTTAATTTTAACGGGTCCGCCCGCAGCCCATATCCAGAAGGCTCGATTATTTCAATAGAAGAAATTGATGCGAACCTTCGTTTGATTTTCTCAATGCGCTCCATATGAACGGGAAGTGTCCCTTTTTCAGCAATATCCTGCACATAAGCGCGCGCCGTATCTAAAGATGCCATAATCGGGTATGACGGGCTGCTGCTTTGCAAACTGCTTACATAATAAGTTAATCGATCTCTGTCAATTCTGGTGCTGTTCAAATGAAAGTAAGACCCCATCGTCATAGCCGGAAGCGTTTTGTGAGCCGATTGAACAACGGCGTCTGCCCCCATAGCCAATGATGAAGGCGGGAAAGGCCGGCCTAACACAAAGTGAGCCCCATGTGCCTCATCCACCAGTACAGGAACGCCGTATGAATGGGCTTTGTTAACTGCCGCGGTCAAATCGGCGGCGTGTCCGTAGTAAGTCGGATTGGTCAGAACAAGTCCTTTCGCGTTCGGATATGACGCCAGCGCTTTTTCGATGACTGAAAGGGATACATGTGCCGGCACATGCATGTTTTCATCGATTTCCGGCGCCAAATAAACCGGCTTGGCTCCGGCCAATGCCACCGCATGGAAAACAGACTTGTGACAATTACGCTGGATCAGAATGGGTTCACCCGGTTCACACACAGCTAAAATCATCGCCAGATTGCCGGCGGTCGTTCCATTGACAAGAAAGAAACTTTCCTGAGAGCCGTAAAATCTGCTCACCAAATCCTGCGCTTCCTTAATGACCCCCGTCGGGTGATGCAAGTCATCAAGACCCGTGATCTCAGTCATATCAATAGATAAAAGAGATTGATATACAGATTTGGCTTCATCAAAAAAGACATCTCCATTGTGATGTCCCGGAACATGAAAAGAATACGTATTTTGGTGCGCATGCTTCATCAGCGCTGTATATAAAGGTGTGTCCATTTTTAAACAAATCCTTTGCCTGTCTTTCTTATTATATCGTGCCTGCGAGCCAACTTAAAGCTAAGACTTTTTGCCATCTAGCCGTTATCCCGGCCGGACCTCATATCAAGCAGCTTCTTTTTTAAATCGCCTTCCATGATAACAAGCTCCTCCTCGGCACGCCTGCGTTTCATCCTGCCTTCTTCTTGAATAGACATGATTTCTTCAAGTGTGCTGACTAAGCTTTCCTGCACTTTTTTGAGGGTTTCCGCTTCAACAAGTCCGCGCTCATTGGCTTTCGCGGTCTCGACTGTACTTGTTTTCAGAAGTTCAGCGTTTTTCAGCAGCAATTGATTTGTCGTATCCGCCGCCTTCTGCTGCACATCTGCCGCACTCCGCTGCCTCATAAGCGTCAGCGCGATGGCGACTTGATTCTTCCATAAAGGAATAGCCGTAACAATGGAGGACTGAATTTTCTCTGCCAGTGCCTGATTCGTGTTTTGAATCAGGCGGATTTGCGGCGCACTCTGAAGCGTAATCTGCCTGCTCAGCAGCAGATCATGCACCCTCTTATCCAGACGGTCGGCAAACTGGCGAAGATCATTCACTTCCTGCGCGGCCATTTGATTGTGTTCTTGTAATTCGGCTTTTCTTGCCGCTTCGGGTATCAGCTTTGTTTTCAGCTCATCTGATTTTAATTCCCCCGCTGCTATATACATAGTTAAATCAGAAAAGTATTGTTTATTTTGGGCGTACAGCTGATCTAACAATTTATTGTCACTCAACAGCACATTTTTAGAATGTTCCAGCCTTCTGCTGATACGGTCAATCTGCACACTTGTCTTTTGATATTTCGAAAGCACTTCCTGTACAGAACCGGACACCCTTTTAAACAGCCGGGCGAAAAATCCTTTGTTCTTCATCTGCAGATCATCGGGGTTTACCTGGTCAAGCTTCAGCATCAAATCAGCCAGTATCTGTCCCATCTCTCCTGCATCTTTTCTTTGCACGTGCTCTATCATCGTGTGGGAAAATTCCAGAAGATTCGCCTGCGCCTGTGAACCAAACAGAACAATGCTTTGCATGTTCTCAGGGTCCAGTTTTTCAGCGAGCCGAAGTGCCGCTTCTCTTTTTTCTTCCGGCAGCGTATCTGCAAGCTTTAGAGGGGTCTGGTCATTTTGGGCGCCCATGCTGTCGTCGGAACGGTCTTTGGCCATTTCCTTCTTCCTTTCTTATTTTCTCAGTGAATGCTTTGCCACATCTAATTCAAAGTGCAGGTCGTCGATGTCCTCCTTCATCAGTTCATGAAGATCCTCTTCCAGCCTTCTGGAAAGCTCTGCTAGAGTCACCCTCGTATCACTCAAAGACATTGATAAATCTTTATTTTTTCGCGGCTGTGATGAGAGCAGAGCATACTTTTCCGTCAGTTCCACAACAGAATCAAGCGTTTGATAATAGAAACGCTCTGCCTGATAAAAACGCTTCGGCTCTTGCTTTGTGAGCAGATATATTCGCCGGGTTATCCGCAGTATCTCTGCATTCTGCTTCAGCATTTGTATACTTTTAGAGCGAAAAAGCGCCCTGCGTAATCGGATGATTTTACCCTTTGCTTCCTCAAGATTTTCCTTGATATAAGCATATTCTTTTCTTGTCAGCCGGTGTTTTTTTAAAAAGAGACGCTTCGCATTCCACAAGCCGGCCGCACTGACTGCGGCTCCGCCGGCTGCCCCGTATAAAAGCGAATACAGAAAAGGCTGATGCCCTATCGTAAAGAAGGTTATCCCCGCTAATACAAAAACTGTGCCGCCGCAAAGCGTCCATTTCATATATTGAATAAACGGTTTCATACTTGATCGACTCCTATTTATTCACTTTTATCAGTATTATCTATTACATTCCATGTCTAAACAAGTTCCTCTTCTTATCGTATCAGTTCTTTTATAAAAAGTGTAAAAACTCCTCTAATTTCAGGCAAAAAAAAGACCCTTTTCAGGGTTAAGAATATAATGTCGGTGTATGAAGGCTTTTCAGTTTACGAACGAAAAATTCATAATTCGGATCAGAGGTCGGAGTGGAAACTACTTTCTTCTCACACTCTAAACATATAAATTTCGTATAAATATGGATTCCCCTGCTTTTTTTGGTTTCACACACAATACATGTTTCTTCATGGCTGGACGTTTCATTCATTTTGCCCACCTCCGTATGAATAGCCTTCCCTTAAGCTGTTGATTGTATACACAATTTGGACCTTTTTGAAGTTTGCAATTAGTATATGGGCGTTTCCGTATTTCGGTGTTTGTTTTGTTTTTATTCAAAAACAAAAAAGGCAGCTCATGATGAGCTGCCTTTACCGTAATGATAGCTTGGCGGCGTCCTACTCTCACAGGGGGAAACCCCCGACTACCATCGGCGCTGAAGAGCTTAACTTCCGTGTTCGGCATGGGAACGGGTGTGACCTCTTCGCTATCGCCACCAAACCATTGAGAGTGTTCTCTCAAAACTAGATAACAGTAAGCATACATTCAAATTGGTTAAGTCCTCGATCGATTAGTATCTGTCAGCTCCATGTGTCGCCACACTTCCACCTCAGACCTATCAACCTGATCATCTTTCAGGGATCTTACTTCCTTGCGGAATGGGAAATCTCATCTTGAGGGGGGCTTCATGCTTAGATGCTTTCAGCACTTATCCCGTCCGCACATAGCTACCCAGCGATGCCCTTGGCAGAACAACTGGTACACCAGCGGTGCGTCCATCCCGGTCCTCTCGTACTAAGGACAGCTCCTCTCAAATTTCCTGCGCCCGCGACGGATAGGGACCGAACTGTCTCACGACGTTCTGAACCCAGCTCGCGTACCGCTTTAATGGGCGAACAGCCCAACCCTTGGGACCGACT
>NZ_CP019626.1:2005000-2020000 GCF_001999205.1 Bacillus sp. 275
AAGCTTATGAGAAGATCCCGGAGAATAGACCTCTTACTTCCATCTGCTCATTTTCAAATTCCGCTGCTTTGCTTCTTTCAAATAAAAAAAGTACTTAGATTCAGCGACTTTCAGCTCAAACAATACCTCAGCGGAGGGCTCGAGACTTTTCTCGACCAGACTCTTCTGTCTGTTCCATTCTTCTTTTTGTTTAAAGAGCTGTTCTATCAGCTTCTCATCAAACTCTTTTCTTAATGTATTTCTGCGAAGAAAACCCATGCCTTGCCTTTTCCTCCCTTACAATTCACGTCTTCCTTCAAGAGCTTTTGAAAGAGTGACCTCATCAGCATATTCCAAATCACCGCCGACGGGCAGACCGTGGGCAATACGGGAGAGCTTGATGCCTGAGGGCTTTAACAGCCTTGATATATACATCGCTGTTGCTTCCCCTTCAATATTAGGGTTGGTTGCGAGAATAACTTCTGTCACTTGATCATCCTGAAGACGTTTCAGCAGCTCCGGAATCTTAATATCCTCCGGGCCGATGCCGTCCATTGGTGAAATCGCGCCGTGAAGAACATGATACTGGCCGTTATATTCCTTCATTTTCTCCATTGCGATCACATCCTTAGGGTCCTGCACGACACAAATAACAGACTTATCCCTTCTTGTGTCCTCACATATATAACAAGGGTCCTGATCTGTAATATGTCCGCAAATCGAACAATATGTCAGGTTGCGCTTCGCATTTACTAATGCTTTCGCGAAATCTAATACCACGTCTTCTTTCATACCTAGAACAAAAAAAGCCAGACGAACCGCTGTTTTCGGTCCGATCCCTGGCAATTTCATAAAGCTGTCAATCAGCTTTGATATTGGTTCAGGATACTGCATGTTTATTTATCCCCCTAGAATAAACCCGGTATGTTCATTCCTTTTGTAAATTGTCCCATTGTCTCATTCGTCATGTCATCCACTTTTTTGAGGGCGTCGTTTGTCGCAGCAAGAACCAGGTCCTGAAGCATTTCGATATCTTCCGGATCAACGACTTCTTCTTTAATGGCAATGTCTACAACTTCTTTTTGGCCGTTGACTTTTACAGTCACCATACCGCCGCCTGCTGTGCCTTCAAGCACTTTTTCAGCAAGCTCCTCCTGAGCCTTCGCCATATCCTTTTGCATTTTTTGCATTTGTTTCATCATTTTTTGCATGTTTCCCATTCCGCCACGCATATTCAATCACTCTCTTTCATCTTATTAGTCTTTTATTTCGATTAAATCCGCTCCGACAAGTTTTTTCGCCTCTGCAATCAGCGGATCTTCTTCAGCCGGTTCGTTTGATCCTTCACTTTCCTGCTGGTGATCATTTAAAAATTCTTCTCTTATTTTACCCCATTGTGCTTCCGGAACGCCAATCAAATCCATTCTTTTCCCGAGCATTGATTCGAGAATCTGTTCAAGATTCGTACGGACTCCGTTATTGTCTTCTGCAACCATTTTACAATGGATTTCGTATTTAAATTTAAGCACAAATGCCTTTTGAGCAGCAGCCACCGGTTCACTGTCATTCAACAGAGCCGCATGAGACACCTTATTCTGCTGTTTCAGGTGTGCCAGCAGCTTGCCCCAGCTGCTTTTAAGCTGTTCAAGTTCAGGTCTTGTGGCTTCCTTCAATATCTCATGAATTCTTCCGACCGGAGCTTTGTAATGGCTTTTTCCGCCTTTTTGAGGACGCGGAGCTTCTTTCGGAGCGCTTTCCATCTGAACCTTCACACCGGAGGTTTTCAGCCTTTCTACTTCCTGCTCAAGCTGCTGAATCTTATTCATCAGCATGCCGACCTCAGGGATGTCTCCGGCGGATTGCTGTGCCGTCTGGCATATTTTCACGACAGCCACTTCAAAAAAGATTCTTGGGTGGTTCGTCCACTTCATTTCCTGATGGCTTTTATTCAGGATATCAATCATCTCATATAAAGCGGGGGCCGGTATGTCACCGCTCAGATTCCGAAACGTTTCATCGACCTTCACCTTCTCCAGGACTCCTTCTAAACCGGGAGCGGCCTGGTACAAGAGCATATCCCTGAAATAGAAAATCATATCTTCAATCAGTTTGGCCGCATCTTTCCCCTGCTGGAGCAATTCATTCAGTGTTTCCAATGCCTCGGAAACCTGTTTGCGGTGAAGAGCAGATGCCAGTTTTCCAATATAGTGCTGAGAAACGGCTCCGGTAATGAGCAATGCGTCATCCACCGACAGCTTCTCGCCGCTGAATGATACGGCTTGATCGAGCAGGCTCAGCGCGTCCCTCATTCCTCCGTCCGCAGCACTCGCTATGATATCAAGGGCTCCTTCTTCCACCTTCAGCTGCTCTGCATCGACGATTGTCTTCATTCGTCCGACAATTGCTTTGGATGTAATCCGTTTGAAGTCAAAACGCTGACATCTGGAGATAATGGTTAAAGGAATCTTATGAGGCTCAGTCGTAGCTAATATGAAAATGCAATGTGCCGGCGGTTCTTCCAGCGTTTTCAGAAGCGCATTGAATGCGCCGATAGAGAGCATATGCACCTCATCTATAATATATACTTTGTAGGTGACGGCCGACGGGGCGAATTTTACTTTGTCACGGATGTCGCGGATTTCGTCTACGCCGTTATTCGACGCCGCATCTATTTCAATCACATCTGATATAGAGCCGTTTGTGATCCCCTTGCACGCCGCACATTCATTGCACGGTTCTTCTACGGGGGCGTGCTCACAGTTGACTGCTTTCGCAAATATTTTAGCTGCACTGGTTTTTCCCGTTCCCCGCGGTCCAGAAAACAGATATGCATGAGAAAATTTCTTTTGCAAAAGGGCATTTTGCAGCGTTTTCGTAATGTGTTCCTGTCCGACCACATCTTCAAACTGCTGAGGCCTAAATACTCGATATAAAGCTTGGTAACCCACAGGATGCGCCCTCCTCTGTTATTCATCATGTTTATTATACATGAACGTGCTTTTAACGCCAAAACCCGTTTTTCATATACGAAAAAACTCACCTGCCATAAACAGGTGAGTCTGAAATTTGATGATTGATTTACCGTGCACCTTCTGTCGATTCGCTACCCTAAGCGTTACTTAAGCAGTTAGCTCAGCCCAGGCAACCCTGCGGCACATGAGAGGTTTCACTTAATGCTGCTTCCTTCCGGACCTGACATGGTTCATGAATTCCCATTGCGCAGGACCCAGACGTCAACGCCACTTACTTAAGGCAGACCTTACAGTAAACGAACCTCGAGAAGGGATTCGGCCCCGCTAGAGCGGATTGCGGGTACAGGGCACCGCTACCTCCCCGCTTAGCACGGCAAAATAAATATCAAATTTTTATATGCGCACCATTTATGATGCACACATAAGTATATCTGCTTCAGGCAGAAAATGCAACCGTACTACTCAGACAACTTTTTCCTCATGTCTTTCTTTTGCCGGCGCAGCTTTCTGAAAAAAGCGCTGAGCATTTCTCCGCACTCTTCTCCGAGCACGCCGCTCACCACTTCCGCTTGGTGGTTGAACCGCTCTTCCTGCAAGAGGTTCATCAGCGTTCCTGTACAGCCCCCCTTGGGATCAAATGCGCCGAATACGACCTTATCGACTCTCGAAAGCACGACGGCTCCCGCGCACATCGGACACGGCTCCAAAGTGACATAAAGAACGGCATCCTCAAGTCTCCATGTCCCCAGCTTACAGCACGCTTCGTCTATCGCCAGCATTTCGGCGTGGGCAAGCGACCTCTGTTCAGTCTCCCGCAGGTTATGCGCCCGCGCCACGATCTCATCGTGCAGAACAAGAACTGCTCCGATCGGCACTTCACCTTTCGCTTCGGCTTTCTTCGCTTCTTTTATGGCTTCTCTCATATAATATTCATCATTCATAGGTTCGAGCTCTCTTCTTAAGTTTTTTCATGTCTCATAAAGGTTAAAATAGGAATACCCCAGCAGAAAGGAGTTGCCGGTATTGTCTGAACCTAACAACACAGCCCTTCTGATTGTCGATATGATCAACAATTTTCAATTTGATATGGGCGAACGTCTTGCTGAAAAAACCAAACAAATTGTCCCCCGTATTTTATCATTAAAGAAGCATGCAAAACAAAGCAACTGGCCGATTATTTATATTAATGATCATTACGGGCTCTGGAAGGCTGATATTGATGCCATCAGGGAGGAATGCAGCAACAACAGAAGCGCCCCCATTATAAAAGATATTTCGCCTCAGCCGGATGATTATTTTCTCATTAAACCGAAGCATTCCGCTTTTTACGAAACGGCGCTTCACACCCTTCTGACCGAATTACAAGTGAACCGATTAATCATCACGGGGATTGCCGGGAACATTTGTGTGCTGTTCACGGCCAACGACGCCTATATGAGAGAATACAGCATTGCCATTCCGAAAGACTGCACCGCTTCCAATAACGACGAAGACAATGATTTCGCTTTGACCATGATGGAGAATGTTCTCTTCGCAGAAATAACCACGGAAAAACAAATTACCGCCGAAAAATAAACATGATCAGCCTCCTTTTTTCATATATTTGATAGCGGATATGAAAGGAGGCGTTTTTCATTCAGATCTATATAGTGAAACGGGGCGACACGCTTTCCGCTATTGCGGCGCGCTACCGGACTGCCGCAAATGTCATTGCGGAAGCAAATAAACTGCCTAATCCAAATACATTGGTTGTCGGACAAACCCTTGTCATCCCGATTGAGGGTCAATATTACGAAGTGAAACAAGGTGATACTCTTGCGGCAATCGCCGGCCGTTTTCATATATCGGCCGCGGAGCTTGCGAGGGTTAACGGAATTCAGCCCGGCACCACTTTGAGAGCCGGAACCCGCCTTTACATTCCGCAGCAGGCGAATAAGCCCGATATCGAATCAAACGCATATATAGAACCGCGGGGAACGAGCGTAAGCGCTAATCTGCAGCAGGCGGCAAGGGAGGCCTCTCCTTATTTAACATACCTTGGCGCATTCAGTTTTCAAGTGCAGCGGAACGGGACTTTAAAGGAACCGCCTCTGACCAATTTAAAAAGCATCAGTGACAGGCACAACACCACCCTGATGATGATCATCACCAACCTTGAAAATGACGCATTCAGCGATGAACTCGGGCGGCTCATCTTGAATGACAATACAGTGAAAACAAAACTCTTTCAGGAAATCGTCTCCACGGCTAAAAAGTACGGCTTTCGCGATATTCACTTTGATTTCGAATATTTACGTCCACAGGACAGAGAAGCCTACAATCGTTTTTTACGTGAAGCGAGAACGATTTTTCATCGGGAAGGCTGGAAGATTTCAACGGCGCTTGCTCCGAAAACGAGCGCGACTCAGGCCGGCAAATGGTACGAAGCACATGACTATAGGGCACATGGAGAAATCGTCGATTTTGTCGTAATCATGACATATGAGTGGGGGTACAGCGGAGGCCCGGCTCAGGCCGTATCACCTATCGGCCCTGTAAGAAATGTCATTGAGTACGCGCTGACGGAAATGCCTTCTTCAAAAATCGTTATGGGCCAGAACATGTACGGCTACGATTGGACACTGCCTTTTAAACAGGGAACGACAGCCAAAGCCGTCAGTCCTCAGCAGGCAATCGCTCTGGCAGCACGCTATAAAGTCGACATTCAATATGACGAAACCGCCCAGGCTCCATTCTTTCGTTACACGGATGAAAATCAGAGACGGCATGAAGTATGGTTTGAAGACGCACGATCCATTCAAGCGAAATTCAATTTAATTAAAGAACTGCATTTAAGAGGGATCAGCTATTGGAAACTCGGCCTTTCTTTCCCGCAAAATTGGCTTTTGCTCAGCGATCAATTTCATATTGTGAAAGAGACGTTTCGTTAATTGGAAGCGTCTTTTTTCATGGGCTTTTCTGAGAGTGTGATACAATATAAAGGCCGGCAGCTGACGGATGTTTGCAGAATTAAGGAGGATTTTCAATGAACAGAGCCCCTTTTATCGCGGTAGAAGGTCCTATCGGGGCAGGAAAAACGACACTCGCTACGATGCTTTCTGAAGAGCTCGGTTTTCCTATGATTAATGAGATTGTGGAAGACAACCCTTATCTCGATAAGTTTTATGACAATATCGAGGAGTGGAGTTTCCAGCTTGAAATGTTTTTTCTATGTCACAGGTATAAACAGCTTGAAGACACCGATCGGGATTATTTAAAACAAGGACAGCCCGTTTTGTCCGATTATCATATTTATAAAAATGTTATTTTCGCAGAGCGTACATTGCACGGCCAAAAGCTTGAGAAATATAAGCAGATTTATCATCTGCTCACTCACGACCTGCCGAAACCGAATATCATTGTATACATAAAGGCAAGCCTGCCGACATTGCTTCAACGCATTGAAAAACGCGGGCGCCCGTTTGAGAAAAATATCGAGCATCAATATCTGGAACGTCTCATTGCAGATTACGACACAGCCATCAGACAGCTTCAGGAAGAAGATCCGGATATATCTGTACTGACCATTGACGGTGATACTGAAGACTTTGTTTTGAATAAGACAGACTATGAAAGAATTGCCCGTCAGGTAAAGGAGCTTATTAAATGAAAGACATTCATATTCCAAACAACGCCATTATCACAGTAGCGGGAACGGTAGGAGTCGGAAAATCGACTTTGACCAAAGCTTTAGCAAAACGGCTCGGGTTTCATACCTCACTCGAAGAAGTGGATGAAAACCCTTATTTAGAGAAGTTTTATCACGATTTTGAACGCTGGAGCTTCCATTTGCAAATTTATTTTCTGGCTGAGCGGTTCAAAGAGCAGAAAAACATGTTTGAATCAGGCGGCGGATTCGTGCAGGACCGTTCGATTTATGAAGATACAGGCATATTCGCAAAAATGCATGCCGATAAAGGAACCATGTCGCTGACAGATTACACAACATACACAAGTCTATTTGAGGCGATGGTCATGACGCCGTACTTCCCGCATCCTGATGTTTTGATCTATTTAGAAGGCGACCTTGAAAACATTATAAACCGGATTGAAAAGCGGGGCCGCGAGATGGAGCTGCAGACAAACCGATCCTATTGGGAAGAGATGTATACACGGTACGAAGACTGGATCAGCGGTTTTAACGCCTGCCCTGTGCTGAAAGTACGCATTGAAGATTATGACCTTGAAGCTGATGAACAGTCACTGGAATCTTTGATCGAAAAAATCAGTCACGTGATCAACGAAAACAGAAATAAATAAAAATAACAAAGCGATTTTCCCCGAACAGAGAAAATCGCTTTTTTTGCATATAAAAAATCCGCTGCATCACATGCAGCGGACAAAACAATCTCCAATATATGCTCGAGTTTCATTAGGTTTAAAATCAATATGGCGGAGGAAGAGGGATTCGAACCCCCGCGGGCTTTGACACCCCTGTCGGTTTTCAAGACCGATCCCTTCAGCCAGACTTGGGTATTCCTCCGTATCGACATTTAATAATATACCACATGACCTAAATTTCAGTCAAGCGCTTTTTCATTTTTTTATTTTATTTCTTAAACGGCTTGTCCGTCAGCTTTACTATCATACAAAAGTCTTGCGTCCAATTCAACCTCAGTATGCCATACGGGCAGGAAAACACAGTAAAAATCAAGAATAGATTCAAACAGATACCTGCTCATAAAGGTGGAGAACATAATGAAAATCATCATTGCACCGGATTCTTTCAAAGAAAGCATGACATCAAAAGAAGCCGCTGACAGCATAGAAAAAGGATTCAAAGCGATCTTCCCTGACGCGGAATATATCAAGATACCTGCGGCCGACGGCGGAGAAGGAACCGTTCAGGCTTTGACGGATGCCACTGGCGGAAGCATCATCCAAAAAACTGTGACCGGTCCGCTGGGAACGCCGGTAAACGCCGCATATGGACTTCTGGGAGACGGACGCACGGCAGTCATTGAAATGGCGGAAGCATCGGGACTTCATCTCGTTCCCCGCCATCTCAGAGATCCGTTGAACACAACGACAAGAGGAACTGGTGAACTGATAGCAGATGCAGCTTCCCGCGGGGCGGGTGAGATCATCATCGGGCTTGGCGGGAGCGCAACCAATGACGGCGGAACAGGAATGGCGAGCGCGCTCGGTGTGCGTTTCTTAAATGAGGAAGGTCAGGAGATACCTGACGGCGGAGGCGCTCTGCACACCCTAGCTTCTATTGATATAAGCGGTCTCTCTCCTGATCTGAAACATATCCGTATCCGTGCCGCATGTGATGTCGAAAATCCTCTGACCGGTAAAAACGGCGCGTCATATGTCTTCGGCCCGCAAAAAGGGGCGTCCGAGAAGACTAAAGTTGTATTGGATCGCAACTTACGCCATTTCGCTGACGTATTGAGACGTCAGCACGATATCGAAGCGGATACCGTAAAAGGCGCGGGCGCCGCGGGAGGTTTAGGCGCTGGACTGATCGCTTTCTTACAGGCAGAACTTCAAAGCGGGATTGACGTTGTATTAGATACACTGTCCTTCTCAGATCAGATAAGAGGCGCTGACCTTGTCATTACCGGAGAGGGCCAGATTGACGGACAAACGATATTCGGCAAAACCCCCGCCGGGATCGCCGAACGCGCAGCCGCTCAAGAAATTCCCGTTATCGCATTGGCGGGCTCCTTAGGCAAGAATTTCGAGCATGTTTACAGCGCAGGAATAACAGCTGTATTTTCTATCGTGCCCGGCGCTGTAAGTCTTGAAGACGCCTTAGCATCCGGCCGTTTTAACCTTGAAAGCACAGCCCGGAATGCCGCCGCTCTATACCGGGCAGCAAAAAAGGCGCGCCTCTAGGGCGCACCTTTTACGGTTTGATGACTTCTTTATTTCCCATATAAGGACGAAGCACTTTCGGAATGATGACACTTCCGTCTTCCTGCTGGTAGTTTTCTAAGATGGCAGCTACTGTTCTGCCGACTGCAAGCCCTGAACCGTTTAATGTATGCACATGCTCCGGCTTGCCTTTCGCTTCGCGTCTGAATCGAATGTTTGCGCGTCTCGCCTGGAAGGCCTCAAAGTTACTGCAAGAAGAAATTTCACGGTATGTGTCTTGGCTTGGAATCCATACCTCAATATCGTACTTTTTCGCGGCTGTAAAGCCGAGATCACCGGTACACATGCTCATGACACGATACGGCAGTTCAAGCAGCTGAAGCACCCGCTCAGCTTGATTCGTCAGTTTTTCAAGCTCCTCATAAGAATTTTCCGGCTTCACGAATTTCACAAGCTCAACCTTGTTGAACTGATGCTGGCGGATCAAACCGCGTGTATCACGACCGGCAGATCCCGCTTCTGAACGGAAGCAAGCGCTGAATGCGGCATAATTGATCGGCAGGTTCTCACCAGATAAGATTTCATCGCGGTGCATATTTGTAATCGGCACTTCCGCCGTCGGAATTAAGAAATAATCCTCTTCTCTGATTTTAAAAGCATCCTCTTCAAATTTAGGAAGCTGTCCCGTACCTGTCATGCTCGTACGGTTTACCATATAAGGAGGAATAACTTCCGTGTAATCATATTCATCAACGTGAAGATCCAGCATAAAGTTGTAGAGCGCGCGTTCGAGGCGGGCGCCTAATCCTTTATAAAACACAAACCGGCTGCCTGTTACTTTTGAAGCGCGTTCGAAATCAAGAATGTTTAAATGGTCTGCGATATCCCAATGCGGTTTCGGCTCATATGAAAATGCCGGCGCCTCTCCCCACTTGCGGATTTCAATGTTATCATCTTCCGTTTCCCCGACGGGCACTGAATCGTGCGGGATGTTCGGAATAGACAGAAGGATGGTTTCGAGCGTCGTTTCGACAGTACGAAGCTCTTCATCAAGCTTCTTAATTTCTTCGCCCACTTCGCGCATCTCTTTAATAATATGATCAGCGTCTTTTTTCTCCCGTTTCAATACGGCGACCTGCTGAGATACTTCATTGCGTTTTCCCTTCAGTTCTTCTACTTTACCGATAAGCTCTCTTCTCTTTTCGTCCAGCTCTTCAAACTTGTCAAAGTCAGATAAGTCTTCGCCTTTTGGAATGAGCTTCGCTTTTACCTCTTGAAAATTGGCTCTCAGCACCTTCGTATCAATCATGCCTAACAACTCCTATCTGTTTTTATCGAAAATAAAAAAGAGCCCTCATCCCCTAAAAGGGACGAGAGCTCTCGCGTTGCCACCCTGATTGAAAACAAGCTCACACTTGCTTCCCGCTTTAACACATAACGGTTTTCCCGTAAATGCCTACTTGTTTTCAGCATTTCGCTCAAGGACGGATTCGGACAGCATCTTTCACCGATTCGCACCACCCATCGGCTCTCTTTGAAAGAGAGGCTTCCTACTGCTTCCTGTCAACGCTTTTCGATCTTTATTTGTGTTTATAATGTACTATAAGTATCAGCGGTTTTCAACTGTTTTATACAGCTGTTTCCTGCTTATGCTTTTCCGCCATCTTCACAAACAGCTCTGTCACCCGGTGATCATCTGTCAGTTCAGGATGGAACGAGCAGCCGAGGAAATTCCCCTGCTTTGCAGCCACGATGCGTCCGTTATGCTCACAAAGCACTTCAACATCTTCTCCGGCTTCTAAAATATGCGGCGCGCGAATAAATACACCCGTAAAAGGCTCATCAAGGCCTTTAATCATCAGATCAGCTTCAAAGCTGTCGACCTGACGGCCAAAGGAGTTACGCTCGACGACAACGTTTAACAGCCCTAAATGAGCGTTATCCGTTCCCGCTATCTCTTTGGCTAAAATAATCAGACCGGCGCATGTGCCGAACATCGGCTTGCCTTGGGCGGCAAACTCGCGAAGCGGCTCCATAAAATGATACGTATCCATTAAACGCCGCATCGTCGTGCTTTCCCCGCCCGGCAGGATTAAACCGTCGATGTCATTCAGCTGTTCAGGACGCTTAATGACGACACCTTTTGAACCACATGCTTCAATTGAACGAATATGTTCTCTTACTGCTCCTTGAAGTCCAAGTACACCAATTGTTAACATGCTTCCAGCTCTCCTATGGTTTTACCAGCCGCGTTCTTGCATACGCTGTTCCGGCAATAGATTTGAGATTTCGATTCCTTTCATTGCTGTGCCTAATTCTTTAGAAAGCTCAGCGATCAGTTTGTAGTCTGTGTAATGAGTCGTTGCTTCAACAATTGCTTTGGCGAATTTAGCAGGGTTGTCTGATTTGAAAATACCTGAACCGACAAATACGCCGTCAGCGCCAAGCTGCATCATCAATGCCGCGTCAGCAGGCGTCGCTACTCCGCCGGCAGCAAAGTTCACTACAGGCAGTTTGCCGTCACGCTTGATTTGAAGAAGCAGTTCATAAGGAGCGCCGAGGTTTTTAGCTTCAGTCATCAGCTCATCATCGCTCATCGCAACAACTTTGCGCACTTGCGCGTTTACTTTTCTCATATGGCGGACAGCTTCCACAATGTTTCCTGTTCCCGGTTCGCCTTTTGTACGAAGCATGGAAGCTCCTTCGGCGATACGGCGCGTTGCTTCACCGAGATCACGGCAGCCGCATACGAACGGGACTGTATATTCGTTTTTATTTAAATGAAATTCTTCGTCAGCCGGAGTCAGAACTTCACTTTCATCGATGTAATCTACTCCCATTGCTTCAAGGACACGCGCTTCAACGATATGTCCGATACGCGCTTTTGCCATTACGGGAATGGATACAGCATTCATTACTTCTTCAACGATTGTCGGATCAGCCATGCGGGCAACACCGCCGGCAGCGCGAATATCAGCCGGAACGCGTTCTAACGCCATTACGGCAACAGCTCCCGCCTCTTCCGCAATCTTCGCTTGTTCAGCATTTACAACGTCCATGATGACGCCGCCTTTTTGCATTTCCGCCATGCCGCGTTTTACACGATCAGTACCTGTTTGAGCCATTATTTGGTCCCCCTAGTCAATGTATAGTTAGATAATTTCTATCTCTTATTGTATCCCAGAAATACAATATTTCATATGGGTATTCTTATTTTACAGCGAGATGAATAAGATAGATATCATTTTTTTACTAATAATTTGGTTTTTTCAGTATATTAAGCAAAAGAGCCCTAACTTTCATCAGAGCTCTTTCTTATTTCTTAAAACCAGCCTGTTACCGTGTCAACGGCGCTGTTCCAGATACCGGAGAAGAATCCGCCGATGCCGCGCATCATCTGAACAAACCAGTTTGCTTTATTTACATCATTTTTCGTAACAAGATTCACGCTGAACTCTTTGGATTTGAGGAAGCCATAGTCTTTGTCACTGCCTTTGTATGTAACTGTCAGCGTTCCGACTTTCGTTCCCTTTTTCACAGGAGCCGTGATTTCTTTTTTATCTAAAGTCACTTCGGCTTTATAGTTCTTTTCATCCCCGCTTTTCACAGGAATAGAAAGCGCCTTGTCAGTAACAATATCGACTTGCTTGTCTTTCCCTTTTTCAACGTCAATCGTTTTGTGCCCTTTTACTTGAGAGCCTTCAGGGTAAAGATCTTTCATTGAGAAATTGCCGTTAAATGCGTAATCGAGCATTTTTTTCGTTTCATCAAAACGTCCGGTATGCAGGTTGCCTTTTGCGTTTAATACAACGGTGATGACCCGCATTCCGTTCCGCTGTGCTGTGCTTGTAAAACAAGATCCCGCAGAATCAGTAGAACCCGTTTTTAAGCCGTCAACGCCAGGGTATTCAGAAACAAGACCTTTTAACATGAAGTTCCAGTTCGGCATGTCCATTTCATCATCAGTGCCGGCTCTGAATTTCGTCTTAGCGATGCTTGTTGTTTTGAGAACTTCCGGATAATCAGTGATCAGGCGGTCTGCAAGAAGCGCCATGTCTTTAGCAGAAACTTCACTTTCTTCTTTAACGCCTTCTCCTTGCGGCTGCTTGCCGTGAAGGTCTTCATTCACAAGCCCTGTGGCATTTTTAAAGTCATAGTTTGTCATGCCTAATTCTTTGGCTTTCGCATTCATTTCAGCGACAAATTTCGTTTCAGTTCCGGCAAGAATTTCGGCAACTGCAATCGCGGCTCCATTGGCAGAGTAAATCGCCATAGCCTGATACAGTTCTTTAACCGTGTATTTGCCGTCTTTTCGAAGGGGGACGTTTGATAAACTGTTGTCTTGAGAAATTTCATAGACATAATCATCAGGAGTATACGTTTGATCCCATTTCACTTTTCCTTCTTTAATGGCTTCCAGAAGCAGATATTCAGTCATCATTTTTGTCATGCTGGCAATCGGCAGTCTTTTGTCTGCATTTTTACTGTATAAAATTTTTCCCGATGAAGCCTCAATCATTATCGCAGCTGATGCGTTGACATCAATCGGGTCATTGCCGGCTGCCTCCGCTTTAGACATTGGAACAAAGCAAGTTGCGGCCAGTGCCAGTACCACTAATGACACCAACAGCTGTTTCCATTTCGTGATGTTCAATCTTACGACCTCCGTCATTCATTTTAAATCTATAATTAAGCCGTTAAGGACATATTCAAATTCAAAACACAACAGTATAAATTTTATCACACTCGATATAAAAAAAATAGACAGAGTCAGCGACCCTGTCAAATGTTTTTTATTTGTAACAATTATGAGATTGTATAGTTTGGTGATTCTTTCGTAATTTGGACATCATGCGGATGACTTTCGCGAAGTCCGGCACCTGTCATACGGATGAATTGAGCCTCTTCTCTTAAAGCGCGCAAGTCTTTTGAACCGCAATATCCCATCCCTGAACGAAGACCGCCGACAAGCTGATACACTGTTTCTTCTACAGGACCTTTGTACGGAGTCCGTCCTTCGATACCTTCAGGGACGAATTTCTTATTTTCTTCTTGGAAATATCGGTCTTTACTGCCTTTTTCCATGGCAGCGACAGAACCCATACCGCGATACACTTTAAATCTTCTGCCTTGATAGATTTCAGTCTCTCCCGGGCTTTCTGAAGTACCGGCAAGCAGGCTTCCGAGCATTACGGCATGTCCGCCTGAAGCCAACGCTTTCGTAATATCTCCGGAGAATTTAATACCGCCGTCTGCGATAATTGTCGCGCCGTGTTTTCTCGCTTCAGTGGCACAATCATAAATGGCAGTGATCTGCGGTACGCCTACACCTGCAACGACGCGTGTCGTACAGATAGAACCAGGTCCGATTCCCACTTTGACAATATTTGCTCCGGCTTCAATCAGAGCTTTTGTCGCTTCAGCCGTTGCAACATTTCCTGCGATAATGTTCAGTTCAGGATATGTTTCACGGATTTTCGCGACTGTGTTCAGTACGCCTCTGGAATGTCCGTGAGCCGTATCAACCACGATAACGTCGACATTCGCTTCAACAAGCTTGCTGACGCGTGTCATTGTATCGCCTGTCACGCCTACCGCAGCGCCGACAATAAGGCGTCCGTGTTCATCTTTAGATGAATTCGGGAATTCGATAACCTTTTCAATATCTTTGATCGTGATAAGACCTTTTAATTTGTTTTGGTCATCCACTAACGGAAGTTTTTCAATTTTATGTTTCTGTAAGATTTTTTCTGCTTCGTCTAATGTGGTTCCCACAGGAGCCGTAACCAGCTCTTCTTTTGTCATGACATCACTGATTTTCATTGAATAATCAGAGATAAAGCGAAGGTCACGGTTTGTAATGATACCGACAAGCTTTTGATCGTCTTTATTATCTACGATCGGAACACCGGAAATTCTGTATTTCCCCATCAAATGCTCCGCATCGAATACTTGATGATCAGGTGTTAAAAAGAAGGGATTTGTAATAACGCCCCGTTCAGAACGTTTGACTTTGTCAACATGTTCAGCCTGCTGTTCGATGGACATGTTTTTATGGATAATGCCCAAGCCGCCCTGTCTGGCCATCGCAATCGCCATAGCTGATTCTGTTACTGTATCCATTCCCGCACTGATGACAGGAATGTTAAGCTTTAACGTCTTTGTCAGTTCAACAGATAAATCCACA